>CAVQRR010000001.1:0-146174 GCA_963715325.1 uncultured Acidimicrobiales bacterium
ATCACTCACGATGAGGTCGAAGTTCTGGCGGGGCATGACGTTGGAGAAGTAGTAGGTCTCGGCATCGTCCCAGCGGTGTGACCAGTCCCGCCGAAGCGTGTGGCTTTCTCTCTGGTCGAGTTGACGTTGGCGGTCCGCTTGTGGAGTGTCGAGTTGCACGGCGAGGTCGACGAGGTCGGCCAGTTCTGGTCGGGCACTGTAGACACCCTCTAGCAGAGTGACGTCTGACGGTGGGGCCCGTCTAGGCTCGACTTCCAAGCGTCCGTCGAATGCGGCCCAGTCAAACGGATACCAGCTGGCCGACTTGCCTTCCCGGAGGCGACGGAGGATCGGCCGTAGTCGCCGCCAGTCGATGCAGTAGAGGGCTCGCTCAGCGGAATTCATGGCGTCCCACTCCTCGCCTCGGCCGCCGGAGTAGAAGTCGTCTCCCTCGATCACGGTGGCCGTGATCGACGCGGCGACTTTGGCTGCGAGGGTGGATTTGCCGGCACCACTGCGACCGTCGAGCGCCACCACGATCGGTCCGGCTGATGCAACCGCGGTCGCCTGTATCCGTTCGATGAACTGCTGGATCGGTGGCCACCTTCAAAGGCTACCGATGACGGCCAGGTAGCTGAGGTCAGATTGGGATGGCGAGCCGTTCGTCGAGGTGTCGAACAGATTCGGTCTCTTTCCAGGGCGTGAGATCGCGTCGGAAGTCGTGGATATCGGCGACACCGATGCTGCTACCGCTCTGTTGTGCGATGTCGAGTGAATTGATTGCTAGCCTGCACGCTTCTTCGAGCTCGTTTTGATCGAGTCGGGCCCGGGCCATGTGGGTCAGTAAGCGCGACTCGGTCTTGGGATCGCCGTCCAGGCCGTCGAGTGCTGCTTGGAGCGGTCGGTCTGCTTGGTCTGGCATGCGGAGCCTGACTGCGGTGACGCCTCGCTCCCCTTCCAACCTGGCATTGTCGAAGAAGACAGATCGTGGCCGAGGTTCATCCTCGGGGTCTCTCCGGTCGAGGATCGTTTGCGCGTCGTCGAGTGCTTTCAAGGCGGCGGTTGCGTTGCCGTCTCGAACGTGCGCTTCGGCCAGGAGGCTGTGGACCCATGCCCTGGTGCTGGGCGTGGCGGCGTTGACCGAGCAGCCTTTGACCTCGGCGTCGGTCAGCAGGTGGATGCTCTGGCTCGGGCTGGATCGAAAGGCGGGCAGGGTTGATGCACTGGCGATGGCGTAGGCGCCCATCGCTGGGTCGCCTGCTTCGGCTGCTGCATCGAGGGCTGAGAGGTAGAACTCTTGGGCCACGCCCTGGTCGCCTTGATCTTGGGTGATCCAGCCGAGGAGGATCGAGGTCTCCCCTGCCATCGAGGCGAGTCGTCGCCGCAGCGTCATTGGTAGTGACCCATCGGCCAAGAGCCGGGTCAGGGTGTCGAGGTGAGATCGGACAGGACCGGCGAGCGCAACCGGTGACACGGTCAGGAAGAGCTGGCTGAACGTAGCTGTGACGGTCTCCATGTTTTCGACCGTTGCTCGGTCGGTGTGTGTCCGGCGTTGCAGCGTTGAGCTGAGACGCTGCCATGGTTCGATGCCCAATGCTGAGCCGAGGAGGGCTACACCAGCGGTTGTAGTGCCTGCGAGAAACTTCCGTCGGTTCAAGCGGTCCTCCCATGCCTCGTGGTCGTAGTCCAGGGTACGGGCGAAGGCGTGCTCGACCAGGCGAGCGTTGTCACGGCTAAGGCCGCGTTTGCCGTTCTCCCATCGGGAGACCATTTGGACGGTGACCCCCGGAGCGTGTTGGCCCAGTTCGTCGGCGGCGTCGCGTAACGCCTGGACCAGCTCTTTCTGGGTCCAGTTTCGCTCCTCTCGGAGCCGGCGGATGGAGGGCCCGTCGAGGCCCTTGTTCGGTCGGTTCACCATGGCGGGTTGCCTCTTGTTGCCGACTTGTTGGCAATCTGCTGCCAGTACTTGTCCAGTCAGCCTAGTAGTTGACTGAATGCCATGGAGAGACACGAGCTGGACGACTTGGCCCGGCGCATCCGTCGTATCAGGGCAGAACTCGATGAAGCGGCCGCTACGACTTCCTGGCTGGCTTGGCTGACGACCTCGATTTCGGCAGACGAGACTCGATTTCAACGAGGCGAATGCGAATGGCTCGGATCTCGGCGGCCAGATCTTCAAGCTGATCCCGAAGAGCGACATACTCGGGTGACGGGGCTCCGGTGTCGGTGTCGTGGCTGAGCGAACTCAGATCCACGTCGGATCGGACAAAGGTCCCACGGCCGGGCACGCCCTGAGTCAGGTTCTGTTCGGCGAGGTACCGCAGTCCGCCCTGCACGGTTTGATTCGACACCCCGTAGCGCTCCATCAACTCCCGAGTCGATGGCAAGCGGTCACCGGGTCCGAGCACGCCATCGGCGATCAGACTGCGGACGTCATCCGCGATCTGACGCTGTTTGGAGCGTGGGTCGTTGGTGTTGAGAGCGATCTCTGGATTCTATTCCCGTCGAGAGGTGTACCACAGATTTCCGGCACGATGACTTGCTGCGCTCGCCTGTACCAACTATATTTGGTAAACCAATCACAACCAGGAAGAGAAGGACGATGGAACTACCACTGAATGACGAAGCATTCCAAGCCAAGAACATCGCTGTCACCGGTTTCGACCGGGCCACGGTGTATGTGCCGGGTCAGGCCCCGGAGGATGCCAAGCAGCGGACTGACCGGGATGATGTGCCGTTGTGGGACATCTTCTGCACCGAGCAGGTCGGCCGTCAGGTCACCAATTTCAAGGTGCGGATGGCGTCGTTGACCCCGCCCGAGATCGACGGGATCTTCCGGATCCGGTTCGGGGGGTTGAAGGCGTCGACCTACCCGGACGGTGCCCGCAACGTTGTGACGTTCACCGCTGACACCTTCGCCCTGGGGGAGGCGCCATCGGCTCGTCGGCCGTCGGCTCCTCCGGCCGAGGAAAGGAAGGCCGCCTAGAACCACATTCCTGTGAGGTAGCCCTGGCAGGCAGCGCCACCCTTTCTGTGTGGGTGGTTCCCGGTTCGATTCCGGGCAGGGCACGACAACGGCACCCGAACCCGTCGGGTGCCAGGCGAGTAGCAATCACGAAGGGGTAACCACCATGAAGCCAAGCGGCTTGTTTTGTCGCGCCCAAGCGGCGCATATCGAGGGGGTCGGGCGATGAGTGTTCGACTCCGCTCTGCACCGCATCGGGTCACCACCGATCAGATCAAACCACCGGCTCCCCGGTCGACGGCCGCGAAGGCGTTCGAGGAACTGTCAGCCTCCGGGCTCGATCAGGTGTGTTCGTCTGATTTGGAGGTGTATCGGCTGGTGATGCTCCCGGCCGAGTTCAAACGTCTCTGCCACCGCCTCGACACCGCACTGGCCGACACCCACCGCAACCACTCCGAGACGGTCGAGTTGGAGTTGCCGTTCGGCTCTGACCTGCAAACGGCAGCGGATCGTGAGCGAGGGCGACGGTGGGGTCACCGCCCGAATGGTGAACCGTTGCCGACGACGTGGACGGTGCACGAGGTGTGGCGCATCCCCGGACGGCTCGTCCTGGTCCGGGGTCGTGAGTTCACCGCTACCGGTGTCCGGGGTCGTCTCCGGTTCCGCCACGCCATTGTCACCACCGACGGCGAGTCATGGATCGAAGCGTTCGACCGTGACGGCCGTTACCGCTCCCTGGCCCCTGAGCGGGTCCGCACGGTGCATCGCAAACCGCGACTGCATCCGAGGAGATGGCGATGACCAGCCGACTGTTGATCCTAGCCGTGGACCGTGACCTTGCTGAGCTGGTGGACGCCCTGGTCGCCGCTGTCGACATCGACCGGACGTGGGAGGTGGACCGGGTTCGGATGGCGTTGGAGCCCTTCGGTGCCGGCGGCCTGTTCGTCGACGAACTCCGATTGAACGGTGCCCCGTCGGCCCGGTCCTGTGAGTGCTGCGGCGCTGAGGGGTGGCTATGAACCCGCTGTATCGGATCTGGTGGCGGACCCTGATGGACCTCCGCCCCATCACCAGGTTTCTGGCTGAGCGGTTCCCCTGGTCCCGCTCCCCCGCCGTCCGCCTGCGATCCCTGGCTCACCTGTTGGTCGGGAACCCACTCCAAACCCTCGCCCTCACTGCTGCGGTCGTTGCGTGGTGGACCGGTGGACTGTCGTTCCGGGTCGCTGCCGGACTGTCGCTGGCGTCGGTGCTGCTGTACGAGACGTGGTACCGCCTCGCCTACGCCGACGGCGGCTGGCTGGTCGGGTGGCGAGAAGGCTGGCGGGTCCGCCGCCTCATCCCATCGGTGTGGGCGCAGGTGGCGGCGAAAACCCATCGGGTCCAGGCCGAGGTCGGCACCTCCAAAGAACCGACCGCCTCCGCGGTGCTCCGCCCGATCGCCGATCACCCGAAGATGAGCTGGTGGCCAAAGGTCGAATGGCCGGTGGTGTCGTGGTGGGTCGGACCACCACCCGGCCGGACCCTCGCCGCCCTCGACGAAGTCGCCGACGCCCTAGCCGCCAACCTCTCCCACGCCATCTCCGTCGTCATCGACTACGAACGAACCACCGACTCACACGCCCGACTCATCGTCTCATTCCATGACGTGCTCGCCCAACCCTCACCGCCGCCATGGACCGAACCAGCTCCCCACCTCGAGCACGACACCGGACCGACCAACCCGCCAACGTTATGGCTCGTCGAAGACCACGAACACGAGCGGGTTGACGAAGAGGATGGGGAGGTGGCCTGAGTGGCAGTCATCCGCAACGGCTCCTGCCTGGACATTGGCCGCCGGTTCGACGCCCGACCGCTCCTGTTGCCCTGGCCCGGCTGCCCCCACATCCTGATCGGTGGTGAGACCGGGTCTGGCAAGTCGGGGGTGTGCAACAACATCATCGGCGCCGCCGCCGGCCACCCCAACGTCGCAATCTGCGGCATCGACCTGAAACTGGTCGAACTCACACCCTGGCGGCCCCGCCTCACCGCCCTGGCGACCTCCCCGCCCGAAGCGGCCAGGTTGTTGGTGGCGTTGCGGGATCTGATCAGGGTCCGGTCACGGTTCATGGAGCTGCACGGGTATCGGATGTGGCGCACCGAGTTCGGGCCCTGGGTGTTGTTCATCGGCGACGAGCTCGCCGAACTCCAAGCCATCGACGCCGACCTCCTCGCCGATGCGATCGACGCCGACGACGGCGGCCGCAAAGCCCTCGCCGCAGGCAAATCCAGCCAACAAGTCCTCACCGCCCTCTTCGGGTCCCTGGCCCGCATGGCAAGGGCGTGCGGGATCACATTGGTCGGGGCCACCCAGTACCCGTCTGCGGAGGTGATCGACCAACAGATCCGCACCCAAATGGCCATCCGCATCATGCTGCGCGTCGCCTCCGGAGAGCAGATCAACGTGATCCTCGGCCACGGCTACGGCACCCAAATCGACCCAAAGTCCATCGGACCAAACGAACGAGGCGGCCTCTGGATCGTGGGCATCGACAACGCCACCACCCCCACCCGAGCCAGAGCCCACCTCGTCACCGACGACCACGTCACAGCCAGGGTCGCCGCAACCCGCCACCTCACACCCACCTACACCGACGTGTTCGGCCCACCACCCGCCACCAACACCGAAAAGGCCTACTGAATGACAGCCCACAAACCACCGACCCGGATCGCCGATACCAACCCTCGGTTCATCGACGAAGTCGATGGGGTGCCTTCCACGCACACCCCACCCCCAGCCGGACCAGACCGGAAGTCACACCAAGGGCTTCCGGGCACCGGCCCTCACACCTTCACCGCGAAACAACTCCCAGCCACCCCTGCGGTCACCGCCATGTGCGCTGTCGTGCTGACCGCCACCGTCACCGCACTACTCGCGATCACCGCCGGTGACCCAAACCAGGCACGCACCGTCGCCCTCTGCCTCGCGTGGCTTACCGCCTGGATCACAGCACTCGCACTCCCCGCACTGTTCAGAGGACACCTGGTGGGCGCCGGGTCCGTCACCGAGAGCGGCACCGCATCGAGGTCGACGACCGAACCGCACCGGCCGACGACTCAGAACGGCGACGGCAACGAACAGGCCCGACGTGAAGCCACCGGACCGGGTGGACAACCGACCGGCGGGACCGGAAGCGATACGAGGCCGAGGCACCCAGTTGAGGAGTGGCTGACAAGCGCCCGGCCAGAACAACCGGCAGGCATCGACGGTCGAACCGGGACCAGTGAACCCGACCTGGTGATGGGACGGCGAGCCCCGGAGGGCCGAGGCCGGAGGCGGGAGCGTCAGCGGGAGCCGCAGGCCGCAGGCGCCGCCGAAGGCGGCGGCGAGACCCAGACCCTTGGTAATGGGGAAACTTCCTCCCCGCACGACGAAAGCAGTACGGCATGGCAGTAGCGATGGCAGCAATTCTTGGTAAGACCAACCCGAAACTTGCCTGCGACGCCCTCAAACGATTTAGAGACCGACGGGACATGGCCAACCGGCTCCGACGCTTCAACCGAGGACTGCTCGTCACCGACGACGAACTGAAATCGATCGCCCGCTGCGGCAACGCCCTCGGCAACCTCGTCATGCTCCGACGCAACCGAGACGGCAACACCCGACCATCCGGTGTCGCAACCTGCAAGAGCGTGTGGGGCTGCCTGGGCTGTGCGGCACGACGCCGGGCCGAGAAGTCGGCCATGGTGAAGTGGTACGTCGACCAGCACTTCGCCAGAGGCAAGGCGGTGTCGTTCGGGTCGTTCACCTTGGCGCACTACCAGAGCGACGAACTCGCCGTGCTGCTCACCGGGCTGCGGGATGCCTTCACCGACATGCGCAACCTCAAGGTCTTCAAAGACGCCGTCACCGAGTACGGGATCGTCGGATGGATCGCAGCGCTGGAGATCACCGACGGCGCCAACGGCTGGCACCCCCACCTCCACGTCCTCCTCTTCCACGAAGACTTCCTCGGCGTCGAATACGGCGACAACCTCGGCCTCAAAGCGGCGCTCCATGACGCGTTCGCCCGACAGATCGACCGACACCTCGGCCGCCAAGTCCACCAGATCCACGGTGTGGACCTGGTACCGGTCAAGACCGCCGGCTGCGACGATCAAGCGTTGGCCCGCTACCTGGGCAAGATCCAGCTGGAGATGACCCGCCAGGACCTCAAGACCGGCCGAGTGTCGTCGTCTCGGTCGCCGTGGCAGATCGGCCTCGACGCCGCCACCACCGGCGACGCCAGAGACGCCGCACGCTGGTGTGAATACCTGCGGGCGACCAAAGGCCGCAACGTGGTCACCAAGGCCGGGTCGCTGGTCGACGAGTACGGCGAACCGACCAACGACGAGATCGACAACCTGCTCGGTATCGAACAGAACGACGACGACCAGGCCGACGACGACGACCACGGCGAAGACATCGCCTCGGTCGACGCCGCCGTTTGGAACGACGCACGAAGAATGACCACCGGCACCGGCCGGTCGCTGATCGACGTGGCCCTGACAGCGCTCGAAGATCACGGGCCGCACGCCATGGCCCAAACACTCCGACAACACCTCGACCCCGTCGAAGTCACCATCCACCACGAAACCGGGCTCCCACACATCCGCTATCTCGACCGACCAGAAACGATCACCGCTCAAAGCGGCTCGGCCGACGGCTCCCAGCGGCGAATCGACATCAACGAGCTGGGCCCGGTTGCCCGAGCTTGGTACGGCCACACCCGTCCGACCGCCGGAAGCGAAGGAGGAAAGGAATGACGAAGGTCAAGCCTGACGCAACCGAGGTTCCGATGCGGTTGCTCTACCGGGTTAACGAGGCTTGCGAGCTGTTGAGCCTGAGTCGGTCACGAGTTTTTGAGCTACTTCGAAGCGGCGAACTCCGGTCGGTCAAACAGGGCCGCTGCCGTCTGATCTCTCGCTCGGCGCTCGACGAGTACGTGGCCAAGCTTGAACGGGAAGCGGCTTGAGATGGGAAAGGCTCGTGGCCGTCGAGGTGATGGGACGCTGTACTGGAATCCCAAGCGTGAGCGATGGATGGCTGCGGTTACGGTTGGCTACGACGGTCGAGGTAAGCGGATACGACGAAGCGTGTCGGGCCGGACCAAGACCGAGACGAAGGCGAAGCTTCGGGAGTTGGTGCGACAGGTCGAGCAAGGTCTGCCGACAGCGGACCATCGAGCTACCGTCGGCGATGCGGTAGAGGACCTGCTCCGGTTCGGTCTGGGATCGACGGTCGAGAGCACTCGGGCAAACTACGAGTCGGTCGCCCGGTTGCACATCGTCCCCCTGCTCGGGGCGTACAAACTCCGGGACCTGCGGGCATCGCACATCGAAGAGTGGCTCGAAGGCCTCCGCACAGAACTGAGCACCAGATCGCTGAGGCTGGCTCACGGGCTGCTGAACCGTTCGGTCAAGCGGGCGATGGCTCGGGACCAGGTGAGCCGCAACGTCGTTGAGCTGGTAGCCGTGCCAGAGGGATTGGCCGGTCGCCCATCCAAGTCACTCACCGTCGCTCAGGCCGAGGCCGTGCTCGAAGCAGCCGAAGGCAAGCCGTTGTATGCCTACATCGTCGTCTCGCTCCTGACCGGTGGGCGAACGGAGGAGATGCGCCCGCTGACGTGGTCGCACACCCACCTGGACGAAGACCGCTCGTTAGACCCGCCACTACCACCCCGGTTGGACGTGTGGCGCTCGGTTCGAGAGAAGGGCGACACCAAGACCAAACGGTCACGTCGCAGCCTCGCCCTGCCCGCTCGATGCGTGCGAGTGTTGCGAACCCATCGAGAACAGCAAGATGAGCTGCGGTCCTCGCTCGGCAACAGGTGGCAGGATCACGACCTGGTCTTCGCCTCCGGTGTGGGCACCGAGTTGGACGCATCAAACGTCCGCCGAGCGTTCCGGCTGGCGATTGCCGACACGCCCGGATTGAGCCCGTCGGAGTGGACGCCCCGCGAGCTTCGGCATTCGTTTGTCTCGTTGCTGTCCGATCAGCGTGTGCCGATCGAGGAGATCTCTCGCCTCGTCGGGCACAGCAGCACGTCGGTCACCGAGACGGTGTACCGGCATCAGCTGCGCCCGGTGATCGAGACCGGCGCCTCGGTGATGGACGGCCTGTTCGGTGGCTAGGCCTGCAGATAGGCCGTCATCGGCCTTGCTGACAGCAGGCTTTAGCGGAAATTCCTCTGTTTGAGCGTCGGGCTGGGGAGATTCGAACTCCCGACCTCTTGACCCCCAGTCAAGCGCGCTAACCAAGCTGCGCCACAGCCCGTGGCGGTTCGAGCGTATCGGAAACCGTTGGGCGCCAGTGGCCGATTCTTCGATTTCTACCCGAGGGCCGGACCGGATCGGCGCCGGCCGGGATCGCTCAGATCTGGCCGATCAGCCAGGCGATGCCTTCGATCAGGCGCCAGCCCAGGTATGCCACCAACGCAACGACGACCACCCAGAAGTGCCACGGCACCTTGGACGTTTGCAGGTTCTTGGCGTCGCCGGTGTCGACCTCGGCGTGGCAGGTCGGACAACTCCCGTCGGTGGCCACCGCGTTCGGGGCCAGATAGGCGTCGCAGCTATCGCACCAGGGCACGTTTGCTCCCTCGCAGGTCCTCGACGCCGAGCCCGACAATCGGGCAGCGCCGCCTCCCAAACCTAGCGCCGACAATCCCCTCGACACTACGTACGCCGCAGGACCAGAACCGCCAGATCGTCGGTGATCGGGCCGCCCGCGAAGTCCCGGGCCGCTTCGACCAGCACCTTGGTCAGCACATCGGGCGACGCCGTTGGATCTCGGCGAATCATGCTGGCGACGCCGTCCTCGCCGAACAGCGCGTCACCGTTTCTGGCCTCGGCCAAGCCGTCGGTGTAGAGCACGGCCACGTCGTCCACATCCCAGGCCAACTCCCTGGAGTGGTACGGGGCGGTGTGGTCGAGCATCAGGAGTGGGCCGGTGGCTCCGAGGGGCCGAACCTCGCGGCTATGCCAGACGAACGCGGCCGGGTGACCGGCGGACGCGTAGCGCAGCGTCTCGGCGTCGGTGTCGAACACCATCACACACAGCGAGATGAACTCCTCGCCCCGTTCCAGGACCGACATCTGGGCGTTCAATTCCTCGAGGGCCTGGCCAGGATCGCGGAACTGCAACAGGAATGCCCGCAACAGGTATTTGGCCTGGAGCGCGGTGATGGACGGTTCGATGCCGTGGCCGGTCACATCACCGATAACTGCCGCCACCCGGTGCTCATCGACCTTGAACACATCGTAGAAGTCGCCGGCCATCGCCCCGCTGCTGGCCTGGTATGCCTGACCGATGTCGAAGCCGGGCAGGTCGGGAAGGTCGGAAGGGGCCAGCCGTGCCGCCCACTGCAGTGGGGCCAATTCCTCCTGGGTCAACACCTCGCGGGCCCGCTTCTCGACCTCGGCCCGGCCGGCGGCGATCCTGGCGATTTCGGTCTGGGTGCCTTGCCTGGCCAAAGCCACGGCCGACGGTACGGCAAGCAGCGAGACCGCAGCGGCGGGCCAGAACCCGATCTCGGCCACAGCCACCACTATCAGCGCCAGCGTGGCGATGATGGTGAAGATGGCGGCTTGGAAGTCCCGCCGATAGTCATTGTTGGCCAACCGCCAGATGTCGGGGTCGATCTGTTCGCCTGCCAACCGGTGGGCCACCCGTTGACGATCGATTGTGGCTCGAATCCAGTAGACCGCAGCGGCACCGCAAACGACGGCAGCTAGGGCGGGTAGGAGCCGATCCATGTGGTCAGGCTACCTCTACAACTGTGGCCAATGCTGGAGTAGCCAACGGTTCGATGCCGGGCCGAGACCTGCAACCGCCGGCGGAACCTGGTTCTACCAAACGGTAGGCCCCTCCAGCCGCCAGAATCGGCCCCTCGATTGGCCGAAAGACCGGACTTATTCGCTTCTCTTACGAACTCGCATCTTTATCGGCGTGGCCCCGAATTCGAAGCTCTCCCGCAGCATCCGCTCCAGGTAGCGGAGGTAGTGATCGGGGATCGTCCGGTTGGCGAAGAGGGTGAACGTCGGCGGGTCGGTGGCCCCCTGGGTGGCGTACAGCACCCTGGCGCCCCCCGGGGCCGGCTGGGCCTGCTGGGCCCGGCGGATGACGTCGTTCACCTTCCTGGTCGGCGCCCTGGTCTGGTAGGCGTCCAACGCCCCCCGCAGCGACGGCAGCAGCGCCTGGACCCCGCGACCGCTCAGTGCCGAGATGCGATGCACCCCGGCGTCGGGCAGAAAGCTCAGCTTCCGGGCCAACTGCTCGGTCAGATCCTCCCGCTGTTCGGTGGTCAGCAGGTCGACCTTGTTCAGCACCACCACCGTGGGACAGCCGGCGGCATCGACCCGCTCGGCCAATCGCTGGTCCTGTTGGGTCACGCCCTCGGTTGCGTCGACAACAAGTAGCGCAACGTCCGCGCCGTCGACCGCCTTGAGCGACCGCACCACCGAGTAGTACTCGGTATCCTCCGAGATCCGGCTACGCCGACGCATCCCCGCCGTATCGAGGAACCGGACGGTGCCGATATCGGTCTCCACCACCGTGTCGATCGTGTCCCTCGTTGTACCGGGCAGGTCGTGAACCACCGAGCGCTCCTGGCCGATCAGCCGGTTGAACAGCGTCGACTTGCCGACGTTCGGTCGCCCAACCAGGGCGATACTGAAGATCCGTTCCTCCTCGTCGGCATCTGGCCCGTGATGTTCATCGCCATCCGCGTTGTCTGGCAACAACCGAACCACCTCGTCGAGGAGATCGGCCACTCCCCTACCGTGGATCGAACTGACCGGATAGGGGGTGCCGAGGCCCAGGCTGACCAGGTCCCAGATGTTGGCCTCATGGGCCTCGTCGTCGACCTTGTTGGCCACGAGCAGCAGCGGGCGGTCGGCCGAGCGCAACCGCTTTGCGGCCTGGCTGTCCTCCTCGGTGATCCCGATCGATGCATCGACCACGAACAGGATCAGATCGGCGGAGTCGAGCGCGGCCTCGGCCTGGCGGGAGACCTTGTCGTCGAGATCGGACCCCTTGGCCAACCAACCACCGGTGTCGACCAGGCGGAACTCGTGGCCCTGCCACTCGGCGTCGACCTCTTTGCGGTCCCTGGTGACGCCGGGTTTCTCCTCGACGATCGCCTCGCGACGGCCGAGAATCCGGTTCATCAAAGTCGACTTGCCGACGTTCGGTCGACCGACGATCACCACCTCGCCGATCGGGCTCACCGTCGGTCCTCCAGCGCAGCCCGCAGCGAGATGCCGTCGGTGCTGACCACCTCGACCGGCCGTGGCAGATCCTGGGGTGCGGTCCCGTCGAGAAAGACGCCACCGGAGAGGCAGACATCGGGCAGGAGATACCGATGGCCGTCCGGTTGGTCGGCCAGACGGCGGGCCACATCCTGGCCGACCATCAACCCGGTGACACCGATGTTGCCACCGAAGAATCGGTTGTCGATCGGGATCAACCGCACGTCGGCCCGGTCGAGCGACTCGACCAACGGCGCAAGCACCCGGGCCCCGTAGTCTCCGGTCAGGATCCCGATCGGCGAAGGCGCACGAGAAGCCGTCGACGGGGCGGTCCGGGCCCGGGTCCGCAGCACCACCGGCTGGGGCCCGGCGGCCGCCGTCTGCGAAGGTGCGTCCACGACCGAGGCCAGGCGGGGCGCCCGATACCCTGCCGCCGGTGCACCGTCGACCCAGGAGAAGAAGCCGGCCGCGGGTGTGACTGCGGCGTCGGCCATACCGTTGAACTCCATCTCGAAGGTCCGGGCCATGCCGATGCCGTCCTCGTGCATGGCGAAGCCCTCATAGGTCTCGGCCGGAGGGAACGGCCTACCGGCAAGCAGGTAGTACTCGTCGGCGGCGTAGGCCAGCCGCCGGCCGAGCTGGGCGGCGAAGACGGCCTGCCACTCCTCCACGACCTCGACGACCGCCGCTGCTTCGGCGGCGGTGTGGAACCGCATGTCCGGTTCGTTCGAATGATCGCTGACACCCAGAGGAACGACAGCCAACGACACCAGCTCGGGGTACTCGTCGAGCACGCCGAGCATCGTCTCCTCCAGCACGGCGCCGTCGTTGACGCCGGGGCAGACCACCACCTGTCCATGGACCTCGATATCGGCGTCGAGCAACGCCCGCAGCCATCGCAGGCTGGTGGCGCCCCGCCGGTTGCGGAGCAACTCGGCCCGGCGGTGGCGATTGGTGGCATGGATGCTGACGTACAACGGTGACAACCGCTCGGTGATCACCCGCTCCAGGTCGGCTTCGGTGAATCGGGTGAGGGTGGTGAAGTTCCCGTAGAGGAACGACAGCCGATAGTCGTCGTCCTTGAGGTAGAGGCTTCGCCGCATGCCAGGCGGCAGCTGGTAGATGAAGCAGAACGCACAGTGGTTGTCGCAGGTCCGGACCTGATCGAAGACCGCCGATTGCACCTCGATGCCGAGCGGTTCACCGTCGCTCTTGGTGATCTCGACGGTCCGGGTCAGGCCGCCCCGATCGATCTCGAGCGCAATCTCCGGTTCATCGACCAGCAGCTGGTAGCGGATCACGTCGCGGGGCTGCTCGCCGTTGATCGTCTGCAAGCCATCGCCAACGACAACGCCGGCCCGGTCGGCCGGCGAGTCCGGTTGCACTGCGATCACCTGGGGAACTGCCACCGATCCAGGATACGGCCGCAGGACCACGGCCGTTGTCGGTTCGCCCGGTTACGTCGGACGCCGAAAATCCTGTCACTGTTGAACGATGCGCTCGCAACATTTCACGGCGGCGGCCCGATGCGGCTTGCCGTAGTCGGCTCCGGCATCGCGGGGCTGGCCTGCGCCCACCTGCTCGACCCGATCCACGACGTCACGTTGTTCGAAGCCGACGGCCGCCTCGGTGGCCACACCAACACCGTGACCGTCAACGATCCGACCGCCGGGTCGCTCAACGTCGATACCGGGTTCATCGTCCACAACGACCGGAACTACCCGAACCTGCTTCGGCTCTTCGATCGGCTGGGGGTCGAAACCCAGGATTCGGAGATGAGCTTCTCGGTGTCGGATGCCGAAAGTGGCTTCACCTACCGGGCCACCAATCTGGCAACACTCCTGGCCAGACCGGCCAACGCCGTTGATCGGCGGCTGTGGGCCATGTTGTACGACATCATCCGGTTCTACCGCCATGGCCGCCGGTTCCTCGACCGGCCGGACCCGTCGGTGACCATCGAGCAGTTCCTCGAACGAGGCAACTACTCCAAAGCGTTCATCGACCTCCACCTGCTGCCGATGGGGGCTGCGGTCTGGTCCACCAGTCCCGGAGACTTCGGCCGTTTCCCCGCCGCGTCGCTGCTGAGTTTCCTCCGCAACCACGGGCTGCTCGGCATCGGCGACCGGCCCCGGTGGCGGACCGTCGTCGGCGGAAGCCGGACCTACGTCGACGCCATCGTCGAGCGGTTCTCCGGCGAAATCCTCACCGGCTGCCCGGTCGACGAGGTGTCGCGTACTGCGGCGGGGACGGTCCGGATCTCGTCTCGCCGGGGGGACCGGGAGTTCGACGGGGCGATCCTGGCCTGCCACAGCGATCAGGCCCTGAAGCTGATCGATCGACCGACCCCCGACGAGCAGCGCCTGCTGGCAGCAATCGACTACCAGGACAACACGGCGGTGCTCCACACCGACACGACGATCCTGTCGCCGGCCAGGCGAGCCTGGGCGGCCTGGAACTACCACGCCGGCCCCGGTCAAGCGAGGGCGAGCCTGACCTACGACATGACGACCCTGCAGCGGCTACCCGGCTCGAAGCGGTACCTGGTGACCCTGAACCCCGACCCCGACCACGAGCCCTCTGCGGTGCTCGGACGCTACCGCTACGCCCATCCCCAGTTCACCACCACGGCGATCGAGGCCCAGGAACAGGTCGAGTGCATCGACGGGACCGATCGGCTGTTCTACTGCGGCGCATACTGGGGGTACGGCTTCCACGAGGACGGCATGAACTCGGCGATTCGGGTCTGCCGGAAGCTCGGTGTCCGATGGTAGCTCCGGGCTCGGCCGCAGTGGCCGTCGGCCAGGTGTGGCATCGCCGGAACCGGCCGACGATCCACGAGTTCACCTACCCCACCGTCCAGGTCTGGATCGACCCGGACAAGCCGGAGGAGTTGTTCGGCCGCCACCCGCTGTGGTCGACCGATCGACCCCGGCCGATCAGGTTTCGCCGCCGCGACTACTTCGACGGCGGCTCGGAGCCGATCGGTCCCGCCCTTCGTTCGATGCTGACCGAGCGCGTTGGTCACCGGCCGACGGGCCCGATCCGCATGTTGACCCAGCCCCGATCCTGGGGCTGGCTCTTCAATCCCATCACCGTCTACCTGCTGTGGGACGCCGGGGCGGCGATGCCGGTCACAATGATGCGGTCGGACCACCGGTCGGGGCCGTGCTGGAGGTGACCAACACCCCGTGGAAGGAGCGTGTGCTCTACCAGATGGTGCTGCGTCCCGACGGCGAGCGGATGACCGCCCGATTCGACAAGCGGCTGCACGTCTCACCGTTTCTCGGACAGGACTTCACCTACCGACTGTCGGTGGGACCCACCGCCGAGCCGGGGGCCATCGAGACAGACCGGAACTTCGAGGTCGCCGTCGACGTTCATCAAGCGGGCGCCGACGTCGGGGACATCGGGGACGGCGCGACGATCCGGCCGCGTTGCTGGAAACCAGACTCGGACTGCAACTGCTGAGCCCGAGCAGACGAACCATGACCGCAGCCCTCTTTCGACATCCGTTGCCAACCCACCGGGTCAGCCTCGGTATCCACGTCCAGGCGGCCAAACTCTGGAGAAAGCGAGTTCCCTTCGTGTCCCACCCGAACCGATCCGCAGAGATGAGCAGGCCATGACGAATGCCCCGAGCGGGATGGCCCCGCCGATGGAACGGCCACCGACCACCACCGACATGCAGGCGATCAACGCCGATCGACTGCTCAGGCGGAGCATGCCGTCGCAGCTGCACGCCGGCCGGCTGCTCTCTGGGGGCATGGCGGCCACTGCAGCCCGCACCGCACTGTTCCGGCTGTTGGACCGGATGAGCTCGGACGACCTGACCATCGTGGACACCGACGGCTCCAGCCACCGGTTCAGCGGGCAGGGACAGGGGCTCGCCCCACTGAGCGCAACCATCACCGTTCACGATGATCGGGCCTGGAGTGCCATCGTCCGCGAGGGCTCGATCGGCCTCGGCCGGGGCTACATCGAAGGCTGGTGGCATGCCGACGAACCGACGTCCGTGGTGCAGATCCTGATCCGCAATCTCCGTGGCATCGACGAGCTGCGCAACCGGGTCAACCGCTTCACCGGTCGGTTCGGAGACGCCGCCCGCCGCGCCCTGCCCCGATCGTCACGGCAACGGAACCGGGAGGACATCGGCGCCCACTACGATCTGGGCAACGACTTCTTCCGTCTGTTCCTCGACGATTCGATGACCTATTCGGCAGCGGTGTTCGCCGACGGTGCGGCCGATCTCAAGGCGGCGAGCCTGGCCAAGTACGACCGGCTCCTCGCCAAGCTCGGGGTCGACGCTGACCACCACGTGCTGGAGATCGGAACCGGGTGGGGCGGCATGGCCCTGCGGGCGGCCGAGCAACGAGGGGCCTCGGTCACCACCACGACGGTGTCGCAACAGCAGTTGGAAGAGGCCAAGGCGAGGTTGGCAGGGTCAAAGGCCCGCGGCCGGGTCAGGCTGCTGGGACGGGACTGGCGCGATCTCACCGGCCGGTTCGATCGGATCGTTTCGATCGAGATGATCGAGGCGGTGGACTGGCGGGACTACAACCGGTTCTTCCGTACCATCGAGAACTGCCTTGCCCCCGACGGCATGGTCGGCCTGCAGGCGATCTGTGTGCCGGACCAGCGCTACGAACGGGTCAAGAACACCGAGGACTTCATTCGCCGGTTCGTCTTCCCCGGCGGTTTCCTCCCGTCGATCGGTGCGGTGGCCCGCTCGGTGGGCGAGGCCACCGGCCTGCAGATGCTCGATGTGGAGGATTTCTCCGCCCACTACGCCGAGACATTGCGGATCTGGCGTCAACGGTTCGACAGCCGCTTGGACGAGGTCAAACAGCTCGGCCTCGATGATCGGTTCTGTCGGCTGTGGCGGTTCTATCTCGCATACTGCGAAGCGGGGTTCCTGGAGCGCCACTGCACGGTCAACCAGATCGTCCTGGTCGGGCCCGAGTGGCGACCCTCCGGGCTCGAATTGCGGCCGCTGTGAGCCTGCAGACCGGCATGGGGCGGAGCCTGGCCCGGTGCCTAGGCTGCTGTGTCGATGAACCAGAGCGAAGGTGGTGGCCGATGGTGAACAAGGTGCTGCTGTGCGCACCCCGGGGCTTCTGCGCCGGCGTCGAGATGGCCATAAAGGCGTTGGCGTGGATGGTCCGGGCGTTCGAGCCGCCGGTCTACTGCTATCACGAGATCGTCCACAACAAACTGGTGGTGGACAGGTTCCGCGACCGGGGCGTCATCTTCGTCGACGACATCGAAGAGGTGCCGATCGGACGGCCGATCATGTTGTCGGCCCACGGCTCGGCCCCCGATGTCGTCACCGCAGCCCGAGAACGGGGCAGCTACGTGGTCGATGCGGTCTGCCCGCTGGTGACCAAGGTCCATCACGAGGTCAAGGTGCGGGCCGGGAAGGGATACCAGATCGTGTACATCGGCCACGAAGGCCACGAGGAGGCGGTCGGTACCATGGCCGTCGCCCCCGACGCCATCCACCGGGTGGAGACCGTGGCCGAGGTCGAGGCGCTCCCGGACTTCGACCAGCCGACCGCCTTGTTGGCCCAGACCACCCTCAGCCACCGTGACTGGAGCGATGTCGCCGAGGCCGCAGCGGCCCGGTACCCCGACCTGTTCACCCCCGCCCGTTCCGACCTCTGCTTCGCCACGACGAACCGGCAGTCGGCCCTGATGGCCACCGCCGAGCGCTGTGACGGCTTCGTGGTGATCGGATCGGCCAACAGCTCCAACACCAACGCCCTGGCCAAGCTGGCAACCGAGGCCGGATGCGGCCGGGTCTTCCGGGTCAACGGTCCAGACGAGCTCCCGGACGATCTCAGCGGCACCATCGGTGTGACCGCCGGTGCGTCCGCCCCCGAGGACGTGGTCCAGGCGGTGATCGACTTCCTGGCGCCGGTCGAGGGGGTCGAGGAGGTTCACATCACAGAAGAAGACGAGTATTTCCCCCCGCCGAGAAACCTGCGGGAGTTGCTCGGCGCGGTGGACGTGGTGGCCACCCTGGCCCTCGGCGGTTCCCTGGCGGAACGCCCGGCTCTCAACGACCGCCAGATCGACGCATCCGAGGTACTCGGCACCCTGTAGCCATCCCGGACGGCCCGGGGCGGAGTGATCCGCACGCCGTCCCGTACCCGGCCTAGACACGGCTGGGACCGAGCCGGTCACCGAACGGTGCGCCGGAACGATCGGTGGCGGGCGGCCGCTACATCCCGGCCCTGATCTGGGCCTCGTCGAAGAGCTCCTGCAACCGTTGGTGGAGCTCGGCGGTGAGCGTCCTGACCGTCGATCGCTTCACCCGCTCGCCCTCGGACCGCCCGGGAGGAGGAATCGCTTCGCCGACGACGATGGCCACTCTCGATGGCCTGATGAAACGTCCGCCGATCGGCATGGCCCGCTCCGCCCCGCCGATACCCACCGGTACGATCGGGACCCTGGCCCGGCAGGCCAGGAACGCCGCCCCCTCCTTGAGAGGCTGAACGATCGGACCTTGCTGTCGGGTCCCCTCGGGGAACACCACCAGCGGTTCGCCGTTGCGAAGCACCTCCTCGGACAGGCGAAGCGCCCGACGATCGGTGGTCGACCGCTCAACGGGAAAGCCACCCATGGCCCGAAGAAACAGACCGAGGCCGGGGATCCGGAAGTAGGTTTCGGCTCCCATGTAGCGCAACACCCGGGTGCCGGCCAGCGAGGTCAGTGGGGTGTCGAGAATCGAGCGGTGGCCGCCGGGGGCCAGGATGTAGCCTCCGTCCTTCGGTACGTTCTCGACCCCCTTGACCGAGACCCGAAGGAGCGTTTTGGCGATGAGCCACACCAGGGCCTGAAGAAGTCGATAGACGAGCCTGGCACCTCGGCCCATCGCCACGGCCTGGGCCGGCGAGACTTCCGGATCGGCGGGCGCCGCGGTCGAACCGGGCACCGGATGGTGCTCAGCGCCGGCGGTTCCTCCGGGGCTGCGGTCAGGCATCGGTCAGTCGGCGGGCCAGATCGTCGACCACTTCGTCGATGGAGAGCCCGGTCGTGTCTAGAATCAGCGCATCCTCGGCCTGGCGCAACGGATCGTGCTGCCGCTCCGAATCGTAGGTATCGCGGCGGGCCAGGTCGGCGGCCACGATGTCGTAGTCCAGATCGGTGACCTCCCGGGCCCGCCGTGCGGCTCGAACTTCGGGATCGGCGGTCAGGTACACCTTGAGGTCTGCGTCCGGGAAGACCACGGTGCCGATGTCCCGCCCTTCGAGGACCCCACCGCCACGACGCCTCGTCCATTCCCGTTGCCGTGACACCAGCTCCGAGCGGACCTCCTGATTGGCGGCAACCACCGAAACCGAGCGCGAGACCTCCGGCCCCCGTATCTCGGTGGTGGCATCCACTCCGTCGACGGTCACGACGCCATCGGGACCGAGATCGATTCGGACCTGGCGGGCAATCGTTGCCACCTTCTCCTGGTCCTCGGGGTCCACGCCGTTGGCCAGAACGGCGAAGGTGACCGACCGGTACATCGCTCCGGTATCGAGGTATTCCAGGCCGAGCCGATCGGCGAGCCGTTTGGCCACCGTGGACTTCCCCGAGCCTGCGGGTCCGTCGATGGCGATCACCGTCAACTCGTCGCTCATCGGAGCTTCCCGTCGCCCATCATCACTCCAATTCCCGCAAGGTCGGCCGGTAGCCCCGGGCCATCAGACCGCCGACGAGACGCTCGCCCTTCGCCGCATCCACCACCAGCAGCAACACGCCCTGGGATCCCTCGCCGGAGTGACTGATCTCCAGGTCCAAGATGTTCACGTCGAGCTCGGCGGCCAAGGTGGCGATGGCGGCGATCTCCCCCGGCCGGTCGGGGATGGGGACGGCCAGCTCCGAGGCGTTCTCGGCCTGACCGTAGCCGACCGGGAGGTTCAACCTGGCGGTCCTGGCCGAATCGAGCAGAGCGTAGAGCCCGGCCCGGTTGCCCTCGGCCACCAGGTTGCGGGTCGCGCCGAGCGCATCGATGAGCCGATCGAGTCCGACCACGATGGCCTCCCGGTTGGCGACGCAGATGTCGGGCCAGATCACCGCCCTGCCGGCCGAGATCCGGGTCATGTCGCGAAAGCCTCCGGCGGCCAGACGCAACAACGGGCGGTGCTCCACCGAGGTGTTGGCCGCCAGGTTCATCAGTGCCGCCGATGTGAGGTGGGGCACATGGCTGACCTGGGCCACCAGTTCGTCGTGGACGGCGGGCGGCAGGGCGATCGATTCGGCCCCCAACGACTTGACGATCGTCCGTACGGTGGCGAACGCCTCCTCCGAGGTGGACTCGCCGGGGGTGAGCACCCACATGGCGTCGGTGAACAGATCGGCCCTGGCTCCCGAGATGCCATCCTGCTCCGAACCGGCCATTGGATGACCGCCGACGAAGCGGGGACTGTCGACACTGTCACAGATCGCGGCCTTGGTGGACCCGACGTCGGTCACCAGACCGCTGGTCTTGGTCAGCGCCAACTGGACAAGCTCGCTTATGGCCCCCACCGGGGCCGCCACCACCGTCACCTCGGCGTCCGGATCGAGGCCGGTCTCATCGGCGACGCCCAACAACACCGCTTGCCGCTCGACCTCTTGGTCCACGTCGTATGCCGATACGTGCCAGCCCCTGTCCCGCAGCGCCAGCCCGATCGAGCCACCGATCAAGCCGGTGCCGATCACGTTGGCCCGACGGGGCTCGTCGTCCGAGCGGTCGTTCACGTCATCCCTCCAGCGACTCGTCGCCGGGCTCGGCCAATTCCGGACGCAACGTCGTGGCTCTCCGCAAGAAGACGTGGCGAAGGTCGGTGCGAGGCCGCTCGGTCTCCACGTGCAGCATCAACCGGATGCAACCCGGCAGACCGCCTTCGGTCGGCATCTCCTGGGCGCAGAGGAGGGGAACGTCGATGAGACCGAATGCCCTTGCGCCGGCCGCCGGCGGCAGGCTGGTCAGGTCGTCGGTGGCGGTGAACAGGATGCTGATCACATCGTCGAATCCGAGGTCGTTCCGCTCGAAGAGCCTGGTCAACAGTTCGATCGTTCGTCGACGGATCTCCTCCGGCTCGTCGTGGTCGACGGTGATTGCTCCCCGTAGCGCGCGCACTGCCATGGCCGGAGGTTACCGTCGCGATTGCACGGCCCGTTGCAATTCCAGCAGTTCGTCGGCGGTCAGCGGGCGGGAGAAACCCGGCTTCAGTTTGGGGTCGACGATGGGTCCGATCCGGGATCTGACCAGACGGATCACCGGGTGGCCGATGGCCTCGCACATCCGGCGGACCTGGCGATTCCGCCCCTCGTGAATCGTCAGCCGGAGCAGGCCACCGTCGAGTAGCGCTGCCTTTGCCGGCGCCGTGACGCCGTCGTCGAGCTCGATCCCCTCCCGGAGCAGACGCAGTGACTGCCGGGACAGCCGACCGGACACCTGGACCAGGTACTCCTTTTCGATACCGAAGCTCGGATGGGTCAGCCGGTGGGCCAGACCGCCGTCGTTGGTCATCAGCAGCAGACCCTCGGTGTTCAGGTCGAGCCGTCCGACGGGGAAGACCCGAGGCTCAGCCGGGACCAGGCCCATGACCGTCGGTCGCCCCTCGGGGTCCGACGCGGTCGTCACGACGCCGGCCGGTTTGTTGACCAGGTAGGTGACCGCATCGGGCCGGGTGGAATAGACTTTACCGTCGACGGCGAGCTCGTCTCCTGGGCCGACCCGGTCGCCCAATTCGACGACCCTGCCATTGACGGTGACCCGCCCCTGCGAGATCAGGACCTCGTTCGCCCTGCGGCTACCGAGACCGATCCTGGCCAGGACCTTCTGGACCCGCTCCGGCTCGCCGGTCATGCATTCTCGACTCCGCCGTCTTGGTTCGAGGTGGGATGCGCCTGCGGGCCACCTCCGTTCACCGCTGCAGGCTCGTCTGTGAACTTGAGGGTCTGCTCCAACGCCTCCAGCACCTCGGCGGAAGGCACGAACTCCCCGAGCGCAGGGAGCTCATCGGTGGACATCAGGCCCAGCTGCTCGAGGAAGAAGTCGGTCGTCCCGAACAGCGACGCCTGTCCCGGCCCGTCATCACGGCCGTTCTCCTCAACATAACCCCGCTGGACCAGGGTTCGCAGCACCCCGTCCACGTTGACCCCTCGGATGGCGCCGATCTGGCCCCTGGAGATCGGTTGCTTGTATGCGATGATGGCAAGGGTCTCCAGGGCCGCACTCGACAGCCGGTTGGGGACACCCTCCAGTGCATACCGCTCGACGTAGGGATGCACGTCGGGGTGGGTCTGGAAACGCCAGCCGCCTGCGACCTGAGCCAGCTGGATACCGCGCTCCTGGGCCTCGTACTCGGCCGCCAGTTCCCGACACATCGCCCCGACGAGGCCGGCCGGCAGCTCCAACAGCTGCGCCAGCAGTTGCTCGGGTGTGGGGTCGGAGGCGACGAGCAGGATCGCTTCCACCGCCCGCCTGGCGTCGCGCAACGTTTCGGCAGACGGCGGTTCGACTCGATGCACGTTCATCCTTCGTACACGTCGGCGCCGCTGGTGGCCAACTCGGCGTCCGCCACTTCACCGATCCAGGAGACGGTGAGATCTCCGAAGCTGGTGGCCTGATCGAGCTCCACCAATCCCTGCTTGAACAGCTCCAGCACCGCCAGGAACCGGACCACCACCTCGATCCGTTCGACCGTCGCCTCGGTCAGCGATCGGAACGTGACCGGCCCACTCGTCGGCAGCCGTTCGACGAACTCGGCGATCGCATCGGTGACGCTGGCCTTCGCCACCGAGACGTGAGCCAGCGATACCTCGGGTCTCGGTTTCTCCGACGCAACCCGGAGAAACGCCCGTCGCAGCTTCTCGGCGGTCATGCCGGCCAGCGGATCGGGGGCCAGCGCCAGGAACTGTTCCTCCAGACCGGCTCGCCTCGGCAGCGACTTCGCCGCCTCCATCCTGCAGGTCGGCCAGGACCGTGGCCGCATCCTTGAATGTCTTGCACTCCAGGAGGCGTGCCAGGAGCATGTCGCGCTCCTCCCACAGACCCAACTCCTCATCGAGGTCGAAGCCGTCGTCGGTCGGCAACAGCCTGCGGCACTTCAATTCGACCAGAGTGGCGGCGATGAGCAGGAATTCGGTCGATACCTCGAGATCACATTCCTCGAGCCTCGCCACCTCGTCCAGGTAGGCGTCGACGATTTCGCACAACCGAACCTCGTAGAGGTCGACGTCGTCCTTGAGGATCAGATGCAGCAGAAGGTCGAACGGGCCTTCGAAGTGTGCGGTCTGGACCACGAATCGCTGGGGACCGCTGCTCGGCGTCGACCCCTCGGAACGGCCCGATCCGGCGGTGGATGACTGCTCGGTGGGGTCCACCGCCAGGCCGCCGCCGGCCGGTTGGCCAGGGCGATTCCGATTCGAATCCTCGGACTGCTCCGATAGTGTCGTCGGGAATGACATCGCTGTGATTCTACTCGAATTCGGCGGAAAGCTTCCAGCAACCGCTCTATTCTACGGCTCCATGGACTCAGAGCCCGTTCGGCCTCGCGCATTCTCCGGTATTCAACCGACCGGTACCGTTCACCTCGGCAACTACATCGGAGCGCTGCGGAACTGGGCGAAACTGCAGGAAACGACCAACGGCGTGTACTGCATCGTCGATCTTCACGCCCTGTCGGTCCCCCGGGAACCGGGTCAGATCCGCCGGGCGACGATCGAGGCGGCCAAGGACCTGATCGCCATCGGAATCGACACCGACCGCTCGATCCTGTTCGTCCAGTCCCAGGTCCGAGAGCACACCGAGCTGGCATGGCTGATGCAGTGCGTGGCGGCCGTCGGTGAGCTGCGACGCATGACCCAGTTCAAGGACAAGAGCGAGAGCAACGATTTCGTCTCGGCCGCACTGTTCACCTATCCGACCCTGCAAGCGGCCGACATCCTGCTCTACGACACCGAGATCGTGCCCGTCGGCGACGATCAACGCCAACACATCGAGTTCACCAGGGATCTGGCGAACCGCTTCAACAGCCGATACGGCGACGTTCTGGTGGTGCCGGAACACCACATCCCAGAGGCCGGAGCGCGGGTGATGGATCTGCAGCACCCGGAGAACAAGATGTCCAAGTCGGCCGATTCGCCGCAGGGCACGGTGCTGTTGACCGACTCCGAGGCCGAGATCGCCAGGAAATTCAAACGAGCGGTGACCGACAACGACGGTGAGGTCCGCTACGACCCGGTGAACAAGCCGGGGGTCTCGAATCTGTTGACCATCCTGGCGGTCGCCACCGACGGCGACCCGGTGACCCTGGCCGAGAACTACACCCAGTACGGCCCGCTCAAGGCGGACGCATCCGAGGCCATGATCGAGGTCTTGCGCCCGATCCAGAAGCGACGGGGTGAACTCGATGATGGGGCCACCATCGATCTGCTGGCCCATGGTGCCGACAAGGCCCGAGCGGTGGCCGGCCCGGTGATGGAACGGGTTCGCTCGGCGATCGAGCTCCTGACCTGACCTGACCTGACCTGACGTTCAGGTCGGACGTCGACGTGACTTGACGCCTGACCAGGTCCAGTTCTGGCGTTGATGGATTCTGGCTGGGCGCCGGCGGGGACCGGTCCCCATGTCGGCTGTCCTCCGTTGGCACCAAAGTGTCATCAATGGGAGCGTCCGACGACACGCGATTGGGACCGCCGGTGACCCCGAGTGGTGATTCGAATGGACCGACCTGATCCTCGATCACCTCCCGGCCGACTCTGGTCGTTGTGGCCCGATCTGGTTGCGGGGAGGTGGCACAATACGCTGTTGCGATGCTACGGTCTGCTCTCACTCGGCGGCTTCGGCCGCCCTTCACTGGCGACAACTCAGCGGCGGAACCACAGCAACAGCCGATGTCCGTTTCAAGACCACCAGCGCCATGGGCGCCGCGTCGTGTCGTTTTCGTGGTTTGTTCCGCCTTGGCTGTCGCGGCTTGTTCGTCAGGGCCGACCAATGCCGAGGATTTCCCGCCTCTGTCCACGTCGGAATCGATGAGTACGGCCGCCCCAAGTTCGCCGACCACGGAGGCAACGGCAACCACGGTGACGACCAGCACCACATCGACAACGCTGGCAGCCGGGGCCAAGCCGGCTGCTCGAGATCACGACCGAGTGGCCCACCGAGTTGGATGAGATCTTCGGTCGCTACCTGCTGTACTGGGATGCGCTGTACATCGCGTTCGGCCCACCCGTGGCCGATGCCGACTACGCCCCGCTCAGAGGAACTGGTGAGTGAGGATGCATACGAGGATCTGTTGGAGCAGGCCGCAGAGCCTCCGCGCAGAAGGATCAATACGTCGTTCTACCGGAGAACACGATCACCGAGCATCAGGTCCGGCTGCCCAATCCAGTCCCACTGGACAAGACCGAGGGCAATGAGGTGATCATTCAGGACTGCTGGGTGAACGATTCCGAGATTCGATCTGGAGAGGACGGGACACTCGACATCGCCTACCGGGAGTCCGTTCTCCGCAACGTGACGATGAAGGTGATCGATGGCGAATGGCGAGTGTGGGCCTCTGTCGATGCCAGCGAAACTTCGAGCGGGTATGACCAATGCACCGACCTCATAAACCAGTTGTAGCCGCCCTCGCTGTTCTGGTTGTGGATAGGCATTGCCGTTCCAGCCTGCCACTGGCCGGGACTTCGGGAACGTGAACCAAGAACGAGGCGACACAGAAAGTCACCGTGTCGGCCACGACGGAGTTTCTGCCAGCCGGGTCGGAGGGTAGCGGGATCAGCGAGTGCGTCGAGAGCAGTGTCCAGGTGTATGTGGACGATGACTTCGTGGAGCCGGTGGTGGCCGGTTTCCACCTCACCGATCTGGCCGACGGTTCGACGCTGCAGGCGTTCCGATTCACCTCGGCTTTCGGGCAACCAGCCGAACGCCAGGCTGTTCTCACCCACCGGGCGCTGGTACGGCGCATACTGCGACGGATCCCTGAACTATCTGCCGGAAGGAGGCCCGGCGGTCAGCATCCCCGGCCTGGTCCGCCAGGCCGTCGACTCGCTCGATCCACCCGACCCGACACTGATGGTCACCCCCCGTCACGGCAAGCACGTGGTCAACATGAAGTCGTGGCTGGCCGTCGACCCCGACTACTGGTATCAGGAACGGGAAGCGGTGGCCAGCGCCGGTCGGGTGAGCGTCACAGCTCGACTCGAACCGTCGGCCTCCATCTGGGACATGGGCAATGGTGAAACCGAGATCTGCGACAACAGCCCCGGGCTGGTGTGGCGGGCCGGTATGAGCGAGGACCGGGCGACCTGCCACTACACCTATGACTGGCCGTCGATCAATCCGCCGGACAACACCTACGACCTTACTGGCACCGTACGGTTCGACGTTTCCTACACCACCAATGCCCCCGGTAGCTACGGTCCGTTCGTCCCGGTGGAGCGATCCACCACCGAGACCGTTCGAGTCATCGAGATCCAAGCGATCGCCTCCTGACAGTCGCCGGTTGGGCAGACCCTCGGACTTCTACGCGTCGATTCCTCTAGGGAGCGGTCTCCAGGCAGAGATCGAAGCTGAGATCCCCGTTGCCGGGCCAGAAGTTGTGGACCTCGACAGTCATCACGTTCTCGCCGTCGACCAGCGCCTCGGTATCGATGGGTTGGTCCACGAACACCTCGTCGGCGGTGCCGATCCAGTTGAGCGGCCTGGTGTTCCAGCGGACCGGGCCGGCCGGCATGTTGAAACGCGCCACCTCCGTGCCGTTGAGGTAGGCCACTGCGCCGTCGTCGGCCAACATGCACAGGTTCAGCCCGTTGACCTCCCCAGCATCGGCCACGTCGAAGGTGTGGGCGAAGTAGTAGGTCTCCTGGCCGCCGCCGAGCACCGTGGCCTCGTCGCCCTCGCCGAACCCGAACTGGGCCTGAGCCTGATCGGCTCCGCCCAGGTCCGCGCGGCCAGCCTGGTGGAGCGGCGCCGGCCGATGAATCGTCGTGACGCCAGGTCGCCCCCCGCTCGATCAGCCGGGCCGGCGGTGGATCGACCACGTCGACCGACGGTCCGAGTCTGGCATCGAAGCTGAGATCGTTGTTGCCGGACCAGACGTTGTGGACCTCGACGGCCAGCACGTTCTCCCCCTGCACGAGAGGTGCAGATGAGACAGAGTGCTGAACGAAGCTCTCGTCTGCCCCTGACCGCCACCCGACCGCTTCGGTGGCGGCATCGATCGGGCCCTCCGGCATGTTGTCCCGCAGGATCTCGACGCCGTTGAGGTAGACGACGGCACCATCGTCGGCCTTCAGCCGCAGGTCGAGCGACGCCGGGATCGGGCCACTGAAGTCGAACCGTTTCCTGACGTAGTACGTGACATGCCCTGCGGCCAGGATCGTTGCCTCGTCGCCGTCTCCGAAGCCGAACTCGCCGGGGCCTTCGTCCCAGCCGGCGTCGTCGAAGCTCAGCGTCCGCCATGCTCGAACCCCGGTCGGTGCCGCTGTCGTCGTAGCGCCACGGCGAGGAGGACTCGACGAGGAGCCCGTCGACCCGGGGGCCGTCGCCGCAGAGCTTGGCGAAGCCGCCAAGCCACCGTGGGGTGCCGTTGTCGACGCCACCGACGTGGAAGTCACCACCGATGTACAGGCATCCGTTGGTGTCGCTGCCGATGGCCCACGTCCCATCCCGGGGACTGTGGATGTCCGGCATGAACTCCTCGACCAACTCTCCGGTTGCGGCGTCGAAGGCCATGACCAGACGGTGCGGCGTCCGGCGGCCGGTGAACGAGGAGTAGAGGTTCACATTGCCGTTGCGGACCGAGTACGTGCAGTGGCAGCCGGCGAACACGATGTCGCCGATCTTCTCGCCACCCTGGAAGGCACCACCGGCGAAGCCGCCACCCCAGGCGAATCCGTCGTTCACGTTGCCGGTGTGATGGTAGCCGATCATCCGCTGATCGTCGGCGTCGAGGACCTGCACCACGTGCTGCTCCCCGATGGTGAACACCAGATCGTCGCCGTAGACGACGTCGAAGATCTCCGGCTGTGACTGCGGGTAGTTCCTGGGGAGCTCGATCTTGCCCGGCACCGATGCACCGGTTGTGCCGTCGACGGTGTGGAAGTAGCCGGTGTCTGCCTCACCGTTCACCGCGCTGAAGTAGCCGGTGAGATGGACTTCATTGCGGCTGGCATCGGTGTCGAGACCCCAGACCCCCGACCCGGTCACCTGCGGCAACCACCGGGGATCGATGACCCCCTGGAGATCGAAGCGACCGGCCTTGTAGGCCCGGACCCGAGTGGTACCGGGACCTTCGAGATGCGAGAAGTTCCCGGCAACGTAGACGTCGTCGCCCTCCACTTTGATGTCGCGCACCATGGCCCGAAGATCCGACCACGGACGATCGACCCGGCCACTGAAACCGGTGTCGATGGCACCGGTCAACGGGTCGAGGGCCACCAGACCCTTGCGAGGCTGACCGTTGACCGTTTCGAATTCCCCACCGACCAGCACCGACCCGTTCGGCAACACGTCGAGCGAGTAGACGATCCGGTCCAACTGGGGAGTCCAGTCTGCGATCCAGTCGCCGGTGTCGACGTCGAATGCGGCAACGAAGGACTGGGCGATCGGGGTTGCGTCGCCGTTCTCCTGGACGTTGAGAAACCCGCCACCGACGAACATTCGGTTGCCGCTCTGAACGAAATCCCAAACCAGGTTGTCGATCGTCGGCGTCTGGGTCTGGCCGGACGCCAGGCCGGAGACCCCCCAGGTCCGCTCGGGAATCATGCTCAGCTGGGAGAGGTCGATGGTGTCGGGCTGCGGCGTCGCAGCCACCGGACTTGTCGGGGCGATGGCGGCCGAGGTCACTGCGACCAGCGCCATGGCCAGCGCTGCGACCACCAGGCGGATCGAGATCGTTCGACCGCCGGTGACGTCGGCCTCGGGTGCAACAGCGGTCGGTGTCGCTCATAGTTCGTAGCCCCCATCGGTGCAGACGGACAGGAATCCGATCAAAGGCGCCACGTCGACCACCTTCCCGTCGACGATGACCCCCGACAACGGCTCGACCCACACCCGAATCGACGGTTGCCCGGACTGTCCGGCAAACTGACCGGCGGTGGCGATGCGCTCCAGAGCGATCGCGTTCTGGCCCGCGTCGAGCTGGCTGATGGCGATCTCTCCGTGGGCGCAGGCCAGGTTGGCCGCCTCGTCCAACGTCACCGGCTCTCCCGATGAGTTCCGCGATCGACCGTCACGTTCGTCGTGCGACGTCGGTCTTGTGGTCGAGCACGTCGACCGAATCGAGGATGTCACCATCCGGCGGGCCGTCGCTCAACTGATCGGTGATGTCGGCGATGACATCCTCAGGTGCCGGATCGCCCGTCGTCGGGTCTCCGGTCGGTCACGTCCCCCACCGGCTCGACTTCGTTGTCGACCACCGGGGCGAATCCGTCGTCGGCCGGGTCGCGAAAGGTCAAGCCATCGGCGACCTCATTCCGGTCGTTTCCGGCGTCGGCGATCGGGTCGGCATCGTCTTCGACGGCGACCGGCGATTCGTTCGATCCGGTCATCTCGCTCGCGTCATCGGAGCAGGCACCGAGAACGATCCCGGAAGCCAGCAGCGCCACGACCAGGACCCCTCGTCGATTGCCGACGATCGAATCGGCGCGGCGGAGGGGGCGGAGCCCGTGGTGGCGGTTCATGAAGACAACTGGTACCAGCGGAAGGGACCTGCGGCCATGGGCCACCCGGACCCATCTCGTGCGCCGTTCGGCCCAGACGCCGCAACCGGCGCGGACGAACATCCGGGCCGAGAGTCGCGGCTCGGGCCTGTTTCCGGCAGTTGTCACGGCTCGGAAACAAGGCGACACCCAGCCGAAACCTGCTTGTCCAGTGCTGTTGTCGCCGCCCTGAGGACGCGATACAGCTTGCAATCGGAGGTCGATACAACACTCCAGTGTCCCCGGCGGGCGCCGTATCCTATACTCCTGCGATCGTGGTGATAACTCGTGGACGGGCAGGCTCAGTAGTCCTCATCGTGCTTTCGCTGTTTCTGGCTTTCGGTGCTTCGGTGGCCGGTGCCCAGAGCGAGAGCGAAGGGGTGAACGGCACATTCAGATATCGCAATGCCGACGGTGAGAACGTCACCGTGGCCGGAGTCGAGATCGTGATCAGGGACGGTGCCGGTGCAGACGTCGCCACTGCGGTCAGCGGCGAGGACGGCACGTTCGAGGCCGACCTTCCGGGGCCCGGTGACTACGTGGCCAGCATCGTTCCCGGAAAGCATCCCCGACGGGGTGGCGCTGAGAAACCCCGACCGGGTGGAGTTCAGCTTCAGCCTCAGCACGGGCCAACGTCGGGGCCTCGCCTTCCCGCTCGCAGCCGGCGACGGCACCGGAACAGGAACCGCTCTGGCCGATGTCAGCTCGTCGACCCTCGACAGTGCGATCCGACTCACCGTCGACGGGTTCAAGTTCGGTCTGATCATCGCCATGTGCTCGGTTGGCCTGTCGCTCATCTTCGGCACCACCGGCCTTGTCAACTTCGCCCACGGCGAGCTCGTCACCATCGGCGCGGTGCTGGCCTTCGCCTTCAACGTCGGCCTCGGGCTGCATTTCCTCATCGCGGCACCGATCGCCATCCTGCTCACCGCAGCCCTCGGCGGAGCGAACGACCGCTTCCTGTGGCGACCCCTGCGGGACCGGTCGACAGGGCTCGATCGCAATGCTGGTGATCTCGATCGGCCTGAGCATCCTCGTTCGCTACTTCATCCTGTGGCAGTTCGAAGGATTCCGGAAGTCCTACGATCAGTACAGCCTACAAACCGACGGCGTCACCATCGGCCCGGTGACCATCGTGCCCCGCGAGATCGCCACCATCGTGATCTCGGTCCTGGTGCTGGTCGGTGTGGCGCTGGTGGTGCAACGAACCCGGCTCGGAAAGGCGATGCGGGCGGTCTCGGACAACAAGGACCTCGCCGAGTCCTCCGGGATCGACGTGGAAAGGGTCATCCAGGTGGTGTGGGTCTCCGGCGCCGGATTGGCCGGCCTCGGCGGCATCCTGTTCGGCCTCGACCAGCAGGTCAAGTGGGACATGGGATTCGACCTGCTGCTGTTGATGTTCGCCGCCACGACCCTGGGCGGTCTCGGCACCGCATACGGCGCACTCGTCGGCAGCATCATCGTCGGGTTGTTCGTTCAGCTGTCGACGCTGGTGGTGGCACCGGAGCTCAAGAGCGTCGGTGCCCTGCTGGTGCTGGTGATCATCTTGTTGGTTCGTCCCCAGGGCATCCTCGGGCAGAGAGAACGGATCGGTTAGGTACTGATGGATTGGGCATCAATCATCGAGAACGGCATCAAGGCCGGAGTCAGGCCGGAGGCGGCGTACTTCGCCTTGGCGGCCATTGGACTCAACATCCACTTCGGGTACACGGGCTTGCTGAACTTCGGCCAGGCCGGCTTCATGGCCATGGGCGCCTACGGGTTGGCGATTCCGGTCTTCGCCTGGGATTGGCCGTGGTGGACCGGCGTGTTCATCGGCCTGGCCGCATCGGTCATCTTCGCCTTTGCTCTCGGCGTGCCGACGCTCCGGTTACGGGCCGACTACCTGGCCATCGTGACGATCGCCGCGGCCGAAATCGTGCGTTTCATCTTCAGAGCCACCGACCTCCGGGAGTACACCGGCGGGTCGAACGGCATCAACGGCTTCAGCACCGGGTTCTTCGATCTGAGCCCGTTCACCGGCACCATCAACATCGGTCCGTTCGATTTCACCGCCCGTGAGATGTGGGTGATGGTCGTCGGCTGGGGCTTGGTGTTCGCAGGCATCGGCCTCACCTACCTGATGATCGACAGTCCGTGGGGCCGGGTGTTGAAGGCGGTACGAGAAGACGAGGACGCCGCTCGGGCGCTCGGCAAGAACGCCTACAGCATGAAGATGCAGAGCCTGATCATCGGTGGGCTGTACGGTGCCCTGGCCGGCATGATCCTGGCCCTCAGCCAGGGCTCGGTCCAGCCGAGCCCGACCGACCTCGGCCCACCGAAGACGTTCTTCGCCTATGCGGCGTTGATCCTCGGGGGCACCGGAAGGCTTTGGGGTCCGGTGATCGGCTCGGTGCTGTTCATCTCGCTGCTGGCCTTCACCGACAACATCCTCCGCCAGGCCCAGGCCGCGGACTACATCCCGGAATCGTTCATCACCGGCACCGAGGTCGGGGTCATCCGATTCGTCCTGCTCGGGGTCGGGCTGATGGCGCTGATGCTGTTCCGGCCCCAGGGAATCTTCGGTGACAGGAGAGAGATGGCCTTCGATGTCTGAGCCAGCAACGGCCACCAGCGCCCCGGACAAACCCGAGAGTGTGCCGGGGTCGACGAAATCCGATCCGATCCTGGTCGTCGACGGCATCCGACGAGCCTTCGGCGGGCTCGTGGCGGTCGACGTCGATCACCTCGAAGTCCAGCGAAACAAGATCACCGCCCTCATCGGCCCGAACGGGGCGGGAAAGACCACCTTCTTCAACCTGATCACCGGCTTCGACACGCCGAACTCGGGGACCTGGACCTACAACGGCGAGGACATGGGTCAACTCCCGGCGCACCGGGTGGCCCTCAAGGGCATGGTCCGAACGTTTCAGCTCACCAAGGCGTTGTCTCGGCTGACGGTGATGGAGAACATGAAGCTCGGGGCCCAGAACCAACGGGGCGAGAACCTGTTTCGATGCTTCAACCATCGGGCCTGGCGGCGCCAGGAGAACGAGATCGAGGCCAGGGCCGACAATCTGCTCGACCGGTTCAAGATGGACCACATGCGGGACGAGTTCGCCGGCAACCTGTCAGGTGGGCAACGCAAGCTGTTGGAGATGGCAAGGGCCTTGATGACCGAGCCGGCACTGATCATGCTCGACGAACCGATGGCCGGGGTGAACCCTGCACTCACCCAGTCACTGCTGGGCCATGTGAAGGAGTTGCGGGACGAAGGCCGCACGGTCATGTTCGTCGAACACGACATGGACGTCGTTCGCGACATCAGCGACTGGGTGGTGGTCATGGCCGAGGGCCGAATCATCGCCGAGGGCACCCATGAGGAGATCGGTTCGAACAGCGATGTGATCGATGCCTACCTGGGTCGTGATCACGATGCGGCACTGACGATCGACGACGAGAACCCGTTCGCCACCGCCGAACCGACTCCGACGACACCGAAGCCGACAACGACGGCGAGGGCGAGGGCCGATGAACGAGCAGCTGCTGATCCATGTCGACAACATCGTTGCCGGCTACGTACCCGGGGTGAACATCCTCAACGGCTGCAACCTCGAGGTCTCCGACGGCGAGCTGATCGGCATCGTCGGGCCGAACGGGGCCGGCAAGTCGACGCTGTTGAAGGCGATGTTCGGCCTGCTCGATGTCCGGGAAGGGTCGATCCACTTCCGGGGCGAGGAGATCTCGAAGCTCAAGGCCCACGCCCTGGTGGAGAAGGGCATCGGCTTCGTTCCCCAGAACAACAACGTGTTCCCCAGTCTGACCATCGAGGAAAACCTCGAGATGGGGATCTATCTGGCTCCCGACCGCTTCGACGAGCGGTTCGAGATCGTCGCCGACATGTTCCCCCGGCTGGCCGAGCGGCGCAAGCAGCGGGCCGGTTCGCTGTCCGGTGGCGAGCGGCAGATGTTGGCGATGAGCCGGGCGCTGATGATGGACCCCAAGGTGCTGCTGCTCGACGAGCCGTCTGCCGGTCTGTCGCCGGCGTTGCAGGACCAGGTGTTCGTCAACACCAAGCAGATCAATCGGGCTGGCATCTCCATCGTCATGGTCGAGCAGAACGCCCGGCGATGCCTGCAGATCTGCGACCGGGGCTACGTGCTCGATCAGGGGACCAACGCCTACACCGACACCGGCGCCAACCTGCTGAAGGACCCCAAGGTCATCGAGCTCTACCTCGGCACCCTGGCCAAGGCCATCTGAGCCCGGGCCCAGGTGCCCGCCGTCATCAAACGCCGACTCCCCGGCACCTCGTCGACGGTTCGACGCTAGTCGGCGACGCCGTCGCCACCCGCTCCATCGCCGGACGTCAGTCCGGAGGTTCGATTCGGAGCAACACTGCGCATGGCGGCCCGGACCCCGGTAGACCACGCCGTCAACCAGAACCGTCCGGTCCGGTGGTGGTGGTGACCAGGGTGTTGACCAGGTCGGCGATGGCCGCCGCAACGATCACCACTCCGAGGAGGATCACGAGCAACGTCACACCGTCGACGGTATCGAGTCGATCCAGGGTCACGGCCCAGTTCGCCCACCGGTCAACGGTCGACTGTGAATCGAAGCGGACCGACCCATACGAGGCGGGACGAAAACCGAAGAGGACCGACCCGTGGGGGTCGGTCCTCGTTCAGATTGTGTCTCGGGATTGTCACCTCGAGTCGGGGTGTGGTCCCGATCCGTCTACCGGATGAACTCCCGGTCAGCTTTCGCCGTCGATCTTGGCGAACTTGTAGACGGTCTTGGTCTCGTCGATGGTGTTGGCATCGTCGGCGTAGCTCAGGATTGCAAAGCTGGCCTCGGTCGGCTCGCCGGCCTGGCTGAACGCCTGGGGACCGGACGGACCGTCGTAGTCGATGTCGGTACCGGCTGCGATGAGTTCCTTGCAGTCGGCGAAGGTGGTGCACTTCTCGCCACCACCGGTGATGCCGTTGATCCGCTTGGCGATCTCCGCCGGATCATCGGTACCTGCGGCTTCGGCGGCCAGAGCCATGATGACGAACGCATCGTAGGTCTCCGGGCCGTACGAGAAGTCGATCAGGTCGGGATCGACGCTGAGCAGCCGATCCTTGAAGTCGGCACTGATCTCGGCCGCGGGGAGGGTTCCCTTGATGCCGGACAACACACCCGCTTCGGTGAATTTCTCACCGAGGGCGTTGCCGATGTTGCCGTCGACCAGATAGATGCTGTTGGTCTCCGGGGTGATACCGGCCTCGAACAGGCCGGTCAGGATCTGAGCAGACTCGTCGAAACCGATGACGACAACGGCTTCGGCGCCGGAGGCGACGACCTTCTCGACCTCAGCATCGAAGCTGGCGGCCTTCGGGTCGTAGACGAAGTCGTCGAGGACTTCGACGCCCTGCGCCTCGAGGGGCTCCTTGGTGAACTTCAGAAGACCTTCACCGTAGGGATCCTGCAGTGCCATGAGCACTGCGGTACCCGAGCCCTCCTCCACGATCAGATCGGCCAGAACCCGACCCTGCAACACGTCGGACGGGGCAGTACGGAAGTACAGCTCGTTGGGGTCCTTGGTGGTGAAGTCCGGGGAGGTGTTGGCCGGCGAGAAGTGAATCTTGCAGGCGGCAGTGATCTTGTCGATGACCGTGAACGAGACACCGGAGGACGCAGCGCCGAGGAAGGCATCGACGTTGTCACTGAGCAGGCGGTCAACGGTCTGGTTCGCAACGTCGCCGTTGTCGCCGGAGTCGCCGGGCAGCCATTCGACGTCTGCGTCGAGAACGCCACCGGCGGCGTTGATGTCGTCGGCGGCAAGCTGGGCGCCGGCAAACTCAGGCGGGCCGAGGAACGCAAGGTTCCCGGTCTCGGGCAGGATGCCGCCGATCTTCAGGACGCCATCGCTCTCACCGGTGCAGGTCGGCGCAGCCTCCACCGTGTCGATTGCGACAACTTCATCCTCTTCCATGGCGTCGTCGTCTGCCGCCGTGTCGTGTCGGTGCCCTCATCTTCTGCCGCTGTAGTGTCGGCGCCGGCCTCCACCGCGGTGGTGTCGGTTGTTTCTGCTTCGTCATCGCCGCCGCACGCTGCGGCCATGAGCCCGAAGGCCATGAGCAGCGCCAGTGGACGCCATAGCTTCTTGTTGGACATTTACCCTCTCCTAGGTAAGAGATTTCTCGACCCAAAAACTGTATTTGGTCGACGCCGTAGCGTAGTTCGCCAGCTCGACGGTGCAACGCCACCCGGGGCGAAACAGGGCGGTCGCACGCGACGGGTCGGCCGGACGGCTGGTGCAGCCCGCCGAAATCCTTGCGTTTTAGCCGTTCTCGCGCCCGCACGGCGCCCAGACAGCCCGCTCGATGGCCAATGTTAAATTCGGTGGCAGAACGATTACGATGGCGATTTTCGACCTTCGACGCTCGTCGGTCAAATCGTGCCGTCCACCGCACGGACAGTCGCTCGCAACCGACAAGGTTCGCCAGGAACCCGAAGGGCTCGCTCGAAGCTCGCAGAGAAGCGGCACCCGCCCGCCTCGGCCCACTCCGCCCGCTTCGACTCACGTAACGGAATCAGTCGTCGTCGCAGGCCTTGAGCACCCGACCGATCTCCGGCGGCACCGACCAGTCCCGCTCCGGCAGATGGTGATCAGCCGCCCATTGGTAGGTCAGCCGGTCCGATCCGGCCGCCCGGAGCATGTCGGAACCCAACTGGGGATGACGGCGGTATTGGGCCAACCTGGTCGGGATGCCCCGGGAGCATTGCTGAAGCCAGCGGTCCGCCAGCTGTTCGTTCGCCACCGCCCAGAAGAGCGTTGCCATCACCCGGGCCGGGGTCCGGAACCCGCTGATGACCTTGCCCGAGTCGTGGAGCAGCGCCGCCGCCACCACCGACCGGTCGAGCGACCGGCCGGGCGGTGTTGGGGATCGGGGCGCGGTCGCCACGACGGCCCTGGCCACCGCCACCGCATGGCGGCGATCGGGATTGTTCATCCGGTGCCAGATCTCGGCCTCACCGGATGACAGGTGCGCCAGGGCCCACCGCTCGTCGGCGGGTGAGGGTGGCCCGGGTCGGATCGCCCCGAAGAACCGCCTGGCCAGGTGTCCCGTACCGGCCATCGGCTCGCTAGACGCCGAGCCGGCGAGCCGCGGCGAGGATCCCGCCGATCGACTTGGCGTCGGTGATGCGACCGTCGAGGCACATCTCGACCGCGTCGGCCAACGGCAACCGGTGGATGGTCATCGCCTGTTCCTCCGGACCTTCCCGGCGGTGGGCAACCGGGCTCAGCCCGGTCGCCAGGAACACGTGGCCGTACTCGTCGCAGAACCCCGGCGAATGGTGCAGGTTGATCAGCGGCTCCATGGTGGCCGCTTCCATGCCGACCTCTTCGACGAGCTCCCGCCGGGCGGTCACGATCGGCGGTTCGTCTGACACGTCGCGCTTCCCGGCCGGTATCTCGATCAGATCGGCGTCGAGTGCGGCCCGGTACTGCTGAACGAGGAGGATGTCGTCACCGTCGATCGGCACGACCGCAACCGCCCCAGGATGACGTATCAGGTCCCGGGCAAAGCGGGCACCGGCCGCGGTTTCGATCGTGGTCGCGTAGAAGCCGATGATGGCGCCCTGATGGATCAGTGCCTCGTCGACCCGGGAGAACCGATCGGTGCCGATCCGACCCCGTTCGCCACCGACTCCCCCGTCCGACACTGGATCGGGCCGACCGTCGGGCATCAGCGGTGATCCGTTGGCCGCGACCCGGAGTCCGCCGGTTCGAGCATCTCCTCGTGCCCGGCCCGATCACAGGACCGATAGCGGTCCGGGTCGGCCGCTTCGGCCCGTTTCAGGGCGGCGGCGATGAAAGCGTCGAACAGCGGGGCCGGGCGGTTCGGCCTGCTCTTGAGCTCGGGATGGGCCTGGGTGCCGATCCAGAACGGGTGACCCTCGAGCTCGACGAACTCGACGAGCAAACCGTCCGGTGAGGTGCCGGAACAGCGCAGCCCCGCTTCTTCGAACTTCGAGCGGAACTTCGGGTTGAACTCGTAGCGGTGACGATGGCGCTCCTTCACCACCAGATCGCCGTAGATGTCGGCGACCTGCGATCCTTCGTCCAACACTGCGACATAGGCGCCGAGCCGCATCGTGCCGCCCATGTCGGTCACGCCCCGCTGGGTGTCCATCAGATCGATGACCGGATACGGCGTCGCCGAATCCTGGGTGTCGAACTCGGTCGAATTGGCGCCGGACAGCCCGAGCACGTTCCTGGCGAATTCGATGGTCATCACCTGCATGCCAAGGCACAGCCCCAGGCACGGCAAGCCGGTTTCCCTGGCGTAGCTCGCGGCCTCGATCTTGCCCTCGACACCGCGCTCGCCGAAGCCTCCCGGCAGCACGATCCCGTCCAGCCCGCCGAGCATCTCACCGACGAGCAGCCCCTCGACGTGGTCTGACATGATCCAGTCGATCTCGAGCTCGACCTCGTGCTTGAACGCCGCGTGGCGGAGCGACTCGGCCACCGAGAGATAGGCGTCCGCGAGTGTCACGTACTTGCCGACGATGCCGATCCTCAGGGGCTTCCAGGCCCGCTCGACCCGCTCGACCAGCTCCCTCCAGTCGGTCAGATCGGGTTCGGGGGTCTCCAGCCCCAGCAGGCGGCAGGTGTAGTCGTCGAGTCCGGCCTCGTGCATCACCAGCGGAATCTCGTAGAGGCTGCTGGCGTCGGGGGCATTGACCACACCCTCGATCGGCACGTCGCACAGGTCGGAGATCTTTTGCCGTAGCCCGTCGGAGATCCGCCGATCGGAGCGACAGACGATCACATCGGGCTGCACACCGCGGCTCCGCAGCTCGGTGACCGAGTGCTGGGTCGGCTTCGTCTTCAACTCCCCCGCCGGACCGATGAAGGGGACGAGGGTGACGTGCACATAACAGACGTTCTGGCGGCCGACGTCGAGCCGGAACTGACGGATGGCTTCCAGGAAGGGCAGGATCTCGATGTCGCCGACGGTGCCGCCGACCTCGGTGATCACGACGTCCACGTCGTCCTCGGCCAGCAACGAGATCCGCCGCTTGATCTCGTCTGTGATGTGGGGGATGACCTGCACCGTCTTGCCAAGGTAGTCACCACGACGTTCGGCGGCGATCACCGAGGAGTAGATCGAGCCGGTCGTCGCATTGCTGGCTCTCGACAAGCTCTCGTCGATGAAACGCTCGTAGTGACCGAGATCGAGGTCGGCCTCGCCACCGTCGTCTGTCACGTAGACCTCGCCGTGCTCGAACGGGTTCATCGTGCCGGGGTCGACGTTGAGGTAGGGGTCGAGCTTCTGCATCGTCACCCTGAGCCCCCTCGATTTGAGCAAACGGCCCAGCGAGGAGGCGGTGAGTCCCTTGCCCAGGGAACTCACGACACCCCCGGTGACGAAAATATGCTTGGTCATGCACGCTCCTCAGTGCCTAGCTTCGCTCGATCCGGCGAGTTCTCCAACGGATCGACGCTGGCGACGTCGCCCTTGGCCGAAAACCTCCGGTCCGTACGTGCAGCCATCTCGGCTCCAACCAACCTAGCGCGACCGCGGCCGCCAGAGGACCGATCCCCCGGCCACGGCCCGGGTCGGCCGGTCTGCCGGCGGCCGACGATGCCGCGTCGCATCGTCGATCCGGGTCGTGCCGGGACTTGGCGTTCGAGTTGGAACCGGCCGGCACGGCCCGCCTACCGTGCGGCCCATGACTTTCAAAGCACTGCTCCTCGACCAGACCGATGACGGCGTTTCGGCCGGCATCACCGACCTCGAAGACGAGCGGTTGCCCGCCGGCGATGTCACCGTGGCGGTGGAGTACTCATCGCTCAACTACAAGGACGGGATGATCCTGTCCGGGATCGGTCGGCTGGTCAGGGACTATCCCCATGTACCCGGTGTCGACCTGGCGGGCACGGTGGAATCGTCGAACGACGACCGATACCAGCCCGGGGACCGGGTGGCGCTGACCGGTTGGCGGGTGGGGGAAACCCACTGGGGCGGCTACGCCCAGAAGGCCAGGGTCAACGGCGACTGGCTCGTTGCGATCCCCGACCGGTTGACCACCCGCCAGGCCATGGCGGTCGGGACTGCCGGCTTCACCGCCATGCAGGCCATCCTGGCCCTGGAGGGAAACGGTCTGACAGCCGGATCGGACAACCCGCTCCTGGTGACCGGGGCCTCGGGTGGCGTCGGCGGCTCTGCGGTCCTGTGGGGTGGCCTGCTCGGCCATCACGTGGTGGCGTCGACCGGGCGGTTGGAGAACAGCGACGCGTTGAAGTCGTTGGGTGCGGCCGAGGTCATCGACCGCGACGAGCTGTCGGAGATCCCTTCCCGGCCGTTGCTGAGCGAGCGCTGGGCCGGTTGTGTCGACGCGGTCGGCGGTGACACCCTGGCTCACGTCCTTACCGAGATGGCCTACGGCGGCAGCGTTGCGGCCTGCGGCCTGTCGGGGGGCAACGGCTTGTCGACCACGGTCATCCCCTTCCTGTTGCGGGGCGTGAGCCTGCTCGGTATCGATTCGGTGATGTGCCCCCGGGAGCATCGGGCCACGGTCTGGAATCGGATCGCCGATGTGGTCGAGGCCGACAAGCTCGACGACCTGACCGGCGAGGTGGCCCTGGCCGACGTGGCCGGGCTGGCGTCTGAGATCCTCGCCGGCAAGGTCCGGGGACGGGTGGTTGTGGACTGCCGGTAGCAATGGTTGCCGGCCGGGCCCAGATCGGCCCTCAGCTCACGATGCCGGCCCGCCCGGGCAGTCTCGACACCGCGTCGACGAGGTAGAGCGGGGCGGCGGCGGCCAGGAGAATCGAGCCGATCACGATTGCGGTGACGATGCCCGCCGATGACGCTGTCGCCCCGAGGGCGAGCCCGCCGATCCCTCCCCCGAGCTGGGCCGCCATCGAGTTCACCGACAGCACGGTGGTTCGGTTCGACGATTCGGCGTTGGCGTGGAGTATCCCGACATGGACCGCGTTGGCCGCACCGTGGACCCCCATCGTGGCCAGATAGGCGACGATCAAGGCTCCGGGCCCGGCGAAGACAGCCAGGCCCAGCACGGTCCCACCCTGCACCACCCGCAGCAGCGCGCCGGTCCACGCCGCACCGAGTCGCCGTGACAGCCGAGGCACCAGCGCCGAGCCGACGGCCGACAACAACCATGCCGCGGTACCGACCGGGCCGAGCAGCCCGGCGGCCCGCTCGGGATCGGCCAGGACCTCGGCCAGCCGAGGCGGGAACAGGGTCTCGAAGCCGACCATCCCCATCCCCCACAACAGTTCGACGCCCAGCAGGCCGGCCAGCACCGAGGACGCCAGGACCAGGCGGATCGAGCCGACGATCACCGGCGGAACCAGCCGGACCGATGCCACAAACCCGGTCCCAGCGGCCGCCCCGTAGGTCGAATCGTCGGTCATCGACAGCAGGGCCGCCAGCTCGACGAACCGGAGCACGACCGCGAAAACCAGCGGCAGCGCCAAGGGAGCCGCGCCGAGCGAAGGGGCGATGATGACCAGCCCGCTGGCGGCCAGGCTGCCGGATGCGATCGCCACGCCGACCACGGTGCCGCCCACAGCCATGTCGGCCTCGATGTCGGCGCCGGGATCGGCCCGGAGGGCTGCGCTGACATACCAGGCATCGAGGGGACCACTCTCCAGCGCACGGAACAGTCCCTGGAGCGCGGCAAACGCGATCAGGGCGGTCAGCGACTCGGCCACCAGGAGCAGCGCCAGCGAGGCCAACTCCGCCAGGTTGGCCACCGCCAGAACCCGGCGGGCGCCGATCACGTCGGCCAGGCCCCCGGTCGGCAACTCGAGCAACAGCACAACGACGGCCTGGGCGGCGAAGGCCACGCCGATCTGGGCCAGCGAGAATCCCCGATCGAGGATGAACAGGACGAGGACCGGGAGCAGCAGCCCGGTCGGCAGCCACCGCAGCCCTCGAAGGACGAGGAATCTGCCCCGGAGGCTCATCGATGGGCCACGAGAACGGCGACCACCGATCCGCTCAAAGCGCCACGATCGTACCGACGGCTTCGGCCAGGGCCCGCTGATACACCAGGGCGGCGGCGGCAACGTCCTGGACCGCATGGCCGGTCGACTTGTAGATCGAGATCTCGTTGGGTCCGGATCGACCGAGCGCGTCGTCCTGGAGCAACTCCCCCAGTTCGACGACCGTGGCCGGGTCGAGATCCTGCAACTCGGCGGCGCCGGCCGGGGGCGGCGTGGTCACCGCGGCCCGCCACTCGACCACCACCGGGCCTCGCCCCAAAAGCCCCGGCGGCAACTCGGCTCGGGAGCCGACCGACGACACATGGCTGCCGTCACCGACCCAGGACGGGTCGATGACCGGGGTGTCGGCGTGGGTGCACAGGGCGATGACGTCGGCGCCGACCACCGCATCGCGGAAGTCCTCGAATGCCACCGCCTCGCGGGCTCCGGCCTCCCGTGCCGCTCCGGCAACCACCACCGCTGCCGGCTGGCTACGGTTGACCGCTCGGACTTCGGTCCAGCGACGCAGCCCGACGAAGGCCTTGGCGTGGGCGACGGCCTGGGCGCCGCCGCCGACGATGGTCAGGACCGCCGCCTCCGGCCCGGCCAGGCGGTCGGCGGCGATGGCGGCGGTCATGGCGGTTCTGGCTCCGCTGATCACCTCGGCGTCCAGCAGCGCCAACGGGGTGCCGGTCCGGTGGTCGAACAACACGATCACCCCTTGATGGGACGGCACCTCGACATTGCCGGGAAAGACCGTGATCAGCTTGGTGGCGAGCCCGACGCCTTCGAGGTAGCCGGGCATGGCCAGCAGCACACCGCCTTCTGCTTGGGTCCCGACCCGGGGCGGCACGTCGGCCGAGCCGTTCGACAAGCCGATCATGGCCTCGGTCAGCGCCTCACGAAGCGCTTCGGGATCGAGCAACGCCTCGACCTGTTCGGCGTTCAGCACCCGCAGATCTGTCACCGGACAAGCATCGCACCGCGCCGGCCAGCCGTCGAGCACCGGCCTGGCACCGCCGACCGGGGCACTGGCCGACCCCCGGTGGCCGGCGGCGTTGGGACTTTGGCCGTCCTGCTGCCAAGATTGGGCCATGGATTCGAACCTCGAGGTGTCCGACCCGTCAGAACTCGGCATCGATCCGGACCGGTTGGCCCGCATCGATCGTTTCATCGCCGAGAACTACATCGAGAACGGCCGGTTTCCCGGTTTCAGCCTGCTGATCAGCCGGGGCGGAGACATCGCCCATCTGTCGTTCCAGGGCGAGGCCCGCGAAGGCGTGCCGATGGCCGAGGACTCGATCGTCCGCATCTACTCGATGAGCAAGCCGATCACGTCGATGGCCATCATGAGCCTCTACGAGGAGGGTCGGTTCAAGCTGGACGAGCCGGTCAGCACCTTCATCCCGTCCTGGTCCGACCTCCGGGTCTTCCTCGACGGCAACCCGACGAACTACAGCACCGCCTTCCCCGAGCGGGAGATGACCGTCCACGATCTGCTGACCCATACCTCGGGGCTCACCTACGGCTTCATGGGCCGCCACCCGGTCGACGCCCTGTACCGCCGCAGCGGCCTCGACGGAGGCCACAAGCTGGAGTCGTACGTGGAAATGCTGGCCGAGCTGCCGCTGCTGTTCTCCCCCGGCACCGAGTGGTCGTACAGCGTGGCCACCGACGTCCTCGGTCGCCTGGTCGAGATCATCGGGGGCCAGAGCTTCGACACCTTCCTCGCCGAACGGTTCTTCGAGCCGCTCGGCATGATCGACACCGGCTTCTGGGTCGACGATGGAAGGGCCGATCGTTTCGCCGCCAACTATGCCGTGCCGGCACTGTCGCCGTTCCCGCTCCCCGAAGGTGCCGAGGGGGAGTCGATGGTGATGATCGATGCCGGTGACGCCACGAGCCCGTACCGGAAGCCGCCGACGTTCCTCTCCGGGGGCGGCGGCCTCGTCTCCACCATCGGCGACTACCACCGGTTCACCCAGATGCTGATCCGGGGCGGTGAGCTCGATGGCAGCCGGATACTGAGCCCGAAGACGATCGAGTACGCGGCGTCGAACCATCTACCTGGCGGCCGTGACCTGGCGTCGATGGGCCAACCGGTCTTCAGCGAAACGAGGTACGACGGCGTCGGCTTCGGCCTCGGGTTCTCGGTCATCATCGATCCCATGGCCACCCAGGTGATCTCCTCGCCCGGCGAATTCGCCTGGGGCGGAGCCGCCTCCACGTTGTTCTGGATCGACCCGGTCGAGGAGCTCACGGTGATTGGCCTGACCCAGCTGATGCCGTCTTCGGCCTACCCGATTCGCCAGGAGCTCAAGGCCCTGGTGTACGGCGCGTTGACCGAGTGAGACCTGCTCGTCTCCGGATCGGGGCGGCGTGAACTTCGTCGGACACATCCATCTGGCAAGAATCGCCGTCGGCGATGCCGGGCCCGGCGGCGTCGATCCGAACCAGCGACGAGGTCGACCGGCCGACCGGGGGTTCCTGGTCGGTGCGGCGCTGCCCGACATCGCCGCCATGGGCCGGTTCCGGCTGGCCGCACCATCGACCGATCGGGCCATTCGGGGCGGGATCGACCTCCACCATCGGACCGACGACGCCTTCCACCGCCATCCCTGGTTTCGACGCAACGCCAAGGCGGTCACCGACGAGTTGGATCGGGCCGGGCTGACGCGGGGCGCGGCCAGGGCTTGCGGTCACGTCGGAGTTGAACTGCTGCTCGACGGCCGCCTGCTCCACGACCGGTCCGACCTCGGCCCATCCGTGCAATGGACCATCGCCGAGCTGGCCCGCCCGGACCTCCTACTGTCGGACCTGGTCGGACCCGAGCACCGTCCGGCCTGGGCCGCCCACCTACAAGCGGTGTCGGCTTGGACGCTGCCCGACGACTACCGCCTGCCGGCGGCGGTGGCCGGGCGGTTGCAGCGGATCCTGACCCGCCGTCCCCGGTTGGCCTTTGGCCCCGACCAGGTCGCCACCGTCGCTGCCGTGCTCACCGAACGCCAACCGATCCTCGAAGCCGACCTGGAGGAGATGGTGACCGACCTCAGCGAGACGTTGGCGGCCTGACCGGGCGAGAGGCGGCGGCCTCGGCCACCAGCTCCTTGGCGTGCTTCCTGGCGGTGGCCGAGTCCGGCTGACCGGACAACATCCTGGCCAACTCGGTGAGCCGGCCCTTGGCATCCAGCAAGCGGACCTCCGACACCGTGTCATCTTCGCCCTGGCGCTTCTCGACCGCAAGGTGAGCGTCGGCGAAGGCTGCGACCTGCGGCAGGTGGGTGACGACCAGGACCTGATGGCGATCACCGAGGTTGCTCAGAGACCGGCCGACGGCGAACCCCGCCTGGCCACCGATACCGGCATCCACCTCGTCGAACACCAGGACCGGCGGCGCCTCGGACAGGACGCTGCGAAGGGCCAACATCGCCCTGGCCAGCTCACCGCCGGAGGCCACCTTCGCCAGTGGCTGGAGGGGCGATCCCGGGTTGGCCGCCAGCTGGAACGACACCTCGCCGCCATCGTCTCCCGAGACATCGATACCGACCCTGGCCTTCGGCATGGCAAGGTCCGGGAGGTGGCCCTCGATCGCCGCCGCCAGATCGGGCGCCGCTGCCAGTCGGGCCGCCTTCACCTCGGCCCTCGCCGCCTGCAGCGCTGCGACCGCGACGACCCGCCGCCCGTCGAGCTCGGCGGCCAGGACGTCGTGGTCCTCGAGCTCCTTCAACCGGCGGCGCAGCGTCTCGCGCTCGACCATCACCGCTTCGATGTCGTCCCCGTACTTGCGACACAACTCCCGCAGCATGCGCCGACGGGCCTGGACGTGCTCCAGTTCCTCCGGATCGTTCTCGATATCGTCGCCGATCGATCGAATCGTGTCGCCGAGGTCGTCGACTTCGGCGATGACGTCGCGCAGTCGGCCTGCCACATCGACGAACGGCGGCCGTCCCTCCAGGTGCGTCACTGCGCCCGCGAGCTGATCTCGGGCACCGTCGTCGTGGACCAGCAGATCCAGGGCCGCCGCCGACGATTCCTGGTGGGCCACCGCGTTGGCCAGAAGCTCCTCCCTGGCCTCGAGTTCCGCGTCTTCGGAGGGATCGTCGAGCTGGGCCTCGTCGAGTTCGGCGACCTGGTACCGGACCAGGTCGAGCTCCCGGGCCCTGCCCCGCTCATCGCCGCCCATCTCGGCCAGCGCAGCGTCGATCTCGGCCAGCACGCTCCTGGCGTGGTGCAACCCGTCAAGGTCGATCCGGCCGAACATGTCCAGCGCCTCCCGTTGGGCTTCGACCCCGAGCAGCGACTGGTGGGCGTGTTGGCCGTGCAGATCGATGAGGCGGGCACCGATTTCGGCCAGAGCCGATGCGGTTGCCGGTCGCCCGTTGATGTACGCCTTCGATCGGCCCTCGGCCGGGACGACCCTCGTCAGCACATATTCCTCGCCTTCGAGATCGAAGCGACCGTCGACGGTGGCCTCGACCGTGCCGGCCCTGACCAGTGCCGGATCGGCGCGGCCGCCGACCAGCAGGTTGATGGCATCGACAAGGAGCGTCTTGCCGGCACCGGTTTCGCCGGTGAGAGCGATCATGCCCGGCGGTATCGCCAACGTGAGCCGGTCGATCACCCCGAGATTCGCCACTGCAAGTTCTAGGAGCATTCCTCGTCTACCAGTCTGAACTTCTCTTTGAGAATGGTGTGGAAGTCGCGGTCCCCGTGGACCAAGAGTTTCGCCGTTCGCTGCGACCCGAGGCAGGTCACCGACTCGCCCGGCTCCAGATCGAGCACGGTGCCACCGTCGAGCGCCAGCACTGCGCCCCGATAGCCCAGGACGGTCAGTGTGACCTCGGTTGTTGGAGCAAGGACCAGCGAACGATTGAAAACCATGTGGGCGGCGACCGGCGTCAGCAGGATTGCATGAAAGTCGGGTTCGACTATAGGACCACCGGCTGACAGCGAGTATGCCGTGCTACCGGTCGGGGTGGCGATGATGACCCCGTCGGCCAGGTACTCGCTGAACGGCTCGCCGTCGATCGAAGTCAAGACCTCGAGGCTGCGTCCGGTTTCCGAGGCGGACAGTACGGCCTCGTTGAACGCCAGCCCGGTGAACACACCACCGTCCGGCCGCTCGGCTCTGACCTCGATCATCATTCGTTCCTCGATGAGGAGGTCGACCACGATCCCAACGTTCGAGGGCCTGGATCAGGTGGTCGGGATCCACCTCGGTGAGGTAGCCGAGGCGGCCGGCGTTCACGCCCAGGATCGGCACGTCGTAGACGGAGACGAGTTGCGACGACCGCAACATGGTGCCGTCGCCACCGAGACTGAGGCAGATGTCGAGGCCTTCGCCGAACGCGGCTTCGGAGACGGCCAGGTCCGGTCGTTCGATGAGCTCGGCGTCGGCAGTCGGCAGGCAGGCAACGACGTCGTCGCCGCACCACTCGATGGCCCGATGGGCAAGCTCCCGAACCTCGGGACGGTGTAGGTGGGTGACCAGCCCCAGTCTTCTCGCCATCACACCCCCAGGTTCACCTTGTCGACCTTGCCCCAAGGCCCCCACCGTGGGTCACCCCCGACCCATGTCCTTGGCTTGCAAAACCGCAACATCTCTCGCCCTCCCACTGTCTGGAATGCTAGGGCGACCACGACGCAGCCAGGCGAGAAACTCCACATTGCCGGCCGTTCCGGTGATCGGACGAAGGGGTGAGACCGGCCAGCCCGGCACCGTTGTCGGCCGCCACCGCCACCACGCCGTCGATGGCCCGACGCCAGATCTCGGGATCGGTGATGACCCCCCGACCCTTCGACGCCTCCTGCCGACCGGCCTCGAACTGGGGCTTGATCAGCAGCAGCAGCGAACACCCATCGCCGACCAGCGGGATGAGAGCCGGCAGGACCAGCCGGAGGGAGATGAATGAGAGATCGCCGACGATCAGGTCGAACGGCGCATCGAAGTCCTCGACCGCCAAGGACCTGACGTCTGTTCGTTCCCGAACCTCCACCCTGTCGTCGGCCCGGAGCCGCTCGTGCAGCTGGTTCGTCCCGACGTCGACGGCCAGAACCGACGCCGCCCCCCGCTGCAACAGGCAGTCGGTGAAGCCGCCGGTCGAGGAGCCTGCGTCGAGACAGCGCAGACCACGGGGGTCGATGTCGAAGGCGTCGAGCGCGCCTTGCAACTTCTCGCCACCTCGGCCGACGTAGCGCGGCGCGGGGCCGATGAGCGTCACGCTCTGGGCGGTGTCGACCATTCTCGCCGGTTTGGTGGCGAACGAGCCGTCGACCAAGACCCGACCGGCTTCTATCTCACGACGGGCTGCGTCCCGGCTGGAGACCAGGCTCCGTCGCACCATCTCGGCATCCAGTCGACGTTTGATTTCGGCCTCCAGCGGCGAAACCCGCTGTCGCCGGTTCGCCGTCACGGAGGATATCGGCCGGTCGGCGATTCGTCGGTGCCGGCCACGAGCCCGAAGCGACCGAGCCGACCGTACTTCGCTGGCCCAGCCTTCCTCGAGCCGTACTTCTTTCCGACCCGCACTACTTGGCCCCGGACTTCTTCGCGCTCGCCTTCTTGGCCTCGCCTTCTTCGAGCCGGACTTCTTGGGCCCGGACTTCTTGGCCGCTCGTCTTCTTGGCCGTCGCCTTCTTCGGCCGGACTTCTTGGCCCCGGACTTCTTGGCGCCCGTCTTCTTCGGCCCGCCTTCTTGCCCGCCTTCTTGGCCCCGGACTTCTTGGCGCTCGTCTTCTTCGAGCGCCTTCTTGGCCGTGGCCTTCTTGGCCCCAGACTTCTGGGCCGCAGCCTTCTTCGAGCCGGACGTCTTCGATCCCACGTTCTTCGGGCCGGCCTGTTCGGACCGGATGTCTCGACCGCAGGCGTGTCGACGGTGGCGGGGCCGTCCGACGTCGACGTCGCCGCCGTCCCCTCACCGCCGAAGGTCGATCCTGGACGAGCCTCGCACAGATCGTCGACGATTTCGTGCAGCCCGTCGGCCAACTGGGTCGCCACGGTGACCGCTTCGGACCGAATCATATCGACGATGCCCTGCAGCTGATCGCCGGCCATCGTCGAACGACCTGGAACATCGACATCTTCGGCCTCCGCGGCCTGGCCCGCCTTTCGGGCTTCGGCTTCGAAGCGGGCGGCAGCCCGCTCGAGGGAGGATCGGAGGTCGGCGAGACCCCGCATGATGGCGTTGGTGAAGTTCTCGGGCGTAACCATGCGCCAATCATACCAGATCTAGCGTGCGCTTGCAGAAGCAAGCGGCTGCCGGTGGCCGCGATCGGCGACGCTCCGTCCGGACAGGCCTCGCCCGCGATCGGCTTGGGAGCGGTCAAGACCTGCGACCGCATTGGGCCCAGGGGCACCCGTCCCGGGGGCGACCTTCGCCAAGAACCCGAAGGCGATTTTCCGCCAAGAACCCGGAGGCGACTTTCGCCACGAACCCGAAGGGTCCCCGGGAACCTCGACGGGACCCGAAGGGGGCCCCGAGCGGCGGCTCCGCCGAGCCGACTCAGGCCACCTGGTTTGCGTAGGCCCGCCCAATGAAGAACGCCATCAGCGCCGAGACGTACCCCACGAGCAACAGCACCGCCAGGATCCGGCTGCTGCGCCCGGAGTCGCCCCGAGCCAGCCACCCACCGACGAGGAACGCGCCGAGCGGGACCAACCCGCCGATGTAGTGGATGTAGAGCTGGACGATCCCCTGACCCTGGTCCAGGAGCTTGATGCCGAGCAGCAGTTGCACGGTGAGCGCAAGCTGCGCCGCCGCGATGCCCACCGCCGCCGGCCGAGCCAACGGCTCTCCCCGGATCGCATGGCGCACGATCAGGCCGGTGGCAACGGTCATGGTCACCAGAACCACGATCCCGGTGATCAGGTGGGCCGACGGATCGATGATGATGTTGTCGAGTCGGCCGTCGCCGAGCTCTCCGGTCCGGAGTGGGACCACCTCGTCGTCAGCTCTTGGAGGCTTCGAAGATGCTCTGGATCGTGTCGCCGAGCATGGCGTTGAACTCATCGTCGGACTGGTTGACGTCGAGTCCTTCGGTCAGCGCCCGGGAGAAGCTGGCGATCACCCCGTTGTTTCGACTCAAGCGGGCATTGGCCTCGGTTCGGCTGTAGCCGCCCGAGAGGGCAACGACCCGCAGCACCCGAGGATGCTTCACCAGGTCGGCGTAGAAATTGTCGGTCTCTGGCAGGGTGAGCTTCAACATCACGTGTTGATCGTCGTTCAGCCGGTCTGCGTGAGCGGTGATGGCGGCCCGGAGCAGCTCTTCGGCCTCGGCCTTCTGGGGGCTGTTGATGTCGATTTCGGGCTCGATGATCGGGACGAGACCGGCATCGAGGATCTGATGGCCGACCTCGAACTGCTGGTCGACCACGGCGTTGACCCCGGCCTCGTTTGCCAGCTTGATAACCGAGCGCATCTTGGTGCCGAACACACCTTTCTCGTTCGCCCGGTCGAGCAGGGAGCCGAGCTCCGGCATCGGTTTCATGACCTGGGCGCCGTCTGCCTCGTCCGCCAGACCCTTGTCGACCTTGAGGAACGGCACCACCGACTTCTCCTGCCAGAGGTAGTCGGCGGTGTCGCGGCCCTCGATCTGGCGATCCATGGTCATCTCGAACAGAATCGCTCCCAGGATCCGGTCGCCGTTGAAGGCGGGGCTGGTTATGATCCGGGCCCGCATGCGATGCATCAGGTCGAACATCTCGTCGTCATTGCTGTAGGACGACTCGTCGATCCCGTACAGCCCGAGGGCTTTGGGGGTACTGCCGCCGCTCTGGTCGAGGGCGGCGACGAATCCGTCTGCGGTGCGGACCTTCTCAAGTTGCTGGGCGTTCATTGTGCTCTCAGACCTCGACGAACTAGCGGAACTGTCAAACGGCAGGATATCCGACCGGCGGGCGGTCGAGCCTCGAGGGGACCCAGCGTCCGGTCCGGTTTGCACAGAGCGAGGCTTGGGGAAGCGCCGCTCTCTCGGGCTGGCTGCGATGGTGGCGAGCGCTACAGCGAGGCCGCTCGTTCCGCAGCGTCGCCGAAGCCGGGCTCGGCCCGTGCGATGTCTGAGAACAACCGCCGGGCGTGTGGCTGGTCGCCGGCTCGCTCGTAGAGATCGCCCATGACGTACCACCGACGCAGATGGTGGAGCCCGGGTTTGCCTTTGACCTTCGGTGCCCGCTCCATGAACCGGATGGCATCGTCGAGGCGGCCGCGGTCGGCCAGCACCCCGGCCTGAACGATCCGGCCCTCTTCGATCAGCTCCGGGCCCGGCGATGCCTGACCCAGTTCGTGCCAGAGCTCCTCGGCTCTGGTCCAACGCTTCAGTGCTCGGCAGCAATCGGCCCAAACCGGGTGCTGCTCCACCGAATTGGTCAGCTCATAGAACCGCTCCAACTCCTTGATCGCCTTGATCCATCGCCCCATCCGGTAGTGGGTGAGAGCCGCCAGCTCATGAACCTCCGGTACGCCGGGAGCCAGTCGCTGAATCGACTCGAGCGCCTTCTCCGCCTCGCCGAATCGTTCAGCTTCGAAGGCTCTTGCCGCTTCGCCAAGCCGACGCTGCAACTTCGCCGCCGTGGCCGCACCGACGCCGTGGATCTCGACGTGGCTCACGTCGACCCCGCGCTTCTTGGTCGACTTCGCCTGCTTCGACCTCTGCGGCCGATCGACCCGCTCGACCACCATCTCCGATGCTTCGGCGCGACGCCGGTGCCCCGCCGCCTGCTCATCCGCCTTGCCGTCTCCTGGTGGTGGTGGGATACGTTTGCCCCGACCGGTTCCGCCGCCTTGTCTGGCCCCGGGCGAGCGCGATGTCGCCCCCGGACCGCCCCTCGATTTCGGCGGCCCTTTCCGTCGCTGCCCGGGCTTGGCCGGCTGAGGACGTCGTCGATTCGGGCGTTCGGTCATAGGACGTTCAAACCTAGCTTCGACACGGACCATCGGCGCACAACGGTCCGGAATCCAGAGGTTCCCTGCCCTACCGGCGACGCCGGGCCCAGCATCTACCGACATCGAGGTCCCGCCGGCAGCCATCTATTTGGCCAATCGGCCGAGGCAGCAGGCCGGACGCCCCAAAACGACAGGAGACCCAGCCCGAGGGCTGGGTCTCCTTGCAGACCGAAATCTGCGAAGAAATCCGGCGGCGTCCTACTCTCCCAGGCCGTCTCCGACCAAGTACCATCGGCGCAGGAGGGCTTAACTTCCGTGTTCGGGATGGGAACGGGTGTGACCCCTCCGCAATAGCCACCGAAAAAATGCATCGCAACCGGCCGGACTGTAACCGACGGACTGCTATGTCGACTTTGGGCTCCCTGGGGAGCCAACCTCGAGAACTGAACAGCGAGCACGAACGTCGAGGCGAAACCCCGACTCGTAGTATCACGATCTTGCGTAGTCGAACTCGGCGGAACCGAGTTCGGGGCCGAGACAAAGCCTCGACACAATGACAAGTAAAACACAAGCCCTCGGCCTATTAGTACCAGTCAGCTGAACACATTGCTGTGCTTACACATCTGGCCTATCAACCTAGTCACCTACTAGGGGCCTTACCCGCTTGCGCGGTGAGAGATCTCATCTTGGAACGGGTTTCCCACTTAGATGCCTTCAGCGGTTATCCCTTCCGTAGGTAGCCAACCAGCCATGCTCCTGGCGGAACAACTGGCACACCAGAGCTACGTCCATCCCGGTCCTCTCGTACTAGGGACAGCCTTCCTCAAATCTCTTTCGGCTGCAGAGGATAGGGACCGAACTGTCTCACGACGTTCTAAACCCAGCTCGCGTACCGCTTTAATGGGCGAACAGCCCAACCCTTGGGACCTGCTTCAGCCCCAGGATGCGATGAGCCGACATCGAGGTGCCAAACCTTCCCGTCGATATGGACTCTTGGGGAAGATAAGCCTGTTATCCCCGGGGTACCTTTTATCCGTTTGCGATGGCCCTTCCATACGGCGCCATCGGATCACTATGCCCTGCTTTCGCACCTGCTCGACTTGTGAGTCTCGCAGTCAAGCTCCCTTGTGCCATTGCACTCAACGACTGATGGCCGACCAGTCTGAGGGAACCTTTGGGCGCCTCCGTTACAATTTAGGAGGCGACCGCCCCAGTCAAACTACCCACCTGACACTGTTCCCGAACCCGATCAGGGCCCTAGGTTAGATGATCAATATTAACAGGGTGGTATTTCAACGATGACTCCACCAACGCTGGCGCGTCAGCTTCCTAGTCTCCCACCTATCCTACACAATTAAGATCAAGCACCAATATCAAGCTGTAGTAAAGGTCCACGGGGTCTTTCCGTCCTTCTGCAGCTAACGAGCATCTTTACTCGTACTTCAATTTCGCTGGGTCTGTGGTTGAGACAGTAGGGAAGTCGTTACGCCATTCGTGCAGGTCGGAACTTACCCGACAAGGAATTTCGCTACCTTAGGACGGTTATAGTTACCGCCGCCGTTTACTGGGGCTTAAGTTCGCAGCTTCGTCCGAAGACTAACCGCTCCCCGTAACCTTCCAGCACCGGGCAGGCGTCAGAGCGTATACAGCGCCTTACGGCTTCGCACGCTCCTGTGTTTTTAGTAAACAGTCGCTTCCCTCTGGTTTGTGCCACCTCATCAAGCTCAGGGAGCAAGTCCCATCACCATAGAGGCCCTCTTTATCCCGAAGTTACAGAGGTAATTTGCCGAGTTCCTTAACCACAGTTCACCCACTCGCCTTGGTCTTCTCGACCTGTCCACCTGTGTCGGTTTTGGGGTACGGGCACCACAAGAACTGACTAGAGGCTTTTCTTGGCAGCATAGGATCAATGACTTCGCCGTAACGGCTCGGTGTAACGTCTCAGCCTTCATGGGGATCGGATTTGCCTGATCCCCGGCCTACACGCTTACCCCAGGTCAACCAACGCCTGGGTTCATCTACCTTCCTGCGTCACCCCATCGCTAGCCTCCTCCATGTGGGTCGTTTCGCTCACCCGAAGGTGAACAGCCACTTAGCAACAAAGAATTGGCTCGGACGTGCTTGTAGTGGTACCGGAATATCAACCGGTTGTGCATCGACTACGCCTTTCGGCCTCGCCTTAGCTCCCGACTAACCCTGGGAGGACGAACCTTCCCCAGGAACCCTTGGACATCCGGCGGAGGAGATTCTCACTCCTCTTTCGCTACTCATGCCAACATTCGCACTCGACCACGCTCCACGGTGGGTTATCCCTTCCGCTTCACAGCAAGATCGACGCTCCGCTACCACTCCACATTCCCCGTAGGGAATATGAAATCCGCGGCTTCGGCTCTGGACTTGAGCCCCGTTACATTGTCCGCGCAAGACCACTCGACCAGTGAGCTATTACGCACTCTTTAAAGGATGGCTGCTTCTAAGCCAACCTCCTGGCTGTCTGAGCAGTCTCACATCGTTTACCACTTAGTCCAGAATTAGGGGCCTTAGCCGGCGGTCTGGGCTGTTTCCCTTTCGACCATCGAAGCTCATCCCCCGAGGTCTCACTGCTGCGCTATGGAGCCATGGCATTCGGAGTTTGGTTGGGGTTGGTAAGCGTGTAGGCCCCCTTACCCATCCAGTAGCTCTACCTCCATGGCTGAACACGCAACGCTGCACCTAAATGCATTTCGCGGAGAACCAGCTATCACCGAGTTTGCTTGGCCTTTCACCCCTAACCACAGGTCATCCCCCCAGTTTTCAGCCTAGGTGGGTTCGCGCGTCCACGGGGTCTTACCCCCGCTTCCCACTGCCCATGGCTAGATCACTCGGCTTCGGGTCTGCAACACGCGACTGAACGCCCTGTTCAGACTCGCTTTCGCTCCGGCTTCCCCTCGCGGGTTAACCTCGCCACGTATCACAACTCGTTGGCTCATTCTTCAAAAGGCACGCCGTCGCGGTATACCCAACCTGAGTTGGGGCCCGCTTCGACTGATTGTAGACCAACGGTTTCAGGAACTATTTCACTCCCCTCCCGGGGTACTTTTCACCTTTCCCTCACGGTACTCGTGCACTATCGGTCACATACGGATACTTAGCCTTACGAGATGGTCCTCGCAGATTCACACCGGGTTTCACGGGCCCGGTGCTACTCGGGTGTCTATTCGAAGGTGATCAGATTTCGTGTACGGGACTATTACCCCCTGCGGTACGCCTTTCCAGACGATTCCACTACCTGAACACTTGGTAACTCCGTGACGCATCAAGCGCTACGTCATATAGATCCCACAACCCCAAAGTGGCAACGCCGCTCGGCTATCACACCACTCTGGTTTAGGCTCATCCCATTTCGCTCGCCGCTACTCAGGGAGTCGTTTTTACTTTCCGTTCCTCGCGGTACTTAGATGTTTCAGTTCCCGCAGTTCCCTCTACCTAGCCTATGTATTCAGCTAGGAGTAGCACCCCATGTCGGGTGCTGGGTTTCCCCATTCAGACATCCCCGGATCAATGCTTAGTCGGCAGCTCCCCGAGGCTTATCGCAGCCACTCACGTCTTTCATCGGTCGTATGTGCCAAGGCATCCACCGTTGGCCCTTAGTAGCTTGTGGATTGTCATTACTACATAAGGTTTACTCTCAAAATTGAACTACAAATCAATGCAATCAACGTAGCCGGCACTCCTGGTGGGGTGCCGGCGTAACTGACTGCAAAGATGCTCGTGCTCGCTATTCAATTCTCAAGGGACTGAAAGCCCGGCCCACCAGCGGTCCAACTGAATGGACATGACCAGACCGAGCGATCATCACGAACGCCTCCCCGGAGGGAGCGCCCGATCAGGAATCGGGCGGGGCTGCTCGGTGAGCAGCATCCACAGCTCGCTTCAAAGCGGAAGAGAGAATGCTGAGTTCAAGTGCCGTCCTCCCGCTCCCCGGGGGGTGCGGTACTGACGACTCACTCGTATCAGCGTGTGTCAACTAGTTGAATCCTGCCTCGCCGTGATCTCGATCTGCTGCGTTGCGCAGCTTCTCTCACACAGTCGACTCAGGATTCTCCTTAGAAAGGAGGTGATCCAGCCGCACCTTCCGGTACGGCTACCTTGTTACGACTTCACCCCAATCGCCAGCCCCACCTTCGAACGCTCTCTCCCCAAAGGGTTGAGCCACGTGCTTCGGGTGTTGCCGACTTTCGTGGTGTGACGGGCGGTGTGTACAAGGCCCGGGAACGTATTCACCCCGGCGTTGCTGATCCGGGATTACTAGCGACTCCAGCTTCACGAAGTCGAGTTGCAGACTTCGATCCGAACTGAGACCGGCTTTAAGGGATTCGCTTCATCTCGCGATGTCGCTGCCCGTTGTACCGGCCATTGTAGCATGTTTGCAGCCCTGGACATAAGGGGCATGATGACTTGACGTCATCCCCACCTTCCTCCGAGTTGACCCCGGCAGTCTCCTGCGAGTCCCCAACATAACTTGCTGGCAACACAGGACGAGGGTTGCGCTCGTTGCGGGACTTAACCCAACATCTCACGACACGAGCTGACGACAGCCATGCACCACCTGTGTACCGCCCCGAAGGACACCATATCTCTATGGCTTTTCGGTACATGTCAAACCCAGGTAAGGTTCTTCGCGTTGCCTCGAATTAAGCAACATGCTCCGCCGCTTGTGCGGGCCCCCGTCAATTCCTTTGAGTTTTAGCCTTGCGGCCGTACTCCCCAGGCGGGGCACTTAATGCGTTAGCTTCGGCACGGAAACCGTTGAAAGTCCCCACACCTAGTGCCCACCGTTTACGGCATGGACTACCAGGGTATCTAATCCTGTTTGCTACCCATGCTTTCGCTCCTCAGCGTCAATACCAGCCCAGAGTGCTGCCTTCGCCATAGGTGTTCCTTGTCATATCTGCGCATTTCACCGCTACACAACAAATTCCACACTCCCCTACTGGATTCAAGTCAGCGCAGTATCGGATGGCGTCTCGGGGTTGAGCCCCGAGTTTTCACATCCGACTTACGCAACCGCCTACGAGCTCTTTACGCCCAATAAATCCGGATAACGCTCGGTCCCTACGTCTTACCGCGGCTGCTGGCACGTAGTTGGCCGGACCTTCTTCTGGAGGTACCGTCATTTTCGTCCCTCCTGAAAGGGGTTTACGACCCTAGGGCCTTCATCCCCCACGCGGCGTCGCTGCATCAGGCTTTCGCCCATTGTGCAAGATTCCCCACTGCTGCCTCCCGTAGGAGTCTGGGCCGTGTCTCAGTCCCAGTGTGGCTATTCGTCCTCTCAGACTAGCTACCCGTCAATGCCTTGGTGAGCCATTACCTCACCAACAAGCTGATAGGCCGCGAGACCCTCCCAAAGCGATAAATCTTTCCTTATCGGACCACTCGATCCGATAGGGACATCCGGTATTAGCTCAAGTTTCCCTGAGTTATTCCGAACTTCGGGGCAGGTTTCTCACGTGTTACTCACCCGTTCGCCACTCACCCATATGATCCGAAGATCGGGTTCGTTCGACTTGCATGTGTTAAGCACGCCGCCAGCGTTCATCCTGAGCCAGGATCAAACTCTCCATTAGAGAATCGTCTGGCGCATCCGTTGGTGTTACCCGAGAAGCGAAGCTTCACTGATGACCCCGAAGGAGTTGCCATGATCCGAAAGCCGAGTCGTGAGTGCCAACCCACACTCGGCGGCCCCGTTCGACAAAGGAAAGTCGAGTTCGGAGCCAGGCTTATTTCTTTTGACGGGGTATCGATACTTGCCTCTCAGTCGACGAACTCTCGTTCATCGAGATCGAAGCGTTGGCAGTACAGATACTCCGCACACGCTGCGTACATCCTCTCTTCCGTTTTCAAGGAGCTGTGGATCTCGGAGGCCATTGGCTTCCTCGAGTCCGGGAACTCCGGTGGGAGCTCCACCCGCAGCAGAGAAGGCCCTGGAGTGATGTTCAAGCGGCAGACTGTCTCCTGTCGGAGACTCTGCAGAAGAACCACTCGATTGGTGGGCCGGGCAACTGCGGGGCTGAGGCCCCAGTGCGGTTCCGAATCGACAAGCTTGCGCTCGGGGCGATTCGTGCCGGTGGGGCGAAGATCAACGTTAACTCTCGATCGACCCGAGTGCAACCTCTCACACCCAGATTTTGGTGGCCTGAGGCGAAAAGTTCGCTTCCGTCGACCGATCGACCAGCTCGGTCTAGTCTCGTCGAGACGGCCGCGCCGCCAGCGTCGACGGGCGTTGAGCGCACGTTGTGGAGTGGAAGCGGCGGCCCGATCGACTCCGGGTCTCCCAGGGCCAGCGATCGTGGCTGCGACATGCGATGCTGAAGCCCATGACCGATTCCGCCACCGACACCGTCGAATTGACCGGTGAACTGTTGGCACTGGCTGCCGTCGAGCTGGACGACGATGTCTTGTTGCGTTTCGAGGGCCCGGATACCGTTCTACCGTCATCGTACCGGGTCACCGATGCGGCGGCTGCGCTGGTTGCCGCCGTCTCGGTGGCAGTGGCCAGACTGGCCACTGTTCGATCCCCGGAGCGGATCCACCAGTCGATGCCGGCGGTCACCGTCGACCGTGTCGAGGCCTGCGCCGCCTTTCAGAGCGAGCGACACTTCCGCCTGGAGGAGGAGCCGACGCTGTGGGACGAGTTGTCCGGCCACTACGAGACCAATGATGGCCACGTCCAGTTCCACACCAACTTCGAACATCATCGAAGTGCCATGTTGCAGGCCCTCGGCTGCAGGGAGGATGCCGTCCGGGCCGATGTCGCAGCGGTGGTGGCGGAGCGGGGACGGTTCGAGATGGAGCAAGCGGTCTCGGAGGCCGGTGGAATCGCCGCCGCGCTGCGGACGTCTGCAGAGTGGGCGCAACACCCCCACGCCGCCCACGTTGCAGGCCGAGCTCCCCTGGCGGTCGCGGCAGTGGACACCAGCTCCACCGGACATGGCGGCGCCGGCGAGCTGCCATCGGCGAGGGTCGACCGGCCGCTGCTGGGGGTGCGGGTGCTCGACCTGACCCGGGTCATCGCCGGACCGGTTTGTACCAGAACCCTGGCCGCATACGGCGCCCATGTGCTCCGGATCGGCGCCGAAAGACTGCCGGTGGCCGACTCGATACTGCCAGATACCACACTCGGAAAACGATTCGCCCACTGCGACATCACGACCGCCGAGGGTCGCGACACCCTGCTCGGTCTCGTCTCCGAGGCCGACGTGATCGTCTCCGGCTTCCGGCCGGGGGCGCTGGCCGCCAGAGGCCTCGACACCGACGACCTGTTGACTGCCAACCCCAACCTCGTCATCGCCAGACTCAGCGCCTTCGGAGCCGACGGCCCATGGGGTGGGCGACGGGGCTTCGATTCGATAACCCAGACCGCAACCGGTGTGGTGGCCACCGAAACAGCGGCGTTCGGGGCCGATCGACCTCGCCCACTGCCGTGCCAGTTGCTCGACCACGGCAGCGGCTACCTCCTGTCGCTCGGCGTGCTGTCCGCCTTGCTCGGCCGACACCTTCGGGGCGGGGCCCGGTTGGTCGACGTGTCACTCCTGACCACCTGCAACTGGGTGGCGTCCCTCGGCCCGGCCGACCCGAGCTCGGGAAGCCCGCTGTCAGACGATGACGTGGCGCGCTATCGGCAACAACGACCCTCACCGTTCGGCCCGCTGCGCCATATGAGGCATCCGGGGCGGATCGACGGCATACCGGCCCGCTGGGATCGTGGGCCGACCCGGCCGGGAGCCGACAAACCCCGGTGGTGACTCCGGGCCACGATCACCCGGAGAAGTCGAGCAGGTAGACCGATTTCTTTCCCTTGCGGATCAAGCAGAACCGGTCGTGGAGCAGCCGGGCCCCGTCGATGACGGCGTCGGGGGCGACCTTGGCGTCATTGATGGCGATCCCGTTCTGCTTCAGCAACCGTGCGGCCTCGCTCCTGGACCCTGCGACCCCGGCCTCGACCAGCAGCGGTACCAGATTTCCGGTCTCATCGAGACGGGAACGTTGCACGGCCACAATCGGGATCTCCGCGGCCAACATCTCCAACGTCTGGGCCTTGAGAGACGACACCGGGCCCCCGAAGACCGCTTCGGAGGCCTCGGTCGCCGCCGCCGCCGCGTCCTGACCATGGACCAGCGAGGTCAGCTCGTTCGCCAACAATCGCTGGCCGGTCCGCTTCTCGGGTGCCGACTGGTGGTCCTGGACAACGCCCTCCACCTCCTCAACCGAGAGGAAGGTGAGCCACAGCAGGAGCTTGCGCAACTCATCGTCGTCGGTCTGGATCCAGGCCTGATAGAACCGGTAGGGAGACATGAGCTCCGGGCCAAGCCAGATGGTTTCGCCGCCGGCGGTCTTGCCGTATTTGCTGCCGTCCTTCTGCAGCAGGAGCGGCCACGTGAGTGCGTGGGCTCTCTGCCCGGTGCGGCGGCGGATGAGATCGACCCCGAGCGAGATGTTTCCCCACTGGTCTGAGCCGCCGATCTGCATCTCGCAGCCCTCGTGCTCGTAGAGCCACAGGAAGTCGTTGGCCTGGAGCAGCATGTAGGAGAATTCGGTGAACGAAATCCCGTCTTCGCCCTCCATTCGATTCCTCACCGACTCCTTGGCCACCATGTGGTTGACCGTCACGTACTTGCCGACATCCCGAAGGAAGTCGAGAAGCGACGTCGACACCGTCCAGGCACGGTTGTCGAGCAGTTTGCCGGGGTTCGGTACGTCCTCGAAGTCGATGAACTGGCGCAGCCGGGGCACGATTCCTGCCAGATTGTCAGCCAGCGCGTCGTCGTCGAGCAGGTTCCGCTCCGCCGACTTGCCAGACGGATCGCCGATCATGCCGGTGGCTCCACCGGCCAGGGGCAGCGGTTTGTGGCCCGCCATCTGGAACCGTTTCAGCATCAACAGCCCGATGAGGTTGCCGACGTGCAAGCTCGGAGCCGTGGGATCCACCCCGTAATACACCGTGACCGGGCCTTCCACGAGACGGTCGGCCAGTGCCTGACGATCGGTTGTGTCGTGGATCAAACCACGAGCCTCCAGATCGCCCAGTAGACGTTCGTCGGTGGACATCGGCCCAGCTTAACGGCATCGACTTCGGCGCTGTCCCGTTTTGAACGGCCGGCTGGATCCGATGGCTCCCTCGGCACCGTTGGCCACTACGATTGCCGGGGTATGCGAACCTTCGAGGTCAACCCCGATGCCGATCCGGATGCCGACGTCGCCCGGCGGCCGCGGTCGGCCCTCCAGAAGCTGTTTCGGGCCGGGGCCGGGCTGGTCATCGCCGCCAGCTTCGGAGTCTGGGCCTACGCCTACTCGGGGTTTGCCAGCCGCGAGGCCCCCGATGTGCTGGCCGACCGGGCGTTGGTGGCGCAGGCCGAAGACCTCTGTGCCACGGCGGTCGACGATGTGGCCGCACTGCCGAATGCACTCGACGCTGCCGACGGGGCAGAACGGGCGACCCAGATCCGGGCCTCCACCGACCGGTTCGAACGCCTGGTCGACGACCTCGAAGCGCTGCCGATCGGTGATGGTCGCGACAGCCGGATCTATCGGAGCTGGCTGAGCGACTGGAGGGTCCTGCTTGAGGACCGGCGGGACTACGCCGACCGCATCTCGGTCGACCCCGACGCCCAATTCTACATCACCGATATCGGCGTCAGCGAGCGGCTCGACCGGCGAGTGACCAGGTTCGCCAACACCAACCTGATGGTGTCGTGCGCCGCGCCCACCGACGTGTGAGTCGACCCCCCGCGGGCGGTCCTCGGGCCCCCTCCGGGTGCCTTCGGCGTTCGCCGGAACCGTCGGGTTCCAGGCGAACGTCGGGCGGCGGCCTGACGATCAGCCGGATACCTCTCGAGCCACGCTGAGCGCTCGATCGACGACCCGGGACAGCTCCGCCGAGCAGGCGATGGCCGGATCATCAGGGCCGGCCCATCTCGCCGAGAACGATTCGTCGTTGTGCTCGATGACAGCGTCCTGAGGCGCCAGCACCAGAAAACGGACGTCCAGGTGGAGGTGCGCCGGTTCGTCGCCCCGTTCCGGGATGGTGTGAACGTCGATGTCGATGGCCGGCGTCACCACCTTGAGACCGACGATGCCGGTCTCCTCGGTTGCTTCCCGCAATGCCACCGCAGCCAGGTTTCCGTCACCGTCGGCGTGACCGCCGGGTTGCAACCAACGGTCGAGCTTGGCGTGATGGAGCAGCAGGGTCCGGCGTCCGGCCGCGTCGACGACAAGGGCCGAACCGGTCAGGTGGCCGCGCCGGCAGGTCCGGTGGAGGGCGTCCTGGTTGCGACGGCAGAACGCCAGCACCCGGTCTCTGGCGGCCACGGTCTCGGGGTCGGTCAACTCGGCCGATCGGAGCTGGGCGATGGCGGCGTCGAGATCGTCGACGCGAGCTCGAAGGGCCTCGTCCTCACCGTGGAACGTCGAAAAGGGCACGGCGAAGCATATCAGCCGAGCGGGGGTGGCCTCGGGTGCGGTCGGCTGACGTGAGGGTTCCCCGCTTCGGAGAATCGCCACGGCCGATCGGCGGCCCTGGTGATGCCGATCCGAGGGCCGGCCACCACCCGTGCCGGCGGTCGCCCGATGGCCAATCGCACCGGAGCGTCGGCATCGAGCAGGAAGACACCGTCGTGGTCGCCGTCGATCCCCAACGCCGCACACAACTTTCCCGGGCCGGAGCACAGATCGACCTCGGACCTGGCCTTCGGCCGATCGGCCCACATGCCGGCCAGCCCATCGAGCGGCTCCAACGCCCGCACCAGAACCGCCCCCGGTTCGCCGTCGGGCCCGCACACGATGTTGGCGCACCAGTGCATGCCATAGATCCGGTAGACGTAGAGGTGCCCGGGTGGGCCGAACATGACCTGATTCCGCGGTGTTCGCCCCCGGGCGGCATGGCTGGCCGGGTCCTGGTCGCCTTCGTAGGCTTCGACCTCCACGATCCGGCCGGACCGACCGCCGACCCGCAGGGTCGCGCCCAGCAGCCGAGGCGCCGCCTCGACGGCCCGCTGCGACAACCACGCCGAACCGGTCGCCACCGCGGTCACGCTCAGCCGGTGGGGGCGTCGGAAGGTCCGGTCGGCCTGCCGGGGGCGTTTGCCGACGCCACCCGCTTGCGGTCGAACTCGATCGTGGCCGCCAGTTGCTCGAGTTGCGACGCAACCGGATCCCGACCTGCCCCGCCCGGGCTCTGGCGGCGAGCCACTGCGGCCCCCGGTTCGAAGACCTGGGCCGTGGCATCGTCGAACGACGGGGAGGCCGCCACCAGTTCGGCCAGGGTGGCCGGGCCGGCCAGCGATTCCCGGACCAGGGCCCCCACGATGGCGTGGGCCTCCCGGAACGGGGTGCCGGACTGGACCAGGATCTCGGCCAGGTCGGTGGCCAGGGCGGTCTGGTCATCGGCGGCGGTGGCCATCGCATCGAGGTTGAAGGTGCAGGTGTCGATCATGCCGCCGAGGGCGGTGAGGGCCAGCGCGATCTGATCGGTGGAGTCGAACAGGGCCTCCTTGTCCTCCTGGAGGTCTCGGTTGTAGGCCAACGGCAGCCCCTTGAGGGTGACCAACATCGCCGTCAGATTGCCGACGAAACGGCCCGCCTTGCCCCTGGTGAGCTCGGCGATGTCGGGGTTCTTCTTCTGGGGCATCATCGAGCTGCCGGTGGAGAAGCCGTCGTCGAGGGTCACGAAACCGAACTCCGACGACGACCACAGCACGTACTCCTCACCCAGTCGGCTGAGGTGGATGCCGAGCATGGCCAGACAGAACAGCGCCTCGGCCACGAAATCCCGGTCGCTCGTCGCATCGAGCGAATTGGTGAACACCGCCGAGAAGCCGAGATCCGCTGCGGTCGCGGCCGGATCCAGTGGCAACGAGGTGCCGGCCAGGGCTCCGGCACCCAACGGTGACACGTCGGTACGGGCCAGGGCGTCCAGCAACCGGTCGACGTCGCGGGAAAGCGCCCAGCAGTGGGCGGCCAGATGATGAGCGAGGGGAACCGGTTGGGCCCGCTGCAGGTGGGTGTATCCGGGCAGGTAGGCGTCACCGGCCCGCCTCGGCCTTGGCCAGGAGCACCTCCTGGAGCGCGATGACCCTTGATGCGGTGTCGACGAGCGCTTCGGTGACCCAGAGCCGGAATGCGGTGGCCACCTGATCGTTGCGACTCCGACCGGTGTGCAGCTTGCCCCCGGCCGGCCCGGCGATCTCGGTGACCCGCCGCTCGATGGCGGTGTGGATGTCCTCGTCGGCCTCGGCGAAGGCGAATCCCCCTGTCGCCAGCTCCATGGCGGTCTGGTCCAGCGCGGTGAGGATCTGCGTCGACTCGGCCTCGGTCAGCAAGCCGACCCTGGCCAGGCCCCGCACATGGGCTCTGGAACCCTGTACGTCGTGGCGGGCCAGGCGGACGTCGAACGGCAGGCTGGCGGTGAAGGCCATGAGGGCGTCATCGGGACCACCCTCGAACCGACCGTGCCATAGTGTCCGCCCGTCACCGCTCATGGACGCACCGAGCCGGCGCTCATCAGACGGTGCCCCGGCCCCGCTTGGCGGCAAGGGTACGGAGCCGCAGGGCGTTGAGCTTGATGAAGCCCTCGGCATCGGCCTGGTTGTATGCGCCGCCGTCGTCCTCGAAGGTTGCGATGTTCTCGTCGAACAACGAGTCCTCCGATTGGCGACCGACGATGTCGACATTGCCCTTGTAGAGCTTGACCCTGACCCGACCGTTCACCACCTGCTGGGTCCAGTCGATCGTGGTTTGCAGCATCTCCCGCTCCGGGCTCCACCAGTAGCCGTTGTAGATGGTGGTGGCGTAGCGGGGCATCAACTCGTCCTTGAGGTGGGCCACTTCACGGTCGAGGGTGATCGACTCGATGGCCCGATGGGCCTTGAGCATGATCGTTCCCTCCCGGCGTCTCGTAGGCCCCCCGGCTCTTGATGCCGACATAGCGGTTCTCGACGATGTCGAGCCGACCGACGCCGTTGGCCCCGCCCAGTTCGTTCAGCTCGAGCAGCACCTGGGCCGGCGACATCGCCTTGCCGTCGATGGCGACGATGTCGCCCTTGAGGTAGTCGAGCTCGAGATAGGTCGCCTCGTTTGGAGCCTGCTCCGGGCTCACCGACCAGCGCCACATCTCGGCCGGCGGCTCGGTCCACGGATTCTCGAGCGGCCCGCCCTCATAGGAGATGTGCAACATGTTGGCGTCCATCGAAAAGGGCGACTTCGAACCTCGGGACATCTCGATCGGGATGTCGTGCTCGGCCGCATAGTCGAGCAGCTTCTCCCGGCTCAGGAGGTCCCATTCCCGCCACGGGGCGATCACCTTGATGCCCGGCTCCAGGGCGTAGGCTCCGAGCTCGAAGCGGACCTGATCGTTGCCCTTGCCGGTGGCGCCATGGCTGATGGCATCGGCCCCCTGCTCGGCCGCCACCTCGACCAGGCGCTTGGCGATCAGCGGCCGGGCGATCGACGTGCCGAGCAGGTACTCGCCCTCGTAGATCGTGTTGGCCCGAAACATCGGGAACACGAAGTCCCGTACGAACTCCTCCCGGACGTCATCGATGTAGATCGAGCTCTCCGGCACCCCCATCGCCAGGGCCTTTGCTCTGGCCGGCTCGAGTTCCTCGCCCTGGCCGAGGTCCGCGGTGTAGGTCACCACCTCGCAGTCGTAGGTCTCCTGCAGCCACCGGAGGATCACCGAGGTGTCGAGTCCTCCGGAGTACGCCAGCACAACCTTCTTCACCTGATTGCTCACGGGAACACTCCACTTCTCCACGTTCGTTCGATCATTTGGCGGGCCGACCTACAGGCCGGCTGTCACTCTGCGCCGACCTACAGGCCGGCTGTCACTCTGCGCCGACCTACAGGCCGGCTGTCACTCTGCGCCGACCTACAGGCCGGCTGTGTCGGCAAGGGCCTTGGCCAGGAGGGCGCCATTTCCTTCGGTGGCGATCGCCAGCAGCGTATCGTCGCCGGCAACCGTGCCAAGCAGATCGGCCTGGCCGGACCGATCGAGGGCCGAGGCCACGACATGAGCCGACCCGGGCGGCGTGCGGAGCAGCACCAGGTCGCCGGAGCGGGCCACTTCGACCAGCCACTCCCCCAGCACCCGGCGAAGGTGATCCTCCGGGGCCACCTGCTCGGTCGGCAGCTCGGGGATGGCATAGACGGTCTGACCGCCCGGCACCCGAACCTTGATCGCTCCCAGTTCCTCCAGGTCGCGGGACACGGTGGCCTGGGTGGCGACAACGCCGTCGTCGGCCAGCAGCTCCACCAGCTGAGCCTGGCTGGTGACCGCGTGGTCGGCCAGCAGCTTGGCGATCCGGTGCTGACGCTGATTCTTGCCAGCGCTCACGACACCACCTGTTTCCGCGTCGCCGACCCCGTCATCGGTCCGCAGCCGGGTTCGCTCCGGCGATCCAGTACAAGACCGCCCGAGCCGAGTTCAGCCGGTTGGCGGCTTGGGTCCAGATCCGGCTCTGCGGACCGTCGAGCACCGAATCGGTGACCTCTTCGTTGCGGTGCGCCGGCAGGCAGTGCATGAAGACGGCATCGGGATTGGCGGCCATCAGGTTGTCGTCGACCCTGAAGCCCTCGAAGGCCTTGAACTTGGCGTCCCGGAGATCCTCCTCGCCCATGGAGATCCAGGTGTCGGTGTAGACCACGTCCGCACCCTTCACCGCATCCGACGGTCGGTCGAGGTAGTCCGGTTCCACTCCGGCTGCGGCCAATCGATCCCGTTCGAGGGCGGAGAACTGCTGGCCGGGCGGGGAGGCGATCCGGATCGTCCCGCCGAGCATGCCGACGGCCAAGGCCAGGGACCGGGTGACGTTGTTGCTGTCACCGACGTAGGCAACGGTGCGGGCCCCGATCGGCCCGTACTCGGCCTCGATGGTCACGACGTCGGCGATGGCCTGGAGCGGGTGGGCGCCATCTGACAGCAGGTTGACGATCGGCACCTCCTGCAGTGCCGCCATCTCCTCGAGGAGATGATGGTCGAACACCCGGGCGCAGATGACCCGGTGATAGCAGGCCAACGTCCTGGTGACATCGGCCGCGGTCTCCCTGGTGCCGATGCCGAGCTCGGTGGCGGTGATGTACACCGGATGGCCACCGAGCTGGACGACGGCCATCTCGGTCGAGTTGCGGGTCCTGGCCGACGGCTTCTCGAAGTAGCAGGCCACTCCCTGGCGATCCAGAACCGGGTCGAGCGACCGCGGCGGGCGCTTGGCGATCTCGACGATCTCCCGCAACTCGGCGGCGGAGAGATCGTCGATCTCCAGGAGATGCCTCACGACGATCGTCCGGTGTGTTCGGACCAGCACCGAGCCGAGCACGGCCGCCGCCTCGGCGATGTGGGCGTCCTCGATGATCAGCGGCGGGGCCATCCGGATGGCGGTCGGTGTGACACCGTTGACCACCAGGCCTGCCGTCAGGCAGTCTGCGGCGACCGCCGGGGCGTCGACACCGTCGAGCTCGACCGCCAGCAGCAGGCCGAGCCCTCGCACGCCGGTCACCGCCGGCAGCGCCATCATGGCCTCGGTCAGCCGGGCGCCGGCCGCGGTGGCCAGTGCCGGGGCGTCGATGGCTTCCATGGTGGCCAGTACCGCCCGGGCCGCCGAGGTGGCCAGCGGCTGACCACCGTAGGTGGTGGCATGGTCGCCGGGCGAGAAGGCCGAGGCCACATCGACCTTGGCCCAGCAGGCCCCGATGGGGACCCCGTTGCCGAGCGCTTTCGCCATGGTCACGACATCGGGCGAAACATCGAAATGCTGAAATCCGAACCATCGGCCGGTCCGGGCCAGCCCGGTCTGAACCTCGTCGACCATGAACAGGATCCCCCGCTCGCGACAGAGCGCCTCCACGCCCTGGAAGTACTCGACGGTGGCCGGATTGACACCGCCCTCGCCCTGGATCGGCTCGAGGAGAACCGCGGCCACGGTCTCGTCGAGCGCCTTCTCCAGCTCCTCGAGGTCGTCCCAGATGACGTGGCGGAAGCCTTCCGGCAACGGTTGGAAGGCATCCCACTTCTGGGGCTGGCCGGTGGCGGCCAGGGTGGCCAGGGTCCGGCCGTGGAAGCTCTGGAAGGCGCAGACAACCACATGCCTTCCCGGGCCACCGTGGCGCCTGGCCAGCTTGATGGCGGCCTCGTTCGCCTCGGCTCCCGAGTTGCAGAAGAACACCTGGCCGCCGGCCGGCGTGCCGTCGCCGATGAGCCGATCGAGCGCCATGGCGACGTGGCCGTTGTGCTCGGTGGCATAGAGGTTGGAGACGTGGAGCAGGCGGGCGGCCTGGACACCGACCGCTTCGGCCACCACCGGGTGGGCGTGACCGAGGCTGGTCACCGCCAGACCGGACAGGAAATCGAGGTACTTCTTGTCTTCGGCGTCCCAGAGGTAGACCCCGGCGCCTCGGACGAACTGCACAGACGGCGGCCCGTAGGTCGGCATCAGCGGGCAGCGGGTCATCTCGTCGATCCCCTCGACGTTGCGAAGTGCGGCCCGATGCCGTTGGGCAGGAGTCATGGTCTCGGTCGGCGGCGCTGTCTGTCTGCTGGCTCATCAATCGGCTCCGTTTGCTTCCATCGGTTGTTGGTGCGGTCTGCGGTGTCTGGCTGGTCGCCGCCGGGGTCATCGGCAGATCTTGCGTATCGGGGGTGATCATCGTGCCGATGCCGGCGTCGGTGAACAGTTCGAGCAACAGCACGTGGGGTACCCGCCCGTCGAGCAGGTGGGCACTGGCCGCCCCGGCCCGGACCGCCTCGATGCACGACAGCACCTTCGGCACCATCCCGCCCCCGATCACGCCGGAGGCGATGCCGGCTTCGATGTCGCCGACCGACGCCCGGGCCACCAGCGACGCCGTGTCGTTGACGTCGGCCATCAAACCGCTGACGTCGGTGAGGAAGACCACCTTCTCGGCTCCGAGGGCGCCGCCGAGGGCACCGGCGACGGTGTCGGCATTGATGTTGAGGGCCTGACCGTCGTCGGTGACCCCGATGGAGGAGACGACCGGGATCATGTCCTCGGCCAGGAGCCGCTGGATGATTCCCGGGCTGACCGAAGCGACATCGCCGACGAAACCGAGCTCGGGATCGCGCAACTTGGCGTTGATCAGGCCGCCGTCCTCGCCGGACATGCCGACTGCATAGGCGCCGTAGCGGTTGATACGGCCGACGATGTTGCGGCCGACCTTACCGACGAGCACCATCCTGGCGACGTCGAGGGTCTCGGCGTCGGTGACCCGGAGACCGTCGCGGAACGTCGATTCCTTCCCGAGGCGAGCCAGCAGCTCACCGATCTGAGGGCCGCCACCGTGCACCACCACCGGGCGCAAGCCGACCGATCGCAGCATCACGATGTCCTCGGCGAAGGTCCGGAGCACGCCGTCGTCGACGATGGCGTTGCCTCCGAGCTTGACCACCACGATCGAGCCCCGGAACCGTTGGATGTACGGCAGCGCCTCCAACAGGGCCGCGGTCCGCAGTTCCGGTGAGTAGCCCCGCTGATCGGTCATCAGCTGGTCCCCATGTTCTCGTCGATGTAGGCGTGGGTCAGGTCGGTGGTGATGACCCGGCCCGTTCCCGACCCCTGACCGAGATCGACGGTGAGGTACAGCCGGCGTTGGGCCATGATCTCGGTCAGTGCCTCGATGTCGGGATCGGTGGCCTCCCCCCGGTCGTAGGTCAGCACCGTGTTGCTGGGATTGCCGTAGCTGATGGACAGCGTCTCCGCCGAGAAGACCGACGCGGCGGAGCCCGCTTCGGCGGCGATCCGGCCCCAATACGGGTCCTTGCCGTACCAGGAGCACTTGACAAGCTGGCAGTTGGCGATGCTGCGGGCCACCGAGGCCGCGTCCTCGTCGTCGACCGCGCCCTCGACGGTGATGAACACGGTCTTGGTCGACCCCTCGGCGTCGTCGGCCATCATCACCGCAAGGTTCAGGCAGGCTTCGGTCAGCGGTTCCAGCATCGATTCGGCATCGACCCGGCCGGCCCGGCCGTTGGCCAGCAGCAGCACGGTGTCGTTCGTCGACTGGGCACCGTCGACGGTGAGGCTGTTGAAGGCCGGTCCCACCGCCCGCTGCAGCAGGCCGGTGGCCTCGTCGTGGGTCAGCTCGGCGTCGGTGGTCAACACCGCCAGCATGGTCGCCATGTTGGGTTCGAGCATGGCCGCACCCTTGGCGATGCCGCCGATCGTGATCTCGGTCCCGGCGATCGTGGCGCTGACCGAGGTGTTCTTGGCAACGGTGTCGGTCGTCATCATGGCGGTCGCCGCCGACGGGCCTCCGTCGGCGGTGGCGGCCGCAACCACCTGCGGGATTCCGGCCTCGATCGGCTCCATCGGCAGCCGGTTGCCGATGAGCCCGGTGCTGCACACCAGCACGTGGCTGCTGTCGATGCCCATCGCCCCGGCGGTGACCGTGCTCATCTGGATGGCATCCTGCATTCCTCCGAGCCCGGTGGCGGCGTTGGCGTTACCGCTGTTGATGATCACCGCCGCGGCTCGGCCCTGGCTGCGGGCCAGGTTGGTCCGACAGACGATGACCGGTGCGGCGGTCATCTTGTTGCTGGTGAAGACCCCGGCCGCGGTGACCGGTTGCCCGTCGTCGGTGGCGACGAAGGCAAGATCGGGGCCGGGCGGCGACTTGATGCCGCAGGCGATTCCGGCGGCGACGAATCCCGCAACGGTGGTGACACTCATGGATACATCCCTACTGTTGTCAGTCCGGCGGTCTCGTCGAGGCCTGCGGCGATGTTGGCGCACTGGATCGCCATGCCCGACGCACCCTTCATCAGATTGTCGAGCACGCCGATGCCGAACACCAGGCCGGTCCGCTCATCGACCCGAGCCGTGAGGTGGACGGCGTTCGACCCGAGGACGGCCTTGGTTTCGGGGCTTCGTTCATCGACGAGCACGAACGGCTCGTCCCGGTAGAACTCGGCCATTGCCTCGAGCGCGTCGTCGGTGGTGGCGGCACCGGTCGGCCGGCCGTAGCAGGTGGCCAGAATGCCACGGTTCATCGGCACCAGGTGGGGGGTGAACAACACCGAAACCGGCGTTTCGGCCCGAACCGCCTTCTGGTTCAGGGTCTGCTCGATCTCGGGGGTGTGACGGTGGGTCAGCAGACCGTAGGCGGTGACGTTCTCGTCCACCGTGCAGAACGTGGTATTCGGTTTCGGCGGCCGACCTGCGCCACTGACGCCGGTGATCAGGTTCACGACGATGCCGTCGGGCTCGATCAGCCCCGCCGCCAGCAGCGGGGCCAGCGTGAGGCTGGCGGTGGCGGCGTTGCAGCCCGTGGCGGCGATCAGCTCGGCCCCTACGATCTCGTCACGGTAGAGCTCCGGCAGACCGTAGACCGACCGGCCGAGGAGCTCGGGGTGGGTGTGCTCCGCCCCGTACCACCGGGGATACAGGGCCGGATCCTTGAGCCGGAAGTCCGAGCCGAGATCGATGATCGTGGGGACCTGGCCCAACAGCTCGGGGACGACGTCCATGCTCACCCCGTGCGGCAGGCCGCAGAACGCAACGTCGACCCCGGCCAGGGCCTGGGGGCTGTAGGCGTCGAAGACCCGATCGCCGTAGGCCAGAGCCAAGCTGGGGTACAGGTCGGCGATCCTGGAACCGGCCATGGAGTCTCCGGTCGCCACCGTCAACCGGAGGTTGGGGTGACCGGCGATCAACCGCAACAGTTCGGCCCCGGTGTAGCCCGAGGCGCCGACGATGCCGACCGAGAGCACGGGGGTGGTGGTCATTGGCTGATCATACACACAGAGTAATAGTTATTCATCGTATTTGGTCGGATGATCCGCATCCGATCTTGAACCATCGGCCGGCAGAGCGGGCGGATGGAACCGAACCGGGCCGGCCATGGCCCGGCCGGCGGGCCCGTCGATCGACGGCGATCCGGCTTGAGCGCCCGGTCCTGCTTGGCAGTAGTATTTCATTCCCGTGGGGACGATGATCGGTGTATGCGGTGGCAGCGGGTCCGGAAAGACCACATCTGGCCCACCGACTGGTCGAAACGCTCGGCCAGAACGCCGCGACCTGCGTCAGTTTCGATTCGTACTATCGAGACCATTCCCACCTGACCGTCGAGCAGCGGGCACTCGTCAACTTCGATCACCCCGACTCCCTCGACGTTGACCTGCTGGTCGCTCACCTGCAGAGCCTCAAGGCCGGAACCGAGGTTGCGGTCCCGATCTACGATTTCGCGACCCACACCCGTTCCGGTGACCTCGAAATCGTCCACCCTCGCCGCTTCGTGTTCATCGAGGGCATCTTGCTGTTCGCCTTCCCCCAGATCAGGGCCAACCTCGATCATCTGATCTTTCGCCACTGCCCGGACCAGGTGCGGGCCGCCCGCCGCTTCGAGCGGGACGTCGAGCAGCGGGGCAGGACCCCGGAGTCGGTCCGGACCCAATGGCTGGAAACGGTCCAGCCGATGCACGAGATCTACGTTGAGCCGTTCGCCCACCACGCAGACGTGGTGACCAGCCACGACCAGGATCTCGACCTGGTCGTGACCGACATCGCCGAAGCGCTCCGCCAGGGCGGCCCCCTGGCGTTGGAGAACAGCTGAGCCCGGGCGCCAGCCCGCCGACGACTCGATTGATGATGGTGCGCCGGCCGGCGACGCCGATGGCGTCAGGTTCGGCCTGCCGCCTCTGCCGCTTCCTCGGCCCTGGCCAGCTGCGACTCGACGATACCGAGCCCGGCGGTCCAGAACGACGGATCGGCCAGGTCGCAACCGACGATGGCGCCAAGCTCCTCAGGTGATCGGGAACCCCCGGCCCGGAGGAGATCGAGGTACGCGGGCACGAAGGCGTCTCCCTCGGCCTCGTAGCGGGCATAGACCGACAGCGCCAGCAGCTGGCCGTAGGCGTAGGCGTAGACGTAGCCCGGGGTTCCCATGAAATGGGGAATGTAGGACCACCAACTACGGTAGTTCTCCGTCAGCTCGACCGAATCGCCCATCATGTCGCTCTGGGTCTCGATCCAGAGCTCCCCGAATCGATCGACCGAGAGCTCGCCCGACTGCCGCCGCTCGGTGTGACAGGCGGCCTCGAACCGGTTCATCGCCACCTGGCGGAAGACGGTGGCGATCGAATCGTCGACCACCGAGGCCAGCAGGGCGAATCGCTCTCCCGGATCGTCGATCATGTCCAGCAGTCGGTTGTTGGTCACCGTCTCACCGAACACCGATGCGGTTTCGGCCAGCGTCAACGGGGTCGACTGGTGGAAGATGCCCTGCTCCCTCGCCAGGTAGCCGTGGACCCCGTGACCCAACTCGTGGGCCAGGGTCAACACGTCGCGGGACTTGCTCGTCCAGTTCAACAGCACGTAGGGGTGATGGCTGGGCACCGCATAGGCGCAGAAGGCGCCCGGTTGCTTGCCGGGGCGGACCGGGGCATCGATCCAGCGCTCGTCGATGAACCGGCCGACGATGTCGGCCAGCTCGGTCGAGAACGAACCGTAGGCGTCACGGACCACCTCGACCGCCTCGGACCAGCCGACCTGCTGGTGGCCGTCGGCCACTGCGGCCATGCGGTCGTAGTCCGCCAGGCGGTCGAGGCCCAGGACCTTGGCCTTGAGCCGGTACCACCGCTGGGGAATGTCGTAGCGGCCGACGACCGCGGTGATCAGGGCCTCGACCGACTCGTCGCTGGCCTCGTTCGACAGGTTGCGGCTCGACACCCACGTTGGGAAGCCCCGAAGCCGATCCTGGACCGATTTGTCGAGCAGCAACGTGTTGAAGATGAACCCTCTGGTCCGCAGACCCGGCTCCAGTCCGGCGGTGACCGCCTCGGCCGCGGCGGCCCGAACCTGGCGGTCGGGGTCCTGGAGCAGCGACAGCCCCATCTCCAGGCTGGCCGTGGTGGTCGATCCCTGCCCGGCCCCGGGATCGGGCAGCTCCACCGTGATGGCCGACGTGAGCTCCGAGAACAGTCGAACCCACGACGACGCACCGGCCACCGACATCTCCAGCAGCACGGTCTCCTCGGGCTCCGACAGCTGGTATGGGCGGTTGCGACGGGTGTTCTCCAGATGATGACGGCAGAAGTCGAGCCGATCGTCGGCCAACACCTCGGCGGCGTGGACGTCGTCTGCGGCGGCGAATTCCAGGTCGATGAAGACGAGCCGGGATGCGATCGCCGTCGACTCCTCCTCCAACCGCTGCATCATGGCCCCCCGCTCGGGGTCGGCGGTGTTCTCTGTGAATCGCAACATGCCGTAGTGCCCGGCCCGACTGAGCAGTTCGTTGATCTCGGCCAGGCGGTGCATCATGTCGGCCAGTTCGCCGGCATCGATGGTGCCGACTCGGCCGCGGTAGGCCTCGAGGTCGGTGGCGACTGCCTTTGCCCGCTCGACCAGCTCATCGGGGGACCCGGCCCCGTCGAGCAGCGGTTCGAGTTCCCAGTTGACGTCGGCGGCGGTCAGGTCGGCTTCGGTGATGCTCATGGGTCCAATGATGCCCGGATACCGGCCCATTCGTGAACCCGGACCGGCAGCCGATCCTCGACCGTCAGCCGGTCAGCCCGTCAGACCCGTCAACCCGTCAGCTCCGCAAGGCCGCTCCGTGGCTCCTGGCCACGTCATCGATGCAGCGCTGACGGATCTCGGCCACCTCCTGATCGGTGAGGGTGCGATCGTCGGCCTGGAGCCGCAGCTGGTACGCCAGGGACCGACGCCCCTCGCCCACCTGCTCGGAGCGGAACACGTCGAACAGCCGAACCGACCGGATCAGGCCGCCACCGGCCTTCTTGATCGTTCTGGCGACGTCGGTGGCCGCCACCTCGTCGGGAGTGACGAAGGCCAGGTCGATGTCGCTGGAGGGATAGAGCGAGATCGGCTTGTACTTCGGTGGGGAGGACAAGGCGCTCAGCAACGGCGCGACCCCCAGCTCGAACCATGACACCCGGCCCGAGATCTCGAAGTTCTCCAGCACCCGGGGATCGATCTCGCCGACCGAACCGATGGTCTTGCCCCGGAAGCGGACCTCGGCGGCCCGGGTCGGATGCAATCCCGGCACCTCGGCGTTCGAGATCTGCAGACCGTCGAACCCCAGGTCCGCCGCGAACCGGTACAGGGTCTTGACCGCGGCCACGGCCGCGGTCTCCGGACCGTCGGCGCCGTGGCCGGAGCCGATGGCGGCCAACACCTCGTGCTCGTCTGGCAGGGTGTCGTCGGAGGGGAGGAACACTCGGCCCAGCTCCGAGAGAAGGACCCGGTCGATGCGGTGGCTCTGGTTGTGGGCCACCCCTTTGAGCAGGCCCGGCAGCAGTGAGGATCGCAGCACCGATTCCTCGGCCACCAGGGGGTTGGCCAGGGTGATCCCGTCGCCGTCGAGGCCGGCCCTGGCCAGGTCGTCGGGAGCCAGGAACGGTGTCGGCATTGCCTCGGCGTAGCCGAGACCCTGCAGTGTGCGGCGCAGCCGTCGCCGACCGTGCTGATCAGGTGTGAGGGCGCCGGCCTGGACCGGGGTCGGTACCCGCTTGCCCGACTTGTCGTAGCCGTGATGACGGCCGATCTCCTCGATGACGTCTTCCTCGATGGTGGCGTCCGGCCGCCACGACGGCACGGTGACCGACAGAGCTTCCGGTCCGTCGGTCAGCGGCGTCGATGTGAAGCCGATCGGATCGAGCAGACGGGCGATCTCGGCGGTGGAGAGCGAGGTGTTCAGCACCATGTTGACCCGATCGGTCCGGACCGGGATCTCGACCGGCTCGACCAGACCGCCGGTGGCGACCACCGTCCCCGAGGCCACCCTGGCCCCACAGATGTCGACCGCCAGCTCCACGAAGCGATCGAGGGCCCGTTCGATCCCCATCGGGTCGACGCCCCGCTCGAATCTGGTCGAGGCCTCGGAGCGCAGGTTCAGCCGGCGGGAGGTCCTGGCGATGGTCATGCGATCCCATACCGCAGCCTCCACCACCACGCTGGTGGTGGCGTCATTGATCTCGGTCGACGCCCCGCCCATGACGCCGGCCAGCCCGATCGGCTCGTCCGCACCGTTGACGATGACCCCGTCCTCGGCGGTCAGGGTCCGCTCGGTGTCGTCGAGTGTGGTCAGCGTCTCGCCGATGCGGGCCATGCGAACCCCCAGCCGGCCATCGGGAACCAGCCCGAGGTCGTAGGTGTGATTCGGTTGGCCCAGTTCCAGCATCACGTAGTTCGAGATGTCGACGATGGCGTTGATCGGCCGCATACCGGCCGCGGTCAGCCGGGCCGCCATCCAACCCGGTGACTGACCGACGGTCACGTTGTCGAGCACCCTGGCCCCGAACCGGCTGCACAGTTCGGGGGCCTGGATCTCCACCGAGGCCCGATCGCCGGTCGGCGGGTCCTCCTCGCTGAACTTGGGCTCCGGCAGGGTGAAGGGCACCCCGAGGCGGGCCGCGAGGTCCCTGGTCACGCCGGCCACCGACATCGCGTCCGGCCGGTTGCCTTCGATGTCGAGATCGAACAGCACGTCGCTCTCGGTTCCCAGCGCCGAAGACAGGGCGTCGCCGACGGTCAGACCGGCGTCGAGCACCATGATGCCGTCGGCGTCGTCGCCCAGTTCCAGCTCGGAGGCCGAGCAGATCATGCCATTGGACCATTGCCCTCGGAGCTTGCGACGGGCGATCTCCAGACCACCGGGCATGATCGTGCCGAGGGTGGCCAACGGCACCAGATCCCCGACCGCCATGTTGAACGCCCCACAGCAGATCTGGAGCGGTTGGCCGTCTCCGAGATCGACGTCGACCAACTGGATGCGATCCGCTTCGGGATGGCGGCGCAGTTCGAGCACCTTGGCAACGACGATGCCGTCCCAGGTCGGACCGGTCGAAACGACCTCGTCCACCACCATGCCGAGGTCGGTCATCTGGTCGGCCAGGAATGCCGGCTCGCCCTCGATCGGGGCGAATTCTCTCATCCACGACAGGAGGACTTTCATGCTGCTGACTCTTTCCGGTTACTCACTTGGCGGTCTCTCCGGCAGCCGTGCCCGAGACCGACGACGGGGGCGGACATCAGAACTGGCTGAGGAACCGCAGGTCTTCGGTGAACATGTCCCGCAGATCCTCGATGCCGAACTTCATGGCCGCCAGCCGGTCGATGCCGAAGCCGAAGGCGAACCCTGTCCATTCCTCGGGATCGATGCCACCGGCCCGCAACACGTTGGGGTGGACCATGCCGCTGCCGCCCAGTTCCAGCCAGGAACCATCGGGCAACTGGATGTCGAACTCGGCGGACGGTTCGGTGAACGGGAAGTAGTTGGGACGGAGACGGGAGGTGAAACCGGGACCGAAGTACGACTCGGTGAATGCCTCGATCGTGCCCGCCAGATCGGCAAGCGAGATGCCGCGATCGACGACCAGCCCTTCGATCTGGTGGAAGACCGGCATGTGGGTGGCATCGGCGGTGTCGCGCCGGAACACCCGACCCGGCGCCACGATGTAGATCGGCGGCTCCTGGTCCAACATGGTGCGGATCTGCACCGGTGACGTGTGGGTTCGCAGCAACGTGCTGCCCGGCTCGCCGTGGTTCACGTAGATGGTGTCGAACCCGTCCCGGGCCGGATGGCCGGGCGGGATGTTGAGGGCGTCGAAGTTGTGCCAGTCGGTCTCCACCTCCGGACCCTCGGCCACCCGGAAGCCCATACCGACGAAGACGTCCTCCAACTCCTCCCAGGCCTGGGTCACCACATGGGCGTGGCCGACCTCGGCCTCGACCGGTACCTCGGTGAGATCGAGCCGTTCTGCCACCAGCCTGGCGGCCCGCTCACTCTCGGCGAGGTAGGCGGTTCTGGCCTCCAGCCGGGCTTCGACCCGCCGCCGAACCTCGTTGAGGGCCTTGCCGGCGTCCTTGCGCTGCTCGGCCGGCAACGAGCCGAGGTTCCGCTGTGCCATCGTCAGCGGTGCGTTCTTGCCCAAGTGCCTCGGTCTTGGCCGCCGCCAGATCATCGAGCGATACGGCCCCGTCTATGGCCGCCACCGCAGCCGCCTCGTGCTCAGCCAGTTCTTCGATCATCTCAGCTCTTCGATCATGTCGGTTCTTCGATCGTGTCCGTTCGGCCGCCGCTCGGCGGCAGCCCGGTGTTGTTGGTAACAACCTGACGCTCCACCATGGTGCTGTCCAACGGATTTCGGCCTACGAAGCTGCGATCCGCCGCTGCCTGGCAGCTTCGAAGCACAGAATCGATGCCGCAGCGGCCACGTTCAGCGACTCGACCGATGGGGCCAGCGGGATGGTGCATTGTCCGTCAACGAGCCTAATGGCCTCCGGCGCCAGACCGTGTGGTTCATTGCCGACCACGATGGCTGCGGTTTTGAGGTCGAGGGTGTCGTAGCAGGGGGCACCGGGGTCGACGACGGTGGCCACGATCGGCCATCCCCGGGCTCCGATGGCGGCCGCAGCAGCGGCGAAATCGCGGTGGCGAACCACCGGCAACCGCAGGATCGAGCCCGCCGACGCTCGGACCACCTTGGGGGCGAGCGGATCGACGGCGTCTCCGACCACGACCACGCCGCCGAAGCCTGCAGCCTCAGCGCTTCGCAACACCGTTCCCATGTTGCCGGGATCCCGCAGCTCGACGGCCACCAGGATCGGCCGATCGACTGCGAGGTCGTCGAGCGTCCAGCCGGGGGACGACACCACCGCGGCAAGCGGGCGGGGGTTGACCGGATCGAGGGCTGCCGCCAAGACGCCGGGATCCACCTCGTACAGCGCGGTGCCGGGGCGGATCAGCCGACCCAGGTCGTGGTCGGCCACGACCCCCGGGGCGGCGAAGATCTCCTCGACGGTGAGGTTGGATCGCAACGCCTCGGCAACCAGGACCGGCCCATCGACCACGAACGCCCGCTCGGAGGAACGGGCCTTCGGTTGGCCGTTCAGTCGCCGAAGACGACGCAGCCGGGGATTCTTCGATCCGATCGGGACCACATCGACCGAGGCCACGATGTCATCGATCAGCGAGAAGGGCCGAGCGATCGAGCGGGGCCGACTCAGGCCGCGTCGCTGGTTGCGTCGGCCTGGCGCACCAGAGCCGAGAACGCAGCAGGGTCACTCACGGCCAGATCGGCCAGCATCTTGCGATCCACATCGATCTCGGCACTCTTCAGACCGCTGATGAAGCGGCTGTAGGTGGTGCCGTTCTGGCGGCAGGCGGCGTTGATCCGCTGGATCCACAATCGACGGAACTCGCCCTTACGGGCTCGACGGTCCCGGAAGGCGTAGTTCCCGGAGTGCATCACCTGCTCGTTGGCGGCCCGGACGCTGCGGCTCTTGTTGCCGTAGTAACCCTTGGCTCGCTCCAGCGTTGTCCGGCGGCGCTTCTTCGAGTGGACTGCCGCGCTTTACTCGTGCCATCTGACTAGCTCCTTACAAGTTCTTGATTCACTTCTCTGACGGGGTTCGGCGATGTGCAGACGGCGCATCGCCTTGGATCGGCCTCAGCTGGAGAGCAGCTTCTTGATCCGGGGGCTGTCGGCGGCCGAGACCTCGGTTGGCCCCGTCAGGCGGCGCTTGCGGCGACTCGACTTCTTCTCCAGGAAGTGATTGAGGTTCTTGCTGCGGCGCATGATCTTGCCGGAACCGGTTGTCTTGAACCGCTTCTTTGCGCCCTTGTGTGTCTTCATTTTTGACATGGAAATCTCCTGGTGCTGCGAGTGACCGACTCCCTCGGTCCGGAACCGCTGGTGGCGGCCCCGGACCGGGAGGTGCCCGGCGCTAGGCCGGATCCTGATTCGAGGCCTCGGCCGCGGCCAGCGGAGCAGGCTCCGTCGACGTCTCCGAGGCTGGCGCCGCACCGGCTGTGCCGGAGGTCGAGGCCGGGCGGGGTCGCCACCGGCCGCTGCCTGCTGGACCGGCGGTGCGGCCTGGCGAGGTGCGGAATCCTTCTTCTTCGTCTTTCCCTTTTTCCGTCCGGGCCCAGGACCATGGTCATGTTGCGACCGTCGAGCCGAGGGTAGACCTCGACCTTTGCGTAGTCCTCAACCCGTTCTGCGATGTTGTCGAGAATCCTGCGACCCAGTTCGGGATGGGATACCTCCCGGCCCCGGAACATGATCGTTATCTTGACCTTGTGGCCTTCGTGCAGGAACTTCTCGACCTTGCGGGTCTTGGTGTCGAAGTCGCCGGAACCGATCTTCGGCCGGTACTTCATCTCCTTGACCACGACGTTGCTTGCCTTCTTGCGTGACTCTTTGGCTCGCTGTGCCGCTTCGTACTTGTACTTGCCGTAGTCCATGATCCGACAGACCGGAGGGTTGGCTTTGTCCGCCACCTCCACAAGATCGAGTTCCAGCTCGCGAGCGAGCGAGAGCGCCTCAGGCATTGGCTTTATCCCGAGTTGATCTCCGTTCGGACCTATGACACGTACTTCTCGAGCGCGGATCTTCTCATTGATCCGCGGCTCCGGCGACGCTGCTATAGCCGATCACCCCTCATGCAGATAGCTTTCTCCTTCTACTGAAATTCGAACTGAATCCAAATCCCGGGAAGAGGGAGACGCCACCGCCGCCGAAACGACGCCAACCACGGGAGCCCGTTCGACGGGCCCCAGCGACTCTGGACCCAGTTCGCACCTGCTCGTACACCGCCAGACGCTTGTCTGGCACGTGATGAGACTCGGTGGCTGGGTGGAGCGTTGCTCGAATGAGCATCGCCCTCTTCCTGTGATTCCACACAAGGCTAACAGCGAGATCGCGAACAACCTGCATTTCCCCGCTTTCGCCTCGTCGCAGCCTGAGACGTTCGCAGGAACCCGGAGGGTTCTGGCGGACGCGCCGCGAGACGGCTCCGCCCGACTCGACCCAGACGATAACGTTTTGGCCATGAGCCTATGGACTCCAGATGGTGAACGTCCCGTATCCGCCGCTCCGAACGAAGCTCCGGAGCCCGAGCTCACGCCGGAGCAGGAGGAGCAGGCCAGGGCCATGGCCCACGAGCTTGCCGAGGCCCGGTCCCGCTTGCTGGAGACCGAGGTCAGCACGGTCCTGGCCAACCATGCGCTGGGAATCTACGAGTTGGCGGCAATTCACCTCACCGCCGATGAGCCCAACCTTGTCGAGGCCCAGCTGGCCATCGACGGGCTGGCGGCCATCGTGGAAGGTCTCCAGGGCCGCCTTGGCGAGGGCGAACCGACCCTGCGTGACGCCCTCCACCAGGCCAGGATGGCGTTCGTGCAGCGCTCCTCGCAGACGACCCAGGCGGCCGACCCGGCGGGCTGAACCCGATTCCGGCGATGGATGGGCCGTCGGTCAGCCGACGTCGAGACCCGATGGAGTGACCGCAGCCGACGGAGCCGCGCCGTGCCGGGGCTCGATCAGCTCCATCATCTTGTCCGCCCGGCCCGGTCTGGCGAACAGGAAACCCTGGAGTCGGTCGACGCCGAGGGCACCGAGAATCCTGGCCTGACCCGCGGTCTCCACCCCTTCGGCCACCACCGACATACCGACCGAGTTGGCCAGGGCGACGATGGCGGCCACGATCTTGCGGTCGACATCGTCGGAGGTGATGCCATCGACGAACAGCCGATCGATCTTCAGGGTCGAGACCATGGCCAGCTTCTTCAATTGGCTGAGCGACGCCTGACTGGTACCGAAATCGTCGATGGCAAGCCCGACACCAAGCAGGTCGAGTTGCCGCAACACGATGAGGGAGCGGTCGATGCGCTCCATGATCAGTTCCTCGGTTATCTCCAGTTCGAGCTGCCCCGCAGGCAGCCCGGTGGTGGCCAGCACCTTCGTCACGGTGTCGACCAGCGCCAGGTCCAGGAGCTGTCGCTCGGCGATGTTGACCGCCACCGAGATCGGCCGACCGGCTGCTGCCGACCACGCAACGGCCTGGCTGCAGGCCTCGCTCAGCACCCGCTCGCCCAATTCGACGATCAGCAGCGATTCGGCCGCGACCGAGAGGAAGTCGGCGGTCTGGACCATGCCCCGTTCCGGATGATCCCACCGGATCAGGGCCTCGAACCGATCGGCCCGCCCGGTTCCCACATCGACGATCGGCTGGTAGTGGACCTCGATCTGGCCCTCCCGGATCCCCCGGCGCAGCTCCTGTTCCAACTCGAGGCGTGCAACCGCTTCGGCCCGCAGCGAGCTGTCGAACACCGCGAAACGGCCGCCGCCCTCCTGCTTCGCCTCGTACATGGCGATGTCGGCATCTCGTAACAGATCGCCTGCCGAGGCCGGATCGGTGCCGGAGACCCAGGCGATGCCGATACTGCCAGACACGACCTGAGCCGACGAATCGGTCAGGACCGTCGGCTGGCGCAGGGCGTCGGTCAGCCTGCCGGCCAGGATCTCCAGATCGCGGATCGTGGGGAGGCCGGAGGAGACGATGACGAACTCGTCACCGCCGAAGCGACCGATGGAGTCGGTCTCCCGTGACCAGCTTCGACAGGCGGTTCGCCGCCACCCGGAGCACTTCGTCGCCGGCGGCGTGGCCGAGGGAATCGTTGACCACCTTGAGCCGGTCCAGGTCGCAGAACAGCACGCCGACGAGGTCACCTGGCCGCCGACCGGTCAACCGTCGCTCGATGTCTGCGGTGACGCCCTTTCGGTTCAGCAATCCGGTCAGCTCGTCGACAACGGCGTCCCGCCTGGTCTGGTCGAGGTGGTGGCGGGTTCTGGCGTGCTGGCGCACACTGGTCGACAACAGGTAGCTGACGACGGTCAACAACAACCCGGCGCCGAGGGCCACCGTCGAGCCGACGTGGCCGTCGCCTGCGGTCTGCTCGAGGGAGCGCAGGGTTTGCCAGACGAACAACACCAGCATGAACACGATGACAACCGACGGCAGCATCGGCGTCCGTTCCAGCACCGAGCGCAGCCCGGCCGACAGCCATCCGACCTGTTCGATCGGGGCACCGGGTGGGCGAGCAGCACGCTGGTTTCGAGGACGGACCACACCGTCCTTGTCGGCCGGTGTCGGCCCGACATGACCGTTGGGAGCGAAACGGCCGCCGCGCCGGGGGCCGAACCCGACGGACGGAGCCTCAGCTCGTGACCGAGAAGGCCTCGAGCCGGCCCGGGCCCCCGGCTCGCAGCTCGAAGCTGACCGATGCTGCCGGGCTCGATGGTTCTGGTGCCGTCGACGATGGCGGTGCAATGGAAAAGCCATCGGCGGCCACGATCGTCGACGATCTGTCCCAGACCCTGCTCGGTGTCGAAAGAGTCGACAACGCCGGTGCCGATGCCGAATCCCACCTCGGGCCCTTCAGACGCCGGCCGCAGGGCCACCGTCGATCGACGAACCGTCGCACAACTCCCGATCGCCCAGAGCAGGGTCGCTCGAAGCAGGGTCGCACAACTCCCGATCGCCCAGAGCGGTCGCTCAAGCAGGGTCGCTCGAAGCAGGGTCGCTCACGGAACGATCTTGGCCAGTGGCAGCTCGATGATGTCGGATGCGCCGGCGTCGCTCAGCTCGGGGATCAAGATGTTGATGTCGGCCTTCGGCACGACGGTCTCGATGGCGAAGCCGGCACCGCCGTGCAGCTCGTTCACCGTCGGCGCCTTCATCGCCGGCAGCAGCGCGATGACCTTGTCCATGGCCACGGCGTCCTCGACGTTCAACTTCACCAGCACTTTGGTTCTGGCGTCGAGTGTGCCGAGCAGCAGGGTGAGCAGCTGGCCCATCGCATGGCGCTTCACCGGGTCGGCGTGTGAGGCGGGATTGGCGACGAATTCGGTGTAGCTGCTGATGATGGTGTCGATGATCCGCAGCCCAGCAGCTCGCAGCGCCCGGCCGGTCTCGGTCAGATCGACGGCGACGTCGACGATGTCGGGCACCTTGGCCTCTGTGGCCCCGTAGGACAGCCTGATGTCGGCGTCCACCCCTTTTCGGCGAAGAACCGCTTCGTAAGGTTCGGATACTCGGTGGAGACCTTGACCCCGTCCGGTAGGTCGGCGACCGACTGGATCGGTGAGTCGTTGGGGACCGCCACGACGAGGCGGACCGGGCTCGAGGTGGCCTTGGAGTACTGCAGCTCCCCCATCGACACGACGTCGCTTCCGGTCTCCTCGACCCAGTCCCGACCGGTGACCCCGAAGTCGAACAAACCTTCGGCAACATAGGTCGGGATCTCCTGGGGCCGGAGGATCCGGACCTCGGTGACCCTCGGGTCGTTGATCGTGGCCGAGTAGTCGACCGACGAACTTCGCCTGACCGGAAGATCGGCCGCTTCGAACAGCTCCATGGTCGCTTTCTCGAGCGATCCCTTCGGCAACACCAACTTCAGCATGGATTCAACCTACTGGCTCGCCCGTCCGGCTGCGCCCGATTCCCGCTCGGTCAGCAGCGGCCGATCTCGGCGTCGGCACCGAGATCCGCACCGAGACCGGCGTCGGCACCGAGATCGAGGAGGTGGCCCATACGGTCCTGTTTCGCCCGGAGGTAGTCGATGTTGTGGGCTGTCGGTTCGATGTGGGACGGGACCCGACCGGTGATCTCCAACCCGAACCCCTCAAGGCCGCCGTACTTCGCAGGATTGTTCGTCATAAGCCGCATGGTGGTGATGCCGAGGTCGACCAGTATCTGGGCTCCGATCCCGTACTCCCGACTGTCGGCCGGGAGCCCGAGCTCCAGATTGGCGTCGACGGTGTCCCGGCCCCGCTGCTGCAGCGCATAGGCCCGGATCTTGTGCCCGAGGCCGATGCCACGACCCTCGTGACCACGCAGGTAGATCACCACCCCTTGACCGGCCTCGGCGATGGTCTGCATCGCCAGATCGAGCTGGGGGCCGCAGTCGCAGCGGAGCGAACCGAAGATGTCGCCGGTCAGGCACTCCGAATGGACGCGGACCAACACATCGTCCGCTCCGGCCGGTTCACCCTTGACGAAGGCAACGTGTTGGACCCCATCGAGGAGCGACTCGTAGACCACGGCCTGGAAGTCGCCGTGGATGGTTGGGATGGTGGCCTCGGCCACCCGGGTGACGAGCTTCTCGGTCCGGCGACGGTGCCGGACCAGATCGGCGATGGAGATGAAGACCAGGTCGTGCTCGGCGCAGAATTCGACGAGGTCCGGGACCCTGGCCATCGTCCCGTCCTGCTTGACGATCTCGCAAAGGACTCCTGCCGGCTTCAGCCCGGCCAGCCGGGCGAGATCGATCGCCGCCTCGGTATGCCCGGCCCGTTTCAGGACCCCACCGGGCCGGCCCCGAAGCGGAAAGATGTGGCCCGGTTTCGCGAAGTCGGCGGCGACGGTGCTCGGATCGGCGATGGCCCGGATGGTTCGCGCCCTGTCGGCGGCGGAGATCCCGGTGGTGGTGCCGTGGAGGTAGTCGACGGTCACGGTGAAGGCGGTCCGCATCAGCTCGGTGTTGTGGGCCACCATCAGGGGCAGGTCGAGCTCGTCTGCCCGCTCGTCGACGATGGAGGCGCAGATCACCCCGGAGGAGTGGTTGACGATGAAGGCGATCTTCTCGTCGGTGGCGAACTCGGCCGCCATGATCAGGTCACCCTCGTTCTCCCGGTCCTCGTCGTCGACGACCACCACCATCTCTCCCCGGGCGATGGCGGCGATGGCGTCCTCGATGGGGTCGAACGGGGAATGCTTCCCGTTGCCGTCGCTCATCGACTGCCCGCCTCTTCGCTTGCCCGCAATGGCCCAGCCAGCAGGCGCTCGGCGTACTTGGCCATGACGTCCACCTCGATGTTGACCCGATCCCCGATCGACTTGTGTCCCAGGGTGGTGACCTCGGCGGTGTGGGGAATCACCGCCACCGTGAAGCCGTCAGGGGCCGGGTCGACGACGGTCAGGCTGATGCCGTCGACGGTGATCGAACCCTTCTCCACCACGTAGCGGTGCAGGTCGGCCGGTATCTCGACCTTGAGATCGGGGGCCGGAGTCCGGATGACGCCGACGGCGTCGACATGTCCCTGAACGAGATGGCCGCCCAATCGATCCTGGAGGCGGACCGGGCGTTCCAGATTGACAGGGTCACCGGCGACGAGATCGCCGAGCTGGGTCCTGGCGTACGACTCCTCGGTGACATCGGCGGCGAACCACCCCTCGTCTGCGTTCCAGGCCACCACCGTCAGGCAGCAGCCGTTGACTGCGATCGAGGCGCCGAGCTCGGCATCCTCCACCACGGTTCGGCATTTCAGCACCAGCCTCGGGCCGTTGCGTTCCACAACCGATCCGAGTTCTTCGACAATTCCAGTGAACAACGTTGCGACATCCTCGTGGTCGGCGGCCGATCGTTCGGCCGGCGGCAGGGTGTACCCGGCACAACACCATAAAACTTGAACCTTGCTTGAAGTCAATTCCGGCGGCGAGGGGCAACGACATCGATGCGGAGATCCTCGCCGAGACGGCGAACCTGGTCGATCCGCCCTCGAACGAGGTCATCGATGCTCGCCGCGGTCTCGCCGGCGAGCAGCGGGCGACCACCGCTGCCGCCCATGAACGCCGGCGCCAGGTACACCACGTACCGATCGACCAGCCCCTCGGCGTGGAACCGACCGGCAACGGTGGCCCCACCCTCGATCATCAGCTGCACCACATCCCGTGCCCCCAACAGATCGAGAATCTCCGCCGGGTCGCCGGTCAGCTCCAGGCAAGGGTGGATCGCCGCGCCGGCCGGGGCCGAGCCAAGCACCACCCGCAGCGGTTCGCGGACCGGCATGCCGTCGGGGGCCACCACTCCCCGGACGGTCAGCCGGGGATCGTCGTCGCGAACGGTACCGGCACCGACCAGGATGGCATCGGACCGGGCCCGCAGGAGATGGGCGTCGGCCCTGGCCGCCTGGCCGGTGATCCATTGGCTGGTCCCGTCGGCGGCCGCGGTCCGCCCGTCCAACGTCGCCGCCAACTTCAGGATCACGTACGGCCGACCGGTCCGCCGATGGACGAGGTACGGCTGGAGTTGGCCCTCCACCGCCTCGGAGCCGGGACCGACGATCACCTCGATTCCCGCATCCCGGAGCCTGGCCATGCCCCGACCGGCGACGTTGGGGTCCGGATCGCCGACGGCGATGACCACCCGGGCCACGCCGGCCTCGATGATCGCGTCGGCGCAGGGGCTGGTTCGACCGTGGTGTGAGCACGGTTCGAGGGTGACATACAGGGTCGCCCCCGCCGCTCGTGGCCCGGCCCGGTCGAGGACCTCCCGCTCGGCGTGGTTTCCGCCCGGCCGCTGCGTCGAGCCCTCGAAGCTGGTTCCGTCGCCGGCGACCAACACCGCCCCGACCCACGGGTTTGGCGGTGCGATGAGCCTGGCGTGCTCCGCTCGGGCCACCGCTCGGGCCATGAGCTCATCGTGACCCGGCACGTCGATCGTCACCGGGACGCTCAGTGGGGGCGTCCTCCGGCCAGCAGATCGACGGCGTGGGGCACGACGTCGAGCACCGCCTCGAGGGTCTCGATCGCCCCCTTCGTCGATCCAGGGGTGTTGAGGATCAGTGCCTGACCCCTGGTGCCGGCGATCGCTCGGCTGAGCCGGCCCAGGCCGGCCGGATTGCAGAGCCGCATGGCCTCGGCCAACCCGGGGGCCTCCCGGTCGATGGCGGCCCTGGTGCCCTCAGGGGTCAGGTCGCGGGGCCCGAAGCCGGTACCGCCGGTGGTGACGATCAACCCGTTGAAGCCCTCGGCGATCTCGATGAGCGTGTCGCGGACCGATTCGACCCCGTCGGGAATCCGGCGCCGCTCGACGACCTGCCAGCCGGCTTCGATCAACCGTTGCTGGAGCGCCTCGCCCGATGCATCCTGGCGAGTGCCGGCCATGACACCATCTGAGGCGGTGACCACCTTCGCTTCGAGGACGAACTGTTGTGACCCGGCCATGATTCAGTGTGCCCGGTCCGAGCCGGGATGCATCGCCGTGACCCTGGTCCCGACCGCGGCCCACCGAGGCGTCGACCGGCGGCGACGTCCCGACCGGCTGAGCGTGGACCGGGGACCGGTTTGCGGTAGAACGATCGGGCGAGCGACCGCCGCCAGGCGGATCGACCCGGCCGAGGCAGGAGTAGAGGAATGACCAACCAAGCGTTGCGACCGGAGACGATTGCGGTCCGGGCCGGTCGGCCCCACCGCCCTGGCGAGCCGCTCAATGCGCCGATCGTGGCCGCGTCGAACTTCCATCAGGGCGGTGAGCGGGAATACAGCCGAGGCGACGGCACCGAGACCGTCGCCGCGCTCGAGGCCGCCGTCGGCGAGTTGGAGGGCGGGTGGGCGGTGGCATTCGCCTCCGGAATGGCCGCGGTCTCCGCCGTCTTCGATCGGCTGGCGACCGGGGCCACCGTCGTCGCTCCGGCCGACTGCTATCAGGGTGTCGCCATGATCTTGGCCGACGGTGCGCAACGGCTGGGATGGCGGGTGACCCGACTGCCGACCGAGGAGTGTGAACCGTGGCTGGCCGCGATCGAAGCCGGAGCGGATCTCCTCTGGCTCGAATCGCCGTCGAATCCGATGATGGCGGTGGCGGACGTGCCCCGGATCTGTGCCGCTGCGGAAGTAGCGGGCGTGGTCGCCGCAGTGGACAACACCTTCGCCACCCCTCTGCTGCAGCGGCCCCTGGACCACGGGGCCGGCTATTCGGTCCACAGCGCGACGAAGTTCATCGGTGGTCACTCCGATCTGTTGGGAGGGGTGGTCGCCACCGCAGATCCCCGATTGCGGGACGAACTGGTCCGACGACAGACGATCGGCGGGGCAACGATCGGATCGCTGGAGGCATTCCTCGCCCTCCGGGGGCTACGGACCCTGCCGGTCCGGCTGGCCAGATCCCAGGCGTCGGCCGCCGATCTGGCGCTGAGGCTCGCCAAGCACCCGGCGGTTGCCGTCGTCCACTATCCGGGTCTGACCGGCGACCCCGGCTATCTGGTGGCCAAGCGCTCGCTCTCGGGCCCCGGCGCGGTGTTGTCGTTCGAGACCAACGGCTCGGCCGACGCCCTGGACCAGGCCCTCACCGAGCTGGAGGTGGTGACCGTGGCAACCAGCCTGGGGAGCGTCGAGTCGACCATCGAGCGGCGGGCCAGGCTGGAGGGCCAGGAGCACGTACCTCCAACGCTGGTCCGGCTCAGCGTAGGCTGTGAACACGTAGATGACCTGTGGCTGGACCTGGGCGGGATGCTCGAACGGTTGGTGGGCCCCGAAGCGGGCGAGCACCGGTCCCGCTCGACGGTCCCGGCCAAGCCGCTCACCTCGGGAGGAGAGTCTTGAAACGAATTGCAGCCGGCGGTATCGGCCTTGTCGTGGTGGCCCTGGCCGCCATCCTGATCTACTTCAACTTCGTTCGTGACGACGCCCCGGAGGCGTTCGAGCTGACCGAGCCCGCAACGGCCGAGACCGACACGACGAACAGCGGCGGCACCGAGACCACCGCCGGGTCCGGCTCCGATGGTGCTGCGACCACCGACGGCGCAAGCGCAGCCCCGGCCGACGGCGGAAGCGCCGACCCGATCGCCCTCGACGGCACCTGGCTGGTGGGAGCCGGATCGGAGGCCGGGTACCGGGTGGTGGAGGACCTCCGGGGAATCCAGGACTTCGAGGCGGTCGGCCGCACCGAGGAGGTCACCGGCACGGTCGAGATCACGGGAACCACGATCACCGAGGCCGCCTTCGAGGTCGACGTCGCCGCCATCGCCAGCGACGACGGCCGGCGGGACTCCCAGTTTCGCGGGGCCATCATGAACGCCGCCGAGTTCCCAACCGCCGCCTTCGTGCTCGGCGAACCGATCGAGCTCGGTTCGCCACCGGAGCCGGGCTCACCGGTCAGCACCACCGCAACCGGCGAGCTGACGTTGCGGGGCGTGACCAACGTGGTCACCTTCCCGGTCGACGCCCAGCTGCTCGAGGGTCGGATCGAAATCGTGGGTTCGATCGACGTCCTGTTCTCCGACTACGGGATCGACAATCCCTCGAACGCCGTCGTCACCGTCCGCGACGAGGGCAAGGTCGAGGTACGACTGCTCCTCGACAAGGGCTGATCGGAGGCGGGGCAAGCCCGTCTCCCTGCGAGTTCACCTTCGGCGACCCTTCCAGTGGACAGGCCCGCCCACTGCGATACCGTACGGCTCGACATCTTCCTACCCCGCCACCCGCCCCGGCCGGTGCCGGGCTGGAGAGAGGGACATGATGAGAATCCTCTACGCCGACGACATCGACGAGAGTCGGCTCGTGGCACTTCGGGCAGCCGGTCACGACTGTCTGGTCGACGCCTCGTTGAACGCCGAGACCCTCGTCGATGCGGTCCCGGGATACGACGTGCTCGTGGTCCGCAGCACCACGGTCACCGCCGAGGCCATCGCCGCCGGTGGGCAGCTCGGCCTGATCATCAGAGCCGGGGCCGGCACCGACAACATCGACAAGACGGCGGCGTCGGCCCGCGGCGTGTTCGTCTGCAACGTGCCCGGTCGCAACGCCATTGCGGTCGCCGAGCTGACCATGGGTCTCCTGCTCGCGGTCGACCGACGAATAGCCGACAACACCTCCGACCTGCGCCAAGGTCGCTGGAACAAGTCGACCTACACCGAAGCCGACGGACTGTTCGGCAAACGGTTGGGCATCATCGGGCTCGGCGACATCGGCCTGGCGGTTGCGGAACGGGCCAAGGCGTTCGGGCTCTCGGTGTCGGCGCAACGCAAGCCGGACCGATCACCCCGGGTCCAGGCGGCGATCCGCAGTATCGGGATCCGGATGATCGAATCGCAGGAAGCCCTGCTGGCCGAGTCCGACGTCATCAGCCTCCACGTGCCGAAATCCGAGGACACCACCGGCCTGGTCGACGCAGCATTCCTGGCCAGGCTTCCCGAGGGCGCAGTGCTGCTCAACACCTCTCGGGGCGATGTGGTCGACGAACCGGCACTGCTCGACGCCCTCGACCGCGGCGTCATCCGGGCCGGGCTCGACGTGTGGGCGGGCGAGCCGTCCTCGGGGTCCGGTTCGTTCGACTCGGCGCTTGCCCGCCACCCCCGGGTGGTCGGCACCCACCACATCGGAGCGTCCACCGCCCAGGCCCAGCGCTCGGTCTCCGACGGCACGGTCGAAGCGATCGAGGCCTACATCGCCGGTTCCCCCATCGACTGCGTCAACCTGCGGTCGCAGCCATCCGGGACCTGTTCGGTGAACATCCGCCACCTGGACCGTGTCGGCGTGCTGGCCAAGATCTTCGCCGTGCTGCGCACCAACGGCCTCAACGTGCAGCAGATGCAGAATCAGGTCTTCGAGGGCGGCGAGGCGGCGGTGGCAACCATCAACATCAGCCTCTCGCCAACCCAGGAGGTGGTGGACGCCATCCTCGCCATCGACGAGGTCTTCAACGTCGTCGTCATCCCCCAGCAGTAGCCTTCCCTGTGCCTTCCCTGTGCCTTCCCAGCGACCATCCACAGAACCGAGCGAGCGTCACCATGGAACGAGTCCACAACTTCTGCGCCGGCCCCTGCACCCTACCGGTGTCGGTGATCCAGGAACTGGCAGCCGAGCTACCGGACTTCGAGCGCAGCGGCATGTCGCTTATCGAGATGAGCCACCGCGACCCGGTCTACGATCGGGTGCACCACGAGACCCTCGACCTGCTCCGCCGCCTGTATGCGGTCCCCGAGGACTTCTCGATACTGCTGCTGCAGGGCGGGGCGACCCTGCAGTTCGCCATGGTCCCGATGAACCTCTTGGCCACCGATGAGGCTGGGGCGGGGCGCCGGGCCGGCTACGTGGTCAGCGGCAGTTGGGGCAAGAAGGCATTGGACGATGCGGCCGCCTTCGGCGGCTATCCGGCATGGGACGGAGCCGAGGAGCACTACGCCAGGATGCCCACCGCCACCGAGCTGGTCATCGATGACGGGTCCCGCTACGTTCACGTGACCTCGAACGAGACGATCGGTGGTATCAGACTCCCCGAGTTCTACCACCTCGACGTCCGCCAGGTCGGCGACATGTCGTCGGACTATCTGACCAGGACCATCCCCTGGGACCGATTCGACCTCGTCTACGGCGGCGCCCAGAAGAACCTGGGGCCGGCGGGGCTGACCGTGGTCTTCGTCCGTGATTCGGTGCTCGACGAGGTGCCGGGTTCGATCCCGTCATACCTGCGATACCAGACCCACGCCACGACCGACAGCCTGGCCAACACCCCGCCCGTGTTCGCCATCTGGGCAACCGGCAAGGTGTTGCGCTGGATCGAGGCCAACGGCGGCGTCGGCGGCATGCAGACCAGGGCCGCCCAAAGATCGGCCATGGTCTACGACACCATCGACGGCAGCGGCGGTTTCTATCGCAGCCCGGTCGACGTGGCCTGCCGATCCCACACCAACGTCGTCTTCCGGCTCGGGTCGAACGATCTCGAAGACCGCTTCTTGACCGAGGCCGAGCAGGCGCATCTGATGAACCTCAAGGGCCACCGCTCGGTCGGTGGTGTCCGGGCCAGCATCTACAACGCCCTGCCGACCGAGAGCGTCGATACCCTGGTCGACTTCATGGAGCGGTTCGCCGCCGACAACGGCTGACGGAATGGCCGATGTCCAACCGGTCTCTCTGAGATTCGTGATCCCGGAACTGACCGGTGAGGTCCCGTCGCCACCGCACGACGCGCTGTCACTCGAGGCTCGGCGGCGGCATCTCGCCCAGCACCCACGCTCCTACCTCGGGGTTACCCTGTCGCCGGAGGACATGGAGCCAGGGGCGGCCGATCCGGCCGGAGCCGCCCTTGCTGCCGGTCGCCGCCAACTCGAGACGATGCTGGCCGAAGGAGTGTTCGGTCCGGCCACCGAGCCGGGTTTCTTCATCTATCGGCTGGAGGTCGACGACCACCGCCAGACCGGGCTGGTCTGCGGGGTTGCCACGTCCGACTACGACGAGGGCATGGTCCGCATCCATGAGCACATCAATCGAGGGCGAGCAGACCATCTGGCGCGGCACCTCTCGGTGGTCGGCGCCCAGTCGAGCCCGATCGCCATGGCGTTCAAGTTGCGCCCGACGATCGTCCGGCTCATGGATCGAACCGCAGACACCACCGAGCCGCTGCTCGACTTCGTCGACGGCCAGGGTCTACGTCAGCAACTGTGGGCCATCACCGACCCCGACGAGATCGCAGACATCGAGCTCGCCTTCTCGAACGCCGCCCTGTACCTCATCGACGGCCACCATCGGGCGGCCGCCGCCTCGACCCACAGGGCCGAGATCGAACCGGCGTCCCGGGACCCGCACCTGATGCTGTCGACGCTGTTCCCGTTCGAGCAGCTCCGCAACCAGGCCTTCCACCGCATACTCACCGGCGTGGACCCCGAGGAGTTCCAGGCCGAGCTGGCCAGGCGATTCGCCACCCGGCGGACCGACGATCCCGAGCAGGTGGCGGCCAGGGGTCCGGCCGAGCTGGCCCTCGGCGTGGCGGCTGATGGCGATGGCGATGGCACGGGCGACGGCAGAAGGCGAAGCGACGGGCCCGGGTCTACGGGCCCAGTCGACTGGCTCCTGCTCGATGTACCGTTCGACGGGCACGCCCGGTCGGATCTCGACAACATCGATCCGGTACGGCTGGCCAGGCTGGTCCTCGGCCCGATTCTCGGCATCGACGAGGCCAACTCCGATCCCAGGCTGTCCTACCGGCCGGGCCTGGCCGATGCCGAATCGATCGCCGACATCGAACTCGGTCCCGACGAGATGGTGTTCCTGATGCGGCCCGTTCCGATGGATATCCTGATGGACGCGTCCGACGAGGGCCTGGTGATGCCCCCGAAGTCCACCTACTTCCTGCCGAAGGTGCGATCGGGTTTGTTCGTTCGAATGGTCGACGAACAGCTGGGCTGAGGGCGACCGGCGCCGAGGGAGGTGCCCGCTTCAGGCCTGTTTCCGGAGTTGGGCCAGCATCATGCCATCGGACTCATCCGGCAACAGGACCGCCATCCCGTCGCGAACCGACCACGGCGGACCGGGCAGCTCCACCGGTTCGACGTCATGTCGGGCCAGGACCTGGTCGATGACCCGCCGGCCTTCGGTGTCGCCGAAGGTGCAGACGCTGTAGGTCAAGACGCCGCCAGGCTTCAGCAACCGGATGCCGGCCGACACCAACTCGACCTGGAGCTCAGCCAGGCGGTCCGGGCCTTCGGGGTCGATCCTCCAACGGGCGTCCGGTCTACGCCGCAGACTCCCGAAGCCGGAACAGGGGGCATCGACCAGTACACGGTCGGCCACACCGTCTGCGAAGGGTGGGAAGCGGCCGTCGGCGACGATCGCCAGCACGTCGCTGCCGAGTCTGGCCACATTGTCGACCACCAGGCCGACCCGGCTCATCCGGCGATCGCCGGCCACCACCAATGCCCCGGAACGGGCCAGGCCGGTGGCCTTGCCTCCGGGAGCGGCGCACAGATCGATCACCACTTCGCCCTCGCCGCCGCCGACGACCTCGACAACGAGTTGCGAGGCCGGGTCCTGGACGTAGCCGTCGTCCCGGGTCGCGGTCACCGCCGGGCGGTTCATCGCTTCCAGCGCCGCAACGGCCTGCTCCGGGCCCAGGGTCTGGCGCAGGCGGTCGACGATCCAATCCGGATAGCTGAGCCGGGTGGCGTCGTCGGGGTACTCGACGGGAGCACTCGCCACCCGCCGCAGCACCGCATTGACCACCTTGCGTCCACCACCGGGAACCGCACCGACCGTGGCGTCGACCGCGGCGTGGGCCGGCGTGCCGAGGAAGGCCAGTTGGAAGGCGCCGATCCTCAGCGCCGCCCTGACCCGGTCATCGGCCTCGCCGAGCAGGAACCGGTCGACGAGATGGTCGCAGGCCCGCTTCATTCGTGTCGTCCCATAGACCAGCTGGGTCACGAACCGCCGGTCCTCGTCTGACAGCGACGACTTGGCCAGCATGCCGGGCAGGATGAGGTTGGCATAGGCACCGCCGTTCTCGATCCGCACCATGGCATCGATGGCCAGGTGACGGGTGTCGATGCCAACCGAGCCCCCTCGACCGGCCCCAACCGGCGCGGCGGCCGGCTTTCGACGCTCAGCCAAGACGCTCACCTGACACCGGTTGGACCCCGTTGACCCAGTCCCGGGCGGCCATGACCCTCTTCCCCTCCGGCTTCACCGTCACCAGCTCCAGCAGGCCTCGCGGCGTCGCCACCACCACACCGTCCAGCTCGCCCGGCGGTCCACTGCCAGGGAGCGCTCGAGCCTGCTCGACCCCCAGCCGCCGGCCCCGGAACCGGGCCCAGGCCCGACCGACCCGAACCGTCCGGTGCAGCTCTTCGGCCGACCGGGAGAAGTCGAGACGCGATTCGTGGCGTTCGATCTTGGCCGCATAGGTGACCTGACCGACCTGAGGCTCGGCCCGCCCCAGGCCGCGGCGGAGGGTTTCGACGAGGAGCTCGGCTCCCGACACCGCCAACCGGGCCCGTAGGTCGGCCGCCGATTCATCGGTGCCGATGACCAGCGATCGATGGGCGAAGACGCCTCCCTCGTCGAGCCCCTCGGCCACCTCCATGAGGCAGACGCCGGTCTCCCGGTCGCCGGCCAGGATGGCCCGCTCGACCGGGGCCGCCCCTCGCCACCGTGGCAGCAGCGAGAAGTGGATGTTGACCATGGCCAGCCGCTCCAGGACCGACACCGGAATGATGCGCCCGTAGGCAACGACGACGCCGAGGTCCGCATCGACGTCGAGCGCATCGCGGAGCGAATCGGAGACCGGCAGCCCGAACTCGACTGCGGCCTGCTTGACCGGCGAAGCGACCAGCTGTGAACCCCGTCCCCGGCGCCGATCGGGGCGGGAGATGACGAGCGGCACATCGAACCCGGCCTCGACCAGCGCTCGCAGCGCCACCACCGACGGTTCGGGGGTCCCGAGGAAGACCACCCGCCGGATGTCGCATGGCGGAGTGGCCAGCGAGGACGTCACGTCATCGAGATCATGGCAGGCTCAGCCCGCCACCGGGCTTGACCGCCTTGGTGCCCGCAGGCTCGACGTCGGCGTATCGCTCCCGCAGGGTCTTCAGCGCCACCTTCCGGGTCTCGGCGTCGAGATGGTCGATCAGCATGATGCCTTCGAGGTGATCGAGCTCGTGCTGGAACAGCCGGGAGAGGAGCTCATCGGCTTCGATCGAGACCTCGTTGCCGTCGAGGTCGTAGCCGGTCAGGTGGATCTCCTTGGGTCGCACGATCTCCCAGAACAGCCCGGGAACCGACAGGCAGCCCTCCTCGTAGACCCATTCGCCCCGGGACTCCGAGATGACCGGGTTGACGATGGCCTCGGGGCCCTCGCCGACGTCGTAGACGAAGAGCCGACGTTGGACCCCGATCTGGGGCGCAGCCAAGCCGATGCCCGGTTCGGCGTACATCGTCTCGAGCATGTCATCGACCAGGCGGACCAGCTTGCCGTCGACCTCGGTGATCTCGTCGGCCACTTTCCTCAGGACCGGATCCCCAAAAACTCGAACTTTGTAAGGCGAGGACATACCTTGAGGCTACCGGCCTGGCGGCGGCTAGCGTTTCAGGCGGTGACCTCCGCCGACGACTCCCAGCAGTACTTCGAGGCCACGCCGGCCGTCCCGTCCGATCGGTCGACCATCGAGCTGATCCTGCCAGACGTGGCCCTCACCCTGACCACCGACACCGGTGTCTTCGGGCGCCACAAGGTCGATCCCGGCACCAAACTGCTGCTGCTCGATGGACCACCACCAAACCCCGGCGATCGTTGTCTGCTCGACCTGGGCGCCGGCTACGGCCCGATCGCCATCACCCTGGCGATCAGGAACCCGGCCGCAACGGTGTGGGCGGTCGAGGTGAATGCCCGGGCCCGGGAGCTGTGCCGCCACAACGCGGCCGCAGCAGGATTGACCAATATCGAGGTGGCCGGCCCCGACGAGGTTCCCGACGACGTGACCTTCGATCGAATCTGGTCGAATCCGCCGATCAGGATCGGCAAGCCGGCGCTGCAGGACCTGCTGCTGCGATGGCTGTCGAGGCTCTCCCCCGAAGGTTCGGCCCACGTGGTGGTGCACAAGCACCTCGGCTCGGACAGCCTGCAACGATGGCTGGGCGGGGACGGGATTCGCCACGAGCCGGCGGGCCTCGAAGGCCGGCTACCGGCTGCTCGACATCACCCCGGGCGAGGCTCGCCGATGACTGCGTCCAGGCCGCTCGGCCCGACCGACTTGAAGCGGCTCCACCGGGACTGGAGGCGCAGGACCGAGCTGCGACTGTCGATGATCCTGGACGGGGTGCAGAACCCGTACAACATCGGGTCGATCCTGCGCTCGGCGGCCGCCTACCGGCTCGAAACGGTGTGGCTGGCTCCGCCCACGGTCCCGGTGGGCAACGCCAAGGTGGCGAAGACCGCCCTGGGCTGTGAACGGCTGGTGGAAACCCGAGCGGTCGAGTCGACCGCCGAAGCGCTGGCTCAGGCCACAGCTGCAGGGTTCACCACGGTTGCGATCGAATTGACCGCCACGGCGGTCCCGCTGTTCGAACTGGACCTCGGATCGGCCGTCTGCCTGGTCATGGGACACGAGGAACGCGGAGTTCATCGCGACACCTTGGCCGCCGTCGATCACGTCGGGTTCCTCCCCCAGCTCGGCAAGGTCGGCTCGCTCAACGTGGCCCAGGCCGCCACCACCGCCATCTACGAGACCGCCCGCCAGGCCTGGACGGGCCGTCGAACCGTCAGGCCCGAGGGGGGTCGACCGAGATACGTAGCCGCTGTTTCGGGCGGGAGGTCCTGGCCAGTGCATCCGCCAACTGCGGCGGGTCGTCGGCCCGCACCAGATAGGCACCGTCGTGGCGAGGTCCCAACACCCGCAACGAGCCGGCGGTCACGAGCGACGCATTGGCCTCACCGGCCAACAGGGCCTCGATGAAGGCATCGGCCCCGACCCCGGCGACCTCGGCCAGAGCACCCGCAGGAGGGAAGCCCAGCGCCGTTCGCAGGGCTCGTTCCTCCGACCACATCCGCCCGGGGTCGGCGGCAACGGCGGCTCGAAGAACCCGGTGGTCGGGCGATCGGGTCTGGACGAGAATCCGAGCCGGGACACGACGATTGCCGGACGCGGGGCCGGCGACCGACCACCGAGCAATCTGGCGGCCCGGACCAGCAGCCACATCGCCTGCTCGGCGGCCCGATAGCGGGGGGCATGCAGTTCCTGATCGAAGTCGAGGAACACCACGGTGTCGGCCACCGGCCCGGCGTGCAGCACGGCCTCGGTGCCGAGGTACAGCCCGGAAGACCGGCCGCCGTCGACGCCTGAGGTTTCCGACGTGTACTCGGTGACCGGTCGGCCGACGAGCAGGCTCAGCTCCTCGGCGGCCCTGGTGACTCCCAACCGCAACCGCTTCAACCGGGTGCCGGTACAGACGGCGCACACCATCGGCCTGGTCTCGCCGGTACGGGGCGCCATCAGCATGCCGTCCACCTCCACCATGAGGTGCTCGCCGTCCTCGGACTTGACCAGCTCGCCACACGATCCGCAGGCCAACATCTTGGCCCGCCCCTTGCGGTTCAACACCGCAACCGCCCCGGTCGATGCTCGGAGCACCTCGGCCACCCGAGGCGAGAAGAGCCCGGGTCGGCCGGGTTCGTCGTTGCGACGGTCGACGATCTCGACCACCGGCCAGCCCTTGCGTTCCTCCGAGCGCGACACCCGCAGCCGTCGGTCGGCGGCATCGACGGCCGCCAGTGAAGGCGCCGGACTGACGAGCAGGCAGGGCACACCGGCCCGGCGGGCCCGCTCGATGGCCACGTCGCGGGCGTGCCAGGTCGGGACCCGTTCCTCCTGCAACGCCTCATCGTGTTCGTCGAGCACGACGATCGACGACAACGGGGCGGTCGGGGCCCACACCGAGGACCGGGAGCCGATCACCACCCCTCCGGTCATCCCGGCCGCCCAGGCCCCGGGGTGCAGATGGGCTCTGAGCCCGGCACGGCCCAACCTGCCGCCGAGCCACCGGGCCCGCCCGACCGAGGGCACGACGACCAACGCGTTGCCGCGAGCCGCCGCGGCCTCGACGAATCGGAACTGATCGTCGGCCGGGCCGACCTGGACCATCGTGGTGCCCGGCTCCGAGAGGGCGTCGGCAGCCAGCGGATCGGTCGCAAGACCGGCCGGGACCGGCGGGCGCAACCGTGGCAGGCCCCGGACCATGGTCGGAGGCGAGGCGGTCTTGAGGATCGGGGTCAACCGACCCGACCATCGCCACGCCGCCCAGCGGGCCAGATCGATGACCGCGGCCGGTGGTCCGACCGATGACACCTTTGCCACCGCCCGCAACGCCATCCCCGGCTCCGGCTCGAGGTCGACGGCAAGCACCCAGCCGGCGACCCTGCGCCCGTGGAGGTCGATGCGAACCATCGTGCCGATGTCGACATCGGAAGCCCAACGGGCCGGAACGATGTAGTCGAACTCCTTGGACAACCCGGACACATCGGGCAGGACGCGAACCAGCCGTTCCCCTGGCTGGAGAACGGCTGGTTTCAGGTCCGGACGTCCCTGATCGGGATCGAACAGGCGGGCCGGTTCCGACACGGCGGAAACCGGGCGGTGCTTACAGGCCCAGCTCGGAGCGAAGCGCCTCGGCCCGGTCTGTGTTCTCCCAGGTGAACGAGTCGCCACCCTGGCGACCGAAGTGGCCGTAGGCCGCGGTCGGGCTGTAGATCGGACGGCGAAGATCGAGCTGATCGAGGATGGCCCCGGGCCGCAGATCGAACACGGTGCGAACCGCATCCTCGATCTTGGCCACCGGGGCGTTCTCGGTGCCGAAGGTCTCGACCATGATCGACACCGGGTGAGCGACCCCGATGGCGTATGCCACCTGGACCTCGCAACGGTCGGCCGCTCCCGCCGCAACCAGGTTCTTGGCCACCCAACGGGTCGCGTATGCGGCCGACCGGTCGACCTTCGACGGGTCCTTCCCGGAGAACGCGCCGCCGCCGTGACGGGCCGCCCCACCGTAGGTGTCGACGATGATCTTGCGGCCGGTCAGGCCGGCGTCACCGACCGGTCCTCCGATCACGAACCGACCGGTGGGGTTGACCAGGACCTGGTAGTCGTCGCCTGCGAACTGCTCGGGCACGACGGGGCGGATCACGTGCTCGATCAGGTCGGGCCGGATCATGCTCTCCCTGTCGATGCCCTCATCGTGTTGGGTCGAGATGAGCACGGTCTTGAGGCTGACCGGCTTGCCGTCGACGTAGTCGAAGGTGACCTGGGTCTTGCCGTCGGGGCGCAGGTAGGGAACGGTGCCGGCCCGCCGGACCTCGGCCAACCGTTCGGCCATCCTGTGGGCCAGGTGGATCGGCAGCGGCATCAAGACGTCGGTCTCGTTGCAGGCGTAGCCGAACATCATGCCCTGGTCCCCGGCGCCCTGCTCGTCGTAGACGTCGCCGCTGGCCGTCCCGGTGCGGACCTCTTCGGACTTGTCGACACCCTGGGCGATGTCGGCCGACTGCTCGTCGATGGCCACCATCACACCGCAGGTCTTGCCGTCGAAGCCGTAGGTCTCGGTGTCGTAGCCGATCCGGGTGATGGTTCGCCGAACCACGGACGGGATGTCGACGTAGGCCGAGGTGGAGATCTCGCCGGCAACGATGGCCAACCCGGTGGTGACCATGGTCTCGCATGCCACCCTGCTCTGCGGGTCCTGTTCGAGAAGGGCGTCGAGGATGGCGTCGGAGATCTGATCCGCCATCTTGTCCGGATGGCCTTCTGTCACCGATTCGGAGGTGAAGGTGAAGTTCTTGTTCACTGGTTCTTGCTTTCCATGTCGGGCAACCGCTCCACGGCAGCGTCGAGCACGGCCTTTGCAATTGCAGTCTTGTCGTTCAAGGAGATCTCCCGTACCGACCCGTCGGAGCCGAAGATGGTCACCGCATTCGTATCGTGGGCGAATCCGACGCCGGGGGCGGACACATCGTTGGCAACGAGTAGGTCGACACCCTTGCGTTCGAGCTTTCCCAGCGCGTTGTCCCTCATGTTTTCCGTCTCGGCGGCGAACCCGACCAGAACCTGCCCGGAAGGCTTTCCCGCCCCTAGACCGCCCAGAATATCGACTGTTGGTTCGAGAGTGACGGTCGGGGTGCCGTCGGCCTTCTTGATCTTCTGGGTCGATGCACCCACCGGCCGGAAATCGGCCACTGCGGCGGCCATGATCACGATGTCCGCGGTCGGGGCCCGGCCGGCAATCGCCTCGTGCATCTGGGCCGCGGTTTCGACCTCGACCCTGGTGATCGTCGGCGAGGACGGCAGGCCGGCGGTTGTCACCAACGTGACGTCCGCTCCCATGGCCGCCGCCACCTCGGCCAGGGCGTGGCCCTGCTTGCCGGATGACCGGTTACCGATGAATCGCACGGGGTCTATCGGCTCCCGGGTGCCACCGGCCGAGATCAGCACCGACCGCCCAGCCAGGGGACCATCGGCGAACAGGGCGATGACCGCGTCGACCACGGTGGCGGGGTCGGCCAGGCGGCCCTTGCCGATGTCGCCGCCGGCGAGGCGCCCTTCCTCCGGCGGGACGATGACGACTCCCCGACCGGCCAGCACCTCGATGTTCTCCTCGACCGCCGGGTGTTCCCACATCTCGGTGTGCATGGCGGGACAGACGACCACCGGCGCCGCGGTGGCGATCAGGGTGGCGGACAGGAGATCGGCCGAACGGCCGGTACGGAGATCGGAGATGATCCTGGCGGTGGCCGGACAGACCACGATGGCATCGGCGGTCTGGCCCATCCTGGTGTGCGGTATGGGGTCGCTGTCGTGCCACAGGCTGGTCTTCACCGGCTCGGACGCCAACGCGGTGAAGGTGGTCGGACCCACCATGTTGTGGGCCGCCTCGGTCAGGATCGGCGTGACGTGCGCACCCAGATCGACCAGGCGGCGGCAGACCTCGATGGCCTTGTAGGCGGCGATTCCCCCTGAGACTCCGAGGACAATCCGGCGACCTTGGAGCACGGGAAGGTCAGGCGACGCTGTCGCCGTTTTCCGACTGATCGGGGTCCGGGAGGACCGGAACGATCTTGTCGGCGGCGATCTCCTCGAAGGCGATCGACAGCGGCTTGCGGGCAACCGAGGTGACCTGCGGCGGCACCATGGCACCCAAACCCTCGCCGAGCTGACCGAAATAGGCGTTGATCTGCCGGGCCCGGGTGCTGGCCAACGTGCAGAGCCCGAACTTCGAATGGGTCTTCTCCAGCAGGATTTCGACCTGCGGGGTCATCATCGTGTCGTATGCGTCAGCCATGGGGGCGTACCTCCGGTGGTGCAGTATAGCCGCCGGGGTTGCGAAGCAGCCGCCGATCGGTCCGGCGGTGGTCCCACCCCTCGACCCGGGCTCCGGCGGGAACGCGGCTCCGGCGACGCACCACGGCAAGCCACTACAGGCCGTTGCGGCCCCGGGCCGCTCTGGCCTTCTCGATGGCGGCCCACATGGCCTCGACCGTCTCGTTGATGTCGTGGTTGGTGATGACCGTGGCCCCCAACTCGGTGCCGGCATCGGCCTCTTCGGCCGCCTTGGCCAAACGCTGGGCCACCTTCTCCTCGGGATCGCCTCGGCGCCGCAACCTGGCCTGTTGCTCGGCCGCATCCGGCGCCTTGAGGAAGATCAGCAGCGCATCGGGTTCGTCCTTGACGACCTGGCGTGCGCCCTGGACGTCGATCTCGAGGATCACGTCACGACCCTCCGGCGGTTCCAGATGTCGGCGTGCCGTAGTAGTTTCCGAGGAAGCTGGCGTATTCCAGGAAACCGCCTCTGGCCAGGCGATCCTCGAACTGCTCGGTGGTCACGAAGACGTAGGCGTCCTCCGACTCGGACGGGCGCCGGATCCGAGTCGTCCACGACCGACTCAGCCACAGTTCGGGATAACGCTCGATGAGCGCGTCGACCACGGTGCTCTTGCCGACCCCGCCGGGGCCCGATATGACGACGAGCAGCGGCGAGTGGGTCATCGAACGACCTTTCCGGCCCCGCAGGACCTCTCCTGGCCACCGCCGACACCGACGTGTCGACGGCGGACGGCCGGATCCGAAGCCCCGGGACTCAGGAGAACGCCTCCAGCATTGCTTTTCGCTGCTGTGGTCCCAATCCGGAGAGCCGGCGAGACTCGGCGATCTTCAGCTCGTCCATGGTCCGCCGTGCGGTGACCTTCCCGACGCCGGGCAACGACTCGAGGACGGCCAAAACCTTGATCTTGGCCACGATCGGATCCTTGTCGGCCCGATCGAGCAACTCCGGAAGGGTGATCGAACCCATCTTCAACCGGTTCTTGACGTCGGATCGTACCCGCCGGGCTTCCGCCGCTTTTTGCAGGGCGGCCTGACGTTGTTCCGGCGTCAGCTGTGGTGGACTAGGCATGGCCGCACCGTACCGGCTCTGCGGTGACCGCGGCGAACCACATGCCCGGGTCCGCCGACTCAGGAGATGCGCTGCGGGCAACCCGGCAGGGTTGCAGCGCACCGACCCGGTGGACAGCATCGAAATCTCGGCTCGCAGGGCCGAGATCCGAGCGGGGCGAAGCGAGCGCTCGTTCCTCCTCGCGAACGGTCCTTGTGGCTATTCGAGGTGTGACTCATGCAACCTCACGCTCCATACCTTGGGTGGCTTGTGTGGCTTGTGTGGCTTCGTGTGCGCCTGGTCGGCCCTGTTACTCGTCGGCCGGCCTCAGGTGGATTCGGTATCGAGTGATTCGAACAGCTCGGCCGCGGCCGCAGCCGGATCGTCGGCCAGGGTGACCGCCCGACCGATCACGAGCAGGTCGGCGCCGTCGGCCAACGCCTGGGCCGGGGTGACCGGGTTCGGCTGATCGTGGGTGTCGGCACCGGGGGCCCGGATCCCGGGGACCACCCGAATGGTACGGGGTGACAGCTCCCGGGCGTCCTTCAGGTCCCGCCCGGAGCAGACGATGCCACCGCAACCGGCCTCCACGGCCACCCGGAGGCGATGGGGAACGATGTGATCCGGAGCGTCGGCATCGCTGGTCAACACCGTGATGGCCACCGCGATCGGTTCGTCCAGACCTGCGTTTCGGGCCCCGAGACGCAGTCCATCGACCCCGGCCTTGAGCATCTCGGGGCCACCGCGGGCGTGCATCGTCAGATACTTCGCCCCAAGTGCGCCACAGACGCTGGCCGCCTTGCCCACCGTGGTCGGGATGTCGTGCAGTTTCAGATCGAGGAACACGTCGAAGCCGTTGTCCAGCATCGTTCCCACCGCGTCCGGGCCGGCTGCGGTGTACAGCTCGAGGCCGACCTTGGCCACTCCGAACCACGGCGACAGCTGCCGGGCCATCCGGACGGCCTCGACGAGATCGTCGACATCGAGCGCCAGCACCATCTTGGCTCTGAGTTCCGGTGAGAGCCCCTCGGTTCTCACTTCGGCGGTGGTTGCCACAGATTGCTCCTCGCTCCGGGCCGAACCGGCCCCACTTCAGCCTACAAACGTAGGGTTCCGACCAGATCGACGTATCGCTCAACCCCTTGATTAGCACACCAGCGGGCCAGATCGGTGCCTAGGCGACCAACCGTTCGAGGTTCGGCAAAGGTGGCGGTTCCGATCTGCACCGCATCGGCCCCGGCCCTGGCGAACTCGACCACGTCCTCCACGGTGCTGATACCCCCGACACCGATGATGGGCAGATCGGGGCAGGCCGCTCGCACATCGGCCACCGCCCGTACGGCCAGCGGCCGGATCGCCGGGCCGGACACACCGCCGCCACCCCCGCCGAGGCGGGCACGGCCGGTCACCGGGTCGATGCTCAAACCGAAGTAGGTGTTGACCAGGGTGACGGCCTCGGCGCCCCCGTTGACGGCGGCGTGTGCGATGTCGGCCAGGCCAGGACCGATGTTGGGGCTGAGCTTGGCCCAGCGGGGGCGGCCACAGGCGGCCGTGGCGTTCAGCACCTCGGTGGTCATCTCGACCGAGTGGCCGAACATGGCGTTGCCGGCCTCGGTGTTCGGGCACGAGATGTTGACCTCAACCGCCACGACCGCGGCCGGCGCATCGGCCAGCGCTTTGGCCGCCAGCTCGTAGTCCCCAGTGGTCCGACCCCAGATCGAGACGACGATGCGAGCCCGGGCCGCCTGGAGGGCGGGGAGCTCGTCCCGCAGCCACGCCTCGACGCCCGGGCCCTGCAGCCCGACCGAGTTGATCATGCCGGACGGCGTCTGGTGAACCCTGATCGGGTCGTTCCCCTCGCAGCGGAAGTGGGCCAGCGACTTGACGACCACCGCACCGAGCTTCGACAGGTCGACGTAGGCCCCCAGCTCCGCCCCGTGTCCGGCGGTGCCGGCCGCGGTCATGATCGGTGACGGCAGTGTCACCGAGCCGACGGTGGCGCGGAGGTCGACGGCCACGTCAGGCTCCCTGCCCGGTGACCGGGACCGGCCGCTCGCTGCTCCCCCGCCGGAGGACCTCCTGCAGCGAGCGGACCTGCAGCGGCTGGTTGCTCAGGTCCTGCAATCCGCGGGCGGTCGCCTTGGCCGCAGCCACCGTTGTCAGCAGCGCCACGCCGTTGAGGCCGGCGGCAATCCGGATGTAGGCCCCGTCGGCCCGTGGGCCCCGACCACGGGGTGTGTTGATCACCATCGAGATCTCGCCGGTCTCGATGAGGTCGACGGCGTTCGTGCCGCCCTGATCGAGCCGGTCGACCACCCGGTCGACGACCACTCCTCCCGCTCGGAGGTGCTCGGCGGTGCCGGCGGTGGCCACCAGCTTCAAGCCCAGTCCGGTCAGAAGCTCCGCCACCTCCAGCCCGGCCGGCTTGTCCCGATCGGCCAGCGACATGAACACGCTGGCCCCGGGGCCCGGCAGCCGGGTACCGGCCCCGAGTTGACTCTTGACGAACGCCAGGCCCGGCGTGACATCGATGCCCATGACCTCGCCGGTCGATCGCATCTCCGGCCCGAGCAGGGCATCGGACTCCGGGAATCGGATGAACGGCAGCACCGCCTCCTTCACCGACCAGCTGTCGGCGATCGGCTCCGCCGCCAGCAGGCCCTCGGCCCGCAGCTCGGCCAGGGTCGAGCCGGTCATGACCCGTGACGCGATCTTGGCCAGCGGTCGCCCGGTGGCCTTGGAGACGAACGGCACGGTTCGCGACGCCCGAGGATTGGCTTCGATGACGAACACCTCGCCGTCCTTCACCGCGTACTGGACGTTGATCAGCCCGACGACCTCGAGTTCGTCTGCGATACGGGTGGTGTGGTCGGACAACAATGCGACGGTGGCGGCGTCGAGCGTCGGCGGCGGCAGGACACAGGCCGAGTCCCCGGAGTGGACCCCGGCCTCCTCGACGTGTTCCATGACGCCACCGATGATCGTCTCACCGGCCCCGTCGCGAACGGCGTCGACATCGACCTCGATGGCACTCTCCAGGAACCGGTCGATCAGTACCGGGCGTTCCGCAGACAGCCCGCCCTCCCGACCCAGGCTGCCGGTCTCACCGAGGGCCTTCATCGCCGAGGCCAACTCCTCGTCGCTGTAGACCAACTCCATGGCTCGCCCACCGAGCACGTAGCTGGGGCGGACCAGCGCCGGATAGCCGACCTGGGCCGCCACCTCGATGGCTTCCTCGACGGTGACCGCGGTGCCACCGGCGGGCTGAGGAATCCCCAGCCGATCGCAGACGTCGGCCCACTGGTTGCGGTCCTCGGCAGCGTCGATGGACGCGGGGGTGGTTCCGAGGATCAGCTCCGCCGGCAGCCGATCGGCCAGCTTCAGCGGGGTCTGACCCCCGAGCGACACCACGATTCCCACCAGCGACCCTCCGGAGCCGCTCTCGACCTCGACGACGTTCATCACGTCCTCGTAGGTGATCGGCTCGAAGTACAGCCGGTCCGACGTGTCGTAGTCGGTCGAGACCGTCTCGGGGTTGCAGTTGACCATGATGGTCTCGTAGCCGGCGTCGCGCAGGGCGAAGCTGGCATGGACGCAGCAGTAGTCGAACTCGATGCCCTGGCCGATCCGGTTCGGGCCAGAGCCGAGGATCAGCACCTTGTCCCGCTCGCCCGGCAGCACCTCGCCCTCGTCCTCGTAGGTCGAGTAATGGTACGGGGTGAGGGCCTCGAACTCGGCGGCGCAGGTGTCGACGGTCTTGAAGGTCACCGTCACCCCGTGTTCGATCCTGGCCGAGCGGACCGAGTCCTCGGACGCCCCGAGCAGATAGCCGAGCTGATCGTCGCTGAATCCCAGTTGCTTGGCCCGGCGCCAGTCGGCCCGTGTCAGCTCCCCGACGGTCCGGCCCTTCCAGGCTCAGGCGCTCTTCGACGATGATCGACATCTGATCGAGGAACCACGGATCGATCCTGGTGATGGTCGTACAGCTCGTCGACCGACATCCCGGCCCGCAGCGCCGCTTCCACCTCGAAGATGCGGTCCGGTGTTGCGATCGGGACCCGTCTGGCCAGCTCGTCGCGGTCCATCTCGTTGAACCGCTGCTCGGCGGCGTTGCCGTTCAGGCCGGTCTGACCCAGCTCCAGCGACCGGCAGGCCTTCTGCAGGGACTCGGGGAAGGTCCGCCCGATGGCCATCACCTCCCCGACCGACTGCATCGAGGTCCCGAGGATCCCCGAGGTGCCGGGGAACTTCTCGAACGCCCAGCGGGGTATCTTGGTCACCACGTAGTCGATCACCGGTTCGAACGACGAGGGCGTCTGCTTGGTGATGTCGTTCGGGATCTCGTCCAGCGTGTAGCCGACGGCCAACTTGGCGGCGATCTTGGCGATGGGGAACCCGGTGGCCTTGGAGGCCAGGGCCGATGAGCGGCTGACCCGGGGGTTCATCTCGATGATCACCATCCGCCCGTCGGTGGGGTCGATGGCGAACTGCACGTTCGAGCCGCCGGTCTCCACCCCGACCCGACGGAGGCAGGCGAAGGCGGCGTCGCGCATCCGCTGATACTCGACGTCGCTCAGGGTCTGGATCGGGGCCACGGTGATCGAATCACCGGTGTGGACGCCCATCGGGTCGAGGTTCTCGATCGAACAGATGATGACCTGGTTGTCCAGCCGGTCACGCATCACCTCCAGCTCGAATTCCTTCCAGCCGGCGATCGACTCCTCGATCAGGATCTCGCTGATCGGGACTGGCCGCCAGACCGTTCGCCGCCACTGCGGTGAACTCCTCGGGGGTGTGGGCGATGCCGGTACCCCTGCCGCCGAGGATGTATGCCGGCCGGATGATCACCGGCAGACCGATGTCGCCGACGATCCGCTCGGCCTCGGTCAACGAGTGGGCAACGCCGCTGCGGGGCACCTCGAGGCCGATCTCGATCATGGCGTCCTTGAAACGCTGTCGATCCTCGGCGGTGGCGATGGCCTCGGCGTCGGCCCCGATCAGTTCGACGCCGTGCTCGTCGAGCACACCGGCCTCCACCAGCTCCATGGCCAGGTTGAGTGCGGTCTGGCCTCCCAGCGTCGGCAACACCGCATCGGGTTGCTCCACCTCGATGATCCTGGTCAGGACCTCCAGGGTCAGCGGTTCGATGTAGGTGGCGTCTGCGAAGTCGGGGTCGGTCATGATGGTGGCCGGATTGGAGTTGGCCAACACCACCCGGTAACCCTCGTCCCGCAGAACTCGGCAGGCCTGGGTGCCGGAGTAGTCGAACTCACAGGCCTGGCCGATGACGATCGGGCCCGATCCGATCACCAGGATCGTTTCGAGGTCGGTTCTTCTCCCCATGCTCAGGCCTCCAGCAGTTCGGCGAATCGTTGGAACAGGTAGGCGCTGTCGTGCGGCCCGGGACTGGCCTCGGGGTGATGCTGCACGCTGAACGCCGGTTTCCGCCCCGGCCGGGCCAGCAACCGGATGCCTTCGCAGACCCCGTCGTTGAGATTGACGTGGGTCACCTCGGCCAGCCCCTCCAGCGACGACGCGTCGACGGCGAAGTTGTGGTTCTGGCTCGTGATCTCGACCTCGCCGGTGGTGCTGTCACGCACCGGGTGGTTTGCCCCGTGGTGGCCGAACGGCAACTTCACGATGTCGGCTCCGATGGCCAGGCTCAGGATCTGGTGGCCGAGACAGATCCCGAAGATCGGGACCCGTCCCACCAGCTCGGCGACGGTGGCGATGGCGTACGGGACCTGGGTCGGGTCGCCGGGACCGTTCGACAGGAAGACACCCGCCGGGTTGCGGGCCAGCACGTCGGCCGCCGAGGTGGATGCCGGGACGACCTCGACGGTCCCCAACCGGCGGAGGTGATCGACGATGGTGGTCTTGATGCCGAAGTCGAAGGCAACGATGAGCGGCGGCTCGCTGCGCCCTGGTCCGAGGTCCGGTCCCCGGTAGGTGGCCACGTAGCCGGTCTCGGTGGTGACCTGGGCCACCAGGTCGACGCCATCGGTCCCCGGTTCGTCGATCGCCGCCTGCTCGAGGCGGGCCAGATCGACTGCCGCCCCACCTTCGATCGGCCCGAATGCGCCGGGCATCGAGCCGTTGCTCCGCAACAGCCTGGTCAACCGGCGGGTGTCGAGCCCGGCGATCCCGGCCAGGCCGTTCGCTTCGAGGAACTGCTCCAGCGGCTGCTGGGCCCGCCAGCTCGAGTGCCGCCGGGCCAGATCCCGGACGATCACCCCTCTGGCGAAGGTGGCCCTCGATTCGGAGTCGTCGGCCGTGGTGCCGTAGTTGCCGATGTGGGGGTAGGTGAAGGTGATGATCTGGCCCGCATAGGACGGATCGGTGATCACCTCCTGATAGCCGGTGAGTGCGGTGTTGAACACCACTTCGCCGGCTGCGATACCTGCGGCAGGGACCGCCCCGAAATGCTCGCCCTCGAAGGTGGAGCCGTCGGCGAGGACCAGTGCGGCTGCGGTCGGCCGTTCACCGGCGGGGTTGTGGCTCATCGGGTGGCCCGCCCGTCGACGACGACCGGCTCGCCGTTGAAGACGGTGTGGCGAACCTTGCCCCTGACCGGGCGGCCGTGAAACGGGGTGTTGGTGCTGAGGCTCGCCGAATCGGCCCGATCGATCGTCCACTCGTGGTCGGGATCGATCACCGCCAGGTTGGCCGGCCTGCCCACCTCGATCGGACCGCCGTGACGGTCGGCCAGACCGGCGATCCTGGCCGGGGTGATCGACAGCAGGCTGACCAACCGGCCGATGGGCAGCCCCAGCTCGGTGTTGGCCAGGGCGTAGGCCGTCTCCAGGCCCAGCATGCCCGGTGGGGCCTGATCGAACGGCTGCTCCTTGGAGTCCGGGGAATGGGGGGCGTGATCGGTGGCGATGGCGTCGATGGTGCCGTCGAGCAGCCCCTGGCGGACCGCATCGACGTCGGCCTGGGTCCGAAGGGGTGGGATGGACCTTGAACACCGGATCGTAGGAGGCGCAGGCTGCGTCGGTCAGGGTGAAGTGGTGTGGTGTGGCTTCGGCGGTCACCGGGTGACCCTCGGCCTTGGCCGCCCTGACCAGTGCCACGCTGCCTGCGGTCGAGAGATGCTGCATGTGGACCGGCACCCCGGTCAGCCTCGACAGCGCGATGTCGCGCATCACCATCAGCTCCTCGGCCTCGGCCGGCTGGCCTGCGAGGCCCAGTCGCGACGACCACGCACCCTCGTTCATGACCCCACCCTGGGACAGCGCGGTGACTTCACAGTGTTGGGACAGCACGATCGACGTGCCGTCCTCCACGACCAGCGAGCCTGCGTATTCCAGGGCCCGCCGCATCATCTGGGCGTCCTGAACCCCGGTCCCGTCGTCGGTGAACATGCGAACCCCGAGCCCGACGAGCTCGCCCATCGGGGCCAAGGCCTCCCCGTCCCGGCCGACGGTGATGGCTGCCGACGGTTTGATCTCGCACAAGGCGGACTTGCCGTAGCCGATCACCTCGCTGACCACCGCGGCCGAATCCATGCACGGCGTGGTGTTGGGCATCGCCACCACCGCGGTGAACCCACCGAGCGCAGCGGCCCGGCTGCCGGACTCGACGGTTTCCGCCGCCTCGTTCCCGGGCTGTCTCAGGTGGACGTGGAGATCGACGAAGCCCGGCACGATCAGGCACCCCTCGGCGTCGATCGAGACGTCGACGCCGACCGTCTCGGTGCCGACGGCCACGATCGAGCCCGTCACGTCGTCGACGACGATGTCGGCGGTCCGCTCCCCCGACTGGTCGACGATGGTTCCGCCCCTGAATGCGGTGGTGGTCATTGCTCTCCTGTTCCTGAGGGTTTTTCGGTGGGGATGTCGAATCGGCCCGGGCCGAGCAGTGCGAACAGCACCGCCATGCGGGTCGGCACGCCGGCCGACACCTGGTCGAGCACGACCGAGCGGTGGTCGTTGGCGACTTCGGGGTCGATCTCGACGCCACGGTTCATCGGCCCGGGATGCATGATCAGCGCTCCGGGGTCGAGCCTGGCGGCTCTGGCCCTGGTGAGCCCGTAGAGGGCCCGGTATTCCCGCACGCTGGGGAACAGGCCGTCGCTCAGCCGTTCCTGTTGGATCCTGAGGAAGTAGGCGACGTCGAGGTCCGGCAGGACGGCGTCGATGTCGGTCTCGACCTTGACCGGCCAACCCTCCAGGCTCGGCGGCAGCAGGGTTCGGGGCCCGATCAGCACCACCTCGGCGCCCAGTTTGGTGAACGCTTCGATATTGGACCGGGCGACCCGGGAGTGTTGTATGTCGCCACAGATGGCGATCTTGCGGCCGTCGAGGCCACCGAGGCGCTGGTTGATGGTGAAGCAATCGAGCAGGGCCTGGGTCGGGTGCTGGTGCCAGCCGTCGCCGGCGTTGATCACCGACGCCGACGTCCAGGCCGCGATCTGCTGTGGCGCTCCCGACGAGGAGTGACGAACCACGATGGCGTCGACGCCCATGGCCGAAATCGTCTCGACGGTGTCCCGTAGCGACTCACCCTTCTTGGTGGACGACGAGCTGACCGAGAAGTTGACGACATCGGCCGACAGGCGCCGGGCCGCCAGGTCGAAGCTGGTCCTGGTCCTGGTCGAGTCCTCGAAGAAGGCCAGCACCACCGTCTTGCCTCGCAGCGCCGGGACCTTCGGGATGTCCCTGCGCTGGACCTCGGCGAACGACGAGGCCAGCTCGAGCAGGCCTTCGAGCTCGTTGCGATCGAGATCAGCTATGTCGAGTAGATGCTTCATCGTTCGACCTCCCCCAGTTCCACCCGTTCCAGGGTGGCGTTGACCGCCTCGTTTCTCCTCGTCGGCAGGTTCTTGCCGACGTAGTCCGGCCTGATCGGCAGCTCCCGGTGGCCCCGGTCGACCATGACCGCGAGCTGGATTGCCCGCGGCCGACCCTGATCGATGATCGCATCGAGCGCCGCTCTGATGGTGCGACCGGTGAACAGTACGTCGTCGACCAACACCACGATCTTGCGGTTCATGTCGAAATCGATCTCGGTGACGGCTTCGGGCAGGACCGGCCGCAGGTTGATGTCGTCGCGGTAGAAGGCAACATCGAGCTTGCCGACCGGCACCCGGACCTCTTCGAGCTCCAGCAGTGCGGCGGCAATCGATTCGGCGAAGGGAACGCCGCCGGTCTGGAGGCCGACGATCACCACGTCGTCGAGACCCTTGTTGGCCTCGATGATCTCGTGGGCCATCCGTCGAACGGCCCGACTCACGGCGGCCGAATCGAGCACCTCGGACTTTCCAACAAAAACGCCCCCGAACGGGGGCGTGCGTCGTCGTTCGCGTTCTGCCAAATCGGAGTCCTCCCGTCCGAGCCTCTCTGGACCCGCTTCACGGATGCGAGCGGCCCGCTGGACCGCACCCCGACTGTAGCCAACCGTTTCCCGGCGCGCGCCGACCTCGGACCAAAATGCCGATCGCGCCGGTCGACGCAGCCCGCCGCGGGAAACGGCGGGCTCGAACCACCGGAATCGGCGCCGCTCAGATGCCGCGGAAGACCGCCTCCCGCTTCTCGACGAAGGCGGCGGCCGCTTCGCGGTGGTCGGCGGACGACATCGTCCGGACCATGGCCGGCGCCTCGGCGTCGAGGGCTTCGGCCAGGCCGACCGATTGGGCCCGGTTGATGTTCTCCTTCATGTACCGCAACGCGATCGGTGGCCCGTTCGGCCAGCCGGTGGCAGTACTCGAGCGCCGCCGCGTCGAAGCCGTCGTCCGGCAGTACCTGGTTGACCAGCCCCAGCCCGGCCGCTTCGGCCGCGCTCAGCTTCGGTGACAGGAAATACAGCTCCTTGGCCTTGGCCGAACCGACGAGGTGGGTCAGGAACCAACTCCCGCCGAAGTCGCCGGAACCGCCGACTCCGGAGAACGCGGTGACCAGCACCGCTCGCTCGGCGGCGATGCGCAGATCGGCCGCCAGGGCGATCGACAACCCGGCGCCGGCCGCCGCGCCCGGCAATGCGGCCACGACAGGTTGCGGCAGCTGCCGCAGCGCCAGCGAAACCTGACGCTGGCGGGCCCGGAGGTCGGCCACCTTGGCCTCGGTCGATGTCCCGGTTCCACCGGCCACCCGGCCGGCGCCGTCGTCGGACCCGGCGGCCCGGTTGCGCTCGTTCATCGCCTTGACGTCGCCGCCGGCGCAGAACGCCCCACCGGCACCGGTCAACATGAGCACCCGGATGTCGGGGTCGTTGGCGATGGCCGGCAAGGCGTTCTCGAATCCGACGTAGACCCCGCCCGACAGGGCGTTTCGTCGCTCCGGGCGGTTGAAGGTCAAGACGGCGACATGGCCGACCTTGCGGCCGAGCAGGTCATCGGTCCCGGTCTCGATGACCGATTCCGTTGGTGTGCCCGATGGTGGCGTCTGTCCGGTCCTTGGTGTTGGTCATGGCTTCGGCTCCCCGATGGTCGGATCACCGAAACGCTACCGCCGCCTGGTCCGGAGGTTCCAATGCCGGCTGAGCCGGCCACAGTCACCGCCGGCTCAGCCGGCCACAGTCACCGCCGGCGCAGCCGGCCACGGTCACCGCCGGCTCAGCCGGCCACGGTCGGTGCCGCCTCGTCACCCATCACGGTGACGGTGTAGGAGAAGCCGACCTCGGCCCCGTCGACAACGACACCGGAGACGACAATGTCGAACTCGGTGTCGTATGCAGGGTCGAGCCTGAAGAAGTCGTCGCCGACTTCTCCAGCTCTTGCTGCTCTCTCGTCGATCGCGCCGTTGCCGACGAGAGAGTCGTCGGAGCCGGGGTCTGCCACCGGTTCCCACACGATGATCGGTGAGGGCACGTAACCCTCGAGACTCAGCCGTGCCACCACGTCGAGGGCGATGGTGCGGCCGCCGCTGGTCATGGTCACCTCGGCATTGTCGAAGTCGGCCCCGGCCAGACCGAACGACCACCGGGGATAGACCAGCTCCGGCGGCACGAATCCCCGCGGCGGCCAGGCCACGAAACCGTCCGCTTCGCGAAGCGGCGGGGTGTCGTCGAACACACCGGCGTCGAAGACCCAGAGGGCGTTTGCCGGGTAGGCGGTATCGCTACCGGCGACGTGGCCGACACCGATCTCGCTTGTCGGGGGATGAAGGATGGTGTTGCGGTGCCCGACGTCACGGTTGCGATCCCCGGGATCCTCGATGTAGCCGTCGATGGCCGACGGTCCGGTCCGCCCCAGGTACAGGTTGCTGTTGGCCGCCGCCTCCTGGCCGACGACGGTGAGGCAATCGAAGGTCTGATCCGGGGTGTGGCTCAGTCTGCCGGTGGCGCTCATGGCCAGGGCCGCATGCTGCGCCTTTGCCGAGAAGTCGGCGTTCAACTCGACGCCGGCCGGGACCCCGGCCATCGCCCGGTAGAAGTTCACCCGCCGGAGGGTGGCCAGGGCGAGACGTTCCGATGCCTGACCGGGCCGACAGGTCTCGTAGTTGCCGGTCCAGTCCATCTCCGGCGCGTCGCCGGCGTACTCCCCGGCGAACGCCACCGCCACCGCGTCGCGGTTCGAGGTGTCGATCCACGGCTCCATGATGATGCCGGCCTGGCTCGGCACGCCGCCGACCAGCCACGCCGATGAGGCGGCGAAGGTTGCTGTGCCCAACAGCAGATGTGACCAGAGGCGGCGAAGCACCCACCTCTATCGGCATCGATTCGACCGCCGTGAGCCCGAAGTCGTCGATGACCCGACAGGCCCGGCTCAACCGGGGCGGACGTCGGCCGCCACCGCGGCGAGGATGCCGTTGACGAACCGGCTCGATTCGTCTGTGGAGTAGCGACCGGCCAGCTCGACCGCCTCGGACAGCACGACACCGGTCGGGGTGGTGGCGGCCAGCAGCTCGGCGATGGCGATGCGCATCACGACCACATCGAGCACCGGCATCCGAGACACCGCCCATCGCTTCGACTTGGCTTCGATCAGCCCGGTGGCCTCGGCCCGGCGGTCCTCAGCGTTTCGCAGCAGTTCGACGACGAAGGGGTCGGGGGCGAGGGTCTGGGCGTCGACCACCTGGTCCACGGTCCAGCCCCGAAGCTCGGCCTCGTACGCCAACTCGACGGCCCGCTCCCGGCTCTCCCGCCGCGATCGGACGTGCTCACCCGCCCCCTCGGCGGTCACGCCCGGGTCTGGTACTCGCCGGTGCGGGTGTCGACCTTGACCCGATCGCCGGGTCCGACGAACAGTGGGACCTGGATGACCAGCCCGCTCTCCAGGGTTGCCGGCTTCCTGGCACCGGAGACCCGATCGCCCTGAATGCCGGGCTCGGTCTCGGTGATCGCCAATTCGACCGACGCCGGCAGGTCGGTGCCGATGATCTCGTCGCCGTACATGAGGAACGTGATCATGGAGCCCTCGGTGATGTAGTTGCCTGCGTCGCCCATCGCCTCCTGCGACACCGTTGACTGTTCGAAGCTCTCGTTGTCCATCACCGCGTAACCGGTGCCGTCACGGTAGAGGTACTGCTGTTCCCGCTTCTCGATGAAGGCGCTCTCCACCTTCTCGCCGGCCCGGAACGTCCGGTCGATGACCGCACCGGTTCTGGCGTTCTTGAGGGTGGTCCTGACGAAGGCGCCGCCCTTGCCCGGCTTCACGTGCTGGAAGTCCTGGATCTGGAACAGCCCTTCCGGCAGTTCCATCGTCATCCCGTTCTTGAAGTCACTGGTGCTGATCGTTGCCATGGTCTTCTTCGCTGTAGGTGTTGAACCCGCCGGGTCGAGGTCGGCCGACGGTCGGGCTCTTGGAGCTCAAGGTGATCGGTTCGCATCCCGACGTCGTCACCACCACGGAATCCTCGATGCGCACGCCTCCCAGGTCCGGGAGGTAGGCACCGGGCTCGACGGTGACAACATAGCCGCTGCGGAGGATACCGGTCGCCCGGCTCGACAAGATGGGGTTCTCGTGAATCTCCAGCCCGATCCCGTGGCCGGTGCCGTGGATGAAGGCGTCGCCGAGGCCGTGCTCGGTCAGGCTCTGCCGACAGACCCGGTCGATCTCCCGCTCGTCGACCCCGTCACGGACCGCGGCGACGCCGGCGGCCTGCGCGTCGATCACCGCGTCGAAGACCGACTGCTGGCGGTCGGAGGGGGTGCCGAGCAGGAAGCTTCGGGTCATGTCGCTCCCGTAGCCGTCGATCCTGGCCCCGAAGTCGATCACCACCATGTCGCCGGGCTCGATCACTCGATCGGACGGCGTGGCATGGGGCTTTGCGCTGTTCGGCCCGGCGGCCACGATGGTGGGGAAGCTGAGGTCGTCTGCCCCCAGGTCCATCATCGCCGATTCGAGCATCCTGGCCATCGCCAGCTCCGAACGACCGGCGTTCAGTTCGGGCCGGACCCGGGCCAGCGCCTGATCGGCGATCGAGGCCGCGAGGCGGAGCCGCTGGATCTCGCCGGGATCCTTGCGGCGTCGTTCCAGCTCGACCAGCTCCACGGTTGGGACCAGCTCCCGATCCTCGAGCATCCGGGCGAATCGACGCATGGCGGCCCAGCTGACGTGCTCGCTCTCGAGGCCGACCCGCAAAGCGCCGGCCAGGGCATCGAGGACCGGCTGCTCGATGTCTCGGGTGATGGTCACCCGGGCCTCGACGCCGGCCGATGCGAGCTGCTGGTTGACCTGGGTTTCGTAGCGCCCGTCTGTCACCACCGCAAGGGAGTCAACCGTGACGATCACGGTCCCGTTCGAGCCGGTGAAGCCGGTCAGCCAGCGGATGTTGACCGGCTTGGTGACGATGAGGGCGTCGCAGCCGACCTCGTCGAGCGAGGCCCGAAGCCGGTTCAGACGTGCGTTGCGATCCATCGGCAGCAGCTCGTGCTGGTCCACGATCGAACCCCTTCCCGATGGAACCGACCTTGCGTCCAGGCTACCGGTTGCCGGCAACGGTGGCTCCCCGCCGAGGGCCCCGGAGGCCGGTCCGCCAGCCGGCCTGCCCGCCGCCGGACCTAGAAGGCGAGGTAGATGGCGAGGACGAGCAGGAGACTCGAGGTTGTGATGCGCCAGTTCATGTGTTCGACCCTAGGACCGCAGGGCCGGCTCGTGAATAGGGCCATGCCCCCACATGCCGGCCGGGCTCCCGGCGTCGGCCCGGTTCGCCCAGGCCCACCGTCGCCGCGGCCGGAGCGGTTCCGCTCCGCTCTGCTCAGGAGCCGGCGATGGCCATCATGGCGGCGGCCAGGACGCCGCGGTCCTCCACCGGCACCGCCTCGACGCCACCGGGACCATCGAGGACGAAGGTCACACCGTCGACGGCCTTCTTGTCCCTGCTGAACAGGTCGATCAGCTCCTGGTGGTCGAGCCCGGGGGGCAGCTCGACGTCCAGGCCGTACCCGGCGACGACCCGGCGATGCTCGGCCACCCGGTCCCGGTCGATGCGGCCAAGCAACCCGGCCAGTTCGGCGGCATAGACCAGCCCGATCCCCACCGCCTCGCCGTGGCGGATGTCGTAGCCTGCCGCGGTTTCGATGGCATGGGCCAGCGTGTGGCCGTAGTTGAGGATGGCCCGACGGCCTCCCTCCCGCTCGTCGCCGGAGATGACCTCGGCCTTGATCCGAACCGATCGAGCCACCCGCTCGACCAGCTCGACGGCATCGAGACGGCCACCGCCGAGGAAGTGGTACTTGGCCAGCTCCCCCATGCCGCTGCGGAATTCACGGGGCGGCAGACCATCGAGGGTGTCGACGTCGCACACCACCGCGGCCGGCTGCCAGAACGCGCCGACCAGGTTCTTGCCCTCGGGGAGGTTGACCCCGCACTTGCCTCCGATGGCGGCATCGATCTGGCCGAGCAGCGTGGTGGACACGTGGACAACCGGCACACCCCGGTGGTAGGAGGCGGCCACGAATCCGGCCAGGTCGGACACCACCCCACCGCCGACCGAGACCACGCAGTCGGCCCTGGTCAGACCCCACTGTGCGAACTGTGACGCCAGCCGGCCCACGACCTCCAACCGCTTGGCCTGCTCACCGTCCTCGACGGTGAAGACCCGTTGCTCACGACCGGTGTCGACCTCGACACCGATATTCGGTTGGGTGACGACGGCAACCCGGCGGCATCGTTGCGGGATCAGCTCCGGCAACCGATCGACGACCCCCCGACCGACCACGATCGGATACCCCCGACCGTCCTCGAACTCGACCCGCTCCACCAGCCGCCGGCCGGCCCGGGGTTGCACCGCGTCGGCAGCTACCCGCACGGCGCGGGCCACCGCGTCGGCATCGATGCCGTCGGTGTCGACGATGGCATCTGCCGCGGTGGTGTAGTGGACGAGGCGGTCCCGGCGCAGCGCCCGCAACCGGGCCGGCGGATCGTCGGCCAGTAGCGGCCGATCGTCTGCCGGGCCGAGTCGGGCCGCCAGCACCGCGTCTGGAGCATCGAGCCAGATCGTCACCGCCGAGCGGGCCAGGGCCTCGCGGTTTCTGCGGCGCAGCACCAGGCCACCACCACCGTCGATCACCGCGTCGGGCTGCTCATCGAGAACCCGGTCCAGGAGAGCCGATTCGAGCCGCCGAAACCGGTCCTCGCCGTCTTCGGCGAAGATGCGGCTGATCGACGTACCGGCTTCCGCTTCGATCAGCGAGTCGAGCCCGAGGACCGGCCGACCGGTCAGCCGGCCGACCACATCGGAGACCGACGACTTCCCGGACCCGGGCAGTCCGATGAGAACCAGAGGTTTTGCAGCCACCGGTCAAGGCTAACCGAGCCGACCGATCGCTCGACCAGTTCCGGAAACGGGTTCCGGAAACGCTCACCCCCGGTGACCTCTCGAGGACCTCGACGTGTTCCACGATCGATGCGGTGCTGACGCTGTGGGACCGGCCGGGGACTACAGCGAGACGGTGTCGAACACCGAACCGGAGACGAGGACCGCAGCCAGGGTGGCCGCGGCCAGCGCCGGACCGAACGGGATCTCGGCCCGCCCTCTCGACTTGGCCATGTTGTAGACCAGGCCCACCAGCCCACCGCCGACCAGGGCGGCGATGATGGTGGCCAGCACCAGCCGGGTGGTGTCGATCAGGTCCGGTTGCAGCCAGCCCAGGAACAGGCCCAGGGTCATCGAGAGCTTGACGTCTCCCCTTCCCATGCCCCGTTCGTTCACCACATGGGCCGCACCGATGAAACCGGTGAACACTGCGGCACCGAGCAGGGCCGAGTAGATCCCGTCGGCGTAGTCACGCTGCCCGGAGATCACCAGGATCAGGAACAGGCCGGCGAAGAAGCTCGGCCAGACGATGGTGTTGGGCAACAGATGGGTCTCGACATCGATGGCCGACAGCACGATCAGCACCGCCGGCCAAGGCGAGGTACGGCAGCAGCATCCAGCCGATGCCGAAACGCAGGCCGAGCATGGCGAAGAGCAGGCCGGTCGCCACGTCGATCAGCGGGTAGCGACGGCCCTTGTGCCGTCCACAGCCGTCGCAGCCGTCGAACCACCCGATCACCGGCCGAAGGGTCGACGGGCCCAGGTCCCGGCGGCAGTTGGTGCAGCGGTGGGTCGGTCGTAGCGGTAGTCGCTCGACGGCCCGATCGGCGACGATGCCCAGCAACGGACCGACGACAACCCCCACGGCCAGCAGGCCGAGGGGGAGCAGGACCATGACGGTCATGTCGTCGCGGAGTGTGGTCGGCGACCGTGATCGGGCCCGGTCGAACCGCTCAGTCGTCGCTCTTCAGGTACCGGGCCAGAAGCCCGCCGCTCTTGGTTTCGTCTGCGGCTTCGACCAGCTCCGAGGCATCCTCGATGCTCTCACCGAAGGTGCTGATCTCGGCAGGCGATGGCGGGGCCGGGGCCGGCACGGCGGCACCGACGAGCTGATCGGCGGCCAGTTCGTCCGGAGCGGGCATCGGGGGCATCGGCGGACGTTGCCCGCCGATCAGGGAATCGAGGGCCGAGCCTGCGGCGGCCGAGTCGAACGACTCGGAGCTCTCGAAGCTCGACTCGGTGGCGAACTCGCTCGGCGGGGTTGACGGAACGGCGTCCGGGCCGGGACGCTCGTCGGCGGCGAGAGGGGCCGGGATGGGCGCCGGGACCGGGGGGGCGATCGAGGTGCTTGCCCGGTAGGCCGAGTTGAAGCCACCGATCGGTTCGCTCACGACCACGAGCTCCCGCTCGGCCAGGTTCTTGATCTGGCGACTTCCCTCGACCTCGCCGAGATCGAGCCGGTCGCAGACCTGCGAGACCGGGCAGCCGGCGGCGATGACGGTCAGTGCCGCCCATTCGGCCCGGGTGACCGTGACCTCGTCGGCGGGCAGGACGGCCGAAGGGGCGACCTGGTGGTTGAGGGTCGGGACCACGGCCTCGATCGAGCGCCAATCGCGGAGCCGGTTCTCGGCCGAGGCCAGCACGGTTGCCACGTTCTCCGGCTTCTCCGACGGAGTCACCTCACGGTTGGTGAAGGTGAACGTGCCGTCGTCGTAGCGAAGCAGTTCGAACATCACGTCTTCGAGGCCGACACCGTTCGCGGTGTAGCTCGCCGACGCGTCGACAAGTCGACCCTCGTCGAACATCAGGGACCCGGTACCCCTGTTGCCCGAAATCTCGAGCTGACCGGTCTTCGACGTGCCGGAAAGCAATCCCAGCACCTCATCCAGTGCGAAGTTCTCAAGCGAACCCTGGAGCATGTGTAACCTCCCATAATCGCCCTTGAATCCGGACGAGCCTACGTGTCTGTACCCGTAACCTTCGGATGGCTGGACGTCGACTTGAGCAAGCCGAGAGGAATTCGTTTCCGAATTCAGCGAATGGTGTCCTTGCCGGTGACGGCGGCCGCCATCGTCTCCAACGGAGCAGCGACGCCGGTCCATCGCTCGAAGGCCAGCGCCGCCTGGTGGACCAGCATCCCGACCCCGTCGGCCACGCCCGCCCCTCGGGCCTCCGCCGCCACCAGCAGGGGCGTTCTTCTCGGCTGGTAGACGATGTCGATCACGAGGTGATCAGGACCGAGCGCCTCGGTCGGCACCGGGATCGCCGCCGGGTCGGGACCTCCGGTCATACCGAGCGCGGTGGCGTTGACGACGACGTCGGCCTCGGCCACCGGGCTCGGATCACCGTAGGGCCCGGCGATCGCCTGCGGCGCCAGGGCCGCTGCGGCTTCGGCGCCGGCCGGCGACCGGTTGACGACGACGATCCTCGAGGCTCCCGCTCGTCCAACCGCCTCGACGATCGATCGTGCGGCGCCCCCGGCGCCGGCCACCAGGACGCTCAGGCCCTGGATCGACCGTCCGAACTGCGCGGTGAACGCGGCGACGAAGCCGTCACCGTCGGTGGAGTCGCCGACCACCAGCCCGTCCCGGCGGTACAGGCAGTTGCTGACGCCGAGCGCCCTTGCAGACTCGGTCAGCTCGTCGGCCGCCTCGGCAACCGCCGCCTTGTGGGGCATGGTGACCGACAGACCATCGATACCGAAGAGCTTCATCGCCTCCACCGCTCGGGCCCCCTGGCCTGCCGCCACGGGCAGGGCCACATAGACCCAATCGAGACCGCAGGCGGCGAACGCCGCATTGTGGATGGCCGGGGACAGCGAGTGGCGGACCGGATCGCCGATGACCGCGGCCAGGCGGGTCGATCCGGAGATCAAGAATCGAGGAAGCCCAACTCGGCGGCCCTGGCCTTGTTCTCGTTGTGCTCCTCGAGGGTGTCGGCGAAGGCGTGGTTGCCATCCTCGTCGATGCGCACGTAATACAGCCACGGGCCCTCGACGGGGTTCATCGCCGCTTCGAGCGACTTGCGGCCGGGGGCGGCGATCGGCGTCGGCGGGAGCCCTCGGCTCTCCGGATGGCGGGTGTTGTATGGCCCGGGGGTGTCGAGCTCCTCCCTGGTGGGGACTTCGCCGCGGACCTGCTTGGCGTAGATCAGGGTGGCGTCGATGCCGAGCGGGATGCCTTCGTTGAGGCGGTTGTAGATGACCCGGGCGATCTTGCCCCGGTCACCGTCGGTCTTGGCTTCGGCCTCGACCAGGGACGCGATGATGATGACGTCGTAGGCCGACATGTTGTGCTTCCGCTCGGCGCCGCCGTAGCCGAGCTCGCCGGTGACCGCGGCGAACTCGTTGCTCATCTTGGCCAGAACCTCTGCGGCGCCGATGTCCTCCTCGATGAAGTACTTGGCGGGGAACAGCAGGCCCTCCCAGCTGTCGTTGCCCGGGGGCCGGTAGCGGGGTTCGATCTGCCCGGAGTCCAGTGCGGCCTGCAGCTCGGCAACGGTGATACCGGGGATCTGGGCCGCGGTCCGCTCCAGGATCTCGGGCAGCCAGAGACCTTCGGGAACCAGGAACTCGCCGTATTCGATCTGCTTCGGGCCCTGGTCGATGACCGCCATGGCCTCGTCGGCCGACATGTTCTCCTGCAGCACGTATTCGCCGGCCTGGAAGTCGCTGAAATCCTTCCATTCGGCGTAGTAGCGGAAGAACGTGCTGTTGGGGATGACGTTGTTCGATTCGAGAATCGAGGCCAGGGCGCCGGTCGTCGAACCGGTGGGCACGATCAGCGTCACCTCGGCTCCCGGCTCGCCCTCCGGGTCCAGCTGGCTGGCGAACCAGCTTCGGCCGCCGCTGTAGATCACGAAGCCGATGCCGGCCAGGATGACAGCAGCCACCGCAGCCCTGAGCATGCGCAAACCCGGTGGCCGGGCCCGAACGAACTCGGTCTCGTCGTCCCACCGCAGGTCGGACTGGTCGGCCAGACGCCGGTCGACATCGGTGGCAGGCGAGTTCTCGCCTTCCTGTTGGTCGAGAAAGGTCACCCGATACATGGTAGTGCTTCGGCGGGGCGGCCAGGCGGCGAAGATCGGGATGCGATTCAACAGTCTCCGACCGGCGATTGGCCGTCGATCCACGATTGCAGGATGACCGCCGCCGCCACCTGGTCGACGACCTGGCGACGCTTGCGGCCCCGGACGCCGCCCCGGCCCAGTCGATCCTCGGCGGTCACCGTCGTCAGCCGCTCGTCGTGGGTTTCCACCGGCACGGTGAGCGTTCGGCGCAGGGCCCTGACCTCGGAACCGACGGCCCGGGCCGCCGGCCCCAGCTCGCCGTCGAGCGAACGCGGCAGGCCGACAACGACCAGCACCGCTCCGGTCTCGTCGACCAGCTCGTCGATGGAACGGTGCTCGGCCGGCCGGTCCCCGACCCGGTGGACCGTCCCGTAGGGGGTGGCCAGCCGGCGATCGGAGTCACTCACCGCGACCCCGATCCGACGATCACCGAGGTCGAGCGCCAGCACCCGTCCGCTGGCCGGGGTGTCTGGCTGCTCCGTCACGTCGGTCCCGAGCTCGGACGTCCCGGCCAGTGGGACCGGCAACGTCACCTCGACTCCCAGTGACCCGTTCAGGATCTGCTGCCGACACCCGATGCGATACCCGCCACCTCGCGGGCCAGGTCCAGGGCGTTGTCGACACCATCGGGGTCCTTGCCGCCGGCCATGGCAAGATCGGCGCCCTTGCCGCCGCCGCCCTTGATGGCCTTGGCGCCCTCGGCGATCAGGGCCCCCGCTTCCGGTTCCTGACCGGGCACGACCGCCGCCACCAGCGCTGCGCCACCGCTTTCGGCCGCGCCGCCGAGCACCACGGCCCGCACCTCCTCGCGGTCGCGAATCGCAACCGCCAGGTCCTTGAGTTGGTCCCGTGACATGCCATCGACCCTGGCCACGACCACACCGTCGATGGCCGACTGGGCCAACTCCCCGGCCTGGCCCACCGCCAGGCGGCCCTGCAACGTCTTGACTTGTTCCTTGAGTTCCGCCAACTCGTCGAGCCGCTTGGAGAGCCCGTCGACCAGATCGACCCGGGGCACGCCGAGCCGGGACGCGGCGTCGTCTATCAGCGCCTGCTCACTGCGGAGCAGATCGATCGCTCCCGCTCCGGTGACGGCCTCGACCCGGCGCAGGTTCGATCCGATCGAGCTCTCGCTTACGATCTTCATCAGACCGATGTCGCCGAGCGCGGAGACATGGGTCCCGCCACAGAATTCCAGTGTGGGACCGGCCCGCAGCACCCGGACCATGTCGCCGTACTTGTCGCCGAAGAACGCAATCGCCCCCATCTGCTCGGCCTCGGCCTTGGTGACCTCGGGATGTTCGGTGGCCGGGTTGGTCAGGATCTGCTGGTTGACCAGGTCCTCGATCTGGCGGATCTGGTCCGGGGTGACCGGATCGAAGTGGCTGAAGTCGAACCGCAGCCGATCGGGGCCGACCATCGAACCCTGCTGCTTGACGTGATCGCCCAACACCTGGCCGAGGGCCCAGTGCAACAGGTGGGTGCCGGTGTGGTTCCGGCGGATGGCGTTGCGACGCTCGACGTCGATCGAGATCTTCGCCTGCTGGCCGGCCAGGATCTCGCCGTCGATGCGATCGATGACATGACGGTGGACGCCCGGCACGGCAGAGACCGTGTCCCTGACGGTGGCGGTGCCGGTCTCGGTGGTGATGGTGCCGGTGTCGCCGATCTGGCCGCCGGATTCGGCGTACATCGGGGTGCGGTCGGTGAAGACCGACACCGTGTCGGTCCCCAGGCCGGTCACCAGCAGCACGGTCGCCGCCACGTCGGTCAGTTCGCCCCGGCCGACGAAGTCGGTTTGGCCGTGCTCCTCGACCAGCGCCTGGACCTGCTCGAAGTCGGCGGCCTGAACCACGCCCTTTCTGGCCTCCTTGGCCCTGGTTCGCTGCTCGGCCATGTCGGCATCGAAACCGTCGCGATCGACCGAGAAGCCCCGTTCGGCGACGACCTCGGCGGTCACGTCGAAGGGGAAGCCGTAGGTGTCGTGCAGCAGGAACGCGACGGACCCCGGCAGCTCAGCACCCGGTTCGAGCTTGGAAAGCTGCTCGTCGAGAATGGCCGAACCGGAGGCCAGGGTCTTGCGGAACTGGATCTCCTCCCGCTCCACCACCGACCGGATCAGGTCATGGGTGGTCACCAGCTGGGGATAGTCGTCGCCCATGATCTCGACAACGGTGTCGACCAGCCTCCCGGCCACCAGGTCCTGGACGCCGAGCAGGTAGGCGAAGCGGATGGCACGGCGCATGATGCGACGCAGGACGAAGCCCCGGTCCTCGTTCGAGGGGAACACCCCGTCGCTGATCAGGAACGCCATGGTCCTGGCATGCTCGGCCAGGACCCGAAGCGCCAGGTCGGAGTCGTCGTCCTGACCGAGGTGATAGCCGGTGATCTCCTCCGCGGCGGCGATCAGGCGGGCCATCTCGTCGATCTCGAACACCGTGCGCTTGCCCTGGAGGATCATCAGGATCCGCTCCAGCCCGGCCCCGGTGTCGATCGAGGGTTTCGGCAGGGGATGGGAGTTTCCGTCCTCATCGGTCTCGAACTGCATGAACACGAGGTTCCAGATCTCGATGAAGCGATCCTCGCCGCCGTGCTCCGGCCCGCCCCCCTCGCCGAACTCGGGGCCCATGTCGAAGAAGATCTCCGAGGAGGGACCGTTCGGGCCGGTGTCGGCCATGCGCCACCAGTTGTCCTCGTCGAGCCGCTGGATCCGGTCGGCCGGAACCCCGACCACCTCGCGCCAGATGTCGGCCGCCTCGTCGTCGCTGAGGTGCACGGTGACCCAGAGCTTGGCCGGATCGAGGCCGAACACCTCGGTCACCAGCTCCCAGGCCATGGGGATCGCTTGGTCCTTGAAGTAGTCACCGAAGCTGAAGTTGCCCATCATCTCGAAGAAGGTGAGATGCCGGGTTGTCCGGCCAACCTCGTCGAGGTCGTTGTGCTTGCCCCCGGCCCTGACACACTTCTGGACCGTGACCGCCCGGGGGTGGTCCGGCTTCTCCTCGCCGACGAAGTACGGCTTGAACGGCACCATGCCCGAGTTGACGAACAGCAGCGTTTTGTCGTGCGGGATCAGGCTGGCCGACGGGATGAGCTGATGATCCCGCTCGACGAAGAACTCGATGAAACTCTTGCGCAATTCTTTGGCCTTCACGGCCCCACATTACCCGGCGGGGAAGTTTTGAGCGCCGAATTAGGGTCACTCGTAACGTTCAGGGAGCCGGGGATCAGCTGTCCCAGGGCGCCCTGCGAGGGCGATAGGACCGCTGGACCCGATCGACGCTTGGTGGTCGATGTCGGCCGCCGGCTCGCCAACGCCCGGAACGGACCGGGCCGTCGATCTCCGGCAACGGATCATCGCTCCCGGCGCGTCGGACCTGGTGACCGAGCGACCGCCCGTGCGGGCCGAGAGGGGCCGGGCGAACGTCGGGGCGAACATCGATGAGGGCGTCGTCTGCCGCGGCGTTGCCTCTTGTCACCCGGAGGTACTCGGCCCTCAGCTCACGGCGCCTGGCCTCGGCCTCGTAGCCGATCTCGGAGCCGATCGATCTGATCCTGGCCACGCCGTCGGTGGCCCGCCGGCCGCCGACGGCGACAAACCTGCCTGCCCGTCGCGAGCCGGACGCCACCCGCCTCGCGGTCCTGGCCGCCACCAGCGCGGAGCCTCCGGCTCTGGTGGCATCCGCCGGTACCGCACCGAGCAGGCGCAGCACCGGGTCCGGCAGCCGCTGCTCGATCTCGGCGGTGGCGTCGTCGACCGACCGGGCGAACGAGCGGTACGTCGAACGGCGCAGGAGGTAGCGGGACAGGGTCCCGATGGCGAACCACCGGAGCCGTCGCCATCGCAGCATCCGCCCGGCCAAACCGATCACCTGTCCCCACCGTTTCGCCTTCTGCCGTTTCCGGCGACCGCCGACAGCTCCGGCCCGCCGGCCTGCCCGTCACCGTCGCTGCGGCGACGCTTCCCGAACAACCACGACCGGGCCACCTTGCCGGTACCGGAGGCCACGGCCAGCGTTCGGATCAACGGATCCTGGACGGCCTCATGGGTCCGCCTCGACGTCTCGCTGATCGCGGTCGTTGCCTGGTCGGCCCGGTCGAGCACGATGTCCACCTTGTCGAGCTCGGCGTCGGCATCGGCCACCAGTTGGCGCAGCTCCCGGAAGGCGGCGAGTCCTTCGTCCCGCAACTGGCGGGAGGTGTCCTCCAGCTTGGCCAGCGTGTTGTTGAGGTTGTTCACCACCGTTATCAGGAAAACGGCGGCAACAACGATGGCGATGGCAACGATCACTGCGGCCAGTTCGGTGATGGTCATGATGGTCGCTCGGTTGGAGTGGCGGTGCTTGGATCGAGTTGGCTCATGCGAATGGCGATGTCCCGCTCCTCACCGTGCTCGGTTGGCACGAAATAGCGCCGGTCGAGAACCTCGTCCGGTTTGTACTGCTGGGCGACGTGCCCGTCGGGGTAGTCATGAGGATAGCGGTACCCCTCGCCGTGACCGAGACTCTTCGCCCCCCGGTACGAGCCGTCCCGCAGATGCATCGGGACCTCCCCGGCCGGAAGCTCCTGCACATCGGCCAGGGCCCGACTCAGACCGACATAGGCCGAGTTCGATTTCGGGGCGGTCGCCAGATGGGCCGTTGCGTGGGCCAGGTTGAGTCTGGCCTCGGGAAGCCCGACGTAGTCCACCGCGGCCGCCGCGGCGTTGGCCACCAACAACGATGTGTGATCGGCCAGGCCGATGTCCTCCGATGCGGCGATGACCAGGCGGCGGGCGATGAACCGAGGGTCCTCTCCTGCGGTCAGCATCCTGGCCAACCAGTAGAGGGCGGCGTCGGGATCACTGCCCCGGATGCTCTTGATGAAGGCGCTGATGACGTCGTAGTGCTCGTCGCGCCCGTAGCGCAGCGCCTTGAGGTCTGTTGCGGCCTCCGCGTCGGCCAGCAGGACCCTCGGCTTCGCCGACGCCGATGCCGGATCCTCTGCGTCCGCCTCTGCGTCTCTGGCCGCAGCCAGGGCCACCGCGACCTCCAGCGTGGTCAGTACCTGGCGCCCGTCGCCGGCGGCCCTGGCCGCCAGGTAGGCGATGGCCTCGTCTTCGGCGGTGGCCCCCTCGGCGTCGAGGCCGCGGCCAACGAGCAGCGACAGATCGTCTGGCTCCAACGGATGGAGACGAAACAGCGTCGACCGGCTTCGAAGCGGGGGGTTGACCTCGAAGAACGGGTTCTCGGTCGTCGCCCCGATGAGGATCAGCACCCCCGATTCAACCGCCGGTAGCAGCGCATCCTGCTGGGCCTTGTTGAACCGGTGGACCTCGTCGAGGAACAGGATCGTGCCTCTCCCATGGGCACCGAGACGTTCCTCGGCGGCCGAGATTACCTCCCGAACGTCTTTCACGGTGGCGTTGACTGCCGATAGCTGAACGAACTCCTTCGACGATGCGGAGGCCACGAGCCGGGCCAAGGTCGTCTTCCCCGTACCCGCAGGACCCCAGAGAATGACAGACGACAACCGATCAGCCTCGACCAGTCGACGCAACGGCCCTTCCCGACCCAGGAGATGGGTCTGGCCCACCACATCATCCAGGGTCCGGGGGCGAAGCCTGCTGGCCAGCGGAGACCGGGCCTCCAACCGCTCACGGGCCGCAGCTGCGAACAAGTCGTCCGAGCCGAGACCGGCGGAGCGGCCTCGTTGCGAGCCCGCCCCCGGCGAATGCCGTCGGCTGCTGTTGGATGTGCCCGGGGGAGATCGATCATCGTCACGTGAGGCCAAACGATCCCCCTGTCTCGAGCAACATGACGGTCGATGGCCTAGTGGCCGCAACGACCGGTGCCTGTCGAGGCTAGCCGACTGGCCCCCCTCCCCCGCCGCCGGGCTGCAGTCGTGGTCCTCAGGCCCGATGAGCCGGAGCCGGATCCGATGACGACGCTGCTGACCGCCATCTTCTATCTGTGGCTGGCAACCACCATCCTGCTGGCCGCGACGTGGATCCTCCGCCGCCACGATCGACTCCGCACCGGTCCCCTCCATGACCCCGATCACGCTTCCGCCAACGGTGACCACGGGTTCGACGGTCTCCAGGCCGACAAAATTCGGGCCGCCGACGACGTTCGGGCCGACGAGCATCGGGCCGCCGACGAGCGCGACCGGGTCGATGGTCCCGGCGACACCGCCGAGATCGGTCATCCCAGCGGCGACGGGGGCAGGCCGGTGGCGGTCGCCTCCCACCCGGGGCCGACCGTGCTCGCGCTCCTGGATGGAGCGGTGTTGCCATACGACCTCACGCCGGTCACCGGACGCCTCACGGAGCCGGAACGCCACGTGATCTTCCTGTCACCGAACCCGGATGCCGAGGCGGTTGGGACCGCCTTCGCCGATGAACTGGACCGGCTGGGCTACTGCATCGAACCCGATGGGCTCGATGGGGCGCGGGCGACCCGGGGCGACAACACGCTGCTGCTGCGGATCAGGCCCAACGCCGGAACGGTCCCAGACGGGCAGCCGCACCGCTACCCGACCGCCGGGCCATCGGACGTGGCGATCGAGATCTGGACCGGGCAGGGCGGCCCACCACCGCTGAGCTGAACCGCCTCGGCATCCACCTGGGGTGCTTGAACAGGCGCTCAGTCGGTCGGCGGCAGGACCCGGATCCCCAGTTCCACCAGCTGGGCGTCATCGATCTCGCCGGGGGCTCCGGTCATCGGATCCAACCCGGATTGGGGCTTGGGGAAGGCGATCACCTCCCGGATGTTCTCCTCCCCGGCCAGGATGGCCACCAACCGCTCGATGCCGACGGCGAACCCGCCGTGGGGCGGGGCGCCGTACTTGAACGGGTTGAGGAAGAACCCGAACCGGGCGTCGGCCTCGGCCTCGCTGATCCCCAGCAGCCCGAAGACCCGCTGCTGGAGTGCGTGATCGTGGATCCGGATGCTGCCCGATCCCAGTTCCCAGCCGTTGAGCACCAGGTCGTAGGCCCAGGCCCGGACCTCCATCGGCGCCGTCTCGAGCTTGGGAATGTCCTCCGGGCGGGGGTGGCAGAACGGGTGGTGGCCGGTCTTGGGATGGCCGGTGGCGTCGTCGATGCCGACGAACAGCGGGAAGTCGACCACCCAAAGGTACTTGTAGGGGCCCTCGCTGACCGGCGGTCGGCCGAGCCGGTTTCGCAGCTCACCGAGGACTTCACAGGTGGTGTGCCAGTCGTCGGCGATGAGCAGCAGCAGGTCGCCGACCTCGGCGTCGGTCCGCTCGATCAAGGACTTCTGCTCGGTGTCGGACAGGAACTTGGCCACCGGTGAGTCGAGGCTGAGGCCGCCACCGTCGGGGTCCTGGCCGACCTTCATCCAGACCATGCCCTTGGCCCCGAACGACTTCGCGGTGTCGGTCAGGCCGTCGAGCTTGTTGCGACCCCAGTCCCCTGCCGCACCCTTGGCGTTGATGCCCTTGATGGCGCCGGCGGTCGAGAACGCCTTGAACTCGGTGTCGGCGAAGACATCGGTGAGCTCGATCAGCTCCATCTCGAAGCGGATGTCCGGCTTGTCCGTGCCGTATCGGTTCATGGCGTCCAGCCAGATGATACGGGGGATGGGCTCGGGCCGTTCCCCGGTGACCGCCTCGGCCGCGTCGAGCACGGCAACCTCGACCGCGGCCAGCACATCGTCGACGTCGACGAAGCTCATCTCCATGTCGAGCTGCATGAACTCGTATTGCCGGTCCGCCCGGAGATCCTCGTCCCGCAGGCAGCGGGCGATCTGGAAGTAGCGGTCGATGCCGCCGACCATCAGCAGCTGCTTGTAGAGCTGGGGTGACTGGGGCAGGGCGTAGAACGAGCCGGGCCGCTGCCGTGAGGGGACCACGAATTCCCGGGCGCCCTCGGGGGTGGTCGGCATCAACATCGGCGTCTCGACCTCGACGAAGTCCTGGTCGACCATGGCGGCCCGCATGGCGGCGTTGACCGTCGATCGGATCCGGAGGTTTCGCTGCATACGATCGCGTCGCAGGTCGAGGTACCGGTAGCGAAGCCGGACCATCTCATCGACCTCGTCCGCTCGATCATCGAGCGGGAACGGCGGGGGTTCGGCGCTGGACAGCACCTCGACGTCGGCGTCGGTGATCTCGATCTGCCCGGTGTCGAGCCCGTCGTTGACCGTGCCTTCCGGCCGCTGGGTGACCTGGCCGGTGACCTTGACCACGTACTCGCTGCGGACGTCGACGGTGTTGTCGACCACACACTGGACGATGCCGGTGTGATCCCGAAGGTCCACGAATGCCAGGTGCTGGCTGTGCTCCCGCCGCCGGTTGACCCAGCCGGTGACCGTGACCCGCTCGCCGATGTGCGTCTGGCGGAGTTCTCCGCAGAGATGGGTTCGCATCATGACAGTAGAGACCTGACCTTGTCGACGACCTGGCTACGCTCGACCGGGGCCTGCCGGCCCTCACCGCGAAGCGTTCGAACAGAGACGGTACCGGCTGCCGCTTCGTCCTCACCCACGATCAATGCGATTGCCGCCCCCGACCGGTTCGAGGCCTTCATCTGGGCCTTCATCGACCGGCCGTCGTAGCTGCGATCGGCCCGGACACCGGCCGCCCGCAGCTCCTCCACCAGCTCCAGGGCCTCGGTTCCCTTCGTGGTGGCGACAACCCATACGTCGACCGTGGCGTCGGCCGGACCGAAGACCCCGGCCGCATCGCAGGCCAGGAGCGTGCGATCGACCCCGAGAGCGAAGCCGACCCCGGGTTCGTCAGGCCCCCCGAGTGCTGCGATGAGGCCGTCGTAGCGACCGCCGCCGCCGACCGCGGTCTGAGCCGCGTCGAGACCGGAGGACACGAACTCGAAGGTGGTCCTGGTGTAGTAGTCGAGACCTCGGACCAATCGTGGGGCGAGCTCGTATGGCACGCCGATGGCCTTGAGGCCCAGCTGGACCCGTTCGAAGGCGGTTGCAGCCTCGGCCGACAGGTAGTCGAGCATCTGCGGCGCCTCGGCCACGATGGGTGCGTCCTGGCGTCGCTTGGAATCGAGCACCCGAAGCGGGTTGGCGGCCATGGTGGCCTGCGATTGCTGGGAGAGGTCGGCGGCGTTGGCCTCGAAGTAGGTTCGCAGCGCCTCCAGATAGACCGGTCGCTCTGCGAAGTCGCCGAGGCTGTTGACGAGCAGCACGACGTCTGTCAACCCCACACGCTGGTAGAACCGCCACGCCAACGAGATCAGCTCGACGTCGACGTCGGGGTCGTCGCTGCCGATGACCTCGGCCCCGACCTGGTCGAATTGCCGGTAGCGGCCTTTCTGCGGCTTGTCGTAGCGGAAGCTCGGTCCGCTGTACCAGGTCTTCCACGGCACCGCCGGGCGCTGCTCGGCAAACGCCCGACAGACCGAGGCGGTGAATTCGGGCCGCAGGGCGATGGTCCGGCCGCCCTTGTCCTCGAACGAGTAGAGCTCCTTGGACACCACGTCCGACGCCTCACCGAGGCGGACGAAGACGCCGATGTCCTCGAACATCGGCGTCACGATCTGGCCGAACCCGGCCAATTCGGCCTCCTCGGCGAACAGGGTGACCAGGCGGCGAACCCGGCCGGACTCCGGTTCGAGCAGATCTCTTGTCCCCGGCAGGGTCTGGAAGTCGGCACGTGCCATAGCCAGGCCGATCGTACTGGCCCCGGACCGGTCCCACAGCGGTTTTCGGGCCGGTGGAGGCCGCTCGGCCGGGCCCGGCCGCCTCAGCGCACCGGCCGGGCGGGGGCCAGGGCGGGGATGCCGACGCCCCAGTGCCGGTCGACGGCGTCGATGATCTCCACCAGCAGTGGGGCGGTCGCCGCCCCGACCTCGACCACCGGTCCGATCTCGATCATCAACATCCCACCGCCCCTGGCCGTCCCCCACCGAACCTCGGCCACCCTGTCCGGTGCGGCATCGCCGGCCTCGACCGGTTCGTCCCCGTCCCGATCGTCGACCGTGAGCGCACCGGCAGGGGAACGGGTCACCACCGCGGTCCGTTCCCGGTCCGGCGCCAGGTCGACGTCGAGGAATCCCCTGGCGCGGCGGTTGCGGTCCAGGTTGTCGGTGGCCCAACGCTCGAAGGCCACCGGATCGAGGCCGTCGAGGAGACCCTCGACCAGCGCCAGGTGGATCAGGAACAGATCGAGGGGTGGCCCGTCGATGGTTTCCATCTCGAATCCCAACGCCGAGCCGTAGCGGGTGTTGACCTCGCTGGGAACGAAGCCGGCAGCGCCGAGGATGCCGTCGACGGTGAATGCGCCCCGGTAGCCGACGCGGTGCCACAGCCCGTCGCCGATCCGGCGGGCCACCGCTTGCATGGCGGTCCGATCGGCGGCCGGCGGATCCCAGAGTGTGCCGGAGCGTCCGTACACAAACGTCGACCGGGCCGGGTTTCGCAGGATCATCATCTCGGTCGGTCGGAACATCGCAACCGCCGCACCGCCGCCGCCGTCGGGAACGACCATGCCGTGGATGCTGCAGGGGATACCCTCGACGAACGGCATGATCCTGACCAGGCGGTACCGGTCGAGCCGAGGGGCCATCGCTTCCGCAGCCGCCTCGTCCGGCACCCAGTGGGTGCCGTGCCCTCCACCGTGCCACCCCGACGAGTTGTCCCCGGCCCACACCGTGCCGCCATCGGTTGCGAGGCGACGGTGGGCGGCCAGTAGCCCGTCGCTGTCTTCGACCGCCACCTGGACGCTGGGGGCGACCGGAACCCCGACTTCGGCCCAAAGCTCCTCGATGGCCAACTTGTCCTCGAGATCGGCCCAGGCCTGGGGCCGGGCCCCGAACGTCGGCCGGCCGACGACCGGCCCGGCGATGGCGGTGATGGCGCAGACCGCACGGGCCCGGCCATCGCGATCCCATCGGTCGACGGCGTCGATGTCGGCCGGCGGGGGGTTTCGGAACGCCTCGGCCGCGGTGTGGATGTCGCTCACCATCTCGCCGGTCGACGGCAAGCCGAGCGAATGCAGCGGGATCGAGGGGTCGACCGGCCCGACACCGGACCTGGCCGCCAGGGCCAACACCGGCGTCTCGGTCATCGAGCGCAACCGGGCGGCCAGGCCGACCGCGCCCTGATCGACGTCGACCGCGACCAGCCACGGGTTCGACCGGTAGATGTCGACGAGCCGGCCGCGAAGTGCCGCTTCGAAGTGTCGCCGCTGCGAGTCGTCCCAGCGGGCCCGGTGGTATTGCGACGGCTCGTCCATGACGAAACGCTGGCACGACCGATCGGCGGCAGCAACCGGGTTTTCGAATCAGACCAGCTGAGGGCCGGCCGCGACGACTAGCTGCGACCGCCGGGCACGACCCGATACACGTCGTAGACCCCATCCACCGCTCGCACGCTACGCATCAGGGACTGCAGGTGCGACGGGTCTGCGATCTCGAAGTCGAAGGTCAGCTTTGCGATACGTTCGTCGGTCGTGGTCGTGGTGGAACCGATGATGTTGACATGCTGGTCGGCGAAAGCCCGGGACACGTCGGCCAGGAGATGGGAGCGGTCGTAGGCCTTGAGCTCGACCGAGGCGATGAAGTGCTCGGCCTCGTAGTCGGCATCCCACTCGGCATCGATCAGCCGGTCGTTCTGGGACGCCGCCAGCGACTCGGCGTTTGCGCAGTCCGTCCGGTGGACCGAAACCCCGCGTCCCCTGGTGACGAAGCCCATGATCTCGTCACCCGGCACCGGCGTACAGCACCGCGACAGCCGGACCAGCACATCGTCGAGACCCTCGATCCGGACCCCGCTCGCCCCCGGCGGCTCCCGCCGGTGAGGCTGGTTGCCGTGGCCGGTGGGGCCGAGCAACTTCGACGGCTCCTCCTCCGGTTCCCCGGCCTTGAGCTTCATCAGCCGGGCCGCCACCGCCTGAGCGCCGACCTGGCGCTCGCCGATGGCCGCATAGAGCTGATCGGCGTCGCCGAAATGCATCTCCGCTGCGATCTCCCGGATCGATGCACCGATCGTCGGACCGAAATCGGACCAGCTGACCCCCTCCCGCTTCAGGGCCCGCTTGAGCTCGGCCTCGCCGGTGGCGATGGCATCCTCACGGCGCTCACGGGAGAACCACTGCTTGATCTTCGAGGCCGCCCGATGGGAGGACACGAAATTCAGCCAGTCCCGCGACGGACCGGCCCCGACCACCTTGGAGGTGAAGATCTCGACCGTTTCGCCGGAGTGGAGCGGCTCTGACAACGACACCAACCGACCGTCGACCTTGGCGCCGACGCAACGGTGGCCGACGTCGGTATGGATGGCGTATGCGAAGTCGATCGGCGTCGACCCCGACGGCAGCGTGGTGACTGCCCCCTGGGGCGTGAAGACGAAGACCTCCTCGTCCTCGAGATCGACCTTGAGGTTCTCCATGAACTGGGTCGGGTCGGAGGTCTCCTTCTCCCAGTCGATGATCCTGGTCAGCCATGGCAGATCGACGCTCGCCTCGGCGTCCGCCTTGTCCTTGTAGAGGTAGTGGGCCGCCACCCCGGACTCGGCCCGCTCGTGCATCTCCCTGGTCCGGATCTGGACCTCGATGGCCTTGCCCTGAGGGCCGACCACCGTGGTGTGCAACGACTGGTAGAGGTTGAACTTGGGCATTGCCACGTAGTCCTTGAACCGGCCCTGCACCGGCTTCCAGGTGGCGTGGATCGAACCGAGAGCGGCATAACAATCGCGGACCGTTTCCACGATGACCCGGATGCCGACCAGGTCGTTGATCTCGTCGAAGGCCTTGCTCTTGAGCTGCATCTTCTCGTAGATCGAGTACAGATGTTTCTCCCGGCCGATCACCTCGGCCTCGATGCCCAGTTCGGTGACCCGGGACCGAACGTCCTCCAGGACCTGGGTGAGGTAGAAGTCCCGCTCGGGGGCCCGTTCGGCCACCATGCGCTCGATCTCGGCGTAGCGCTTCGGATGCAGAGCGGCGAAGCTGAGGTCCTCCAGCTGCATCTTCGTTTCCTGCATCCCCAGGCGGTGGGCCAGTGGTGCGTAGATGTTGAGGGTCTCCAGCGCGCTTCGCTCCCGCTTCCAGTCCGGCAGGGCGGCGATGGTCCGGAGATTGTGCAGCCGATCACAGAGCTTGATGATCAGGACCCGGAGGTCTTTCGACATCGAGATCAGCATCTTGCGGAAGGTGGCGGACTGCTGGGCTTCTTTGGTGTCGAAGCGGATGCGATCCAGCTTGGTCACACCGTCGACGATCGCCGCCACCTCGTGGCCGAACGCCCGGCGGATGTCCTCGAGCTCGATCCGGGTGTCCTCCACCGCATCGTGGAGCAGCGCGGCGGCGATCGCCACCTCGTCGAGCCCCAGATCGGCCACGATCCTGGCCACGGCCAGCGGGTGGACGATGTACGGCTCACCGGACTTGCGGCGCTGGGAGGCGTGGGCCCGGGCCGCCATCTGATAGGCACGGGTGACGACCTCGATCTTGGTGTCGCGGTCCTCACCGGTGAAACGGGCCACCAGCGGCTCGACCTGCGCCTCTATGGAGCGACGCTTGCGACGCCACGGCAGTACCCGTTCAACAGTGACCACGTTGTAGAAACCACTCCGTCCGTAGGTGCGCTACGACCGATTATAGCCGCTGGCCACACCGGCAGCCGTGGCCGTTGCCGGGCCCGGATGCCGACGAAGGGTGACCGGGCGATCGACGGCCGATGCGCTGGTCTGAACAGGCCGGGCCCGGTGCTCAGCGGCGCTTGCCCTTCTTCCGTGGCCGGGGATTGCTTCCCCCCGGGGCGATGAGCGAGATGTCTCGGCCCTCGGCGACCTTGGCCGCCGGTTCGGCCGCCCCGCCGGCCCGGGACTCCCTGGCCGCCTCGGCTTTTGCCGAGTGCCTTGCCTCTGGTCGCATGGCACGCAACCAGACCAGGATCGGGGCCGCCAGGAAGATCGAGGAGTAGGTGCCGAGGATCAAGCCGACGAACAATGCCAGCGCAAAGTCCCGCAGGGACGCCCCACCGAGGAACAGGCCGCCGATGACCAGCATCGACACCACCGGCAACACGGTGGTGACCGTGGTGTTGATCGACCGCATCAGAACCTGATTCATCGACTGGTTGACCAGGTCGGAATCGTCGAGTTTCTGGCCGAGCGGACCCCGTTCGTTCTCCAGCACCTTGTCGAACACGACGACGGTGTCGTACAGCGAATACCCGAGGATGGTCAACAAGGCGATCACCGTTGCCGGGCTGACCTCGAAACCGAACAGCGAGTAGATGCCGGCGGTGACGACCAGGTCGTGAACGACCGCGGCAACCGCACCGACGGCCATGCGCCACTCCAGCCGCCAGGCCAGATAGAGGGCAACGACCACGAAGAACCAGGCAAGGGCCTGGGCGGCGCTGCGGGTGATCCGTTCGCCCCAGGTCGGCCCGATGGTCGAGACGCTGACGTCGTCACTGCTGGCATCGGCCACCTCGGCCATGGCGGCGGAGATCTCGGCGCTGCGCTCGACCGCTTCGGTGCCGGCCTGAACCCGCAGCACGGCCCCGCTGTCGGACCCGCCGATCAACTGGATCCGAGCGTCGGCTCCCAACGGCAGGGCGTCGCGGGCATCGGCAACGGTCAGCTCAGGTCCGACCGGTACCTCCCAGACGCCGCCGCCTTCGAAGTCGATGCTGAGATTGAGGCCCCTGGTCAGCAACAGGACCACCGAACCGAGCACCAGTACGGCGGAGATCACCAGCGTGACACGCCATTTTGGCCGGAAATCTATCGATGATCGGCCAACCAGGACTTCCCGAACGACACTCATTGGGCACCTCCGGTGGCCGGTAGGCCGAGCAGGGTCGGATTCTCCACCACTGCGGCTCGCCGGGCAAGCCAGGCCAGCGCGGGGCGCATGAACATCCAGGAGATGATCAGGTCGAGGATGGTGGCCAAGCCGAGGTAGAAGGCGAATCCGCGGACGGCACCGACGGTCAACAGGTACAGCAGCACTGCAGCGATCAGGCTGACCACGTCGGCTTTGATGATGGTGGAGATCGAGGACTCGTAGGCTCGTTCGACGGCGGTGGGTATCCGCCGACCGGACCGATAGGAGTCCTTCACGTTCTCGAAATAGACGATGTTGGAGTCGGCGGACACGCCGATCGACACAATGAGCCCGACCACCCCCGCCAGGCTCAGCGCCAGCCCGAACGATTCACCGAACCAGGCGATGATCGTCCACAGCAACGTCCCGGACAGCAGGAGGCCGGAGATGGCCACCAGCCCCGCCAACCGGTAGTACGCCAACAGGTACAGCGCAACCAGGGCCAAGCCGATCAGACCGGAGATCACGCCGGATCGCAGCACGTCCTGGCCGATGGTGGCCGAAACGGTGCGGGTTTCCTGGGCCACGAGCTCCAGCGGCAGCGCGCCGAATCGCAGGGCCTCGGCCAGCCTGCGGGCCTCGTCCTCCTCGAACGGGTTCTGGCTGCTGCCGGAGATGACGATCTGGTCCCTGGAGAAGCTGCCGGCGTTGATCTGAGGTGCGGAGATGACCTCGTGGTCCAGCACCACCGCCAGCCGGCCCGTTGGGCAGACCGCAGGGTCGCGGACGAAGCAGAGGGCGCCGATCTCGTTGAACCGGTCGATGCCGTTCTCCCCCGAGTTGAAGGTCGGGTTGACCTGCCAACCGATCCCCGGGTTCAGGCCCACGGACGCGGTTTCGACCATGTCGCCGGTCAGCGGGCGATCGTCGACCAGGGCTGGGCCGAGGCAGTAGCGGAGACCGTCGCTGTCCGACAGCGCCACGTAGGCATCGAGGGTGTCCTCGTCATCGGGGGTGTTCCCGTCGATGGTGCAGCCCTCGAGCGGGTTCTCGCCGATCGGGGCCGGCTGCGCCCCGTCCGGCGTCTCGCCCTCGGTCCCGCCGGTCCCACCGGTGGTGGTCGTCTGGTCCGCCTCGGTCGTTCCGGTCGCCTCGGTGGAATCGGTCGTCCCAACCGGCTCGCTGGTCTCGGTGGTTCCGGTGGTTTCGGTGGTGGTGGTCTGGGCCTGGAACACCGGGCCGAACCGCCCGCCGGTGGCCACCAGGGACTCCTCGTCCCCGCTCGTCGCGCCCGAACCGCCCGTATCGGCACTGCTGGACTCGGCGCCGGTCGAGCTCGAGCCCTCCGGCTCGGTACCGGGTTCGGGCTGGTCCTCGGTGGCGGGTGCGAGCTCCTCCAACGTCAGACCGGCCGGAGGCAGATCGCTGATGACCGGCCGGAACCGCAGCTCGGCGGTCTGACGCAGCCGATCAAGTGCCTGCTCCTGCTCCTCGACCAAGCCGGGGAGGCCGACCACGATGTTGTTTCCCTGGCGGGAGATCTCCGGTTCGGCAACACCGATCTCGTCGATCCTGGCCCTGAGCAACTCGACGGTGAGATCGAGCGCCTCTTCGGTCACCTCACGGCCCGGCTGGCCCTCGCTGGCCCCGGTGGGCTCGAGCACGACCGAGACACCGCCCTGCAGGTCGAGGCCCAGCAGCGGCTCGTTGCCGGAAACGACGGTGTAGATCGCACCGAGCAGCGCAACGGCCACCACGATGATGGCGGAAACCCGCTGACTGGTCGGCATCGTCAGCTGTCCTCATCGGAGGAGCTGTCGGCATCGGCATCGGCATCGGTCTGTTCCTTCACGACAACCTTGTTCGCCACCGATGCCTTCGATACCTTCAGCTCGACACCTTCGGCCACCTCGAGCCAGATCACATCGGCATCGACGGCGGCGATGAAGCCGTAGACACCGGCGTTTGTCAACACTTCGTCGCCCTCCTCCAGCGAAGCCAGCAGGGCCTTGTGCTCCCTGTTCCGCCGCTGCTGGGGCAGGATGAGGACGGCGTACATCAGCACGCCGACAACGATGAGCGGTATGAACTCCATGGTCTACCTCCAGCCGGTTGACGTTAGCGCTTCACCGGACGGTTCTGGCGCCGGGCCCTCGGCTTTCACACCTCTGGAAGGCTTTCGCCGGGGGCCCATGTTGCCCAAACCTCGGCCCGGAGCTCGTCGAAGCGCCGGTTCTCGATCGCTCGCCGCATTCTCGACGTCAGATCGGCCAACCATGCCAGGTTGTGCAAGGTGATGATCCGTCCCGCGGTCGGCTCACCGGTGACCAGGAGGTGTCGGACGTATGCCCTGGAGTATCGGCTGGAGAGGGGATGATCGAAGTCGGGGTCGATCGGCCGCTCGTCTCGGGCGAACCGGAGGTTCTTGAGGTTCAACCGACCCTCGCCGGTCAGGGCCGTACCATGGCGGGCCAGCCGTGTCGGCAGGACGCAGTCGAACATGTCGATGCCGTTGTGGACCGCCTCGACCAGGCCGACCGGGTCGCCGAGGCCCATGAAGTACCGGGGCCGATCGACCGGCAACATCGCGGTGGCGGCGGCCAGTGCCGGCACCATGGCCGGACGGCTCTCGCCGACGGACAAGCCGCCGACGGCGTACCCGTCGAAACCGATGGCCACGGTCCGCTCCGCCGACTCCTGCCTGAGGTCGATCTCGACGCCACCCTGGACGATGCCGAACTGGGCCTGATCGGAACGCCGGTGGGCCGCCTTGGAGCGTTCGGCCCACCGCAGCGTCAGCTCCAACGCCCGGCGCAGGTCCTCCCTGCTCGACGGGAGTGCGGAACAGACGTCGAGGACCATGGCGATGTCGGCCCCCAGCATCTCCTGGACCTCGACCGATCGTTCCGGCGACAGCTCCACGTAGGCGCCGTCGTAGACCGAGCGGAACGTGGCCGCCTCTTCGGTGATCTTCGGTTCCAGGGAGAAGATCTGGTAGCCGCCGGAATCGGTCAGCAGGTGGCCGTTCCAGTTCATGAAGCGGTGCAGGCCACCCAGCTCGGCGATGAGCTCCGCCCCCGGTCGCTCCATCAGGTGATAGGTGTTGCCGAGCACGATCGGCGGCCCCAGTCGCTCCAGGTCCATGGTGTCGAGGGTCTTGACCGCCGCTCTGGTGCCGACCGGCATGAAGACCGGGGTTCTGATCTCGCCTCGGCCGGTCGTCATCGTGGCGGCTCGGGCCCGGCCATCGGTGGCGTCGAGTCGCATCGAAAGCTTCATCATCGGCTTCCTACCGGGCGGGAACCCTCGCCGCCATCGCCATCGCCATCGCCATCGCCATCGCCATCGCCATCGCCGACATCGTGGCCAAAATCGTCGCCACCGGGCCCATGACCGCCTGGGAACTCGGCTCGTTCCAACAGCATGCAATCGCCGAACGACAGGAACCGGTAGCCGTGGTCGAGTGCCTCCCGGTAGATCGAGCGCCATCGGGGGCCGATGAACGCATCGACCAGGACAAGGAGCGACGATCGGGGCACGTGGAAGTTGGTCAGCAGCAGGTCGACCACCTGCCATCGGAACCCCCGGCGGATGAACAACGACGTGTCGCCCTCGAGGCGACCGGTCCTGGCCACCGACTCGAGGGTCCGCACGACGGTGGTGCCGACGGCCACCACCCGGTCTGCGGCCTGCACCCGGCGCCAGACCTCGGCGTCGACCGAGTAGCGCTCGGCGTGCATGTCGTGGTCCTCGATCCACTCGGTGGTGATCGGCCGGAACGTGCCGAGGCCGACCCGCAACTCCACCCTGGCCACCCCGATCCCCCGCCGGTCGAGGCGGCCGAGCAGCTCGTCTGTGAGGTGGAGGCCGGCGGTCGGCGCCGCCACCGACCCCGGTCGGCGGGCAAACACTGTCTGGTACCGCTCGGCGTCGGCCAGGGGCTCGTGGATGTATGGCGGTAGTGGCACCTGGCCCGCGATATCGACGGCCTCGGGGGCGATGTCGATCAGGCGCCGGCCGTCGGACAGGATGTCACCGACGGTGGCCAGAACCCTGCCGTCGAGCTCCAGTTCGGTCCCGGGGGCCACCCGCTTGCCCGGTCGGACCAGCGCCTGCCACCGGCCGTGCTCACCGGTCGGCTCCAGGAGCAGTACCTCCACTGCGCCCCCGGTTCGCTTGCGCAGGTTCAACCGGGCCGCCAGGACCTTGGTGTCGTTCACCACCAGAAGATCGCCGGGCCGAAGGATCCGGTCCAGGTCGGCGACCCGGCGGTGGCTCAGCCTCGCCTCGGCCGCACCGACCACGTCGCTGCCCAGGGCCACCGTTGCGGACCCGGTGGCGCGCTCCGGCGCCAAGGGAGCGACCACGTCGTCGTCTGATCTGGTCGCCACCAGCAACCGAGCGCTGTCGCGGGGTTCGATCGGCCGCTGGGCGATCGAGGACTCCGGCAGCTCGTAGTCGAAGTCGTCGGCCCGTTGGGGCTGGAACCGGCCACCTCTACCCATGAGTCAGTCGAACAATGTGGTGACGCTGGGAGTGGCCAGCGACGGATCGGGCGCCTGGAGGCCGAGGTGTTGCCATGCCGCAGCGGTGGCCACCCGCCCCCGGGGGGTCCGCATCAAAAGGCCCTGCTGGATGAGGAACGGCTCGATGACCTCTTCCACCGTCTCGCTCGGTTCGGCCACGCTGATGGCCAGCGTCGACAAGCCGACCGGCCCACCGGAGAACCGCTCACAGAGGTTGCTGAGCAGGATGCGGTCGACCTTGTCGAGACCGCGCTCGTCGATGCCGAACAGGGCGAGCCCATCGGCCGCCGCCTCGTGGTCTACGATCCCCTGGCTTCGGACCTCGGCGAAGTCGCGGACCCGGCGCAGTAGCCTGTTGGCGATGCGGGGGGTGCCCCGGCTCCGGCCGGCGATCTCGGCCGCACCGTCGGGATCGACCTGGATTCCCATCACGTCGCCGGCCCGCAGCACGATCTGGCACAGGTCGGACTCGTCGTAGTAGTCGAGCCGGAAGGAGAAGCCGAACCGGTCCCGCAGGGGACCGGTGATCAGGCCGGTGCGGGTGGTGGCGCCGACCATGGTGAACGGTTCGAGGTCGAACCGGATCGACCGGGCCGCCGGACCCTTGCCGAGCATGACGTCGAGTTGCAGATCCTCCATGGCCGGATACAGCACCTCTTCCACCACCCGAGGCAATCGGTGGATCTCGTCGATGAACAGCACATCGCCGGCTTCGAGTTTCGTCAGGATCGACGCCAGGTCTCCGGCCCGCTCGATGGCCGGGCCCGAGGTGATGTGGAGGTGGGCCCCCAGCTCGTTTGCCACGATGCCGGCCAAGGTGGTCTTGCCCAGGCCGGGCGGGCCGGCGAACAGCAGGTGATCGGCCGCCTGCTGGCGGCCGCGGGCAGCCTCGAGGATGATGCCGAGCCGTTCCTTCAACTCGGCCTGACCCACGAACTCCTGCAGGTTTTTCGGCCGGAGCCCGCCCTCGTCGAGCCCGGCTCCCTGCTCATCGGGCCCCGGGAGACGCCGACTCAGCGCGGCCTCGAACTCCTCGTCGGGTGTCGGGCTCGGATCGAGCAGCTCGTCGCGGGGCATCGCTATCCGTTCGCCAGGTTGAGCAGGGCCATCTTGAGCAGCTGCCCGGGGTCGACACCGTCGGCGTCGAGATCGGCGAGGCCGGCGACGGCCCGGCGGATCTCCTCGCTGGAGTAGCCGAGGTTGACAAGCGCCTCACGCACGTCGACCAGCGGTCGGTTGGCCGCCGCCCCGGGCGAACCCGCCGCCCCGTTGAGGTCGATCGGCGAGCCAGTGGAGGCCAGCGCCCCGTCGAGCACCGGCAGCACCAGCGACGACTTCAGTTCGACCAACAACCGTTGGGCCGTCTTCTTGCCGACGCCCGGCACCTCACACAGCGCACCGAGATCCTCGTCGGCCAGGATCCTGGCCAACTGCGGAACCGGGTGGGTTGCCAACACCGCAAGGGCCAGCGACGGGCCGACACCGTGAGCCGAGAGCAAACCTTCGAACGCCGCCCGCTCGTCCTTGGCCAGGAAGCCGAACAGCCGCTGGTCGGCCTCGGTGATGCGATGATGGATGAACAGCACGACCGTTTCGTCTGCCGGGAGCCGGGAAAGCGTGGCTGCGGTCACGGTGACCCGGTAGCCCACGCCTGCCACCTCGATCGTGAGCTCAACCGTTGCCGCTCGGTCGAGGACCGGGTCGCGATCGATGACCAACCCTCGCAGGGAACCGATCATGACGCCGCTCGCAACCCGGGATCGTGGGCCAAGTGACACAGCGCCAGGGCGGCGGCGTCCGCCGCGTCGGCCGGCCGGGGAATCTCGGCCAGCCCGAGCAGGATCTGGACCATGTGCTGGACCTGCTGCTTGTCGGCCTGGCCATCGCCGGCAACCACCGACTTGACCTGCGATGGCGAATACTGGGCCACCTGTATGTTGCGCCCGGCGGCCAGTGCCAGCGCCAACCCGGAGGCCTGGGCCACCCCGACCGCGGTTCTGATGTTGTTCTGGAAGAAGATGCGCTCGACCGAGACCACCGCCGGGCGGAATTCGTCGAGCAGCTCGATCAGGTCGGCGTGGAGCTGGGCCAGCCGGGCCGGAACCTCGTCATCGGGGGAGGTACGAAGCACGCCCATGGCCGAGGCTCGGCCGCGACCCCTCGGTGCCGGCTCGACGACCGCGTAGCCGCAGCGTGACAAGCCGGGGTCGATCCCCAGTACGAACATGCGTACGACGCTAGCCGGGAAACCGCCACTTGAGGAGGACCCTGATCCTGCCGATACCAGCCTGGTGAACGACACGGTGAACGACACGGTGAACGACCCTGCGGACCGATCGACCCTGCCACCGCCCCCGAATCCGACCGAAAACCGGCGGTCGACGCTGGTGGCCAAGGTGACCGGGGTCGACAAGCGGTTCGGAGCGGTACGCGCCCTGGAGGGGCTGAACATCGACGTGCCGAAGGCGAAGATCACCGTGTTGCTCGGCCCGAACGGTGCGGGCAAGACCACCGCAATCCGGATGATCACCGGCGCCATGGGGCCCGATGCCGGTGCGGTCGAGGTCTTCGGCGCCGACCCCTGTGGCCGCCACGGAGAGGAGATCCGACGCCGGTGCGGGGTCGTGTCGGCAAAGCCTTCGCTGTACGACCGGCTCAGCGGCCTGGACAACCTCCGCTACGCCGCCGAGCTGTACGACCTGGGCCGAGGCACCATCACCGATCGACGGATCGTCGACGCGGCCGAGCAGTTCGGCATCGCCGATGCACTGGCGCAACGGGTCGGTGGCTACTCGACCGGGATGAAGACCCGCTTGGCCCTGGCCCGATCGATCCTCCACGACCCCGACCTGCTGTTGCTCGACGAACCGACCTCGGGCCTCGACCCCGAGTCGGCCCAAGCGGTGCTCGGCATGGTTCGGGAGATGACCACCCGTGGCCGATCGGTGCTGATGTGCACCCACCTGCTGCTGGAAGCCGAGGGCCTGGCCGACGAAGTGGTGATCATCCAGGACGGAACCAGCCTCGTGTGGGGCGAACCGGCCACGCTGTCTCTCCGGTATTGGCCGAGGCCCGAGGTGACGATCACCGCCCGGCGTGGGGCCAAGCTCGAACGACTCCGCCGGTTTCCCGAGGTGGCCGAGGTGAGCATCTCTGGAGACTCGGCTCGCCTCGTCCTCAACGACCGTCGAGCAATCAGCCGGATCATTCACCGGCTGGCGATGGACGGGGTCGAGCTGTTGGCGGTGGAGCCGTACCGGGTCAGCCTGGAAGACCTCTACTTCGCCGTACGCCGTGAGCACCGCCTCGGTCTCGAGGGACTCGGCGCCGGCGACCCGCGGCGACCCGAGCCGGGCTCGCCGGCCCCGGCACCCGAGGCGGTGGCACCGGGATCGACGACCGGCCGGCCTCCAGATGATCCACTGGCGGCACGGCACCGACGGGAGCTGTCGCCGCGATGAGCCGATCGACGACAACACGAGCGAACGGTCCTCGGCCCAGAGGGGGCAAGGCCGCACTCCGGCCTCGGTCGGCGAGAGGCGCAGGATCGGCCGAGCAGGCGGGCACGAACTGGGCCCGGGTCGCCACCGTGGCGAGGACCGATCTCAAACAGCTGGCCCAGGCCAAGGACTTCTGGCTACCGATGACGATCCTCGGCTCGTTCTTCTTCGTGGTCATCCCCGCCATCTTGTTGCTGACGGTGACCAGACTCGGCGACGTCGACGCGGTGGGCAAGATAGCGGAGACGCTGGAGGTGTTGCCCGAGCAGGCGAAGTCGCAGATTCGAGGCGCCAGCCCTGAAGGCCAGACCGGCTATGCCCTTGCTGTCTTCCTGTTTGCCCCGGTGGCGGTCATCGTTCCGCTGACCATCTCCACCGCGGTGGGGGCATCGACCATCGTCGGCGAGCGGGAACGGGGAACCGGTGAATTCCTGGCCCACTCCCCGGCCACCGCCCGGGAGATCTACATCGGCAAGCTCATCGCCAGCCTGGTGCCGGGCTATCTGACCGTCGTGGTCGGCTTCAGCCTCTACTCGGTGCTGGTCAACCTCACCGTCGGGCCGAAGGTCGGCGGCTGGTTCTTCCCGACGCCGCAGTGGTGGATCATGATCCTGTGGGTCCTC
>CAVQRR010000002.1:0-246856 GCA_963715325.1 uncultured Acidimicrobiales bacterium
GCAGCGATCTTCCCAGACGGCGGTTACACCGCGAAGACAGGCGCAATGGGATTCCCGACACCCGCCTCCTATCAGATCCTCGCGGCCCTCGTGGACAAGCTGCTCGACGAGGGATACTCCGAGGAGGACTGCGTCAAGTTCATCGGAGGAAACATCTACCGGGTCATGAGTCAGGTCTGGAAGTGATCCCATTCGCCCTCTCCAGGCACCCCAGCCCAACTCATCGCCGGAATCCTGGAACTCGACGCGAGGTCTCCCGCCATCGCGGCCACCGAAGTGAGATAGCAGTCAATCAACAGGAGAATCCAGGAAGATGCCCAGCAACGAGATCCCGTCAGTGCCCAGCCCAGAGCGCGCCGGTGCGTCAGGCTTCGAGCCGCTCGAGGTCGACAGCCCGATGGCGAAGTGGAAGCAGCCACAATCGGAAGCGTTCATCGATCAGGCGAGGCAGGACTACAGCTTCCCGAACTGGCAATCGGGCAGCGAGCAGTCGATCTACTACAACCTGAACATCCCCGAGTTCTTCAATTGCTCGTATGTGCCGCCATCGGACGAGTTCTCCAGGCTCGAACGGTCGATCGATCCGACAGTGCTGGATCTGACCTTCACCGCCGATGACGGCTCCACCACGCCACCGCTGCGGGAGTACCTGGTCGGCAAACGGCAGGTTCAGGCGATGATGATGGCCCACCAGGGCAAGGTCGTGTTCGAGATCTTCCCTGGCATGAACCCAACCGACTCCCACATCTGGATGTCGGCCGCGAAGACGACGGTCGGGCTGCTCATGGCGATGCTGATCGACGAAGGCAAGGTCGATCCCGACAAGCCGGTGCCGACCTATGTGCCCGAACTCCGTGGCACGCACTGGGAGCAGGCCACTGTCAAGAACGTCATGAACATGGCGTCCGGGCTCGACATCGAAGAGAGCATCGCGAACCTGCTCAACCCCGACACCTGGATCGCTCATTTCTTCACCGCCGTCTTCGAGGGCACAGGCGATTGGCGCGAGATGTCAAAGCATGCGCAACCACTCAAGGGAGAACCCGCCGGCACCCACTTCCGCTACTCCGGGGCCAATACCCAGACGCTGGTGCTCGCGACCCAACACGTGACCGGGATGCGCTGGCAGGACTTCTTCCACGAGCGGGTCTGGTCGAAGATCGGGGCGAAGAGCCCGTACCTCGCTGGGCTCTGTCCCGACGGCTCGCCGGCGGCTGCCGGCATCGTCGCGTCCACACCGGAGGACGTGCTGCGGTTCGCATTGTCGTACACGCCGAGTTGGCACGTGGTGTCCGAGGAACGGATCGTCTCGGAACGGCTCCTGCAGACCATCCAGTCCATGGGCGACCCGGCGGCCTACGTGGGCTCCACCGAGGAGGGCTACGGACTCGGCTGGTTCGGCGAGAAGCCGCTCACCAACACCGCACAATGGGACCACTCCTTCGCCGACGGCGCAATGTTCAAGCACGGCAACATGGGTCAGGGCATCTACGTCGATCCTGCCCGAGATTTCTGCGGCATGTACTTCGGTCTGGCCCCGAACCCGGACGAGATCTCGGGAGTCGATCATTCTCCTGGCTATCTGCGAACTGCGGCGAAGTACTTCGCCGGCCAGTAGTTCTCAGCGGTCGAGGTGGCCTCAGCTGTCGAGGTGGCCTCCCGATCCGAACCTGGAGGTGTCGACCATGCAATCGTGGGGGATGTCGATGTCGCACGTGGAAACCAGCTGAGTCGGTGACCGACACGACCGTCAACCATGGAACGCGCGGGGTGCAGGTGTTCTCCGCGCCCTCGGACGCGCCTCGCATTCGGCTGCGGACGGACCTGGTCTCTGCCGGTCTCACCTCGGTCTGGCTCGCGCTGCTGATCCTCGTCGCCGGTGACGGTTCGACATTCGACGACAATGCGCTCCAGTTCGTCGGGACGTTGCCGGGCTGGCTGCTCTGGATGGGACAGGCGGCCTACGTCGTGGGCGTCGTCTATGCCTTCGCGCTGCTCGTCGGGGTCGGCGTCCTCGCCCGCGACCGGCTGGAGCTGCTCCGCGACATGGCCCTCGCCGCCGTGCTGGCCGTCGTTGTGGTGTTCGCCCTCACCCAACTGATCGACGGTCGGTGGCCCGAGTTCGCGTTCTTCGATCTGCAGCAGACACGGTTCACCTTCCCGGCGTTCTTCATCACGACCTCCACCGCGCTCCAGGCCGCGGCGTCGCCATGGCTGACGGCGCCGATGCGCAGGATCGGGTGGACGTTCATCCTCGTGGCGACCGGCGCTGCAGCGCTAGGCCGAGTCACCACCGTCAGCGACGCGCTGGGAGGCGTGCTCGTCGGGCTGATCGCCGCAGCGATCATCCGGTATCTCCTCGGCACGTCGGCGGGCCTGCCGTCGACCAACCGACTCCGCGACGGGATCGCCGACCTCGGTGTCCAGATGAACCAGCTGACCTACTACGACGAACAACCGCTTGCCGCACTCGTGCTGTCGGGAACGACCAGCGACGGCCGGAACGTGTTCGTCTACGGGCTCGGGCGCGACGCATGGAGCGCCCGTCGACAGAGCCGGCTGTGGCGTCAAGCCTGGTACGAAAGCGACGACGCCCAGTTCGGGTCCGACCGCCGCCAGCAGATCGAGCACGAATCGCTCGCCATGCTGCTCGCCGAGAAGCGCGGGGTCTCGGTTCCTGCAGTCGTGACCGTCGGCATGACCCGGAACGGCGATGCGTTGCTCGTCACCGACCTGGCCGACCGCACCCTCGCGAGCACGACCACCGACGAGGTCGACGACGACCTGCTCGATGCCGCCTGGAAGCTCCTTGGCGACCTCCACGATGCCGGAATCAGCCACGGCTCACTCGACGACATCCACATCTGGGTCGACGCCTCAGGCGCCCTGCAACTGATGGGGTTCAGCGACGCGGTCATCAACCCCACCGACGACCAGATCAACCAGGACGTCGCTTCGATGCTGGTGCTCACCACGATCGGCGCAGGTCCTGATCGTGCGATCGAGGCAGCCCGTCGCGCACGGGGCGACGGTCTCGCGGCGATGCTTCCGGTGCTCCAGACCGCAGCACTCAACGCTCGCCTGCGTGGCAACGCGAAGCGCAAAAAGATCAAGACCCGCGATCTTCGCAAGCAGACGGCGGCGGCGCTGGGCATCGATGTTCCACCGACCGAGCAGCTGACGCGGGTCAGCTGGAAGAGCGCTCTCATGACCGCGTTCATCGTGCTCGCGGCCTACACCCTCATCGGTGGGCTCGCCGAAGTCGGGTTCGACACGATCGCCGAGAGTCTGGCCGACGCCCGCTGGAGCCTCGTTCTCCTCGGCCTCGTCCTCGCGGCCGCGACGAACTACACCGACGCGGTCGCACTGGCCGCGGTGTCGCCGAAGCCGGTTCCCGTCGGCGTCACCACCATCGAGCAGTTCGCGATCGGCTTCGTCAACATTGCGATCCCCTCCGCCGCCGGTCGCGTGGCAACCAACGCGCGCTACTTCCAGAAATTCGGCATCAGCCCGGTCACCTCGACCACCACCGGCGCGATCACGGGGTTCCTCGGGTTCGTCGCCCAGGCGATCCTCATCGTGCTGACCATCCTGGTGGGCGCCGGCAGCATCGACCTGTCCGACCTGCAGGGTGGAGGAAGCGTCCTGCGGCTGCTCATCATGGCGGTCGTACTGTTTGCCGGCGCAGTGATCGTGGTGTGGGCGGTTCCGGCGTTGCGGCATTGGGCCTGGAGCAAACTCGAGCGCCCACTGTCCCAGATCGGCGACGCCTTCCAGACGCTGAAGGAGCCGAGAGTGGCCCTGACCGCGCTCGGCAGCTCGATCGGGACCGAGGTCCTCTACGCCGCCGGGTTCGCAATGTGCGTCGCCGCGGTCGGAGGATCGATCAACCTCGGCCAGGCGATCTTCATCAACGTCACCGTCTCGCTGTTCGCCGGGTTGATGCCGATCCCCGGCGGTGTCGGAGTCAGCGAGGCGGGGATGACGGCGGGCCTCACGGCGATCGGCGTGGACCCTGGGACGGCGGTTTCTGCCGTCCTGATCTACCGCATCGTCAGCTACTACCTCCCGCCGCTGTGGGGATACGTCAGCCTGCGCTGGCTGACGAAGCACGACTACCTGTGACGAGGTCTGGACCTGAGCCCGCGAGCGCTCGGGAGCGCGGTTGCTCAGCGGCTGAGCAACATATGAAAGGATCGACAACGATGAGTCATCGCGACCCTGCCGTTGCCGGCGATTGCGGCGCTGCCCGTCGGCAGAACGAGCAGCGCAAAGAGGGATTCACGATGGCCCTGTACGTGTCGGTGTGTCTCCTCGCCGCTCTGACCGGACTGCCCGATGATGCCGATCGCCATCTCCTCGACGTGCTCGCCATCGTCTGGGGTACGACCATCGGGCTGGCGCTCGCCCACTGGTTTGCGTTCCGTCTGTCGGCGCGCCTGGTCGAGTCAGGCGAACTCCGCCGCGAAGACACGGAACTCGCGCTTGCCCAACTGGTCGGCGCTACCGCCATCGCCGCAGCGTGTACGGTCCCGATCCTCCTCCTTCCTGCATCTGCAGAGCTTGACGCCGTTCGGTTCCTGCTCGCAGCCTTCATCTCCGTCGTCGCGTATGCAGTCGTTCGGAGCAGTCCAGGCGACGACAGCAGCCGACTGCGAGCGCTCACCTACGCGAGCGTGGTGTTGTGCATCGCGCTCACGGTTGCGACCGCGAAGAACACGCTCAGCGGTCACTGAGCGCACCGCCCGTGCGCTGGACCCGGTGATACACGTGCTGATGCGCCAGCGGGGCGAGCCGATTTCGGCAGCGACCCCGTCTGTCGACCGATCAGTCAGCCCGACTCCGACGACGACGAAGCACCCCCAGGCCGTACGAGACGACCGCGCCGAGCACCGCAGTACCGAGCGTCAGGAGCCACACCGGTGCGTTGAGGTTCCAGAACAGGAGGTTGACTTCGATCTTCTCGGTGTTCTGCACCATGAACACCGCCAGGAGGACGAGACCGCCGAGCGCGGCGATCGCGCCGCCACTCATGCGAAACCCTTGCTGCTCGTTCTGCTCTGTTGCCGGTCGTTGCGTTGCCATCCACATCCTCCTCGATCGTTGACGCCAACGGTCCGGGCGCTGGCCTGGGGCTGCGACGGTCGGCACCCCGTCAAGTAGCCAACACCAGGTCTGCGCCGCGTGCACATCGATCATGGGTGAAATTTCCGCTCACCCGCTGACGATCTCACTGTCGACTCGTCGGCGCTGCGAGAATGTTCTCCGACCGCCCGTCTGGCGGGCGTACGAGGAGCAAACGATGCCCAAGTCGAAATCGCCCCGCAAGCCGACTGCCGCGGTTCGGGAGCGTGTCGATCATGGGCGCGCCCAGCGTGACCTCGTGCCGCTCGAGTCCCACGCCGAGCTCGACGTCGGTACCGACCGACCCGACCCGGTCGAACTGCTCGTCGCGCAAGACGAACTTCGTCTCCAGGCGCTCGTCCCGATCCGACATGCACGGATGGGACTGACGCCATTCACCTTCTACCGAGGCGGGGCGGCGGTCATGGCGTCGGACCTGTCGCGGACGGCGACAACGGACTTGCGTGTACAACTCTGTGGCGACGCACACCTGTCGAATTTCGGCGTGTTCAACGGGGCCGATCGGCGACTCGTCTTCGACGTGAACGACTTCGATGAGACGGCGCCGGGGCCATTCGAATGGGACCTGAAACGCTTGGCGGCCAGCGTCACGATTGCCGGCCGCAACAACGAACTGACCCCCAAGAAGACGCGGGCAGCAACCAAGGCATCGGTGCTGGGATACCGCAGCGTGCTCGATGCGACCTTGACGACGAGCCCGCTCGATGTCCGGTATTTCCGAGTCGAAGTGGAGTCGCTGCTCGACCAAGATGAGGAGCTGCGCAAACGGTCACGGAGCGAACTCCACAAGGCGGCGCGAAAGGACAGCACCCGAGCGCTGGAGAAGCTGACCGAGCGCGTCGACGGCCGACGCCGGATCATTGCCCAGCCGCCGTTGATCATGCCGCTGAGCGATGTCATCGACGACATCGGTGTGAACCGGTTGATCGAGTTCATCGACCGGTACCGCGCTTCGCTTCCGCCGCACCGAGCAGCCGTCCTCGATCGCTACCACTTCGTCGACATCGCGCACAAAGTCGTCGGCGTCGGGAGTGTGGGTACCCGGTGTCTGATCGTGCTGTTGGAGTCCGATCAGGGGGCTCCGTTGTTTCTCCAGTTCAAGGAGGCGACGACGTCGGTCCTGGAGCCGTACGCCGGCCCGAGCGGATACGAGCGTGCCGGCGAGCGCGTGGTGCGGGGGCAGCAGCTCATGCAGGCCACCGGCGATGTCCTGCTCGGATGGTCCCACTTCGACGCCGAGAACGGCCGCACCTTCGATTTCTACCTGCGGCAACTCTGGGACGGCAAAGGATCGGCCGAAGTGGACCAGATGGGCGCAAAGCGGCTCAAACGCTATGCGTGGCACTGCGGAGCCGCCCTTGCGCTCGCCCATGTACGCACCGGTGACGGTGCTGCGATCCACGGGTATCTCGGCGACGACGACACCGCCGATGCAGTGTTCGCGGATTTCGCTGAGCGGTACGCCGACCGGAACCAACTCGACCATGCAGCTCACGAACGTGCCATTGCTGATGGCCGGATCGAGGCAGCCTTCGAGGTCTGATCGCACGCGGCGATCAGGCTGAATCCGGCGGCGAGCGACGTCGATTGCGTTACCGCTGGGTGGCGAGCCACTGCTCTGCGGCTGCCTGCGCATCGAGGACTGATTGCCGGATCCGCTCGGTGGCTCCGAACACGTTGTCGCTGCCGAGTTGGTCGAGGGTTCCGGTGTGCTCGAGGGTGTGTCGCGGCATCTGCCTCGACCTCGGCCAGCATCAGCCGGCACTGGTGCTTCTGGAGCGTGTCGGCATAGTCGGTCAGCATGTTGCGCGTCGTGGTGTCGAGGGTCTGATGTCCGCGCAGGTCGAGGATCACGACGGTCGGTGGGGTCTCGTCGTCTGGAAGCGGGAGTTGGTCCTCGAAGAATTGGGCCGACGCGAAGAAGAGCGAGCCGTAGGAGTTCAGGGTGACGATCGACTCCGAACCGAGTGTCGGCTCGACGTCGTGTTCTGCGACGAGCTGGCCGTCCTCGTAGACCGCAGTCCTGACCGTGATGCCCTTCGACTCGCGAACGACGTAGATCAGGATCGACAGGGCAACGCCGACGAAGACGGCATTCTGCAGCGAGCTCAGGAGCGCCACCGCGATCAGGAGCACCATGCCCCAACGGTCCAGCCCGCCGAGTCGCCACGTGGCGAGCAGCTGGGCCGGCTTCACCACACCGACCCCGAGCACCAGCAGGAAACCGGCGAGGGCCGGCATCGCGAGGAGCTCCATCGCGCCGCTGAAGACGAGCAGCACCACCGCGATACCGGCCCCGGCGACGATATTGGCGAAGCGGGTCTTGGCGCCTCCCTCGGCGAGGATGGCCGTCGCCGAGAACGACCCACCGACCGGCATTCCCTGGAAGAAGCCGGTGGTCACGTTGGCCAGCCCCTGTCCGGTGAAGTCGCCCGACGGGTCCGACTTGCTCCCGTCGGGGTTCGGGAACGCGTGGTTGACAGCCGCTCCCTGCACCAACCCGACGATGGCGAGCGCGATCGCCGGCCCGATCAGCGCCGGGACCAGGTCGCCGAAAGAGGACAGGGCGGGGAAGATGGGCAGCGGGAGCTGGCGGGGGATGTCTCCGATGTCGCGGACGAGCGCGACGTCGGACCAGTCGAAGATCGCCGGCACCAACGACGCCACGAACATCGCCAGCAGGATGCCCATGGTCGCGAACCGCGTCCGATTCATGGCGATCATCACGACCATAGCGACGACCCCGGTGGCCAACGCCGTCAATTCAACCTGATCGAGGTTCGCCGCGAGGTCGATCGTCTGGGCGATCTTGTTGCCACCGTCTGCGGCATAGCCAGTGAGGCTGCTCAACTGCCCCAGGACGATCGACAGGCCGACCGCGTGGGTGAAGGCCGCCATCACCGAGTCCGGCACGAAACGCAGGACGCTGCCGAGCTTCAAGAGGCCGAGCACCGCCATGAAGCCTCCGATGAGGAGGGTGAGGATGAACAGGGCGTCCTGTCCGGTGTCCGCCGACGGGGAGACCTCGGGCACGCCGGCGACGATCAGTGCCATCGCACTGGTCGCCTGGATGCTCATCGAGACCGAGCTGGTGAAGAACGCGCCCGAGAACCCGCCGATCATGTAGGCGTACACGCCCGTGACCGGGTTGAGGGCCGCCAGCGTGCCGACGGCCATGCCGTCGGGGACGCTCTCGACGGCGAGCGTGAGACCCGATGTGACGTCCTTCTTGGCGGATCGTCGGTCGAAGAAGTTCGAGATCATCGGGCGTCCGTCGGCCAAACACATGGCGCGTCCCCCGGAGTCACGGCGCTGACGACCATGGCCGATTCATAGTCCGGTCCCAGCGGGATCTCAAGCTCGAGATGGGTGAAAATCGATGTTCACCCCGCGTCGGCGCCAGTGCCGCTAGATCGACGTCCGGCGCGCCGGGCGTGTCGCTGGCTCGAGGCCGTAGGCGTCGTCCGGGTCTTCGCCGGTCGGGATGACGTCCGTGCGAGCGAGCCGGACGGCCGACGCAACCAGGACGAGCGGGGTCGCCCAGATGACCACGGCGTAGCCGGCGAAGCTGAGCGTGCTGATCCCGAGCACGCCGGCGACGAATGCACCATGGACGTTCCACGGGATGACGCTCGAGAGCAGCGAACCCGAGGCGGCGATCGACGCTGACTGCGCAACCGGTTCGAGCCGCGCCGCCTTGAACTTGTCCCGGTAGGTCTCGGCGCTGACGATGATCGCGACGTAGGGGTCGGCCATGGCGATGTTGAAACCGGTCGTGGTCGCCGCCGAGGCAATGATGAGCCGCGCCGACGTCCTGGCCCAACGGAGCAGCGGTGCGATCGCTGCGGCGAGCATGCCGGTTCTCGACATCAGGCCGCCGTAGGCCGACGCCACGAGGATGAGCCACACCGTCGGGAGCAGGCCGACGGCGCCCCCGCCGAAGAAGATGCTGTTCAGCTCGACGATCGGGCTGTCGAGGTCGAAGCCGTTGGCCAGGGTCTCGATGCTGACCTCTGCCCATTGGACGATGTAGGTCCGGTCGTCGTCGGCGAGCCGCTCGATCAGGTTTCGCTGGGTGACGCCGGCGATCACCACGGCGGACAGCGCTCCGCCGAGCACGGCGAAGAACGCCGAGGACTTCGTCGAGATGATGAACACGATGAGCAGCGGGAGCAGACACAGGAGCGATACCGAGAACTCGGCCTCGATCACCTCGGTCACGGCGCCGCCGTCGAATGATCCGCCGCCGTCGCGGATCCCGAGGTAGATCATCAGCCCAAGCGTGGCGACCCAGCCCGGCGCCACGAGGCGAGCCATGATGCTCGACTGGCGCGCCGGCGTGACGCCACCGACCATGTCCGTGGTCAGCACGAGTGTGTCGGAGACCCTGGCGATGCCGTCGCCGGTGAACGCGCCGGCCACCACTGCTGCGGCGGCGACCTCCGGTGAGAGTCCCATCAGTGGGGCCAACGCGACGAACGGGACACCGAGCCCGGCGACGGTCGTGAACGAGCTTCCGAGGATGAGGCCGATCAGCGTCGCCGCGATCAGCGCGACCGGGTACAGAATCGTCGGCGTGGCCAGCTCGGCGCCGTAGGACAACATCGTCGCGATCGTCCCGGCGAGCAGCAGCGACGAGACGAGCATGCCGATGACGATGATGAGGAAGAAGGTCGCGATCGCCGAGGTGATTCCGCCGACCATCGACTCACCGAGGAACTCTCGTGGTCGGTCGTGTGTGGATCGCGCGGCGATCAGCACGGCCGCTGCCAGACCGAGGGTCATCGCCACCTGCAACGGGCCGCTGTCGACCTCGCCGCCGAACATGGCGACCGCAAGCAGAATCGCCGCCACCATCACCCCGAGTGCCGACAACGACGCGGCCATCGACGGGGCTGCTGCAGGTACGTCGGTCGGGGCTTCGGGTGATGTCACGATCGGTCCTCGCGTCGGCGGGCGTCACGAGCCGCACGAGCACAAGACGAGTCGGCGCTCGGACGCAGAGTTGCACACTCGCGGCTCGGGATGGAAGACAGTTTGCGCACGGAGCGATATGCCCTCGAGGGTGGTGCCGGGGTGAAACCACGGTTCACCCTGCTCGGCTCGACTGAACGATCGCAGTGCGCAGGGTGAGACTCAGGTTCACCCTCATACTCCTTCTGAGCCCCCGTACGTTGCGGCTGACGTCGACCACCCGGGTCGAGTCAGCCTGCCGAAAGGGTGCTCATGCCACTTCTCGACATTTTGTGGTCCATGCTCTGGTTCTTCGTCCTCATCGCGTGGTTCTGGATGCTCATCTCGATCATCGGCGACATCTTCGCCAGCGACATGTCGGGCTGGCGGCGGCGCGATGCAGGAACGCAGCGCAGCGGCCGCCGCGGCGGTCGACCAGGCTCAGGCGACTACGTACGCAGCGTCGCCGGGTCGTCCACGTCCGTCGCCGACGAGATCGGCAAGCTCGCCGCAACCAGGGCGCGATCAGCGACGCAGAGTTCGAGGCTGCCAAGTCGAAGCTCGTGGCTGCCTGAGCAGTAGCAGAATTCGATGACTCCTCAGCTGCCGGCCCCGGGTTGGTACCGGGATCCGACCGAGCAGAGCGAGGGCCGCTACTGGAACGGAGCGGCGTGGACCGAGTGCTGACCCCGCAACGATCGGGGTCGCGCGGCGTGCTCGCCGGCGTGGTCGGTCTCGCCGTCGTCATCCTGGTCGTGGTGGTGGTCGTCGTCGCTATCACAGGAGGCGACTCGACCGACACCCCACCCGGCACCGACGCGCCAGCCACCGATGCGCCGGCTGTTGAAGATGCGCCGGCGTCGGACGACGCCACCGATGGCTGAAGCCGGTTGGCGCCGGCGACGTCACGCAAGCACCGCATCCAAGACGGCGAGATGATTCACGCCTCCAACCATCTGATATTCGTCGGTGCCGAAGCGTCGAGCAACCTGCTCGAGATCGGCAACCGGAACGCTCCTGCCCGCGTGGCAGCGCCGGAGATCCGGGCTGCTGCCCACCGCGGCGGCAGCCCCGCGTCCGCGCCTCACAGATCGATACCCATTTCGATCGACGGCGGCTGCGGCCCCGGCCGTTGGCGTACGGCTCCTTGTGCGTCGTCCCAACGTGCGAGCGATTCGCAGGCCAGCCCAGGGGCTCTTCCAGTCTCGGGTCATCACCAGTCTGATCACGGCAACGCTCCAGCACGCTCCCGGGGGCTGCTCGATCAGCTGTGCAATGAACTGACTGCCGAGTGCCGAGCTGATCAGGAGGTCGTCGGGCCCGGTGAGGACGGCGAGGTCGGCATGGTCGTCGTCCAGCATCTGCACGACCAGTCGGGGCGCCTGTCCAGCCTGCGCGTAGCGCCGCCCGAGGTGCATCACATCGAGCATCGTTCGAGCGTCGGCTGAACCGCTGTCGATCGAGGTGTACCCGAGCACGACGATCGTGGTCGGCGCCGCTGGCCCCGTCACGACGCCTGACGAGTTGCGGCGGGCATCACGCCCGCCGCCCTACGGGCCGTCCTGTCCGTCGTCGAGGGTCTCGAGGAATCGGATCGAGGCGTCGGCGATCTGGCGTTGGGCGTCGGCTCGCGTCGTGCCGGGCCTCCCGTCTCCGTTCTGCAGGCCGTAGTCGCCGAAGTACGAGTGGATGGCACCGTCGATCGGGACGTATCCCGTCGACGCCGGCAGGTCGGGCTTTCGCTCGTCGATGTCGGCCGGAGTGGCCAGGCCATCGTTGGTGCCGTACACCGACATGACGGCGAGGTCGGTCTGCTCGGACATGTCCCGCACCGGGTAGGCAGCCCAGAGCAGCAGGCCGTCCAGTTCGTCACGGGCGGTCTCGGCATAGCTCGAGGCCATCGCACCGCCGAGCGAATGACCACCGACGGCCCATCGCTCGATCGCGTCATCGGGGTCACCGATCACGGCGTTGGCGGCGTTCGAGTCGAGGACCGCCAGGTTGTACGGCTGCTTGAAGATGACGACCGGGAAGCCGGCCTCGGCGATCGGCCGCAGCACGTGGGCGTAGGCCTGCGGGTCGACCTTCGCACCGGGATAGAAGGCGAGCCCGGCCGCGCGCTGGTCGTCGGTCGGGGTGAGCCGGATCGATGACCTCGAGACGTCGACGAACACCCCGTTGCCGTCGTCGAGCGCGTCGATGGCGATCGGTTTCGCCGACAGCGGCTTGAGGTAGACGAGCAGGCCGAGCAGCACCACACCCGCCACCAACAGCCCACCACGCGCCAACGAGACCCTCTTCGCCGAACCCTTTGGTGGCGGACCGACGACGAGCGCCCACGTGATGAGTCCGATGGCGACGGCCAGCGACAAGATCAACGTGATCAGGTACGCCGGGCTCGACCCCCAGATGCCGACCCACGCAGTGGCAAATGCCCACACGACCACCGTGGCGATTGCGACTCCCAAGCCGATCGGCCACCATCGGGGACGCCGGCCCGGTGGCTGCATCGCCGGTTGCGAATCGCCGGGGTCATCAGGTGCGCCGGTTGACTCGTCGCTCACACCGCTGAGTCTCGCACCACCGCGCCCAGCCGACCAGGAGGAAACACAACGCGCTGGACCGCTCTGAACGACCAGGCAGCCGGCCCGAGGGCACCGCGCAAGCGCCTACGAAACGAACGGATTCCTGGTGAGTGGCTTCGGCGCGCGCCAACCGAACCGCAGGGACGCAACACGGATGACGAACGCCGCCGTCGCGACGCCGATGGCGAGGCCACCTGAGCGATATGCGTGCCCAGACTCGATGGGGCCAGCTTCCTCCCTGGGCTTGCGGGGCGATTGGTACCGTCGCGAGATGTCAGAGCCGTTCTTCGTCGTCCCATCGGCGTACGTCCTGCTGCGGCGGGGAGCCGAGGTCCTTCTGCAGCTGAGACAGAATACGGGCTACATGGACGGTCACTGGGCTTCGGGCGCTGCGGGTCATGTCGAGGCAAACGAGTCCGTACATCAGGCGGCGATCCGGGAGACTTGGGAAGAGCTGAGCCTGGAGATCGATGCTGCGGAGCTGGAACCCGTGTGCACGATGCACCGAGCGGGTCGGGCCGACGATCCGACGAGCGAGCGCGTCGACTTCTTCTTCACCGTCAGGACGTGGCGAGGATCGCCACGAATTGCCGAGCCGTTCAAGGCTGCCGATCTCCAATGGCATGATTTGGGTGACCTTCCCTCCAACATCGTCCCGCACGAGCGGCTCGTGCTCGACGGGCTCAAGACCGGCGACCTTCCTGCCGTCGTCCAGTTCGGGTTCGCTGGGTGATTTCGGCCGGCTCCATGAACAATCTCGAGCGGTCACGCCCGCTCGGGAGGTGAGGATCTCTCGCAGGCTGACTCGTCGGGTTGGTCCGTTGATATGTGCGGGTTCAGTGACAGCCAGCGGTGTTCGTCCCGGCCGGGGCATGTGAGCTGGCTGATTGCGTCACGACCGATTGCGCGACTCGATGGGGGCAATGGGCGCGAGGATGAGTCGGTGGCGAGATCGCCGACCTTGCCACTCGTTGGAATGATCGCATGCTCCTTGGTGTGTGTGAGCCTCTCCCCGAGTCCACGCTTGCGGCTGGCTCACTTCTTCGCCCGGGGGCGTCAGAAGAATCGCTCGTTGCCGCCGAGACTCGCCTTGGTCGTGATCTTCCGAAGTCGTTTCGGGAGTTCCTTGCGTTCTCAAACGGAGCGAACGCCGACTGGGATCTTGTTACTGCTGGATGGCTGCGACAGTGCCGTGCTGGTGGGGAGATCGGGCTGCTGCCTGCTACCGAGATCGCGCCGCGATTGAGGCCGCGCCAGAGACTGTCGACATGTGGGCGTATGGCTGGGTGGACCCGAACCCTCCCCGACCGCGTGCGAACCGGCAGGTCGTCGATCACTTTGAGCCGCTCAAGGAAGCACTCCTCGTCAGCAGTCTGACGGTCGAGACAGGCAAGTTCTTCCTGTGTCTGGCACCGACTGACGGCCAAGACGCAGCCGAGTCGTTCGAGCTGCGGGACAAGGGACATGACGAGATCACGAGGTACGTGACGTTCGGCGACTGGCTCGAGCTTTCGGTGTCCGACTGCCGGCACGATCCGGGTGAGGTCTTTCTGCGCGTGAACGCCGAGGTCACACCAGACCTCGATACCGAGCAGAAGTCCTGGCCCGTGGTCATTCGCACGCAGCAGATTCGAAGGCTCGCGGCATGCTCAGGGTCTCCGGCACTGAGCAAAGTGCTCGATGAGCTGTGGGCCGAGCCAGACCCCTTTGTCCGCCTCGCTGCTGCGTAAGTTCATCCAGTGAGCGCCGATGATGAATCGCGCATCGATGAACTGACCGAGTCTGACGAAGCCAGTGTTGCTTTGGCGGCCTTGGCGACTATTCGGGCATTGGGCTAGCTGATCTCGCTTCGAAACACGCTGGCAACTCGGACTTGCTGCACAATCTGGGGCGTTTCCGCCCGATCCAAGGTGCCGATACTTCTCGGGTCGTTAGACGCTTCTGTCGGAACATTCTCGAGCGGTCGAAGTCGGCAAACCCAACCGAGCTGCCGGTGACTCGCAGCATTGCGAGCTCGCCTTGCGCAGGCAACTACTCGTCGAACGTGAGCGACTCGGACCGTGTTCGGGTGGGCTTCGATGTCTGGAGTTCGTCGATCTTGCGGTCGGCGTGCTCGATCAAGCCGCCGCCGGCAGTGAGGCGGGGCCTCGGAGAGCAGGGTCGCCGATACCGGCGCTCGTCAGCTGCGTCAGCCGATCTGGCCTCGCACCTCACCGGATGGGTTGGCCGAGCTGTGGACATTGACGTAGGCCTGCCCGGCTTCCATCGCGGCAACCAGTTCATCCACGGTGGCGCCGCATGCGTCGTTGATGATGTCGTCTTCGCCGATCGAACCCGAGACCTTCAATTTGCCATCGACCCCGCCAGGTACGGGCTGGGCGAGGAACGCAACCACGGGACCGTTCTCCCCCGCCGGAGCGCAGTGGATGTGCGCACCGGCAACTGCGAGTAGCTCCACGCCATTCGTGACCTTGAGCTGAAAGTTGATTTCGTCGCTGTTCGGGTTGACGCGGAACTTCGCCGTGCCAGTGGTGTCGGACTCAACGGGCGGCACCTCCTGGTTCCCGCTCAGATCCGCACGAAGAATCACCGCTCCGTTGCCTCCTGCAGACGCGCTCGACGCCAACGCTGTACTCGCAAATCCAGCGGCAATGACCAGCGCAAGGAGCTTCTTTCTCATCGGATCCCTCCATCGTCGACACTACGACAACTCGGCGTTCGCGAGTCGTTGGCTGCCCAGACTAGATCAAGCCATCGGCTGCCGTGCTGCGGGCCGCGCACCTGACTCGATCTCGGCACGTCACGGTCTGAGCCGGTCGCGATTACCGAGCGCCCCGACCCGCTCAACGGTGCCGATCTCGGGTGGGTCATGGTTGTCAGGACCCCGAGTGATATGCGTGCCCGGCGCTCGGCGCAAGGCGATCTAGATTCGTCTCATGGCCATCGAGACCGACCGGCTGATCGTCCGGTGCCCGTTGGAAGATGACCGGGTCCGATTCGTCAAGCTGTTCACGAGCGAATCGTTCACTGTCTATTCCGGCGTCCACGATGTCGAGTCGGCCAACTCCCGCTTCGACCACATGCTCCGCATGGCAAGCGTCGTGCGTATGCGAAGCAGCCCGTAGTTGAACGGGTATCGGGCACCATCGTCGGGTACACCGGAGCCGACGTCGTCAACTTCGATGGCGTCGATCGTCTCGAGTGGGGATGGCGACTCGTGGACGAGGCAAGGGGCCAGGGTCTCGCGACCGAGGCGGTTACGGCCCTGCTCGCGTTCGCGGACGAGTCCTCGAACGGAGAGATGTTTGTGCCTCGTCGACCCGGACAATCTGGCGTCACGGCGCGTTGCCGACAAGGTCGGATTCCGGTGGTTGCGACGGGTGGACTGGATGCAGGATCCGACCGACCCCACCAACGTGATGATTCGATCAATCGGCTCCGGCGGACCGCCGCTTCTGGCGCCGAGCAGATGACGCGACTCAGCGACGCGATTTGAGCACGCATCGCTCGCACAATCTGAGCGCCTGACCGAGCGCGTAGGTGCCGATCGCGAGCGGCGCGAGGCCAGCGGCTGGGGTGTTGTTCTGATCGCCATCGAGGCTTCAACTGGCTGGCGGCACACCAGACCTACAGTGGCAATCGTGGAGGGGTCGCCGTCAGCCGTTTGACCTGGGCAAGCTGAGTTACCGAATCAATCAATTGCGCGATGAGCGTGGTCTGACGATGGCAGCGCTGCCGCGGGCACCACCAGTGGACGACAGGACAAGGCAATGTGGCGTCACAGGCCATGGAGTACAGTTTCCGCATGCTCGGAGCCGAGATCGATCTGATGCCGAACGAGAAGATGATCCTCGCGTCGCACCCGCACTGGTTCTACTTCTGGAAGCAGGTCGCAGCAGGTGTCGGTGTGCTGGGGCTGCTGTTGCTGCTCGTCCTGGTCGACGCCAACTGGCTGAACCAGATCATCGGGTGGGTCGTGACCGTCGCCGTGATCGTGCTGTTGCTCGACCTGCTGTACGAGTTCATCCAGTGGAAGACCACCAGGTTCGCAATCACCGATCAGCGGGTGGCGTACCAGAGCGGCATGTTCCGGCGAAAGGGCGTCTCGATCCCGCTCAACCGGATCAACAACGTCAACTTCCGCCAATCCGCGATCGCACGAGTTCTCAACAACGGTGTCGTCACGATCGAGTCGGCAGGCGAGACCGGAGACTCGGTGTTCGAGAACATCCCCGATCCCGAGCACGTCCGTTCGATCATCTTCGCTCAGGTCGAAGCCGACGAACAGGCAGACTCCGACCGCGATGCCGCCGCTCTCGCGCAAGCGATGCAGCAGCACGTGCCGCCGCCGACCGGGCCCGCCGAGAAGACACCCAAGGAGCGTCTCGCTGCGTTGGAGGAACTCCGCTCCCAGGGGCTCGTCAACGACGACGAGTTCAAGCAGAAGCGACAGCAGATCCTCGACGAGATCTGAGGCCCACGAAGCCCGACCTCGCTCATGTACAGATCAACGGCGGGACATGTCGGCGCACGGGGACACGCTATGAAGCGCTCATCACTACATGATTGGCGCGCCGCAAAGTGTCCCTGATTCGGGATCTGACCGGCACGGCAACATGCGTCTACCGTTCCAGAACGTCTGGTGTCCGCACGCAACGAGCCACGCAACGTGCTCGACCGAATGGACGCCGACGAACGAGACCGGATTCGACGGCTCGACACCGAACCCGGACCGGCTGGGTTGGCTCAGTTGTTGACCGAACTGCGGGCGTCGTAAGCGCTGATCCGTCAGTGGGCACCGTCATTCACACTCTCTCACCCGAGTGATCGCCAAAGCCAGAGGCGTAGGCGATCAGAACGTGCAGACCACCACCCCACCCAGCTAGCGCATAGCCGGCACGATGCGCACGCCTACGTGCCCCATAGCGCTCGCTGTTTCGCCTCGGCCGGGTGCCCCGAACCGCCGGCTCGGGGGCACGCATATCGACGGTGACAGATGCCTTCCGAACCCGTCCGGGATCCGGCAAACTGCTCGGCTCTCGTCGGACGCCCGAGCTGCCTCGACCATCGCCAGCAGCACTGGACTCAGCGTGACGACCCGCCGGCTGCCGGTCCTCGTCGGCTTCAACCTTGGCGCTCGCACGCCGTCGGCGTGGGTCGAGACGATGATCTGGCCGTCGACCACGACCTTGTCGCCGACGAACTTGTCCCAGCGCAGCGCAGCCAGCTCACTTCGGCGGGCACCCATCTCGGCGCCGAGTCGGAATGCCAGTGGGGCGAGCTCGTGCACCTTGGCCGCGGCCGCGATCACAGCTCGCACTTCGTCGTTTGTGAGCGTTCGCTGCTGTTGCCGCTTTGGGCTCTCGATCGGGGCGCTCGAGGCCGGGTTCGTCGCGATCCACTCCCAGCGGACGGCCTGCTGGAGAGCCGAGCGCAGCACGGTGTGCTGGTTGCGGATCGCACCCTCCCCCACACCCGCCTTGCGCAGACGAGCAACCCGGCGGTCGACATCTGAGACGCCGATCGACGCGACCGACATGTTGCCGATCGGGTCGGCGGCCACTTGCTTGGCCCGGCTCGTCTGGTCCCGAATCGTGAGGTCGGCCCAGCCGGGGGTCTTGATGTCGATCCACTCGTCGAGGAGCTGGCGCAGCTTTCGGCCGCCGGCGTTGCGGGCTGGCTTGACGGTCAGCTCGGCGGCCAGGCGCTGGGCGTCCTTCTTGGTGCCGTAGACGGTGCGCGACACCTGGGTCGACTTCCGGTCGACGTCCTTGCCCGCACAACCGCGCACTTCCCAGACCCCGGGACGCCGCTGTCGGATGGTCGCCATGACCGTCGACCGTAGCGCGTTCATCCCTACCCCGGGTAGGGATGAGGGTAGGGATGGATCAGTTATCCACAGCTGGTGACCGCTGGTGACCCTTGGTCACCGCTATGACCGGTGACCACAAACAAGCAGGTCAAGCTACTCGATTCGGATCCCCGAGATGGCCCGACTGATCACGAGCTGCTGGATCTGCTCGGTGCCTTCGAAGATGTCGTAGATCTTGGCGTCGCGGTGCCAGCGCTCGACGGGGTGGTCGGTGACGTAGCCGTAGCCACCGAGAATCTGCATGGCCCGCTCGGTGGACCAGACTGCGACCCGACCGGCCTTGAGTTTGGCCATCGAGCCTTCGGCGTTGCGGAACTTCTTCTGCCGACCGAGCCAGGCCGCACGGTGGGTGAGCAGTCTGGCGGCGTCGATCTCGGTTGCCATGTCGGAGAGCATGAAGGCGATCGACTGGTTCTGGATGATCGGCCGACCGAAGGCGACCCGCTCCTTGGCGTACGCCAGCGAGTACTCATACGCCGCTCTGGCGATGCCGACGGCCTGGGCTGCGACTGCCGGTCGGGTGGCCTCGAAGGTCTGCATGGCGGCCTGGCGATCGTTCGTCTTGCCTTCGCGGACCCGGGCCAGCCGCTCGTCGAGCCGCTCCTTGCTTCCGAGCAGGCACCGGCCGGGAACCCGCACGTCGTCGAGCACCACCTCGGCGGTGTGGCTGGCCCGAATGCCGTGCTTCGAGAACTTCTGCCCCATCGACAAACCCGGTGTGTCTGGCGGAACGATGAAGCTGGCCTGGCCCTTGGATCCCAGCGCCGGGTCGACAACGGCCACCACGACGTGGATGTTGGCGATCCCGCCGTTGGTGATCCAGGTCTTCGTGCCGTTGAGCACCCATTCGTCGGCCGCTTCGTCGTACACGGCTCTGGTTCGGTAGGCGGCGACGTCGGAACCGGCATCCGGTTCGGATGCGGCAAAGGCCCCGAGCTTGATGTCGCCGGCGTCTCCGTAGCACTGGGGCACCCACTCGATCACCTGCTCGCTGGTACCGGAGGCGGCGATGCCTGCCGCGGCCAGCCCCGAACCCATGATCGACATGCCGATGCCGGCGTCACCCCAGAACATTTCCTCCAGCGCCACCGGCATCGAGAGACCCGATGGGTCATTCATCATCATCTCGGCCATGAACTCCCACCCGTAGAGTCCGATCTTGGCCGATTCCTCGAGGATGGGCCACGGGGTTTCCTCCCGCTCGTCCCACTCCCGGGCCGCGGGGCGTATCACGTCCTCGGCGAAGTCGTGAACCCACTTCTGCAGTTGGACCTGGTCTTCATTGAGATCGAGGGAGAATTCGCTCATGGCACACATCCTGTTCACCGCATCTCGAACGCCGCCCGTTCGAACGACGCACCTCACACCGTGCCCGTCGGTCGACGGGTCGACGACTTAAGTTACTACCTAGTAACTTAGCAGCGAACAGCCGATCCGACCAATCACCCGACGCCGAAAGCGAGCGCAGAAACCTGGCGCCGACCATGGCCGGATCACAGCTCATCGCTGGGCGTGTTGAAGCTCCAGCGAGCGGACCAAGGCCCCGAGGTGGGCCATGAACTCATCGGTATTGGCCTGGTCATCGGTCCCCACCATTTCCATCGGCTCACCGAGACGGACCGTCACCGTCGGACGCCTGGCATGGAGTCTCGGTGGCCGTCCTCGCGGCCAGACCCTATCGGTGCCGATGAAGGCCACCGGCACCACGCTGGCCCCGGCTCGGCGAGCGATCCGGGACAGGCCGGGCCGAGCCGGGCCGACACCGAGCACACCCCGTTCGGCCGGTGGAACCAGGCGACCTTCTGGCATCATCGACACCGTGTGGCCTGCGGTCAAGGCCTCGACCGCCTCGTCCTCCGCATTCTGCCGCTTGGCCGATGACGTGGAGATCGAGCCCAGCCGTCGCAACATGGTGCCGGACAGGCCGCTGTCGACGAGGTCGGCCCGGATCAAGATGCGGCTTGACACATCGAACCGGGCGAAGATCGCCAGCGTGGCGATCACGTCGAAGAAGCTTCGATGGTTTCCGGCGAACAGGATCGGCCGAGCGGTCGGCACGGTCAGGGTCGGTGGGAGGTCCAGCTTGGCCAACGGGGCGGCGAGTCGGGTACACCAACGGCCGGTGGCGACGAACTGGTGATGATGGTCCGTTGGTTTCATTCGACTCGATTCTACCGATCCGCCACAGCGCTGATGGGGGCATCGGGCTCGGCCGACATCGTGATGTCACGGCAATGGCACGAAGTTCGGCCCCTGATAGTTCTGGAAGTTGTTGAGTTTGGCCAGCTGCCGATTGGTACCGGTCTGACCGAACGAACAGTTCCGGGCCGCCTTCATACAGCCGTTGGTCCACAGGTCCATCGTCTGGTCGTTCCATCCCCCCCACCAGTCGGCGTGGAGCGTGGCACCGGGGCCGGTGTTGAAGCTACCGCCGCGATCGGACGACAGGTACCAGCCCTTGGTCGACGGTTGGCCGGGAAAGTAGAGCAGGATGCTGATCTGCGGCAGCCGAACCGGGTGGGTCGACGGACACGGCTTGTGGGGGCTGACCAGCGCCATGTGGGAGCGGTGATCGGCCGAGTCCATGTTCCGGCCGTCCCAGCACTGGGGAAACGAGATCGTTGCGTTGACCGTGTCACCGTTGCAGTCTGGGATTCGATTCGACTTGTTGTAGCTGCGGCCGCTGTCGCCGCAGGACCAATAGAGGAAGTCCGAAACGGTGAACGATTCCGCAGCGGTGTTCCCACTGACCATCTTCAGTCCCTGCGGCATCCGCTGGACCTGGCCCGGTTCCTTCGTCTTGTAATACAGGATGATCATGTCGGGAACCACGGCATTGCCCTGGCCGTCGAGCACGGCCGGCGTCCAGTACGCCGAGCGGTTCAGCTCGAAGCCGTTGCAGGATCCACCACCGGAGTTGACGATCGAGTCGGTGGTGCTGAACGCATTGGTCTCGGTGTTTCCGAAGAACATGTGGAGGTGCGACCGGCCTGGTTGGCCGGGGAACACGATGGGGTCGTCGTAGGCGAAATGGGAGTACTGGCAGGCGGCCCGGAACTGTCCGTCACCGACGGTGCCGTTGTCCTTCGCCGGTGCCGGCTCGGTCAGCTGCTCCAGGCTGAGGGCGTTCGACGGTAGCGATGCATAGCGGCCGAACCTCGGGTCGGTGTTCGACATGGCCGCCAATCCGGCATTGTCGGAGGACCCTCCGGTTGGCTTCTGTGTCGTCGGTGGTGCACTGGTCGATACCACCGTTGTCGGCGGCTTGGTCGTCGACACCGCAGTGGTCGGCGGACCGGTGGTGGATGCCGGTACCGTCGGCGCCGCGGTGGTGGCGGCCTGAGCCGGCACGGTCGTGGCGGCCGCGGTCGTGGTCGTTGTGGCCCAGGTGGTGATCGGCCGGTTGGTGGTGGCCGGCAGCCACGTCGTCGACGCCGCCGCCGACCGCAGCGTCGAGCGTTCGCCGGAATCGATGGCCACCGGTGCCACGGTGGGCCGCGGCCGCGGTGGGATAGATGGCGCCGAAGCCGTCGATGTCGACCGTAGGATCCCGGTGGTCGTCGTGGTTGTGGATGCCGTCGAACCGGGGCCGGTAGAGGCACCCGATTCAGCGGTGGTCGTCGAACTCGTCTCAGAGCTCGAATGGGGCACCCTCGTCGAGGAGGTCGCGTCGACGGTCGCCGTATCGTCGGGTCGAGCGGCGGCGATCGGCAAGACCGGCTCGCCTGCCGCTTCGGTGAGCGGATCGGGTTCGGTTGCCCCAATCGATGTGCCGACGCTGCCGTCGCCGTCATCTCCGTCGGAGACCGGGCGATCGAGCATCTCGTCGACCAGTGCCGGCTGATCGGGGATCGTCTCCCCGCCGGCCAGGACCTCATCGCTCTGGTCGGCCTCATCGACCACCGTCTGATCGGCCTCGTCGGCGACATCGATCGGCTCGACCTGGTCCTGATCGGTCTGCGACGGCTGGCCATCGGGCCCGATCCCGGGGGGCGCCGGCCCGACATCGGGTTCCATTCCCACCGCTTCGATGGTCTCGAACTGCGTTGCGTAGTCCGAAACATCGGCGCCGAGAATGTCTGTGGCGACCGCCAGCGAGACGAGCTGGGCGGCGACGGCCACGGCGGCGACCCCAAGGTGTCGACGACTCTGCATGCTTCAACTATCGGTGGCAGACTCGTGTTGCGTGAGGTGAATCGCCAAAAGCGAGCCCGAAGTCCCCCAGGAGGACCTGCCACCATGGCCACCCAAGTCTCATCGGAAAAGGTGCCGTTTCACCTCAAAGGCAACTATGCGCCGGTCGACGACGAGGTCTCGGCCACCGACCTGGCGGTCACCGGATCGATCCCCGAGGAAATGTCCGGTCGGTTCTTCCGCAACGGGCCGAATCCCAAGTCCGGGCGCTCGGCCCACTGGTTCCTCGGCGACGGGATGATCCACGGCATCCGCCTGCGCGACGGCAAGGCCGACTGGTACCGGAACCGCTACGTCAAGACCAGGGCGCTGCTCGAACCGGACGCGAAGCTGATCGGCGACGACGGCACCGTCGACCGGACCATCGGGGTCAGCAACACCCACATCGTCGGCCACGCCGGCAGGATCCTGGCCCTCGTCGAGTCGAGTTTTCCCTGCGAGGTCACGCCAGACCTCGACACCATCGGCCCCTACGACTTCGACGGCCGGCTCGACACCGCGATGACCGCCCATCCCAAGATGTGTCCGGTGACCGGCGAGATGCATTTCTTCGGCTACGGGTTCTTCGAGCCGTATCTGACCTACCACCGGGTTTCGGCCGACGGTCAACTGGTGCAGTCGGAAGTGATCGACGTACCGGGCCCGACCATGATCCACGACTTCGCCATCACCGACCGCCATGTCGTGTTCATGGACCTGCCGATCGTGTTCGACCTCGAGCTGGCCATGCAGGGAACGATGCCCTACCGGTGGGACGACGACTACGGGGCCCGCATCGGCATCATGCCCCGATCGACCGATGAGGCCACCGCCGGGGCCGCCGATGTCAGATGGTTCGAGGTCGAGCCGTGTTACGTCTTTCACCCGATGAACGCCTTCGTCGACGACCAGGACCGGGTGGTCGTCGACACCGCTCGCTACCGGCAGCTGTGGCGGGGTTCGTCGAGCGACTTCAAGGACCACGCCACCCTGCATCGCTGGAGCTTCGACCTGGCAACCGATGCGGTACGCGAGACCGAGCTCGACGACCGACCGATGGAGTTCCCCAGGGTCGCAGAACACCTGACCGGTCTGGCGAACCGATTCGGCTATGGGGCGGGCGGCCTGGACGGAACGGCGCTGATCAAATACGACCTCGAGGCCGGAACGTCGCAGCTGCGCGAGCTGGGACCGAACGGCATGCCGGGCGAGCCGGTGTTCGTGCCGGCGGCCGATCCCGAGAGCGAGGATCACGGGTGGCTGATGACCTACGTCTACGACAAGGCCCGCGATCGGAGCGATTTCGTGCTGCTCGACGCCCGGGACATGCAGGCCGAACCGGTGGCCAAGGTGGAGCTGCCCCAGCGGGTGCCGTTCGGGTTCCACGGCTCCTGGCTCGACGACGCCGACTTCGCCTGACCCCGGCCGAACCCAGGCCGGCCCGACCCTCAGTTCGACACCGCTCGCAGCCCGGAGGGGTCGATCGAAACGGTGACCGTTCGGCCCGGCTCCAGAGGCTCCGACGTCGTGAAACCGATGGTCTGCCCCGGTTCGGCTCCTGCGGTCGACCTCCTGGCCGTGACATCGTGGAACCCCCGTCGAAACACGACCTCGACGACGTCGACATCGACCGTCCAGCGGCCAGGATGGACCGAACCGGCGGGGTCGCAGACGGCGATCCCGGCCGCAGGCATGACAACGACATGGTCACCCGGCCCCATCGATCGCAACCGGTGCTCGGGGGCCAGGGCCCCCAGTGGGCGACCGGACCAAAGCACCGCGCCGTCTGTGGTCACCGAGATCGACCAGATGTTCGGATGGCCGAGGAACCGGGCGACGAACCGGCTGCCCGGGTCGGCCCACAGCTCGGCCGGTGTGCCGATGGCCATCGGCCGACCGTTGGCAACCACCGCCACCCGGTCGGCCAGCGCGAAGGCCTCGGCCTGATCATGGGTCACGTGCAGCGCGGTTTGGCCGAGCCGGTTCAGCAGCCGGCGGAGGTCGCCGGTCAGCTGATCCCGGAGCGCCCGGTCCAGCGAGCCGAGCGGCTCGTCGAGCATCAACAGACCCGGCTCGGGAGCCAGCGCCCGAGCCAGGGCCACCCGCTGGGCCTCACCTCCTGACAGCTCGGTGGTGCGTCGCTCGCCGTAGCCTCCGAGGCCGACCAGTTCCAGTAGCTCGGTCACCCGGCGCCGCTGCTCCGGCTTCGGCCGCCCCGCGATGCGGAGCCCGTATGCGATGTTGTCGGCCACGCTGAGGTGGGAGAACAGGCCGTGATCCTGGAACATCAGGCCGAGACCTCGGCGGTGGGTCGGCACCGGGGCCAGGTCACGTCCGTCGAGCAGGACCCGCCCTCCGACCAGTGGCTCCAACCCGGCGACCGCCCGGAGCAGCGTCGACTTCCCCGAGCCGCTTGGCCCGACGACGGCCACGATCTCCCCCGATGCGGCCTCGAGCGAGAACCGATCGAGGGCCACGACCTCGCCGAAGCGAACCGTGACGTCGTCGACGACCAGGCCGGTCACAGCAGGGTCACGCCGTCGTCGCGCCGGAACTCGATGATGGCGGCGACAACCGCCACCACACACCCGATGACGACGCTGAGTGCCAACGCCTGGCCGCGGAGCTGCTGGCCGGGATTCGACAGCAACCTGAACACCGCCAGCGGCGCGGTGAACGATGCGTCTCCTCTGGCCAGGAACGAGGTCGCCCCGAACTCGCCGATGCTGACCGCGGCGGCGAATCCGGCGCCGGTGGCCAAGGGCCGGCGAACCAGGGGCCAGTCGACGGTTCGGCGGATCACCGACGGCGCTGCCCCGAGGGTGGCGGCGGCCTCCCGGACCCGGGGATCGATCGAGCGCAGGGCCGGGACCATGGCCGCCAGCACGAACGGCAGCCCGATGACGGCATGGGCCACCGGGACGAGCCACACCGACCGTCGGATGTCGAACAGCGTGAAGCCCACCAGGTAGCCGAAGCCGAGCGTCACCGCCGAGACCCCGAGCGGTAGCAGGGCGATCGTCTCCAGCAGCCGGCCGATCCGACCACCTCGTTCGATGGTCAGCGCGGCCAAGGAACCGACGACGGTGGCCACGAGCGCCGCCAGGGTGGCGAAACGTATCGAGTTCCACAGCGCCGCCGCCGCCGACACCGGCAACAGGTCGGACCGATCCAGCAGCAGCCGATAGTTGGTGATGCCGTAGCGTTGTCCGGAACCGAGGCGGATCACAAGCGACTGCTCCACCAGCACCAGGATCGGCAATCCGATGGTGACCGCCACCAGGGCGCACACCAGGCCGAGATGCAACCGTCTTCGGAAGCCCTCCACTGCGACCGGCTTCGCGGTGTTGCGCTGGACGAAGGCATGGCGCCGCTGGAATCGGGCCGAGGCGGCGGCCAGGACCAACACGACGAGGATCTGGAGCGCCGCCAGCACTGCCGCCACATCGAACTCCTGACGGGAGACCGCATAACGGTAGATCTCGGTCTCGATGGTGGCACGGCGGAGACCGCCCAGCACCCTGATCACCCCGAAGCTGGTGAACGAGAAGAGGAAGACAAGCAGGTAGGAACCGGCCAGTACCGGCACCAGACTCCGCAGGGTCACCGTGAACCAGGCCCGAACCGGCGACGCCCCGAGCGTTGCCGCCACCTCGAGCTGGCGTCGGTCGATGCGGGCCCAGTAGCCGCCGACGACCCGAACCACCACCGCCAGGTTGAAGAAGACGTGAGCCGCCAGCACCGCCCACAGGGTCCGATCGATGGCCAGGCCGAAGCGATCGAACAGGGCGTCGAACGCCGCTGCCACCACGACGGTCGGCAGCACGAAGGGGACGATGACCAGGGCCCGCAGCGCCGCTCTGCCCCGAAACCGGTAGCGGGCGATGACGTGGGCGATCGGCAACCCGATCACCACCGTGAGGGCGGCCGACAGTGCCGCCTGCCATACGGTGAACACCAGCACCCGGCGGACCGAGCCCCGGGCCAGGATTTCGGTGATGTCGGCCGGGCCGACCCCGGCCAGGCTGCGCTGCATGACCGCAGTCAACGGCCATGCCGACCATGATGGCGAGGAACAGTGTCGGCACTGCGGCCGAGCCGAGGCGCCCGAGGGGCGGGCGACGTCGCCAGCGGGCAACGGCAGGGGGCCGGCCCGCGGGGCCGGACCCGGTGTCGAGGTCGGTCAGCGGAGCACGATCTCGGCCCACCGCTCGGTCCAATCGCTTCGGTTGGCCTCGATGTCGGCCGGGCTGATGGTCAGTGGTTCGGTGACCTCGGCGGCGTTGGCCCGGTAGAGCTCGGGCAGCGCCACCTCGGCGTTCGCCGGGGCAACGAACATGTTCAGTGGGATGTCGGCCTGGAACGTTTCCGAGAGCATGAAGTCGATCAGCTTGCCGGCCGCCGACTCCACCTCGGTGCCTGCCAGGACGCCGGCGAACTCGATCTGTCTGAAACAACCGTCTGTCATGACCTGGGTGGGTGCGGTCTCGATGGCCTCGGTGGCGAACAGCACTTCGGCAACCGGGCTCGACGCGTAGGACGTGACCAGCGCCTTGTCCCCGCCGCCGGCCACGAACTCGCCGTAGTAGGCCTCGGTCCAGCCCGGTGTGACGGTGACGCCACCGTCACGAAGCTGACGCCAATAGTCCTCCCACCCGTCCTCGCCGTAGCGGGCGATCGTGGCCAGCAGGAAGGCGAACCCCGGCGACGACGTTTCCGGATCGGGGGTGACGAAGGAGCCGGCGAACGCCGGGTCGGTGAGGTCGTCGAGATCGGTCGGGGCGTCAGCAACCCGGTCGGTCCAGTAGTTGATGCACACGTCGCCGAAGTCGATGGGGGTGACCCGGTGCTCGGGATCGAGCTCCAGTTCGTCCGGTACGTCGGCCAGTCCCGGCGATTCGTACGGCAGGAACAGTCCGGCGTCGAGACCCCGCTGGAGAAAGGTGTTGTCGATGCCGAACAGCACATCGCCCTCCGGTTGATCGGACGACAGCACGGCCCGGGCCACCACCTCGCCGGCGTCGCCGCCCTTGATGACCTCGACCTCGATCCCGGTGTCGAGGGTGAAGTTGTCGAACAACCCATCGCTGACCGAGAACGAGTCGTGGGTGACGAGCCGGACGACCGTGCCGGGCTCGATGGCCACCGGATCGTCCCCATCGGCCGACACCTCGGACTCGGCGGTCGTCTGCTGCTCGGCACCGTCCGCGCCGCCGGGCACCTCCTCGCCCGGTGGGCTCGCCGGGTCCTCGCTCAACGCTTCGTCGTCACCGCCGGAACAGCCCGCCGCAAGCAACGAAATCGTCAGTAGCAGTGCCGAAAAGCCGCGGACGGGGCCAACGGGCACATGGAGACGTCTGTGATGCATTCTGGCTCCCTTTCGCTGGTATTACCCAGATCAGGTTCGGCGGGTCGACAGGGGTAGCTGTCCTCTCAGCCCGGCATCATCCGAGCTCCCCGGTTCTTGCTTGGTATTCGCTTGTCGTTTCGATTCTAAACCGGCGACACTGCCTTCGTGACTCCCGCCATCAAGTTGCTCGAAAAGAGCGGTATCGACCACCGGGTCGTGAGCTACACCCACGATCCGGCGGCCGAATCCTATGGAGCGGAGGCGGCCGAGGCGCTGGGGCTGGACCCGGGGCGGGTGTTCAAGACGCTGCTGGCCGAACTGGACGACGGCGAAACCGTTGTCGCCGTGGTACCGGTTGCCCGGCGACTCGATCTCAAAGCGCTGGCCCGCTCCGCCGGAGCCAAGAAGGCCACGATGGCCGACCCCCGCCATGCCGAACGGCTGACCGGCTACGTCGTCGGGGGAATCTCACCGCTCGGCCAGCGGAAACGGCTGCGAACCTTCGTCGACGCCAGCGCCGGCGGCCTCGACGAAATCCATGTCAGCGGCGGCCGGCGAGGGCTGGAGATCGCCCTGGCGCCGGCGGCGCTGACCGGGCTGCTGGACGCCGTCGTCGACGACCTGAGCGCCGAGGAGGGCCGATGAACACCTCGAACGTTCGGGAGACGCGGCGATCGATCGATCATCGCCCGACGGGACCGGACAGGTGACGGGCTCACTGCTGATCGTCACCGGCCCACCGGGGGCGGGGAAGTCGACGGTGGCCGGTGTGCTGGCGGGGCGAGCGGCCCGCAGCGTCCTGGTTGCCGGCGACAGCTTCTTCGCGTTTCTGGCCGGTGGGATGATCGAACCGTGGCTGCCGGCCTCGGCCACCCAGAACGAGATCGTGACAGATGCCGCCGGGGCCGCCACCGGCCGGTTCGTGGCAGGCGGGTATCGAACCATCTACGACGGTGTGGTCGGGCCGTGGTTCCTGGACCGATTCCTGGCCGCGACCGGGATCGACGGGGCCGACTACGCCATCGTGTTGCCGCCGGTCGAGGTCTGCCTCCAGCGGGTGGCGACGCGGCCCGGGCACGGTTTCCGCGACGCCCCCGCTGCGGCCAAGATGCATCGCGAGTTCGCCGCCGCCACCATCGACGGGCGCCATGTCATCGACAACCGGGCAACCGGCCCGGAAGAACTGGCCGACCTCGTGGAGCAAAGAGCCTTGGCCGGGACCCTGCGGTACGAGATCCAGCGGTGACGGCACGAGAACCGCGGTCGAGCCCAATGCGCCCCGTCAGTGCTCGCCGAGCAGGTAGTGGGCCCCCGGACCCTGCTCGGCCGCCATGTCACCGGGATTGAATACGTCGCAGGCATCGAGGGTCTGGCAGCCACAGCCGATGCAGGCCGACAGTTTGTCCCTGATCGCCTCCAGCACGGCGATCTGATGGTCGAGCCGGGGCCGCCACTGACCGGCGAAGGTCTCCCACTCCTCCTTGGTCGGCGCCCGATCGTCCGGTAGTTCGCGGAGCGAGTCGCGGATCTCGGCCAACTTGAGCCCCACGCTCTGGGCCGCCCGGATGAACGCCACCCGCCGTAGCACGTCGCGGGCATAGCGGCGTTGCCCGCCGGCGGTTCGACGGGAGACGATCAGCCCGTTCTGCTCGTAGAACCGCAACGCCGAGGTGGAGATCCCGATCCGGGCCGCGGTCTCCCCGATGGTCATCTCCCCATCGGCCGGTTCGCTCACCCGATCAGCGTCCATCACGGCTGGCAACCCCAATGCCGGCCCCGGTCAAGGGATTGGCAGGACCACCGGGCCGTCCGGTGCGTCCTCGACGGTCCAGCCGGCGGCGGCCAGCCGATCCCTGAGCTCGTCGGCCCTGGCGTAGTCCTTGGCCCGGCGAGCCGCCGCCCGTTGGTCGGCCAGCGCCTGGATGTCGGCCGGGATCGAACCGGTTTCGGCTCGTAGTTCGAGGCCCAGAGCGTTGGCGATCTCCATCACCGACGCGGCGGCGCCGGCCGCCACCCCGGCGTCACCGCCATCGAGCGCCGAGTTGGCTTCCCGAACCTGACGGAACATCAGGTCCACCGCCCCCGGGGTGTCGAGATCGTTCTCCATCAGCTCTACGAACGCAGCCAGCACGTCCCGATCGGCCGTGCCGCCGAGCGTCGCAGTACGGCGGGCGAAGCCGTCGAGCCGGTCGAGGGCCGCCTCGGCAGACGTCATCGTGTTGTCCGTGACCTCGATCGGCGAACGGTAGTGCGACTGCAGCAACAACAGCCGATAGGCCCGCGGATCGTATTGCTCGGTCAGGTCGAGCAGGTTCCTGACGTTTCCAAGGGACTTCGACATCTTCTCGCCCCCGAGCTCGACGAAGCCGTGATGCATCCAATGCCCGGCGAAGGAGCGACCGAGGGCCACCGCCTGGGCCCGCTCATTCTCGTGGTGGGGGAAGACCAGGTCGAGCCCGCCGGTGTGGAGATCGAAACCCTCGCCGAGCAGATCGAGGCTCATGACGACACATTCGGTGTGCCAGCCCGGCCGACCATCCCCCCACGGCGATGGCCAGAACGGCTCACCCTCCTTGGCCAGCTTCCAGAGCGCGAAATCCGCCGGGTGGCGCTTCTCGCCGCCAACGATCTCCCGCTCGCCGCCGCCTTCCCGAAGATCCTCCAGCTCCTGGTGGGGCAGCAGCCCGTAGTCCTCCACCGACTGGACCGAGAGGTACACCCCGTCCGAGGTTCGATAGGCCTTGCCGGCATCGACCAGGTCCACCACGAGATCGATCATCTGCTTCACGTACTCGGTGGCATGGGGCGTGTGATCGGGCCTGGCGACATTCAGCCGGTCCATGGCCTCCCACCACACCGCCTCGCACTTGCGGGCGATATCGGCCGGGTCCCTGCCCTCGGCGTTGGCCCGCTCGATGATGGCATCGTCGATGTCGGTGATGTTGGACACGAACTCGACGTCGAGCCCCGACCATTCCAGGAACCGCCGCAGCACGTCGTACACCAGCACCTGACGGCCGTGTCCGATATGGGGTGGTGCGTAGACGGTAGGACCGCAGACGTAGATCGACACCTTGCCGGGATCGCGCTGGGCCAGCGGAACGACCCGTCGGGTCGCGGTGTCGTAGAGCTGCATCATGGGTTCAAGAGTAGCGATCACGCACCTCGACCGGAGGCGAATTGCGGGGCGTCCGCGCCCTGCCCGGTTCGGTGGAGTAGAAAACGAGAAAGGGGATCGCGTTACATTTTCCGCTAGCTGCCCAAAAGCGACCGCGGGTCCGAACGCGATCCCCTCCTCCGATCAGCGCAAGCTCCGAAACCCGGTCGTGACCGGTCGAAGCCCCGTTGAACGATGCCTACCATCTCAGCTCGAAACGCAACCGTCAAGTGCCTCCGAGCACACCACCACTGCGTCGTGGTCGGGCTGTTCGGTTGCTCAAATATGGACCACCGTGCCCATCAGTAGGTTTGCAGTCGCGGCAAAATCGGCTGGAGCCCCCGGATTTGGCGGTCGGCTAGGGTTCCTCCATGACCGAGTGGCGCGCCGCCGACATCCCTGACCTCACCGACCGTGTTGCCATCGTCACTGGAGCGAATTCCGGGATCGGCTACGAGACCACAAAAGAATTGCTTCGCTGCGGCGCAACGGTGGTGATGGGATGCCGGAACCAGGGTCGGGGCGAGTCGGCCAGAAGCCGGCTGCTGTCGGCCGAACCGAAGACCGACGATGGTGCGGCACGCCGTTCGGCCGACGGTCGGCCACCGCCGGCAGATCGGATCTCGGTGCGGGAGTTGGATCTGACCGAGCCGGACTCGATCGAGGCGTTCGTCGCCCGATTCAACCGGGACCGTCCGAACGACGCCAGGTCCGGTGCATTGGACCTGCTGATCAACAATGCCGGGGTGATGGCCTGCCCTCCCGCCCTCACCAGCCAGGGTGTCGAGCGGCAATGGGCCAGCAACCACCTCGGCCACTTCGCGCTGACCGGCCTGCTGCTGCCGACCCTGGTCGACGGCGGCCGGGTGGTCAGCGTCTCCAGCCTGGCGGCCGGCGGCGGCGACCTGAGCGGCTCGATACCGACCACCCTCGACCATTACTCACGCTTCCAGATATACAGCGACACCAAGTTGGCCAATCAGGTGTTCGCCGTCGAACTCAACCACCGGTTGGCCGCCGCAGGACGGACCGCGATCTCGGTGGTCGCCCATCCCGGCCTGTCTCGCACCAACCTCGGAGCCGGTATCGGCATCCCGGTGCTTTCCACGCTCCTGATGGGCCTCAGCCGGTTCCTGACCCAGTCGGCGGCCGACGGCGCCCTGCCGACCTTGCGGGCGGCCACCGACCCCGCGGTGGAAGGCGGTCAGTACTACGGCCCATCCGGCCGGAACCAGCACCGGGGGCCGCCGAAGCAGATCGCGCTGGTGAACGGGGCGTCGCGCCGCAGTCTCGGCCGGGAGCTGTGGCAACAGTCGATGGCACTCACCGGCGTCCGCTACCTGGCCGGCGATTGAGTCGAGGCGGTGGAGGCCCCCTGCGGTCAAATCCGCCGCAGGTCTCGAGTCGAGGCGGGCGGAGCCGCCCTTCGGGCCGCACAGTGGTTCAGCGCAGCCGCCAGGTGGCGGTCAGGGACGGCTCGGCGCCGTCGCCGGCCTCGTCGACGGCGGCGACACGGCCTTCACGATGGAGCGAGAGCAGGTGGGAGTAGACCGAGTTGGCCGCAGCCCGCCACAGCCGCTTGTCGACATCGGCGTACATGCCGGGCACGATCGCCTTGATGGTTGAGGGCCCATCGCCAAGGGCGGTGACGATCTGGGCCTCCCGATGCAGGCGGTGATCGAGAAAGCTCCGCACGTACTCGTGGGGGTTGTCGATGGCCGGGCCGTGGGTCGGCCAGTAGCGGACGTCGTCGCGGCCCAGCAGCTTGCGGAGGCTGCTCAAGTAGTCGAACAGATCGCCGTCGGGGGGCGAGATCACCGAGGTGGCCCAGCCCATCACGTGGTCACCGGTGAACAGCAGCTTCTCCTCCCGGAGGCCGAAGCACACATGGTTCGAGGTGTGGCCCGGGGTGTGCACCACCTCGACGGTCCAACCGGTGCCCTCGATCACGTCGCCGTCGCCGACGGCCACGTCCGGGACGAAGTCGACGTCGGGGCCCTCCCGCTTCAGTTCGTCCGGAGTCTCGTTCCAGACCCGCTCGAACTCCTCCTTCTCCTCCTTCGTGAAGTACTCGTCGAAGCTGACCTTGTCGAGCGGATCGTGCTCCGGCACCGGCCCGTGGGGACCGAAGCCGTAGGTCGTGGCCCCGGTCCGGTCGACAAGTTTGGCCACCCCTGCGGTGTGATCGGTGTGGGTGTGGGTCACCAGGATGCGGGTGATCCGCTCCTCGGGGTCGAGAGCATCGAGGATGGCATCGAGGTGTTCGTCCAGGGTGGGGCCGGGGTCGATCACCGCCACCTCTCCCCTGCCGATCAGGTAGACGCCGGTGCCGGTGAAGGTGAACGGGTTCGGGTTCTCGGCCACGACCCGGCGGACCAACGGCGACAACCCGTCGACCTTGCCGTATACCGGGGTGAAGTCCTTGTTGAATGCGATTGCCACACCTGCGACAGTAGCGGATCGTCCCCGAACGGGCCCGCTTCGGTTGCCGGACCGGCCGGTCTACAGAGGACCCTCGGGGTCGAGGATCCCGGTGAAGATCAGCCTGTCATCACGACCGACATCGGCCCGGTAGCGCCTGGTGCCGTCGACCAGGATGAACACCAGCCCATCGGCGGCCGTTTCGATCTCGAAATCGAACCCGACGGTCTCGACCACCCGGGTGTACTCGTCGACCAGGATCGACTCCAGCCGCATCGACCGAGCCCGCTCGAACAGATCCAGGTCGAGCTCGACCCAGTCCTCGTCACCGGTTCCGATGAAGCTCACCGTGCCACGATCTCACGCCCGGAACCGGGTGTCACGCCACCGGACCGGCCCCCAGCGGGTCCTCAATGGATCCTCAGCGCATCCTCAGCGGATACTCAGCGGCTCGAGGGCCGGAAACAGCCACTCCGGCGGCTTGGATGGTCGACCACGAGCGTCGGTGACCGCTGCGGTGACCTCGGCGGTGACCAGCACCTCGTCGCCCCTGAGGATCCGTTGCCGCCACATGCCGCTGGCCCGGCGGAGCTCGCCGACCTCGGTTTCCACCGTGACCACCTGGCCGGCCTCGGCCGGGCGCCGGAAGCGGACGTCGATATGGGTCACCACCATCTGGTAGCCCCGCTCGGCCATCACCTCCAGCGGGATGCCGCAGGCGGCGAGGGCGTCGGTTCTACCGACCTCGAGATAGGTCACGTAGACCGCGTGATTGACGTGGCCGTAGGGATCGATCTCGTTGAACCGAACCGCCAGGGACGTGTGGTGGGCCATGGGCCATCACCGTAGTGGGCGGCCGTGGCACCGAGACCACCGTGGTTGGCGGACGCTCACCGGCACAGCCACCGGCACCGCTCCCGGCACCGGCATACTGTGGCCATGACATCGGTCGAGCCGTTCGATTTCGTCGGCAGCCAGGGAACGACGCTGTCCGGTCGGCTCCACCGGCCGGCGCCGGGGCCGCCGGTCAAGGGCGCGGTGCTCCTGGCCCACTGCTTCACCTGCTCCAAGGACCTCAACACGATGACCCGACTGGCCAAAGGCCTGGCGGACGGCGGCTATGTGACGCTCCGATTCGATTTCACCGGGCTCGGCGAGTCCGGTGGCGATTTCGCCGGGACCACGGTCAGCGCCAACGTCGCCGATCTGACCAGGGCTGCGGCGTCGCTGATCCAAGCCGGGTTCGGCCCCTGCGGGCTGCTCGGCCACAGCCTTGGCGGTGCGGCCTCGATCCTGGCCGCCCATCGGCTCAAGACGGTTCGATCGCTGATCACGTTGAGCGCCCCGGCCGACGCCGGCCACGTTCGCCACCTCTTCACCGACCAGCTGTCGCAGCTGGAGGCGGGCAGCCCGGCCACGATCACCATCGCCCAGCGTTCGTTCCGGCTCAACGCAGGCTTCATCGAGGATCTCCAGTGCCACGACGTGATCGCCAGGGTGGGCCAACTCGGCCGGCCGTACTGCATCATCCATGCCACCGACGACGACGTGGTCGGCTACGCCAACGCGGAGCGGCTGTACCGGGCGGCGGCGGGCCGCAAGAAGCTGGTTCCCCTGGAGAAGGGCGGCCACCTGTTCCTCGCACCGGCCGATGCGGAGCGGGTCCTCGACGAGGTGCTGGCGTGGTTCGACGCCACGTTGTGAGCCATCGGCCCCCGTCGATGCCTGCGGCGGCCCGATGACCGCCGTCGAGGTGGTGGATGCTCGGCCGAGCCACTACCCGATCCTGGGTGAGCTGACGGTGCGGGCCTATGAGCCGGTGGAGCCGACGATGTACGAGGACGGCTACGCCGACGAGCTGGCGGACGTGGCGACGAGGGCGGCCGAAGTCCCGGTGCTGGTCGCCCTCTTCAACGGCTTCGTCATCGGCGGGTTGACCTACGTCCCCAATGCTCGAAGCGGCTTCTACGAGTTCGGCGATCCGGACGGGGCCAGCTTTCGCCACTTGGCCGTCGACCCATCGGCTCAGGGCCTCGGTGCCGGGCGGCGGCTGGTCGAGGTGGTGATCGACAGAGCCCGGTCAGCCGGTCGATCCCGGCTGCTGATCCACAGCCTGGCGCGAATGACCGCAGCCCAACAGCTCTACCGGACGTTGGGCTTCGTTCGTGACGAGTCGCTCGACGCCCTGTGGGACACCACCCACGGCCTTGGCTTCCGACTCGAACTGGGCCGGCCCGGCCAGGCCATACTGGAGCCATGACCGACCGGTACGACACCGACCCGGCCGACACCGACCGGGCCGAGGTCGACGGTCACATGACCGACGGGTTCGAGCACGACCGGGCCGAGAACGACGGGGCCGACCGGGGCGGGGCCGACGACGTGGCGGGGCGGCCGTTCGTGGCACCCCGGACACGGCCTCGGCACGGGGGCTCGATCCTGATGGCGGCGATGGTCGGCATCGCAGAAGCACTCGGGCTCGACCCGGAGCCGACCGAGATCGCCCAACCGGTCAGTCCCGGCTCCGGACCGGAGTTCGACCTCCGCTTCGGCGATCTCCCGCCGCTCGACTGAGCGGCGCTGGGCCTGGACTTCGGCGACCAGACGTCGGCGCTGCGTTGGATCGGGGGCGGGTGTGTACGGCCTCCACGTCAGGGAAGCGGCTGGCCCTCGGCGGCCTGGATCAACTGGTACAGGTCGCCTCGATCCAACGTGACTTTCACCGCGGTGGCCTGTTCGGCCAGCCGTTCCGGTCGCTGCGATCCGATGATCGCCACCGGCCGCGACGGGTGGGCGAGGACGAAGGCCACCGCCAGCACCGCCCGGGAAACGCCCTCCCTGGCCGCCAGGCGATCCATCACCTCCATCAGCTCGGCCGGCTGCCCCTCTCCGGTGGCCAGGCCACCACCGGCCAGCGGACTCCAGGCCAGCGGCCGGCGGTTGTGCTGCATGCAGCGATCGAGCGTGCCGTCGCGCAACGGGCCGAGCGCGGCCAGGGAGAACTCCGGTTGATCCGAGGCGATGGGGAACGCCAGGTAGGCGGCCAGGGCATCGGTCTGGCTCGGAAGGTGGTTGGAGACCCCGACCTCCTTGATCTTGCCTGCGTCCCGCAATTCGGCGAGGGTGGCCGCCACCTCCTCGGGGTGGGTGTAGAAGTCGGGTCGGTGGATCTGGTAGAGATCGATGACGTCGACGCCGAGTCGGCGAAGGCTGGCATCGCACGCAGAGCGCAGGTACTCGGCCCCGGAGTTGTACGGCGTCGGGGGGATGATGCCACCCTTGGTGGCGAGGACCATCCGGTCGCGGAGCTCGGGAGCCTCGGCCAGGACCTGGCCGAGCAACGCCTCGTTCTGGCCGAAACCGGTGCCGCCCCAATCGAGCCCGTACACGTCCGAGGTGTCGACGAGGTTCATCCCGTTGTCGAGCGCGGCCTCGAGGCTGGTGCGGGCATCGGCCACAGAAGACGACGTGAATCGCCAGCAACCGAATGCCAGTGGCCCAACGGTGAACTGTCCGAGCGGTCGAGGATGACCGTCAACCAGGCTGTTTGTCATGGTCGAACTCTATTGCGACATCGATCGATCCGGGTAGGTCCCGACCGAGCGCTACCCTGATCACATGGATATTGCGATCAGCGATGAAGCGCTGGAAATGGTCAGGAGCAGGGGCGGCACCGCTGCCGTCGACTACATCCATGCCATCGGTTGAGGCGGCACGGAAGAGGTGTCGGTCGACACCTACCTCAAGGGCAAGAACACCTCGTCATACCGCAAGATCCACCATGAGGACATCACGATCCTGGTTGCCAAGCCGCTGATCCAGTACGCCAGCCGCATCGAGCTGGTCACACGCAAGAAACTGCTGGGGACCAAGCTCACCGCAGTGGCCCATCACCAACACAGCGCGGCCTGCCGCCACTGATCGGGCTTGGGCCGACTGGCCTGACCGGGCCGACGGACCTGACCGGGCCGACGGACTGACCCGGCCGACGGGACTGACCGGGCCGACGGGCCTGACCCGGCCGACGGACCTGACCGGGCCGATCGGGCGACCGGCCGATCGGGCGACCACCGCCGGCGACCTCGCTCAGCTGGCCGACTTCGGCAGGATCTGGTCGGTTTCGATCAGCCGGGAGTCGGCGAGCGCCGCGGCCCGGATCGGGGCGATGGCCTGGTAGTCGGGGTCGTTGATCATCGAGACGAAGGCGGTCCGGCTGGGGTAACGAACGAGGATCACCACGTCCCAGTCCTCGTCACCGATGACCGATGCACCGGCGGCACCCATCCAGATCGGCTCGCCACCGAATCGAGGATTGAGCTTGGCGAACTCCTGCCCGTAGCGGCGGTACGCCTCTTCGCCGGTCATGCCGTCGACACCGTGGCCGGCCTCGGCCCGATCCCGATATCGCAGCAGGTTGAGCATGACCACCGGGGCGTCCGGGTCCGTGGCGGCCATGGAGGCCAGGGCCTCGTGATCGGCATGAATCGACGGCACGACGTTTCCCGCCTCCTTCCGCCGGCTCGACGGCCGGCATCGGGAAGCTACGACCGTGCCGCCCCGGTGTCAACCGCAGCCGAGCACCGAAGGGGGCGGTTGTTTGCCGTCATCCAGGTGGTGGCGCCTCTGCGGCGCCGGATGATGCCTGTCCGGACCCGTCCCCGGTCGATCTCGGCTGACCGCGGCCGGATGTGACGGCGGCTGAAGACCGGCGACCCGGCCAGTGCTGTCGAAATTCACCGGGGCCCGCTGCGAGCCCGGGCCTAACCTGGTTCGATGCGGGCCTGGCTCATCTACCTCACCAACTTCCTGCTGACCTCGGCCCTCGGTGTGGTGTTCGTGTTCCTCGAGGATGTCCAGGCCGACCGGGGGTTGGCCGATTGGGAGATCGGTGTGGTGGCGGGCACCGGATTCGGGGCGGCGCTGTTGGCCCAGCTCCTGTTGTCCCCGCTGGCCGATCGGGGCACCACCCGGCCCCTGGCGGTGGTGGCGCTGGCTGCGGGCATCGTGGGACCGGTCGGCTTCGCCTATGGCCAGACCATGCTGATTCTGGCTGCCAGCCGTGGCCTCAGCGGCATCGGGCTCGGCCTGTTCGGCCTGCTGGCTCGCAAAGCCCTGCTCGGGCTCGACGCCACCGGCGGCGGGGCCAAGCTGGGAATGCTGCTGTCCACCGCCGTCGCCGGCTTCATCATCGGGCCGGTGATCGGTGCGGTGTTCGAACCGTTGGGGTTCGAGGCTCCGTTCCTGGCGGTCAGTGTTGCGCTGTTGTTGGTCGGCGTCCCCGCCACCGCCACGATCCTGCGAACCCAGATCGCCGCATCGCCGGTGGACTACTCGGACCTTGGTCGCCTCATCCGGCGGCCGAAGGTGCAGGCGGCGATGCTGGTCCAGGTGGTGGTGTACGGCTTCATCGGGGTGTTCGATGCCATCGTCGACCGCTTCCTCACCGACCTCGGCGCCTCGACCGCCACCATCGCCGTCACCATCCTGTTCGTCGGAGGACCGATGCTGTTCCTGCCGAGAATCGCCGGTCAGCTGGCCGAGCGCAAGGGCGGGGCGACGGTGATGCTGCCCGCGCTCCTGATCCTGATCCCGGCCATGACCGGGTACGGCCTGGCGGGATCGGTGGTGGTGGCCACCGTGTTCGGCTTCCTTCACGGCACCGGGGAGTCATTCGTCTCGATCAGCGCCCAGGTGCTGGTGCTGGAGGTCACCGGTGCCGAACGGGCTGCGGTCGGCTCGGCCCTGCTCGACGCCGCAGGCCTTTCCGCGGCCACCATGGCCGCGCTACTGACCCCGACGGTCTACGGGGCGGCGGGCCCACGAGCGCTTTTCGTCGGCGCTGCGGTGCTGGGAGCACTGCTCGGTCTGATGGCACTGGCCCGAGCCAGAAAAGGATCCGATCGACAGTTGCTGGCGGTGGCCTGAGGCGGTGGCCTGAGGAGGTGCCCAGGGGCAAGCGGCCGGGTTGCAGCGCACCTCGCCGGGCCGGCTCGCCTCACTCGTGCAACAGCACCGCGAACCGGCGCCCCGCCAGGCGGAGGCCGATCAGCGCCATCGCCACCAGGACGCCGGTGTGGACCAGGTCGTGGAGGCCGACGGTGCCGAGCACGAGGTCACGGCACAGCGCCGCCCCGTGGTACAGCGGTGAGCATCGAGCGATCCACTGCAGCGCGGTCGGGTAGACCGACAGCGGGTAGAACGTGGCGGAGAACAGGAACAGACCGATCTGAACCAGCAGCACCAGGTCGAAGTCCTCCCAGCTCCGCATGTAGGTCACCGAAGCCAGGCCGGCGGCGGAGAAGGCGACCCCGATCAGAACTGCCGCCGGGAGCGTCAGCAGCGCCCACCAGCTCTGCACCAACCCGAGGGCCACCATGGCCGCCAGGAAGAACGCACTGTACATCGAGCCTCGGGCCTGAGCGTATGCGAGCTCGCCGAGGGCGATGTCGCTCGGCGTCAACGGGGTAGCGGTCATGCCGTCGTAGAGCTTGTCCCACTTCAGCTTTCCATAGGTGTTGTACGTGCTCTCGGCGATGGCTCCGCTCATGGCCGCCGCGGCCAGCATGGCCGGTGCGACGAACTCGGTGTAGTCGTAGACCCGCCCGCCGACCTCGATGTCGCCGACCAGGACCCCGACCCCGACCCCGACCGACAGCAGATAGAAGAACGGCTCGGTGGCTCCGCTGGCAACGGCGGCCCAATTGGCTCTGGCGGCCAAGGTGTTGCGGCCCGCCACGTGGCGGAACCGGCGGGTGGCACCGGGCATCACCAGCTCGAGCAGCCGGCTCACTGGTGCAACCGCTTGGCGTAGGCACGAGCGGCCAGCCACAGACCGACCCCGACGTAGGCCCCCAGCACCGCGAGGTGGACGACGGCCGTCCGTAGGCTACCGGAGGCGGTGGTTGCCCCCCGAACCAACTCGACGGCGTGCCACAGCGGGGAGACCGAGGCCAACGCCCGCAATGGGCCTGGCAGCTGTTCGATCGGAAAGAACGTGCCGGACAGCAGGAACGATGGCAGCACCCCGAGGCGGAAGATCAGCGGGAACGAGGCTTCGCTCTCCCGGCCGATGGCCCAGGCCGAAAGCCCCGTCGAGTAGGCCAGGCCACCGAGGGCCGCCGCCGGCGGTGCCACCAGCACCCACGCCGAGCCGATGGCCCCCGCCACCGCCATGATGGCAACGAACACCGTTGCCGCAACCAGCATCTGGATCACCAGCCAGGTTTGCATCCCCAACGCCAGGTCGACCGGACGGATCGGAGTTGCCATCACCCCGTGGGCCGTTCGCAGCCACTTGACCGACGCCAGGACGGGGAACAGGGAGCCGTTCACCGCGGTCTGCATGGCGGCGGCCGCCATCAATCCCGGGGCGACGTAGTGGAGGTAGGGGGTGCCGTCGAGGGTGGTGCCGGCGTTGCCGTCGATCAGGCTCCCGACCCCCACACCCATGGCCAGCAGGTAGAGGACCGGGCTGATCAGTATCGTCACGATGCTGCCACGCCAGAAATGGCGAAACAGCGTGGCGTAGTACTCGGTCACCAGCAGGAACCGGGGGGTGCTCCGACGTCGGCCGGCACCGGCCACGACGCCACCGGCCGTCGCACCGGATCGTGGCGGGCCTTCCACCGCGGTCATGAGGTTGCCATCAGTCGACGAGCGTTCGACCGGTCAGTCGGAGGAACACATCCTCCAGGGTGGAGCGACGAACCAGCGAGCCGATCGGGGTGATCCCGAGCCCGGCGATGACCGACGCCGCGTCGTCGCCGTCGTCGGCATAGACCAGGACCCGATCCGGCAGCGGTTCGACCTGGAAAGGCAGCCCTGCGAGCTCGCCCACTGCGGCGTGGTGCCTGTCGGGGTCGTCGAATCGGAGCTCCAGTACCTCTCTGGTGCAGTGGGCCTCGATCAGTTGCCGGGGCGAACCGTGATCGACGATCCGACCCTTGTCCATCACCACCAACCGGTCGCACAGTTGCTCGGCCTCGTCCATGTAGTGGGTGGTGAGCAGCAGGGTCGCCCCCTGCTGCTTGAGCCGGTACAGCCGCTCCCACACGAGATGTCGGGCCTGGGGGTCGAGCCCCGTGGTCGGCTCGTCGAGCAGCACCAGTTCCGGCTGATTGATCAGCGCCCTGGCGATGGTGAGCCGCCGTTTCATGCCACCGGAGAGCGGCTCGACCTTGTCGTCTGCCCGCTCGCCGAGCTGGGTGAAGGCCAGCAACTCGTCGGCCCGGCGCCGCACCTCCTTGCGTGGCAGATCGAAGAACCGGCCGTAGACCAGCAGGTTCTCGCGCACCGTGAGGCCGATGTCGAGGGTGTCCTCCTGGGGGACGACCCCGAGCCGGGCCCGGACCGCGGCTCCCTCCAGCGACGGATCGAGGCCGAAGATCGACAGCTCGCCTGCGGTACGGGGCGAGACGCACCCCAGCATCCGCATCGTCGACGACTTGCCGGCGCCGTTCGGGCCGAGAAACCCGAACGCCTCACCGGCGTTGATCTCGAAGTCGATGCCGTCGACGGCGCAGAACGAACCGAACCGCTTGGTCAGGCCCCGGGCCACCACCAGCGGACCGGCGCGGTCGGTCGACTCTCGGCGGCTGTCTGGCATCGGGACAACCGTAGTGGCCCGCCGCTGCTGTGGCCGAGGTGATTTCCTCGCCGGCGCGGCGACCAACCGACCCTCGCCGGTCCCGCCCGCTATTCGTCCCGCAGGACCTGCACGTCGTGGGGGTGGCTCTCCCGGAGCCCCGCTCCGGTGATCTTGGTCAGCCGGGTCTTGGTCCGCAGGTCCTCCAGGTTCGACGCCCCGGCATAGCCCATCCCGGCCCGCAGACCGCCCACCAACTGACCGATCAGCTCGGCCAGCGAGCCCGCATAGCGGACCCTGGCCTCAACCCCTTCCGGCACGTGTTTGCCGGGGGCCTGGCCGGTGCCGTAGCGGTCGGCGGCCCGGCCTTTCATGGCACCGGCCGAGCCCATGCCCCGGTAGGTCTTCCACATCGAGCCGTCGACCAGCTCGAGGTCCCCCGGAGCCTCGTCGACCCCGGCCAGGGCATTGCCGAGCATCACCGCATCGGCCCCGGCGACGAAGGCCTTGACGATGTCGCCAGAGGAGACCACACCGCCATCGGCGATGATCGGAATGCCACGGGGCCGAGCCACCAGCGAGGTCTCGTAGATGGCGGACAGCTGCGGCATGCCGGCGCCGGCCACCACCCGGGTGGTACAGATCGATCCGGCGCCGACCCCGACCTTGATCATGTCGGCCCCGGCCTCGATCAGCGCCTCGGCCCCCTCGGAGGTGACGACGTTGCCGCCGACAACGATGACGTCGGGCCACTTCTGCTTGAGGTGGCTGACCGTGTCGACGACACCCCGCGTGTGGCCGTGGGCGGTATCGACGACCAGCATGTCGACCCCGGCCGGGATCAGGGCCTCGGCCCGCTCGGCGGCGTCGCTGACCCCGACCGCGGCGCCGACCCGGAGCCGACCCTCGCTGTCGAGGGCGGCGTGGGGTTTCTCGATCCGCTTGGTGATGTCCTTGACGGTGATGAGGCCGCGGAGACGGCCACCTTCGTCGACCAGCGGCAGCTTCTCGATGCGGTGCTCGTGGAGGATGGCCACCGCCTGATCGAGCGATGTCCCGACCGGAGCGGTGACGAGGTTGCGGGAGGTCATGAAATCGGTGACCGGCCGGTCGTCCTCGTTCTCGGTGCAGAACCGGACGTCACGATTCGTGAGGATGCCGACCAGGAGCTGGTCGTCGTCGACGATGGGCACACCGGAGATCGAATGGCGGGCCATGATCGCCTCCGCCTCGGCCAGCGTCGCCTTCGGGGTGAGGCTGACCGGGGCCGTGATCATGCCGGCCTGGGCCCGCTTGACCCGGTCGACCTCGGCCGCCTGGGCGTCGATCGACAGGTTGCGGTGGAGCACACCGATACCACCCTCACGGGCCAGGGAGATGGCCAGCGGCGCTTCGGTGACGGTGTCCATCGCAGCCGACAGCAGCGGCACCTTGAGATCGATCCCGGCCAGGTCGGTGGCGGTCGACACCTCGTTCGGCAGGATCTCGCTCCACCCGGGGACGACCAGCACATCGTCGAAGGTCAGCGATTCGAATCCTGTCAGCAGCTCGTGGTTTCCTGCCATGTGTTCCTCCGATTGCAACTTCGTGTGGCGCCGGGTCGTTCCAGCCAATCAAATCACAACTTGGACCGCAGTTCGGTCAACACGCTGTGAATACTCGCGACCAGCAACCGGTGCTCGGCGAGATGGACCCGCTGCTCGAATGATGCCAGGGAATCGCCCGGCTCGAACGGCACCTCCTCCCAGGCGATGACCGGGCCGTCGTCGATGCCCTCGTCTGGCACGAAGTGAACCATCACACCCCCCGAGCGGGCCTCACCTCGTTGCCACGCCTCGAACGCCCTGGCGATGGCGCCGAGGCCGGGAAAGGCCCCCGGCTTGGCCGGGTGGAGGTTGATCACGGTGTGGTGGGCCAGGAAGGCGTCGGTCAGCACCCGGTTCCAGCCGGCGAGCACCACCAGGTCGGCGCCGACGATCTTGGCCTCGTATGCCAGCTCGGTGTCGTATTCCGCACGGTCCCGGCCCTGGTGGGGCATGACCGAGGTGGCAACCCCGGCCGCTGCCGGCCCGCTGGAGAGCGTAGGCGTCGGGGTTGTTCGAGATGACGAGCACCACCTCGGCGTCGAGCCGGTCCACGCCGGGCACGACCGGGGACGAACCAGCGCCGGCGCAGGCGTCGAGTATGGCCTGAAGGTTGGTGCCGGAGCCGGAGACCAGCACCACCAGCCGGGCCGGTCCGATCAATGCAGGGCAACCCCCTGGCCGTCGACGATCCGGCCGATCACCCTGGTCGGTTCCGGGATGGCGGCCTGGACCGCCTCCAGGTCATCGGGGGCCACGATGGCCACCATGCCGATCCCCATGTTGAGGATCTGGTGGGCCTCGACCTTGTTCAGACCGGCCAGCCCGACCAGGAACTTGAACAGCGGCGGCCTGGTCCACGACGACGTGTCGACCACCGCCCCGCAACCGTCCGGCAGGACTCGGGGCAGGTTGTCGACGAGCCCGCCACCGGTGATGTGGGCCAGCCCCTGCAGCAGATCGCCATCGAGCGCCGCCGAGAGAGGCGCCAGATAGGAGCGGTGGACCGCCAGCAGCGCCTCACCGATCGTGGTGTCCGGCAGGCCGGGCAGCGGGTCCTCGAGATCGATGCCGGACAGGACCTTGCGGGCCAACGAGTAGCCGTTGGTGTGCAAGCCCGACGACCCGAGACCGACGAGGAGGTGCCCCGGCTCGATCGACGCCCGAGGAAGCAGTTTGGACCGTTCGACCACCCCGATCAGGGTCCCGGCGATGTCCACCGCGCCGTGGGTCAGAACGTCGGGCATCTCCGCGGTTTCGCCGCCGAGCAGGATGCAGCCGACCTCCCGGCAGGCGGCCGCCATGCCGGACACCACCCGGGCCACGAGGTGGGGGTCGAGGGAGGCCGCGGCCACCGTGTCGAGGAAGAACAGCGGGCGGGCCCCCTGAACGAGCACATCGTTCACACCATGATTGACGATGTCGGCCCCCACCGATTCCCAGGAGTCGAGCTGCTCGGCCAACACGGTCTTCGTGCCGACCCCGTCGGTGGTGGCCACCAGGAGCGGATCGTCGAGCCCGGCCAGCGACCTCAGGTCGAACACGCCACCGAAGCTGCCGAGGCTGCTGACCACCCGATCGTCGTGGGTGCTCAGCACCGACTCGGCCATCCTGGCGGTGGCGTCGGCGGCGGCGGCGAACGACACACCGGCCTTGGCGTAGGCACTGCCGGCCTCCACCATCGGGTCGCGTTCCGGCGCAACCCGCTTCACGTAGCGATAGCCGATGTCGGAGCGGGCGAAGAGCTGGTCGTTGACCAGCTCGTCGACCACCCCGTAGACCTTCTCCAGTGCGTCTGCCAGGTCGATGCCGGTGCCGGTCACCGACAGCACCCGGCCACCGTTGCTGATGACCCGACCGTCCTCGACCTTGGTCGAGCTGTGGATCAGGGTCACCCCGGGCGGGGTCGTCACGTCGGGGATCGGGATGTCGAGCGCCGGCGTCGTCGGGTAGCCCTTTGCCGCCACCACCACGGTGGCCGCGGTGACATCGGCGACCCGCTCGACCTCGGCCTTCGACAGCAGCCCCCTCGATGCCAAGGCCATCAGCTCCAGCACGTCCGAGCCGATGAGAGGCAACAACACCTGGGCTTCGGGATCACCGAACCGGCAGTTGTACTCGATGAGCCGGGGACCGTCGTCGGTGAGGATGATGCCCGCATACAGGACCCCGATGTACGGCATGCCCTCGGCGGCCATCCCTTCGACCGCCGGGACGAGGAACCGTTCGACCAGCTCCGGCTCCAACTCGGCCATGCCCGGCACAGGAGCGAAGGCCCCCATGCCGCCGGTGTTCAACCCGGTGTCACCATCGCCGACCCGCTTGTGGTCCTGCGCCGTGCCGATGGCGATGACCGTGGATCCATCGGCGATGCCGAACAGCGACAGCTCCTCGCCCTCGAGCCGCTCCTCCAGCACCACCGTGGCCCCGGCCTCGCCGAGGGTCCTGTCGGAAAGCAGGCTGTAGATGGCCCGTTCGGTCTCGACCCGATTCTCGGGGATGATGACCCCCTTGCCGGAGGCCAGACCGTCGGCCTTGACGACGACCGGACGGTCGAAGCCGTCGAGCCACTCCAGGGCCGGTGTGACCTTGGTGAAGGACTGGCATTCCGGCCCGGGGATCCCGTGACGGGCCGCGAACTGGCGGGCGAACGACTTCGACCCCTCCAGCTGGGCCGCGGCCGCCGATGGACCGAAACAGGCGATCCCGGCCGCGGTGACCGCATCGGCCAGCCCGGCCACCAGGGGCGCTTCGGGACCGACGATCACCAGGTCGATGGCTTCGGAACGGCAGTACTCGAGGAGCGCATCGGAATCGGCCACATCGAGTGAGACGTTGTACTCGGCGGTGCCGGCGTTTCCGGGGGCGACCGCCAGCGACGCCAGCATCGGCGACCGGGAGATGGCTCTGGCGATGGCGTGTTCCCGCCCTCCGGATCCGATCAGGAGCACATGCAGCTTGTTCATTCCAGCACCCCGTCGAACCGCTTCTTCCCGGTGGTCAACGACAGCTGCACCGGCATCGGGTACGAGCCGGTGAAACAGGCGTTGCAGTAGCCGTCGTCGCGCCCGAGGGCCTTCATCATCCGGGGTACGGACAAGAAGCCGAGGCTGTCGGCCCCGATGTGCTCACAGATCTCCGGCACCCCCAGTTGGTGGGCGATCAACTCGTCGTAGGAGCCCATGTCGACCCCGAAGAAGCAGGGATGGGCCACCGGTGGGCAGGTGATGCGGACATGGACCTCCAACGCACCGGCATCACGGATGAGACGGATCAGCTGGTTTGCGGTCGTGCCCCGGACGATCGAGTCGTCGACGACCACCACCCGCCGGCCGGCGATGTTCTCCGGCAGCGTGTTGAACTTGAGGGCGACACCCTGGCGCCGCAACTCGTCTGTCGGTTCGATGAAGGTCCGACCGATATAGCGGTTCTTCACGAAACCCTCGTTGTACGGGATGCCCGACACGTTGGCGTAGCCGATGGCGGCAGGCGTCGACGAGTCCGGGACCGGGATGACGACGTCGGCCTCCACCGGATGTTCCCTGGCCAGCTCCTCGCCGAGGTTCTGCCTTGCCTGGTGAACGAGCAACCCGTCCCAGGTGGCGTCCGGCCGGGAGAAGTAGATGTGTTCGAAGGTGCAGCGGGCCTGCGACGGCTTGGCCGGCACCGCCTGGCGGATCCTGGCGATGGTCGACTGCAGCACCACGATCTCGCCCGGCTCGATCTCCCGGATCGATTCGCAACCGAGGGTGTGGAGCGCTCCCGATTCCGAGGCGACCACATGACCACCGGATGGCAGCCGGCCCATGGACAGGGGCCGAAAACCCCAGGGGTCGCGGGCGGCGAGGACCTTCGTACCGGCGATGATCACCAGCGAGAATGCACCCTCCCAGCTCGGCATCACCGAAGCCAGCCGCTCCTCCCAGGAGTCGCCGTCGGCCCCGGCCAACATCAGGGCCAGCACCTCGGAGTCCGATGAGGACTGCAGCCCGGCGCCTCGCTCCAGGAGCTTGGTCCGCAGTCGATCGGCATTGACCAGGTTGCCGTTGTGGGCCACCCCCAATGGTCCGTGGATCGTCTCGACGACGTAGGGCTGGACGTTGCGTTCGCTGTTCGACCCGGTGGTGGAGTAGCGGGTGTGGCCGATGGCAAGGCTGCCAACGAGAGGGTCGAGGTTGCCGGGCTGGAACACCTGGTTGACCAGGCCCTGACCCTTGTGGATCCGCACCGCCCGACCGTCGGAGACCGCGATGCCCGCCGCCTCCTGACCCCGGTGCTGCAACGCGTAGAGGCCGAAGAACGCCGACCGGGCGACATCATCGGACGGGGAGGCTATGGCCAGGACCCCGCACTCTTCCTTTGGCCGATCGAGCTCCATGTCCGGGGTACCTCTCAACTGTCGGGGTCTAGTGTCGGGCGACGTGTCGTCGCCCGGCTGTTGGACCGCTGCCGCGATCTGGGGCCGAGCGGTGTGCGTCGGCAAGCCCGCCGACCCCGGTGGCGAGAGTCGCTCCGGCCGGGCCGTTCCATTGCCGCCGTGGTCTCAAGGCGACGCCTCGGACGCCAGCAGCTCTCGATCGCCGTCCAGCACCCGCTGTGCCGCCTTGGCCTGGTGGGCGGCGATACGATCCCGGAGCCCGGGATCACCGAGACCCAGTATCTTCGCCGCGGCCAGGGCGGCGTTGCCCGGCTCCAGGGCCACGATGGGCGCCACCCCTGGAGGGGTTCGCAGGCTCGACAAGACGTCGAGCCCCGCAAAGGCATCCGACCGGGGCGGGCAGGCCACCACCGGTGACACCACATTGGCGTCGGTCAGTCCGGACAGGGCATCGCTCATGCCGGCAACGGTGATGAACACCGTCGGCTCTGGCGAGCCGTCGTAGTGGCGGAGCAGGTCGAGAACGTGCTCCGGGACCCGGTGGGCCGACCCGACCCGACGAATGACTGGAACGTCCAGGGAATCGAGCACGTCTGCGATCTTGTCGGCCCAATCGGCGTCGCGGGGGGACCCGCACAGGATGACGACCTGCATGCCCCTCAGCCCTCGCCGCCGGCCAGAACCGAGGCCAGGTTGGTCTCGAGCCGTTTGTCCGCCGGCTGGGCTCCCGGTTCGAAGGCCAGCCCGGTCAGCGACTCGTAGAGCTGCACGTACCGGGCCGAGGTCTCGGCCCAAACCTCGTCCGGCAGCGTGGGAGGCTCGCCGTCACCGGTGTAGCCGATCTCCTTGAGGGCCAGCCGGACCGGCTCCTTGTCGAAGCTCTCCGGTGACCGGCCGGACGCGAGGCGTTCCTCCAGCGAGTCGACGGCCCAGAACCGGGACGAATCCGGGGTGTGGACCTCGTCGATCAGCAGCAGCTCGCCGTCCGGGCCAAGACCGAACTCGTATTTGGTGTCGGCCAGCACGAAGCCGGCGTCTGCCGCCAGCTGCTCGCCTCTGGCGAACAACTCGATCGCCACCTTCTGGACCTGAGCCCACAGGCCCGGCTCGACCAGGCCCAGTTCGACCACCTCGTCGCTGGTCACCGGCTGATCGTGTTCGCCATGCTCGGCCTTGGTGGTGGGGGTGATCAGCGGCTGACCCAACGGCCCGTGGGGGGTGAGACCGTCTGGGAGTTGATGGCCGTAGAGCAGGCGCTCACCGGCCTGGTACCGGGGCAGCAGGCTGGTGGAGGTGCTCCCTGTCAGCCGGCCTCGAACGACGACCTCCACCGGCAACGGGTCGGCGTCGATGGCGATGAGGGCGTTGGGATCGGGTACCTCGATCACGTGGTTGGCGACGATGTCGGAGGTCTTGGCGAACCACCAGGCGGCCAACTGGTTGAGGACCTGACCCTTGTGGGGCACCGTCCCGATGATGCGATCGAAGGCGCTGAGCCGGTCGGTGGTGACCAGCAGGCGACGCCGGTCCGGGAGAGGCCAGGCCTCCCGTACCTTGCCGGAGGTTCGACCCTCCAGGTCCAAGTCCACGGTCGACAAAGTCTGGTCTGGTCCCACCACCCCATCATGGCCAAGCCACGTCCCGGCGCGGGCGACGGTCGGCCAAGTTGAACAAAAAGTAAGCCGACCCCCGTGGGGTCGATCGACAAGCCGGATCAACCGTGACGAACGGCGCCGACGCCGGCGGCAAAGATCGCCAGGCAGCGCCCGCCGCGGTCTTGTCGCCAGTGCGGGTCCTGCCGAGCGAAGACATGGTCCTCGGGGTGGGGCATCATGCCGAGCACCAAGCCGGACGGGTCGACGATGCCTGCGATGTCGGCATCCGATCCGTTGGGGTTCGCCGGGTAGGCGCCGCCGGCCGGGGCGCCGTCGGCGTCGCAGTAGCGGAACGCCACCAGGTCGGCCGAGCCGATGGCCGCGGCGTCGGTGGTCACGAATCGCCCCTCGCCGTGGGCCACGGGACAGCGGACCGGTGCCGACAGTTCGGCCATCCATGGCGAATGCCTGGCGCCGGGGGCCAGGCGGACCCAGCGGCACTCGAAGCGCCCGTTTGCGTTCTCGGCCAGCGTGGCCGCGACAACGCCTCCTGCGCCGGTGGGCCGCAGGCTGTGACCGGAGGGTTCGGATGGTTCGACGTCGCCGGGGAGCAGCCCGGCCCGGACCAGGGCCTGGAAACCGTTGCAGATCCCGATGATCGGCATCTCCCGTTCCCTGGCCTCGTTGAGCTGATCGGCGAACCACCCGCTGAGGTCGAGGGCCAGCAGCTTGCCGGCACCGAGGGCGTCGCCGTAGGAGAAACCGCCGGGCAGGGCCAGCAACTGATGGTCGATCAACTTGACCTCGCCGCTGCGAAGCAGTTGGAGCGGCACCTGGTTGACCTCGGCTCCGGCCGCCCGGAACGCCATCGCCAACTCCTCGTTGCGGTTGGTGCCGGGGGCGATCGGTAGCAGCACGGTCGGCTTTCTGCCGCTCGGATCACGCCGATCGCCAAGGTCACCGGGTTCGGACGGGGCACCTTCGGGGTCGGTGTGTTCGGCCTGGCCGCCGCCGGGGTCGGTGTGTTCGGCCTGGCCGCCGCCGGGGTCGGTGTGATCGGCCTCGGCGCCGCCGGCCTCGATGTGATCGGCCCGGCCGCCGCCGGGGTCGGTGTGATCGACCTCGGCGCCGCCGGCCTCGGTGTGATCGGCGTCGGTGTGTTCGGCCCGGTCCGCAGCGACCGGACCGCCATCCACGTCCGCCGAATCGTGGTGGGCCGGCTCACCGCTCATGGCCGCACCTCGGTGAAGGTCGACGATTTGAAGGCCCGGCCGATCTCGTCGAGACCGATGTCGACCTCGATCCCGATCCGCAGCCGATCGTCTTCGGTGATCCAGCCGATTCGCACCGCCGAAGGCACGGCCTCGGCCAGCCGATCGGCATCGTCGGGTCGGATCTCCAGTAGGTACCGTCCGGGCCCTTCGCCGAACAGCTCGTATGGGCTGTGCCGCTCGGCAAGGGTGATCGACAGGCCCCGTCGACCGGCGAAGGCCCATTCGGCGGCCGCAACGGCAAGGCCACCTTCTGCGATGTCGTGGGCGCTCACGACCATGCCGGACCGGATGGCCTGATGGACGGTGCGGTGGCGGGCCGCCGCCTCGGGATCGGCACCGGGCACATGACCTCCCCTGTCGCCGCCGGTCACCTCGTCGAGGTAGCTGCCGCCGAGGGCGCCGGTGGCCGGCCCGACCAGCCAGACGTCGTTCCCCGGCGTGGTCAGCCCGACGGCGGGGATCGTCGTCACGTCGTCGACGGTGCCGACAGCGGTGATGATCAGGGTCGGGGTGACCGGGTCGGCGACACCGTCGACTCCGACGAACTCGTTGAACAGCGAGTCCTTGCCGGAGACGAACGGGGCGCCATAGCCGACGGCCGCATCGTGGCAGCCCCGGCAGGCCGCAACCAGCCTGCCCAGCATCTCGGGGTCGGTCGGATCACCCCAGGCGAAATTGTCGAGCAGCGACAGCCGATCGGGGTCGGCGCCCGCCACCACGACGTTTCGCACCGCCTCGTCGACTGCGGCCCAGGCCATCGACTGGCAATCGAAGCGACCGATCAGGATGGCGGCACCGATGCCGATGGCGACACCCCGCAGCGGGTCGGCCTGCTCGGTGCCGGGTGGGAATCATCACCGTGCCGTCGGCCGGACCGTCCAGCTCGGCCCCGTCGTACGGCCGAACCACGGTACCGCCGAGCACCTCGTGATCGTAGGTTCGAATGACCGACTCGTTCGAGCGCAACGACGGATGGGCCAGCAGCGCCTTCAGCGCCTCGACCGGTTGGATCTGGTCGCCGACGATCTCCACCGGGTGACGGGGTTGGCGGGCGTCGTCCACCGACACCGCCTGCAGCTCGAGCCGGGGGCGCCCGTCGTGGAGGAAGCGGCAGTCGAGGTCGATCACCACGTCCTCACCGTCGAGCACCAGGAGACGGCCGTCTCCGGTGAACCAGCCGATCACGGTGGCATCCACCTGCCATTGGTCGGCCAGCGCCAGGAGCGGGACCGGATCCGGTACGGCCATCACCATCCGTTCCTGGGCCTCGGACAGCCAGACCTCCCACGGTGACAACCCGGGATACTTGCGAGGCACCTTGGCCAGATCGACCTGGGCGCCGAGACTCTCGGCCATCTCACCGACGGCCGAGGACAGGCCCCCGGCCCCACAGTCGGTGATGGCGTGATACAAACCGGCATCGCGGGCCGCCACGACCAGATCGATCAGGCCCTTCTCCACCACCGGATCGCCGATCTGGACCGATGATCCTGCGATGTCGGCGGTTTCGACGCCCATCGACTGGGAGGAGAAGGTGGCCCCACCGACCCCGTCACGACCGACCGCACCGCCGAGGACGACCACGAAGTCGCCGGCGATGGCGTTCGTCGGGTTCGAGCCCTTCGGCAAGAGGCCGAGACAGCCGGCGAAGACGAGCGGGGTGGTGGTGTAGCTCGGATCGTGGAAGATGGCACCGGCCAGATTGGGAACGCCGATCTTGTTGCCGTAGTCGCCGACGCCTGCGATGACACCGGACCGGACCCGCAAGGGATGGAGCACACCGTCGGGCAGGGCGTCGACCGGGAGATCTTCGGGACCGAAGCACAACACGTCGGTGATGGCGATCGGTTTCGCAGACACCCCGAGGATGTCGCGGACGACGCCGCCGACACCGGTGTTGGCCCCACCGAAGGGCTCGAGGGCCGAAGGATGATTGTGGGTTTCGGCCTTGATGGCGAGATCGAACCGATCATCGAAGTTGACGATGCCGGCGTTGTCGACGAAGGCGCTCTCGACCCACGGGGCGTCGATCGCCTCGGTGGCGCCCCGGAGGTAGGTGTCGAGCAGGCCGTCGATCGGGCCGTCCGGGGTGGCGACCAGTGCCCGGAACGTCTTGTGCGAGCAATGCTCGCTCCAGGTCTGGGCCAGCGTCTCCAGCTCGCCGTCGGTCGGCTCCCTGCCCTCGGAGGCGAACCACTTCTGGATGGCCTCCATCTCATGGCCGCTGAGACCGAGCCGCCTGGTCCGGCTGACCTCACCAAGCCCGTCGTGGTCGAGGCCGCCGATGGCGATCCTGGCGGTGGGGACAACCGATGCGTGCAGGTCGGCATGGGCCGGCGCCAGCTCGTCGGTCGCCCAGCGCTCGATCACCGTGTTGTGCAGCACTCGATCGGCCAGTTGCTCGAGTTGCTCGTCGTCGAGCTCGCCGTAGATCATCCACCGGGTGGCGACCGTCGCCGCCTCCAACGGGAGCCCGAGCTCACCGGCCGCACGCAGCAACTCGGTACCTTCTCTGTCGGTCACCCCGGGACGCAGCCCGGTTTCGACGATGCTGACCCGGCCGTGGCCGGACGGCGGCAGGTGTTCCCGGCGGTACATCCACCATTGATTCACGGGGTCGACGAGGAGCCGGTCCACCAGCTCCTCGATCTGGTTGCGGTCGAGGTCGCCCCGGAGGTGAATCACCCGGTAGGCGACGATCTGGTCGACCTCGACACCGAACAACCGGGCTTTCACCGCCGGGCCGTCCGGCCCGGCATCAACCGTGCCCGGGCCGATGACAATGGCGAAATCCCTGGCTGTCCCCACCCCGAACAGCATGTCGGATCCGGGGCCGGGCGTGGCAGATTCGTCCCCCTTTTTACCAATTGTAAAACCGCAGACGGCTGCCGGGGCCGGGTTGGTGGCTGAGCGGCTAGCGTCTTGCCGGTGAGTTCGAGTTTTGTCCTGGGGGTCGATCTGGACGGCGTCTGCGCCGATTACAACCTCGGCTTTCGAGAGATCGTCGCCGCTGATCGGGGGGTCGAGCCGGAGAGCTTGGCCATGCCGACGCAGTGGGGTTTCGAGAGTTGGGGCCTCGACGAGGGCGAGTACCTGCGGCTGCACAAGCTGGCGGTCACAGAGAAACGTCTGCTGCGCCATCTGCCGGCGGTGGAGGGCTGCGCCGACGCCCTGTGGCGGCTGTCCGACCTCGGCGCCTGGATCCGCATCATCACCCACCGGCTCTACACCAACTGGGGCCATGCCACCGCGGTTTCCGACACCGTGGCCTGGCTGGACGAGCAGCGCATCCCCTACCGCGACCTCTGCTTTCTCGGTGCGAAACCGCAGGTCGAGGCCGATGCCTACATCGACGATGCGCCCCACAACATCGAAGCACTACGCCAGGCAGGCAACTCGGTGATCATCTTCGATCAGCCATACAACCGCGGGCTCGACGGGCTCCGGGCCCGGAACTGGACCGAAGTCGAGGAGCTGGTGGCCGATCTGGCGGCCAGGAAGGGGGCGGTCCAGCCGCAATTGCCCGGCTTCGACGCCGGATCGGAGAGGCTCGATCGCAAACGGGGCGGGCGCTGAGGGTCCCGATCCGATCTTCAGCCGGCCGGTACGGCGCTGAGCACCCGATCGAGATCGTCGAGGGCGTTGGCCCACCAGACGTTGTCGACGGTGGTGAGACCGGGCATGTCGGACAGCAGGCGGTCGATCTCGGCGACCAGGGCGGGCCGATCGGTGGCGGCCAGGCGAACATCCAGGAGGTGATCGACCACCCGGCGCTTGTCACTGAGTTGACCGTCGATGTTGGCTCGATACTGCTCGATCAGGGTTGCAATCACCAGGCCATGTTGCCACCTGCGACCCCACGATGGAAGAACCAGAGGACAGGTTGCCCACAAACTCCCTGGTCACAGAGCCATCGGACCTGCGGCCGCTAGGTCGCTTGGTACCGTTCGGGCCATGACCGGTTCGATTCCGGACGCTTTGGCCATCGTTGCCGCGCTGATCCTCGCCGCGGTGTTCGTCGTCGCCGCGGCGGCCAAGCTGCGAGCCGGCGCCGCCACCGCCGCCGACTTCGCCTCGCTCGGCCTGCCCCGGCCCGAACTGTGGGCCAGCGCGGTGCCGATCATCGAGTTGGCGACCGCGGCGGTGCTGGCGATCGCCCCCGGGTGGGGCGGGGTGCTGTCGTTCGCACTGCTGAGCGCCTTCACGACGAACCTGGCCTTGGTGCTGCGGTCTGGTCGGGTCGCCAGTTGCGCCTGCTTCGGCGGGGCGTCGACCAGCCAGGTCTCGGCCCGCCACCTGGTCCGCAACGGGGTGCTGCTGGCCCTGGCGCTGCTGGCCGCGACGTCCGACGGTTGGTTCTGACGGCACGGACCCCGGCCGTGTCGGTCCGGCCGGCAACCGTTCGACGAGCGCGGTGGCCGTCTGGTCTAATGGGTCGAATGAGCACAACCGGTGACCGGCAGTGGGGATTCAGGACACGATCGCTCCACGCCGGCGGGCAGCCCGATCGGACGACCGGCGCCCGAGCGGTGCCTATCTACCAGTCGACCAGCTTCGTGTTCGAGGACACCGAGGATGCAGCCGATCTGTTCGCCCTGCAGAAGTACGGCGTGATCTACTCCCGGATCTCCAACCCGACCACAGCTGCGTTCGAGGAACGCATGGCCTCGCTCGAAGGGGCGATCGGTGCGGTTGCAACCTCGTCCGGCCAGGCCGCCGAGTTCCTCGCCGTCACCACCCTGGCCGGGGCTGGCGACCACATCGTGGCCGCGGCCGGGCTCTACGGTGGAACGTACTCGCTGCTGTCGACCACACTCGGTCGCTTCGGTGTCGAGACGACCTTCGTCGACAACGATCGACCGGAGGCGTTCGCCGCCGCCATCCGACCCGAGACCAAGCTGCTCTACACCGAGGTGATCGGCAACCCGTCCGGTTCGGTGGCCGATCTGGAGGCGCTGGCCGACATCGCCCACAGCCACGGTCTGCCGCTCGTCGTCGATTCCACCTTCGCCACCCCGTACCTGTGCCGGCCCATCGAATTCGGGGCCGACATCGTGCTGCACTCCGCCACCAAGTTCATCGGCGGTCACGGCACCAGCATCGGTGGCGTGGTCTGCGAAGCCGGCACGTTCGACTGGGGGGCGTCCGGCCGCTTCGAGCGGCTGACCGAGCCGGTGCCGAGCTACAACGATCTCCGGTGGTGGGACAACTTCGGCGAGTACGCCTACTGCACCGCACTCCGCTCCGAGCAGTTGCGCGACGTCGGGGCCTGCCTCTCGCCGTTCAACGCGTTCCTGTTGCTCCAGGGCATCGAGACCCTGCCCCAGCGGATGGACGATCATGTGGCCAACGCCAAGGCGGTGGCGGCCTGGCTCGAGGGTGACCGGCGGGTGTCGTGGGTGGCCCACGCCGACCTGCCGGGCTCGCCGTACCACGAGTTGGCGGCCAAGTACCTCCCGCTGGGGGCCGGCGCCATCTTCACCTTCGGGCTCAACGGCGGCCGCAAAGCCGGGCAGCGATTCATCGAGAGCCTCCAGCTGATCAGCCACCTGGCCAACGTCGGCGACGCCAGGACGCTGGTGATCCACCCGGCGTCGACCACCCATCAGCAGCTGTCGGACCAGCAGCTCGAGGCGGCAGGGGTCGGGCCGGACATGATTCGGCTGTCGGTCGGGCTCGAGGACCTCGAAGACATCCTGTGGGATCTCGACCAGGCGCTCAGCGCAGCGACGGAGCTCGTATGACAACCGCACCGACCGGCTCGTCGAGGGCCACGCCAACCGTGTGGACGCCTCCCGGGGCCTCGGAGCGGAAACGTATCCTGGACGAGGCCGGCTCGATCGCCCTGGTCGGGGCGTCGTCGAACCCGGCCCGGGCCAGCAACTTCGTGATGACCTATCTCAAGTCGTCGATCTGCGACTACGACCTCTACCCGGTCAACCCCCGGGAGACCGAGGTCCTCGGCTTCACCGCCTACCCGTCGCTGGCCGAGCTGCCGGTCGTGCCCGACATCGTCGACGTGTTCCGCAGGCCCGAGGACTGCCCGGCCATCGCCAGGGAGGCCGTGGCCGTCGGTGCCAAGGTGCTGTGGCTGCAGCTGGGGATCTGGAGCGACGAGGCGGCGACCATCGCCAATGCCGCCGGCCTCGACGTCGTGATGGATCGCTGCGCCAAGGTCGAACACGCACGGTTTGCCGGTGGCCTCCATCTGGCCGGCTTCGACACCGGTGTGATCAGCAGTCGCCGGGCCGCCCGCTGACCGCTCCCGACGCCGCGCCCCGGGCCACACCTCGCGTCGCCGGGCGAGGCCTGAAATCGGGCCGACCGATGTAACCACGAGCGCCCCGACCGCTCCCGTGGAGCGTCGGGCTCGTTCATCGGGCAGAATGGTGGCGATGAATCTCCTCGATCAGCTCTTGTCGTGGTCTGCCGATGAGCTGTCGTACCTGATCGAACGTCGACCGGATCTGCTGCCGGCCACCGACCGGGGCCCGGAGGCGGTCGCCCGCAAGGCCGCAACCGCCATGTCGCTCGGTCGGGCGCTCGTCGGTGCTGACGTCGGGATGCTGGTGGTGGCCGAGGCGCTGGTTGCCAAACATCCGGCAACTGTCGACGACCTCGACCGGCTGCTGGGAACCGGCGACGTGACCGCGGTGATCGATGCGGTCGAACGACTGCGCCGGATCGGGGTCGTCGTCGTCGACGATCGGGTGATCTCCCCCGTCGGTGCGCTGCAGGACCTGCTCCATCGGCCCTTGGGGCTCGGCCCGTCGTTCGTCGAACTGGCAGAGCACCTGCCGACGGACACGATCGAACGGTTGGCGGTCGAGACACGAGCCGAGGGGGCGGCGAAACGATCGGCAACCATCCGGGCCATCGCCCATCGCCTGTCCCAACCCGATGTCCTGGCCGAGCTGATGGCCGATGCGCCGGCAGACAGCGCAGCCCTTTTCGAGTCGCTGGTCTCCAGACGCTCCCCGGCGATACCGCTCCCGACCGGCTACCCCTACCGGGGTCTGGACGCCGACGATCCCCTGACCTGGCTGATGGACAAGCGGGCTGGTGATCGCGGTCACCGAATCGTTGGCCGAACTGCCGAGGGAGCCGGTGATCGCCTCCCGGCCGAACGGGCTGGCCCCCACCGCGGTGCTACGGCCGGTGGAGCCACGGCCGGTCGATGGGGTCGGGCCGGAGGTTGTGGCCGGCGGGTCGGCCGACAGCGCCAACCGACTCCTCGATGGTGCCGAGACACTGCTCCGGCTGGTGGATCGAGGCGAGGTCTCGGTACGCAAGGCGGGCGGCGTCGGCCCCCGCGAGCTCAAACGACTGGCCAAACTGTGCCGCCTCGATCAGGTCGACGTCGCCCGGCTCTTCGAACTCCTGGCAGCGGCCCGGCTGCTCAAGGTCAGTGGCGGCTCGGTGATGTCGGCCGACGTGGTCTCCCGCTGGTGGTCCCTGCGGCGCCATCGGCGATATCTGGTCCTGGTCCGGGCCTGGCTGGCCTCCGACCGTTTCCTTTCACGGGGCCTGCTCGACGATCCCGGCGGCCAACGCATCGTCGCCCTCGGCGACCGGGAGCCTGTCGCCGCCGTCACTGCGGCCAGAACCGCGACGCTGACCACGATCTGCTCGCTTCCCCCTGGCGCCGCCTTCCAGCCAGACCAGCTGGCCGAAGCGGTGGTCTGGCACGGACCCAACCTCTGGGGCGCCGGCGACCCGCCCCCGGAGGTGCTGGTGGCGTGGACCCTGGCCGAGGCCGAGTTGCTCGGTCTGGTCGCCAACGATGCGGCCAGCGACATCGGCCGGGGATTGCTGGCCGCCGATGAGACGCTGGTCGATCGCGCCGCCGGGGCTGCGCTCGGCGACGACCAGGACAAGATGGTGCTGCAGGCCGACCTCACCGCGGTGTCCTTCGGACCACTGGCGCCATCCGTGGCCCGGTCGCTTGGCGAGATGACCGATCGGATCGACGGTGCCGGCGACGGCCGGGCTCCCGGGTTCCGGTTCACCGAGGCCAGCGTACGTCGAGCCTTCGACCGGGGCTGGACCGTCGAATCGATCACCGGCTTCCTGACCGAGCACGGCCTGGCTGGCCTGCCTCAGCCGCTGGCCTATCTGCTGGCGGATGTTTCCCGGCGCTACGGCTCCATCCGGGTCATGCCGGCCCAGGCGATCATCGTCACCGCAGATGACATCTCGGCGGTCGAGATCGCCGCCAACCGCAAGGCGGCCAAGCTGGGGCTCCGCCTGGTGGCACCCACCGTGCTGACCTCACCGCTGGACCCGGTGACCGTCGTGGAGTCCCTGCGGGCACTGGGGTTGTTTCCCGTGCTCGACGGTTCGTCGGTCGTCATCGACGAACCCCGGGCCGGTGCGGACCGCGAATCCGGGATCGAGGGCTCGCCCGCTGACCTCCCGGCCGACTGGTCCGGACCGCCGGTGCCGACCGGACCGTTCCCCGACGAAGTCAGCGAGGCGGTCGCCCAGCTCCAAGCGGACAGCCCCGACGAATCGGCCGCCACGGGCCGACGGCGGGTCATCCGACCGGGGGACGGAGACGGTCGAGCAGCGGGTGACCACCGCCGTCCTGCTGCAGCCGTTCTGGGGTCGTGCGGTGGCGGTCGATGCGCTGGTCGACGGCACACCGAATCGCCTGACCGGGACCCTGGTCGGTCTCGGGTCGGTGACATCGCTGCTGACGACCACCGGCGTTGTCGAGCTGGCCACCGAATCGATCATCGACGTCGCCGACCCCGAGACGGTCTGAACCGAACAGCGTGACCCGGGACAGACCACCACCTGACCGCGAGCCCGAGGCCAGGCCGGGACCGCTGCTGGTCGCCGGGCCGGACACGTTGCTGCTCCAACTGGATCATCCGTTGGCCGAGGTCTGCCGCTCGGCGCTCGCGGTGTTCGCCGAACTGGAGCGGTCCCCCGGACATGTCCACACCTACCGGCTCACCGACCTCGGCCTGTGGAACGCCAAGGCCGCAGGCCTCGACCCGTCTGAGGCGGTGGAGACGTTGCGCTGCTACGCCGCGAGCCCGGTGCCCCAGGCCACCGTCGATCGCATCACCGAGGCCATGGACCGCTTCGGCCGGGTGTCGATCGAAACCGTCCCCGCAAGCGCCCGGCCCCCATCGAGCGCCGAGCACCGGAACCGGTCGGTCGGCGGCGAACCCCGACGGTCGAACGGTGACCAGCTGGTGTTGTCGACCGATGAGCCGGGCCTGCTCGACGAGTTGTTGGCCGACCCTGCGGTGGCACAGCTGACCGGCAACCGGGTCGGGCCGAGCTGCGGTGGCGGTCGACGGGGCGAGCCGGGGCCGACTCAAACAGGTCCTGACCACGCTGCGCTGGCCGGCCGAGGATCGGGCCGCTCTGAGCCCCGGCGTGTCGTTCGACATCGGGCTGCGCCCCGAGCTCGACCTTCGGTCCTATCAGCGCCAGGCCGTCGACTCCTGGCTGCCGTCGGGCACCGGCGTCATCGTGTTGCCGTGCGGTGCGGGCAAGACGGTCACCGCGATCGCCGCCGCCGCCGCGGTCGGGGCCAACACCCTGGTGCTCGTGACCGGGCAGGCCTCACTGAGCCAGTGGGAGCGGGAGCTGCAGCGGTTCACCACCATCGACGACGGCGACATCGGCCACTACACCGCTGGCCGCAAGGAGATCCGACCGATCACCCTTGCCACCTATCAGGTGATGGCAACCAGGCGGGGCGGTCGGTTCCGCCACCTGGAGATGATCCACGACGGCGACTGGGGCCTGATCATCTACGACGAGGTTCACCTGCTGCCATCGGCGGTGTTCAACCTGACCGCCGGCATCCAGGCCAGGCGGCGGCTGGGGCTCACCGCAACCCTGATCAGGGAGGACGGCCGGGAGGCCGATGTGTTCACCCTGGTCGGGCCGAAACGGTTCGACGTCCCCTGGGCCGAACTCGAACTCGACGGCTGGATCGCCCCGGCCCGCTGCGTGGAGGTCAGGGTGACCGCGAGCGACGTCGAACGACTCGCCCACGCCAAGGCCGATCAACGGGCAAAGGCTGCGGTGGCGGCAACCGTCGAGGCGAAACTGGACGTGGTCGACTCGCTGCTCGAACGCCACCGGGGAGAGCCGACGCTCATCATCGGCACCTACCTCGACGGTCTGCGACCGATCGCCGAACGGTTCGACCTGCCGCTGGTGACCGGGAAGACCCCGCAACGCGAACGTCTCCGACTGTTCGACGAGTTGCGGCGGGGTGCGCTTGGTGCACTCGTCGTGTCCAAGGTTGCCAACTTCAGCCTCGACCTACCGGAGGTCTCGGTGGCGATCCAGGTGTCGGGGAGCTTCGGTAGCCGCCAGGAGGAGGCCCAACGGCTCGGCCGCATCCTGCGACCCAAGGCCGACGGTCGCCAGGCCCACTTCTACAGCCTGATCACCCGGGACACCGTCGAGCAGGAGCACGGGCAACGGCGCCAGCGGTTCCTGACCGAGCAGGGCTACCACTACGAGATCATCGACGCCGATCAGTTGCGGTGATCGACCGGGGTGGAGGCCGCCGGATCGTCAGCCCGGTGTTGGACCGACCGTGGAGCACCCCTGGACGGTTCGATCGAAGAAGTCCGAGAAGCCCGCGACGCCCTCCTCGCTGTCGAGATAGGCGAAATCCGGTGCGGCCGAGATCTTGCCGAGCGCCTCCTCGTCGTCGGCGTACTCGGCGAAGACCGCATCGCTGATGCAGGTCGCCTCCTCCACGGACATGGCGTCGTCGCGGGTGAGAACATCGATAAGCTCCTCCTGCGAACCCGGCCCACTGGTGCAGCCGGTGACCAGGAACACAAGCGCCGACAGCACCGCCATCGGCCCTGCCAGACGGCCGCCGCGGCCCGAGGTGACGCCATCGATCGGCGACCGGTCGTCGGAGGGGATCGTCGGGGCGATGAAGGAGGTCATGACCGGTTCTTTCTAGCCCCGGTGGACCGCCTTTGCTACCGCCCACCGGGTCCGGGACCGCCCGGCCATCTTCGCCGATCCACCGCCGGGGCGGACCCGGCGTAGGCTTGACCGTCGTGGACGACCACCACCCCGACCACCACCCCGACGACCGTGCGCAGACGCCGTCACCGACACCGCGATCGCGCCCGGTCGAGCGGCCGATGACCGGCCGATGATGTTCAACCGCCGAGCCGCATTGGCCTTGGGCACCGCGGCCCTCGGCACGCGGCGATCGGCACCGCGGCGATCGGTACTGCGGCCATCGCCACCGCGGCGGGCGCCCGTGGGGCCGGGGCCCTCGCCATCACCGGTCCCCGGGTGCCACGGCTGTCGCCCGACCTGTCGACCCAGCAGCCTCAGCTGATCGACGCCCTCCGGCCCGAGATCGCCGGTCGCAGCGCCTGGGGTGAGGACCTTCCGGTGACCGGTGAGATCCTGGCCGAGGACGACGTTCGGTTCCTGCTCGTCCACCACACCGCATCCCGCAACGACTACGCCCGGGACGAGGTGGTGGACCAGATCCGGGACTTCTACGGCTTCCACACCGGCCCGGACAAGGGTTGGCCCGACGTGGCCTACAACTTCTTCGTCGACCGCTTCGGCGGGATCTGGGAGGCCAGAACCGGCAGCATCGACGGGCCCGTACGCGGTGACGCCACCGGCGGTTCCCAGGGCTTCGCCATGCTGTGCAGCCTGATCGGCGACCACAGCCAGGTCGAGGTCAGCCCCGAGGCACTCGACAGCCTCACCGCGCTGCTGGCCTGGCTGGCCGAACGGTACCGCATCGACACCGCCCCCGGCTCCACCGTGGACTTCGTCTCCCGCGGCTCGAACCGCTGGCCTGCCGGAACCGAGGTGATGGCGGCCACCATCTCCGGCCACCGGGACATGTCGCCAGACCTCCTGCCCCGGCGATTTCGCCTACCGGCTCGTGACCGACACGTTGCCGGCCCGGGTCAGCGCCTTGCGGATCGACACCGCAGCCGCCCTGGCCGCCACCTCGACAACCGCAGCAGCGCCGCCGACCACTGCCCCTTCGACGACCCACCGTCGACCTCGGTCACGAGCGACGCCGAGACGCCGCCGGCGCGCCGCTCGGCCGGGAACCGGGAACGGGCAACGACGATGATTCGTTGGCCGTCGGCGCGGTCCTGGCCGGCGTCGCGGCCACGGTGACGGCGGTGGTCATCGCCGGGGCGGCCAGGTTCCGCCGACGTGCCAGCTGACGAAGCGTTGCGGGGGGTCCGGAGCGGCCACGTCGGCCGGCGGCGGCCTGACGATCGAATCGAGCAGTCCGCCGCCGGTCAGCGGCTGGACACCTCGGCATGGCCGGCCTGGCGCAAGCCGGCCCTCAGCCTGACAAGCTGATCATCGAGCCGGGACTGATCGGGATCGGTATCGGCGGTGGCGAAGTCGAGATTGGCCATGGTGTTGATCGGGATCACATGGACATGCACGTGGGGCACTTCGAACCCGGCGATCATGAGCCCGATCCGGGCCGGGTCGAACACGTCCTTCTGGACCCGGCCAACTGCATGGGCGACCGTTGTCAGGCGGGCCACGGTGTCCGGTTCGAGGTCGGTCCACTGGTCCACCTCGGCCCGGGGCACGACGAGACAGTGGCCGGGGGCCAGCGGGCGGACATCGAGGAAGACCACACAGAGGTCGTCCTCCCAGACCATTCGCGACGGGATCTCGCCGGCGATGATTCGAGAGAAGATGGTTGCCATGGGGCCACCATAGGCCGGGTCGAGCCGGCCGGAGCCGGCCGACACCGCACCACACCACCGACACCACCGACACCACCGACCGGGCTGACCCGCCCCCTGAGCGCAGAGAACCGAAACGGTCCGGATAGGGGTTGCCGAGCGAACGATCGTTCGGTAGTCTCGACGAGTTGCCGGGTGCCGGCTCGTGACTGTTTCGAGAGCGTGCCGGCACCCGAACGCAACCAGAGACGGTAGCCGGTTCGCCGGGCGGTCACCAGCGCTGCTGTGCCGGCGCAGGCAGTCCTTTGCTTTTGCCAGGGCGAACCGATGGGAACCGATGGCCAACAACGCCAACCCGGAGCCCCGGCCCGTTCCGTCGCAACCCTGGCCCCGGTCGGGCGACACCGAGCAGGCAGGACCGCGGACGACGTGGGCTCGCTCCCGGCCGAAGGATCATCCGTCGTCGATGCCCGCTTCGAGCTGCGGGTGGCCCAGATCGCAAGGCGTCACCGCCACCGCGCCGCCCGCCGCCACCTGTGGTTGAGCCATCACTGGCCCGAGCACTACGGCCAGCGTTGTGTCAGGATCGGCTCCCGCCACCTCTGCAGGCGCTGCACGGCGCTCTATCCGTTCGCCTTCCTGGTGGCGCTGGTGTCGGCGGCAGGGCGGCCGCCGTGGCCGACCGAGCTCGACCCGGCGATGATCTGGATCCTGTCGATACCGGCCACGGTCGCCTTCGTCGGTGAGGCGGTCGGACTGTTCCGGTATTCGCCGAAATGGCAGGTCGGCACGACCCTGCTGGCCGGGGCGGCGTTTGGTCGAGCGCTCGGCTATGAACTCATCGACCGGTGGAGCCCCGAGTTCTGGCAGCCGATCGCCGTGTTCGGCGGCATCTGGTTCTTCGCGTCGTTCTTCGCCACCACCACGACCCCGAAGGTGGCGAGGCGGGTCACCGCCGATCCGCGGTAGCCGGCGCACCATCGACGCCCGCCTCGGGGGCCAAGGTCGAGATCGACCACCGGCCGATCAGTAGTCGATCCCCTTCTTGGCCACGATGCCCTCGTCGAAGGCGTGCTTGATCTTGCGCATCTCGGTCACCGTGTCGGCGACGTCGATCACCTCCTGGGCCATGTCCCGGCCGGTGAGCACGATGCTGACGTTCTCCGGCCTGCCGGCAACGGTGGCCGCCACCTCGTCGGCGTCGACCCAGCCCCAGGTCATGGCATAGCTGATCTCGTCGAGGATCAGCAGGCGGTACCGCCCGCCGGCGATCAGGGTCTTGGCGTGTTCCCAGGCTCCCCGAGCCATGGCCCTGCTCTCGTCGAGATCCTCGGAGTTCCAGGTGAAACCGTCGCCGGCGGCGAACCAGTCGACGCCGAGCTCCCGGCAGATCTTCTCTTCTCCAACGTGCCAATCGCCGCTCTTGAGGAACTGCACGACGGCCACGTTCCAGCCCTGGGCCAAGCCCCGCAGCACCGTGCCGAAGGCGGCGGTTGACTTGCCTTTTCCTTCACCGGTATTGACGACCACCAACGATTTGGCGGTCCGGTAGTCGGTGGCGTCCGGTTTCTCGACCGGTGGTGTGTTATCGGGCATGGCGAGCTCCAGGGGGTTCGTTCTCGGTCGGGGGTTGGTGGTCGGTTGGCGTTGCTGACAGTCCTGGCGGCGTTCGAAGCGGCACCACCACGATGCCACCGTCCGGTCCGTCGAGAACGGTCACCGGGGTTCGGTACTGTCGGGTCAGCAACTCGGCGGTCAGGACCTGCTCCGGCGACCCGAGGGCCTGCTGGCGCCGGTCGGCGATCAGCAGCAGTCGGTCGGCGAACCGGCCGGCGATGGTCAGATCGTGCATGGCGGTCACCACCGCGAGGTCGTGGGTCCTGCGGAGCTCGTCGACCAGTTCCAGCACGCTGATCTGATGGGCCAGGTCGAGGGCGCTGATCGGTTCGTCGAGCACCAGTACCGAGGCCTCCTGGACCAGGGCCCGAGCCAGGCTGGCCCGTTGCGCTTCACCGCCGGACAGCTCGGTGACCGGTCTGGCGGCCATGGCACCCAGATCGAGCTGCTCGAGCACGTCGGCCACCCTCCGGCGGTCCCGGCCGGACTCGGCCCGGAACCAGCCGAGATGCGCCGTCCGCCCCAGCAGCACGTACTCGGCGGTCGTCATCCCGAGCGGCAGGATCGGCTGCTGCGGGACGTACCCGATGCGACGGGCCTCTGCACCGCCACCGCGACCCCGGCGTTTGCCGTCGAGCTCGATGGTTCCATCGAAACCGAGCGCACCGACGATGGCCTTGAGCAGGGTGGACTTGCCGGCCCCGTTCGGGCCGATCACCGCCAACCACCGGCCGGCTTCGACGGCGAAGCAGACCCCGCTCAGCACCGGCTCATCGCCGTAGCCGACCCCGACATCGGCCAACCGAAGGGCGGGGGCCACCACGCCGCCGGTGGCATCGGCGACGGCACTGGACCGGACCGCGGGTCGATCGGTCGGTCGATCGTCGGATCGTCGATCCAGGTCGATGTCGCATCCGGGACCCGTTCGATCGTGGCGGCGACGTCGGAGGCGATCCCGGCGCCGGTCATCCCGCTCCGTTCCGTCCTCATCAGAACGACCCCCGCCTGCTCCACATCACGAAGGCGAAGAACGGCGCACCGAAGAACGCGGTGACCACACCGATGGGCAGTTCGGCTCCGGTCATCAGATTCCGGGCCCCGGCGTCGGCCAGCATGAGGAACGTGGCGCCGCCGATGGCCGACAGCGGCAGGACGGTCCGGTAGTTCGAGCCGACCAGGAGCCGGACGACATGAGGAACGATGATGCCGACGAAGGCGATCAGGCCGCTGACCGCAACCGCGGCGGCGGCCAGCAGCGACGCCGCCAACACCAACACGATCCGGACCCGGACCACCGGCACCCCGAGCGCCACCGCCTCATCGTCGCCGAGCTGCATCACGTCGAGCTGACGTCTCAGCGACAGGATGACGGCGGTGCAGACCACCACGTAGGGGGCCAGCATGGCAACGTCGCCCCAACCGAACGTGCCGAGGCGGCCGAGGATCCAGGTGTAGACCTCGGTCAGCACATCTGTGTTGCGTTGCATGACGTAGGTCTGTACTGCGGTGAGGAACGAGGCGACGGCCACGCCGGCAAGGAGCAGGGATCCCGCACTCCGGGACACGCCGAAACCGACCCCGGCGGACACGCCGACCGCCAGCAGGCCGCCGACGAAGGCGGCGATCGGTACCGGGTGGATCGGCCCCCAGCCCTGGTCGGCTCCCGACACGATGGCCAGGGTCGCCCCCAGGCCGGCCCCGGCGGCGACACCGAGCAGGTACGGGTCGGCCAGCGGGTTACGAAAGACGCCCTGGTAGGTTGCCCCGCCGATGGCCAGCGACGAGCCGACGAGCCCGCCGAGCACGGCCCGGGGCATTCGCCACTGCCACAGGATGGAACGCTGCGATTCGGTCATCCCCGAGTCGAGCGAGACGCCGGGCAAGGCGTCGAGCAGCTCGGCTGCGATGGCGGAGAACGTGATGTCGCTGCTGCCGAGCGAGATCGCAACGAAGAAGGCGCCGACGAGGAGCCCCACCGCCACCGGGATCGCCAGCGGAGACATGCGAAAAGCCCGCTCGGTCGCACGCTGAGCGGACCGAACGGGGAGGCCGATCATGACTTCACGGCGACCACATCGGCGATGGCCCGCATGAATTCGACGATCCGCGGACCCCACCGTGAGGCGATGTCGGCGTCGACCTGGACGATGTTGCCCCGGGCCACCGCAGTGATCCCGCTCCACCCCGGCCGGGCCGCGATCTCCTCTGCGGTGTATGGCGCCTGGCTGGTGAACACGATGAGCGACGGATCGGCGGCGAGGATGCTCTCGCCGTCGATCAGCGGAAACCCGGTCCCGTCGTCGAGGGGATCGGCGATGTTGACGAACCCCATCGTCTGGTAGACCTGGCCGATGAACGAGGCCGACGTTGCGGTGTAGAACGAGTCGTCGATCTCGTGGAACACCCTGACCGGGGTGTCGGTCTTCGGCAGATCGGCCAACACGTCGTCGATCTCGGCCCGGATCTCGGCATTGAGGGCCGCGGCCTCGTCGATCCGTCCGGTGGCCTCCCCGAGCTGGGCGATCTGATCGAAGGTGTCGGCGAACGATTCGGCGGCAGGCATCAGCATGACGACAACACCGCTGTCGCCCAACCCGGCGGCGACGTCCTCGGGCAGACCGGAGGCGACCACCAGGTCTGGCCTGTCGGCCAGGATCGCCTCCAGATCGGGAACGAACCCGTCGAGGGTGCCCTCCGGCGCTTCCGGCGGGTAGTTGGAATAGAGATCCACCGCTGCCACCTGCTCACCGGCATCGATGGCGAACAGCATCTCTGTGGCGGTCGGCGACAGCGAAACGATCGAGTCGGGGCGTGCCTCGATCAGCACGGTCCCGGCTGCGGTTTCCACCTCACGGGGGAAGTCCCCGGCCGCCGAACCCGCCTCGTCGTCGTCCGGCGGGCGAATCCCCATCGTCGTCGGCCGGTGTCGGTAGCGGCATCGCCGGGTTCGGCCTCGGCGTCGCTCTGGCCGTCCGGGTCCTGGCCGCCGCCCGCCGCATTCGATCCCGGGTCATCGTCGGATCCACAGGCGGTGGCCGACAGCGTCAGCGCCAGCGCCACGACCAGGAGGCCGATCAGTGGGCGCCGGGACGATCTGGGTGCTTTCAAGAGTTGCAACCTCCGTTCGATCGGAGGGGCTCTTCGAAGGCGTGTCGCCGACGAGGCGCCTTGCTCCGAGGGCCTGCGTGCATCCATCCCGAGAAGGCGACCTGACTACACGCTCGAAACGTGATCACAGTTGCGGCACAGCGCCGGATTCTCACCGGACTTCGCTACCTGGGGCGGTGCCGGGGCTTTCTCGTCCCGGCGGGGTCACTATAGGTCATCGGCCGGGACTTCTCATCGCCATCGGAAAACGGGTGTCGGTCCGGGCGGGCCGGCCCGGCGGACCGGCGGTGGAAAACAATCGAGGGTCGGCCACCGGAGGGAGTGGTGACCGACCCTCGACTGCGTGTCGCCCGACTCATCGTGAAGATGAGCCACGGGTTGTCGCCCGACCCTGCACTTGCGGGGTCAGCTCTACTGACGCACGGCGGTTGCGAAAGGTAGCGAAAAGGATCGACAGAATCTCCCGGCCGACCGTTGGTGTGCCCGCACGTCGGGACGGGGCCGGTACCGACCGGACCATCGTGATCGAGGGCGCTCTATGGTGGACCGGGTCATGCAGATCTCGACCGTCGACCTGTTCCTGCTGGAGCTCCCGCTCCGGGAACCCTTCGTCGCCAGCCACGGCGAGACCCTGTGCCGGACGGTGACGATCGTGAGGGTCACCACCGACATCGGGATCGGTTGGGGTGAGTGCTCGGCCCTGCCGGCTGCGACCTACAGCCCCGAGTCGGCGGTCGGCTCGTTCCGAGCCATGGCCGAGGTGCTGTCGCCGCTGCTGATCGGCCCGACGCTGACCCATCGGCTGCTGGCGCCGCTGCTGGCCGACCATCGGGACAAGCCGATGGCGGTGGCGGCGCTGGAGATGGCGGTGCTCGATGCCGAGCTTCGTCACGACGATCGCTCCCTCGCCGACTGGCTCGGTGTCGCCCGATCGACCGTGCCTGCCGGCGTGAGCATCGGCCTCGACGATGTCGATGCCACGGTGGCCCGCGCCGTTGCCCTGGCCACCGAGGGCTACCGCAGGCTGAAAGTCAAGGTCCAACCCGGCCACGACGTCGATCTGGTGACCGCCATCCGCAGGGAGCTGCCGGCGATCGAGCTCCAGATCGACGCAAACGGCGCCTACGGTCCGGGCGACCTCGATCGGTTGCAGCGGGTACTCGATTGCGGCGTCGACGCCGTCGAGCAGCCGTTCGGTCCTGCCGACGAGTCGTTGACCCGGGAGCTGATCCGCAGGTTGGCCCACCGGCGGCCGATTCCGGTGGTGGCGGACGAATCGGTGACATCGATGGCCGATGCCACCGGCCTGCTGGAGCGGCAGGCGATGACGGGTCTGTCGATCAAGCCGGCCCGGGTCGGAGGGATGTCGGCCGCGGTGGCACTGCACGACCTGTGCCTGGCCCGTGGTCTGGCGGCCACCGCCGGCGGCATGCTGGAGACCGGGCTCGGCCGACGGGGGCTGGCGGCGCTGGCCGGGCTGGCAGGCTTCACAGTGACCGGCGATCTGTCGCCGGCCGGCCGGTGGCTGACCCTCGACCCGTGGCCCGATCTGGAGATGATCGACGGGCGGATCATCGTGCCGACCGGACCCGGCATCGCCCCCGACCCCGATCCCGGGCTCCTGGACCACACCACCGTCGAGCGGGAGACCGTCCGATGAGTCGCCACGAGGCACCGCTGCACCGCCGGCCGCTGGGCGGCTCGACCGGGGTCGACGGCGGCGTCGGAGGTGGTGACCCGGCCCCCGGGTGATCCTGGCCCACGGTTTCACCCAGAACGCCGACTGCTGGGGCGAGTTCGGCCGGCGGCTGGCCACCACGGTCGAGGTGATCGCCGTCGATCTTCCCGGCCATGGCCGCTCGCACCACGACGACGCCGATCTCACGGAATCGGCCCGGCTGCTGATCGAAGCCGGTGGGACCGGCGTCTACCTCGGGTATTCGATGGGAGGTCGGGTCGCCATCCACGCCGCCCTCGATCAACCCGGACAGGTCACGGGCCTGATCTTGATCGGCGCCACCGCCGGGATCGATGACGCCTCGGAGCGGGCGGCCCGCCGTGCGGCCGATGACGCCCTGGCCGAGCGGCTCCTGGCCGACGGGCTCCCGACCTTCCTCGACCGGTGGCTGGCCGGGCCGCTGTTCGCAGGACTCAGCGACGAGCAGGCGGCGAAGACCGAACGATCGACCAATCGGGCGGAGGGGCTGGCCGCAAGCCTGCGCCGTTGCGGCACCGGCAACCAGCAGCCGCTGTGGGATCGCCTGGCGGAGCTTCGCATGCCGGTGACGGTGGTGGTCGGCAGTGACGACCGCAAATTCTCCGCTCTCGGCGCCAGGTTGGTGACCGCCATGACCGGCACCACAGCGGAGCTGGTGTCGATTCCCGGAACCCACGCCGTCCACCTCGAACAACCGGAGCTGACGGCCAAGGCGATCGCCGCCAGGCTCGATCGCCTCAACGGGACCGGCCGATGACGGGATCGATGACGGGTCCGAGGCGGGTCCGATGACGGGTCGAGGCGGCGACCTCGGATAGCTTTGGCCCTGATGTCGACGACCGCTGCCACCTTCTGCGCCACCCTGGTCGACGAGTGGGTCCGGGCCGGGGCCACCAGTGCCTTCGTCGCACCCGGCTCACGATCGACACCCCTGGCCCTGGCCCTGCACGACGATCGACGGATGCGGCTCTCGCTGTTCCACGACGAGCGTGCCGCCGGATTCGCCGCTCTGGGCCACGCCCTCGCCACCGGCCAACCCTCCATCGTCACCTGCACCAGCGGCACCGCCGCGGCCCACCTCCATGCCGCGGTGATCGAGGCCGACCTCTCGGCGGTGCCGCTGATCGTCTGCACAACGGACCGACCCCCCGAGCTGTGGCAGGTCGGGGCCCCACAGACCGTCGACCAGAACCGACTGTTCGGCTCGGCGGTCCGGTTCTATGCCGAGCCGGGGGTTGCCGTGCCGGAGATGGCGGGTGCGTGGCGCTCTTTGGGCTCGCGACTGGTGGCCGAGGCCAACGGTGGCGCAGATCGGCCCGGCCCGGTGCACGTGAACCTCAGTTTCCGGGACCCGCTGGTTGCCACCCCGGGGCCCCTCCCCCGAGGCCGGTCGAAGCGGGCACCGTGGCACCGCGACCTTCGGGCCACCGGCCGCTCGACCGCGGCCGACGTGGAGATCGATGAGGTGTGGAATCGCATCCGAGGGCTCGATGGGTTGGTCGTGGCCGGCCACGGCACCTCCGATCCCCCATCGGTCCTGGCCCTCGGTCGTGCGCTGGGGTGGCCGGTGCTGGCCGATCACCGGTCTGGCTGTCGGGCCGAGGGGCAGGCCATCGCCCACTTCGATCCGTTGCTCCGCAGCGAGAGCTTCGGCCGCCTCTCCAAACCGGACGTGGTGATCCGCTTCGGTCAGCCCCTGGCCAGCAAGGTGCTCAGCCAGTGGCTGGCGGCGGCCGACGCCGACACGATCGCCGCCCTCGGCCGCTCCCATTGGATCGATCCGGAACGGCTTGCGTCGCTGGTGGTCAACGAGGCCGGCCTGGCCCGAGGTCTCCTGGCCAGGATCCCCGCCGACTATCGCCCATCGACCGAGGCCGACCGTTGGGAGCGGGCCGATGTGCTGGCAGAGAAGGTCATCGCCGAGGAGCTCGCTGCCATCGGCGTTGTCACCGAGCCGGGCGTGGCCCGGGCGGTGGTGGAAGGCGTTCCGGCCGGAGGCTCGCTGCTGGTGGCCTCGTCGATGCCGATCCGCGACGTCGAGTGGTTCGCCCCGAACCGGCGGCGGATCCGGGTCCATGCCAACCGGGGAGCCAACGGGATCGACGGTCTGATCGCCACCGCCATCGGCATCGCCCTGTCCGGCGCGCCGACGACGCTGCTGATCGGCGATGTGGCCTTCCTCCACGACAGCTCTGCGCTGATCGGGCTCCGCGACAGATCGATCACGCTGACCATCGTGGTGATCGACAACGACGGCGGTGGGATCTTCTCGTTCCTGCCCCAGGCCGAGCTCGTCGACCACGCCGGCTTCGAGAGGCTCTTCGGAACCCCCCATGGCACCGATCTGGCTGCTCTGGCGCTGGCCCACGGGCTCGAGGTCGAACCGTGGCCGGGCTCCGGGTTGCGGCCAGGCCCGCCACGGGTGGTCATCGCCACCACCGACCGTGCCGAGAACGTCGAGATCCACGAGCGACTCAATCGGGCGGTGGCCGACGCCATCGGTTGACCGGCGGCGCCTGGCTCCGCCCGCCTCGACTCACTCAGGTGCGGTTGATCATTCTGGACATGTTGGCGCTGTAGAACTTCTCAAGGACGTCCTCGCCGAACCCCTCCAGCGACCTACCGAACCGGCCCAGTGGGTTGCGGCCGCCCTCGATGTGTGGGTAGTCGCTGGAGAACAGGTAGAGCTCGGGGCTGGACTCGCGGATCAACGCCCCGACATCCTCGAACGGGTAGGGGGTGAACGCCATCTGGGCCGCGATCTGCTCCGAGGGTTTTCGGGTCAGGGACGCCAGCTCCGGTTCCGAGCGACGCCAGATCTCGGCGATCGAATCGAGGCGGCGCAGCATCGAAGGGACCCAGCCCGCCCCGAGCTCGATCACGCCGACCTGTAGCGCCCGGTGCCGTTCCAGCACACCGTCGAGCACCATGGTGCCGAGGAAGGTCTCGGCCGCGTGGTGGAGGGCGATCATGTCCTTGCCCCTTATGTTCTCGCCGCCGCCGAGCCAGTCGGTCGGCACGTCCCGCCCGGTGTTCATCCACGCCGGTTTGAGCTGCAGCGGGTTCCCGCCGACGTGCAGCACCACCGGTACACCGGCCTCGGCGGCCAGGGCCCAGAACGGGTCGATGTCGTCGTGACCCGGGGACCGACCACCGGCCGGCCGGTGGGGTACCCAGACCGCGGCAAGGCCCAGTTCGATGATCTGCTGCAATGCAACCACTGCGGCGGTCGGATCGTCGAGGCAGGCCGCACCGACGCCGAGCAGCCGCCGGTCGTCGGCGCAGAACTCGGCGATGCCGCGATTGTGGGCGGCGATACCGGCCGCCATGAGGTCGGGTTCGGCGATTGCGGAGAACACTTCACCTGCGCTGAAGGTGGCGAACACCAGCTGGCGATCGAACCCCAACAGGTCGAGGGCCTGCGAGCGCTCGTCGGCGTTGAACGCGCCCAGCGCCTGGTAGCCCTTGGGTCCGGCGATCAGCCCGTCGCCGAGGGCCAGCAGCTCCTCCACGGTCTCGGGGCTGTGGGCGCCGCGTTCGCCCATGGCGTCGAGGGCGTCTCTGAGCTTGCCCCCGCCGGACAGGCTCAGGCGGGGCAGTCGATCGCGGACGTCCGCCGCTGCGTTGTCCCGCAGGAAGTCCGGCAGCTCCATGATGTGGCTGTCCGCGTCGAGAAAGGTCCGACCTTCGGCGTAGGGCATGGGTTCTTCTCCGGTCGTGTCTGGTCCGTCCCGGTCGACGTTAGCGATTGGCGGATCGAGCATCCCAATTCGGGGACCGCGGGCGAACTCGGAAAAGCGCCCGAAGGGGGCCCGGAACCGCCTCCGGCGGGGTTTCTGCGGTCAGCCGAACTCGATCACTCCTCGGATGTTGATGCCGTCGTTCATGTCCTTGTAGCCCTGGTTGATCTCGTCCAGCGGGTATCGGCGGGTGATCAACTCGTCGAGCTTGAGCTTGCCCTGGCGGTACAGCATCAACAGTTCCGGGATGCGGGAATTGGGGCTGGCCGACCCGAAGATCGTGCCCCGGAGCTGTTTCTGCGACAGCGTCATCCTGGCCAGGTCGAGCTTCACGTCCGTTTGGTCCATGGGGGCCACCGCGGTGGCAACGACGGTGCCCCCCTTGGCGGTCAGCTCCATGGCCGGCTGGATCAGCTCGCCGTGGAGCACACCGGGGGTCAGGATGGTGGCGTCGGCCATCCGACCCCATGTCAGATCGTTGACGAGCGGGATGGCCTCCTCCATGGAACCGACTGCGTGGGTGGCGCCGAACTCCATGGCCTTCTCCTGTTTGAACTGCACCGGATCGACGGCGATGATGTTGGCCGCACCGGCTGCCGCCGCACCCTGCACCGCGTTGGAGCCGATGCCGCCACAGCCGACGACCACCACCGTGTCGCCGGCCTTCACCTCGGCCCGGTTGACCGCCGAGCCGTAGCCGGTGGCCACACCGCAGCTCACCAGGCACACCGCTTCCAGTGGCAGGTCCGGTTCGACCTTGATCACCGAGGCGTCGGCCAGGACCATGTGTTCGGAGAAGGTCCCCAGCTTGGCCAACGCCCCCAGGTTGCGACCGTCTGCGGTGTGGGTCCGGTAGGTGCCATCGGTGATCATGCCGCCACCGAAGGTTCTGGCGCCGAGATCGCAGAGGTTCTGCTTGCCCTGGGCGCATGGCGGGCAGATGCCACAGGCCGGGACGAACGAGCACGACACATGGTCGCCAGGGGCCACCTTGGTCACGTTCGCTCCCACCTCGACCACCACCCCCGAGCCCTCGTGGCCGCCGATGATGGGGAAGATGGTGCCGCCGGGAATCGTGTCCAGCAGCTCCTGCGGGGGGACCATGTCGCCGGTCACCAGATGCTCGTCGGAGTGGCACAAACCGGCGAAGGCCGTCTTCACGAGCACCTCACCGGGACCGGGCGGGTCGAGTTCGATCTCCTCCACGCTCCACTGCTGCCCCACGCCGTGCAACACCGCTGCCCTGGTCTTCATGCCTGCCTCCTCGGTTCCCCCGTTGTGTCCTGGCCGCACCTTATGCCGGGGACGGCGCCGGGTTCCACCGCCGGCCGGCCAGATGGCCGACCAGACGTCGTCGAAGCGTCGCAGGCAGCGAGGGGGCTCTGGCCAGCGCCTCGACGATCAACCCGTCGACGTACCGGTCGCCGTCGCCGAGGGGGCCGTCGACCACCCGTGCCAGGACGTCGTCCCGCAACCGATGGTTCGCCAGGACCGGCACCAGGGCCAGCGCCGCCGATTGGCGGACCGTCGATCGGGAGAACCCGGCCCCGAAGGCGTTGTCTGGCTCGGCTCCGGGTTCCAGCCGGTCCAGCAGGGCGTTGGCCACCGCGGTGCCGTCGGCCTCGGGATGGCGGCTCAGTTGCCCCAGGCCGTAGGCCGCATTGGAGCGGACCAGGTCGTCCGGGTCGCACCGCAACACCTCGATGAGGGCGGCGATCGCCTCGGGCACGGCGGCCCCCGCCGCCGTGCCGAGGGCTGCCACCGCCGGCCGCCGGGTGGTGGCGGCGCCGCTTGCCAGGCCGGCCAGCAGCGGGGCGATGGCCGCCGGACCAGCCTGGGTCAGCCCATGGCCGGCGGCCCGCCTCGTCGATTCGGTGGCGGCGGACAGCCCGGCCGCCAAGACCTTGAGGGCGTTTCGGTCGCCGGATCGGGCGGCCGATCCGAGTTCGTAGGCCGCCGCCACCTTCTGGTCCTCCCGACCACCGACGAGCGCAGCGTTCAGCCGGGCGAGGTCGACCCGGTGACGGCGGGGCACCCCTCCCAGGAGCCGACGAAGCTGCGCGTCGACGACCGGTCGAACCTCGGGTCGGGTCGTGGCCGGGAGGTCGAGGTTCACAGGTGGCCGGCGGCCGGGGTCGACGACCGGCTCACGAACCCGGGCCAGGTAGAACTTGTACATGTACCTGGGTTCGGGGTGGCCGCCGACCCGGCTGCCACGGTGGACCAGGTCGTAGTCTGCAATCACCACCGTGCCGGCCGGCACGTGGAGGAAGCGACGCTCAAGATCCGGCACGTCCAGTCCCCGGGCCAGCGCCTCGGCCTGGTGGCGGTCCCTGGTGTCCGGGTCATCGCCGTCGAACACCGAAGGGTCGATGCTGCGATCGATTCGATCGCCGGGGTGCCAGCCGCCATCCGGTTTCTCGTGGTCGACCGTCCAGTACTGCGAACCGGCGACGACCTCGGTCGGGCCGTTCGTCTCGTCCACGTCCTGGGGGTAGTAGAACAGCATGAGCCAGTCGGTTCGATGCGATCGGTAGTGGCCGCGTTCGTTCCACGGCAGGTTTCCGTCCTGGTGGAAGATCTGATCCCCGGTCCCGCTGCGATGGCAGTAGCTGTGTGGGTGGAGGAGATAGTCGGGGCCGAGCAGGCTGGTCAGTGCTCCGTCGATCTCCGGGTCGGTGAGCACCCGATCGATCTCGGGGACCCTGGCCCGCAGATTGTCGCCAAGGATGTCGAGGTGGGCCGTCGGGCTCTCCACCGCCCGGCTGAGGTCGTAGAGGTCGGCGGCCCGCCGGTAGAGGGTCCGATGGTCGTTTGCCGTCATGTCTCGGGGTGTCAGCTCCAGGTAGCCGTCGACGAGGAACGTGAGAAGCCGGTCGGCTGCGAGCGGCTGTGGTTGGTCCATGACTCCCGAACGCTAGTTGGGAGCCCGACACGTCGGTAGTTCGTGTCGAGCGCGTACGACCCGGCAAGACGTGACGCAACCCGAAGGCTTCCCGCCGCCTTGGGCCGGGAGCGCCCGTTCAGGGCGGTCCGCTGTCGGCCCCGTCACATCGACGCAGGGCGGCCCCGTCTGTACGATGTTCGCCATGGCCCTCTCCCGCTCGCAACTGGCAAAAACCACCGCAGAGTTCCTGGCCGCATTCAACACCGCCGACCTCGACGCCACGATGGGCTTCTTCGCCCCGGATGGCGTCTACGAGGAGTTCAACGGCAAGATGAACCGCGGCCTGGATGAGGTTCGGGCCGCGTTCGCCCCGCAGTTCGCCGGTGCGTTCGGCGAGATGAAGTTCCTCGACGAGGACCTGATCGTGGATGCCGAGGCCGGCAAGGTGATGGCATCGTGGACCTGCACCCTCGAAGTCAAGGGCCAGCCGACCGCCTGGCGGGGCCTCGACGCCATGACGTTCGACGATCAGGGCCGCATCACCCACAAGCTGACCTACGCCAAGACCAAAGCCCCGCTGTTCGCCTGAGTCGATGCTGCGGAGCAGCATCTCTGCGAGTTCGCCCTCCGGGCGAACGTCGTCGGCTCCGACGGGGTGCCCTGAAGATCAATTCTGCCGCATGTCTTGAGTCGAGGCGGGCGGAGCCGCCTCTCCGCCCGGTCCCGCTGGTCAGGGCACGATCAGAGCGCCGAGCATGGCCTTGAGCTTGGCCCGGGTCTCCTCCAGTTCGGACTGGGGGTCGCTGTCGGCGACGACGCCGACACCGGCGAAGAAGGTTGCGCCCGTCCCGTCGAGTTCGGCCGAGCGGATGGCGACGGCGAACTCACCGTTGCCATCGCCGTCGACCCAGCCGGTCGGCCCGGCATAGCGGTTTCTGGTCGCCTGCTCGAGCTCGGCGATGAGGGCCAGCGCCTCCTTCCGGGGGCTTCCGCCAACCGCCGGGGTGGGGTGAAGGGCGGCCACCAGCTCCAGCACCGAGGCCGCGGGCCGGGACAATCGCCCTTCGACCCGGGTGCCGAGATGATGGACGTTGGCCAGCGTGACGATCGAGGGCTCCGGTTCGGCGTCGACGTAGGAGCAGAACGGCAGCAGCGTGTCGAGCAGCCAGTCGATGGTGATCCGGTGCTCCCAGCGGTCCTTGTCCGACGCCAACAGCTCCCCCAACCGTCGCTGATCGATGGCCGGATCGGTGGACCGGGGCGCGGTGCCGGCCAGGGGGTGGGCTCGGACGATGTCGCCGTGACGGGAGACCAGCAACTCCGGTGAAGCGCCGACGAAGCCATCGACCAGGAACAGCGCCGCCGAGGGAAAGACCCCGTGCAACCGGGCCACCACCGCCGGGGCAGAGATCGGCCGGTCCGTGGTCAGCACCATTTCCCTGGCCATCACCGCCTTGTCCAGTTCGTGGTTACGAATCCGGTCCCGGGCGGCCCCGACCACCTCATCGCGCCATCGAGCCGGTTCCAGGACCGATCGCAGCCGGTACTCGGTCGGTTCGGCTGACGGCGGTGCCGGCTCCGCCAGCCGGTCGACCTCGGCCAGCGCCGCCGTCACCCGCTCGCCTGTGCCATCGTCGCCGCTGCCATCGTCGTCGGTGCCCCGGTCGCCGATGGGGCGGTCGAGGATCGTCAGCCACCGCTGACCGCCCGGATTGGCACCGAGCACGATCCGGGGCACGATCAGTTCGCCTCGCTGATCGGGATCGAACGCCAGCGCGGCGAAGGCCACCGGGCCGGAACCGGGAACCTCGAGCTCGGTCGGGCCCGACATGGCGGCCAGCGAAGCGGCGGCCGGAGCGAAACCGCCGGGTCGATCGAGCGGGAGACGGATCGCCTCGCCGATGCCGACCAGGACCAGGCCTTCGCGCGACCAGAGGAGCCCGGAGCGAGCGCCTATCTCCATGAGCGGCAGATCGGCGTCGAGGCGGACGGTGATGGCTCTGAGATGGTCCGGGCTCACCAGCTCAAACTACAAGCTCCGACCGGCCGAATCGCCAATCGGACGGGCAGACTGGTGCGGTGCGCCAAACCTTCTCTGCCGAAACCCAAGCCGGTCCCCCGGAACTGCTCGAGCTGATGGCGGACCTGCGGACCTACCCCCACTGGCTCGACGTGGTGTCCGATGTCGAATCGACCGATGACGGCGAGGCGTGGCTCGTCACATTGCGAGCTCGGGTCGGGCCCTTCTCCCGCTCGAAGCGGCTCCGAATGGTCAGGACGGTTCACACCCGGGCCGGCCATGACGGCGGCTCGGTCCGCTTCGAACGTCGTGAGATCGACGGCAAGAACCATTCGGATTGGATCCTGGCCGCAGTGGTCGAAGCCGTCACCGCCGAACAACCGTCTGACGACCGGGGGGCCTGGCGGAGCCGGGTCGAGCTCGACCTCGTCTATGACGGCACGTTGTGGTCCGGGCTGCTCGACGGTGTGCTCCACGCTGCGGCCGATCGGGCAACGGTCAAGCTGCAGGACTACGTCAGTGCCATCCACCGCTGACCGAACCGATCGGTCGATCGTCGCCGCGGCCAATCAGCGGCGAGCCCGCAGCGAACCCACAGCTAACCCCGGAGCGGGGTCAACCAGCGCGAGCTCAGGGGGTGGGCTCCGTGGTACAACTCGATCATCCGGGCTCCGATGAGCTCGGTCACCGGCCCCGGGGCGGGGAGGCTGCGGTCATCGAGCAGGCTCACCGGGAGCACCGGGTTGTTGGTCGAGCACAGGATCAACTCGTCGGCCGACGCCGCCTCGTCCCAGCGGATGGCCCGGACCTCGACCGGGATACCGGCGTGCTGGGCCACGTCGAGCAACACCCGCCGGGTTATGCCGTCGAGCACACTGTCGAGCGGCGGGGCCAACAGCCGCCCGTCCTTGACCACCAGCATGCTCAGGGTGGTCGACTCGGCCAGATCACCATCGGCGGTCCGGAATACCGTCTGATCGAAACCCTCGGCCCTGGCCAGGAGCTGGGCTCGAACACCGGGGGTGTAGGCCGCCGCCACCTTCATCGACGGCGGCAGGATCTCGGCCGGGATCTTCGGCATGGTGGAGGAACGGACCTTGGCCGGTGGCTTGACCACCGTCGGCGGGCCGTCTTCGCCCGATGGCAGGGCAACGACGTACACGGTCGGCTTGACATCGGCGGGGAGCACGCCGACGGACTCCTCGGTCCAGGCCGCGATCATCTTGACGATGAACGCACCGGTGTATCCGGCGTTGCGGCTGACCGGGCTGGAGTTGGCGACGACCGTCTTGGCGATGGCCCGCTCGATGTCGCCGACGTCGCCGACGTCCTCCATCCCCATCAACTCCGCGGAGCGGAGGAACCGGGTCACGTGCTGGCGAAGCCCGACCCCGCACGGTCCCGCCTCTGTCGGGGTCACCAACATCACGTCGAAGATCTGCGAGCCTCGGGCCGCCATATGAGACAGCACGTGGCAGGTCGCGTCGCCGAACGGGATCAGGTGCCCGTTTCGCCATACCACTCCCTGGTCGTACACCGGATGGATCATAACCGTTGACGTGTCACTCATCGGCGCACGGGCCGGCCGGTGATCGATCGGCCGGTCGCTGCGAAGCATGTCTACGGTGTTCAGGGGCATGGGAGCCTCGGGTTCTGAGGGCGGATCATCACATATCGGCCGACCCGGTCCGGCGTTGAGTATCAAGGGGCCGAACCGGCTCCGTGCCGCTCGCCGAGAGCCATACGGAGCCGAACGGAACCGAACCGAACCGAACCGAGCCGAACCGAACGGAGACGTACGGAGCCGCACCGCCGAGCCCCCGCCGGTACCCTGTGGCCGGTGGGTCGATTGGTCGCACTTGCCATGCCGGGCGGACCGGACTACGTGGCCGCCATCGGGCGGGTGTGGGATGCCGGCGACGCCATCGCTCCGTTGGACGACCGACTCCCCGAGCCCGAGCTCCGACGGGTGATGGAGGCGTTGGCGCCCGGCGCCATCATGGAGGCCGACGGCGGGATCCGGGCCATCCCCGGTGGCCGACCGACCGAGGACGGCGACGCCCTGGTCATCGCCACCAGCGGCACCTCGGGCCAACCAAAAGCGGTCATCCACACCGTCGGCTCGATCGAGGCGTCGGCCGCGGCCACCAGCTCCGCCCTGTCTGTCGATCCGAGCACCGACCGGTGGCTGGCCTGCCTGCCGCTGGCTCACATCGGCGGCCTCGCGGTCGTCATGCGCTCGCTGGTCACCGGCACCCCCGTCGAGGTTCACAACGGCTTCGACGCCGCCGCGGTCATCGACGCCGCTCACCGGGGCGCTACCCTCACGTCGATGGTCACCCGGGCCCTGCAACAGGTCCCGGCCGAACTGTTCCGGACGGTGCTGATCGGCGGGGCCGCTCCCCCTCCGGACCGACCGGCCAACGTCATCGCGACCTATGGCATGACCGAGACCGGCTCCGGGGTGGTCTACGAGGCGACGCCACTGGAAGGCCTGGAGATCTCCGTCGGCAGCCCGGACACCCGAACCGGTGCTCCTGCGGCACCGGGCGAGCGCCAGGGGGAGATCCACCTCCGAGGACCGATGCTGTTCCGAGGCTATCGGTCGGCGCCGGACCCGTTCGATCGCCATGGTTGGTTCGCCACCGGCGACCTCGGCTCATGGCACCCCGATGGGCGGCTCCAGGTCGCCGGTCGACGGGGTGACGTGATCAAGACCGGGGGTGAGATGGTCTGGCCGGAGCCGGTGGAGCGACTGCTGCTCGAGCGTCCAGACATCGACCAGGTGGCGGTGATCGGGCGACCCGACCCCGAGTGGGGTCACCGGGTGGTGGCCGTCATCGTCGCGACTCCCGGCCACCGGCGGCCCGATCTCGATGACATCCGAAGCGCGGTCGCAGCCCGGCTGCCGATCTGGTCGGCCCCCAAGGAACTCGAGTTCGTCGAGGACCTGCCCCGAACGTCGCTCGGCAAGGTCCGCCGGAACCTGCTGTAGCCACGCGAACCGCCGATTCAGGTGGTGACCTGGCGTAGCCGGCCTATCAGGTACTCCACGTGCTCAACACCGATATGAGACCAGAGTTGATACATGCAATCGGCGCCGGCGGGCTGGATTCGGGCCGACACGCCGTAGACCGACGGCAAGGTCGCGATGTTGGCAAAGCTGCCGTCGTCCCAGGCGATGGTGGCGGGCCCGACCACATCGCCGTAACCCTGCCAGGTGCCGAGTCCTACGACGCCTCGCCCGCAGTCGGGGCACGGGTCGCCTCGCCGGTCGTGGCCAGGTCCATCCGGGTTGTCCCAGACGACCAGCATCTCACGGTCGTGCTCGGCTCTACGGATGCTGGCCGCTTCGGCCTCGGGACCCAGACCGGCGAACGCCAGGAACGGACACGTATCGGGCTGGCCGGCTTCGGCCCACTCCAGCCGGTAGACCTCGGGGAAGAGCCGACAGCTCGAGGGGAGCTGACGCCCAGGGGGCCGGCCCCGAAGAGCTGGGGAGGGCTTCGCCGGAGGTCGTGCTCGGAGCGGCGGTCGTGCTCGCCCCCGGGATCGGCGCAGTCGTGGACGTCGTCTCCGAGGCGGACTCGGTCGTGCTGGTCGGCTTGTCGTCGATGGTTGCCTCGGTCGACTGCGACTCGTCGCCGGCACCGGTGTCGGTCGGAGTCGACTCGCCATCGCCCTCGCCGGTGGACTCCGTCGCGATCGAGGCAACGGTCGACGACGAACTCAGCGCATCGTTCCGGTCGTCCCCGCACGCTGCCGCCATGAACAGGAACGCCAGGACGAACAGGAACGTCAGGACCAAGGTCGGAAGGCTCGCCGGGCGTCGCATGCCCTCAGCATGAGATGGGGATGGCACCGCCGGAAGAGCCATACGTCCCGTGACAGCCAGTTCTCGAAACGTGGTCACGATGTGACCATGGGCCCGAGACAAGCCGACCGATTCGTGTCCAAGCTTGTAGCTGTGACCCGATCGCTCGCTCTCGCCCTCGCCACGATCGCCTTGATCGCCGTCGCCTGTGGTCGAACCGACACCGGCGGATCGAGCCAACCCACCGCGTCGTCGATCATCGCCCCTGCCGCCGAGCCTGCTGCCCGGACCCCGACGACCCTCGCCACCACCACGAGCTCGTCGATCAAGGCTCGGACCGTCACGTTGGCCTTCACCGGCGATCTGCTGCTCCACAACCGCGTGAACGAGCTGGCGGCAGCACACGCCGCCAATGACCCCACTCGCGACTACGACTACCGGCCGCTCCTCGAACCGATCGTGCCGTTCATCGAGAACGCCGACTGGGCGATCTGTCACCTTGAGGTCAATCTTTCGGCCGACAACACCGGGCTGGAACCGTTCCCCACCTTTCGCTCTCCTGGTCAGATCGCCGCCGACGTCAGCGACATCGGCTACGACTCCTGCAGCGTTGCCTCGAATCACATCCTCGATCAGGGTGTCGAGGGCGTGTCCGAGACCCTGGAGGTCCTGGACGCAGCCGGACTCGGCAGCTCGGGAGCAGCACGAAACCCCTCCGAGGCGGCCAACCAGATCTGGATGGAGGTCGGCCATGTCCGCATCGCCCACCTCGCCTATTCGTACGGTTTCAACGGCTTTGCCGTCCCGAACCGTGCCCCGTGGCTGGCCAACCTGATCGACGAGTCCCGGATCGTGGCCGATGCCACCCGGGCCCGCGCCGCCGGCGCCGACATCGTGATCCTCTCGCTGCACTGGGGGGAGCAATACGTGACCCAGGCGAACTGGCAACAACGCGACATCGGTCCCCGACTGCTGGCCTCTCCCGACATCGACCTGATCGTCGGACATCACGCCCATGTGGTCCAACCGATCGAGCGGAGGGACGGCGAGTGGCTGATCTACGGGCTCGGCAACCTGCTGGCCAACGCCACCCGGCAGGACCGAAGAGATGAACTGCTCGTGCAAATCGAGTTCACCGAGCAACCCGATGGGACGTTCTCGTCGACACTGCGGGCCATCCCGCTCTATGTCGACTATGCGACCTTGACCGTCCACCCCTCCAATCCCCAGACCCGCCGGCCAACCACGAGCCCATCGCTGGCGGCAGAGCTGGATGCGAGCTGGGTCCGGGTCCAGGCCGTGCTGCGGACCGGTAGCGGGTGGGATCAGTTCGAGCTCGGCTGACGACCGACCGGCCGGCCGGTTCCAGTCCCGCGGTATCCCGGGGCGGCAGGGCCGCCGTATCCCGGGGCGGCAGGGCCGCCGTATCCCGGGGCGGCAGGGCCGCCGTATCCCGGGGCGGCAGGGCCGCCATATCCCGGGGCGGCAGGGCCGCCATATCCCGGGGCGGCGGGGTGCCGCCGTATCCCGGGGCGGCGGTGGTGCCGCCGTATCCCGGGGCGGCGGTGGTGCCGCCGTATCCCGGGGCGGCGGGGGCGCCGTCTAGCGTGTTGCCAGGGCCGCTCTCGCCAAGTCGAAGTCTTCGGGGTTGGTGATGCCGATCCACTGCTCCGGCGATGAGACCACCTCGACCCGCAGCCGGCCGCCTGCCAGCAACTCGCCGACCACCGTCGGCAACATGGCTTCGGCCTTTGGGCGGTCCCGATTCTCGGCCAGGAACTTCTCCCACCGTTCCTGGAACTCGGCATTGATCGACTGGTGGAAGCACCAGAAGTTCATCGAGACCGGCGTGTCACCGGGGATCGGTCGGCCACCGGCGGAGAATGTGCCGTCGTCCATGCGCCGGCAGTCCTCGGTCTCCACGATGGCGGTGAGGAATCCGTCGTCCACCTCTGTCACCGCCCTGGTCACCGAGCCGCTCGGGGGAACGGTCTTGCCGAGCTCGAAGGCAACGTTGGCCGCCAAACCGGGCTCCAGCCGTCCCATGCATGCCGCACCGAGCACGAAGCTCTGCGGGCCGTAGTAGTCGTCGGCGTTGATCACCGCGTACGGCCGATCGAGCACTGCGATCGCGCTGAGAACGGCATGGAGCGTTCCCCACGGCTTGTCGCGAGCCGGACCGAAGTCGTCCTGGCGGACGTAGTGAACGGGCAGGTCGCCGTGCTGGGCTCGGATCTGCTCCCGGACGTCGGCCTCGATGTCGGATCGCACGATCAGGACCACCTCGCCGAAGCCGGCGGCCCGACCGTCCTTGATCGACAGGTCGAGGAAGGCTTCGTCGCCCGGCCCGACCCTGGCCAGCTGTTTCACGCCGCCGAAACGGCTGCCGAGACCGGCGGCCATGATGACCAGGAGCGATTCTGTGGACTCAGGAGATTGACTCACCGGGCCATCGTGACCGAAACCGAGGCGCATCTCAACGATGCCAACCAGGTTTCTCCCGCCGACCAGCTGCGAACCCGACGGCCACGGCCGATGCGAACCCGACCGCCCCGGCCGCCCCGACCGCGGTGATGCGGACGGCCTCGGCCGGTGCGGGGCTGGGGCTACCGTGGCACGGTGTCACCACCCCGGGCCGACCGCTCATCGATCCTGCTGCTGGTGGTCGCAGTACTTGCGGTGTCGTCGTCGGCGGTGCTGGTCCGACTGGCCGACGCATCGCCGGTCGCCTTGGCGTTCTGGCGGACCCTGGGAGGCGCCTTGATCCTGGCGCCGGCGGCGCGGCGATCGACGGCAAAGCCGGACCGGCGGCAGTGGTGGGTCATCGTCGCCGCCGGCGTTGCCCTCGGCGTCCACTTCGCAACCTGGCTGGCTTCGCTGGAGCTGACCTCGGTGGCGGCGTCGGTGACGTTGGTGTCCACCGCACCGATCATCATCGCCATCGTCCAGGTCGTCGGAGGCCACAGGCCCCCGGCTCGTACCTGGTGGGCCATCGCCGCCGCGTTTACGGGGACGATCATCATCGCCGGTTCCGACGCCACCGCTGCGGGGCCGGGCGGGGCATCGGGCGATCGATCGGCGCTGTTCGGTGATGGCCTGGCCCTGATCGGGGCCATCACCATGGCCTTCTATCTGATGGCCGGTGACCGGCTGCGGTCCAACCTGTCGACGGCCGGCTACGCCAGCCGGGCCTACGGGGTTGCGGCCGCCGCTGGTCTGGTGGTGGCGGCCGGCTCGGGTGTCGAGCTCACCGGCTACGATCGCCGGACCTGGCTCGCCATCGCCGCCATGGTGGTCGGACCCCAACTGTTGGGCCACACCGCCCTCAATCATCTGCTGGCCAAGCTGGGTTCGCTCACGGTTGCCCTGGCGTTGCTGCTGGAGCCGTTGGGTGCCGCACTGCTGGTGTTGCTCTTCTTCGGCGACGTGCCGCCGCTGGGAGCAATCCTCGGAGCTCCCCTCGTCATCGCCGCAATCGCGCTCCAGGTGGTGCACCAACCGCTCAAGATCAGCGGTTCCCAACCGTAGGGTCCAACGGTGAAGCCCTGGTTCGATGCGCCGAAACCGTCGATGGCCGATCTCGTCGCCGGCGTCAGCGTGGCCCTGGTGCTGATCCCCCAGTCCCTGGCATACGCCCAGATCGCCGAGATGCCGGTGGTCACCGGGCTGTTCGCATCGGCACTGCCGCTGATCGCCTTCTCGTTGTTGGCATCATCGCCATACCTGCAGACCGGTCCGGTTGCCCTGACCAGCCTGCTGACCCTGGCCGCGCTCCAGGGAGCCGGGTTCACCAGCGGCGATCCGGAGTACGTCAAGCTGGCCGCACTCCTGGCCTTCATCGTCGGAGTCTGCCGGCTGCTCCTGGGCCTCGGCCGGTTGGGGTGGCTGGCGTATCTGATCGTCGAGCCGGTGCGGAAGGGCTTCACCTCGGCGGCGGCGATCATCATCATCTCCTCCCAGGTCCCCAAGGCCATGGGAACCGCAGCGACGGCTCCCGACGGCTCGACCCTCGGCCATGCCTTGTGGTCGGTCGGCCATCCCGGCGCCTGGATCCCGGCCGACCTGCTGCTGGCGGCGATCACGCTGACCGTCATGCTCGGAGGGCGACGGGTCCACCGATTGTTCCCCGGGGTCGCCGTGGCGGTGGTCATCGGGCTGGTGTTCTCCGGAGTTGTCGGCGACGACACGGTGCTCACCGTCGGCGACGACACCCCGATTCCAGTGGGACTGCCGTCGCTGTCGCTCGATCTGCCGTGGTCGAGCATGGGGACGCTTGCGGTCGGCGGGCTCATCATCGCACTGGTCGGGTTCGCCGAACCGGCATCGATCGCCAGACAGTTCGCCATGGAGGACAAGACCAGCTGGGACGCCAATCGTGAGCTGGCCGGCTCCGGCCTTGCCAATCTCACCGCCGCGATCCGCGGCGCGTTTCCGGTCGGCGGATCGTTCTCCCGAAGCTCGATCAATCGCCTGGCCGGTGCCCGGACCCGGTGGAGCGGCGGCCTGACCGGGCTGGTCGTGTTGGCCTTCCTGCCGTTCGCATCCGTCCTCGATGGCCTGCCCCTGGCCGTGATCGGGGCCATCGTCATCGGTGCGGTGCTGAGCCTGGTGAAACCCAACGTACTGGCCGGCCTGTGGTGGCAGTCGAGAACCGATGCCGTCCTGGCCTGGTTCACCTTCGTCGCCACCCTGGCCCTGAGCCCAGCGGTCCACTGGGCGGTGGTGCTCGGCGTGGCGCTCACCACCGCGGTCCACCTGGCCCGGCCACTGCAGGTCAACACCGCGAGCCTCGATGGACCGGCCGGCGGGGCGACGGCGAAGACCGCTACCAACATCACGGTCGAGGCGACCGGGCTGTTGTGGCCGGCGTCGTACGGGGCGTTCGAACGCCAGCTGATGTCGGCCGCCGCCGACAACCCGTCGGCCGACATCATGGTCGACCTCGGCCCCGAGACCAGCCTCGACCCCGCCGTCGAATCGGCCCTGCAACGGGTGACCGCTCAGCTGGACCAGGCCGGCCGGACCCTCTCGGTGGCCGGTCGCGACCATCGGCCCTCCCCCGAGGTGAGCCCGACGGCGGGTGCGGCTACCGGTGCAGGTCGGCGTCGAGCTGGGTGACCCGACTCCGTACGGTGAACACGCTCTCGCCAGACAACACCCCGCCCCGACCGAACAGCCGGCCGAACTGCCAGTTCGACAGACCGAGCTCCGGCCTGTCGAGGGCGTACTGGCCGTCGACCCACCGGGTGAAGCCGTCCCCGACGAACGGGGCGTCGATGGCCGACCAGAACCGCTCCTGCTCGTCGCGATCGTCGCTGATCAAGCTGACGACGAAGCGTGGCGACCGGGTGTTGAACAGCTCGACGGCCTCCGGCACCGAATCGACGACGTCGAGCGTGATCTCCGGCGAGCTCTCCCACTCCCATTCCCGTCCGAGGTGATCGGCTTCGATCGGTTCCGCCTTCGGTTCCAGCACCGGGCCGTCCGCTCGATCGATGCTGACGGTCTCGGTGAACCACGCCGGGTCGACGAAGCGAGCCGCCCTGGCGGTGACGTGGAGCTTCGGTTCGACACCGGCCGCGGTGGCCGCCGCGGTCAGCCCGGCCAGGACCCGGGGCACGAGCAGCGCGGCCGACGACGCCGCAACGCAGCAGGTGTTCAGGGTGTTGCAGACCTTGCGGTCGAGCGATGCCGCCACCACCGCCTGGAGCCGGTCAGGATCGCACTCCTTTCCGGTCACGATCCACGCTCCGCCCGTGCCGTGGAGGCTCACCGGGGTGCCGACCTGGCGGGCCACCGCGCCGAGCTGGGCCACTGCGGCCCCACTCCCCCTGGCCACCGCAAGGCTGAGGCGGGGGTCGCTGAACAGGGCCCAGCCGGCGGCGTGGGCCGCGCTGTCGACGAGGGTTGCGGTTCCCGGCGGCAAACCCGCTGCTTCGAGGGCCGGGTCGAGTGCCAGTTCCACGATGGCCCTGGCGGTGCCGAGGGCATCGGAGCCGATCCGGAAGGTGACGGCATTGCCGCTGCGGATGACACCGCAGGCATCGGCGAAGACGTTGGGGCGGCCCTCGAACACGAAGCCGACGACGCCGAGCCCCGCGGTCCGCTGTTCCAGCCGCCAGCCGTCGTGCTCGACCACTTCGAGGGTCTTGTCGCGGCCGGAGTCGGCGTCCCGCCACAGCAGGAGACCATCGATCATGTCCGATCGCATCCCGGCCGACAGCTGCAGCCGGGTGGTCGAACGGCCACGCCGCTTCGCCTGCTCGACGTCTGTTGCGTTTGCCGCCGCGATGCCGGCGAAGACCTGGTCGTCGGCCAGGGCTGCGGCGAACCGGTCGAAGAAGTCACCGATGGCGGTGTCGGTGACCGACCCGAGGTCCAGGAACGCCCGGTGGGCCTTGGCAACGGCGCCGGTGGCAATGGCCCACTCGGCGCCGGGGATGTGGAGCAGGTCGCCGGTCTGGTCGATGACGAGGAGCCGGTCGCCCGGCCCGAACGCCGCGGCAAGCTCCGGCGACACCCTGGTGATGCGATTGCCGCCGTGGATGATGGGCTGGCCGGGCTCCAGCGAAGTCAGTTCGTCGGTCACGGCGTCAAGGATAGGGCTCAGCTGTTGTAGGCCGTCTCGGCGTGTTCGCTCTGGTCGAGCCCGATCTGCTCGGCGTCGGCGTCGGCTCGCAAGCCGAGGGTCACATCGAGCACCTTGGCGATGGCGAAGGTGGCGACGAAGGCGAACACCAGGACGAAGGCGTTGGCGAACAGCTGCTCGACCAGCAGATCCGAGCCACCGCCGGCGAACAGACCGTCCCTGCCCTCCACGACCTCGCCCAGAACCGAGCTGTCGGCGAAGAAGCCGATCATGATGCCCCCGATCAGACCACCCACCAGGTGCACGCCGACCACGTCGAGGGCATCGTCGTAGCCGGCCCGGAACTTGACCCGGACCGCCAGAGCACACCCGGCCCCCGCCACCAGTCCGACCGCAGCCGCCCCCCACACCCCGAGGTAGCCGGCGCCGGGTGTGATGCCGACCAGTCCGGCCACGATCCCGGACGCGGCGCCGAGCGAGGTGGCGTGACCGTCCTTGACCCGTTCGACGACCAGCCACGACAACATGGCGAACGCCCCGGCGGTGAAGGTGTTGGCGAAGGCTTGGACGGTGACGACGGAGACCTCGAACGCCGAGCCGGCGTTGAACCCGAACCAGCCGAACCACAGGATCCCGGCCCCGAGCATCGTGAAGGGCAGGTTGTGGGGTGGCATCGGCTCGTTCGGCCAACCCCGGCGGGGGCCCAGGACCAGCACCACGGCCATGGCCGCCGCCCCGGCAGCGACGTGAACCACGGTCCCACCGGCGAAATCGAGGCTGCCCCGAAGGGCGAGAAAGCCGTTCTCCCGCCAGACCCAGGCCCAGGTCGGCACGAAGACGACAACCAGCCAGATCGGGACGAAGAGGAGCCAGGCCGAGAACTTGAGCCGGTCGGCCACCGCACCGGAGATCAGCGCCGGGGTGATGCAGGCGAAGGTCAAGCCGAAGAAGACCAGCAGCAGCGGGCTGCTGCCGTCGTCGGCCACCAACGCCACGTCGTTCAAGAAGGCGGCGCTGAAATCGCCAAGCCAACGGCTGGTGCCGTCCCCGTCCGACGACGACAGCGTGTAGCCGACGGTGATCCACACCACCGGGGCCAGGCCAAGGCAGACCATGTTCATCATCAGCATGTTGAGCATGTTCTTGGACCGGCTCATGCCCCCGTAGAAGAGGGCCAGACCTGGCACCATGAACAACACGAGGGCAGCGGAGATCAGAATCCACGCCGCATCTACGGTATTCACTACCTAACCTCCAAGGAGTCCGCCACGCCGCCAGCCGGCGGGGCCCATCTTGGATGAGGAGTGGGGCAGCTGCATTTCCGGATTGTTTCGTCTTTGTTAACCCGGTCGTTGGTCGGGTCCCGTCGATGCCGGTAGGCCGATTCGCTCCCAGCCCCACCGGGAGGCTCCATCTGGGCAATCTTCGTACCGCTCTGGTGGCCTGGCTGGCGGCCCGCCGGCCCGGACCGGACCCGGACGGCGTGAGCACGTTTCTGCTTCGTTTCGAAGATCTTGACCGCAGCGCGGTTCGCCCCGAGCACTACCGCAGCCAGCAGGAGGACCTGTCTGCCATCGGACTCGACTGGGACGAGCCGGTGCTCCGCCAGTCCGACCGCCTGGCCCGCTACGACCTGGCCATGGCGCGCCTGACCGAGGCCGACCTGTTGTACCCGTGCTTCTGTTCCCGCCGGGAGATCCGGGAGGCGGCCAGTGCCCCGAACCTGGCCCACGGCGGGCACCACTACCCCGGCACCTGCCGGGCGCTCTCATCGGCCGAGCGCTCGCGGCGGGCGCTGACCAGGGACCCGGCCCTGCGGCTTCGGGCCGGCGCCGTGGTCCGGAGCTTCGATGATCTGGTGCTGGGCCGGCATCGGTTCGAGATCGACGACTTCGTGATCAAACGCAACGACGGCACCCCCGCCTACCACCTGGCGGTGGTGATCGACGACGCCGCCCAGGGGGTGGACCTGGTGGTCAGGGCCGACGATCTGCTCGAGTCGACCAGCCGTCAGCTCCTGCTCTACGAGCTTCTCCAGCTCCCGGCACCCCGCTACGGTCACGTCCCCCTGGTGCTGGCGCCGACCGGGGATCGGCTGGCGAAACGCCACGGCGCGGTCACCCTCGAGGACCGAGCGGCCCGAGGGGAGTCTCCGGCCCAGGTCCTGACCTTCCTCGCCACCACGCTGGGACTGTTCCCTGCGGCGTTTGCGGCGGCGGGGGAAACGGTCACACCGTCGGAGTTGCTCGACCGGTTCGACTTCGACCAACTCCCCCGGGAGCCGCTGATCCTGCCCGCCCGGTACCTCACCTCGCCGAAGAGCTGACCGAGACGCAAGCACCGCCGAGCCCGGCCCCTGGCCGACGACCCGGGGCGCAGGCCCGCGGTTCAGCCGGCCAGCAGTTCCGAGGCGGTATGGATCGCCAGCCCGGCCAGCCCACCGACCAGCGTGCCGTTTATCCGGATGAACTGCAGGTCACGGCCGACCTGCAGCTCGATGCGGTCGGCGGTCTCGTCGGTGTCCCAACCCTGGACCGTGGTGGCGATGAGACCGGCCACCTCGCCCCGGAACTGTTCTGCCACGTAGCCGACGGCGCCGATCAGCCAGTCGTCGATCTTGGCCCGCAGCACGGGGTCGGCCTCCAGCGATCGGCCGGCGTCGACCAGTGCCTGCTCCATCCGGATCCGGAGCTCCGATTGTGGATCCTCGGTGGCTTCGATCAATCCGGCCTTGACAGAGGTCCAGAGATTCTTCGACCAGGCCCGGACCTCGGGGTGGGCCAGGAACTCCATCTTCAGCTGCTCGCCCCGCTCGATCATGGCCGGAGAGGCCCGCAGGTCCTGGGCCAGCTTCCGGGATCTCTGGTCGATGGCCCGTCGGAGCTCGTGGTACTCGTCGTCGCCGACCTCGGTCAGGAACCGGCGCACCGCGCCGTAGATCCTCTCGAACACCTTGTCGTCGATTGTCTCGGGGACCCACCACGGCGATTCCTGGGTCAGTCGATTGCGGAACGACATGGCGTTGTCGTCCATGAATCGGTCGATGGCCACCAGGGCCCCGTCGACAAGGCTCTGATGGTGTCCACCCTCGATGGCGATGTCGATCGCCCGCCCGACGAGCGGCGCAACCTTGACCTGCCGCGCCCGCTCGGTGATCACCGACTCCAATCCGCTCTGGACCACGTCGTCCTGGAGGATCTCGGTCACGCCACGGACCACCGCTGCGCTCTGGGCGCCGATGGTCCTGGCATTGTCCGGCTGCGACAACCAGTGGCCGAGCCGACCGGCAAGACCGGCCGCGGCCAGCCGCTCGGTGACCACCGACCGGGTCAGGAAGTTCTGCTCGACGAACCCGCCGAGGCTGGCCCCGATGTCGTCCTTGCGCTTCTTGATGATGGCGGTATGGGGGATCGGTATGCGCAGCGGATGGCGGAACAACGCCGTCACCGCGAACCAGTCGGCGAGTGCCCCGACCATGGCAGCCTCGGCGGTGGCCCGCACGTAGCCCAACCAGGGACGGCCGTCCTCCAGGGCCCTTGCCACGACGAAGACCACGGCGGCCAGGACGAACAGCGAGGTGGCGACGGCTTTCATTCGCCGCAGGTCCCGTTGTCGGGCCTGATCGGTCATCAACTGGTCCTCGGCCACCCGATCAAAGCTAGCGCCGCCACCCGACCCGGCGCCCCGGACCGATCAGCCGTCGTTTCGGGCGCACAGATAGGATGAGCGCCATGAGCAACGTGTCGCAGACAAACCGCCGGTCGGAATGGGATCGGCTCAAGGCCGAGTACCTCGACGATCACGCCAAGCGCCCGGCGTCGGCGGCGAGAGGCGTGCACCACATCGCCCTGCTGTCGCGCGATGTCGAGAGCACGATCCGCTTCTACCAGGAGCTGCTGGAGTTCCCGCTCACCGAGCTGTTCGAGAACCGCGACTACGAGGGGTCGACCCACTTCTTCTTCGACATCGGCAACGGCAACGCACTGGCGTTCTTCGACTTCCCGGGCCTGGACCTCGGCGAGTACGCCGAAGTGCTCGGAGGGTTGCACCACATCGCCATCTCGGTCACCGCCGAGAAGTTCCAACACCTTCGTTCGAAGCTGATCGATGCCGGGGTCGAGATCTTCCTCGAGTACGAGACCTCGATCTACTTCTTCGGCCCCGACGGCGAGCGTCTGGAGCTGATCGCGGACCCGCTGGGCCGGATGTACGGGGCGGAGGTCCTCTAACCCTCCTCTCGCCGGACTCGAGGAGTCGGTGCGACCGGATGCGGTGATGCCCCCACGATCACCGAGCCGGTCGCCGTTTCGGAGGGCGGCCACCGAACCCCGGGTCCGGACCGCGATCGGCTTGGCCGTCGTCGTGGCGGCGTTCGCCTGGGCGTTGCCCCGGTTCGCCGACTACGGGCAGGTCTGGGATCGGCTGGCCGCTGTCGACCGAGCACTGCTGCCGGCCCTCACCGTGATCGCGGCCGCCAACCTCGTCGCACCGTCGACCTCGCAGGTCGCGGCCCTGCCCGGGCTTCGGTTGCGCCACACGGTGGTCACCGATTGGGCAACCACCACGGTGACGAATCTCGTCCCCGGCGGCAGTGCGGTGGCCATCGCCTTGACCTGGTCGATGTACCGGTCGTTCGGCCTTGCCGGCGACGCCATCACCCGTTCGATCGTGGTCACCGGGATCTGGGACACGTTCGTCAAGCTGGGAACACCGCTCATCGCGTTGGCCTGGCTGGCCACCCAGCGACCGGTCGGTTTCGTCCTGATCCAGGCCGCGGTCCTGGGTGCCCTGCTGTTCGTGACCGCGGCCGGGCTGCTGGCGGTGGTGTTGGCCGGACCGGTCACGGCTCGCCGGTTTGGGGGCCTGGTCGACCGGCTCCCGATGACCGGGGTCGGCTGGCCGACCAGACTCGACGAGCTGCGGACCGAGACCGTCACTTTGCTGTCTGGACGGTGGCGGGGACTGACCCTGTGGACCGTTGCCGGCCACCTGAACCTCTACCTGCTGCTGGTGCTCTGTCTCCGGGTGGTGGGGGTCGACCGATCCGTGCTGGGCTTGGCACCGGTGCTGGCCGCCTTCGCATTCGGCAGGCTGGTCACCGCGGTGCCGCTCACCCCAGGTGGGCTCGGCGTCATGGAATTGGGCCTGGTCGGGGCCCTGAGCGCGGTCGGGCAGGCACCGGAGGATTCGGTGGTCGCCGCGGTGCTGCTGTTCCGGTTCCTGACCTTTGCCGTTCCGTTGCCCCTTGGTGCAGTGGGCTGGGTGTGGTGGTCGCTGACCGGGGGCCGGCCCGGTCTCAGCCGGTAGCGGCGAGGGCCACCATGGTGTGCAACAGCACGTTGGCCCCGGCCTCCAGGTCGCTGGGGTCGGTGTGTTCGGCCGGATTGTGGCTGATGCCTTTGTGGCTCGGCGTGAAGATCATCGCCGTCGGGCAGACCCTGGCCAGCATCTGGGCGTCGTGGCCGGCCCCCGATGGCAGCCGCAGGGTGGTGACCCCCAGCCGCCGTGCCGTCGCTTCGACCAGGTCGACGACCTCGGGATCGAACGCCACCGGATCGAACCGGGCCAACGTTCTGGTGGCGATGGCCACGCCCTCCTGTTCGGCCAGGGTGTCGAGCTCGGCGGCCAGGAGACGCTCGGCTTCGACCAGCCGATCGTTGTCGGTGTTGCGGAGATCGACGGTGAGCTTGGCCGTCGCCGCCACAACGTTGACCAGGTTGGGGTGGAGGTCGATCGCGCCAACGGTCGCCACCTGGGGCTGGCCGAGCTCCAACGCCAGCCGGCGGACGAACGTGGTGATCGCCGCCGCCACGTAGCCGGCATCGCGGCGAAGCCGCATCGGGGTTGTCCCGGCGTGGTTGGACTGACCTTCGATGGTGACCTCCGTCCAGGAGATGCCCTGGACCCCTTCCACCACCCCCAGCCCGATGCCTGCTTCTTCCAGGACCGGGCCCTGTTCGATGTGGAGCTCGACGAAGCGGTGGGGGGTGGGTCCGGGGCACGGGGCCGGTCCGGCACAGCCGATCCGAGCCAGTTCGGCACCGACGGTTGGCCCGTCGATCCCCTTGACGGCGTAGGCCTCCTCCAGCCCCATCCCGCCGACGTAGACCAGTGAGCCCATCATGTCCGGCTGGAAACGCGAACCCTCCTCGTTCGAGAAGAACGCAACCGCCAGCGGCCGGGCCGGCGTGATCCCCTGAGCGGCCAGCGTCTCGATCACCTCGAGGCCGGCCAGCACGCCGAGATTGCCGTCGTAGCGGCCACCGGTGCGAACGGTGTCGATGTGGCTGCCGGTCATCACCGGCGAATCGGACGGATCGACGCCGTCGGGAACCCACAGGCCGACCACGTTGCCGATGCCGTCGACCGTCAGCTCCAGGCCGAGCCGCCTCATCCAGCCCATGACCAGGCCGCGGCCGGCCCGATCGGCGTCGGTGAAGGCCAGCCGGGACGAACCGGTGGTACCGGCGATGGCGCCGACCTCGCCGAGCGCGGTCAACCGATCGAGCAGACGGGCGCCGTCGACCCGCAGGCCGTCGGTGGTGGTCATGGCGGTCAGGTCCGCTTCTTCCTTGCTTCCTTGATCGCCTCGTATCCCTGCTCGACGTCCCACAGGTGGTGGTTGACGTCGTGGAGGGTGTAGACGGCGAAGCCGCCGATGGTGAAGGCGGCACCGTCGGATCGCATGCCGGTCCGCTGCCAACCGTCTCCCCGGACCTTGTCCAACAGATCGGCCACCTTGCCGGCGTTGACGGCCAGCTCGTAGCTGACCTTGTCGGGATCGGCCGAGCCGTAGTTGCCCTTGATCGCCGCCTCGTCCTGATCCCAGTTCAGGAACGTCGGGGCGGTCTTCTTCATCATCCGGGTGAGCCGCTCAGCCGTCAGCTTGTAGACATCGCGAACATGGGCCCCGTATTCCAGGGCCGACCATTTCGGCGGCGCCCCGGCAGGCACGGGCGGTCGCTGGGACACGATGTCGCCCCGCTGCAGTGCAGCCCGAAACCGGCGGCGTTGAGCCGGATGGCGGCCGCAACCCCGCCGGGCTCGACGGCCGAGGCATCGAAGCCGCATTCGGGACATGGCCGCTCCAGGACCCACGTCCAGTCCTTGGTGTCGGGAGGTGGCTGATCCATGATGCGACGATACCAAGCGGGCGGAGAAGCCGCCGAGCCCCCTACCATCGAAGCAATGGCAGACGACCGACCCCGGCTCGGGGGCCGCCCATCCCTCGACGGCGAGGCGCTGGTCGTTCTCGGTCTGGTGTGGGGCGACGACGGGTGCCGGGTCAGGCTCCGGGTGCCCGACCCCGGGCCGGACGGCACGATCGAGCCGTCGCAGCTGGTCCCGGTGGTCGGCCTCGAGCTCAACTACCGGGTCGGCCCCGATGCTCGCCGCCACTGCCTCGGCCACAGCTCGCCGCAACGGAACAACGGTGCATACGTCGACTGTCACAATCGACCGCAACCGAACGAGAAGACCTGCGTGAGCTGTGCGGTGGCCGATGCGGAGTTCGCCTCCAACCTCCATCATGCCCATACCAGGCAGCGGGATGCGCTCGATCGGTCGGTGGTCGATCACCTGGAGCAGACGAATGAGCTGTACGTCGCGGCCTTTCGGGACGGTTCGCTGAAGATCGGGACCAGCACCGGGCATCGCACCGCCAAGCGGTTGACCGAACAGGGGGCGTGGCGAGCGGTCCGGGTCGCTTCGGTCACCGATGGCTTCACCGTCCGACTGCTGGAGGATCTGGTGACCGAGAAGCTCGGGCTGACCCAGTCGGTGGCGGTCAAACGCAAGCTGCAGGGCATGACCAATCCCCTCGGTGACCGGCTGCTCGACGAGCGCCTCGATCCGATGGTCCAGGAGGTTCACCGGCTGATCGGCTCCCTGGATCGTCTCCCCGGCTCCGCCGAGCCGGACGGCCCCGAGGCCCAGCCGGACGTCGGGGACCCGCCCCACGGCATCGAAGACCCGCCCGAGGGCATCCCTCACCCGCCGGAGGGCATCGAAGACCCGCCGGAGGGCATCGAAGACAAGGTGGAGCTCATCGACGCGTGGTGGGCGTTTCCCGAATCGGACTCGCCGGTCTGGGATCGGCTGCGTCCCTACCCGGCCCGACTCGATACCGGGACCCATCATGTCGAGATCCTGGCCATGTGCGGTCGGATGGCGGTGCTGCGTCGGCCGGCCGCGGTTGGCAACGGAGCGACCGACGACAGGTTCGTCGCCGATCTGGCCCAGTTCTTCGGTGTCGAACTCGACATCGGCCACTACCAGCCGGATCGTTTGGCGGTGCAGGACTCGCTGTTCTGATCCACCGCACCCCGGCGCTTTGGGCGGCGGCTGATCGGCCTCTGTAGAGTGCGAGCATGATCACTGGTGAGTACGAACCGAGCAAATGGGACTGGGTGGCGAAGCAGATCGCCGACTACGAGGCGTCCGGCGGCACGAAGGCGGCGACCCTTCGCGATACCGGCATTCCGGTCATCATCGTCACGATGAAGGGCCACAAGTCCGGCAAGGTCCGCAAGATCGCTCTGATGCGGGTCGAACACGATGGCGAGTACGCGCTCGTCGCCTCGAAGGGCGGTGCGCCGGAACATCCCGGCTGGTACCACAACATCAGCGCCGATCCCGAGATCATGGTCCAGGACGGTCCGGAGCCGTTCGCCACCACCGCCCGCCTGGTCACCGGCGAGGAACGAGCGGCCTGGTGGGAGCGGGCGGTCGCGGTCTTCGCCCCGTATGGCGAATACCAGGAGAAGACCGACCGGGAGATCCCGGTCTTCGTCACCAGCCCCGCAAGCTAGTGGTGCGTCGCCGGTCCCGGCCGATCAGATCGCAACCTTCTCGGTTCCGGTGAAGGCCAGCTCCTCGGGACGGCACACGAACCGCACCGCGGGCATCGCAACCGATTCCACTGCGATGGAAGTGGAGACGACGTGGTACGGGTCCAGGAGCTCGTTGCCCCACCGGCCGGGGTCGAACTCCAGGATCCGGCCTCGTATCCGTTCCACCCGGTCGCCGCTGTGGCGGGCCTCGACCTGGACCAGCCGCAGCCCGTTCGGTGTGTACGCCAGGTTCATGGTCCCGGTGTACTGCACATCGGACGAGGCGAGCGGCGTCGGATCGAGTCCGGTCAACCGGAGGCCCTCCGCGGCGACGTCGATCCCGTCGTAGTGGCGTCGCAGTTCGACGTCACCGATCCTGGCCGGGAACCCGAACCGCCCCGCCAACCCGGCGGCCGCCGCCTCGGTCGAGACCAACGCCGCGGTGGTGAACCCACGGGCTCGGACGCCGCTGCGGCAACCAACCCTGGTGTGGGCCCAGGAGAACGGGCCGAAGCTTCCGTCAGCAACGTTCCACACCTGGATCGACAGCGCAGGCGGGACCGTGGGGTGGAGGCCTGCAGGCAGCACCGCCTCTCTGGCCGTCGATCGCATCTCGGCGATCATCTGGAAACACTCGACGCCTTCGAACGCCACCTCGTCGCCGAGCCAGTGCTCGATGGTGGCCGCCCCTTCGGCCAGCCGGTCGATATCGGCGCTGCCGGTGATCACGGCGCAACCGTCTGCAACGCCGGGTCCCCGGCGGCCGCAGGGGGCACGGTGGGGGGCACGGTGGTCGGTGCGTAGACCGGCTGCAGTGCCACCGATGAGTCGCGGAACGCCGGCATCACCTCATCGGCGAACAGCCGGAGGCTGTCCAGCACGGCCTGTTGGGGCACCAGCTCCATGGCGTTGAGGATGAAGTTGATCCCGGTCACCCCGACCGACTCCCAGCGCTTGATGACCCCGATCAGATGGTCGGGGTCGCCGACCCCCATACCCTCAGGAAGCCCCTTGGCCGCCGACGGATCGTCGGCCCCCTTCGCCACCTGCTTGAGCGACTGGCCGACGTTGCCGAGCGCCTGGTAGGCCGACGTGGCGTAGGCCTCCCTGGTCCAATAGAGGTGGGCGTTTGCCACGTTGAAGGCGTTGACCATCGGCAACCCGACCTTCTTGGCCACCTCGTAGTCCTCGTGGCAGTACAGGAAGTTCATGGTGTGGACCTGGTCGTTGACCACCGAGCCGACCGGCTCGCACCGGGCGATCCGGCGGTGATAGTCGGCGGTCCGCCGCTCCTGCTCCTCGTAGGACACCGCCGCCACCCCGAGGCAGCCGAGGCCGCGATCGGCGGCGTCGAGCTCGGTTCCGGGCGAGGTGACCGTGACCCACATCGGGGGATGCGGATCCTGCAGCGGTTTCGGCAGCACGTTTCGCTCCGGCATCGTGAACGACTTGCCGTCCCAGCTGAACACGTCCTCGGTCCACATCTTGGGGATGACCCGGCAGAACTCGTCCCAGGTCTTCTTGGTGTCGTCCGGGTCGGCGCCGAAACCACCCAACTCGGTCCAGGTCGACGACCGGGCGGTTCCCAGTTCGAGCCTGCCGTTGGAGATGATGTCGAGGGCCGCGGCCCGTTCGGCGATCCGAACCGGATGGTTCATCTCCGGCACGCAGACCACCGCACCGTGCCCGACCCTGATCCGCTCGGTCTGGGCCGCCACCGCGGCGAGAAAGACCTCCGGCGCCGAGCAGTGCGAGTACTCCTCCAGGAAGTGATGCTCGACCGCCCACAGGTGATCGAATCCAAGCCGGTCGGCCAGGCGACTCTGTTCCAGGGCGGTGTGGTAGACCTGCCGCTCGATGACCCGATCGAAGGGGCGGGGCACGGACAACTCGAAGAAAATGCCGAACTTCATACCCAAGGATAAGTCGGCGGCATCGGGCGAGGAAATCGTGGCCGACCGGGCGAAGATCGCCGCTAACCTGCCGGGATGACGCTCAAGAAGATTCTCTCACTCCTCTTCGCCGCCGCCCTGCTGGCCGCGGCGTGCGGCGACGACGACACCACCGAGGCCGGCTCGGAGGGCGACGGTGGCGGTGCCGGGGGCGAGGCCGCGTCCTGCGACCCGCTGCCGACCAAGGTCGACGGCACCCTCACCGTTGCCACCGGCGAGCCGGTGTTCGAGCCGTGGATGGTCGACGACGACCCGGGGAACGGTGAGGGCTTCGAGAGCGCCCTGGTGTACGCCCTGGCCACCGAGCTCGGGGTTGACACCGTCGAGTGGACGAGGACCGGCTTCGACGAGGCCGTTGGCCCCGGGGCCAAGGACTACGACTTCAACATCCAGCAGTACTCGATCACCTCCGATCGGGACGAGGTCGTCGACTTCTCGGACGGCTACTACCAGGTCGAGCAGGCCATCATCGGGGCCGCCGACTCGCCGGCCGCGTCGGTCGAATCGGTGGAGGGCCTGAAGGATCTTCGGTTGGGTGCGGCCATCGGCACCACCAGCCTCGACTACATCGAGTCCACCATCGAGCCCTCGACCGAGGCCGCGGTCTACGACGACAACGTTGCCGTGAAGTCGGCGTTCGACGCCGGCCAGGTCGACGGGATCGTCATGGACCTGCCGACCGCCTACTACATCACCGCGGTGGAGATTCCCGACGCCTCGATCATCGGGGTGCTTCCCCGGGCCGGCGACAGTCCCGAGGAGCTCGGCATGTTGTTCGAGGACGGCAGCCCGCTGGTGGCATGCGTCAACGTGGCGTTGGGCGCCCTGCGGGACGACGGCACCCTCGACGCCCTCGAGGAGGAGTGGCTGAACCAGGGCGGCTCCATCCCGACGCTGTCGAACTAGCGGCGTCCGGTGAACCGGGCCGGGGCCGGTCGGATCCTCGACCAGGAGGGGGCGAAGGGGGCGGCCGTCGCAACCCTGTCGACCGTCGTGTTCCTCGGGGTGGCGATCACCCTGATCGCCATCAGCCCCAACTGGCCACGGGTCCAGGAGCAGTTCTTCAACGGCGACGACTTCGCCCGATCATGGCCAGATGTGCTGTCCGGATTCTGGCTGAACATCCAGCTGTTCCTGGCGGCCATGGTCACCATCCCCATCGTGGCGCTGGTGGTGGCGGTCATGCGCAGCCTCCGGGGTCCCGGCTTCTTCCCCATCAGGATGCTGGCGGTGATCTACACCGACATCTTCCGGGGCATCCCGCTGGTCCTGCTGATCCTGCTGCTCGGGTTCGGGCTCCCGGCACTGGACATCTCCGGCCTGCCACGATCCGCCGTCTTCTGGGGCCTGGTGGCGTTGACGCTGTCCTATGCGGCCTACACCGCGGAGATCTACCGCTCCGGGATCGACGCGGTGCCCGAGAGCCAACGGGCGTCTGCCCGGGCGTTGGGACTGACCCAGGCCCAGACCCTGCGATTCGCCATCCTCCCCCAGGCCATCCGCAATGTGGTCCCGGCCCTGATGAACACCGTCGTGAGCCTGCAGAAGGACGTGGCCCTGCTGTCGATCCTCGGCATCCGTGAAGCGGTACGGGAGGCGGAAATCTACACCGCCAGGACCTTCAACTACACCTCGTACGTCGTTGCCACGCTGCTGTTCCTGGCGGTCAGCGTGCCGCTGACCAGGTTGGTCGACTGGTACACGGCCCGGGATCGGACCCTGCGATCCCAGACGGCGACATGAGCGACTCGACGAACCGGGACCCGGGTCCCGTCGATGATCCCGCCGCCGGGGCGACGCCTCCGAAACTGGATATGCGATCGGTCGAGAAGTCGTTCGGGGCCAAGCGGGTGCTCAACGGCCTCGATCTGGTCGTCGACGACCACGACGTCGTGTGCCTGATCGGGCCAAGCGGCTGCGGCAAGTCCACCATCCTGCGCTGCATCGACCTGCTCGACCCGATCGACGCCGGCTCCATCCGGCTCGACGGGGTGGAGATCGCCGGGCCGGGCTCCCGGGGAACCGGCGTCGGGGCCAACGAGGTCAGGCGCAGGATCGGCATCGTGTTCCAGTCGTTCAACCTTTTCCCCCACATGAACGTGATGCAGAACGTGACCCTGGGTCCCCGCCGGGCCCAAGGCGTCCCCCGGTCCGAGGCCGAGTCGCGGGCCAGGGAGCTGCTCGATCGGTTCGGCCTGGCCGACAAGGAGCAGGAGTATCCGAACAAGCTCAGCGGGGGCCAGAACCAGCGGGCGGCGATCGTCAGGGCGCTGATGGTCAAGCCCGAGGTGCTGCTGCTCGACGAGGTCACCTCGGCCCTCGATCCCGAGTTGGTCGGTGAGGTGCTGGGCGTCATCCGAGATCTCAGCGAGCAGGGCCTGACCATGATCCTGGCCACCCACGAGATGGGCTTCGCCCGGGAGGTGGCGACCAGGGTTGCGTTCCTCCACGAGGGTCGGGTGCTGGAGTCGGCCCCCCCGGCCCAGTTCTTCGCCGACCCGGTCGAGGAACGAACGAAACAGTTCCTCCACCGGGTGAGCCAGGCCGGCCGTCTCTGAGCTATAGGCAGAAGAGGACCGCCTCCGACGCCACCAGTAGGCTCGACGCATGCGCCTGACCAATCGCACGCTGCAGTTGACGGCCTCCCCCATCGCCGAGGCCCACGCCTGGTTGGCCCATCGCACCGGCGACCGGGAGCTGCTCGATCTGTCCCAGGCCGCCCCCGGCTACCCGACCGCCCCCGAGATCGCGGCCCGCATCGCCGAGGTCGCGGCCGAGGCCGACGGTGGCCGCTACGCTCCCCCGCCCGGCCTGCCGGCTCTCAACGAGGCGGTGGCGGCCGAGCTCGGCACCGACTACCGGGCGCCGATGGCGGCCAGCCGGATCCTGCCCACCGGCGGCTGCAACCAGGCGTTCTGCGTGACCGTGTCGGCCCTCACCGAACCGGGCGACGAGGTCATCTTGCCGGTGCCCTACTACTTCAACCACGACATGTGGCTCAAGCTGGACGGCGTCAACCCCCGCTACCTCCTGGCGAACGATGCCTCGCTGGTGCCAGATCCCGACCGTGCCGCCCAGTTGATCGGTGAGCGAACCAGGGCAATCGTGTTGGTCACACCGGGCAACCCGACCGGGGTGACGATCCCTCCCGACACCATCAAAGCGTTCTACGAGTTGGCCGCGGCGAACGACATCGCCCTGATCGTCGACGAGACCTACCGGAACTTCCGGCTCACCGACGACCCACCCCACGAGCTGTTCGCCGAACCCCGGTGGGACCAGACGTTGGTCAGCCTCCACAGCTTCTCGAAGGACCTGGCCATACCCGGCTATCGGGTCGGGGCGGTGGTGGCGGGCGAGGCGTTGATCTACGAGATCATGAAGCTGGTCGACTGCGTCCAGATCAGCGCCCCCCGGATCGGCCAGGAGGCGGCGCTGGCCGGGCTGCGAAACGCCAGAGCGTGGCGTGATGAACAGGCGGCGAGGATCAACCGGGCCCTCGGCCGGTTCCGAGAGGTGATGGCGGACGAGCCCGGTGGCTTCACCCTGGCCACCGCCGGGGCGTTCTTCGGCTGGGTCCGCCATCCATTCGTCGACCTGACCACCGACGAGGTCATCAAACGGCTGGTGCTCGACCACGACGTGCTGGCCATCCCCGGCACCGCCTTCACCCCAACCGACGATCGCTGGGTCCGGTTCAGCTATGCCAACCTCGACCTCGAACAGCTCGACGAGTTGGCCCTCAGGTTGGACGAGATGCGTCCGCCAACTGCGGCCGGCATGGCTTGAGCTTGCGACCGATCAACATATACTGCGACTCTGGGCGGCGACGCCGCCAGGACCCTGGGCGGCGACGCTGCAGGGACCGTGCGCGGCGAGGCCGCAGGGCAGCCGAATCTCACAGGAGCACCACGACGATGGCCAAGGTCACGATCTATCACAACCCCCATTGAGGCTCTTCCAAGAACGCCTTGGCGGTCGCCGAGGAACTGGGTGTCGAGCACGATGTCGTCCTGTACATGAAGGAACCACCGGATCGGGCTGCGCTGGAGAAGATCGTGGCCGGGCTGGAAGACCCGGTCGAGGATCTGGTCCGCAAGGATTCGAAGTTCAAGAAGATGGGGCTCGACCCCGACGACTACGTCGGCAACCCCGAGGCGGTGATCGATCTGCTGTCCGAGCAGAAGGCGTTGCTGCAGCGGCCGATCGTGGTCAAGGGCCGGAAGGCCATCATCGGTCGACCGAAGACCCGAATCGCCGAGTTCCTCGGCTGATCTGCCGAAAGACCCTTTGAGCGACTACACCGAAACCCAGAACAACTGGCTGTCCGAGGACGATCTCGAAACCTCCCGGGGCCGGCTGCCGATCGTCTACATCAACGCCATCCCGGTCCGCACCGACGGCCTGGGGGTCGTGACCCATGTCGGCCTGCTCCTACGGATCGGCCCTGACGGCGGGGCCAACCGAGAGATCGTTGCCGGCAGGGTGCTCTACGGCGAGCGGGTCCGCGATGCGGTGCTCCGCCACCTCGAAAAGGACCTCGGCCCCCTGGCGCTGCCCCGGATTCCCACCTCTCCCCAGCCCTTCACCGTGATCGAGTATTTCCCGAATCCCGACATCTCCGGGTTCCACGATCCTCGACAGCATGCGGTCGGCCTGGCCTACGTGGTGCCGATCGAAGGTGACTGCGAGCCGTCACAGGACGCACTGGATCTGGTGTGGCTGCAGCCCGACGAGGTCATGAGCCCCACCGTGGCCGCCGAGCTGTCCCCCGGCCATTTGAAGGTGGTCCGTCGGGCGCTGGCCCATGTCGGCTGTTTGCCGTGAGAACTGAAGGGTTCTGAGTTTTACGTCTTCGTGACTAAATGTTTTCGGCTTCATGGCCGAGAACACCATCCATGGACGAAGCCTCGGTCAACGTGGCTCACCTCTTCCGTCGGGCTGGATTCGGGGGCCTCCGAGAAGAGGTCGAGTCATTCAAGCACTGGCCCTGGGACGACGTGGTCGAGTTGGTACTCGACCACGGCAACCGGGCACCCGCTCCCGGCCCGCTGCCGAACCTGTCGGAGGGCCTGAGCTACTACGGCCGATGGGTCGACATGGTCCACTACTGGCTCGATCGAGCTCGCAGACCGGTCGACCAGGCGCCGATCGTGGAGAAGATGGTGCTGTTCTGGCACGGGCTGCTGTGCAGCTCGATGGACAAGCTCCACGACCACCGGCAGCTGATGGACCAGAACCACCTGTTCCGGGTCCACGGCATGGGCGGCTACCACGACCTGCTCCACCGGGTGTCGGTCGGACCGGCAATGCTCCGCTACCTCGACAACGACCTCAACGTTGCCGGCAAGCCGAACGAGAACTTCTCCCGGGAGTTGATGGAGCTGTTCGTCACCGGTGTCGGACACTACAGCGAGGACGACGTCAAGGAGTCGGCCAGAGCCTGGACCGGTCACGGCGTCGACGACAACGGCAACTACCGGTTCGACGGCGGCGCCCACGACTGGAACAACAAGACCTTCATGGGCCGGACCGGCAATTTCGACGGACCGGACATCATCAACATCCTGCTCGACGTCAAGCGGACCCAACACGCCCGGTTCATGTGCCATCGGTTGTGGTCGTTCTTCGCCTACCCCGTGGCCCCCGGAGACCAGGTCGTCACCGACATCATGTCGGCCTACAGCCCGGGGCTGAACATCACCGACACGCTGCGGGCCATCTTCCGCCACTCCCAGTTCCGATCGGAACGGGCCAGGAACGGCCTGATTCGCAGTCCCATCGAGTACGTGGTGGCGGCCATGCGACACACCAGCAGCAATTGCGCGGTGGCCAACCCCGAATGGTTCCTGTCCGGGATGGGCCAGCGCCCGTTCTACCCGCCGAACGTCAGCGGCTGGCGGCAGAACGACTACTGGGTCACCGCCGCAGCGGCATGGTCGAAGATCCACATGGCAGGCCACCTGCGATGGATGGCATACGAGCGGGACGACATCAAGGACGCAAACGAGATCGTCGAGTACTGGCCGCAGGTCGTGTTCAAGTACACCCCGGAGCAAGCGGTTGACATGGCGCTGTGGAACTACAAGCTGCCGGCGGTCAACGATCTCTCCAGGAGCCGGCTCATCGACTACGTGAACACCGAGCGCAACTCCGACCACCGCTGGACCGAACGAGCCGGGCTGCTGATGCTGCCCCTCCTGCTCCCGGAAATGCAGATGGCGTGATGAACCGATCCGAACCATCCACCGCAGACGTCATCGCCGCTGTTTCCACCCCGGTCGAACCGGCGTTGCTGGCCGGCCCCGGCCTGTCACGACGACGGTTCCTCCAGGCCGCCGGCGCCGCCGCAACGGTCTCCCTGCTTCCGGGCTGGCTGGCGGAGCAGGCCGCGGCCGCCACACCACTGCGGGCCGACCAGGGTGTGCTGGTGTTGTTGACCATGGCCGGCGGCAACGACGGCTTGAGCACGTTTGCCCCGATCGCCGATGGGGCCTATCACGACGCTCGGGGCGGGCTGGCGCTGCAGCCGTCGAACACCCTGCCGATGACCGGCATCAGAGCCTTGAACTCCAACCTGCCGTTCATGAAGTCGCTGTGGGATCAGGGACGGCTGGCGGTCGTCGAAGGGGTGGGCCACGACGGTTCCAACCTGAGCCACTTCGTGTCCATGGCCCAGGTCATGGCGGCGAACGCCAACGGCCAGCCCGGCAGCTCCGGCTGGTTGGGTCGGGTCCTCGACGGACTTCCGGCCGAGCCGCTGACCGGTGTGTCGCTCGGGTCCTCGGTGCCGCTGGTGGTGCAAGGTCGGCGAAACCGGGCGGTGGCGATCCCCGAACACGGCAACGACATTCGGAAGCTCAACCGCCACGAACCAAGCGAACGCAACCAGTACACAACGCTGCAGGGCCTCGGCGTCGGCTCGACCGGGCTCGGCCCGCTCGGCCAGCTCGTCGGTGCCGGCTTCGGCGAGGCGATCGAGCTGTCGGACACCCTGCGGCCGTTGATCAGCGAGAGCAGCGACGAGGTTGCCCTCATCACCAAGCTTCGCCTGGCGGCGAAGCTGATCAACGCCAATCTGGGGATCCGAGTCATCTCCATCGTGTTCGGCGATTTCGACAGCCACGCCAATCAGCAGGCGATGCACCGGGATCGGATGCGGGAGCTCAACGCCGGCCTGGCCGCGTTCTACGGTGAGCTCCACGGCGACTTCGCAGACCGGACCCTGATCGTCGGTGCATCGGAGTTCGGGCGCCGCTTCCGGGCCAACGGCCGGGGAGCCGGCAGCGGGACCGACCACGGAACGGCAAACAGCCTGTTCGCCATCGGCAATCGGGTCAACGGCGGTTTCCACGGCCAGATGCCGTCGCTGACCGCTCTCGACCGGTACGGCAACCTGCGCCCGACGGTCGACTATCGCCAGTTCTACGCCAACATCGCCGCCACCTGGCTGGGGGCCGACACCGGCGAGGTGCTGGGCCGGAGCAACGACGACCTCGGCTTCCTGAACCCGCCGGGGGACGGAGGTTCACAGCCGCAGTCCACACCGATCAACGTGGTTCCGCCTCGGACCCGCCGGGCCGAGGTGGCCAGACTGTACCTGGCCTACTTCCTCCGTGAGCCGGACGAGGCCGGCTACGAGTACTGGGTCGGGGTTCGCCAGTCCGGCCGCTCGCTCGCACAGATCTCGGCCGAGTTCGTTGCGTCCAACGAGTTCCGGATGCGCTACGGGTCCCTGTCGAACCGGCAGTTCGTCGAGCTGATCTACCGCAACGTGCTCCGGCGAGCCGCCGATGCCGAGGGTGCCGACTACTGGACGAGCACCCTCGATCGGGGGGTGTCGCGGGGCGATGTGATGATCGGGTTCTCGGAGTCCACCGAGTTCAGGAACCGAACCGCGGCCGACCTGACGTCGATCGAGCACAACGGACCGGTCGGCCGTCTCTACATGGCCTACTTCCTGCGGCGACCCGATGAGCAGGGGCTCGACTACTGGATCAACACCGGGCTCCCGACGAGGGCGATCAGCGAGCAGTTCGCCCAGTCGCCGGAGTTCACCAGACGCTACGGCAACCTCGACAACGCGGCGTTCGTCGACCTGGCCTATCGCAACGTCCTGGGCCGGGCCCCGGACGGAGCGGGCCTGGCCCACTGGGTCGACATGCTCAACCGAGGCACCGGTCGGGGCGCGGTGATGCAGGGCTTCAGCGATTCACCGGAGTTCATCGGTCGGGTGAGGCGGTTGTAGCCAGGCCGGCCAGCACCCGGGCCGGGGTCAACGGGAAGCGGTCGAACCAGACGCCGGTGGCGTCGAACAGCGCCGCGGTGACCGCCGGCGCATAGGGGATGAACGGCATTTCGGCCATGCCCCGGGCCCCGAACGGTCCCCGGGGATCCGGCACCTCGATGTACACGGTGCGTACCCGCTCCGGAATGTCGCCGATGCCGGGGATCAGATAGCCGCTGAACCGGGGGTTGAGTATGCGACCCTGCTCCACCTGGAGGTTCTCCGACAGGACGTAGCCGTGGGCCTGGACCACCGCCCCCTCGACCTGGCCCTCGATCAGCATCGGGTTGATGGCCCGGCCGACGTCGACCGCGCAGGTCACATCGTGGACGACGATGTGGCCGGTGGTGGTGTCGACCGAGAGGTCGACGGCCTCGGCCACGTAGCCGTAGGCGAAGTTCGGGGTGGTGGGCGCCCCGTCGGGATCGAGGGCCTCGGTCGGCGGTGGCACGTAGCGGAAGAATCCCTCGGCCGGGCGTTGCCCCTTCCCGCCACCGTTTCTCCGCCTCCTCGGCCGCACCGAGGATGGCGTTGCCGGTCATGAACGACAGCCGCGACGCCGAGGCCGAACCGGAATCGCCAGAGGAGCCTGTGTCGGAGAAGTGTCCGGTGATGCGCTCGGGGTCCAGGCCCGTGGCCTCGGCCGCCATCTGAATGAATGCGGTGTGGGCCCCCTGGCCGACGTCCGCACCGGCCAGGTACAGCTCGGCAAGGCCCGGTTCTTCGCCACCGTCTGCCTCGTCCCGGTCGGCACGGAGCACGATCCGGGCCTCGCTCCGCTCCGGGAAACCGAACGAGAATCCCACGTTCTTGTATGCGCAGGCGAAGCCTCGGCCCCGCCGCACGCCCTCGGTGGTCGGCGGCAGCGAGGCGAACACCGCCACCGGCTTCGGCGGGCCGACCGGCTCGGTCCACTTCGCGGCCGAGGCGCAGGCCTCGATCACCTCGGGCAGGCTCACACCGGGCGGCAACTCGGTGCCGGTGATGCCGATCGATCCTTCGGTCACCACATTGCGGCGCCGGATCTCCACCGGGTCGATACCGCAGGCGCTCGCCAGCTTGTTCATCTGGGATTCGGCGACGAAACACCCCTGGGGTCCGCCGAATCCACGGAACGCCCCGCCGGGCACGGCATTGGTGTACACGGCCCAGCTGTCGATCCTGGCGTTCGGTACCCGGTACGGTCCGGCCACGGTGAGATGGAGGTTGCCCAGCACCTTGTTCGAGGTGTAGTTGTAGGCGCCGGCGTCGAGGTGGCCGGTTGCTTCCACCGCCATAAGCCGGCCATCGGCGGTTGCCCCCCATCGGGTGGTGACCCGGCCCCGATGCCGCTTGTGGTGGCCGACGATCGATTCCTCCCGGCTCCATTGGCAGCGGACCGGCCGGTCGATGCCCATCGCCTCGAGCTTGCGGGCCGCCAGGGCCAGCACGATCTGGAGGCTCATGTCCTCCTTGCCGCCGAAGGCCCCGCCGATGGCCCGGTAGATGATCCGGACCCGGTCCGTCGACAGGTTCAGGGCGTGGGCCACCTGCTCCTGGTCCTCGTGGGTCCACTGGCCACCGGTCTCGACCGTGACCCGACCCCCGTCGTCGATGTAGGCCAGGGCGGCCTCGGTCTGGAGGAAGGCGTGTTCCTGATACGGGAGCTCATAGGTGCCCTCCACGATCACCTCGGCCTCGGCCATGGCCGCTGCGGTGTCACCGTGGCTGATCACGTAGTGGTGGTAGGCGTTCGACCCGGGGTTGGTTGCGTTCGGGTTGACCTCGTCGTGGAGGATCGGCGCCCCTTCGGCCAGGGCGGCGTCGATGTCGGCCACGATCGCCAGCTCCTCCCAGACCGGCGCCAGCAACAGGGCCGCTGCTTCGGCCTGGCGCTCGGTCTCGGCCACCACCACCGCCAGGTGGTCGGCCTCCCATCTCGACACGTCGGGGCGGACCCGCGGTTGCGGCCCGGTCGGGTCGAGCACCCCGAGCTCGTCGGCGGCGGCGATCAGCACCGGCTGATCGAACATCGTCAGGCCGTATTCGTTGACCGGGACATCGGCGGCGGTCACCACCGTCACCACGCCCGGCGCCAGAGCGCAGGCCGAGGTGTCGAGGTGCAGCAGCCGGGCGTGGGGTTGATCGGTGAACACCACCTTGGCGTGGAGCACATCGGCCGGCTGCAGGTCGCCGGCGTAGTCGGTGGCCCCCGTCGTCTTCGGTTCGGCATCGATTCTGATCGCCGATCGGCCGACGCTCATCTGGCGCCTCCACCGCCACCGTCGAGGGCGACTCGGAGCGCATCCTCGATCTTGTAGTAGCCGGTGCAGCGGCACAGGTTGCCGGACAGCCCGGCCTTGATCTGCTCCTCGGTGGGGTTCGGGTGCTCCTCCAGCAGCTTGGCCCCCGACATCAGGAATCCGGGGATGCAGTACCCGCACTGGACGGCCCCGGTGGCCACGAACGCCCGCTGCAGGGGATGGAGCCCGGCCCCGGACCGGGCGCTCTCGGACCGGGCGGAGGGATCGGCCGTACCAGCGGCCGTCCCGGCCAGGCCCTCTATCGTGACCACCCGGGAGCCCTCGGCCCTGGTGGCCGGCACCAGGCAACCGAGCACCGCCATCCCGTCGAGATCAACGGTGCAGGAGCCACACTCCCCTTCGGCGCAGCCCTCCTTGATCCCGGTCAATCCGTTGGCCCGGAGCCAATCGAGCAACGAAGCCCCGACCCCGGGGCCGGACACGGTCGCCCCGTTGACCTCGGCGGAGATGTCGGCATCGCCGCGATGCTCGACGGCGTGATCGGCGCCGGTCCGGTGGAGACCGGAAGACGTGCCCCACAGCATCGGCGGGTCCTGTGGCACCACGCCGGACGACGCCCTGATCGCCACCAGCGCCCGGGTCACCATCTCGGCGACCATGTCGGTCCGGTATCGGGCCGGGGCCCGCAGGTCGTCGATGGGCTCCACCGAGGCCGCAGCGGCGGTTGACGCCGCGGCGATGTCGACATCGTCGAGCGGACAACCGACCAGCATCGATTCGGCATCGGTGGCCCGAACGATGGTCGGCGCCACGCTGCCGAGGGCGATCCGTATCTCCTCCACCCCAGCCGGGCCGGCGGCCGAACCGGTGGTGGCCAGCCGGGCGACGACGGCCACATGGACCACCGAGATGGCCTGGGCCCGGCGGAGGCCGAGCTTGAGGTAGATCGAGCGGTGGTCCGCCCCGAGGGCGGGAAAGGAGATGGCGGTCACCAGCTCACCGTGTTCCAGCGCGGTACGGCGGACACCGAGGTGGAAGTCGGCGATGGCGATGCGGCGCTCACCCCGGGTCGAGGAAAGGGTCAGTTCCGCATCGAGCGCCACCAGGGCGCTGAGGGTGTCGTTGGCCGGACTGGCGGTGACGATGTTGCCTGCGATGGTGGCCCGATTGCGGAGCTGGGGCGAACCGACCTCCCACGACGCCTGGACCAGCGGTACCGCCACCGACCGGAGCAGCTCGCTGGCCACGCACTGGTTGTGGGTCACCAGCGGGCCGATCGATATGGTGTCTCCCGATCGTTCGATCCGGTCGAGGCCGGGGATCCTGGTCAGATCGACGAGGGTCGCCAGCTCTCGATGCTGGCCTCGATCGAGCTCCACCATGAGGTCGGTGCCTCCGGCGATGGGTTTGGTCCCCGGCCTGGCGAGCCACGCCAGCGCCTCGTCGAGCGAACCGGCGGTGACCACATGGTCGATCACCGTCGACGGCAACTGGACGTGATGGGTCATCGAGGCACCGGGCCGTCAACCATTGTAGATCTCGCCTCCCGTTCGCTGATAGTGCTGCAACAACTCGATGGCCCGGTCCCGGCCGACGTCGCGGATGACCTCGATGCCCCTGGCCTCCAGGAGTCGCTCCCAGCCGTCCGGTTTGTCGCCCTCGTCGAACCCGACCGCCCTGGCGTCGGCATCTCGGGCCCCGGTGACCAGGCTGACCGCACCGGACCACGGCACTGCGCCGAGGCACATCGCGCACGGTTCGGCCGAGGTAACCAACTGGAAGTGACCCTTCTCCGAGAGGTTCCAGGTTCCCAGTCGTTGGCCGGCGGCGGCGATGGCCACGATCTCGGCATGGGCGATCGATGCCGAGGCCGGGACCACCCGGTTGACACCGGGGGCGACGAGTCGACCGTCAGCGTCGAACATCGCTGCGGCGAAGGGGCCCCCGCCGTCCTCGATGTTGCGGGCCACCAACCCCAGGACCAGTGCCATGCGGTCCTCGACCGTCGGTCGAGGGTCGAACAGCCCGTCCACGGCCGGCAACCAGGCCGGCATGGAGATCGAGATGGCGTCGAACGGTTTCATCGCCAACGAGCGTGCCCGAGCCCGCGACGAATATCAACGCATCGGGCGATCAATGGTGCGAGTTCTTGGACCACTGCTACCGTGCCCCCGTGCTCAGTGCGCCCTCGACACCGATGCGATCGGCAATGGCGCAGATCGGCCGGGTGTTCCGGCTGCTGGCTGGCCACGGCAGCGGTTGTCGCGTTCACAACGGCCTGCGGCTCGTCGGCGGAATCGATCGACGGCCCGGCGGACGGCGATGGCGGGCCGCGGGTGGCCAACGCCCGTTTCGACGGCGATTTCATCATCTCGGACGTGACCTTCGACGGCCGCCCGGTGCCGTTGGAAACGGTGCCGACGATCAACTTCGAGACCGTGTTCGGTGGTTTGACGGTGAAACCGGGCTGCAACACCTACTTCGGTTCCTTCACCCTGGCCGAGGACGGCACGGCCTCGATCACCGTGCCCGGTGGCACCAGTCAGGACTGTGGTGACCTCGGCTCCCAGGAGGAAGCGGTTCTGGCCGCCTTGGCCGAGGTGACGTCGTGGGCGGAAACCGACGACGGGTTCCGGCTGGCGGGCCCGTCCGACTCCTCGCTGACGATGACCCGATGACCCGATGACCCGATGACCCGATGACCCGATGACCGTGACCCGGCGGCCCACAGCCCACTGACCGTGAACGGCCCGGCACCGAGCTCAGATGCCGGCGGCCATCTCGCTCACCCGCTCGGCCACCGTCCGGTCACCGTCGATCGACGTCATCGCCAGGTCCCCACGACGCCACAGCCACAGGTCGATCTCCGACGCCGGCCCTCGAATCACCGCGTCCGGCTCGACACCGTCCAATCCGTCGAGCACCTCGAGGGCCGCCGAATCGCCGCCTCGCCCTGCCGGTCGTCGCCGGTCATCCGGCCCAGTCGCAGCAGCCACGAACGATCGGGGACCTCTATGCGCAGCGTCGTCCCGTCCGGCTCGAAGTCGGCCTGATCAGGGCGGACCGAGACGTCGAGGATGACCCGCAGCATCTCGTCGATGCCGTCGGCGGCCAGCTCCTCATCGACGGCCGATGGTGCCACGGCGGCCACCGTCTGCAGGGCCAGCTCGGCGTCGATGCGGTGGATCAACGCCTCGTGGGCCTGGCGCCTTCGAACCCAGCCGACGGTTTGACCCCGGGGGTGCCAGCTCCAGCACGGCTCCCACGCACCGCGGCGTTCCAGTTGCGCCACGAGTCGACCGGCCTGCGTCGCCGCCAGTGAGATCAGGTCCCCGTCGGCGGGACGGGCCAACTCGGCCACCGCGCTGGGGTTCGCCAGGTTGCCCTCGACGATGGAGGCCCAGAAGTACTGGATCTCGGTCAGGTGCCAGGTCAGATCGGCTGCGGTCCAGCCGGGACATGACGGGACCTCGACCGTGGCCGGAGAATGGTCGCCGTCGGCGGCGCTGATCGCCTCGATCGCTTGTCGAAAGCGGAGGGTCTCGGCGGCGACACACTCGACGAAATCGATCATGGTCCTGACGCTAGTGTTTCGAGGGCGAGCGCAGCGATACGACGCCGTCACCGAACCGCAGGGCTGGTGTCGGAGCCGGCCGAAGCGTCAGAGCCCCGTGACGACCCGGCGGTGTTGGCCGACCCGGGCTGCTCGGCCAACGGTGGGCGTTGAAACACCTCGACCGGGAGACCACCGTGACGAAATCGGGCTGCGGAACGGAGGCGCCCGTCCGCCGCCTTCGCCAGCCTGGCGTCCGGGGTGAGCACGGTCAGGCCGAAGCCGGGCAGGCGCTCCCGGGCCACCGCCCCCAGCCGACCGTAGAGACCGGACAGCTCGCTGCGGCCGACGCGCTTGCCATAGGGAGGATTGGTGAGGACCATGCCCGGACCGGACAAGGCCTTGAGGTGCGAAACCACCCTGGCCTCGAACCGGATCAGATCCGAGACCCCGGCCCGCTCGGCGTTGCGCTCGGCCATCGCAACCACCTCGCGATCGCGATCGGAGAGACGGATGACTGCGGGCCCGGCACGGTGGTTTCCCCCGGCCCGATCCGCCGCCGACTCGATGCCACCGACCACGCTGGCCCACGACCCCGGCTCGAAGTCCGACCAGCTGTGGAAGGCGAACTCCCGCTCACCGCCGGGCGGCATCCCAGCGGCGGACAGCGCAGCCTCGATACCGATCACCCCGGAACCGCAGAAAGGATCGATCAGCGGCGTCTCGGCATCCCACCCCGACAGCAGCACCATGGCCGCGGCCATCGTGGTTCGCAGCGGAGCCTCCCCCAACTCGGTCCGCCACGGTCGCCTGTGCAGCGCCTGGCCCGAGGAGTCGACCGAGATCGTGACGTTGTTGCGCTCGACTCGGACGATGAAGAGCTGTTCCGGTTCCCCGATCGACGGGGGGAGGCCGACCTGGTGCAGCCGTTGGGCGATGGCCTTGGTGTGGTACAGCTTCGAGTTGTTGCTGGAGATCCTGAACCGGGGGGCGTGTCCCTCCGGCACCCACCGTCTCCAGTCGATCTTGGCCGCGTGTTCCTGGAGGTGGGCGAAGTCGGTGGCCCGGAAGGCGCCGATCCGGACGATGACCCTGCTTGCGGTCCGCAGCCAGACGTTTGCGCTGTACAGCTGCCGGGAGGTGGCCCCGAACTCCAGCAATCCCGGGCCGGCCCGCTTCGGCCGGCAACCGAGGTCTCGCAGTTCGTCGGCGCAGACCGGCTCCAGGCCTGGTGTACAAACCGCGGCCGCTCGATATCGATGTGCGCCCCGACCGGGCCTCGACGTTGCCATCTCGTGTTCGACACTAGCGCACGGCGATGAGGACCGATGCGGTCGTGCCCTCGGCGTCACCAGGCCGGCGGGCGACAGCGATCCCGGCGGCGGTAGAGGGACCGCTGCATCAGGCGGGTCTGCTCATGCCTCGGCCTCAGGTCGTGGCGGTCTGCAACCCCGATGCGTAGGCGTGGCGGCGCAGCGCACGGTCCAGCAGCGTGGCATCGCCGAGGCGGCGCCGCAGCTCCCGCTCCAGACCGGCGATCGGGTACAGGTTCTGGGGTGAGCGGGCGTCCTTGTGGGCCTCGCTGGCGAACCGTGGCAGGGCGGCGGTGAACTCGTCGGCCCGGATCGCCGCCGAGGTGACGTCGGCCAGGCCGGGCAGCTCGACCCGGACGACCCCACCCATCGAGTGGCTGATCGGCCCCGGCAACCGCATGTACCACGACCAGTTCGGCAGGTTGCCGCCGATGTGGAACAGCGGGGTCCGCTGACCCGGTTCGAGGCGGGCGATGACCCCCTGCTGGGCCTCGTCCTCCAGGTACTGCACGTGCTGCGACTTGATGTAGCCGGCGGCGTTGACACCGTTTCGCACGCCGAGCGGCCCGTCGAACACCACCGGACCGGGTTCGTCCAGGTCGTCTGACAGCTCCTCCTCGATCTTGGACATGTGGTTGTGGACCGCCAGGTACAGGGCCTCGTCGGTGGCCACCGGCAGCGGCCGCAGGTCATAGCGGGCGGTCGCTCCGAGGTCGAGCGTCTCGGCGTTCTCGGCCGAGGTGAACAGGGCCCGTTCAACGACAACGGCCTCTATCGAGGCCAGCCCCGGCGAGCAACGGACCGCACCGGCGGCCACGGATGCACAGACGCCGGGTTTGTCGGCCGATCCGGCACCACCGATCCAGATCCGGGCATCGATCCGGCGGACGCCGTCGACGAAGGTGATCGTGTCGGGGATCGAGACCGTCGGGTCGGGGCTCATCGGCCGCCACTCGTCGGCTGGAACCTCGACCCCGATGTCGACCGGTCGTGACGCCTCCCGGAGCTGTTCCTCCCGGCTCGTCCCGTAGTCCGGGGCCCAGGTGTCGACGGCGTAGCGCATGCTCGACACAGCAGCCGGCCCGTCGCCGCGGTTCGTCATGCCTCCACCAGTTCCACCGTCGACGTCGCCGGGCCCTTGGTGACCTCGAATCGGGCCGGCATCCGCTCCGCCAGGTCGTTGACGTGGGTCACGATGCCGATCATCCGACCGGTCGACGCCAACTCTTCGATGGCCCCGGCCACGACGTCGAGGGTGCCGGGGTCGAGGGTGCCGAACCCCTCGTCGAGAAACATCGACTCGAGCTGGGGAGCGTCGACCGGGGCCAATTCGGCGATCGAATCCGCCAGTGCCAGCGCCAGAGCCAGCGAGGCCAGGAAGGTCTCGCCCCCGGAGAGGGTTCGAACGTCGCGGGTCTCGTCTGCGTTGTTGTGGTCGATGATGGCGAAGTGCTTGTCCCCGGCGATCAGCGAGTACTGGTTGTTCGACAGCTGCAGCAACCAGACGGTGGCCTTGGCCACGATGTTGTCCAGCGCCTCGGTGAGCAGCCAACTGCCGAACCCACCGGATCGCAGATGCCGACCGATGGACTCGTTCAGTAGTCTGCGCCGCCTCGAGCTCGGCGATCGAGGCCTCGGTCCGCAGGTGCTCCGAGCGACGTTGCTCGGCGGTGGCCCTGGTCGCCTTGGCCTCGGCCAGGGCCTCGGTCGCCACGGCGGCCAGGTCCATCGGATCGCCGTCGAGCCGGTTGGATTCGGCCAACCGGACCAGCTCGTCCAGCAGTTCGCCCCGCTTCTTTGCCACCCGCTTGCCCTCCTCGGCAAGGCCGATCCGTTCGTCGCCCAGGGAAGCTGCCCGTTCCTCGGCCCATCGGGCCAGCAGGCCGTAGTCGTGGAGCAGTGACTCGTGGCGCAGGGCCGGCGGTTCCAGGTCGGCCACCGAATCCCGCAGGGCGGAGAGCGCGGTCTGTGTCGACTGCATCGCAGCCCGCAGCCGGGACTCGACGTCGACCGCTTCCTGGAGGCGGTTCTCGAGGGCCCCGGCGGCCGAGGCCGTCGATCGATACAGCCGCTCGGCGGCGTCGACCGCTTCGAGTTGATCGGCCAGGGTTTCGGGGTCGGTCGGGCCGTCGTGCGTCGACAACTGCAACTCCAGAAGGTCGATCCGCTCGACCTGACGCTCGATCTCCTTGGCCGCCGACTGTGCGGTGGCCGCCGCCTTGGCCAACCGGTTGGCGACCGACTTGGCGTTCCGGCCGAGCCGGTCGTGGGCCGCTGCGGCCAGCTCCATCTCCTTGGCCGTGTCGTGGTCGGGGATCGACTCGACCTCCCGGTGGCAGACCGGGCACGGCTCACCGGCCACCAGGGCCGCAGTCCAGTCGGCGGCGTCCGCCGCCAGCCGCGCCGTGCGCAGGGCCGCCTCGGCCTCCCGCAGCTCGGTCTCGAGCTCCTGCTGCTCGGCGGCCAGGCGTATGGCCAGCCCCTCGACCTCGGCGGCAACGGCGCGGTGCTCCTCCAGCTTCTCGGCCGCCTCGGCCAACTGCTCGCCAAGCGACTGGACCCGAACCAGCTCCCCCTTGTCCGGCAACCCATCCCTGGCCGCCATGGCTTCGTCCCGCGCCGCTCGGGCCTGGGTCAGCTCGGTCTCGATGGCCTCACGGTCCCGGCCGGCATCGTTGAGCTGGCGATCCAAGCCCGCCAGGTCATCGGGGATGTCGATCGGCTCCAGGCGGGCCAAGGCCCGATCGATGGCCTGGACCTCCTGACGGAGCGGATCCAGCCTTGCGTCGAGCGCCCCCAGTTCGACCAGCGTGGCCTCGATGACCGATCGGACCTGCTGCAGTGCTTCGACCCTGGCCGTCAGCGCCTCGAACTCCTCGTCGGAGAGCGGAGGGGATTGTTGCAGGTGTTGGATCAGGACCTCGGCCTGATTGCCGCACTTCTTGGCCTCGCTCCTCGCCAACTGGCCCATCCGCTCGTAGATACCCAGGTCGAGCAGCCGTTGCAGCAGTTTGTCCCGGTTTGAGGGGTCGTCACGGAGGAATGCGGCGAAGTCACCCTGAGGAAGCACGATCGTCCTGGTGAACTGCCGGAAGTCGAGCCCCAGGAGCTCCTCCACCGCGGCGTTCAGACCCTTGACGTCGCCGGCCAGCACGGTGGTCTCGGCGTCGGGATCGACCGGATCGACCAGCTCCAACCGGGCCTCCCTGGTCGACGCCGAATCGCCATCGCCGCTCCTGGTGTTGACACGGCGAACCACCCGGGTGGCGATGTAGATGCGACCGCCGGCCTCGAAGTCGAGCCGGACCCTGGCCTGGTTCGCCAGCTGATGGATGACCGGCGCCACCCGGTTCGTGTTGTCGTAGCGGGCCACCGAACCGTAGAGGGCGAAGGTGATGGCATCGATCAGGGTCGACTTGCCGGCCCCGGTTGCACCGGTGAAGGCCACGAGCTCCAGCCCGTCGAAGTCGAGGCAGGTCCGCTGCCGGAACGTCGAGAATCCCTCAACCTCCAATCTGCGGGGCCTCATCGGGCTCCTGTCGATTCCTCGGCCGGGTCGTCGACCGGACGACCGGCGTCCTCGTACAGCTCGGCGAACCGGGCCTCCAGCCGGGAATCGGTCACGCCGACCTCGGCCAGGTACTCGACGAACAGCTGTCGGGGACTGCGTCCTTGCCGCCGAACCGAAGCCCGGGCGGTGTGCTGTTGTTCGACCCGGACGTCGACGACCCCGGGGCCGAGCAACCGACGGACCTCCTCGGCCAAGCCCGCTCGGCCAGGCTCGGTGACCCGGACCCGAAGCCAATCGTCGCCGAGGAGGAGCTCACCGCCCGGCGACTGCGATCCGACCTCGCCGCCGGCATCATCTCGTTCCGCCCCCAGGTCTTCGGCGATGGCCGCCAACTGGGCCACGGTGCCGGTCAGGGTTCGCAACCGGCGACCGGCCCGCAGAGGCACCGGCTGGACCTTGGCCGGCAGTCCCGGTTCGACGTCGACGATGTTGACCTGTTTCGCCTGGTCCTGCTCGCCGAAGTCGAGCTGGAGCGGCGAGCCGCAGTAGTGGATGGCGGTGGCACCGAGCAGCTGCTGGGGACGATGGAGGTGGCCGAGGGCCACATAGGAGGCGCTGGCCGGGAAGTCGACCGCCGACACGGCGTACTCGTCGACCAGATGGGCCGGCCGCTCTCCCCCGCCGAGGCTGCCGCCGTGGACGAAGGCATGGACCACCACGAGGTTGACGTGGTCTGCGTCGAATTCGGAGCACAGGGCGGCGATGACCCGCTGCATACGATCGGCGTAACTCTGGGCGTTCTCGTAGCCGGCGTTGACCATCAGTTGGTCGGCCCGGACGATCGAGCGCTGGGAGACGAACGGCAACATCGCCACCCGAACCGGGGTGCCGTCCTCGGTGGTGATGACCGGGGCGCCGCCGGCGGCCGGGGGCCGGGGTTCGGCCACCATGGTGATCCGACCCAGGGTCATCAGCGGCTCGACCGCGGCCAGCCTTCGGGGGTTGTCGTGGTTGCCGGCGATGGCCATGACCGGGGCGATCTCGGCCAGGCCGAGCAGGGCCTGGTGGACGATGAGCTCACTCTCGGCGGTGGGGGCGGCCGTTTCGTAGAGGTCTCCGGCGACCACGATCAGGTCGACCGATTCCTCCGCCGCCACCGAGATGATCTCGGCCAGCACCGCCCGATGCTCGTCGGCCCGGCTGTGACCACGGATGCGCTTGCCGACATGCCAATCCGAGGTGTGGAGCAGCCTCACGGGGCCCGTCCCGCCCCGACCGGCGGTCGGTTCACGACGTCAACCCGGCGAACGGATCGTCCGCCGCCGGGGTGCCCGGATCGGCACCGGGCCGGCCGAGATCCATGTCGTCGGCCTCCCGTCGGCCCGCAGCGGCGCCGAGCGGTATGGCTTCGGCCGGCCTGGTGGCCCACGATGGGAATGGGAACTCGATGAGGAGCGGCACCGGCAACCGGGGCTGGGCCACATACATCGAACCCGGCTTCAGGATCGTCGATCGCTGGCGGGCCACCGACGGCAGGAAGCCGTACTCGTCGCGCCGGGCTTCGGCCGGGTCGAGCCTGCCGACCACGCGGATGGCGGAGTTGGCCACCACCCGCCGCTCCACTTCGCTCGCCGTCTGCTGGGCTCCGATCAAGATGATGCCGAGCGACCGCCCCCGCTCGGCCACGTCGAGCAGGATCTCCTTGATCGGGCTCGACGAATCCCGGGGAGCGTACTTGTTCAGCTCGTCGAGCACCACGAACTGCAGGGGCTTGGCAACCCCGCTGGCCTCCTTGGCCTCGAAGGCCTGACGGAGCACGACACCGACCACGAAGCGTTTCGCCCGATCGTGCAGCCCGTGGATGTCGACGACGGTGACCTGATGCTGATCGAGGTTGAGGGCATGGAGCTGGGCATCTGCGATATCGGCCCTGACCAGGTGCTCGACATGGCGGCGGGCCGAGGCCAGCCGCCGGATGAAGGCGTTGATGGTGCCGCTGCCAACCGCCCTCCCGGTCCACCGCTGATCGGCCGGCTCATCGGGATCGGCGGGGCTGAGCTTCTCCTCCAGGGCATCGACCAGGGCGGCGAAAGTTCGGATCAACCTGCCGTCGAGCCGGACCGCACCCTCCGACGTGCCCTCCAGCGACGCCAACTGGGCGGTGACCGATTGGACGACGATCGTGTACTGCTGCCGCTCGTCCTCGGCGTCGGCGAACAGGAACGGCAACAGCCGCTGGTGACAGAAGTCGGCGATGGTCCAGAAGAACGGCGAGACACCCTGCTTGCGTGACCCGGTGGCCGGGGTGGCGTTGGCGTCGCCCCGACGGGGCGGGGCCAGGATCCCCACGTCGCGGAACGGGGCCGGGGTCAGCCCGAGCGATTTGTATCGCCGGGCCTGCTCCTCGTCGAGTGAGCGGTTGCCGTGGTCGAGGAACAGCAGATCCTCACCCTTGACGTTGAAGATCAACGCCTTGGTGTTGGCCGCCTCGGCACCGAGCGCGCCGGAGTTGAACATCGAGTAGAGCAGGAACGTGGCGTAGCTGGTCTTGGTCGCCACCCCGGAGATGCCGGAGATGTTGACATGGGCCCCTTTGGTGCCGTCGATGAAGTCGAGGTCGAGGAACACCGGCTCGTCACTGCGGGAGAGGCCGGCCGGCAGCCGCCGCTCCACGCTGTCGAACGACAGTGCGGTGTCGCGCTCGTGCTCGGTGGCCAACCGCACCTCGGTGCCGGGCAGCGGTGGCAACAGCACCTCGGGCTCGAACCTGGTCGGCTGGATCAGGGCCGCCTCGCTGACCTGGCCCGGCAGGATCCCCTCGGTGATGAGGAACACGTCGCTCTGGAAGCTGGCCCCCTCGTGGCGGGCCCGGACCTGGCTGACCACCCCGTAGATCCGCAGCGTCTGGCCGTCCGGCAGGCGCCGTTCCAGCGCAACGACGTCGTCCAGCTGGAGGGTGTGACCGGGGGCCACCGCGACCCAGAACTCGAGGGGCGTGGCGTCGTCGATGCCGATGACCTGCCCAACGGCGGGGGCGGCACCGTTCGCAGGTCGATGGTCCGCCGACGCTCGACGGTCAGATGATTCAGGAGACACGCCAGCCATAGCCTAAAACCTAGACCCTGTCGGCTGCTGCGGTGTCGATACCCGGTATCCCGCCATCGAAGGACAAGGCGTTCAACAGCGGCTCACCGCTGCACCGACGGCGGGGGCCAGACCCCCGGCACCTCGCCGGATTCGGTGAGGTGCCGGCCCAACTCCCCGATCAGCTCATGGAGCCGGGATGCCCGCTCGACACCCAGCGCAGCCACCGGTGCAATGCTCAGCGCGTCGGTCGTGCGCTCCAGCCCAGATCGGAACGCCTGACCGACCTCGGTGAACCGACCATCGCCATCGACGATCCCCCGGTCGGCCAGCCCCGCCACCGCGGCCTGCCACTCGTCGCCATGCCAACCCCGGATGGCACTGATCGTCTCCTGGTTGCCGTGGCCGTGGGCCGCCATCAGCACGTGGCTGGAGACACCGTCGATGCCGGCCGAGGCCAACGCGATGTTGTGGCTGTCGCCGCGGTATTCCCGCCAGACGGTGCAGCCGTGCCACAGCTGCATCGCCGGCGCGCTCGGCCAGGGCCGCGCTCCAAGCGCGGCGGACAGGACCCGGGCCCCGGGATCGAGGTCGGCCACCGCCAGCCGCGCCAGGTCGGCCGCCTCGGCGATCGTGTTGCGATGTCGGCCGTCGGCGAAGATCCGGTCGAAGGCCTCGGCCACCAACTCGTCACGGCGGGCCAGCACGCGCTCGGGCGACATGACGTCCCAGACCCCGGGAACCGCCCGCTCGACCATCCGGGGTGCGAAATTGTAGAACGCGGCGGTCACCACCGACGGCCCGACCGGGCCCATCGGCGCCGGCCGATATGCCAGGTAGGCGTGCCACCAACCCCGGAACCCGTCGTCGACCAGCCGATTGATCTCGGGGGCGTAGTAGTTGACCCCGTGCACCAGTTCGACGACCCTGGCCAGCCGTCGGGTCAGGCCGGTCAGATCCTCGATCGCAGCCATCCGCCGACGCTACCCGCCATGCGCACCGAGCCGCCAGCGGTCGCCGGGGTCTGGCGGGGTCTAGCGGCGCACCGCCCGGCCGTGGGACCATGCGCAAACGAACGAGCCCACCAGTGGCCCGACCAGGGCCGGAGGCGTGATGCAAGAGGACCTGTGGCAGTTCTGGATCGATCGGGGTGGCACCTTCACCGACGTGGTTGCCCGGACCCCCTCGGGGGAAACGCTGACCCACAAGTTGCTGTCGGACAATCCCCGCCGCTACGACGATGCCGCGGTCCAGGGCATCCGGGAGCTGCTGGGGGTCGGACCGGATGAACCGCTGCCGACCGAGCGGATCGGGGCGGTGAAGATGGGAACGACCGTTGCCACCAACGCCCTGTTGGAGCGCCGGGGCGAGCCGACCGTGCTGGTGACGACCAGGGGCTTCGCCGACGCACTCCGCATCGGCTACCAGGCCAGACCCGACCTGTTCGCCCTCGACATCGTGCTGGCGGACATGCTGTACACCGAGGTGGTGGAGGTCGACGAGCGTATGAGTGCCGCCGGCGACACGCTGGTACCGCTCGACCTCGACCGGGTGGCGGCCGAGTTGGTGGCGGTCAAGGGCGCCGGGTTCGACTCGGTGGCCATCTCGTTCGTCCACGGCTACCGCCACACCAAGCACGAGGAGCAGGCGGCTCGTATCGCCCGGGACCTGGGCTTCGATCAGGTTTCGGTGGGCCACGAGGTGAGCCCGCTGATGAAGCTGGTGGCCAGGGGCGACACCACCATGGTCGATGCCTACCTCTCGCCGGTCCTGCGGCGATACGTCGACAAGGTTGCGGCTTCGATGACCGCGACCGGCCGGTCCGATCGGAGGGCGGCCGGCGGGCCCCGACTCCTGTTCATGCAGTCGAACGGCGGCTTGACCGACGCCGGCGCCTTCCAGGGCAAGGACTCACTGCTGTCGGGCCCGGCCGGTGGCGTGGTCGGGATGGTGGCGACCGCACGGGCCGCCGGCTTCGACCGCCTGATCGGCTTCGACATGGGCGGCACCTCGACCGATGTCTCCCACTACGCCGGGGAACTCGAGCGGACCTACGAAACCGAAGTGGCCGGCGTCCGGGTTCGGGCCCCGATGATCAACATCCACACCGTCGCCGCCGGCGGCGGTTCGATCCTGGGATTCGACGGCAGCCGGATGCGGGTCGGACCGGACTCGGCCGGGGCCGACCCCGGTCCGGTGTGCTACGGCAACGGCGGGCCGCCGGCCATCACCGACTGCAACGTCGTGCTCGGCAAGCTCCGCCCCGAGTACTTCCCCGCCATCTTCGGACCCGATGCCGATCAGCCGCTGGCCGTCGACCGGGTCCGGGACCGGTTCGAGGACCTGGCAAGGCAGGTGTCGGCGTCGACCGGGATCGACCGCAGCGTTGAGTCGCTGGCCGAGGGATTCCTCAGCATCGCCTGCGACAGCATGGCGAACGCCATCAAGAAGATCTCGGTCCAGCGGGGCTACGACGTCTCGGACTACACCCTGGTGTGCTTCGGTGGGGCCGGCGGCCAACATGCCTGTCTGGTGGCCGACAACCTCGGCATCGAGCGGATCCACATCCACCCAGATGCCGGCGTGCTCTCGGCGGTGGGGATCGGCCTCGCCGATGTCCGCAAGGTCTACGAGCAGACGATCGAGACCACGCTCGACTGGCAAAGCTTCGAGCAGCTGATGAGGCTGTGGGACTCGCTGGCCGGCCAGGGTCGACGGGACCTGACCGACCAGGGGGTCCGGGAATCCGACATCTCGATGAACCGCAGGCTGTCGCTGCGCTATGCCGGCAGCGACACCTCCTTCTTCGTCGACGCCACATCGACGGCCGACGATCCGGCTGGCGCCGCCCGCCGGGCGTTCGAGGAACTGCACCGGGCCCGATTCGGGTTCGTTTCGCCGGAGGCCGAGGTGATCATCGAGGCGGCCCAGGTAGAAGCGGTCGGCGGAGCCGACGCGACGAACAACACAGCGGTCGGCGGAGCCGACGCGACGAACAACACAGCGGTCGGCGGAGCCGACGCGACGAACAACACAGCGGTCGGCGGAGCCGACGCGACGAACAACACAGCGGTCGGCGGAGCCGACGCGACGAACAACACAGCGGTCGGCGGAGCCGACGCGACGATCGGCACCCCGGCCGGCCAGGGGGCGGCGGGCGATGCCCTGCTCGGTCGACATCGGGTGTGGCTGGCCGGGGCCTTCCACGAGACCCCGTTCCTCGACCGTCGGAGATTGCGCCCGGGCGAACCGGTCTCCGGGCCGGCGCTCGTCGTCGAGTCGACCGGCACCACCGTGGTCGAACCGGGCTGGGCCGCCACGATGACGGATCGAGGCGACCTGGTCCTCGAACGGGTCGTGGCCAGGCCGAGCGAACGGTCCGGCGCCGATGAGGCCACACCGCGGATCGCCGATCCGGTGAAGCTCGAGATCTTCAACAACCTGTTCATGAACATCGCCGAGCAGATGGGGGTGGTGTTGGAGAACACCGCGGTGTCGGTCAACATCAAGGAACGACTCGACTTCTCCTGTGCGGTGTTCGACCCGGACGGGGACCTGGTGGCCAACGCCCCGCACATGCCGGTCCATCTGGGGTCGATGAGCGAGTCGATCAAGTCCACCATCGCCCGAAACCCGGAGCTGAAACGGGGCGATGTGATCGTGATGAACGCCCCCTACGAGGGCGGCACCCACCTCCCGGACATCACCGTGATCAAGCCGGTGTTCGACCAACATGGCGAACCGACGGCAGGCGCCGCGCAGCCGATCGGCGACGACCGCCCGATCTTCTATGTCGCGGCCAGGGGCCATCACGCCGACATCGGCGGCTCGGTTCCCGGTTCGGCCCCCTGCGACTCAACCTCCATCGACCAGGAGGGGGTGCTGCTCGACAACCTGCTGCTGGTGGAGCACGACCGGTTCCGGGAGAACGAGATCCGCTCCGCGCTGGCCGGCGGCCGTTACCCGGCCCGCAACCCCGACCACAACGTGGCCGACCTCAAGGCCCAGGTCGCGGCCTGTGAAAAGGGGGCGACGGAGCTCCGGCGGGTCATCGATCACTACGGCCTCGATGTGGTCCACGCCTACATGGGCCACGTCAAGGACAACGCCGAGGAGTCGGTTCGGCGGGTCATCGGCGCCCTCAGCGACTCGTCGTTCACCTACCGGATGGATGACGGCTCCCAGGTGTCGGTGGCGATCACGGTCGATCGGCTCGACCGCTCGGCCGTTGTCGACTTCACCGGCACCAGCCCGACCCACCCCGGCAACTTCAACGCCCCGCCTGCGGTGGCCTTCGCCGCCGTGCTCTACGTCTTCCGATGCCTGGTCGAGGACAACATCCCGCTCAACGCCGGCTGCATGAAACCGCTGCGTCTCGTCCTGCCTCCGGACTCGATGATCAACCCGTCGTACCCGGCGGCGGTGATCGCCGGCAACGTGGAAACCAGCCAGGTCATCGTCGACACGCTGTTCGGTGCGTTGCAGGTGATGGGGGCGGCCCAGGGAACGATGAACAACGTGATCTGGGGCAACGAGACCCACCAGTACTACGAGACGATCTGCGGCGGGGCCGGTGCGACGCCCCGGGCCCCGGGCTGCGATGCGGTCCACACCCACATGACCAACTCGAGGTTGACCGACCCCGAGGTGCTGGAATGGCGTTACCCGGTCATCCTCGACTCGTTCCGGATCCGCAGGGGCTCGGGCGGCCAGGGCCTTCACCGAGGCGGCGACGGTACGATCCGCCGGATCCGGTTCGGGGAGCCCATGGAGCTGAACGTCATCTCCGGCCATCGCAGGGTCCGACCCTACGGCCTGGCCGGAGGCCAACCAGGAGCGGCCGGGATCAACCGGGTGATCCGAGCCGACGGGTCGGTGGTGGAGATGGGGGGCAGCGACAAGCTCGATGTCGGTGTCGGCGACGTGTTCGAGATCCACACCCCGGGAGGCGGCGGGTATGGTGTGGCCCCCGAACAGACGGTACGCGGAGGGCGGTTGGATGACTGATGTGGTCCTGATCACCGGTGCCAGCCGGGGTATCGGAGCGGCAACCGCCCGGCGGCTGGCCAAGGACCGGCCCCAGCTGGCCCAGGTCCTGACCTATGTCAGCAACGCCGAGGCCGCCGATGCGGTGGCCGACGAGATCCGAGGGATGGGCGTGACGGCCGAGATCGTCGGCGGTGATGTTGCGGTCGAGGCAGACGTGCTGGCCATGTTCGGAGCCGCCGATCGGCTCGGCACGCTGACCGGCCTCGTCAACAACGCCGGTGTGGTGGCCCCCATCGCCAGACTCGACCAGTTCGACGCGGCCAGGATCGAACGGACCATGGCGGTGAACGTCACCGGCAGCATCCTGTGCGCCCGGGAGGCGGTGCGGCGGATGTCGAGCCTCCACGGCGGTGGTGGCGGGTCGATCGTGAACGTCTCGTCCCGGGCCGCGTCGTTCGGCAGCCCGAACGACTTCATCGACTACGCCGCCTCCAAGGGAGCCATCGACACGATGACCATCGGCCTGGCCACCGAGGTGGCGGCCGAGGGCATCCGGGTCAACGCGGTGCGACCGGGCCTGATCGACACCGACATCCATGCCAGCGCCGGCCTGCCGGACCGGGTGCGGTTGCTGGCCGACCGGGTGCCGATGGGACGGGGTGGCACCGCGGCGGAGGTGGCGGCGTCGATCGTGTGGTTGCTGTCGGACGACGCCTCGTACGTGACCGGCGCCCTGCTCGACGTCGGCGGCGGCCGTTGAACCGGCGCCACCGCCGGGGGTCTCAGGGGCTGCGGAGTTGGTCGAGCATTCTACCGAGCACCTCCGCGTCGTCGAGGTACGTCGACCGGTATGGAGAACTCGATCCGGTCGACCCTGGCACCGTAGCGGTCCCGGAGCTTGGCCACGATCCGGTCGTGCGTGCCGATGGTGGCCACGGTGTGCAGGACCTCGTCGGGCACCATGGCCGCCAGCTCGTCCCAGCGACCGCTCTTCGACGACACTGCGGCCCGATCGGCCAGATCGCCCCAGTCGTGCAGCTCGAAGACCCGACGGTAGGCCGGGGTCGAGAGGTAGAACCCGACCCTGGCTCGGACGGTGTCGGTCACCAGATCGAGGGTCCGGTCATCGGCTGCGGTGCCGATCAACGGCTTCATGCAGACCTCGACCGCCGAGGGATCCCGGCCGACCCGGGCCGCACCCGACGCCAGTGCGGGCTTGACCCGCTCGTCGATGAACCGCTCGGTGCAGATCGGATGCAGCCTGACCCCATCGGCCACCTCCCCGGCGACGGCGCACATGTTCGGTCCGATGGCGGCGATGTGAATGGGGATGTCCGGGTGTTCGATCGGGCCGGGATCGAACAGTGGCACCATCAGGTTCAGGTTGTAGTGCTCCGAGTCGAACCGCAGCGGCTCGCCGGTCTGCCAGGTCCGCCACACCGCCCGGACTGCGCCGACGTAGTCCCGCATCCACGGGGCCGGTGGATGCCACTCCATCCCGAACCGACGACGGACGTGACCCCGGACCTGCGACCCCAGTCCGAGTACGAATCGGCCACGGGACAGCTTCTGCAATGACCATGCGGACATGGCGGTGATGGTCGGACTGCGGGGGAAGGCCATGGCCACCGAGGTGCCGATGCCGATCGTCGACGTGGCGGCGGCGCCGAGCGCCAGGAGCTGATAGGGATCGTCCTTCGTCTCCTCCACCAGCACCGCGTCGAAGCCGATGTCCTCGGCCTGTCGCGATCGGGCGGCGAACTCCGAGATGGACAGCGGCGTGTCCGGCTCCCGAAGACCGGGGTCCAACTTGCCCAGAGGGAGCAACGTCTCGATTCTCACCGGCTCAGCGTTGCAGAGGCCGACGCCGGACCGCCAAACGCCCCACCACGAACCCACGAGGAACCCACCACGAACCACCAGGCGCCCGCCACGATCGGGCTACAACTCCACCGTCCCCGACATGATGGTCATCACCTGGCCACCGACCCAGACCGAGCCGTCCTCGCCGCTGGTGATGTACACCCGACCGGAGCGACCGAGAGCCGTCCCCTGGGTGGCGAGGTAGGGAGAGGTGGCCCTGCCGGTGGCCAGCAGCCACTGGGCGGCCGACGCGTTGAGGCTGCCTGTCACCGGATCCTCGGCCGTCGAGCCGTTCTTGGGGAAGAACGCCCGGAGCTCGAAGGCCGCATCCACCCCGTCGGGGTGGGGCCCGATCAACCCGATGTCCATCGTGACCACACCGGGGGTGACCGCCAGCACCGATGCCGCATCGGCCAGCAGCAGGCCGAGCCACCCCGGCCCGTTGTCGATCCACGCCGAGTCGATGACAGCCGCGGTGTCGATCCCCAGCTCGGCGCTTGCGGTGGCCAGTGTTTCGGCATCCAGTGGGCCCGAGCGGAGCAGCGGTGGGGCCCGGAACGACAGCAGATCGCCGCGTCTGGCGATCGGGATCAGGCCTGCCTCGCACTGCTGGAGGACCTGGTCGGACCGCTTCGGTCGACCGCCGAGGTCGAGCCAGACCCGGCAGCTGCCGAGCGTGGGGTGGCCGGCGAACGGCAGCTCCGACACCGGGGTGAAGATGCGGACCCGATAGTCGGCATCGGCTGCCGTCGGCGGCAACAGGAAGGTGGTTTCCGACAGGTTGGTCCAGTTGGCGAACCGCTGCATCTGCTCGCTGGTCATGCCATCGCCATCGACCACGACCGCCAGCGGATTGCCGGCCAGCGCCGACTCGGCGAACACGTCGACCTGGCGAAACGTCCGCTGCATCTACCGGCGCTCCCCGGCTACCTCGATATCGACACCGACACCGGGGCAGTCGCATCGCCACGACCGACACCGACACCCTCGACACCGACTCTATCTACATCGACATCGACATCGGCGGCGGTGCGGACCGGGGCGTGGTTGGTGTCGTGGATCACCGACCCGTCGGTGAAGTGGGCGGCCATCCCGGTTGCGGTGCCGGTGTTGCAGGCTTCGAAGGTGGCCCCGGTCCGTGCGGCCCGCTCGCCGGGTTCGGGTCCGGTCACCACCGCCACGCCGGTCGATGGGTCATCGGGTCTGTCCCACCACCGACGTCGGGGTGAAGCGCACGATCAGCCGACCCTCGGCCACCATCGCCGCCCGGTACTCGTCCCAATCGGGATGGGGCTTTCCGGCAACGGCCTCGTAGTAGACCACCAGCGCGTCGGCGGTGGCATCGGCGGGATCGGCGGCCGGATCGGTCAGCTCGACGGTGCCGTCGAACGACAGGTAGGACCACGAGCTCGGCTCGGTGATGTGCAGCACGACCCGGGGATCCCGCCGCATGTTGGCCGTCTTGGCCCGGTCGGCGGTGACCGAGATCTCGAACACCTCCCCGGTCAACCGATAGCTGATGTCGGAGGACTGGGGTCGCCCGTCTGACCGGATGGTGATCAGCACCGCATTGGATCGATCGGCGGCCCACGACAGTGCTTGGCTCAATTCCATGGCCGCAGCCTACCGGTTGCGGAAATCCCCGCCGTCGGCAGTGCACCCTCGGGCCATGCCATGCCATGCCATGCGCATGCCATGCATGCCGGCGGCCGGCGGCGTCGCACCGACCCCGATCGGTGACGACGGTAGAGTCGCAGCATGAAACTCGGCGTCTCGATCAGTTCCACCCACCGCCAGGACGGGCCCCGCCTGATGATCGAGCGGACGACCGAGGCATACCGGGCCGGGTTCGCCTCCCTCAGTATCGGCGACCACCACAACATGGCGATCCCCTACGCCCAGAACACCCCGATGCTGGGGCGACTCCTGGCCGAGTGGCCCGATCGCCCGGCCGGCTGTCTGTTCCTGATGCCGTTGTGGCATCCGCTGCTGATGGCCGAACAGATCGGCACGCTGGCCGCCATGCACGACAGCCGGTTCATCGTGCAGACCGGGATCGGCTCGGGGGCGGAGCAGTTCCGGGCCTTCGGCGCCCAGCTGTCGACCAGGGGCCGGGTGCTCGAGGAGTCGATCCGGGTCGTCAAGGCGCTGCTGGCCGGCGAGGTCGTCGACAGCGAGCCGTTGGGTCTGACCGGGGGCAGGGTCGGCCTGTTGCCGTCACAGCCCGTCGAGTGGTGGATCTCCGGCGGGGCCGACGTGGCCCTGCGGCGAGCGGCGGCGATGGGCGATGCGTGGTACGCGGCCCCGAACGTGGACCCGGCAACCGGTGCGGCAATGGTCGAGACGTACCGCGATGCCGGCGGGCAGCGGGCCATCCTCCGCAAGGACGCGCTGGTGCTGGCCGACGGCGACGAGGCACGCCGGGTGGCCGCCGAGCTGGTCGACGCCGGCTACCGGGGCATGGCGATGGAGGTTTTGCTGGTGGGCAACGTCGACGACGCGGCCGAGCAGCTGGCCTCATACGAGCAGGCCGGCTTCGATGAGGTGATCATCCGCTGCATGTCCGTGCCCCAGGAGCAGGCCCTGGAGACGTTGGCCGGCCTCGGTTCGATCGCAGGACAAACCTGAACCGCGACCGCAGGCGGCTCCGAGACCCGGAACAAGAGTTACGAATAGTCGCTGCCACCGGAGTGGGCCACGACTGTCGACTACGGTTTCTTGATGGGTCAGGTTGAGGGGTCTGGGCATCTGCACCGTTCGCTGACCCTGCGACATGTCTTCGCATTGAGCAGCGGGGCCATGATCTCCTCCGGGCTGTTCCTGCTGCCCGGCTTGGCGGTTGCCAAGGGAGGCCCGTCGGCCATCCTGGCCTACGGGTTGGCCGGGCTGATGGCCGTTCCGGCCATGCTCAGCGTTGCCGAGTTGGCCACCGCCATGCCCAAGGCCGGCGGGGCCTACTACTTCCTCGAGCGAGCGCTCGGACCGGCGGTGGGCACGGTGGCCGGCATGAGCACCTGGCTGTCGCTGGTCCTGAAGGACGCGTTCGCCCTGATCGGGATGAGCGCCTATCTGAACCTGGTGGTCGACATCCCACCGAAACCGTTGGCTCTGATCCTGATCGGCGCCTTCACCGTGCTCAACATCGCCGGCTCCAAGACCAGCGCCTCGGTGCAGCTCGGTCTGGTGGCCTTTGTCCTGGCAGCCATGACGGTGTTCCTCATCGCCGGTCTGCCGGATACCTTCAGCGACTCGACCGGTTCCGGCCGGTCCGCCCGACAGGCCCTCAACCCGTTCTTCACCTCCGGATTCACCGGCCTGGTGTCGGTCATCGGCCTGGTGTTCGTGTCCTACGGTGGGTTGACCAAGGTGGCCAGCGTGGCCGAGGAGATCGAAGACCCTTCCCGCAACATCCCACTGGGTATGGCGCTGTCGCTGCTGGTCAGCACCGTCCTCTACACCTCGGTGGTCCTGGTGGCGGTGACCGAGGTGCCGCTCGACCGTCTGACCAACGACCTGGCCCCCATCCACAGCGCGGCCGAGGAGGTGCTGCCACCGGCCGGAGTGATTCTGGTGGTGATAGCCGCCCTGGCGGCGTTCTCCTCGGCCGTCAATGCCGGGATCCTGGCCGCCGGGCGGTATCCGCTGGCAATGAGCCGCGATGGGCTTCTGGGGCCGCAGTTCCAACGGGTCAGCAACCGCAACACGCCGGTGGCGGCGATCGTGGTCACCGGGGCGGCGATGGCGGTGGTGGTCGCCGCGCTCGATGTCGGTGCCATCGCCAAACTGGCGAGCGCCTTCGTGTTGGCCACCCTCGGTCTGGTGAATTTGGCGGTGCTGGTGTTGCGGGCGTCCCACATCCGATCGTACGCCCCCGGGTTCACGGCGCCGTTCTTTCCCTACCTCCAGTTCACCGGCATTGCGATCGCACTGTTCTTGATCGTCGAGCTCGGGGCGCTGGCGTTGGTGATGGTGGCGGCGGCGGTGGCCGTCGCCCTCGGTTGGTACGGGCTCTACGGCCGATCGAGAGCCACCGGCACCGGGGCGATCTACCACGTCTTCGAACGTTGGGGGCGGCGGGTCGACGAAACACTGGAGCGTGAGATCTCGGCCGCCATGCAGAGTCACGGGCTGCGAGCCCAGGACGAATACCCGGGGTTGATCGCCAGCGCGGCGGTGATCAGCCTGGCCGAGGGGCAATCGTTCGGTGAGGCGGTTCGACGGTCGTCCGAAGTGTTGGGCCGCCGGCTGTCCATGGACACCGATCACGTCACCGAGAAGTTCCTCGACACCCGTTCGCTGTGGATCCAGCCGTCGGACCGGCATCCCACCGCAACCCCGATCGCCTTTTTCGCTGCCGAGGAGGAACACCTGGTCATCGCCCGCTCGGCAACCGGGATCAGTATCCCGGCCCACTGGGGTGGGCACGGCGAGACGGTGAACGCTCTGTTCTTTCTCGCAGGCTGCAACGACGACGCCGGTCGTGGCCTCCGACTGGCGGGGGAACTGGCGGCCTATGTCCACACCGGCCTCAGCATGGTCGAGGCCACACATGAGAGTGAGGTCAAGAGCGCCTTGCTGCCGGAGCTGGACATCGCCCAGTACACGCTGCTGGCCGAGGTCCCGGCCGGGCAGTTGATCGGTCGCCGCATCGGTGATTTGGTTCCACCGAGCGAAGTTCACCTCGAAGCGGTTCGCCGGGACGGCCGAGTGCTACGAACCAGTGATGATCTGGTCCTGGAGGCCGACGACCAACTGACGGTCATCGGCCCCCCGAACGGCCTGCCGGACGCCGACGAGCTGTCCCGCATCCTCAGCCCGATCTGATCACGGCGTTGAGTCCGGCCACCAGATCGGCCGCCGCAGTGCCGTCGTCGTTCTCGATCTCGATCAGCCCCACCACGTCGGCGTCCATGGCGGCCAGGGCGGCCACGATCTTGTCACGCTGACGGACCAGTTCCTCCGCCGAGTTCGCCCCCCGGCAATCGAGGTCACCGCTCGGCCCGCAAACCCCGGGCCCGTCGTCGAGCGTCGTGAAGTAGTTCAAGACGTTGAAGCTGGCGACCTGCAGCGATCCCCCGACCTCGTCGGGGGTGGCGGTTCGGGGGTTGTCGGCGGTGAAGTCGTAGTCGGCATCGGTGGGGCGGATCCGCCAGGCGTCGGTGCCGGGTGTGAGGCTGCGGAAGTCCAGGGTCTCGCCGGTCTGGGCTTCCATGTTGAGGGCGGGGGCGATCAACCACTCGTCGGCCGGCACCACGTCGCCGAAGCCGTTCACGTCGGCGTTGCTGAACGATGCGTTGCAGGACCAGCTGTTGGCCTGGTCGGTGTCGACGCTGACCACCTGCCACCCGGTGGCGGTGCAATCGTCGATGTCGAAACCCTCGAACAGCGGCAACGGCTGTCCGGTGGTTCCGCCACCGCCGAAGCTCTGACCGGTGTTGACCCACCCCGGGCTCTCGGCAGCGGGCCCCGACCAGGTGAATGCGCCGGCCGTGGTGCCGGTGCCGGTCAACTGCAGCGACTGACCGATCGCCGTTGTCGCCGGCTCGGAGACGCCGATGTCGGTGCTGGTCAGACCGGCGGCAGGGCCGTTGGCGGCGGTGAACGAACCCTCGTAGCTGAGGAACTGGACAACGGTGCCGTCGTTGACCAGCGCCACACCGTCGGGGCTTCCGTTCTGGAACCCGTCCTGTGGTAGCTCCACCACCGCCAAGCCGTACCCTTCGCCGGCGTCGGCCAGCGTGCCGGCCAGAGCTTCCGTCCCGTAGACATTGAGCTCCGTGGAGGAGCCGTTGTACAGCACGAGACTCCAGCCGGACAGGTCGGTGCCGGCCGGGCCCGCCACCTCGATGAACTCGCCGGTGTCGGTGCCGGCGTTGTCGTAGTGGAGCTCGTTGATGAACACCGTCGAGTCCTCGCCTGGGAAGGCGGCGGCCGGGGTGACGGTGGCCACCAGGCCGACCAGGAGGGCGACGCAGGCGGCGAGCGCGAGCTGTGCTCGGTGGCGGGGAAAGGTCATGGCTGTTCCTTTCGAGCCGACGGCCGGTCGTCGAGCTCCGGCAGCGGGGTCGGATCGGTCGATCGAAACCGCCCCGGGGGGTCGGCGGTGGGGGCCCAAACCAATCGAGACGAAGCAACACGCAAGTACCATCATTGAGATGTGAAGCCATGGACGTGACGCCGTTACGATCGATTCATGTTCCGTACACGAACGACCGTCCGCCTGATGGCGCTGGCGACGATGATGGTGATTCTGTCGGCCTGTGCTGCCGGTACCGAGACCTTCGGCGACCAGCGGGCCGGCTTCCTGTTCGGGATCTGGCACGGCTGGATCGCTCCGATCGCCATCATCTGGCACTTCCTGTTCGATGACGGCGTCCGGATGTACGAGACCAACAACACCGGCATCTGGTACGACGTCGGCTTCTACATGGCGATCATCAGCGGGTTCGGCTCACTCAGCCTCAGCCGCCGCGCCAGGAGCCGCAACTGAGCAGGCCCATGCCGTCGACCGACAACCCCGTTGCGGCCGGCCGTAGCATCGATCCAGCGGCCCCGTGGCCTGCCATCGACTCGATTCCGGAGTGCCAATGGACAACCAACTGCTGAACAGGCTGTTCGGCCCGTCGATCACCGAGATCGGGCGGCTCCCGATGTCACCGCCGTTGCAGGCCACCACCGGTCGATCGACGACATCACTCGACGGGCAGTGGCAGTTCAAGCTGATGCCGACGGTGAACGACGTCGACCCGGACTGGTTCGACCGGGCCGATGGCTGGCGGGAGATCACCGTGCCCGGTTGCTGGACTCGACAGGGCACCGGCGACCTGCCCCACTACACCAACATCCTGATGCCCTGGGACGAACAGCCGCCGAACGTGCCAAGTGACAACCCCACCGGCCTGTACCGCACCACGTTCGCCCGACCCGCTGACGAGCGGGTGATCGTTCGCTTCGGCGGTGCCGAGAGCCTGCTGGTCGTGTGGTGCAACGGCCGCTTCGTCGGTATGGGAAAGGATTCCCGCCTGGCCTCGGACTTCGACCTCACCGAGCATCTGATCGACGGCGAGAACAACCTGGCGGCGATGGTCTGCAAATGGAGCGACGGGACCTGGCTCGAGGACCAGGATCACTGGTTTCATGGCGGGCTGCACCGCTCGGTGACACTGATCGGGACCGCGGCCACCCGCATCGACGATCTGGTGGTCACCGCCGACTTCGACTCCGGGTCGAGCCGTGGGTCGCTGGACCTGACCGTCGAGGTCGGCTCACCAGGCCGGGTCGGCGACGGTTGGGGGGTGACGGCAGGCCTCATCGACGCCGACGGCCGAAACCGCTTCACCGGCCGAGCCCCGGTTCCGGCCAGCCCGCCGGCCATTGGCGCCGAGGCGATCGCCTCGGCCTATGCCTACGTCGGACAACAGGCATTCCTGGACGTGGCGGAGCTGGCGGTCGAGCCGTGGTCTGCGGAGTCGCCCACCCTCTACACGCTGGCGATCTCGCTGACCGACCCCGATGGCAACACGGTGGAGACCATCGAGAAACCCATCGGCTTTCGCCGGGTCGAGATCGCCGAGCGGCGGCTGATGATCAACGGGCAGCCGGTGCTGATCGCCGGGGTCAACCGTCACGACCATCACCCCGACACCGGCAAGACGATGACCGACGCCCAGATCAGGGCCGAACTGGTGTCGATGAAGCAGCACAACATCAACGCCGTCCGCACCGCCCACTACCCGAACGATCCGGCCCTGGTGAGCCTGTGTGACGAGTTGGGGCTGTACGTGATCGCCGAGGCGAATGTCGAGAGCCACGCCAGGCACGACTCGCTGGCCGCCTCCGGGCACTTCGACGAGGCGATCATGGCCCGGATCCGCCGCCTGGTGCTCCGGGACCGGTCCCAACCCTGCATCATCGGCTGGTCCCTGGGCAACGAATCGGGCCATGGGGCAATCCATGACGCCGCCGCGGCGTGGATCCGCAGCGTCGATCCGTCGCGCTTCGTCCACTACGAGGGCGCCATGCACAGCCGTTGGACCCCGACCAGCCCGGCCGCCGATCGTGAGCGCCCGCCAAGCCGCTCCGATCGGCTGGTGTCGGATGTCGTCTGCCCGATGTACGCCTCGGTCGATCAGGTCCGGGACTGGGCTCGGTGGGCCGAGCGGACCGGACAGGACGACCGGCCGTTGATCCTGTGCGAGTACAGCCACGCCATGGGCAACTCGAACGGCGGACTGGCCGACTACTGGGAGGCGTTCCGGGCCGAGCCGGCGCTTGGCGGCGGGTTCGTGTGGGACTGGAAGGATCAGGGGCTGCGGGAAACCGCCGACGACGGCACCGAGTGGTGGGCCTACGGCGGCCACTACGGTGACGAACCGAACGACGCGAACTTCTGTATCAACGGCCTGACCGGCCCGGACGGACTCCCCCACCCGCAACTGGCCGAGTTGACCTGGCTGGCCAGACCGATCGCCGTCAGCTTTGCCGACGGTATGGCCACCGTCGAGAATCGAATGTCCCACCTGACAATCACCGCCGATCTCATGACCGTTCGGTGGCAACTGCTGATCGACGGGAGGGTGAGCGAGGAGGGCGACCTGGCCGTGCCGTCGCTGGCCCCCGGCCGGAGCGTGGCGGTGGAGGTACCGCTGTCCGAACCGGCGGACGAGCAGGCCAAAGGTTCGTTTCGCGATGCGATCACCGTCGACTTCGTGGTCGAGCTGGCCGCCGACACCGCCTGGGCCCCGGCCGGGCACCGGCTCGGCCACGACCAGACGGTGCTGGCCCGAGGCGATGCTCCCGCCACCGCCGAAGAGGCGGGGCCGACCGGTCAGACCGGCCGGACAGGGCCGGACGGGCTGGATCTCGACGGCCGGCGCAGGCTGCTGGCGCAGGTCGCGCCGACGGTGTGGCGGGCGCCGACCGACAACGACGGCGTGGCCCAGGGCTGGACCGCACCGTTCACCGGGATTCGCCCTCAGTGGCTCCGCTGGGGCCTGGACCGGCTGGAATCACGGATCGAGAGCGCCGAGGAACGGTCCGGGCCTGCCGGCGACGTCGAGCTGGTGACCGAGCGTTCGCTCGGTCCGGTCCGGCACCGCTCGGTGGCCACTTTCCACCCCGATGGTCGAATCCGAGTGGCCGAGGAGATGACCGTGCCGGAAGAATGGCACGACCTCCCCCGTGTCGGGGTGACGTTTTCCGTCGATGCCCGGCTCCACAACCTGCGATGGTTCGGACCCGGGCCGGATGAGACCTACCCCGATCGGCGGTCCGCATCGAGGCTCGGCCTGTGGCGGCGGTCGGTCGAGGACCAGTACCACCCTTTCGTCGTACCTCAGGAACACGGCTGCCACGTCGACTGCCGATGGTTCGAGCTGGTCGACGACGCCGGGGCCGGGATCCGCATCGGTGGCGACCCGACCGTCACCTTCTCGGCCCGGTTCCACAGCGACCGGGCCCTGACGGACGCAACGACGCTCGGCGAGCTGACGACGCTGGATCACATCGAGGTTCATGTCGATGCTGCGGTCCGGGGCCTGGGAACCGGGGCCTGTGGGCCCGACACCGATCGGCTGGTGTCGGGCGGCGTGCACCGCTGGGTGTGGTGGCTACAAGCGATCTCGGCCTGAGGACCGAGCCGGCCGGTCCCCGAAGCCGACCGGTTCGCCGACCATGACCCGATCCGACCGCTCATCGGCGGCTCGGCCGGCGGCCGGGGCACGCCCCGTGGAAGAGCGGACGGGACCGTTGACCTCGGCCAATCGATCGACGAATCGTTTCCGGTGGTCGGCATCGAAATCGGCGATCGTTGGATGGTGACGGCGATGGATCCACAACACGGTGTTTGCGATCGAGCACCGGCTCCATCGCCCGCTGAGCGGCCCGAGTGGCATTCTCGGCATGGTCCCGACGAGGTGGGTGCACCGCGGCGACCAGCGGGCCTTGCGCAGCACCTGGATGCCCGAGGAGGTGACCGCAACCACTCGAACCGCACCGGCCTGCCAGTAGGCCACACCGGCATTGAAGGCCAGGGCCACTGCGCCGGCGGCGAAGGGCCACCACGGCGGGAGATCGACCAGCAGGTGAGCGAAGACGGCGGCCAGCAGCGAGCAGCTGATGACCGAGATGACCGTCGGGTGAGGGCCCACGACGCCGAGCCAGCTGTGGCGCGCCTCGTCGACCTGACCGGCGCGCCAAGAGGAAGGTGCGGTTTCGGGTCTCATCGGGCTGATGCCTCCGATTGCTGCGGCGGTGGACCCCTGCCGGCCGTTCGAGCGTCGAAGCACCGGCGGACACTAGGTGCCTGACAGTGATTGTTCGGCGATTACGTCCGGTCGACTCGGGTTCCGCCGAGATTATCCGAATCGACGTGGACGGTGGTGAACGCTCACTGCCAGGCACCAGAACTGACTGACGCTGGGTTAGTCGTAGCCCCGACGCCAAAAGTTCCCCGGCCCCGAAAAGATTCCCCGAGGCGACGGGAGGGGTGCCGCCGCCCAGTCACTCGACGTCAGCCGGTCAACGGCGTGGCGTCCACCGGAACCGGGTCAGAGCCACCACGGCCGCGGCCCCACCCCAGGCGGCGATCACCAGCCAGTGCTTCCAGGGGAACGGCGTACCTTCGGCAAAGGGGTCGAAGCTCTCCTGCAGGGCGTGGGTGAGGTGCCGGATCGGGAACAGGTTGCCGACGGTCTGGACCCAATCGGGAACCTGGTCGCCGGTGATGAACACGTCGCTCACGAAGTACAGGGGCAACATGATGGCGTTGGTGATGGCCGGTGCGGCGTCCTCCGACGGGATGATGGTGGTCAGCGCCAGGCCGATCATGGCGAAGGAGGCGGCGCCGAGCAGGACCGAGATCAGCAGTGCCGGCACCCCTGTGGCCTGCACGGAGACGCCGAACAGGATCCGACCGACGACGATGATGACAACGGTCATCACGACCGAGATGGCGAATCCGGCTGTGGCCTGGGCGGCGACGAAGACCCAGGGCGGTATGGGCGTGCCCCGGACCCGTTTCAGCACCCCCCGCTCCCGGCGGGCGGTCATGGTGATGGCGAGGTTGACCGCCGTGGCCGAGATGATCGCCAGGGCCAGGATGCCCGGAACGTAGAGCGTGGCGACCTTGGCCCCGTTCGACAGTGTTTCGTTGCCGAAGATCGAAGTGAAGATGACCAGGAAAATCAACGGCAGCACAACGGTGAAAAACGTGGCGGCCGGGTTGCGGCGGAAGATCAGCAGATCGAAACCCACCTGATGGCGGAGCCGGGCGGCGCTGGTCAGGGTCGTCATCGCCGCGTCCGGCCCGACCGTTGCCGGGGCCGCGGCTCGGCCGCCGCCTGCTCCGGGTGGGCCGCTGGGCCGGTCAGCGTGAGGTAGACGTCTTCCAGCGTTGGCCGGACGACCTGCAGGTCCACGAGATCGGTCCCGGACGCCATCGCCCAGTTGGTGAGCTCGGCCAACGTCGGTACCACCGCATCGGTCTCGATCACGGCCAGGCCGCCGTGGTGGGAAACCGCCAGACCGGCCGGAACCGCGATGTCTTCGGCCTGGCGCCAGGAGATCCTGGTCTCCGCTCCGACCTGGCGGGCCAGTTCCTCGGCGGTGCCTCGGGCCACGATGACCCCACCGGCGATCACCACGATCCGATCGGCCAGGTGTTCGGCCTCGTCCATGTAATGGGTGGTCAACAGCACGGTGCTGCCGATCCGACGCAGTGCGTCGATCATCTCCCACGACTCCCGCCTGGCCGACGGATCGAAGCCGGTCGTCGGCTCATCGAGAAACACCAGGTCGGGGTTGCCGACCAGGGCCAGGGCGAGGTCGAGTCGCCGCTTCTGGCCGCCGGACAGCTTCCTGGTCCGCTGATCGGCGCTGTCGGCGAGGCCGACGATGTTCAGCACCTCGGCCGGGTCCCTGGGGTTGGAGTAGTAGGCGGCCTGCATGACGACCGACTCCGATGCGGTCAACTCCGGGACCGGTTCGGATTCCTGGAGCACGATGCCGATCCGCTCCCGCCAGCTCAGGGGCGCTGTTGCCGGATCCTCCCCGAGCACCGAGACGCTGCCGCCGTCGTGTGACCGGTATCCCTCGAGGATCTCGATGGTGGTGGTCTTGCCGGCCCCGTTCGGCCCCAGGAAGGCCAGGATCTCACCTTCTTCCACATCGAGATCGATCCCGTCGACCGCGGTGAAACCGCCATAGGTCTTCCGCAGATTCCGAACCTCGATCGCTCTACCCATGGCGCCAATCTAGCGGTGGGCTCCAGCTCCGGCTCCGCCGGCGCGCCCGTCCGCCTCGGCTCAGCGGGCCGCGAAGGCGGTGCCCGCCAGGTCGACGAACAGCGTGACCAGATCGGCTCCGGGCCTGATATCGAGCGGCCCTCGGCGCCACTGTCCAAATCGACGACCGTCAGCTTGCCTCCCGTTCGATCGCCGAACCAGCGCCCGTCCGGCGAGACCGAGGCCGCCGGGCCAAGGCCGAACGTCTCGAGCCCGTCCATCTCCCGCACGGTCCGGCCGCCGCGAATCGGTCCGGTCGGCGAGTGCCGGTAATTCGAACAATGGAATCGTCGATCGCTGCTACTTTCGGCCCCATGTCGATCGAGATTCGCTCCATCACCGAAGCCGAGCTCGACCTGTACATCCGTTCGGTGACACGGGCCTTCGGGGACGAACCGCGCGAGGGTGAGCAGGACCGGGTTCGCAAGGTCCTCGGCCTGGCCCGGGCCAGAGCGGCGTTCGCCGGCGATCGCCTGGTCGGCACCACCGGCTCCTACGGCTTGCGCTTGGCGGTCCCGGGGGCGGTCGACGTGGCTTGCGCCGGGTTGACCAGGGTCACCGTCGCCGCCTCCCATCGTCGCCGGGGAATCCTGCGGTCGCTGATGGCCGACCACTTCGCCGATGCCGCCGAGAACGGAGAGGCCCTGTCGATACTGTGGGCCAGCGAGATGGCGATCTACGGGCGGTTCGGGTACGGCCAGGCCTCCGAGAACATGGCGGTCGCCTACGACGCCCGCCTGGCCGGCATCGCAGCGCCGGACCAACCGGACGATCTCGACGAGATCGACACCCAGGAAGCGAACAAGACGCTGCCGGGGCTTCGGGAGCGTCATCGGATCACCCGCCCGGGGCTGTTCCAACGGAACCCGCTGTGGTGGGAGCTCCGCTGTTTCCCGGACTACGAGTGGCAACGGCACGGCGCCAGCTCCAATCGCACGGTCTTGGCCAGCCGGCACGGGGAGCCGGTCGGCTATGCGGTCTATCGACAGAAGCCGCACTGGACCGACATCGACCTCCCGGATGGCGAGATCCGTATCTCGGAGTTGGTCGGCATCGACGACCGGGCGGTCCACACACTGTGGTGGTATCTGTCGAACATCGACCTGTTCCCGAACGTCAACGCCGATCTCCAGCCGATCGACTCGATGGTGCCGTGGCTGGCTCGGAACCCCCGAGCGGTCAAACGGGTCGTCAACGACGGCATCCACCTCCGGGTACTCGATGTGGAAACGGCACTGACCGCCAGACGATACGACTCGCCGGGGGAGCTGGTGTTCCGGGTCCGAGACGACCAGCGGCCAGGCGGTGCCGACACCTACCGGCTGGTCGTCGCCGACGACGGAACCGCCGAATGCGCGCGCCACGACGGTGAACCTGCGGCCGCTGTCACGGCCCAGGGCCTCGGTGCGATGTACCTCGGTGGGTGCCGCCCCGAGCCCCTGGTGACGGGCGGTCACCTGCAAGCCGACGGCCGAACGGTCGAGGCGATCCGCCGGATGTTCATCTGGCCCGTCGCCCCGTTCTGCGACGAGGGCTTCTAGTGATGCGTCGTCGGGCACCCCGGGCGTCCCCGCAGATCCAGGGTTGACCCCGTGCTCTTCACGCTCACCACCACCGGCCAAGACCGGAACGGCGGACGGCTTGCCGCCACCGATCTCGGGTTCGTGCTTCACAAGCATCCCGACAACGTCCGAACCGTGGCAACGACGGCCGGACCGGCTCACGTGTTCTGGCCGGAGGCCGAGCCGGGACGGGCAACGGTGGCCACACTTGGTCGATGTCGATCCGATCGGCCTGGTCCGACGGGGCGGCGCCCAGCCGCTGGCGGCCTACGTCAACGACCGCCCGTACATCGCCTCGTCGTTTCTCTCGGTGGCCATCGGCCGGCTGTTCCGCTCCGCCATGAACGGCGACGGTGGGAGCCGGCCCGAACTCGTCGACCGGCAATGGGATGTCAGCGTGCGGTTGCCTGCGGTGCCCATCGGCGGTGACCGGAGAATCATCGACCAGCTGTTCGGTCCGCTCGGCTACGCGAGCCATGTCGAGGTTCCAATGCTCGACCCGGCGTTCCCCCACTGGGGATCGGCGTCGGTGGCCGATGTGACGCTGCGGGGGTACGCCACCATGGCCGACCTCTTGCGCCATCTCTACGTGCTGTTGCCGGTGCTCGACGACGACAAGCACTATTGGATCGACGACGCCGAGGTGGCAAAGCTGCTGCGCAACGGTTCCGGCTGGCTCGACGTCCACCCGGAGCACAAGCTGATCACCCGCCGATACCTGGCCGACCTGCGGCCATTGACCGACCGTGCCCTCGAAGAACTGGCGTCGTCGGCAACGGCGTCGACGCTGGCGACCTCGGTCGCAGAACGCGAGGCCGGGGAATCGCCACCGACCCTCAACACCCAGCGAACGGCGGCGGTGGTGGATGCGGTGCGGGAAACCGGCGCCGCCTCGGTGGTCGACCTCGGCTGCGGCGAGGGCAAGCTGCTCCAACGCCTGGCCGAGGAACCGGGCGTCCAGCGGCTGGTCGGCGTCGACGTCTCGATGCACGCCCTACGGCGAAGCGATCGCCGACTGCGGCTCGATCGTCGGCCGGAGCGACAGAAGCCGACCATCGAGCTGCGGCACTCTTCGTTGACCTACCGGGACCCGGAGCTGGCCGGCTTCGACATGGCCTGTCTCATCGAGGTGATCGAGCACCTCGACCCCGAGCGACTCGACACCGTCGAACGACTGCTGTTCGGGGAGAACCGACCCCGGACGGTGATCGTCACCACCCCCAATCGGGACCACAACCGCCGGTTCAACCTCGCCACGGACGCCGTTCGCCATCGCGACCATCGCTTCGAGTGGACCAGAGCCGAGTTCGAGCACTGGTGCCGGCGTGTCGGGGATCGGTACGGCTACCGCTTCGAGCTACGTGGCATCGGACCGAACGATCCGGAGCTGGGGCCCCCGACCCAGATGGCCCTGCTGACCGCAACCGGTGATGCCCGTGGCTGAGCTCGCCATCCCCGACCTCTGCCTCGTCGTGCTGATCGGCGCCTCCGGGGCGGGCAAGTCCACGTTCGCCGCCCGTCATTTCGCCGAGACCGAGGTGATATCGGCAGACCGGGCCCGAGCGATGATCAGCGACGACGAGAATGATCAGACCATCCACGGCGACGCGTTCGACCTGGTCCGGTACTGGGCCGGAAAACGATTGGCAAACGGCAAACTCACCGTGATCGACGCCACCAACGTCCAGGCGGACGCCCGCCGGCCCCTGGTGCAACTGGCCAGGGAGCACGACGTGTTGCCGGTGGCCATCGTGGTCGACACACCGGTGGAGGTCTGCCGGCAGCGGAATCTGGCCAGACCGGATCGCAACCACGGGCCCCACGTTGTCCGCCGCCACGCCGCACAGCTCCAGCGCTCGCTCCGGCGGCTGAAGAAGGAGGGTTTTCGTCACATCCACCACCTGAAGGGGCCGGACGAGACCGAGGCCGCCACCGTTGTACGCCGCCCTCGTTGGACCGACCTTCGCCGGCTCGGTGGCCCGTTCGACATCATCGGCGACGTCCACGGCTGCCACCGGGAACTACGGGAGCTGCTGGCCGAACTCGGTTATGAACCCGGGGTCGCCGATCGGGCCGCCGGCACCGGAGCGTTCGCCCACCGCCACCCCGACGGCCGGACCGCGGTGTTCGTCGGCGACCTCGTCGACCGGGGCCCGGGCGTGGCCGAAACGCTCGAACTGGTGATGAGCATGGTCCAGTCCGGCTCAGCGTTGTGCGTCGCCGGAAACCACGAGGCCAAGCTCGCCAAGGCGCTGCGTGGTCGCCGGGTCGAGCTCACCCACGGCCTGGCCGAATCGATGGCCCAGCTCGGCGCAAGGCCCGAGACGTTCCGGGCCGAGGTGGCCGAGTTCGTCGAGGGGCTACGCAGCCACTACGTGCTCGACGACGGTCGGTTGGTGGTGTGCCACGCCGGTTTGCCGGAGCGATTCCACAACCGCAGTTCCGGTCGGGTGCGGAGCTTCTGCCTCTACGGGGAGACGACCGGCGAGACAGACGAGTTCGGTCTGCCGGTTCGCTACCGCTGGGCCGACGAGTACCGGGGCCGGGCCGCTGTGGTCTATGGCCACACCCCGGTACCGACCGCGGAGTGGATCAACAACACGATCTGCGTCGACACCGGCTGCGTCTTCGGCGGCCGACTCACCGCCCTTCGCTGGCCGGAGCGTGAGCTGGTGTCTGTCGATGCCGGGACCGAATACTACGAACCGATCAAGCCGCTGCAGGCCGAGCGGGGCGACCCGCTGCTGCTGGAGCTGAAAGACGTGATCGGCCGCCGCCACGTCGAGACGTCGTCGATGGGTCGCCTGGCGATCGGCGAGGACCAGAACGCGGCGGCGTTGGAGGTCGCAGGCCGCTTCACCGTCGACCCGAGGTGGCTGGTCTATCTCCCGGCGACCATGGCCCCGGTGGCCGCAGCCGGCGACGGGCCACTGCTGGAGCGGCCGGCCGAGGCCTTTTCCTACTACGCCGGCCAGGGCCTCGACGAGGTGCTGTGCCAGGAGAAGCACATGGGTTCACGAGCGGTGGCGATCGTCGGTCGCGATCCCGAGCTGCTGGCCGCCCGGTTCCGGTTCGAGGAGCCGACACCCGGCATCGTGATGACGCGGTCCGGCCGCCGGTTCTTCGACGATCCGGGCGTCGGTCTGGCCGCGGTCGAACGTCTCCGGGCGTCGCTCGATGCGGCCGACGCCTGGGATCGCCATCGCACCGACTGGTTCATCATCGACGGGGAGCTGCTGCCCTGGTCGGCCAAGGCCGGGCCGCTGATCCGGCGGCTCTACGCCGCGGTCGGCGCGGCCGGCGAACTGTGGGCACCGGCCACCATCGACGCCCTCAGCGCCGCTGTCGCCCGAGGTGTCCCGGGTCTCGACGACCTGCTGGCGTCCTCGGTGGAGCGACGGGCTGCCGTCGACGCCTATCGCCGGGCCTACCGATGCCACGTCGGTCCCGGCGGCGATCACCCGGCCATCGACGACCTGTCGTTCGCCCCATTCGCCATCCTGGCGACGGAGGGTTCGGTGTCGGCGAGAAACGACAACCACTGGCATCTGGCCGAATGTGATCGGCTGGTCGACGCCGAGCCCGACTTCGTCCGTCGAACCCGGAGGCTGGCCGTCGATCCGAGGGACCCCGATGCGGTGGCCGCGGCCGAGACGTGGTGGGACGAGTTGACCGGCGCCGGAGGCGAGGGCATGGTGGTCAAGCCGCTCGATCCGGTCGGGCGGGGACCGAGAGGTCTGATCCAGCCCGGCGTCAAGTGCCGAGGCTTCGACTACCTCCGCATCGTGTACGGCCCGGAGTACCCGCTGCCGGCCAACATCGAACGGTTGCGGGCCAGGGGACTCGGTCGGAAACGCTCGGCGGCCTTGCGGGAACATGCGCTCGGTCTCGAGGCGCTGGATCGATTCGTGGCCAACGAGCCGTTGTGGCGGGTCCACGAATGCACCTACAGCATCCTGGCGCTGGAGAGCGACCCGATCGATCCCCGACTCTGACGACGGATCGGATCGGCTGAAAACAGCGGTCGGGACCGGGCGAGACACCACCGTCGATCGCGGCGCCGAATGAGGTCCGGGGCATTGGTTGGTGCCATCATTGGATGGCAAATCCTCCGTCCCGGGCCCGTTCCGGGAGAGTCACGTCAACCCAGGGATCAGTCACATGCCAGTGCAGCCACTCAACCTCGACGATTTCGGAGGCGAGCTCAACCAGCTCGCCATGTCCGAGAGCGCCCGCCCGTTTCTCGAGAAGGTTCGCACCTTCATCGACGAGGAGGTCGAGCCGATGTCGATCGAGTTCCACAAGCTCGACGACAACAAGTCGGACCGGTGGTCCTACGCACCCGGCCAGCTGGAGCTGCTGGAGGAGACCAAGTCCAAGGCCAAGGCCAACGGGCTTTGGAACTTCTTCCTGCCGGACTCCGAGGTCGGCGGCCTGAGCAACCTCGACTACGCCTACATCGCCACCGAGCTCGGCAAGAACCGGCTGGCCTCCGAATCGCTCAACTGCTCGGCCCCCGATACCGGCAACATGGAGGTGTTGGAGCGGGTCGGCACCCCCGAGCAGAAGAAGCAGTGGTTGGAGCCGCTCCTGAACGGTGAGATCCGGTCGGCGTTCGCCATGACCGAGCCGGGCGTCGCCTCCTCAGACGCCAAGAACGTGCGGCTCACCGCGGTCGAGGACGGCGACGAGTACGTGCTCAACGGCGAGAAGTTCTACATCTCGGGCGCCGGAGATCCGCGGTGCAAGATCATGATCACGATGTGTCGGACCAGTCCCGACGCCCCGCCCCACAAACAGCAGTCACAGATCCTGGTCCCGATCGACACGCCCGGCGTCGAGATCCTCGGCCCGATGCACGTGTTCGGTCGCGACGACGCACCGCACGGCCACATGCACATCGGCTTCACCGACGTGCGGGTCCCGAAGTCGAACATGCTGTTGGGCGAGGGGCGAGGCTTCGAGATCAGCCAGCTCCGGTTGGGCCCGGGTCGTATCCATCACTGCATGCGCTCCATCGGTGCAGCGGAGAAGGCCCTCGAGCTGATGGTGACCCGCGGTCTGGGCCGTGATGCGTTCGGCAAGCCACTGGTGGCGCTTGGCGGCAACACCGAGATCATCGCCAGGGCCCGGATCGAGATCGAGGCCATGCGGCTGATGGTGCTCAAGGCGGCCAAGGCCATGGACCTGATGGGCAACGCCGAGGCCCGGGTCTGGGTCAGTGCGGTCAAAGCCATGGTCCCGGAACGGACCTGCAAAATCATCGACCAGGCCATCCAGATGCACGGCGCCACCGGTGTGTCGCAGTGGACCCCGCTGGCCGAGATGTACACCCAGCAACGGACGCTGCGGCTGGCCGACGGCCCAGACGAGGTGCATCATATGGTGGTCGGGCGGGCCGAGATCGCCCGCTACCAGAACCTCCTGGCCGATGCTGCGGCCGAAGCGGCGGCCGATCACACCGACGTGGGCCGCAACTAGTCCCACCGCCGCTTCGAGTTGTTCTCGCTCCGAGGGTGCACTTCCGCCAGCGCCCTCGGAGCGTCGCGTCCGGGCCGACGTCGATTCTCGGCCGTCGTCTGGCCGTGATCCCGGTCGTGATCCCGGCCGTGATCCCGGCCGTGATCCAAAGCCTGATCTGCCCGCGATCCGAAGCCCGTGGAACGCCCCCGGGTCGCCCCGCTGGGTTGTGCATGAACCGGTGGACAACCGGTGGATACGAGATGAATATTTGGGGAATAGCAAGAAATCCTGAGGACAACCCTGGGGATTGGAAGAAAGCTCTTGACCCTACTAGACGGACCTACCAGGATGTTCCTCAGTCAGCTGAACAACGGCGGCGGAACGCTGAGGAAGCTGAGAAGATCGCACGAAAACCAACCGGTTCGCCGGGCGGTGATCGGGCGGGAAGCTCGACCGATCCGAGGCGGGGAAACCGACCGAACGGCAGCTGATCAGGATGGATTTCACCAGGTCCGCAGAAGCTAGGATGACGAAAGTTTGATGGGCAGACGCTGACCAACGACCTCACTCGCTTCGGCTACTGAGGTCGCCGGGCAACCGGTTGTGAGCAGAGGCGAGGGCAACCTGACCGAAAGCTCACAGTTCACATAACGGCACACTGCCCGCCAGACCTTCAGGACCGACGGGCAGTGAATGTTATATCGGTACGAACAGTAACCCTGATCAGATCGATTGTGGTGGATTTCAACCGAAATGACGACGCTCCCACGATCAGTCGGCGAAAGCCGACCGGTCCGGGAGCGTCGAACTTTTTGCCGGTATCGTAGGGGCCGCACCCGGCGGGCTGTCGTAGCTGCCGCCATGTCATCGCAGCGGCCGCTGTGCCACGCCCGATCGGAGGAGTACCGGAGGATGAGTTGGACCTCTGAGTTCGAGCCTTCGTTGCCGCGCTCCGACCTCGACAGCCCGCACCGGACGAACCGGACGGCGACCGGCTCGACGGTGACGTTCTCGACGAGCTCGTCGAGAACGGCTTCTCCCTGATCGACCGGACCGCAGGCGCTGGCCAGGCGACAAACGGTCGCGGCGAGGACCATCACACCACTGCGACGACGAACGGGACGGGCGACGGAGCCGGCGGCGAACCCCACGGCATCTGGACCGACGTATCGGCGCCGATCGACATCCCGGACGAGGGTCCGCTCGACCCATCGATCTTCGACGGGCTGTTCGCCGACCTGACCTCCGACGCCGATGCCGACCCCGACACCTCTGGCCACCATCGCCACCACGGCGACCACGACCACGACTCCGGCGACCACGTAGCCGGTGACCACGACCTCGATTCCGGTGACCACGACCTCGACGCCGGCGACCTCGACGCCGGTGACCACGACCACGACCTTGACTCCGGCGACCTCGACGCCGGTGACCACGACCACGACCTCGACGCCGGCGACCTCGACGCCGGTGACCCGAAAACGACCTTGACTCCGGCGATCTTGACCACGGGCACGACCACGACGTCGTAGCCGGCGGATCCGACCCGACTCCGATTCCGGCGACCTCGACGTCGACGACCTCGACGACGGCCTCGACCCGGCGGGCGGTCCGGACCGTGGTGGCGAGGCCGGGGACGAGGACCCACCGGGAATCTTGTTCGTGGGCCAGCTGCCCGGCAGCGACGAGGAGCTGCGCCTCGGCCCCGACGGCCCGGACGTCGGTCACGGCTCACCGACGGGTCGCCACGGTGACCGATCGACCGACGCGGTGCCCGAGGCCCGTGATCTCGAAATGGCCAGGTCGCTGTTCGACACCGGCGATGTGGCCGCACAGGCCGACCGGGCCCAGTCGACCGGCGACCCAGCACTGCTCGACGACGACCAGCGCCACCACGACGACCAGCGCCACCACGACGACCAGCGCCACCACGACGACCAGCGCCACCACGACGACCAGAGCCACCACGACGACCAGAGCCACGACCAGAGCAAACGCCAGGCCATGGCCGACAACGGCGTCGCTCAGCCGGTGTTCGACGAGCGGCCGGCTCGACTCCACCGGTCCGAGGCCCCGAAACGCCGTTGGCCCGCATTCGCCGTGGCCACCGCGATCGGCGCAGCCCTGGGAGTCGGCGGCGCAGTGCTGTTGTCGCAGTTCATCGATCGTGTCGAGACCGCCGCCGGCACCGAGGCCGCCCAGCAACCGGCCGGGGCTTCACTCGATACCACGGCGGAGGATGGCGGCGAAAAGGGAGCCGACAGGACCACACCCCCGTCGATCGCCGACATCATGGCCACGGGCGAGCTCGAACTGAACACGATCCGATTCGTGCCAGGCACGCTCGACCTGACCGACGCCAGCCTGATGACACTCAGCGAGGTTGCCGCCGAGGCGTCCGAGCTCGGGCCGGCACCGCTCTCGGTCGTGGTTCGGAGCTACTCCGAGCAGACCGCCGCGGAGAACCTGGCGCTCAGCGAGGCCCAAGCCGAGGTGATCGCCGACTACCTGACCGGATTGGGACTCCCGGCCGGGCTGGTGACCGCCACCGGCCTGGGAGCCCCGCTGCTCACACCGTCGCAACCGGTACCGAACTTCGTCGCCATCAACGCCGGGCTCCGACCCTCGGCACTGAGGATCACAGTGCAGGGTCTCAACCCGTTCGCCATCGGCCTCGATCCCGCCACCGGAGATCTACGCCCGGAGAGCATCGAACCGCTCAACGTCCTGGGCCGGGCCATGGCTTCGGACCAGGATGCCTCGGTCAGCCTGGCGGCCTACGCCCATACCAGGGCCGACCAGGCCGGCAACCAGGCACTGGCAACCGAGGCGGCCGAGGCGGTTGCCGCCCACCTGACCGACGGGTTCGGAATCGACCCCGGACGGCTGGCCATACTCACCCCCGGCCAGGCCCCGTACGTCGTCGCCGCTGCAACGGGCAACCACATAGCGCTGCGCTGGGGCGGAACGGCCGCCGAGCAGGCGGCGGTCGCCGCCATCGAGCTCGGCGCCATCACCTTTGCCCCCGGCTCGGCCCGGATCGGAGACGACGCCGAACGGGCGCTCGGTCGCCTCATCGAGGTCTTCGCCCCCAGCGAGCGCACGCTGGTCGTCGAGGTCCATACCGCCACCGAGTCAACGGCGGCGGCCAACCTCGAACTGAGCGGCCGGCAGGCCGAGGCGATCGAGGACCATCTGACCGCAGGCGGTATGCCGGCATCGCGGATCAAGGTGTTCGGGGGCGGTGACCTGCGGCAGTTCCGGGGCGGCGATCACGACAGCCTGGTGGTCGTCACCGTCGTCGCCTGAGCATCGCTCGACCCGACCACTGGATCTCACGATCGGTTCGACCCCTTGACCAAAACGTACTGCATCGCCCGCAACGAGCTGTCGAGTAGGAAACCGATGAGCCCGGCGACGTAGACGCCGACCATGATCACATCGCTGCGGTCCTGGGCCAACCACACCATGGCACCGAGCCCGGTCGAGGCCAACACGGTCTCGATGGCCAACACGGTGGCCCAGGCCAACAGCAACCCCGAGCGGATGCCGCCGATCAACTCCAGAGGCAGGTCGACGGGTGACCCACGGACAACGGCGATCCTGGCATCGGACGCCGAGCCCATGACCGTCCACAGCACCGACATGGCAACGACGGCCACGATCGCCGCCTGACCGGGGCCGAACCAGACGACGACCAACGGGGCAAGGGCCAACCCCGGCACCATGCGAAAGAACGACGAGATCGGATCGATCACCGTTCTGGTCAACGGCGCCGCTCCCGTTGCCAAACCGAGTCCCATCCCGAGCAACGACCCGATCCCGAGGCCGAGAACGAGCCGCAACAGGCTGGCCCCGGCATGGCGGGCCAACGTGGCTCCGGCGTAGCCCTGGGATCGGACCTCGTTGAATGCCGTTGCGACCTGGGTCTGGGTCGGCAGGGCGTCGTCGCTGATGAGACCGGAGGGAAGCTTCACCAGATACCAGGCGATGGTGATCACGATGAAGGCGAAGGCCGCGCCGACGATCCGCCGCCAGAGCCAGATCGAAGGTTCGCAGTACTCGAGCTGATGGCGGCTCATCATGTCCTGGGTTTGGCGGCCGGCCATCACGTCGAGCACCGTCCCGCCGGCCGGGGAGCGATCGATGCCTGCCAGTGAGCGCCGAGGGTCGACGGTGGATTCGGGCTCGGGAGCGCTCGACACGACGGGTCTCCGGGGTGACAGCAACCCGATGTCGGCGCCCGATGTGGCGGCGCGGATCGGGTCAGGCGGCGGTTGGGACCGAGTTTAGGTCACACCGGCTCACGATCCGTGGACGTACTGCCAGCCGAAGCGGCCCTTGATGCACAGATGACCGGAGGTCACGCTGTGATCGTTCGGCGAGGTGACCTTCACGATCGTCTCGTCCTGGACGTGGAGCTCCAGGTTGCAGCCAACCCCGCAGTAGGAACAAACCGTGGTGGTGACCGTCTGCTCGTCAGGTTTCCACCGGTCGGCCTGGCGGAGGTCGAACTCGGTCTTGAACTGGAGGGCGTTGGTCGGGCAGACCGCAACGCAGTTTCCGCAGTACACACAGGCCGAATCGGGCAACGCGGTGTCGAACTCGGTGCTGATCCGGGCACCGAAACCTCGACCGGCGACGGCGATGGCGAAGGTGTGCTGGGCATCGTCGCCACAGGCTTCGACGCACTTGTAGCACAGCACGCACTTGTCGTAGTCGCGGATGTAGAGGTCGTCCTGGATCCGGATGTCTTCGTCGATCCGCGCCGCCGACGGGCCGTATCGTTCGGGCTCGGCGCCGTAGTGGACGGCCCAGCGACCGAGTTCATCGGCCTGGCTGAGATCGACGCCCGAACCGAGGAACTCGAGGATCATCTTGCGGCTGTGACGGACCCGCTCGCTGTCGGTCTCGATCACCATCCCGTCCTCGGCGGCCCGGGAGCACGACGGCACCAACGTCCGCGAACCCTGCTGTTCGACGACGCAGACCCGGCAGGCGTTGACCGGGGTCAGGTTCGCGGCGTAGCAGAGCGTCGGGGTCTCGACCCCGGCCGCGTTGCAGGCGTCGAGCACGCTGGCCCCGGCCCGCACCTCCACGTCGTTGCCGTCGACGGTCAGTCGCACCGGTGTCTCCACGGGGTCGGTTCCGTTGCTCATGATCCTGCGCCCGGTGATGGCCGTCGGAGCAGGCCGAGGGCGATGGCCGATCGGACCGCGGTGGCCGCAGTGTGACCGAGGCCGCAGATCGAGGCGTCCTTCATGGCCCTGTCGATGTCGTCGAGCAGCGCCTCGCTACGCGTGGCGGCGCCGGCGTCGTCTGGCCCGCCGGTCAGATCGACCAGGATCTCGTGCTGGCGAACGGTGCCGATCCGACACGGCACGCACTGGCCGCACGATTCGTTGCGGAAGAACTCGGCCACCCTGGTGACGACCGGGGCCATGTCGACGTCGGTGTTGAACGCCATGATCACCCCCGACCCGAGCGACACCCCCGCGGCCCTGGCGTCTTCGAAGGTCAGCGGCATGTCGAGTGCATCGGGCCCCACGAAGCTCCCGGCCGCCCCACCGAGCAACACGGTCGCCAACTCGCCGACCACACCCCCGGCCAACTCCAGGACCTCGGCCAGCGTGGCCCCGAAATCGACCTCGTAGACCCCCGGCCTGGCCACGTTGCCGCTGAGGCAGAACAGCTTGGAACCGGTGGAGCCTTCGGTGCCGATCGAGGCGTATGCCGCCCCCCCATCGAGCACGATGTCCAACACGTTGATCAGCGTCTCGGGATTGTTGACCGCCGTCGGTCGATCGAAGAGACCGTTGGTGGTCGGAAACGGTGGCTTCTGGCGAGGCTCACCCCGGAAACCCTCCAGCGAGTTGAACAGGGCCGTCTCCTCGCCGCAGATGTAGGCCCCGGCACCCCGGCGAACCTCGACGTCGAACGAGAAGCTCGACCGGGCGATGCGCCGGCCCAGGAACCCGGCGTCTCGGGCTTTTGCGATGGCGTTCTCCAACCGGGCGGTGGCCAGCGGATACTCACCCCTGATGTAGATCCAGCCCTTGGTTGCGCCGGTGGCGAAGCCGGCGATGGTCAGCGCTTCGACCAGGGCGAACGGATCGTTCTCCAGGACAACGCGGTCCTTGAACGTGCCCGGCTCAGATTCGTCGGCGTTGACGACGACGTAGGTGGCATCGCGGGAGGTGGTGCCGGTTGCGTCGTCCGGCGCCCCGGTGGCCGCCCTGCCGGCGGCCGCCACCGCCCGCCACTTCACCCCGGTGGGAAAGGCGGCACCGCCCCGGCCGAGCAGACCGGAGGCGACGACCTCTTCGACCACGGCCTGGGCGCCCAACGTGAAGGCCCGGGCCAGCGCCTTGTACCCGCCGGCCGCCACATAGCTCTCGAGGCTCGTCGGGTCCACCGCAATGCCCCCGGCCCCGCCGCCGATGCGGCGAAGCAGCCGAAGGCCGGGCTGACCGGCCTGGGGGATCCGGTACGGCTCGGTATCGGCCTCTACCCGATCGGGCTTGGCCCGACCCTGGATGAACCGGGCCACCGGTCGCTCGCACTGCCCGAGGCAGGGGCTCTCGTGCACCATCGCACCGCTGGCCCGGAGCTCGGCGATCCGCTCCGCCGAGCCTGCGATCTGGCAGGCGGCATCGACGCAGACGTGCACGACGTCGTCGCCGTGGCCCGGATCGTCTACCCGGAACAGCTCGTAGAAGGTGGCTACACCGTACGCCTCGGCCGGTGGCACCTGGAGCTGCTCGCATGCATGGTTCAGGCCGCCGGGCGAGATCCAGCCCACACGGTTCTGCAGGGCATGCAACACCGGCAACAACAGGTGGCGTCGCTCGTCGCGGCGGGCCGCTCCACTGCGGACCAGCCGTTCCGACTCGACGATCACCGCCGGCCCCAGGGATCCGCCGACCACCCCATCCACCGCGGCCCGTTCGGCCTCGGTGGCGACGTCGGCGCCGATGAACAGGTCAGACACGGCCGACCTCGTCCTCGGCTCCGATCGCCCCGGCCGAGGCCACGCTCGTCGCTTCGGTCGGCGGGAGCTTCTCGACCCTGATCGACGCCGCCTTGAACTCCGCGGTGCCCGATTTCCTGTCCCAGGCGTCGTTTGTCAACAGGTTCACGTCCACCAACTCCGGAAAGTGGAAGGTGGTGAAGGTCAAGCCGACCGGAAGATCGACCTGGATCCGGGCCGGCATCTCCACCGACCCTCGTGGCGACGACACCAGCACCCACTCGCCGTCCTCGATGCGGAGCCGTTGGGCGTCGGCCGGGCTCAGATCGATCGCCTCGCCGTAGCGGATCGGCGACGCCAACGAACCGGACTGGACCCCTGTGTTGTACGAATCGAGGGCCCGGCCTGTCGTCAACCGCAGCGGGAACTCCTCGGTCAGCTCCTCCCGCGGCCCCTGGTGGACGACCACGTTGAACGGCGCACCGGATCGGCCGCCGAGATCGTCCTCCCAGAGCCAACCGTGGAGGAAGGGGCTGCCGGGATGGTTCTCGTCGGGGCAGGGCCACTGCAGGCCGCCCTCGGCCTCCAAGCCTGGACCATGACATCCCGAGATGCAGCGGCGAGAGGCCGCGAAGCTCGTCCCACAGTTCCTCGGCGGTGGGGTGGCCCCAGTCCGCCCCCATGTGGTTGGCGAGGTCGGCGATGATGTCGATGTCGTGGCGGGCGTCGCCGGGCGCAGGCACCGCGGCCCGTACCCGCTGGACCCGACGTTCGCTCGAGGTGACGGTGCCCTCGGACTCGGCCCAGGCGACCGAGGCGGGGAAGACCACGTCTGCCAACTCGGCGGTTCTGGTCAGGAAGATGTCCTGCACCACGAGCAGGTCGAGCCCGGAGAGCAAAGCGCGAGCGTGGGCCACGTCGGCCTCGGAGTCGGCGGGGTTCTCACCGAGGCAGTAGATCGCTCGCAGGGCCTTTGTCTCCATGGCTTCGAACATCAGGGTCAGGTGGATGCCGGGCTCGGCCGGGATCGACGTGCCCCAGGTCCGCTCGAACTTGGCTCGGGCGTCGGGATCGGTGATGTCCTGGAAGCCCGGCAACTTGTCCGGCAGGGCACCCATGTCGCCGCCGCCCTGCACGTTGTTCTGGCCCCGCAGCGGCACCAGACCCGAGCCCCAGCGGCCGATGTGACCGGTGAGCAACGCCAGGTTGCACAGCGACAGCACGTTGTCGACCGCGTTGTGGTGTTCGGTGATGCCAAGCGTCCACAGGATCTGGGCCTTGCCGGCGGTGGCGTAGGCCTCGGCCAGCTCGGCGATGGCCGCGGCCGGGACCCCGGTGATCGCCGACGCGTGCTCGAGTGTGTACGGTTCGACCGCGGCCCGGTATGCCTCGAAGCCGGTCGTCGCATGATCGATGAAACCCTGGTCGTGCCAACCGTTGGCGATGATGTGGCGACCGATGGCGTTGGCCAGCGCAATGTCGGTTCCGACGCTCAAACCCAGCCAAACATCGGCGAACTTGGCCGACGATGTGCGCCGGGGGTCGACGCAGAACATCCTGGCCCCGTTGTCGAGGCCTTTCATCAGATGGTGAAAGAAGATCGGGTGGGCCTCACGGGCGTTCGAGCCCCACAAGACGATCACATCGGCTTCTTCGATCTCGGCGTAGGACGACGTCCCGCCCCCTGCCCCGAACACTGTCGCCAGACCGACGACGGAGGGAGCGTGTCAAGTTCGATTGCAGGAATCGATGTTGTTGGTGCCGAGCACCGTCCTTGCGAATTTCTGGGCCGCGTAGTTCATCTCGTTCGTCGACTTGGAACAACTGAACATGCCGACCGCTTCCGGACCGTACTGGTCTATCACCTGCCGGAATCCGGTGCCGGCCCGCTCCAGCGCCTCGTCCCACGACGCCGGCTGCAGCTGCCCGTTCCGGCGGACCATGGGGGTGGTCAAACGGGGACGAGGGGCCACCGTCCTCAGCGGTCGTCGCCGGTCCGACTTGCCGTTCTGCCTACCCATGTGGCTGCTCGTTTCCCCTGCCCCGTTCCCCGATCCTTCGGGGAGTCTGCCGGGACCCGGTGGCTACGATCGTAGCGTTACCGGTCCGGGTTCTCCGGGTCGAGGGTCGGTCGTCTCCGGTGGGAGGCGCCCGGAGAGGAGCCAGACCGACAATCAATACGATGAAGATACCTGGTTCGACCTGCACAAACCGGGAGATCGGATTCTGCCGGCCATGGCGGTAAACGATCATCGGCAGCCCCAAACATCGCTAGGTTGAAAGCCATGCGATGGTCAAGACTTTTCATCCCCACCCTTCGCGATGCCCCGGCGGACGCCGAAGCGACGAGCCATGCGTTGCTGGTCCAGGGCGGGTTCATCCGCCAGCTCCACGCCGGCCACTACTCGCTCCTGCCGCTGGGATGGCGGGTGCACAACAAGGTGGCGAACATCGTTCGACAGGAGATGGACGCACTCGGCGCCCAGGAGTTCCTGCTGCCAACCATGCACCCGGCCGAAATCTGGAAGCAGTCCGGCCGGTGGGACACGATGGGCGAGATCATGTTCCGGCTCAAGGACCGGCGGGGCAACGACATGGCGCTGGGCATCACCCACGAGGAGATCTTCGCCACCGTGGCCGCCGAGCTCACCTCGTACAAGGAACTGCCGCAGCTGTGGTACCACATCCAGATCAAATTCCGGGACGAAGCCAGGCCGAGGAGTGGGCTCCTGCGGGTCCGTGAGTTCGCCATGAAGGACTCGTACTCCTTCGACACCAGCTGGGAAGGGCTCGACGCCCAATTCGAGGCCCACAAGATGGCCTATACCCGGATCTTCGAACGCCTCGGGCTTCCCGCCATCCCGGTCGAAGCCAGTAGCGGCGCCATGGGCGGCAAGGATTCGACGGAATTCATGGTGCCGTGCCCGGCCGGCGAGGACGATGTGGTCCAGTGCTCGAACTGCGACTATGCGGGCAACATCGAAAAGGCCACCTCCGCGCTGCCGCCGATCACCGACCAACCGGCCGAAGAACCCGGTGCCCCCGAGCGCTTTCCGACGCCGGGGGTTCGTACCATCGCCGCGCTGGAGGAGCTCGAAGGTGGCGCCGAGGCCGCCCGGCAGATCAAGACGATGGTGATGGTGATCGACGACGAGATCGTCCTGGCCCTGCTGCGGGGTGATCAACAGCTCAACGTCCAGAAGCTGACGGATGCCACCGGCGGCATCGTTGTCCGTCCTGCCACGCCGGAGGAGGCCAAGACCAACCTCGGGGCGATGCCCGGCAGCCTCGGCGCAGTCGGGGTGAAGCACCTGCGGGTCATCGCCGACCGGGCCCTCGAGGGTCGGACCAACCTCACCACCGGGGCCAACGAGGACGATTGGCACTACCGGGGTGTCGACATCGGCCGCGACATCGAGGTCGACGACTGGGCCGATCTGCGCGAGGTGTCGGCCGGTGAGGCCTGCCCAAAGTGCGGATCGGAGTTGGAGATCATCCGCTGTGTCGAGGCCGGCCACATCTTCAAGCTGGGCACCCTCTACGCCGAGAAGTTCGACATCTCGGTTTCCAACGCCGACGGCGTCCGGCAACCGGTCATCATGGGCAGCTACGGCATCGGCATCGGCCGCAACATGGCCACCGTCGCCGAGACCTACCACGACGACAAGGGTCTGATCTGGCCGGTCGCGGTCGCCCCATACGAGGCGGTGATCACGGTCATGAAACTCGACGACACGACGATGGGTGCCGCCGAGGGCATCTACAACGGCCTCCGGGCCCGAGGCATCGACGTGCTGCTCGACGATCGCGACGCACGGGCCGGGGTGAAGTTCGCAGACGCCGAACTGATCGGGATCCCCTACCGGCTGACCGTAGGGCCCAAGTCGTTGGCCGACGGTGAGGTGGAATGGACCAGCCGGGCCACCGGTGAGACCAAGCGCATCGGCCTGTCGATCGCGGTCGACACCGTTGCCGACGCCATCATCGCCGAAGCGGGCCCGGCCCCTCGGGCGGTGCCCGGCCAACTGTGACGGGTCGGGCCTGCCCCGGCTGTCGCAACCATCAGGTCGGCGGTCGGCCCCGATGAATCCGGGCTGAACTTGGCCCCAAAATGCGAGCCGGCGGAGCCGGGGAAACTAGCGTTGGGTCCATGAAGATCGCCATCAACGGATCCGGGCTGCTGGCCAAACCAAAGTTGGACACCCTCGTCGAGGACATCGCCAAGGCGGAACAGGCAGGGCTCGCCGGCTACTGGCTGGCCCAGACCGGGCTGGTCGATTCGCTGACCGTGTTCGCCGTTGCCGGGGCGTCGACCACCTCGATCGAGCTGGGGACCGCCGTCGTGCCGACCTGGCCCCGCCACCCTCAGGCCCTGGCGGCCCAGGCCCTGACCACCCAGGCCGCCACCGGCGGACGCACGGTGCTTGGGATCGGCCTGGCCCACAAGCCCTCGGTCGAGGAGCGATGGCGGATGACATGGGAGAAGCCGATCCGCCATATGCTCGACTATCTCGGCGTTCTGGAGGAGCTGCTGGCCACTGGCAAGTCCTCGTACGAGGGCGAGGTGTGGTCTTTCGTCGGCGAAGCGCCGCTGCCGGTCGAGAAGCCGCCGAGCCTGATGTTGGCCGCCCTCGGAGATCAGATGTTGCGCATCGCCGGCACGCGAAGCGACGGCACCATCCTGTGGTGTGTCGGCCCGAAGACCCTGGCCAGACAGATCGTGCCCGGGATCAGCGAGGCCGCGGCCGACGCCGGCCGCCCCCCACCCCGGGTGGTGTGCAGCCTGCCGGTCTGGGTCACCGATCGACCGGATGAGGCCCGCAAGCTGGTGGCCGATTCGCTCACCATCTACGGCCAGCTGCCCTCGTACCGGGCGATGCTGGACATCGAAGGTGTCGACGGTCCGGCCGACATCTCGCTCATCGGCAGCGAGGCGCAGGTCGCAGAAGGATTGGCCACGATCGCCGAGGCCGGGGCCACCGACTTCAGCGCCGTCATCCAGGGTTTCGACGACGACGAGCGGGAGCGGGCCTGGAAGGTGCTGGCGGCCGCCGCGTAGGCGTCGGGGCCGCCGAGCGGGGAGCGACCCGGGGGCGGGGAAAGGTCCGAAAACGATGAAGGTTGGAGTCCTACAGTTCTTCAGCTGGCCCGGTCGAAAGAACCCGATCGAGTCGGTGTACCGGCGGGCCCTCGATCGCATCGAGGTGATGGATCGCACCGGCTACGACGCGGTGTGGCTCGCCGAGCACCACTTCAACGCCTTCAGCGTCTGCCCGTCGGTGACGATGCTGGGAACCCATGTTGCGGCCAGAACCGAGCGGCTGCGGATCGGCACCGCCGGCACACTGGCCGGGCTGCACCATCCACTTCATCTGGCCGAACAACTGGCCCTGCTCGACGTGTTGTCCGACGGCAGGCTCAATTGGGGTGCCGCCAGGGGTTTCGACAGCACCGAGTTCCGGGCCTTCGATGTCGATGGCGCCGAGAGCGTCGATCGATTCCGGGAGAACGTGCTGGCGGTACTGGCGGCCTGGGGGTCTGACCGGGCATCGTTCCAGGGCCGCTACGTGTCGTTCGACGACATCGAGCTGCTTCCGAAACCGGCCCAGCGCCCGATGCCCCCGACGTGGATGGCGGTCAGCTCACCGTCGGCCATCGGTTGGGCGGCGGAGCAGGGCCTGCCGATCCTCATGGACCCCCACAGCTCGCATCGGGAGATCGGCCGCAAGCTCGGGCTGTGGCGGGCGACGATGGCCGATTACGGGCACCGGCACGAACACTTCGACATTCCCATCGCCCGGCTGGTTGCCGTTGCCGACAGCGACGCCGAAGCCGAGGCGGTGGCTCGCCGGGGGGCGGCGTGGATGATCGGCAGCTATGTGGGGGGCGGGACCAAGAAGGTGCTGGCGCAGGGCGCCGACGCCCCGATGGACCTCACCCCCGACGTTGACCCGGTCGATCGTTACGTCGAGGAGGTGATGGTGTGGGGCTCGCCGGCCAAGGTCGTCGACGAGTTGGAGCAGCTCCGGGAGACGATCCCCCTGGAGTATCTGATGGCCGCGCCGTTGAGCGGGCGATCCTTCGACCTGCTGACCGAGCGGGTGCTGCCGGTCGTCGGCCGATAGCCGCGCCGGGCTGGGGGCGACAATCGACGGGCCGACCACATCTCCGGCCACTAGTCTTCGGCGGTGACCGCACGGATACGAAGAGCCGAGCCGCAAGACCTGGGTGCGCTGGTCGCCCTCGACTATCGAAACTTCGGGGTTGCGGCGAAGCCTATCGACCGCCTCGACGTCAAGGAGCTCCTCGATCTCGATCGGTTCCTGGTGGCGGTCGACGGCGACGACCTGGTGGCCGCCGGCGGCAGCTTCCAAATGGAGCTGACCGTGCCCGGCGGCGACGGGTTGGCGATGTCCGGGGTCACCTGGGTCAGCGTCATGGCCTCCCATCGCCGCCAGGGGATCCTCCGGGGGTTGATGGCCGGTCTCGATGAACTGGCGGTGGAATACGAGGAGCCGGTGCTCGGGCTGACGGCCAGCGAGGGGCCGATCTACGAGCGGTTCGGCTACGGCATCGCCACCCGCAACCGGGTGACCGAGATCGATCGGCGACGGGCCACGATCGATCCACGGCTGGAACCGGAACCGGTCCGCCTGGTCGACGCCGCAGAACACGTCGAGGAGATGATGGCCTGCTTCGACCGGTACCGGAAGACCCAGGTCGGTGAGGTGTCGCGCACCGAGGCGCTGTTCCGGGCGGAGAACATCGCCAAGAACAAGGTCAACTTCGCCGCCATGCACCCGGACGGCTATGCCATCTGGGCCATCGAAGAGGCGTGGAACCACGGCCACCCGGCCCACATCCTGACGGTGAAGGACCTGATTGCGGTCACCCCGGCTGCCTACCTCGCACTGTGGAACGTGGTGCTGTCTGTGGACCTGGTCGGCCCGGTGCGAAGCATCAGAACGGTCGCGGTCGACGACCCGCTCCCCTATCTCCTGACCGACCAGCGGGCACTGCGGACCGTCGAGTCGAACGACTACCTGTGGCTCAAGGTTGCCGATCCGGTCCGCTGTTTCGAGGCTCGGTCGTATCGAGGTGATGACCGACTGGTGGTCGGAGTGGTGGAGGACCCGATGATCACCGCCGCTGACCAACCGGACCCGACCGAGATCGTGGCCATCGGTTCCGACGGCTGCGAACCAACGGACGAACGGGTCGAGATCGTGGCCACCCGCTCGGCGCTCGGACCGCTGCTGCTCGGGGTCGACGCCTCGAAGCTGGCCGCCGGGCTGCGGCTCCGGGCCGAGCCCGGGGTGCTGACCCGAGCCGATGTGCTGCTCGGCACCGGCCTGACCGCTCACTGCCGGACTCCGTTCTAGCTGGCTCGCTGGGTAGGATCTTCCTGCTGTCGTCACAGATGGGAATCCATGTCCGGAGTGCAATCCATACAGCGAGCGTTCTCGCTGCTTCGGGCGTTGGCTGTCGGACCGGCCGGAGTCACCGATCTGGCCGAGCGGGCAGCGCTGCCCAAGAGCACCGTGGCCCGACTGCTGGGTGCGCTCGAGGCCGAGGGCGCGGTCGAGCAGCTGGCGGCCGGGGGTGACTATCGGCTGGGGACGGGACTGATCGACCTGGCCGGTGCCGCCGCGCCGGGCCGCAACCTCATCGCCGCCGCCAGACCACACCTCCTGGACCTGATGGACGCCACCGGGGAGAGCTCCGGCATCGCGGTGCTCGAGGACGACGCGGTGCTGTACCTGGATCACGTGGAGTCCGAGGAGGAGGTCCAGGTCAGGAGCTGGACCGGCGAACATGCCCCGCTCAACCTCGTCCCGTCCGGGCTGGTGCTGCTGATGGGTCAGTCCCAGGCGTTCATCGACCGGTACCTCTCGAACCCGCTCCCCAGCCACACCAGACGGAGCGTGACCGATCCCGACGCCATCCGAGCCAGGTTGGCCGAGATCCGGGAGCTGGGGTTCGCCTGGGTCTACGCAGAGTTCGACGACAGCATCAACTCGGTCGCCGCTCCGGTCCACAACGCGGCGGGACAGGTCCTGGCCGCATTGCACGTCCACGGCCCGGCCTATCGATTTCCCGCCGACGACAGCGCCCAGGCCATCGGTCTCACGGTTCGGGCCGCGGCCGACAAGCTGTCGGCCCAACTCCGCTAGGACAGTGTCCTCGGGCCGGCCGGCGAGTCGACGGGCGTCGCGCCCGGCCATCGGGTTAGGTTGTGTCGATGGGAGTTCAACTGGCCAAATCCGCAATCGACCTGGGCATCGTCATCAGCGACAGTGAGAAGTCGTTGGCCTTCTACCGGGACCTGCTGGGGTTCGAACACGTGGCCGACACCCCGATGCCGCTCGGCGGTGGTGGCACCATGCACCGGTTGAACTGCGGCGACACCCTCATCAAACTGGTCAAGTTCAACACCAACCCCGAGGGCGACGGCAGCGGCGGCATCGCGGCGTCGACCGGGATGCGCTACTTCACGATGATCGTCTCCAACCTGTCGGAGATCATGTCCGAATGCGAGGCTGCCGGGGTGAAGGTCACGGTGCCGATCACCGAGGTCCGGCCCGGGGTGACGATCGGCATGGTGGCCGACCCGGACGGCAATTTCGTGGAGTTCGTCGAGAACTCCTGATCGGCCCCGCCGGCCCGGGCCGGCGGCGCCAAGCCGTGCGGGCTTCGCTCCGAGAAGCCGGCCGGTCGACCAAGCGACGGGGCCACGGCCATACTTCGTCATGCCCGAGGGTTATTGACAAACAGAGCTTTCAATAGCACGATGATCGCGGTGTTGGAACTTGAAGTGATCGAAGACCCCGCTGCGGCAACGGCCGCGCTCGACCCGTTGCGTTTGCGGATCCTGTCGATCCTCGGTTCCCCGGGTTCGGCTACCACGGTCGCGGCCCAGCTCGGCGAGACGCAGACAGAAGGTGAACTACCACCTGCGAACCCTGGAGCAACTCGGGCTTGTACGGCTGGTCGAGGAACGGGCCAGGCGGGGTCTGACCGAGCGGGTGGTGCAGGCATCGGCCGGCAGCTACGTGGTGTCACCGGCCGCTCTCGGTGACATGGCCCCGGACCCGGCCCGAACCGAGCGGTTCTCGGCCGCCTACCTGCTGGCGGTGGCGTCCCGCCTCGTCGCCGAGGTCGGCGACCTGGCTCGCCGGGCCGACCAGGCCGAGAAACGGTTGCCAACCCTCACGATCGATACCGAGATCCGCTTCGCATCGGCGACCGAGCGCGCCGCCTTCACCGAAGAGCTGGCGGAGCACATCACCACCCTGGCGGCCGGCTACCACGACGAGTCGGCGCCCCGAGGCCGGTGGCACCGATTGATCGTGGCCGCCCACCCCCGCCCAACACGCAGCGTGAGGGAAACCGAAGAACCAGAGGAGACATGACGATGGCCGACGACGACCGATCGCTGGAACTCGAGATCGAGGTGACAGGCACCCCCGAAGAGGTCTGGAGGGCCATCGCCACCGGTCCCGGGATCTCCTCGTGGTACGTGCCCCACACCGTCGAGGAACGGGAAGGCGGCGCGGCGTCAGCGTCGTTCGGTCCGGAACCGGAGATGCAGATCCCGGGACGGGTCGCGGCCTGGGACCCGCCGAAACGGGTGGTCTTCGACGGCGGTGAAGGGGTCGACGGCCTGGCCTTCGAGTGGCTGGTGGAGGCACGTGACGGCGGCACTTGCATCGTCAGACTGGTCAACTCGGGCTTCGGTTCCGGCCAGGAATGGGATGATCAGTACGACGGGATGGCCGAAGGTTGGCAGTTGTTCCTGCTCAACCTCAAGCTCCACCTCGAGCACTTCTCCGGCCGGACCGCAACGCCGCTGCTACCGAGTGCCACCTGGACCGGGCCCCGCACCAAGGCCTGGGCCGACCTCACGAACGCACTGGGCGTTCCTGCGACGCCCGCCGTCGGCGATCACCTCGAGGTCACCTCGCCGGACACTCCCCCACTGGCCGGCGTCGTCGCCGACGTCGCACCGTGGCGAATAGCCCTGATCCTCGACGAGCCCGCCCCCGGCACCGCCTTCATCGCGGTGGAGGGCCAGCCAGACGCGGAACGGATCGCGACCTCGATCTGGTGCTACTTCTACGGCGATGACAGGGCCGAGCTGGCCGCCCGGGACCAACCCCGGTGGCGTGACTGGCTGGAGCAACACGGCGCCTAGGGGGTCGAGGTCGGGGCGGGCCGACCGGCCGGTTCCCTCGGTCGATGGTCACCCGAGTCGTCATGGTCGGCCCTGTCATGCTGAGATGGTGGCCGTCGCTTGGCCATCCATGGTTCGGATCGTCGAGCGGACACCGGTCGTCGGCCGGCCGCATGACCGCCAATCATTGGAGTCCCCGTTGCTACGTCGAATCCTCACCGTCACCATCGCCGCCCTGCTCGGCCTGGTCACCGTCGCCGCCCCGGCCAGTGCCGGAAACCGCTTTCCCGACCTGATCGAGCTTCCGGGAGGGTTCTTCCCCGAAGGCATCGCCATCGGTCGGGGTACGACGTTCTTCACCGGTTCGCTGGCCGACGGGGCGATCTACAAGGGCGACCTCCGCACCGGCGACGGCGCGGTCTTCATCGAGGGACAGCCGGGAACGCTCGCGGTGGGTCTTGCCGTCGACCGAGCCGGCCGGCGGCTCTTCGTATCCGGCGGCCCGTCCGGCGGGGCCAGGGTCTACGACACCAAGAACGGCTCACTGCTGGCCGACATCGCATTGGGCGACGGCTTCATCAACGACGTGATCGTGACCAGGCGGGCCGCCTACTTCACCAACTCCGCCGCCCCGGAGCTCTACGAGGTCCCCCTGGACCGCCGGGGCCGGGTTGCCGGTCCAGCCAGGACGATCCCGCTCTCCGGGGACTTCGAGTTCATCCCCGGCGCCTTCAATGCCAACGGCATCGAATCGATCAACCCGAAGACCGTGATCATCGTGAACAGCGCCGTCGGTGCCCTCTACACCGTCGACGTCAGGTCGGGGGAGGCCCAGCTGGTGGACACCGGCGGTGAGGTGATCAACGGAGATGGGCTGGTTCTGGTCGGAAGGACCCTGTACGCCGTCATCGGCAGCCTCAACCAGATCACCGAACTCCGTCTGTCCGCCGATTTCGAGCGGGCCAAGGTGACCGATGTGTTGACAGACGACGACTTCGATGTGCCGACCACGGCAGCCCGCCGAGGTGGCTTTCTCTATGCGGTCAACGCGAAGTTCGGTACACCGCCGACGCCGGAAACGCCCTATGAGGTCGTCAGGGTTCGCCGCTAGGCGGCCTGCACCGCTTCTCCACAACCCCCGAATCAGGTCCATGAGAAAACGTGGCCTACCATGAGGGGGTGAGATCGAATCCGGTGGATGCAGGTCACGGCGGCCTCGGCGGTGTTGTTGGCGGTCTGTGTCATGACGCTGTCCGATTCGATCCTCGTACCGCTGCGCCTGGCCCGGAACGCCGCCCTCCGGGTCCTGGCCGGACTCGAAGCCGGATCCGGGTTGGACCTCATCTCGCGGTCCGACCTTCCCGTCGGCCTCGACACCATCGGCCACTTCCTGGCATGGACCACCATCGGGTTCCTGGCCGCCGGGCTGGCCCGGAGTGCAGTGGCCAGGATCGGCCTGTTCGCCGGCCTCCTGACCCTGTCGGGGCTGCTCGAGATCGGCCAGCGGTACCTCTCGTGGTCGCGGACGGCCGAGCTGAGCGACCTGGTGGCCAACGGGGTCGGCCTCGGCCTCGGTATGACGTTCGCCATCATCCTCGTCGCCGTGTTCGGGGCCATGGCCTCCGCCTTCGGCACCGGGAGCGGGGCGTCACTGCCCAAGGCCGGGCCCGGGAGCTGAACGCAGCGTCGGCCCGGCGGCGCGAATGACTCAGCTGCCGGCCGGACCGTCCGACGTGAACCCGGATGGGTTCGATTCGAAGGATCGCCGGGCTGCTTGCACTGGCACTGATCGCTGGTGCCTGCGGGGCCAACCCGGACCCAGGGCCGCAGGCCGGCAAGGTCGCTCCGGAACGACTGGCTTTCGGCGAGGCCGGTGGCGGTGGCGAGACGGGCGACCCCTCGGAATCCGATGCCTCGATGAGGGCGACGAACCGGGACCCGGACCGCCCGGACACCCAGGAGCGGCCAGAACCATCGACGACCGAAGGGCCGATCGAGCTGGGAACCGTCGACAACCCCTTCGTACAACTCCCGCCGACGGACCGGGCCCGGGCCGTGATGACATCGACCGGCGTCGTGGTCCCGGTCATCGACGAGCGCCCCACCAGCTGGCTGGTCAGCACGCCGTGCCAGAACATCGCCTTCGTCACCGACGGCAAGCCGATCGGCCGGGCCCACGTGGTGCTCGATCCAGGCCACGGCGGTGTCGAATACGGGGCGGTGGGGTCGACCGGTATCACCGAAAAGGAGCTGAATCTTCGGGTGGCGGTGGCCACCGCCGAGATCCTCGAACAGGCCGGGGCCACCGTGGTGCTGGCCAGGACCGGCGACTACACGATCACCGCCGCATCGCGGGGACTGGTGGCAAAGGCCGTCGATCCTGGCCTGCTGGTGTCGATCCACCACAACGGCGGGGCCCCGGCCGGGGGTGACCGGCCGGGAACGATCGTCTACACCAAGACCGGCAGTGCAGCATCGACCAGGTTCGGAGGGCTGCTGCACCAGACCCTCCAACCGATGCTGCGAGGGGCGGCGGAACCGAGCCGACAGCGGTACCGGGACTACAGCGACGCACTGAACGTCCACGAGGCGGCGGTTGCGGCCTACGACCGGTCAGTGGCCGATCGGGACGCCATCCTGGTGGCCAACGGCCAGGTCCCGGCCGACGCCACCACCGTGCCGCCGACAACCGTTGGTCCCGCACCCGGCGAACCTCTGCTCCCCAGCGTCCGCCAGCCGATCACCACCACCACCGCACCACCGACGACCTCGGCCGATGGCGTCGCCCCGATCCCGGTACCGGACCAGCCGATCCCTCCACCGCCGCTCACCGTGGAACCGGTTCGACCCTTCACCTGGGCCGGCTCGGGAAACGCCGGGGTGCGATCGTGGACAAGAGCCGACGGCCGCGACTACCTGGCGGTGCTCCGCCACAGCGGTACCGTTCCGGCGGTGCTGGCCGAATTCCCCTATGTGACCAACCCGGCCGAGGAGGAACTGCTGGCCAACCCGGGATTCATCGAGGCCGAAGCCGGGGTGTTGGCCGACGCCATCATCCTCTACTTCACGACCCGGGCCGAGGGCACCGGTCACGTCGCCGATCAGTTCGATGATCAACCGATCGGCGGGAGCGGCGGGATCGACGACTGCGTGGAGCCGGAGCTGTAGCCGGCTGCGAGCCTCACCCCCCACCCGAGCCGCGAGTTTCGGCCACGCCGAAACTCGGGCCCGAGGCCGTCAGGCCGTCAGGCCGTTGAACCCGAGCGGCGGCGGCGGATCTCGGCGCTGATGGCGGGCACCACCTTGTGGAGGTCGCCGAGCACGGCGTAGTCGGCTTTGGTCACCATGTTGGCCTCGGGATCGGTGTTGATGGCCAGGATCTTCTTCGACGCCATGGCCCCCACCCAGTGTTGGATGGCCCCCGAGATACCGGTGGCGATGTAGATCTCGGGGGCGATCCTGGTCCCGGTCTGGCCGACCTGATCGGCGTGGGGCCGCCAGCCGTTGTTGGTCACCGCCCGCGAGCAGCCGACCCGGCCGCCGAGCAGTTCCGCCAACTCCTCCAGAACCGAAAAACCTTCGGCCGAACCAACGCCCCGGCCTCCGGAGACGACGACCGGCGACGTCGACAGCGTCACCCCCTGACTCAGCACCACCCGGTCCCTGACCATCGTCACCGCCACCTCGTCGTCGAGATCGGGCTCGAACGATTCCACGGTCCCGTCGGACGTTCCGGCAAGGGGCTCGGCGGCCACGACATGGTGACCGAAGCTCACCAGCTTGCGATCGGCGTCCAGGACGACGTCCTCCAGCAGGGAGCCACCCCACTGGATCCTGGTGATCGTCCACGGCCCATCGCCCGGTGAGGTGGCAACCGAAGCGCAGTTGGCGACAAAGGGGAGGTCGGCCCTGGCCGCCAGCTGCGCCATGACCTCGTTGCCCCGGTCGGTGCCGACGGCCATGATCGCCCCAGCGTCGAGCTCGTCGGCCAGCTGGCGCACCGTCTCGGCCCAGGCGTCCGGTCCGTAGTCCACCAGCAGCTCGTGCTGGGCAAGGTGGATCACGTCCGCCCCGTATGCCGCCGCGTCCGGGGCCAGCGGTTCGGCCGCAGCGCCGATCAGCAGCGCGTGGAGGGGTGCGTCGAGCTTGGCGGCAAGATCGCGACCGGCGGTCAGCGCCTCCCGGCTGGCTTCGACCGGCTCACCCCGGTCGTGTTCCAGTACCACCAGCAACGTCATTGCAGGACCCCGAGCTCCTCGAGCAGATCGACGACCCTGGCCGCCGCCTCTTCGGAATCTCCCAGGATCTCGGTCTTGGAGATCTCCTCGGCCGGGCGATGGAGGCGGACCATCGACTGACCGCCGGGGTCGGCCACGATCGCCAGCTCGACCAGCTCGACCTTCTTCGACGCCAGCCTGCCCTTCATCGTCGGGTACCGAGGCAGGTTGAGGCCTTCCTTGACCCCCAGCACGGCCGGGCGGGGCAGCTCGTAGACCTCGAACCCGGCGTCGACGGCTCGCCGGGCGATCACCGTGTCATCCTGGATCTCGATGTCCTTGATGCCGTTGACGATCGGTCTCTCCAGGGCGTGCGCGACCCGGACACCGACCTGGAAGCCCCCGGAATCGGCGGACTCGTTGCCGAACAGGATGAGGTCGAAGGGCCCGTTGCCGGCCTCGATGGTGACGATCGCCTCGGTCAACGCCGCCGCGGTCCGCTGCGGATCCCACGGCGGGTCCGCGCCTTCGGGTCCGGTCGGGACGAGCACCAGCTCCTGGGCGCCGACGCTTGCCGCGTAGCGCAGTTGCTCCACCGCTTCGTCGGGACCCAGGGTCAGCACCGTGACGGTTCCGCCGTGGGTCTCGGTGAGCAGCACCGCCTCCTCGACCGCACATTCCTCATGGGGGCTCGTGGTGAAGCCGAGGTGGGCGGTCTCGACCCGTTGGCCGTCATCGGTGACGTTGATCCTGGCCCCGGGGGCCGGGACCCGTTTCACGCAGCACAGTATTCGCACGATCAGCCCTTCAGCCTGGTGTCTTCGGGATCGAACACCGAACCTTCGATCGCCGCCACCCTGACCGGGAACAGCTCGTTCATGTACATGACCTGCAGGTCGGTGCCGATGACCGCCAGCTCGGTCGGCAGGTAGGCCATCAGCAGATGTTTGCCGACAGAGGGGCCAGGGGCGGCGGTGGTGACCCGGGAGACCCGGCCGTGAGCATCGGCGATCCGTTGACCGTCGAGCGTCATGATCGGCTCGTTGCCACCCTGCATGTACCGCTTGCGGCCTTGGGCATCGGTGTGGTCTTCGACGGAGAGGGTGCACATCTTGGCGATCGGTTCGGACTCCCGGGCCTGGAGGTATGCCTGCTTGCCGATGAAATCGGCGGCTTTGACCTTTGGCCTTGCCAGCCCGGCCTCGACCGGGGTGTACTCCGATTCCAGTTCCGCCCCCATCAGCCGGTAGCCCTTCTCGACCCGTCCCGACGATCCGTAGACGCCGCCGCCGGTCGGGCGGATGCCGTGTCCTTCGCCTGCCTCCATCAGGGCGTCCCACAATGCCGGCCCGTTGTCCCAGGCGGTGTAGATCTCCCAGCCGGTGTCACCGACGTAGGAGATGCGGAACAGCTTGCACGCCAGCCCGGCCACATCGGCATCGAGGTAGGAGCCGTACGGCGAGCCGGCCTGGCTGAGGTCGTGATCGGTCAGCTGACCGACCACCGCCGGGGCGTTGGGGCCCCACACCCCGAGCGTGGTGATCGAGTCCGTGATGTTGGCGAAGCTGACCGAGCCGTCGGTCGGCAGGTGCTTGCGAACCCAGAACTCGTCACGGCCGCCGTCGAAGACCCCGGTGACGATCTGCACCTTCTCCTCGCCGGTCCGCATCATGGTCAGATCGGAATGGAAGCCGCCGTCGGGGGTCAGCCACGGGGTGTAGACCGAGGATCCGACCGGCTTGTCGACCTTGTTGACCGCCAGATGATCGGCGTAGGCCACCGCCCCGGGCCCGCTCAGTTCGTAGATCTGGAAGGCGCTGAGGTCGACGACGCCACAGTTCTCCCGAAGGTTGAGATGCTCGCCGATGGTGATCGGGCTCCACCAACGGTTGTCCCACTCGGTGTCCCGCTCCGTCAACCCGTAGCGCTCGACCAGGTCGGCGTTGGCGTTGTACCACTGGGGCCGCTCCCAGCCCCGGGCCTCGAAGAACTCGGCCTGGGCATCGCTCTGGCGGGAGAAGTACGGGCTGGTCTTGAGCTCCCGGCGACCGGCCCACTGCTCGGACGGGTGGACGATCCCGTAGGTCTTGTTGAAGTGCTCCGAGGCCCGGGCCCAAATGTGGTCGTCGCCCCGCTCCCAGGGGTAGAACCGGGCCACGTCCGAGGCGTGGGGATCGATCACCCTCGGGTAACCGTAGGTCATCCATTCTGCGACCACCTGGGCCATGCCGGGGCCCTCCTTGACCCACACCGCGGCGGCAGACCACAGGTTCATGACCTCCGCGGTCTCACCCAGGCACGGCATGGCATCGGGGGTGAGCGAGAGCAGGCCGTTGATGGCGTACTTGATCTCGGCGTCTCCCAGCATGTCCATCAGCTCGATGGCCTGTTCCATCTGGTCGTCGAAATCGTCGGGGGTGAACGGCATCTCGGTCGGTGACAGCGCCGCTTCCTCGTTGGAGGGGATCTCGTCCGGGTGATGGAGGATCGGGCGGTGGGCGTAGGAGCCGACCTCCATCGAGCCTGCCGATTGGCGCTCGTAACAGAACGTGTCCATGTCGCGGACGATCGGATAGCCGATCTCGTTGTTGGTCTCGGCCAGGATGTCCATCGGGCCGACATCGGCCATCTGGTGGACCGCGGGGACCAGCGGGATGGTGGCGCCCGCCATGTTCGCCACCCGGTTGCTCCAGACACCGCAGGCGATGACGACGTACCCGGCCTCGATGCGGCCCTTGTCCGTCACCACCGCGGTGACCTTGGACAGCCCGTTGTGGGCGTCCTCGGTTTCGATGTCGAGCACCTCGGTGTTGGCGAACACCTGGAGCGCCCCCTTGTCGATGGCCTTGCGGCGCATGACGGTGCCGGTCTCGAGCGAATCGACCACCGAGACCGTCGGGCAGTAGAAACCGCCGAGGATGATCTCGTCGTTGATGAACGGGACCAGTTCCTTGACCTCGGCCGGGGTCAACAGCTCGGCTTCGACCCCCCATGCGGTTGCCGACGTCATCCGACGCTGCAGTTCGTCCCACCGCTCCTGGGTCCTCGCCACCTCGATACCGCCGGAGTCGACGCTGAGGCCCAGATCGCGATACTGGTTTGCGCTCTGCACACCGAGCAGGGCCATCTCCTTGTTGTGATCGACCGGGAATATGAAGTTGGACGCATGGCCGGTGGAGCCACCGGGGTTCGGCAACGGGCCCTTGTCGATCAGCACCATGTCGGTCCAGCCGAGGTCGGCGAGATGTCCGACCAGGCAGTTGCCGACGATGCCGGCACCGATCACGACGACGTTGGCATTGGTTGGGAAATCGCTCATCTGCTTGGGTTCTCCTCGAGTTCTTCCGGCGGCGGCCGACAGAATGCCAAAACTACCTTCCGAGGGGGCGGTGGGACACGTGCCGGTCGAAGTCGGTTCGGAATGCCCCCCGTGCACCCCGGGTCGCCTCAGTAGCATCGAAGGTCGGCCGGAAGCCCGTGGCCAAACCTGGACCTATCGACTTCAGTTCTGTATGATGGAATCGTTCTGCATGGCGGAACGATATCGTATGACACGTTTGTTGTCGATGTCCTGTACTTGGCTGTGATCAGTAGCTCTACCCGCATGGAGAACCAGCGTGTCATTCCCCACCGATCTCGAGATCGCAAAGGGCGCAACCCTCAAATCACTGGACAAGGTCGCGGCAGACGCCGGGATCCCGACCGAGTACCTGGAACCGTTCGGCGCCGGAGCGGCCAAGATCCAGCTGGCCGCCATCGAGGCCATGGCCGACCGGCCACGGGCCAAGTACGTCGTCGTCTCGGCCATCACCCCTACTCCGCTCGGCGAAGGCAAGACGACCACGACGGTCGGTCTCGGCCAGGCGTTCCAACACATCGGCTCCTCGGCCACCATCGCCATCCGTCAGCCCTCGATGGGTCCGACCTTCGGCATCAAGGGCGGCGCGGCCGGCGGCGGCTACAGCCAGGTCGTGCCCATGGAGTTGATCAATCTCCATCTCACCGGTGACATGCACGCGGTGACCGCGGCCCACAACCTCTGCTCGGCCATGCTCGATGCCCACCTGTACCACGGGAACGAGGCCGGCTTCGACGAGCACAACATCACCTGGCGCCGGGTGCTCGACGTGAACGACCGGGCACTGCGCAACACGGTGATCGGCCTTGGCGGCCGGCTCGACGGTGTGCCCCGGGAAACCGGCTTCGACATCACCGCCGCCTCCGAGGTCATGGCCGCACTGGCGCTGTGCACCTCGCTACAGGACCTTCGGGCCAGGATGGGTCGGATCGTGCTCGGCTACTCAAAGGCCGGCGATCCGATCACCGCCGAGGAGATCGGTGCCGCCGGATCGATGACGGTGATCCTCCGGGAAGCGATCAAGCCCAACCTGATGCAGACGCTGGAGAACACACCGGCGCTGGTCCACACCGGACCGTTCGGCAACATCGCAACCGGCAACTCCTCGATCGTGGCCGACCAGATCGGCATCCACATGAACGAGTTCCTCCTCACCGAAGCCGGCTTCGGGGCCGACATGGGGGCAGAGCGGTTCTTCAACATCAAGTGCCGCTACTCCGGCATCGACCCTGACGCGGCAGTGCTGGTGGCAACCGTCCGGGGCCTGAAGGCCCACTCCGGCAACCACAAGATCGTGGCCGGCAAACCGCTGCCCGAGGATCTGCTGGCCGAGAACCCGGACGAGGTCCACCAGGGGGGCGACAACCTCCGCAAGCAGCTGTCGAACATGGCGATCCATGGGGTCACTCCGGTGGTGGCGATCAACGTCTTCCCCGGCGACCATCCGGCCGACATCGCCGCCATCGCCGAGATCGCCGAGGAGTACGGCGCCCGCTCCGCGGTGTCGACCCACTTCGCAGACGGCGGCAAGGGAGCGGCCGAGCTGGCCCAGGCGGTCAAGGAAGCGGCCGAGGAACCATCGGAGTTCCAACTCCTGTATCCCGACGACATGTCGCTGCGGGACAAGATCAACACCGTGGCCACCAAGGTCTACGGTGCCGACGGCACCGAGTTCTCCGCCGAGGCGAACAAGCAGATCGACACCTACGAAGCGGCGGGATTCGGCAACCTCCCGGTGTGTATTGCCAAGACCCACCTCTCGATCTCGTCGGACCCCAACCTCAAGGGGGCGCCGACCGGCTGGACCCTGCCGGTCCGGGAGGTCCGGGCCTCGGTCGGCGCCGGCTTCATCTACCCCTTGTGCGGCGACATGCGAACCATGCCGGGCCTCGGCCAGAATCCGGCGGCCAGGCACATCGACATCAGCTTCGACGGCACAGGCCCCGAGGGCGAGATCGTGGGGCTCAGCTGATGACGGCCTTCGAGTCCTTCGACGACAGCGGCCCGGCGGCGGCAGATCATCGTTTCGACCAGCAACGTCAGTACCGCAGGAAGCTCGTCGAGGGCCTGACCTTCGAGTTGGTCCCGATGAACGGGGTCGACCAGGCGATCACCGCCCTCCCGCCGGCGTCGGAGGTTTCCGTCACCTGCTCCCCGGTCAAGGGCATCGCCGAGACGATGCGACTCAGCGACCACCTCCGCGGCCTTGGCCACACACCCATCCCCCACATCGCGGCCAGGATGGTCGAGAGCAGGGCCCACGTGGCGGAGATCGCGGGCTGGCTTCGTCGGGAGCAGGTGGGCCGCATGTTCCTCGTCGGCGGCGATGCCGATCCGGCCGGGCCGTACAGCGACGCCGCCTCGTTCCTCCGGGACCTGCTCGACGCAGGCCCGGAGCTGCACGCCATCGGGGTCACCGCCTACCCCGACGGCCACTCGGCCATAGGATCGGAGGTGCTGTCCCGAGCACTGCACACGAAAGCGGCCATCCTCTGCGAGGCCGGGGTCGTCGGCTACGCCAGCACCCAGATGTGCTTCGACGCCGGCCGGATCGCCTCCTGGCTGGCGCGGGAGCGGGATCACGGCTTCGAACTGCCGGTCCACCTCGGCGTGGCCGGCGTCGTCGATCGGGCGAAGCTGATGAAGATGGGGGCCAGACTCGGCATCGGCACGTCGTTGAGCTACCTCCGCAAGAACCGCAGGGCCATCGGCAGGCTGATGACCCAGTCGAGCTACGACCCCGACACCCTGCTCGATCCGCTGTCGCCTGACCTGGAGGCGCTTCGCATCTCCGGGATCCACTGCTTCACCTTCAACCAGGTCGTGGCCACCGAGGCCTGGCGCAGCGAAGCGCTGGCCACACTGCAACCCGGACACTGATTCTGCGGGCGCCCTGAGCGCCGACCGGACGCCCAGGGCATGACCCACCACGTCGCGTGAGTCGAGGCGGGCGGAGCCGTCGCTTCACCAGTGCCTGCGGCGAACGTTGCCCATCGGGATGGGACGACGGTGGGTTCCACCGACCATGCTTTCCTGATGGGGAATCGGATGGGCCAGGCCCTCTATCCAGCAGCCCTGGCACCGTCGGTGGCGCTGGCGGTCATGCAGACCGGCTCCGCGGTGTCGCTGGCCGCTCTGGTCTTCGTCGGCGACGTTGCGGATGGATTGGCCAGGGCAACGACAACCTTCGTCGTCGGCAGCGTGCTGGCCGGTGCGGTCTACGCCTGGCGGACCGGGTTCGAAGTCGTTGTTGCCGGGGCAAAGAACAACGTCACGGTGGTCATCGCCGGCATCGCAGCCGGGGTTGCGGCCAACGTCGAAGGCGACGCCGCCGACACCGTCCTGGTCTTCGTCGCCATCGCGGCTCTCCTCAGCGGCGGGCTCATGTATGTGATCGGGCGGCTGGGGATGGGCAATCTGATGCGGTTCCTGCCGTTCCCGGTGATCGGCGGGTACCTGGCAGGCACGGCGTGGCTGATGGTGAAGGGTGGACTGTCGGTCATGGTCGATCGGCCGCTGGAGCTGGGCCGAATCGGTGAGCTGGCCGAATGGCAACTGGCAAAACTGTGGCTCCCTGGCGTGTTGCTGGCCATGGTCGTCGTCTTCATGACAGCCGGCAGGCAAAGCCTGACGATCGTCGGGGCGGTGTCCGGCTTCCATGTTCTGGTGTGGATGTTCGGATCCCACCCCGTTGTCGAGGCCGACGGTTGGGTGCTGGGACCCCTCCCCCGGACCGAGGACATCGCAGCGCTGGTGCCCGATCCCGGTGCCATCGAATGGTCGGCCATCGGCACCGGCGCGGTCGGTCTGGTGGCGATCGCCCTCATCTCTCTGATCAGCCTCCTGCTCGACGTCACCGGGACCGGCTATGCAACCGGCGAGGACGTCGACCTCAACCGCGAGCTACGAGCGTCGGGTCTTGCATCGTTGGCGTCGGGGGCGGTCGGTGGCACCGTCGGCTTCGTCGGTGTCGGCCAGACGATGCTGGCCCGCAGACTCCGGGCTTCCTCGGTCCTGGTTGTCGCGGCGTTCGTGACGATCGCCACCGTCACGGTCGCAACCGGTCCCTGGCTGGTGGGGTGGATGCCCCGATTCGTCGCCGGCGCCCTCGTCATGGGACCGGGGATCATCCTCGGCCACCGGTGGTTCATCGATTCGATCGTCAACGCCCAACTGGCCGACCGGCTCATCGCCGTCATCATCCCGTTGACCGTTGCCTCCGTCGGAATTCTGGAGGGCGTCGGTCTCGGTGTTGCCGTTTCGGCCGCGATCTTCGTGGTCCGATACGCCTCCATCGACCCGGTCCGCTCCGAGGTGTCCGGCCGGGTCCTGCGCAGCGCCATCGATCGGTCCACCGACGAACAGGCGGTCCTCGAGGAGCACGGTCACCGAGTTGTCGTGTTGTCGCTGGGCGGCTTCCTGTTCTTCGGCTCGGTCTCCAAACTGACCCGGCGGGTCCGGGAGCTGGTGAGCCAGGACGTCACCGACTGCATCGTCGACTTTCGCCGGGTCTCCGGTATCGACTCGTCGGCCGAGGCCGAGTTGGCGAAACTGAGTCGTCTCTGCGAGGACAACTCGGTTCGGTTGTACATCGCCGGGCCAACGGTCGACATCGGGCGGGCATTGCGGCGCCGGCACCTCGTCAAGGAGCTGGATGAGCGTGTCCATCCCGATGTCGACCACGCACTGGAAGCCGCCGAGTCCAAGATCCTCGATGCCATCGACCGTACCCCGGGTGCGGTGCCCGGGATCGACCTGTCGTCGGAGCCACTGGACGCGGTGCTCGACCGGTACGTCACCCGCCACGAGGTCCCGGCCGGCGCCGAATTGATCACCACCGGCAGCGCCAGCGGTGATCTGTTCATGATCCATCGTGGCTCGTTCACCGTGTGGGCCGACGACGACGGCCGGCGCCGCCGCATACGCCGGGTCACCGCCGGGACCTTCGTCGGCGAGATGGGATTCTTCACTTCTGCGGCCCGCTCGGCAACGGTGACCGCCGATTGTGATTCGGTGGTGCTGCGGATGACCCGGGACCGATTCCGGGCCCTGACCGTGGCCCAACCCGACGTCGCCATCGACCTGGCGGAACGACTCCTGGCGGTCAATTCGAAGCGGCTCGACGCCGCCAATGCAGCGATCAGGGACCTGCTGCGTTGACCACCACCTGCCGGGCTCGCCCGTGCGTTGTGCGTGGGCTGGCGGCAAGCGAGGACGGGTGCGCCGTAGGGGCTTCCGGGACCGACGAATTCGGAACACGATCGGCGGCACCGGCCACTAGGCTGTGGCGCGACGCAGGCCACGATCCAGCCGACAGCTGATCCCCAGTCACGTACGGCCTCCACGATTTGGCCTCCCAACCGATGGGAAAGACCGTGCCCTCGCAGCGAAAAGACCCGACCTGAATTGACAACCGACCTCTCGCCGCCAGGCCCCGATGCCACCGCGGCGGCGCTGAATCCCCCCCGGGGCCACCTCGATCAGCCTCTGGCGCCGTCGATCGCCGACGACGTCAACGCCAACATCCACCACATCCACCCCACCGGCGTCGACGACAGCGACGAGGGGCAGGGTCGGCTCAGCGTCGCCGCCGCCTCGTGGGCCCTGTTCACCAGCATGGGTCTGTTGATGCTCGGCAACGGCCTCCAGGGCTCGCTGCTCGGTATCCGGTCGGCAAACGAGGGCTTCTCGGCCGTGGCCTCCGGCGTGGTGATGGCCTCCTACTTCGTCGGGTTCCTGGCCGGAACCAGAGCCGCGACCAGGGCCATCGCCGCAGTCGGCCACATCCGGGTGTTCGCCGCTCTGGCATCGATGGCATCCACCGCGGCCCTGGTCCACGTGCTCACCATCACCCCCGTCACCTGGTCGATCATGCGGTTCACCACCGGGCTCTGCATGGCCGGGCTGTACGTCGTTGTCGAGTCTTGGGTGAACGAGCTGGCCACGAACGCCAACCGGGGTCGGCTGTTGGCCCTCTACATGGTTGTGAGCATGGGCGGCATGGCCGGCGGCCAGTTCCTGTTGAACCTGGGAGACCCACGCAGTTTCGAGCTGTTCGTCATGGCCTCGGTGCTCATCTCGTTGGCCCTCGTTCCGGTGTCGTTGTCCAGTCGGGGTGCCCCGCCGGGAAGGACGCCGATCCCGATGTCGCTGCGGGAACTGGCCGGGATCGTGCCGACGGGGTTGGCCATCTCCGGCCTCGGTGGCATGGCCCACGGGTCCCTGATCGGCATGGGCGCCGTCTATGCCACCAGGGCCGGGCTGTCCCCCGGCCAGACCGCCCTGTTCATGGGGGCGCCGATGCTCGGTGGTGTGGTGCTCCAGATTCCGATCGGGGCGTTGTCCGATCGTGTGCCTCGGCGGGGGGTGATGTTCGTGGTGGCGGTGGCGGCGACACTGACCGCAGCCGCGCTGTTGGCCGTCCCGGCCGGCAGCGCCCTCAGCTACCTGCTGATGTTCGCCGTCGGCGGCTTCAGCTTCCCGCTCTACTCGCTCGGTATCGCATACACCAACGACTGGATCAAACCCGAACAGATGATGGGTGCCAGTTCGGCTCTGGTGACGATGAACGGCATCGGGGCCATCTCCGGGCCGATCCTCTCGGCGCTGCTGATCAGGTTCTTCGGTACCGGCATGTTCTTCGTCTCCCTGGTGGCGACCCACGGCGCCATCGCCGTCTACCTGGCGTTCCGTATCCTGGCCCGCGCCGGCCTGCCGATGGAGCGCCAGGGTCGGTTCCTGCCGGTCCCGGCCCGGGCGTCGGCCACCGCCATCGGCCTGCTGGCTCGGCGCCGACGAATGGGCTGACCGCGCCGACCCGGCAGGAGAAGGGATGGATGCCCGGTCGGGTCAATCGGGATTCTGGACCAGATCCTCGGAAGCGGTGGGGATCCGTAACGGGGCGACGGCCACCTGTGGCCGCTCCGCCGTCGCCACCGATTCGTCGTGGCGAAGCCACACCGTGCGCTGGGGGAACGGGATCTCTATGCCCGCTTCGTCGAGCGCTTCTTTGATCCGCACCCGGAGCTCACGGCCGACGATCCACTGCTCGGCCGGGTCGGTCCGGACCACCAGCCTGATCGTGACCCCGTCGGCCCCGAGTTGCTCCACGCCCCAGACCTCGGGCGGGTCGATGATGTCGCCGTCGACGAACGTCGGATCCCGCCACAGTTCGTCGGCCACCCGTTGGATGATGCCTTCGGCCCGACGGATGTCGGTGTCGTAGGCGACGTCGACGTCGATGACCGCCCGCGACCAGAGCTGGGACTTGTTGCCGACGCGACGGATCTCCGAATTCCGGATGTGCCAGACCGTCCCGTTCACGTCGCGAATGGTGGTGGTTCGCAGTGAGAGGTTCTCGACCGTCCCCGACGCCTCACCCAGGTCGACCACGTCGCCGACGCCGAACTGGTCCTCGAACAGCATGAAGAAACCGGAGAGGAAATCGGCAACGACGGCCTGGGCTCCGAAGCCCAACGCCACACCGAGCACGCCGGCGCCTGCCAACAGCGGAGCCAGGCTGACATCGAGTTGACCGAGGATGACCACGACGGCCAGGGCCCAGACGGCGACGGTCGACAGCGACGAGATGACCGCCACCAGGGTGTCGATCCGCAGCTTCAGCCGGCCGTTGGCGGGCGTTGTTGCCGGTGCCTCGTTGGGTGGACCGGCGTCGATGCCACCCTGCACGAGGTTGTACGGTTCCTCGTGGCCGGCGCCATCGGCGACCGGATCGTTGTCGCCATCGCCTGCGACCGGGTCGAGCCCCGCTCGCTCGGGTTCGGCGGTGGCCGACTCGGATTCGGCGACGGCAGGCTGGGGTGCAGCGGCGGCCCCGGCTGCAGCCAACCGGGCAGCGCGGGCGCGGCGGCGAACCGCCAGCGGTGCCCGCCGCTCCATCGTTGCCAGCCTGGCGAGACTTCGTTGGGCGAGGTGGCTGCCGTAGCGCCCGATCATGCGACGCAGCAATCGGGACACCAGCAGGGCCACCAGGACGATGACGAAGATCCGCAGCGGCAATTCGACCAGCAACTCAGCGGCGCGGGTCAGCGCCACCGAGTCGGTTCGGTCGGCGACCCAGTCGCAGATCCAGCTCGGGTCCTCGCCGCACGCTTCGAGTCGCTCGGGATCGGTCAGCTGATATCGCACCGGCAACACCGTAATTCCACCTGCGGACGTCGGGCTGCCGAAGGCCGGACATTTTCCCAACCGAAGTCCATGAATTTGCGCCGGACCGACCGTTACCATGACATCCGACGGTCGACGGTCACATCCGACTATCGACGGTCGACATCCGACGGCCGGACACCTGGCAGCGGGGCCGATGGATCCCGACCTGATGCCATGATACGGTACAGTTCCACTATGCGGTACGCGGTTCCACGCACGGAGTAGACAGCATGTCCGATATCGAAGACAGCGAGAACGGCGCAGCCGACGAAGAGGAGATCGATCTCTCCTCGCTCAACGACGACGATCTCTGCGCGCAGATGCATGACGACCTCTACGACGGCATGGCGGACGAGATCGCCGAGGGCACCAACATCCTGCTGGCCCGGGGGTGGTCCGCCGACAAGGTCCTCAACGACGCCCTGGTGGAAGGGATGCGGATCGTCGGGATCGACTTTCGTGATGGCATCCTGTTCGTTCCCGAGGTGCTCCTGGCGGCCAACGCCATGAAGGCAGGGATGGCGATCCTGCGGCCACTGCTGGCCGAGACCGGCGCCAAGCCCATCGGCAAGGTCGTGATCGGCACGGTGAAGGGTGACATCCACGACATCGGCAAGAACCTGGTGGCGATGATGATGGAGGGCGCGGGCTTCGAGGTGATCAACCTCGGGATCAACACCGATGTCGACGAGTTCCTCGGGGCACTGGAGGAACACAAGCCGGACATCCTGGGCATGTCGGCGCTGTTGACCACCACCATGCCCTATATGAAGGTGGTGATCGACACGCTGGTCGAGCGGGGCCTGCGCGACGACTACATCGTGCTCGTCGGGGGCGCTCCGCTCAACGAGGAGTTCGGCGAGGCCATCGGGGCCGACGCCTACTGCCGAGACGCCGCCGTGGCGGCCGAGACCGCGACCCGAATGGTCAGCGAACGCCGTGCGGCCGCGGCCTAGCTTCGCCGGACGCGGCCGGCCATGAGTCGACGTCGGGGCAAGGCCAACAGCATCACCATGATCTACTGGCGCGACATCCCGGCCCAGGTCACGGCATCGGCCGACGGTGTGACGGAACGGGCCCTGCTCGATCCCCGGTTCCAGCACGCCATCGATCGTGCCGCAGCAGTGGCCGACCTCACCGAGACCGAGGCCTACATCGCCCAGTGGCGTCGCGTCACCGAAGCGTTGACAATCGAACCCGGCCGGGCCGCCGCCGATGCCGCGGCCCGGTTGCACAACGACTACCCCCGGTCGCGGCTCGAGGAGCTCGTGGCCAACGGCGGCGCCGAGCCCCACCGCACCACCGCAGAGCGGTGAGCGCCGGACCCGAGCCCGGGACCGGCACCAGAAGATCGCTCCAACCCTGAATGGGAAAACCATGACCGACACCATCATCAGCTCCGCCACCAAGGAAGTGGTCATCGGCTTCGGACGGCCCTTCGTCATGATCGGCGAGAAGATAAACCCCACCGGCCGCAAGCTCCTGGCAGAGGAGATGAAGGCAGGCGACTTCTCGCGGGTCGAAAAGGACGCACTGGATCAGGTGGCGGCCGGCGCCCACATGCTCGACGTGAACGCCGGCATCCCGCTGGCCGACGAACCGGCGCTGCTGGCCAAGGCGGTTGAGCTGGTCCAGTCGATCACCGACGTGCCGATCTCCATCGATTCCTCCATCGTCGAGGCACTGGAGTCGGCCATTGCGGTCTACAAGGGCAAGCCGTTGATCAACTCGGTCACCGGCGAGGAGGAGGTGATGGAACGGGTCCTGCCGTTCGTCGCCAAGTACGGTGCTGCGGTGGTCGCGGTCTCGAACGACGACACCGGCATCTCCGAGGACCCCGACGTTCGCTTCGAGGTGGCGAGGACCATCATCAACCGGGCCGCCGATCACGGCATCCCGAAAGAGGATGTGGTGGTCGACCCGCTGGTCATGCCGATCGGCGCAATGGCAACCGCCGGACGGCAGGTCTTCGAACTGGTCGGCAGGCTCCGGACCGAGCTGGAGGTCAACACCACCTGCGGGGCCAGCAACGTGAGCTTCGGGCTTCCCAGTCGTCACGCCGTGACCGGCAGCTTCCTGGCCATGGCCATCTCCCACGGCATGACCTCGGCGATCATGAACCCCATGCACGCCGAGGTGAAGGCGGCGGTGATGGCCGCCGACGTGCTCAACAACCAGGATCCCAACTGTGCGGCCTGGATCGCCGAGAAGCGGGAACCACCGGCCGACGGTCAGGGCGCCAGGGGCGGGGCCAGAGCGGGCCGTCGAGGCGGTCGCCGAGGTGGCCGTCGGGGCTCGACCCCCGATGAGAAGGCATAGGAATCGACGACGATGGCAGCGGACTCGACGGCGGTCGGCCGGCAACCCCGATCGGGGCCCCGGGGCGGATCGTCGAGCGACGTCTCCAACGAGGTCACCGTCGTCTTCACCCCATCGGGGCTGACAGGAAAGGTGCCGGCCGGCACCACCGCCTTGGAGGCGGCAAGACACCTCGGGGTGGACCTCGACTCGGTGTGCGGCGGGCGGGGGATCTGCGGCCGCTGCCAGGTCGTGCCGGCGTTCGGCCAGTTCCCGAAGTGGGCCATCGCCGCCTCAGCCGATCACATCACCGGGCCGGGCTCGATCGAGGCCGACTACCGGGGCAGACGGTCGATCGAGCAGGGCCGGCGGCTGGGGTGCGGGCTGCACATCGTTGGAGACATGGTGTTCGACGTTCCGGCCGACAGCCAGATCCACAAACAGGTGGTCCGCAAGGGGGTCGATTTGCAGGGGTTGATCGTCGATCCGATGATCACCCTGCACTACCTGGAGCTGGCAGCACGGGATCCCGAGGACGGCACGAGCCTGTCGGTGCAGATCACCGAGCAGTTGGCCGAGGACTGGTCCATCGAAGCAACCGGTTTTCGGTTCGGCCTCCTGGCCCACCTGCAGGCCGCCGCCGCAGGCCGCGCGCTCACGGTTGCCGTGGCCGGAGCCGACCGCTCGGTGGTCGGGCTCTGGCCCGGATTCGTCGATCGGGCGCTGGGGGTGGCGATCGACATCGGCTCGACGACGGTTGCCGGCCACCTCTGTGATCTGACCACCGGCGAGGTCCTGGCCAGCGCAGGGCGAATGAACCCCCAGATCCGCTTCGGCGAGGATCTGATGAGCAGGGTGTCCTACGTCATGCTCAACCCGGGCGGTGACCGGGAGCTGACCGCAGCCATCCGGACGGCGCTGCGCGAGTTGGTGGCCGAACTGCTCGACGAGGGCCGACGTCACGATCGGTCGATCACCGAGCGCCACCTGCTGGACATCGTGCTGGTGGGCAACCCGATCATGCACCACCTCGCCCTCGGCATCGATCCCACGCCGCTTGGTCAGTCGCCGTTCACGTTGGCCACCGATCGGCCGGTCATCACCGAGGCCACCGAACTGGGCATCGATGCCCCGCTGTCCCGTGTGTACTTCGCCCCCTGTATCGCCGGTCATGTCGGCGCGGACACCGCGGCGGCGATCCTGTCCGAGGGGCCCCATCGCAGCGAGGCGATCCAGTTGCTGGTCGACGTCGGCACCAACGCCGAGATCGTGCTCGGCAACGCCGAGCGGCTGTTCGCCGCGTCGAGCCCCACCGGACCGGCCTTCGAAGGGGCCCAGATCTCGGCAGGCCAGCGGGCAACGGCCGGGGCCATTGAGCGGGTCCGCATCGACCGTGACACGCTGGAGCCGCGGTTCAAGGTGATCGGCTGTGACCTGTGGTCCGACGAGGAGGGATTCGATGCAGCCACCGCCTCCAGCGGCGTCACCGGGATCTGTGGCTCCGGCATCATCGAGGTCATCAGCGAGCTGTTCCTGTCCGGGGTCATCGACCCCCAGGGGGTGATCCTCGGCCAGGCGGCGCAGCGGTCTGGCCGGATCGTGCCCGAGGAGCGGACCTTCTCCTACAACCTGACCGACCGGATCGATGTGACCCAGGCCGACGTCCGGGCCATCCAGCTGGCGAAAGCTGCGCTGCGGGCCGGGATCGACCTCCTGCTGGAGCATGCCGGGCTGACCTCGGTCGACGAGGTCCGGCTGGCCGGGGCCTTCGGAGCCCATATCGACCCGGTCCATGCCATGGTCCTGGGCCTGATCCCCGATTGCCCGATCGACAGGGTTCGGGCGGTCGGCAACGCGGCCGGCTCGGGGGCGGTCCGAGCCCTGCTGTCGGGGTCCCAGCGTCGGGAGATGGAACGGACCGTCGACCGGGTCACCAAGATCGAAACCGCCATCGAGCCACGGTTCCAGGAGCTCTTCGTGGCGGCACTGGCCTTCCCCCATCTCACCGCCGAGACGCCGAACCTGGCCGCAGTCGTCGATCTACCGGCCCGATCGGCGGCACGAGCCGACGGCAACGGGCAGAAACGGCGGCGGCGGCGCAGAGCAGCCGTGAAGGACTGAGTCCCGAGGCTCGGATCGGTGGTCGCGTCGCCAAGGACGGATCGCCGGAACCCAACCGTGGAATGAGGAGATCATGAGCGAGGAACGACGAGGGCGTCGCAGCGGTGGGCGGGCCGGTCGGCGTGTTGCCCGAGACACCGCAGCCAGGGAAGCGGCTGCCGCCGCCGATGCGTTTCTGACCAGGACCCTCCAGCCGTTCGAGGTCATGGGCGAGGAGGGTCTGGCCCGCATAGAGCACAACGCAGACACCATCCTGGAGAAGGTGGGTGTCGACTTCATCGACTACCCGGAGGCACTGCGGCTCCTGGCTGGAGCCGGAGCCGAGATCGACGGCCAGCGGGTGCGATTCCCACGGGGTTTGTGCCGCAAGATCGTGACCGACACCACACCGGCGGTGTACACCCAGCACGCCAGGAACCCGGCCAGAAGTGTGCAGATCGGCGGCGACGCAACCGTGTTCGCACCGAACTACGGGTCGCCGTTCGCCTTCGACCTCGATCGCGGCCGCCGCTACGCTGGCCTCGAAGACTTCCACAACTTCGTGAAGCTCACCTACCTGTCCGGGCCGCTGCATCACAGCGGCGGCACGGTCTGCGAACCGGTCGACATCCCGGTCAACAAGCGCCATCTCGACATGGTCTACGCCCACCTGCGGTACAGCGACAAGCCGTTCATGGGTTCGGTGACCGCCGGTGAACGGGCCGAAGACTCGATCGAGCTGGCCAGGATCGGCTTCGGCGGCGACCTCGAGGATCGAACGGTGATGACCAGCCTGATCAACGCCTCCTCGCCCCTGACCTGGGACGCCACGATGCTGGCCGCCACCGAAGCCTACGCAAAGGCCAATCAGGCCTGCATCATCGCACCGTTCATCCTGGCCGGGGCCATGGCGCCGGTGACCGCGGCCGGTGTCGCCGCCCAGACCCTGGCCGAGGCGCTGGCCGGCATGACCTTCGTACAACTGGTGCGGCCCGGGGCGCCGGTGGTGCTCGGCTCGTTCGCCAGCTCGATGTCGATGCAGACCGGTGCCCCCACCTTCGGCACTCCCGAACCGGCGCTGGTGCTCTACACCGTGGCCGCACTGGCCAGGCGGTTGGGAGTCCCGTTCCGATCCGGAGGATCGTTGACGGCATCGAAGCTGCCAGACGCCCAGGCCGCATACGAGAGCGCGGCAACCCTGTTGCCGACGGTGATGGGGGGCGTGAACTTCGTGCTCCACGCCGCGGGCTGGCAGGAGGGCGGCCTGGCCATCGGCTACGAGAAGTTCATTCTCGACGTCGATCAGCTCGGCATGATGGAGGTGTTCGCAAAAGGTGTCGACATGTCCGACAACGGCCAGGCCCTCGACGCCATCCTGGGCAACGAGCCGGGCCAGCACTTCCTCGGCACCGCCCATACGCTCGCCAACTTCGAATCGGCGTTCTACCGGTCGAACACCGCGGACAACGCCTCGTTCGAGCAGTGGACCGAGGAGGGTGGCCAGGACGCAGCCCAGCGGGCCAACAAGATCTGGAAGCGCCAGCTGGCCGAGTACGAGCCACCACCGCTGGACGATGCCATCGACGCCGAGTTGTTGGATTTCATCGCCCGCCGTAAGGCGTCGATGGCCGACGAGTTCGGCTGACCGTAGGGGCCGGCCCGATGAGCACCGAGGCAGACCCGGGGTCGATGGAACTCGATTCGAGCGCCGGTCGGGTGCTGATCGCCACCACCGTCGGAGGTTCGGCGTCGGGGACGAACAACGCCGTGTCCCGCACCGGCCAGTTGCTGGCCATCGCCGCCATCCCACGGCTGGTCGGGCTGACCGGCGATGCGCTGAGCGACGCCGAGCAGTTGAATGACGGTTTCGACGTCGCCATGGTGATCGGGGCCGGTTTCGTGGTGGCCGGTGCCGCCACTGCGGCGGTGTTTCTCCGGGCCGGTGATCTCGGCGGGGCCGAGGCCGAGGCCGCCGAGGGCCCACCGCCGTTCCAACGCAGCGTCGACGGTGCCGGCCAGTTCCACCTGACCCAGAACGCCACCGCCTGACCCCGCCCGGTGAAGTTCGGCCCGACACGTCCGGCCACCGCCGACCGGCAGTGGTTCGGCCCGGCGCCGAGCGTCGTGGTTCGGCCCGACGCCGACCGGCAGTGGTTCGGCCCGGCGCCGAGCGTCGTGGTTCGGCCCGGCGCCGAGCGTCGTGGTTCGGCCTAGCCGAGGCCAGGGGAGCCCTTCGGGCTCCCGGTTGCCTGCTCCCACATCGCATACATCGCCCCATAGTGGCCGCCGAGCGCCACCAGTTCGTCGTGGGTGCCGAGTTCGATCAGTCGACCGTTGTCGATCACCCCGATGCGATCAGCCCGCATGGCGGTGGCCAATCGGTGGGCGATGATTATGGCGGTCCGGCCCTCCAGGACCCGATCGAGGGCTCGCTCCACAAGCGTCTCGGACGCCAGATCGAGGTTGGAGGTGGCCTCGTCCAGGATGAGCACCCGAGGCCGAGCCAGGAAGGCACGGGCCAGCGCCAGCAGCTGCCGCTCACCGGAGGACAGCGACGAGCCCCGCTCGTGAACCGGCGAGTTCAGCCCGTCTGGCAAACGAGCGATCAGTTGGGTCAGACCAACCTCGTCGCAGGCGTCGCGGATCTCGTCCTCGGTGGCGTCGGGCCTGGCGAACCCGACGTTGTATCGGATGTCGCCGTTGAACAGGAACGGCTCCTGGGGCACGACGCCGAGCTGGCGTCGCAGTGACTCCAGGGTGACGGTGGAGATGTCGACCCCGTCGATGCTGATCGTTCCCGAGGACGGTTCGTAGAAACGGGACAGGAGTTTGGCCACCGTCGACTTCCCGGCCCCGGTCGGGCCGACGATGGCGATCGTCTCCCCCGGCTCGATGGCCAGGTCGAAGTCGCTCAACACCACCGTCTTGCCGTCGTAGCTGAACGACACATCCTCGAAGAGGACCCGCCCTTCGATCAGCGGCAGCTCGATGGCGTCGGGAGACTCGGGAACCTCCGGATCGGTCGACAACAGATCCCGCAACTTGTCGACTGCGGCCTGGCCCTGCTGGTAGGAGTTGTAGAGCTGCACCAACTGCTGGATGGGGGCGAAGAACGCCGTCAGGTACAACAGGAAGGCGAACAGCTCACCGACGGTCAGCGTGCCGTTGAGCACCATCCGGCCGCCGAAGAACAGCAGCGCAGCCTGGCCGGCGACCCCGATGGTCTCACTCGACGGCCCGTAGACCGCTCCGACGGTCGATGCGTAGATGTTGGCGTCGCGATGCTCGCCGACCACGTTCGAGTGGTGGATGACATTGTGGTGGCGGCGGTTCATGGCGGTGATGACCCGCATGCCGGCGAGGCTCTCGGAGAGATCGGCCAACACGTCTGCGATTCGTTCCCTGACCCGGCCGTACCCGATCTCCGATGCACTGCGGAACCACAGTGTCAGCAGCGTCATCGCCGGGACGACGGCCAGCAGGGTGATCAGGGCCAGGGTCGGGTTGAGCGTCGCCAACACGACGGTGATGATGGCCAGGGTCAGCACCTGGACCGCCAGGTTGACCAAGCCGTCCTGGAACAGCGCCGCGAGCGCGTCGATGTCGCTGGTGATCCTGGTCAACAACACCCCGACCTTCTCGCTGGTGAAGAAGTCCAGGGATTGTCGTTGGAAATGGGAGAAGACCCTGATTCGCAGCTCGTACATCAGCCGCTCGCCGAGGCGCCCGGTGTAGGCGATGCGTGCGGTGGAGGCCGCGGTGTTCACCGCCACGGCCAGGAAGTAGGCAATGCCGACGGCCACCAGCATCGAGGCGTCCCTTGGGATGATCGCCCGATCGATCCCGATCTGTGTCAGCAGCGGACCGGCCTGGAGGGCAACGGTCTCGATGACCACCAGCCCCAGCGCCCCGGCCAGGCCGCGGCGATGGGGCCGAAGGAACCGCCGCAGGGTGAAGGGCCGGCGGTCGTAGTCCCACTGGGAGAAGGCGATGTCCGGCTCAGGATGGGCTGGTTCGGCGTCGAGGATCGCCGTCGCCCGTTCGGCCAGCTCCGAGGGCATGCCGGCGAACGGGAGTCCGGCGGCGGCGCTGGTCTGCGAAGCGGACGGGCCGGAGAACGGCGAACCGGGTGGTGGACCGAAGCTCATGGGGTGTCCCCGGCAACCGGGCCGGCCGGCGCAACGCCGGACGGTTCACCGGCGACACCGGCACCGGGTTCGGCGGTGATTGCGTGCCCAGGCTCGGCGTCTCGGTCCCGCTGTCGTTCCAGATCCGATTCCAGAACCGGTTCCAGCTCTCGTTCCAGCTCCTGTTCCAGGTGGGCCAGCACCTCGGCGTATGCCGGTTCGGTGGCCATCAGCTCACTGTGCTTGCCCGCAGCACGGACCCGCCCCCCTTCGAGCAACACCACCCGGTCGGCGACGGCGATGGTGGAGAGCCTGTGGGCGATCAAGATGGTGGTCAACCCGTGGCGGTGCTCGCTCAGAGCGTCGAGGATTCGTTGCTCGACGGTCACGTCCACGGCGCTGGTCGCATCGTCGAACACCATGATCTTGGGCTTCACCAGCGCGGTCCTGGCGATCGCCACCCGCTGCCGCTGACCGCCGGACAACGTGTAGCCCCGCTCCCCAACCACCTCGTCGTAGCCTGCGGGCAGGGCGGAAATGAAGTCGTGGGCCTGGGCCATGGCGGCGGCGGTCACGACGTCTGGCCGTGCTGCGGTGGGGTCACCGTATGCGATGTTGTCCGCCAGGCTGAGCGAGAACAGGAACGGTTCATCGGCAACGATGCCGACCGCGTTGCGGAGGCTGAGCTGGGTGACGTCTCGCACGTCGTGTCCGTCGACCCTGATGGCGCCGTCGTCCACATCGTAGAATCGGGCCAGCAGCCTGGCGATCGTCGACTTGCCGCTGCCGGTCCGGCCGACCAGCGCCACCGTCTCCCCCGGCTCGACCCGCAAGTTGAACCCGTCGAGCACCAGCGGGCCGTGGGCGTCGTAGCGGAAACTGACGTTGTCGAACTCGACGAGGCCGGCCGGATCGACGATGTCCGCCGCATCATCTCTATCGACGACCTGGGGTTCCTCATCGAAGATCTCGTAGATCCGGTCGGCCGACGCCCGAGCCCGCTGGCCGAGCATGAGGAACAGGCCGAGGGTTCGGAACGGTGCCTGCAGCATGGTGACGTAGGCGGTGAAAGCGAACAGCGTGCCCTCGCTGACCTGGCCGTCGATGACCAGCCAGCCGCCGTAGACCAGCACCAGCAGGGCCCCGATTCTGGGCAGATTCTCGATGACCGGGTTGTGAGAGGCCCGGGCATCGACGGTGCGAACCCCGGCCCACCGCAACCTGGTGGCCGCCCTCGCCAACTCGTTGATCTGGTCCCGTTCGGCGGCGAACGATCGAACGACCCGAACACCGTTGATGTTCTCGTCGACGATGGTCGACACGTCGGCCATCCGGGACTGCACGATCCACGACAGCGGGAACACCTGATCCCGCAGCCGCTTGCCCAGGAGGTAGACCCCTGGCAGGGGCAGGACCGCCACCAGCGTCAACCCGACATGGATGGACAGCATGTAGACCAGGGCAACGACGAACATGACCGACGTCATGGAGATGAGCGGGGCGAAGGTGAGGAACATCTGGACCGAGCGGATGTCGGAGTTGGCTCGGGAGATGACCTGCCCGGAATGGGTCTTGTCGTAGAACGAGAACGAGAGTTTCGTGAGGTGCTCGTAGAGCAGCGTGCGCAGATCGGTGTCGATCTCGAACGCGGTCCGATACAACCCGTACCGGTAGGCCAGGGTCAGCAGCCCCCGGGCGACGCCGATGGCCAGGAGGAGACCGACGTAGAACAGCAGTCGATCGGTTTCGGCACCGGTTGCGGCCGCCGCAATGTTGCCGGCCCCGGACTCGGGGCCGACTGGCACGGCGCCGGCCACCTCGTCGGCCGGTAGCACCTCGTCGATGGTGGAGCGGATCACCGCCGGAATCGCCACCTGCAACAGGTTGGCCACCAGCGCCAGTGCCATCGAACCGAAGAACAGGAACCGGTGGGCCACGACCACCGGCGCGATCCTCCGCAACCAGCCCTTGTCGGGATCGGGGTCGATCCCGGCCTTGGCCTTCGGGTAGCGTCGCTCGACGCCGACCGGTGGGGTCATCTGGCCTGCCGGACCGCCGTTCATCGACGGACACCCCGCTGGAGCCTCATCGACCGCGCCGCCAGCCGGGGATCACCGATTGACGGCCACCTCGTTCGGCTGGGAAACGCGGGGAGCGGCGGCTTCGGCTGACGGCGGCGGGGTGGTCGGGGGGCGGGTGGTCACCGGACGCGTCGTCGAGGGGCGGGGGGAGGTGGTGGGTGGCCTGTCTGTCGTCGTCGGCGGCCGGGTGGTGGAGCTGCCGGCCGTGGTCCCGGTTCCACCATCGGTGGTTGGCGGCGTGACCTCCGAGGTGGGCGACGTTGAGGGCGTCGTCGATTCCGGGGTGGTCTGGCCGGTTGTCGGGGGTTGGGTGGAGCCGGTGGTTTGGTTGCCGCCACCGCCCGGATCCGCGCCTCGGGTGGTCGTCGTCGCATCGACCCGCACCGATGTCGAGATCCTCGGACCGGCCACCGGCGACCGCGATCGGCTTGACCCGACGGTGTTGTCTGGCAGCGGCGCCAGGTCGACGAAGGTGCGCTTGCCGAGCGTGGTGGTCGTCTCCTCGACCAGGTCGGCCTCCGAGACCGTACCGTCGGCGTCCACCCGTTCGCCGCTTCTGGTGCCCCAGATCTGGAACGCGGCGACGACGACGAGAAACATGAGCACGATCGGGGCGACTTTGTTCAATGGAGACTGCTCCTGGACTCCGAGGCGAAGCAGTCGGCAGGTTCCCCCGGTCTTTCGGGATCACCTTGGTCCGACATTCGGCCTGTACGCCGTTGGGGCCGCCTACCCGCCCCTGTTCGATGCTAGCGCCCAGAGGCCCTCGGATTGGCCCAAGATCCACTGCCAGGACCGGACTTTCTGCAAAATCACATGATTTGGGACCCAAAATCTACCCGCCGACCGGCACCCGCGCCACCTCGGTGACTTCACAGCTGACCGACTCGACCGGTTCCCGAGCCGAGATGGTGTTGAAAACGCCCTCGGTTCGCTGCTCGGATGGGGCCATGGAACGGAATACCGCATCCTCGACGCCGAGCACCGCTCCATCGGCCCCGACCACCCGGATGCCGACCAGATAGTGGGCGTCGGCTTGGGCCGAGGTGGCGGTGAGCGTGGCATCGATCTCGTAGTCCTCACCGAAATCGACGCCGGTGACCGCGCAGCTGGCCGGGTCGTCCACCACGACCGCATCGCTGAAATCGATGGTGGCATCGACGATCTCATCTCGGAACGACCAGATGAACAATCCGCAGCCACCGGCCACCAGCAGGAACACACCGCCGAAGACCAGAGCGAGGATCTTGCCGATCGAGCGTTTCTTCGGCGCCGGGACCGGGTACCGAAGGCCGGCACCGGGCGCCATGCCCGGCCCACCCACCGCTGGCGACATATTCGGCCCCCCGACCGGACCGCCACCGAAGGGATCGGCCCCCGGGGCCGGCGGGGGCATCGCATCGAGACGATCCGTCCACTGCGGCGGCTCGAAATCACCGATTGGCCCCGGGTGCGGTTCGGCCTGCGGCCCAGGCGGTGACTGCGGCCCAGGCGGTGACTGCGGCCCAGGCGGTGACTGCGGTGGCGCCGGGGGTCCGGGGGGCCGGTAGTCGGGGTGCAACTCAGGGGCGTACCACTTGCCGTCCGAGGCCTCCCACCAACCGTCGCCAAGGGGATGGTCGCTCACCGATCCGACTGGGCCTCGGCCAGGTCGATGGCGCCGACCATCCGGTCTTTGAGACCGGCCACATCGATCCCCTCGGTGCTCTTGTTTCCAAGCATGTAGCGAGCGTAGACCCCATGGAGGATGCAGGCGGTCTTGAAGTAGTTGAACGTCCTGTAGTAGTGGAGGTTCGACAGATCGCAGCCCGTCAGCCGGGCATAGTGATCGGCCAGCGCCTGGCGCCTGGGGAATCCGGGGGCGGTGGTCGCCGCCTCGTGCGACACCCGGATCTCGTCGTCCGGGTCGCTCCAGCCGTTGAGGGCGTAGGCGAAATCGGCCAACGGATCCCCCAGGGTTGCGATCTCCCAGTCGAGCACCGCCACCACGTTCCCGCTCCGGTCGATCATGCAGTTGTGCATGCCGTAGTCACCATGGACCACCCTGGCCGGCCCCTGGACTGGCACGGACTCGATCAGTTCGTCGTACAGCCGGTGTATGCGGGGGTCGTCGTAATCGGCACCGGCGATCGATGCCTGCCACGACCCGTACCAGGTCCGGAGCTGGCGGCTCACGTAGCCATCGTGTCTCGCCAGCTGGTCGAGTCCGACTTCGGCCGGATCGATGCTGTGGAGCTCGGCCAACGTTGCGATGAAGGAATAGCCGACCGCATCGCGGGCCTCGAGGGTCAGCCACCCCTCGACGTCCTCCGCGGTGTACAGGGCCCGACCCCCGACCTCGCTCATCACGTAGAACACCGCACCGGTGACCGAGGTGTCCTCGCACAGAGCCAGGGCGGTGGCGACCGGCACCTTGGTCGAACCCAACCCGGAAATGATCGTGAACTCGCGCTTCATGTCGTGGGCCTTGGGCAGCAACTCGCCTTGGGGCGGACGGCGGATCACAACCCGCCGACCGTTGCCATCGACGAGCAGGAACGTCAGGTTGGAATGGCCGCCCTCCAGCCGAGTCCACCGGAACGGGCCGGAAAGGTCTTCGATCGTGGCCTCGATCCAAGCCTCGACCGAGGGCCTGTCGTAGCCCGGGGTGTCGACGTCGGTTTGCTCGGCCCCTGGTTGGCTTTCGGTCATGCAGACCGATTGTTGCGGCTTTTCCGATCCGGCGAAAGTCCCGATCGGCTCAACCGTGGCGGCGCAGCCAGGTCAACACCGAGATGGCGACCGCCTCGGGCTGTTCCGGCAGCAGGGCGTGACCGGCGGCCGGAACCTCAACGACCGCGACCTTGCCGCCCAGTTCGTTTGCCAGCAGCCGGTTGCTCTCCGCCGAGACGATTCGATCTTCGGCCGGCCAGAGGATCAGCGTGTCGACGACGCCACCCGATGCCCAGGCTTCCGTCGGCGTGCGCTGCTGGGCCTCGAGCTGGGCCGCGGCCAGGATCGGATGCCACCCGTCGACCCACACCACCGGATCGTTCCCCGCAGCGAAGAAGGCCAGCGCCACCGCCTCGAGATGCTCCTCGATGGAGAGCTCGGGGATGAAGGCCCTGCGATGGGCCGTTGCCGGCTCGGGTTTCGGGGGCACCGGCCCCGGTGTTGCCAGCAACACCATGTTCTTGACCAGCTCGGGATGGCGGGTGGCGGTGGCCCGTGCCACCTGGCCTCCGAAGTCGTGGCCGACGATGGCCGAGGGGCCCTTGCCGTTGGACCGGATCACCGCCGCAACGTCGTCTGCCAGGTCGGTGAGTGTGATGTCGGCGACCGCACCCGATGAACCGGACCAGCCGCGAGGTTCAGGAGAAAGGACCTGGAAGCCGGCCCTGGCCAGCCGATCGGACAGGCTGGTGAAATCCTCGGCTCCCCGACCGAGCGACGGCAGGAGCACCACCGGCGGCCCTTCGCCCTGCACCGTGACCCGAAGCTGGCAGGCCGGGCCACGGACCGACCGTTGCGAGCGGTACTTCGCCTGCAGCTCCAACGCTCGAACCTGGGAGGCGAACGACTCCAATTCGACCATGGCATCGACCGAGGCATCGTCGTTGTAGGTCTTCCACAGCAACCGGCCGACGAAGCGGAACGCGTCGACCAGTCGAGGACCGACAGAGGGGCCGACGTGGTTCCCACCCTTGGTCAGCCGGTATTCGTGGGAGATGCCGATGTCGAAAAGGCACCGGTGGAGCAACTCGGTGCCGTACTGCACGTGCAGCAGATCCTCGTCGCCCGCCTCGAGGTAGATCGACAGGTCGCCGGCGGCGATTGCGGTGGAGTTGGCGACCGCCAGGGAGGTGGGGTGGTTGGCCTTCCAATACTGGTGGTCGAGCGGTTCGCCGAACAGCTTCCTGCGGACTCCCTGGGGCATGTACACCCGATCCCGGCTCGGCACCCGATCCCAGGTCAGCGCCGCTTCCACCGTCGGCTCGATGGCGATCACCGCCTGGAACTGGTCCGGATACTTGAACGCCATCCGCAGCGCCCCCAAGGCCCCGACCGAGATCCCGCCGATCAACAGCGGCCCGTCGGTTGCGCCGGTCTGTTCACGGATGGCGGGGATGAACTCCTCGAGCAGGAACGTCTCCCACAACTCCGTGCCGTCCTGGCGGTCGAGATAGAACGACCAGCCCGCACTCGGGGTGGCGACCACCATCGCCGGCAGCGAACGGTCGGCCCAGCAGGCCATGAACTGCGACTTGCAGGTTTCGAGGAACCGGCGGGACCCACCGCCACCGTGGAGCCAGATGAACACCGGCAACTTGGTGGTGGAACCATCGGTGGACACCAGGGTGGAGTACTCGACCGGACCGGGGACGCGCTCGGTCCTCAACTCGCCGTGCTGTAGACCGGTCCCGCCGCTGCGCTGCCTGCCGTCGGTGCTCGCCATATCCCGGCATCATCCTAGAGCGGTCGAACCCCACGACCCAAGGGCAATTTTCCGCCGTTTACCGGGGCTGAGACGCATCCAGCCGATGCTCGGCGTCGCCGGTGAGACGATCGAACAACGCCCGACGGCCATCGGCGCTCTGAGCCTGGATGAGGTAGAACATCGCCTCGCGGCTCAACCGCTGGGCGGGGTGGTCGAGCTGCATGGCGCCACCGCCAACCGCGGCCAACAGGGCCGTCCCCAGGCGTTGCACCGCCAGGAGGGTTTCGGCTCTGGCCGCCGCCACCGCTGCGAGCTCGGCGGTGCCGTCGTCGACGGCTGTGGCCTGGACCTCGGCCCGGTCACAGACGTCGCTCCACCAGCCGCCGAGCTCGGCGGCCAGGTCCGGCGCGTGGTCGCCAAGGCAGGCCAGGGCACGATCGCCGACACCGAGGCACAGCGGGTTCGGTCGAGCGGCGAGATAGCGGTCTCGTTGCGACCACCGCTCGAAATCGATCACGCTGATCACCATGTCGGCCTGCACCGGGTAGCGGTCGAAGCCGAGGGCAACGGTCTGGGTTGCGCCGTAGACCATCAGGTCGAAGGTCCTGGCCACCGACAGGCCCCGGCTCTCGTTGCCGGGCACCAGCGCCCAGACCATGCGGCCATCGGCGGTGGCGGCGGCAACGCCGAAGACCGCGGCGGTCCCCCAGGAGGTGACCCAGGGCGCGGCGCCGTCGAGCAACCACCCGTCACCGTCGGGCTCGGCCCGCAGCACCGGCGGGCCCGGACGCCTCAGATGGGCGTATGCGATGCCGGCCAGGCTGTCGTCGACCAGGGCCGGCAGCCACCGCTCACGCAGTGCTTCGTTCTCGCTGGCGGCCACCGCGCCCACCGTTCCGTGGTGCTGGGCGAAGGCGAAGCTGGTGGCGCCACAGCCCGAACCCAGCAACCGCAGGATCCGGCGAACAATCGAAGGTTCCAGCCCGAGGCCGCCGTGGTCGACCGGCACGACCATGCCATAGAGGCCGAGGCGGGCCATGGCCTCGAAATGACCGATCGGCAGGCCGTCGGCTCGATCGACCGCCGAGGAAGCGGGCCAAAGACGCTCTTCGACCAGGTTCTCGACCGCTGCCAAGCGCGCCCGGTCCGTCACCTGTCGGGCTTCAGAGTTTTTCGACGGCTCGGAGCGGATCGACGTAGTTAAGCCCAAGAACTCGGGCAACGGCCAACTCGGTGACCTCGCCACCGCAGACGTTCAGCCCGTTACGAAGGTGGGCGTCGTCGGACAACGCCTGCTTGGCCCCTTTGTCGGCCAGGGCCAGGGTGAACGGCAGGGTGGAGTTGTTGAGGGCGTAGGTGGAGGTCCGGGGGACCGCTCCCGGCATGTTGGCGACGCAGTAGTGGACGACGCCGTCCACAACGTAGGTCGGGTCGCTGTGGGTGGTTGGCCGGGACGTCTCCATGCAGCCTCCCTGATCGATGGCGACGTCGACGAGCACCGAACCGGGACGCATCGCCGCCACCATCTCGGCGGTGACGAGGCGAGGGGTTCTGTCGCCCTTGACCAGCACCGCACCGATGACGAGATCGGCGTCGAGGACCAGTTCGTTGAGGGCGAACGACGTCGAGTAGACGGTCTCCAGGGCGGCGCCGAACCGAGCCGCCAGGCGATCGAGGACTTCGATTTGACGGTCGAGCACGGTCACCTGGGCCCCGAGGCCCAGCGCCATCTCCACTGCGTTCTCCCCCACGACACCGCCACCGATCACCACCACCTTGGCCGATGGCACCCCCGGAACGCCGCCAAGCAGAAGCCCCGCCCCGCCCTGTGGGGCCTCCAGGCAATGGGCGCCGGCCTGGATGGCCATGCGGCCGGCGACCTTGGACATCGGAGCCAGGAGTGGCAGCTCGCCCTCGTCGTCGGTGACCGTTTCGTAGGCGATACAAGTCGCGCCGCTGGCGATCAGATCCTTGGTCTGCTCCGGGTCGGGGGCCAGGTGCAGGTAGGTGAACAGGATCTGGCCCTCGCGCAGCATGGCCCGTTCGACCGCCTGGGGTTCCTTGACCTTGACCACCATGTCGGCTTCGGCGAAGACCTGGGCCGGCGAGTCGACCACCAACGCCCCCTGGGCCCGGTAGTCGGCGTCGGCCGCACCGATGCCGACGCCGGCGTTCGCCTCGACGATGACCTCGTGGCCGCGGGTGATCAGCTCGTACACACTGCCCGGGGTCAACCCGACCCTGTGCTCGGCGTCCTTGACCTCTTTCGGCACTCCGACTCGCATGCGCTCAGACCCTTCCGCTCCGTTGCGTGGCCCCGGAAACGAAATCCGGACCGGTGATTTCACTGTAGGCCACGCCCGGCGCCAGCCACTTGCGAATCTTGCTGGATAATCCGGCTCGAACACAATATTCTTGCTCGAAACCTGCGAATCATGACAAAGATTGAGCACCATGGATCTTGATGCGACTGATCACTCCATCCTGGCCGTCCTGCAGCGGGACGGTCGGATCACCAATGCCGAGTTGGCGACCACGGTCGGGCTCTCACAGTCGGCCGCACTGCGACGGACCCGCAGCCTGGAGGGGGCGGGCATCATCGAGAACTACGTGGCCCTGGTCGATGCGGCGGCGCTCGGGCGGGCCACCACCGTGTTCGTCGAGATCTCGCTCAGCACCCAATCCGAGAGCCAGCTCGACGATTTCGAAGCGGCGATCGTCGAGTGCCCAGAGGTCATGAGCTGCCACCTGATGGCCGGGGACTCCGACTACCTGCTCCAGGTTGCATGTGCCGATGTCGGCGACTATGAGCGCATTCATCGGGACTGGCTGTCGAAGTTGCCCGGGGTGTACCGGATCCGCTCCAGCTTCGCACTGCGGGCGGTCTGTCGTCGGACCGCCTTCGACCTGGAGCCATCGACAGGCAAACCGGCGGCGCCGAACACCACGTTGCAGTGATATCGACGGCATCACCCGGTCCGCTGCGAACGGCTGCGCCGGGTGAACCGGCGGGGAGGAAAAGGGGCAGGGGCGAGAACCATTGGTTCTCGCCCCTTCAACCGGCCAAGGTGGTGGTGGACGGCCGGTTCTGATTCAATTGCGCCGGCGGCGACTCGATCAGTTGATCGAGCTACCGATGGTGCTGAAGCTGTCGGCGGCTTCCCTTCCCAGGAAGGTGACGGCGCCGATACACACGACGGCGATCAACGCCACCAGGAGGGCGTACTCGACCAACGAGGCGCCACGCTCGGAAGAAACCCGAGCCTTCAACCAAGCGGAAACAAACTCATAGTGAAGCATTTGATACTCTCCAGGCACTCGAGGTGCGGTAACTGATTCTTGATCCATCGGGGACTTGCCCTCTCAACATCGTCGGGAACCCCGGAGAGCTTCATAGGCCGCCCGACTCTAGATATGCCCGCGGTGGTGGTCATTCGGCCCCCTCCGACCCTCGACCAGCGGCCTCCCGACCACGTCGAGACGCCGAGTCGAGCCGTTCTCTTGAGCACACGTGGCGACAGGCGATGACATGCGAGACGACCGGACCGCCAAGCGGTGACGCCGGCGCAGGACGGTTGATCTGCACCGGGGTGGCGTTGCCGTCCTACCGCCCAGGAGTCCCGATGAGCTCGCCAAGGGCCATGTCGGGACGTCGTGGACGCCAGAGAGGTTCTTCCTGACGTCGCTCGGCTCAAACCGGACGGTCGATCTCGACTCGGCGGGCGGAGTCGCGGAGGGTCTCGATCGCACCGGTCAGTGGCTTGTGTCGACCCGGAGCGGACTGCAGCGATGGTGACCGCAGCGCCGGATGCCCGCGCGCCCCGAGCGGCGTGAAGCCCCGCATACCCGGCACCGACGATCAGGACTCCTGCAATTCTCTCGGTCGATGCCATGCAAGTCGCCTAGCCTCGAACCGGCGCAGTCAAACGGGCGTCCAGGATCACGATCAGGATCAGGATCAGGATCAGGAACAGGTGCCTCCTGCGTCGGGGTTGGGGGATTGTGCCGATTCGGCGGCAGTCACGTCGAGTTGCGGTCCGTCGGGGCGGGCGGTGCTCGCCGTCCAATCGGTCGGGTAGCGACGCCGTCCGCAGATGTCACAGCGTCGATCTAGGGTTGGTTGCATCCCGCTCGTCGTGAGCGGCTTCGGGAGCCACTCCCCTGCTGTCAACCTCCACGAGCGGCGCCGGCTTCGGTCGGCGCAAGGAGGATGTGTCCGTCATGGGCTCAACCGAAGATCCACCACCCGACCACCCGGCCGAACCGCTGCCGGATCCGCCAGTCGTTCTCCCCCGGCCCGAACCGGCCGACACTGCGAGAAACGACACTGCAAGAGACACCGCACGAAACGACACCGCACGAAACGACACCGCACGAAACGACACCGCACGAAACGACACTGCAAGAAACGACACTGCAAGAGACACCGCGGGAGACACCGCAAGAGACACTGCGACGGACCACAGTCCAAATGCTGGGACCGGCGGCCCCGACGCTGCCCAATCGATCGTCACCTTCCGTGACGCGCTGGGTCTGGCGATGGAATTGGCCGACGAGTACGCCTTCGTGAATGCGGCGGCGATTCTCGATGGGGACCGTCGCCTGCACGACCTCATCGTGGCCGAGGGGATCGGCAGAACCATCGAACCGGTCGTCGGCTGGCTCACCGATGCAGTCGGCTTGCGCTTCACCGATCAGCGGCTGGGATCGGTCGGCGTCGTCCTGGTCACGGTCCGGCCGTTCGATGTGGACATCGTTCGTGAGCAGGACCTGCATCTGTACCGGCGGGCCGGATGGGCCATCGCCGAATGCGAGGCCCACCTGATCGACTGGATAGAGACCGACGGCGATTGTTTCCGATCCTACGCCTACGTCACGTGCCCGGCGAAGGCCTGGGAGTACGATCCGCCGGGGCACCGCCTCTCCGATGGGCGACCGTGGTGACGGTCGCCCATCCAGTGGCCGGGCAAGGGCCGGCGCTAGTTCAGGGAGCTGCCGACGCCGCTGAGGGAGTTCCCGACTTCTCGGCCGAGAAAGGTCACCGCGCCGATACAGACAATGGCGATCAGGGCCACCAGGAGAGCATATTCGACGAGCGAGGCTCCCCGCTCGGAGCGGACCCGAGTATTCAACCAGGCGTGAACAAACTCAACGTGAAGCATTCTGCATACTCTCCAGGCACGGTAAGACCGAGATCGTCTTCGATCCAAAACGACTTCTCACAGTCTTCGACCAGGAGTCGGTCTCTCTGGATAGGCCGCCCTACTCAACCGACACAGCGCCGACCGCCGAGAAGGCACCATCTGAGCTTCGTCTTGTGCTGTTGTCCGCCCTCGCGCAAATCTCGACCAGCGTGCGGGCCCGCTCGGCCGGCAAGGTCAGGGTCAAGGTCAAAGTCAAGGTCAAGGTCAAGGTCAAGGTCAAGGTCAAGGTCAAGGTCAGGGTCAAGGTCAAGGTCAACCCAGCGGACCCCACGCCCGGAGGCATGCGCCGTCGGGCGAATCGGGTACCGCCCGGCGAAATCCGAACTTGTGGCGCAACTCCGAGGCGACGCGGTGCCAGACCCCTCCCGACCTCGGCCGGGTGCCGATCCCCAGTTCGGCGGCATCGATCACGGTGTCACCGTGGCGAACGAGGACCTGCTCGTCGGGGTTGGCCAGCAGATGGCGGTCCAGGTTCTCGATCGGCAACAGGAGATCCTTGTCCAGGTAATACGCCAGGACGGATCCCGGGCCGGCCTGCACCACCTCCACAACCGACTGCGGCTGGCCATCGTCGAGGGCGCCGATGAGAACATGGTTGGAAGAGCCGTCGATCACCCGCAGGTTGGAGTACATGTTGAACGCCGCCGCAGTGCGGATCTGCAGATACGGCCCGAGGCCGACCACGACGGTGGCCGCGATCACCGGGATGAGGCACCGCGCCGGGCGCCAGCCGCCGTAAACCCGAGCCGAAACCGCCACGGGCTCGCCGGGCCCAGGATCGCCACTGGCGAACCGGATCACCCACACCCCAACGGTACCCGAGAGCAACAGCCAGACCGGATAGGCCACGATCCAGCGGGGCAGCGCCGTCGCATCGGACATGACGATGCCGTGGAGGCCGATCACCAGCCCGACGACCAAAGCTCGCTGGAGGATGGGTCGGCTCGAGATCCGGGCCAGTTTCCGGTCGAGCAAGCTACCGAAAGACGATGGCGTGAACAGCAGAAACAGCGGCAGCAGCGTGGCCGAGAAGTCCCACACGTGACCGACCGGGTCGAGGGCCAGGACGAAGTGGAACGCCAGCGCCAGCATCACCCCGAATCTTCGGAACCGGGGCCAGATCAGCAGCACCGGAATGGCGAGTTCGATGATGGCCGTTGCCGCGATCAGCATCGGTCCCATTGCGGTGATCTGCCCCTGGGCCATCCCCAACGCCCCGCCGAGGGCCTGGCCGAACAGCAGCGCACAACTCCGTGCGGGATCGAAGAAGCCCCAGTTGAGTTTCGAGAACGCAATGAACCCGTAGGCGACCAACAGAACCCAGCGGCCGGCAGGGGCAACCATTGCAGCCCACGATTCCGGCCGTCGAGACACCGCGATGGTCAACGCCGCCGAGCCCAGGGCAAGGAGGACCTCGTGATTGCCGACAACCGGGGATTTCATCCAGAACACGACCAGATAGGTCACGGTCAAGGCGCCGACCGCACGGGCCGAGGGCCACAGCAGGGTCACCGCCGCCGACGCCGTCAGCAGCAACTGGGCCAACCCGATCCGATCGCCGGCCAGGAGATGGCCGTCGTTCGCCGCCAGGTGCAACAGGATCGCAACAGCCCACAAGGAGGCGAACCATGCGCCGCCGCCGAGCCCCTGCTCCTGCCAACCGTTCCCCGCCGGGATCGTCAGCGCAGTCGGTGACCCGAAATGCGTCGGTTTCCTCGGTTTCCCCGCCGTCGATGCCGCCGGGGCAGACCTCGACACCACCCGATCCGGCACGCTGGGCCCGGCTCGTCGTCACCGCTCCCGCCGCCTGGGAGAGCCAATGGTCGAGTTCACTGCCACTCGCTCACGAGTCGGCAACAACCGCCAAGAACTGAACCTCCAGCCGATGAGCCGTACACTCAGCGATGATGCTTGCCGCTGACGCCACCACCGAGAAGTTCACAGATCTGTCGGTCCCGGCATGGGCCTGGGTCGTGTTGCTCGTCTCGGTGGTCTCACTGTTGGCGCTCGATCTGTGGCGGCATCGGGAAGCCCATGCCCCCAGTTTCAAAGAAGCCGGACTGGAATCAGCGTTCTGGGTCCTGTGCGCCCTCGGCTTCTCGGTCTTCGTCTTCACCCGGTTCGGCGGCCAGGCCGGTGGCGAATACCTCGGCGTCTACATCACCGAGAAGTCACTGAGCGTGGACAATGTGTTCGTTTGGGCTCTGCTGTTCTCGACGATGTCGATACCGCTCAAATACCAGCACCGGGTGCTGTTCTGGGGAATCTTCGGAGCGCTGACCCTGCGGGCGGTCTTCATCCTCATCGGCGCTGCGCTGGTGGAACGCTTCGCCGCAGTACTGGTGTTCTTCGGAGTGTTCCTGATCTACACCGGCATCCGGATCATTCGCCACCGGGAGGACGAAGGTGACGATGCCACGACCGCTGGCCTGTCGCTGCTGCGGCGATTCATGCCGGTCAGCGACCAATACGACGGCCAGAAGTTCTTCACCAAGATCAACGGTCGTCGGGCCGCAACGCCGCTGTTCGCCGCATTGGTGGTGGTCGAGGCCACCGACGTCGTGTTCGCCGTCGATTCGGTCCCCGCATCGTTCGGCGTTGCCAACGATCCCTATCTGCTCATCTCGGCAAACGCCTTCGCCATCATGGGCCTTCGGGCCATGTATTTCCTGCTGGCCGACGCCAGGGAGCGGTTCCACTACCTGTCCCACGCGTTGGGAGCCATCCTGCTGTTCGTCGGCATCAAGCTGGTTTTGACGCCCTGGTACCACATCCCCATCGGCTACTCGCTCGGGATCATCGTCGTCATCTTGGCCCTGGCCATCTTGTTCAGCATCTGGAAGGCGCGCCAGGTCGAGCCCACCGAGTCGGACCAGCCGACCGGCGAACACAACCACCGGTAGCCCCGACCGAGCTCGAGCACCGGCGAGTTGCTCCATGGCGGACACTGCGAAACACTGGACCTCACGGCCGGATCTCAAACCGTGGTGCGCCGTGGCTGTGGTGAACGGGACCGAGAAGCGGCCGGGAACCCGCCCCCTACCGCTGTGTCGGCAGATCGGCAACTGAGAGTCGTGGAGGAACGGGTGACCGAGTCGAGCGCCAACAGCTACCACCAACCCCGACCGGAGACCCCACCGCCACCGGTCGGTTGCCCAGTCGTTCAGCGCTGGAGCCCGCTCGACGGCGACTACCTGGCCGACCCGTACCCGATTGCGGCCCAACTCCGCGACGATCACCCGATCTTCTACGCCGAACAACTGGGCTATGTGGTGGTCACCAGGATGAAGGACATCGAAGCGGTGTTCACCGACCCGGACACATACGCATCGACCAACGTGCAGGATCCGGTCTTTCCCCTGGCCCAAGAAGCCGCCGAGATCCTGGCAGCCGAGGATTTCAACCCGGTGGCGGTCATGTCGAACCGCCCGGAGCCGGACCACCAGCGGATCAGGGTCTACACGCAACGAGGATTCTCCAAGCGTAGGCTCAAGGCCCTCGAGCCATACATCAGGCGCCGCAGTCACGAGCTGATCGATACGATGCTGGCCTCCGGCCCGCCGGTGGAATTCATCGAGGCCTTCGCCTTCCCACTGCCCGGTGAGACGGTGTTCCGTTTCATCGGCTTCCCCGAGTCCGACGACGAGATGCTCAAGAGCTGGTGCGGCGACCGGAAGGCCTTCTCCTGGGGGAAGCCAACGCCGACCCAGCAGGTCCAGATCGCAGACGAGATGCTGGCCTACTGGCGGTACTGCCGTGACTTCACCGCATCCAAGCGGGACAACCGGGCCGACGACTTCGCCTCGGAGCTCCTCGACGCCCACGATGGCGATGCCGATGAGCTGAGTTACCGTGAGGTGGAGTCGATCATCTACGGGCTGTCGTTCGCCGGCCACGAGGCGGTGACGAGCCTGATCTGCAACTGCCTGGTCAACCTGTTGTCCCGGCGGGACCAGTGGGAGGAGATCTGCTCTGACCCCTCGCTGATCCCCAATGCTGTCGAGGAGGTGCTGCGCTTCGACTCCAGCCAGATCTCGTGGCGCCGGGTCACCACCAGGGACACGGTGTTGAACGGCTTCGAGATTCCGGCCGGCACCGGCGTCTTCATGAACTTCGCCGCCGCCAATCGGGAGCCGGGTCTGTTCGATGACCCTCACCGATTCGACATCCATCGGAACAACGCCAGACGCCACATCTCCTTCGGCAAGGGCATCCACTTCTGCCTCGGGGCCAACTTGGCCCGCTTCGAGGCGGCGATCGTTCTGGAGATCCTGGCCGAGCGGATACCCTCGCTTCGGCTGGTCGCCGATCAGAAGATCACGTCGTTCCCCAACATCACATTTCGAGGTCCAGAGCGCCTTGTGGTGGAATGGGACGCCGACCAGGCGGATGTAGCCCCAACGAGTTGAGGGCCACGGCGCCGGGGCGGCCGGCCGATCCGGCAAACGACAACGAGAAACCAAGGATGACCCCATGCCCCGAATGAATCTTGAAGGAGCCTCAGCGCTGGTAACCGGAGGTGCCTCGGGCATCGGTGAGGCATCGGCCGAGCAGCTGGCGGCCCTCGGCGCCCGGGTCGTCATCGCCGACCTGAACGAGGAAGCCGGTGCGGCCGTCGCCTCCCGTCTGGGTGGACTCTTCGTCAAGTGTGACGTGTCGAGCGAGGAAGACGGCGCAGCCGCGGTGGCGGCCGCCGGAGAGATGGGGCCGTTGCGGGCTCTCGTCAACTCGGCGGGCCTGGGACGCGCCGGGCGGACCGTCGACCGCAACAACGACCCGATGCCGCAGAAGGACTTCGACTTCGTGGTCCGCATCAACCTGCTCGGCTCGTTCAACATGTTGCGACAGTCGGCGGCGGCCATGGCCAAGACCGATCCAGTCGATGGCGACGGGTTGCGTGGCGCCATCGTCAACATGGCGTCGGTTGCCGCCTTCGACGGTCAGATCGGCCAAGCCGCGTACTCGGCCTCCAAGGGTGGGGTGGTCGGGATGACGCTGCCGATCGCCAGGGACCTCTCGGCGGTCGGGATCAGGGTCAACACGATCGCCCCCGGCCTGATCGACACCCCGATCTACGGCGAGGGAGAGGAGTCCGAGAAGTTCAAGGCCCACCTCGGTCAGGCCGTCCTGTTCCCGAAGCGACTGGGCACCGCCGAGGAACTGGCGTTCATGGTGGTGGACCTGATCACCAACCCCTACATGAACGGCGAGGTCATCCGGGTCGACGGTGGGATCCGGATGCCGCCAAAATAGCACTTACTCATTCCAGGACGGTCAGGCGGGTCCAGGCCCCGACGTAGATCGGCACCCCCGGCTTCACCTCCGTCGGCACGCCATGGGTGATCGCCTCGGAGTCGACGGCGTCGAGGAAGGTACCGTTCGTCGACCCGACGTCGACGATCGTCAGGCTGCCATCGTTGGCCACCCGGAGCACCGCATGGCGGCTCGAAACCGCCTGGTCTCCGGTCAGCGCCGCCACGTCGATGTCGGGGTGGATGGCCCGGCTCTCGCTGGTTCGCCCGATGTGCAACTCGGTGCCCGGGAGCTCCAGCTCCCGGTCGCCGGGGACCGGGTCCGGAAAGTCGATCTCGCCGTCGCTCACCACTTCGTCGAAGTAGGCCCGGTCGACCGCCACCGACAACCGCAACCGATGAACCTCCGCCACCGGGCGCTCCCCGGCCGAGCCTGCAGCGTCGACATCGGCGTCGGCGTCGGACCCGCCGTCGGGTTCACCGGCGGCCGGCGCACCGTCCGACGACAGCCCTCCTGACGAGCCGTCGAGGATCGACGGGGGCCCGCCCAGTCCCGCCGACGCGCCGGAACCGGCACTGACGGCGACACTCGAGCCCCCATCGGCATCGCCGGCCGCCGATTGGCTCGCTGGCTCCGGCATCGGCGGTTCCGGCTGAAGTGCCGGGTCCGGCCGTGGACGGAGCGGGCGCAACCGGACCCACACCATCGACTGGCAGGGATCCGGTGATGAAGTCGTAGCCGCAGTTCTCGCAGAACATGTCGTCGGGCCCGAATGGCGCATCGCAGTTCTGGCAGTTCCTGGTGCTCATCGATCCTCCAACGCTTCGACCACGCCGCTATCCCTTGTTGACCCGGACCGTCCGGGTCGATCGTACATCCAGGGCCATCTCGTCGGCCTTGTCGACCTGCCGCTTCAACCGGACCGTACCGGTGGCCGGATCGTCGACGTCGACCACCTTCTGCAACAACCGGACGGTATCGCCGTTGCCCGCCTCGTGGGCGATCTGCACCGCCCGACCAAGCTTCAACGTCGCAGCCTGCTGATCGCCGGCGTCCCGGGCCGCCAATCCCTGAGCGATGACGTCGGCCAATTCGGCCTGACCGGTGTAGTGGGCCACCTCACGGTTGATCCTGGTCGAGAGCCGCTCGTCGTCGGTCCAGATGGCCCGCACCAGGGCGGCGGGCTGGTCGACCCCGTCGATCACCAGCATCACCCTGGCCGCCAACCGCTCGTCGCCGATATTGCCGATGGGGATACGTATCCGGACGTGGTAGTCGCGCTCCTCATCACCGGCCCAGGAACCGAGCGGGAAGTCGTTGGTCAGCGGGTTCACCGATTGGGCGGTGTTGGTCAGGTCCTCCAGTGTCGGCGCAACCTGCTTGACGAACTCACTGGCCGAACCCTTGGGGGTCCACAGCCGCAGTGAGACGCTGCCGACCTGCTTACCCATCGCCGCCTCGGTCAGCCTGGTGAACTCGACCTCCATGTCCTCGGGCCGGGGGATGATGTCGACCGTACCGAGGAGCGCACTCGAGACCTTGCGCATCTCTTCGATGTTCCAGTCCGAGCCGAGCCCTCTGGCATCGCACTGGAACAGCCCGACGCAGCTGGCGATGGCGCTGTCGAGCACCCAATCCTCTTCGTGCTGATTCTTGCCGTCGGTCAGCAGCAGGCAATGGGCGATGGCCCCGGGCCGCAACCCGGCCAGGTAGGCCGCTGCCTTGAGCCAGGTCCCGATCGCGGTCCCACCGTTGGCCTGGGTCCGGTTCACCATCTGTTTCGCCTCCTCCCTGGTGCGGAGATCGGAGATGGCGAGGCCCTCATGGGGGTAGATCATGTAGGCCCCGGCATTGCCGCCGACGATGGCGAAGTACACCCCGTCGTCGATGGTGTCGATGGCGGCCTGGGTTGCGGACTTGGCGGCCCGCATCTTTCGGCCGCCTTCCTCCTGCATCGAGCCGGACGTGTCGATGACGATCATCTCCACCGCGTCCTTGCGCACCGTGCCCACCGCACCGTCGCCGGCGGAGCGAACCGTCACCACGGCGTCGATGGTGTCGGCCCCGGCCGGGAGGAACTCGTTCTGGAACACCTCGGCGGTGAAGCTGGTCATCGTGGAAATCTCCTAGGTGGGTACGGGACCCGTGGTCGGGGTCGGGCTGTCGACACCTGTCCACAGCGCAACCGAGATGTTGTCGTGGCCGCCGCCGTCGTTTGCGAAGTCGACCATGGCCGAAGCCAGATCGAGCCCACGGTGGCCGTCTGAAATCAAACGCCGGACGAGGTCGTCGAGTTCCCTCGGTTCCTCGGCGTATCGCCACAGCCCGTCGCTGCACACCACGACATGACCCGGCCCACCGATGGTGGTCACAGCCACGTCCGGGGTCGGATCGAGGCTGTCCGCTCCGAGCCAACGGACCAGGCTCCCGGCGATCTCGTGGTCGTTCTCGCTCAGCCGGCGGGACTGGTCGCCGATCCAGTAGGCCCGGCTGTCACCGACCCAGGCCGTCGAGAGCTCGGCTCCGTTTGCGGTGGGGCGGACGATCACCGCCACGAAGGTGGAAGATGGCGGGCCTCCGAGGTCGTCGTGATCCGGCACCTGGCCGTCGGCCGACGCCGATGCCTCGGCTTGAGCCACCGACACCGCCCGCCGCAAGAGCACCTTGGTGTCGATCGCATGTCGGGGCCACCGCCCACCGTCGGTTCCGACCGCACCGTCGCGTCGCAGGCGGGCCCGGCCGCACCGTCGGTTTCGTTCGGACCGTCGACAACGGAGCCGGTGCCCGACCGAATGTCGGACGAGGTCTCCGGCTGCGCCTCGGACTGCGTGGCCGCCGCCGCCTCGGGCCAGGTCTCGACCATGGTTTCGGGTCGAGCATCGGGCGGGACCGCCACGTCGGAACCCGCGGACCCGCCCGGCCCGACGGTGGGCTCACTCGTGGCCGGACCGGCACCGTCGCTTCGGGGATGACCGGTCAGCCCGGCGAGCAGCAGATCCCGAGCCGCCACCGCCGCTCGAAGCGATGCCTCGGCCGAGCCTGCGGTCGACGAGACCCCATCGCACACCACCAGCACCGAGCCACCGTCGGGCGTTGCGGCAATGGCCACCGCATCCTCGTTGTGACGGTGTCTGCGGCCACGATCTGTCACGGCCGACGCCGGACCGTCCTCGAACTCCATGTGATCGCGTTCTGCGGGCTGCTTGTGGCCACAGGACAGGCAGTAGCCCTCACCGGCCACTTCTCGCTCCCCGCACGACACGCAGGCCGGCAGGGGCTCGGAGTTCAGGTCCTGACCACAGGCCTCGCACCATTTGGCGTCCGCCGGTGCCTCCTCGCCGCAACTCGGACAACGCACTAGAACAGGCTCCGGGGCCGTACCGAGTTGGCCCTGTCGACCAGACGGATCCGTTCCTCGTCAGAAGTGGCCAGCCTGGCCAACACCCGGTAGGTCTGCTCGAGGCCCTCCCTCAGCGACCGCTCGTTGAGCTCTCGACCGAGCATCTCGCCCGAGTCGGGCTGGATCCGACCCTCCTGCACACCGGCCAGCGCCCGCTCGAAGATGTCAGCCGACAGCGCCGCCCGCTCGGCGGCATCGAGTTGCAGCCGCTCGATGGTGGCCGACGCCGCGGCCAGGTCTTCGAGCGCCGGCTGGCCGGTCGGCCCCCCGGCCACCAGGGCCCGGGCCGCGGCCACCTGGGCGTCGTAGTGGGCGGCCGAGCTGGTCGGCACCCGGTTGAACGCCGCCACCACCCCGTCGTGGTCGCTCAACTGCCAGTTGCAGCGGGCCATACCGAACGCGGCGGACACGAACGACGAGTCGGAGCTGATCACCAGGTCGTACAGCTCGAGGGCGCGCTCGTATTCACCTGCCAACTCCGCCGAGAGGGCCACCGCCATCTTGGGGGCGGTCTCGCCCGGCAGTTCGGTCCAGACCCGGCTGAAGCCCTCGGCCGCCGCGGCGGCCAGGCCGCTGCGCAGGTGCAGAATCGAGCGGTACCAGTGGACTCGCCACTCCCACGGGTTCGAGAGCTCGACCTGGCGGAGGATCTGTTCCGGGTTGTCCTGGGGAAGCTCACCGCCGATCCTGCGCAACTCGTTGGCCGCTGCAGCCTGGCCGCCGATCGGGCTCCGCCGACCGGCCGGGCCCCGGTCGGCCGCGGGTTGGCCCGGGCGAGATCGGCCCTGGCCCGGAGCTGGATCAGCTCCCAGGCGAAACGAAGGTAGACCTCGTCGGATGATGTGACCTGGCCGGCGTCGATGGCGTTCTTGATCGCTCGGGCCGCCCGGGCCGGATTGGCATCGGGCAGGCCCATCAGCAGCGGGGCCGCCGGATCGGCCTCGTTGATCCTCGCAGCCGGCAGGACCCGCCAGTCTGCAGCGGTCACGTCGTAGCTCTCGGCGCTGGCCACCAGCATGTCCGCCAGCTGGTCGCCCTCGAACAAGGTCGACGCGGTGGGTCGTGGCCGGCCCTCGGTGACCGCCACGATCTCCCGCAGCACCCCGGTGAGTTGCTCCGCCATTTCCTCGGCGCTCTGGAATCGGTCGTCCGGGTGGTAGGCGATCGCCCGGAGCAGGAACCGATACAGCGACTCCCACCGGGCGAACAGCGGCGCGTCGGCCGGCGTTGGCAGCGAATAGAGGTAGGTGCCGTCGTGGAAGACGAAGCGGATGATCAGCACCGCCAACGTCCGGCCGACGGTGTAGAGGTCGGAGGTGACAGACGGGCCCGCTGTTGCGACCTCGGGAGCCTGGAAACCCTGGGTTCCGAAGATGGCGGCCTGTCGGTCGTCGATGCGCATCACCGCCCCGACGTCGATCAGCTTCACCTCGTCGCCGACGGCCATGATGTTGGCCGGTTTCAGGTCGTTGTAGACCAGGCCACGACCGTGGAGATAGCCGAGGGCGGGGAGGATGCCAAGCACGTAGGCGATGGCGTCGGTGACCGGGAGGGGGTCGTGGACACCACCGTTCGCCCTGCGTCTCGACTTGAGCTTCGCATTGAGCGACTCACCGCCGACCATTTCCATCACGATGTAGCCGGCGCCGCGATGGGTCACGAAGTTGTAGATGTTGACGATGTTGGCGTGCTCGATCTGGGCCAGGAACTGCCGCTCGGCCACCGCGGCCGCCGCCGCATCCGGATCGTCCTCGTTGAGCAGGCCCTTCAACACGACCCACCGGTTCGAAACCGCCCGGTCACGGCCGAGGTAGATCCACCCCATGCCACCATGGGCCAGGGCGCCGATGATCTCGTACTGGCCGGCAACGATCTCGCCCCGATCCAGCGACGGCTCGTTCGTCACGAAATCGAATGCGGTCCGGCAGCTGCCGCAGAAGCCCCTGACCCGACCTGGCCGATCGCCGTTTCCCCTCCCCACCGGTTTGCCGCAGGTTGCGCAGTTGCGATCCTGCTCCGGCACGATCCCCAGCTCGGCCTGGATCTCGTCGTCGGTCATCACCGCCGCCGCCGGGTCGCCGACGGTCGTCGGGAGCACCGACACCAGACCGAGCCCGATCCCGGTCCGGGCCGACCCCGTCCGGCGGGAGGCATTGGTGGTGGTCCGGCTACGGGCGGTGGCGGTGCCTGCGCCGGGGATCCTGGCCGAGGTGTCCGGCGCGGTCGGGACTGCTATGGAGGGGATGGAGTCGGAGTCGGGATCGAGGCGGGCCAGGACCGGGGCCACCCGAACCGGACCCCCGGTGCTGTCGGCGGCGAGGCCGCAGGTGTCGCAGTAGCCGTCGGCGGCGATGGCGCCGGCACAGCCGTCCCGGCCGCACAGCGACCCCGTCGGTCGGGCGGAGATCTCGCCAGCACCGTTGCCCGCAGTTCCCGCAGCTCCCGCAGTTCCCGATACCGCCGGTACTGGCGGCCGGGCCAGGTCGATCGCCGGCGTTGCCGGTCCCACCGCCAACGAAGCCGGGGGCGGCGGAACCGTCCTCCTGCGGCGAGGGCGGTGCTGCAACCGGGCTGCCGTCGGGACCTCCGGCTCCGCCGACGACCTGATGATGGGCGCTGCCGGCCCGCTCGACTTGGCGGCGGCCGCCGGTTTCGCCCCACAGGTGTCGCAGTAGCCGTCTCCGGCGATGGTGCCGCCACAGTCGACCTCGGTACAGAGGGTCACGACCGGAGCCTCGTCGCCAGATTCGGTGATCATCGCCTCGGCGGCCGGCAGATCGCTCGGTGCGGTGTACAGCTCGGCTCGGGCCCGGTCCGCCAGCTCGGCCAGCTCGAGGTCCTCGGCCCGACCGAGGGCGGCGATCTTGGCCGAGTACGCCCTGAGCCGGCCCCGCAGTTCGTTGCGGGCCTCCAGGGGCGCCCGGTTGGCGTCGGCGGCCCGCAGCAGCTGGGCCTCGAGCTTGCGGGCCGAGTTCAGCCAGGCGTCGAGCAGGCTGCGTTTCTGGGTCCAGGCGCTGGTCGCCGCCTTGTCGAGGAGATCGTCGAGCCGATTGGCCAGGCCGTCCGGGCCATCGAGCAGGCTGGCATCCGGTAGCCGCACCAGGCCCTTCGGCTCGACGATCTTGGTCATCGCCTCCACCCTGGCCGCCTCGGCCCTGGCCAGCAGGACCCGCAACGAGGCCAGCAGCTCCTCGGTGGCGTTGAAGTCGTCGTCGAGGTGATCGTGGCCGGTGCGCAGCGCCGACATCTGCTTTGCCGCATTCGCCACTTGGAGATCGAGGTTCGATCCGTCCTGGATGGAAACGCTGCCGGGGTCGGAGACCAACCGCTGGGCCAGGTCGTCCGCCAGTGCCGCGGCCCGCCCGATCAGCGGCTCGACCACGCCCAGGTCGTCGGCCTCGGCCTCGAGGCGCTCCAAGGTGGCTCTGGCCGCCTCGACCCGGGGCAGCACCGAAACCCACAGCTGGTCGATTTCAGTCACCCCGGCTCGGACCGCTCCGTAGCGGCGGCGAATCTCGGCCAGGATCTGCGACACCGAGTAAGCCCGGGTCGAGCCGTCGCCGGTGGTGACGGCCAGCCTCGGCTCCTCCAGCAGCCGGCGGAGCTCGACGCCATGGGAGCCGCCGGCCCCGTGCTCTTCGAACCAGGATCTCGCCGCCGCCAGCTGGGCCGACGCCGCATCGACGAAGACCCACAGATCCTTGGCGTCGCGGGCCGCCACACCGTACTTGCGGGCGGTTTCACCGGTCGGCGCCGCGTCGTTCAACATGAGGTAGGACGGTGAGCCCTCGATCTCGGCGATGCCGTTTCGCAAGCCGGCCAGGGAGACCTCGAAGTGTTCGAGCGCCGCGACGACATCGGTTCCGACGGCGCGGCGCTGCGATCGATCGGGGGACGCCGGGCCTTGTGATGAATAGGACGTCACTGTCGTTCGAGCCTACTGGCCGCCTTGGCCGGTCACAGGCCGCCGCCTCCGCATCCTCATCCCGGCGTCGCACCACTAGTGTGGTGCCGTCATGAGCGCGGTCAAACAACCACCCCTGCCGCCGCCGGAGATCGTCGCCCCCGGAGCGGCGGTCACCGAGCTCAAAGCAAGGGGTTTCCGCCGACCGGTGGCTCCCGCGCCGATCAGCGGGACCCGCCGGGCTTCCTCCGCCGATGGAACGTCGTTCTGCTGGTGTTGGTGGCGGCCTTCGCCGTCGTCGGCTCGATCGCCAGCCTGGTGATGCGTTCTGCGTCGCAGACCACGGCAGACAACACCGCCCCGGCCCTGATCGGGATCCAGGACCTGTTCGCCAGCGTGGCCGAGGCCAACACCGCCGCCACGGCGGCCTACCTGTCGACCAGGGCGACCGGAACCGAGGATCGGGTCAACCGCAACCTCTACCAGGACGCCATCCGCCGGGCCAGCGCCCAGACCGAGGAGGTGTCGGCCACCATCGGGTCCGACCGGCGGGCCCACGAGGCCCTGAAGGCCATCGGCATCGCATTGAACGAGTACAGCGGACGCATCGAAGCGGCCAGGGTGGCGAACGAGAATCGGCTGCCTGAAGCCGACGGCATGCTCCGCGAGGCTCTTCGGGTGGTCCAGGACGACGTCGGCTCGGCGGTCGACACGGTCAACAACCGGGGTCAGTCCCAGCTGGAGGGCGAACGGACCGAGGGCCGGATCCCGACCTGGGTGGCGGTCGGCATCGGCATCATCACACTGCTGGCCCTGCTCAAGGTGCAGGTCGGGCTGCTGCAGCGGACCAATCGGATCCTGAACCCGCTGCTGGTCCTGGCAACGATTCTGATCGCCGCCGTGGTCGGCTACCTCGTCGTCGGTCCCGTGGTGCGAGGCCAAACCTTGGACAACGCCGAATCCGGCGGCTACGACGCCATCGCCACCACCTCGCAGATCCAGACCGCGGCCTTCGACCTGCAATCGCAACTCAGCCTGCAACTCCTGGAGGGCACCGGGGGCAACCTGGACCCGCTCTTCGCCGAGGTCGAGTCCACGATCGACCAGCTGGCGGCCGGTGCCGATTCACCCCGGGAGGATGCCGCCGCGGTCACCCTGGCGGTTCGCTGGGACCGGTACCAGGAGGCGGCTCGGCGCATCGAATCGTTGAAGAACGCCGGCGACACCGAGGCCGCGGTTGCGCTGTTCCAAGGCGAGGGGCTCTCGTCGTTCAACGGCCTCAACACCGCCATCGAGAGCGCGCTGTCCGACAATCGCACGCAGTTCCTCACCGGCGTGAACGACGCGGCGAACGCCGTCGGCACCACCCCGTACCTCACGATCGTCCTGCCGGTGCTGGCCGCCCTGGCCATCATGTTGGCCATTCAGCGCAGACTGGGGGAATACCGTTGAGCGGGCCCCGGTTCACCGGGCCTGCGGCGACACCGATCGGCCGGCGGGAGTTCCTCCTCGGCCTCGGTGCGGTCGGCCTGGCCGCCTGTTCCACCGGGGGCCAGGCCCCGGCCTTCGACCTCGGTGGCGGCACCAGGCTGCGGATGCTGAACTGGCCCGACTACATCGACGTCGACGACAACGGCAACCCGTTCTACGACGGCGGGACCCTGGCCGATCTGGCGGCCATCGATGCGATCTCGGTCGACTACGAGCCGTTGTATACCGACAACAGTTCGGGGTTCGACCTCATCGTCGATTCCTCGGTGGGGATCACACCACCCCAGTACGACATCGTCGTGCCGACCAACTGGCGGGCGGCCCAGATGATCGCAAACGGTTGGGCCGAGCCGTTGCCGATCGAGATCATCGGCAACCACGTCAACATCGACCCGGCGTTCCTGACAAACGCCTGGGACCGGGGCTGTCGATACCAGATGCCGTGGCAGGCCGGGATCACCGGCATCGCCTACGACCCGGCCGCCACCGACGGTCCGCTGAACTCGGTCAATGATCTGTTCGATCGGTCCCTGGCCGGCCGGGTCGGGTTCATCGGCGAGATGCGGGAGGCCGTCGGGCTGGCGATGCTGGCAAACGGCGACGATCCGAGCAGGCCGACCAAGGCCACCGCCGAGGCCGGTCTCGACAAGATAACCGAGGCCGCCGCATCCGGCCAGGTCGGGGCCTTCACCTTCGAGGACTTCGCCCCGAAGCTGGCAGACGGTGAGCTGGCGGCGGCGATGGCGTGGTCCGGCGACGTCGCCATCCTGCAGGCCGAACGGCCCGACATCGAGTTCGTCGTCCCCGACGAAGGGGCCATCCAGTGGTTCGACACCATGGTCATCCCCACCGGATCGGCCAACCTCGCCGCCGCCGGGGCCTTCATGAACTTCGTCTACGACCCGGCCAATGCGGCCCGCATCACCGAATGGGTGCAGTACATCTCACCGGTGATCGGGGTTCGCGACGAGCTGCTGCGACTGGGCGGGGCCGCCGCCGAGCTGGCTCGGAGCCCGGTGCTGTTCCCCGATGCCGCCACCAGGGCCAGGTTGTTCACCTGGGGAGGGCTCGAACAGGGCGACGAAGACGAGCTCGACGCCCGGTACGCCGCCCTGGTCGAGCAAGGCTAACGTCGAACCGTTCTCGGACGATCGCCATCGCCGGCCGGCGAACGGGGTCGATGTCGAGACGGGGAACCGGGCCCGGGGAGGGCGGCTTCACCATGATGCACGATTACACCGACGACACCGAAGCACTGGCCGACCGGATCGTCGAGTTCGCCCGCTGGCGGACCAGGCTCGACCCGATCCCGCTCGGCCAGGCCAGGACGGCCGACGAGCTCCAGCGATTGGTCGGACCGACGGTCACCGCCGACGGGGTCGGCGGCCATCGGGCGCTCGAGCTGTTTCGCGACGTTCTCGCACCGTCGTGCCTGTCCGTCGACTACACCAAGTACCTGTCGTTCGTTCCCGCCGCCCCGACCGAAGCGGCGGTGCTGTTCGATCTGGTGGTCGGTGCGTTCTCCATCTACGGCGGCTCGTGGATCGAGGGCTCGGGGGCGGCTTTCGCCGAGAACGAGGCGTTGCGTTGGCTGGCCGACCTGTGCGGGCTGGACCGCCGAGCCGGCGGGGTGTTCGTTTCCGGCGGCACCATCGGCAACCTGTCGGCCCTGGTCGGGGCTCGGGGGGCAGCCGAGGCCAGGCTGGCGACCGCCGGCAGGCCCCGGCCGGACCGGTGGGCGTTCCTGGTGTCGAACACCGCCCACTCGTCGATCCCGTCGGCCACCGCGGTGATGGACGCCGAGGCCATCGCGGTCGACACCGACCAGGATCGCCGCCTCACCGGCCCCGCGGTCGAGGCCGCCCTCGACCGCCACGGCGACCGAATCGCCGGGGTCGTCGCCACCGCAGGCACCACCAACCTCGGGGTGATCGACGATCTTCGGGCCGTCGGCGAGGTCTGTCACGATCGAGACGTATTCTTCCACGTCGACGCGGCATACGGCGGCGGCGCCCTGGCCGCCCCATCGGCCAGACCGCTGTTCGACGGCATCGAGTTGGCCGACTCGGTGATCATCGACCCCCACAAGTGGTTGTTCGCTCCATTCGACTGCTGCGCCCTGTTGTGGCGAGACCCCGACCAGGCCAGAGCGGTCCACGCCCAGCACGCCGGCTACCTGGAGTTCCTCGACGCCTACGGCGACTGGAACCCCAGCGACTTCGCCATCCACCTGACCCGGCGGTCCCGAGGCCTGCCGTTCTGGTTCTCCCTTGCGACCTACGGCACCGACGCCTACGCCGAGGCGGTGCAGGTCACCCTCGATCTGGCGGCGGAAGCCGGCCGCAGGATCGAGGCCGCCGATCATCTCCGGCTGGTGTGGGAACCACAGCTCAGCGTCGTGGTGTTCGAACGAATCGGCTGGACCGGCGACCAGTACCAGGCCTGGACCGAGGCGATGATGGACAGCGGTTCGGCCTTCGTGGTCCCGAGCCGTCACGACGGACGGCCGGTGTTCCGGTTCTGCTTCGTCAATCCCAAGACCACCGTCGGTGAGATCGACGAGATCATCGATGCGCTCCGGTGACCGCCTCCGACGTGTCGCCATGGCCGCGGCCTGTGGGGCCTGCCGCTCCCGGTCGCTGTGGCTCATCGCCGAGCCCGACGGTACGGTGGCGGTGCATGGAAACCCCGACGGCACCGTCGGCAGCGGCCGCCGACCCGGCCTGGTCGCTGCTGGAGGACAACGGCATCGATCGGTCGTGGCTGAACGAGACGCTCAACCGTGCCGGTTTCGAAGGCCGACTGGCTGCGGTCGACGCAACGCTGGTCGGCACCGGCCAGGTCGGTGAGAACGTTCGCTGCCGACTCCGCTGGGGCAACGACCGGGCCATGGCCGGTGACCCGACCGGCGGTGATCGGCCTGATTCGGTGATCATAAAGCTGGCGTCGTCCAACGCCATGAGCCGGGCCGCCGCCGAGGCAACGAGAACCTACATTCGCGAGGTCGGGTTCTACCGGGATCTGGCATCGTCGGTGGCCATCAGGGTGCCGGCGGTACACCATGTTTCTGAGGACCGGGCGGCCAACCGTTTCGTACTTGTGATGGAGGACATCAGCCCGTCCGAGGCCGGCGACCAGCTGGCCGGCTGCAGCCCGGAACGGGCCGAGTTGGCGGTCGAGGCCGCAGCCGACCTCCACGGATCCACCTGGGGAAGGGAAGACCTGACCGACTTCGACTGGATCGACGACATCTCCGAGGACAAGATCGCCGAACGGGCGGAGCTGTTCGATCTGGTCTACCCGGGCTTCGTCGATCGCTACCGCCACCGACTCGACCGGGAGACCCTGGCTTTCGGGGAGTGGTTGGCGGCCCGGTTCGAGCGGTGGATCGTCGCCCGGCCGGAACCCCAATGCCTGGTGCACGGCGACTTCCGACTCGACAACCTGCTGTTCGGACTCGGCGATCCCGCTCCCCCGCTCACCACCGTGGACTGGCAGACCGTGGGCCTCGGTGGGGCGCTGAGCGACGTGGCCTACCTGCTCAGCGGCAGCCTCGACCGCACGACGCAACGGGCGCTGGAGTCCGAGCTGTTGGCGGCCTACCGCCGGCGATTGGCCGGACACGGCGTCGTCATGGCGGCCGAGCAGGCGTGGTCGGAGTATCGGCTGGCCGCGCCGGCCGGCTTCGTCATGGCGGTCATCGCCTCCCAGATCGTCGGCCAGACCGATCGTGGCGACGAGATGTTCCTGGTCATGGCCGGCGGCTCGGCGGCGATGTCGATCGACCTCGACACCGCCGCATTGGTCGACTGACCACCACGACGGCGGTGGATGGCGACTTTGACCCCAGGACGGTGAGCTCGCCGATCGGGACGACCCTGCATCGCTCGGACCTGGAGGGCGATCCCCATCCCGCGCTCGACGCGCTCCGGCGGACCGAGCCGGTGTCATGGGTACCGGCGATCGACGGGTGGCTGGTCACCGACCGCGAACTGGTGGCCACCGCCATGCGGGACCCGGCCACCTTCACCGTCGACCACCCGAGCTTCTCCACCGGTCGAGTGGTCGGGCCCAGCATGCTGTCGCTGGAGGGCGTCGAGCAACGACGCCACCGAAGCCCCTTCGTACCACCGTTTCGAGCCGCCTCGGTACAGCGGGTTTGCGGCGACCAGATTCGCCGCCACGCCCGCCGGCTCGTCTCGGGTCTGCGGCCCGCCGGCCGGGCCGAGCTTCGAGGAGGGCTGGCCGGGCCGTTGGCGGTCGCCACCATCACCGGCACCCTGGGGCTGGTCGGGACCGACGACAACGAGGTCCTGGCCTGGTACCGGGCCATCGTCACCGGCGTGCTCGACGTGTCCGACGGTCGACCGATCCCCAGCGCCGCCATCGAGGCCCGCGCCGCACTCGACGAACGGGTTCGCCTGACCGTTGCCCGGTCGTCGTCGCCGGCCTCCGCCCGGCCCTCGGCGCTCGGTTCGATCGCCGCCGCAGCCGATCTCACACCTGACGAGCTGTGCTCCAACGTGGCGGTCGTGATGTTCGGGGCGGTGGAGACCTCCGAGGCGATGACGGCAAACGCTCTGTTCCATCTGCTGTCCCACCCCCGGCAACTGGCCGCGCTCGACCAGGATCGATCGCTGCTGGCCAACGCCATCGAGGAGTCGTTGCGGCTGGAACCGGCCGCATCGGTGGTCGACCGATATGCCACCGCCGACGTTCGCTTCGGTCGGCCGGGCGACGAGCAGTTGATCGGCAAGGGTGAACTGGTCCGGCTGTCCCTGACGGCGGCCAACCACGACCCGTCGACCTTCGCCGAGCCGCACCGCTTCGACATTCGCCGTCACAACGCCTCGGCCCATCTGGCGTTCGTCAAAGGCCCCCACGCCTGCATCGGGGCTCATATGGCAACGCTGGAGACCGCAGCGGCGGTGGAGGCGGTGCTCGACCTGCTGCCCGGCATCACCATCGACGACCCGGCCTCGGCCCGGCCCCGCGGTCTGATCTTCCGCAAGCCGGATCGGCTCGACGCAACCTGGCCGACGTGAGTTGCGGCGCTACATCATGCCCTGGCGACTGACGTTTCTCTGGCTCACCTCGTCCAGTTCGCCCCGACGGATCACGTAGGACACCACCCGGTCGACCGAGTGCTGGCCACCCCTGGCCTTGCCGCTGACCACGTCGATCTCCATACCCTCGAGGGCCGGCACCAGCGCCACCGCCCGGAAGCCGTTGCGCTCGCCGGGGATGGAGCGCTTGTCCTCCCGGATCAACTCGTGGCTGTCCCAAACCCAGATGTCGTTCACGTTGACGAAACGGCAGACGTGGCTGGCCCGGCTCGACCAGATCAACCCGCCGGGGCAGACGACAACCGTTCCCTCGATCCACGGCAGGGTGGCCAGCCCGTCGTTGCCGAACCCGACTTCGAAGGCCTGGGCGATGATCTGATCGAGGTCGCCCCGTGCCACCGCACGGCTTGCTTGCTCCTGGGCAACGGCGTCGCCCAGGTTGGCCAGCTGCACATCGTCGAGCTTGGCGACGACCCGCATGACCTCGTCCGGCTCGACCAGGAGTTTGGCCGCGGCGTTGATCCGCCTGGTCGACGCCGGGGCGTCGGTCACCGATTCAGCCATCACCGCACCGGCCCCAGGAACTTCCGGCTGGTCGCCCCGCGCAGGGATCGGCCGGGACCCGGAGGGCTCCCCACTACCGGGGGCCGAGAAGTCGATCGAGCAGCTTGGCGCTGGCCGCCGTCGGCGAGAGGCTGGCCTGCTCCACCATGGCCACGAGGTCGTTTCCCATATCGGAGTTCATAGCGTCGCCGATCCGGGTTGCCAACGTCTGTTCCATCCTGGCCCGGATCTCGGTTCTGATCCGGTGGCGTCGGCGAACCGCTCGGCGGCCGGTCTCGTTCAGCAGCCGCAGATGATCCTCGACCGCAGCCCACACGTCGTCGGCCCCCTGGCCATCGAGGGCCGAACTCATCACGATCGGCGGCCGGTAGCCGCCCGCATCCTCCTGGCCGGTCATGTGGCTCAGATCCAGCATCAGGTCGAGGTCACGGCGAACATCATCGGCGCCGGGGCGGTCGGCCTTGTTGACGACGAACACGTCCGCCACCTCGAGCAGGCCAGCCTTGTTGGCCTGCACCGCATCACCCATACCGGGGGTCATCACCACCACTGCGGTATCTGCGGCCCCGACCACATCGACCTCCACCTGGCCGACACCGACCGTCTCGATGATGACCGGGTCGTAGCCCATGGCGTCGAACAGCCGGACGGCCAACGGCACCGCCAGGGCCAACCCGCCGGAATGGCCCCGAGTCGCCATGGACCGTATGAACGCAACCGACGGATCGGCACCGGGGACCACGATGTCATCCATCCTGATGCGGTCACCGAGGATGGCGCCACCGGTCAGGGGGGAAGACGGATCGACCGCCAGCACCGCCGGGCGCCGTCCCCCAGCGGCCAACAACCTGACCAACTGGCCGGTCAAGGTCGATTTGCCGGCCCCGGGGGCCCCGGTGATACCGACGATGTGGGCCTTCCCCGCATCGGGGGTCGCCAGTTCGCTGATCATCTCGGCGTCGTGGCCGCCCCGTTCGACCATGGTCAACAACCGCCCGAGGGCCAGCCGCCGGCCCTGCTTGGCCTCGGTGTACAACTCGTCGACCGAGGAGCTCTTTCGTGGCATCAGAGTGGCCGCACTCAGACGGCGGCGGCCGACACCGCGTCCCGTACCGTCTTGGCGACCTCCTCGGCCGAGGCGCCGGGCCCCAGCACCGCGGCGACACCGGCCGCCAGCAGCGGGGCCACGTCTTCGTCCGGTACGATCCCACCGACCACCACCGGAATATCGAGCTTGGCGTCCTTGAGGGCCTTGACCATGTTGGGGGCCAGGGTCATGTGGCCGGCGTTGTGCATCGAGAGCCCGATGGCGTCGGCGTCCTCCTGCTCGGCTGCCGACACGATGCTGTCTGTTGTCTGACGCAGCCCGAGATAGATGACCTCCATCCCGGCGTCGCGCAGGATCCGGGCCACCACTTTGAGGCCCCTGTCGTGGCCGTCGAGACCCAGCTTGGCCAGGACCACCCGCAAGGGGCCCTCGGTACCGTCGGTGCCGTCGGTCATCTCATGCAAGCTTCGCTCGGGGCCATCACATGATGACCGTCACCCGGGGCCATCAGATGATGACCGTCACCCGGGGCCATCAGATGATGACCGTCACCCGGGGCCATCAGATGATGACCGTCACCCGGGGCCATCAGATGATGACCGTCACCCGGGGCCATCAGATGATGACCGTCACCCGGGGCCATCAGATGATGACCGTCACCCGGGGCCATCAGATGATGGCCTTTTCGACGTAGGTGCCGAACACGGTTTCCATCGATGCCACGACCTCCTCCAGCGTTGCATAGACCCGCACCGCATCGAGAATAGGCGGCATGAGGTTGACCGTCGGGTCCTCGGCGGCGGTGGTGACCGCGGCCAGGGCCGCCGTCACGGCCTGTGCGTCGCGTTTGTGCTTGACGTCCTCCAGCCGCTTCAGCTGATACTCCTCGACCTCTGCGCCGATTCGCAGCAGATCCTTCTGTCCTTCGTCGCCGTCGGTGAAGCGATTCACCCCGACGATGATCCGTCTTCCGGCGTTGACCTCCCGCTCGAAGCGATAGGAGGCGTCTGCGATCTCACCGACGAAGTAACCGTTCTCGATACCGGCGTACACCCCCTCCAGGATGGAGCCGTTGCCGAGATCGTCGAGGTGGGCGAAGATCGCTTCGGCCTGCCGTTCCATCTCGTCGGTCATCCACTCGACATACGGCGAGCCGCCGAGCGGATCGGCCACGTTCACCACCCCGGTTTCGTGGGCAACGATCTGTTGGGTCCGCAGTGCGATCCGGGCCGCCTTCTCGGTCGGCAGGGCCAGCGCCTCGTCGTAGGCATCGGTGTGGAGGCTCTGGGTGCCGCCGAGGGCCCCGGCCAACGCCTGAATGGCAACCCTGGCGATGTTGTTCTCCGCCTGCTGGGCCGTCAAAGACACCCCGGCGGTCTGGGTGTGGAACCGACACAGCATCGAGCGCTCGCTCGTGGCCCCGTACCGCTCCTTCATCCAACGGGCCCAGATCCGGCGGGCGGCCCGGAACTTGCCGATCTCCTCGAAGAAATCGATGTGGCTGTTGAAGAAGAAGCTCAGCCGCCCCGCGAACTCGTCAACGTCGACGCCGGCCGCCACCGCCGCCTCGACGTAGGCGAAACCGTTGGCCAGCGTGAAGGCCAGTTCCTGGGCCGCGGTGCTGCCGGCCTCGCGGATGTGGTAACCGGAGATCGAAACCGGATGCCATTTCGGCATCTCGGCCGAGGTGAACTTGATCATGTCGGTCACGATGCGAACCGACGGCCGAGGCGGATAGATGTACTCCTTCTGGGCCTGGTACTCCTTGAAGATGTCGTTCTGGATGGTTCCGGCCAGATCCTTGCGGACCACCCCGTTCTTCTCCCCCACCGCAATGTACATGGCCAGCACGATGGCGGCCGGTCCGTTGATGGTCATCGAGGTGGAGACCGATCCGAGGTCGATCCCGGCATAGAGGTCCTCCATGTCGGCCAGGGTGTCGACCGCCACCCCGGCCCGGCCGACCTCACCGAGCGACCACGGGCTGTTGGAGTCACGACCCATCAACGTCGGCATGTCGAAGGCGGTCGACAGCCCGGTGCCCCCATTGCGGAGGATGTCGTGGAAGCGGGCGTTGGTGTCCTCGGCGGTGCCGAAACCGGCGAACATCCGCATCGTCCACAACCGCGACCGGTACATGGTGGGATAGACACCGCGGGTGTAGGGATACTGGCCCGGGTACGGGCCCTCGCCGTACACCGGCTCCACCGGCACACCGGACATGGTTTCGAACGGGACATCTCGAAGCTTCGACGCTTCGTAGGCTTCACGGAAGGCCCGATATCGGGGATCATCCTCATCCGGGGTATGACGACGGCTGTCCTCGGGTTCGCTCATTGCAGCATCCATTCCGATCGACGTACGTTCCATCGATCCCGGTCCGTTCGACCTGATCTCCAATCGACCAGTGTATGGATCCGATACCGCCGGTACCGCATTGGGCACCCACCCCGTCGGACCGGCTGCGGTGGTCGAAGGGAACGGCGGCGGCAGCTACCATCGGCTGCCATGAGCGGTGACGGGCCGACCGATCGGTCGACGACGAAGAGCGAGGTGCAACGCTCCACCGACAGGCCGCAACCGGCGGGCGACACCACGCTGGACGAGCGGCCAGGGCTCGTACTCGATCAACTCGATGAGAAGCTTGACGCGTTCAACGCACTGCGCAAGAGCGACGTGGCGGCCGCCGACCGGATTCTCGATCAGGTCGGGGCCACCGATTCGGTGGATCGCCAGATCATCCTGGAGCTGGCCTCGAGGCGGCCGCTCGGCCACCCCGACCGGTTCCCCGCAGCCCACGCCGGTGCCATGCGGGCCCTGGAGGTGTTGGACCGAAACGCTTCGCGCGGGGTTCGGGTTGCCGGCCTCGGCCCGTTGGCGCCGGTCGCCCAGTACGTGGTGCAGCAGGTGGTGCACTTCCTGGTCAAATCACATCTGCGGAATGTGGTCAACAACCTGTCGCACCTCTACAGCCGTCGGGAGGCGGCGGCCCTCAAGGACGACCCGGACCGACCGCTGCTGGCCAGGGCGAGGATCCAGACCGACCGGGTGGCGGCCGGGTACAAGGGCAACCCGCTCGGCTTTCCCACTTTCATCCTCGGTGGGGCGTTCCTGTCGACCATCATCGGCAGCCTCCAGGGTTTCGTACTCAGCGCGGTCGACTCCACCTTCGGCCAGATCGTGCTCGTCGTCGCGCTCTTCGCCGTCCTGGCCGCCGCCTCCTGGGCCCTCCTCAAGGGGGCGGCCATCGCCCGGCGCCGGATCAAGCTCACCACCGATCAACCGCTGGAAGCCCTCTATCAGACCGTCGGCCGGTGTGGCGGACCCCCTCAGGACCAGGCCCGGCTCTTTGCGCTGGTGGCGTTGATCCTGATGGCGGTGGCCTGGATCGCGGTGCCGGTCGGGTTGGGGATCTCGGTCGTCCTCAACTGACCACCGGGGGTTGGGGCCGGCGGCTCGATTCCCCTCGGCCCGCTCACAGTGCCGAACGGATGGCCCACAGGTCGGGGAACGCCGGCCGGAACAACGTCGAGCGAAGGTACTCCACCCCTGACGACCCACCAGTGCCGATCTTGGTGCCGATGGTCCGCTGCACCATCATCACGTGACGGTAGCGCCACTCCTGGAGACCTTCGTCGAGGTCGGTCAACGACTCGCACAGTCGTGACATCGCCGGGTCGTTGCGGTAGATGTCGATCAACGCCTGCTGCACACCGGCCGAGTAGCCGACGGCCATTCGGACATCGCGATCGAGGAAGTTGTCTGGGATGTCGTAGCCCTGGCGGTGGACGTAGCGGACGAACGCATCCCACAAGCACGGTTCCTCGTACCGTCGCACCAGGTTGGTGTACTCCCGCTCGTTGCCTGCGAACCGGTGGAGGTGCTCGGTGGTCTTCTGGCCGAGCAGGAACTCCAGCTCCCGGAACTGGGCAGACTGGAAGCCGCTGGAGTTGGCCAGGAAACTGCGGAACGACGTGAACTCCAGCGGGGTCATCGTCTCCAGCACGTCGAGCTGGACGATCAGGGTCTTGAAGATCTTCAGCACCCGTTTCAGCTGGTGACCGCCGAGCGCCGGATGGTCGGCGTCGAGATGGTCGACCAGCTCGTCGAGCTCGTGGAGCACCTCCTTGAACCACAGCTCGTAGACCTGATGGATGATGATGAACAACGTCTCGTCGTGCTCGACCGGACGGGACATCGGTTGCTGGAGGCTGAGCAGTTCGTCGATCTTCAGGTAGCTGCCATAGCTCACCTCGGCCAGCGCCCCGGCTCCCGGCGGTTCATCGGCGCCGGTTCCCGGAACCGGTCGATGTGAGATCATCGGTCAACGGCTTCCTCCCTCGCTCAGATCGGTGCCGGCAGCGGGCTCAGGTGCCGAACCAGCTCGGCCGCCCGATCGAAATCGACCTGGTCCAGGCTCGACGCCCCGGCGATCAGCTCGGCGAAGATCTCCTGCTGGCGCTCGGCCCGCTTCTTGACCTCGGCGTAGCGGCGGGTGCTGAACATCACCATGCCGTAGCGGGCGGCGATCTTGTCCGGGAACCGGCGCTCCATCTCCAGCGCCAACTCCCGCTTGATCAGATAGTCCGGGTCGACGACACCGGCCCGCATCTCCACGTAGTTCTGCAACGCCATGTCGGCGATGGCATCGGCGTCCGGCTTGCGATCGGCTTCGTATTTCCGGAACGCCAGCGCCAGGTCGTCCGGGTGCTCCCGGATGGCTCGATCCAGCAACCGGCACGATTCCATGGCCAGGTTCATGCCCTGGCCATGGAACGGCACGATGGCATGGGCCGCATCGCCGAGCAGGACGGCATCGGCGCCGAGACTCCAACCGGTGTTTCGGATGGTCGACAGCCGCCCGGTGGGGTTCTCGAAGAACTGGGTCGTCAGATCGGGAACGAGTGGTACGAAGTCGGGAAACTCCCGGCAGAAGAACCGCTCGACGTCGGCCTCGGTGTTCAGATCGGCGAAGCTGTCGGTCGAGCCCGGCCCGTCCTCGTTCGGCATGAACAGGGTGACGGTGAAGTCGCCCTCCGGGTTGGGCAGCGCGATCAGCATGAACTCGCCTCGGGGCCAGATGTGCAGGGCGTTCGGTTCGATCCGAAACGTTCCCCCCGGTCCGGGTGGGATGTTCAGCTCCTTGTAGCCATGACCGAGCTCGTCTTCGACCGATGTTCCGCCGTTGATCGCCAACATGGCGTCACGGACCTCGGAGCTGGCGCCGTCGCAGCCGATGAGGGTGCCGAACGGCACGACCGAAGTCGCCCCGTCCCGGTTGTAGTCGCTGATCTCGAGCAGCTTGTTGTCGAAGTCGATCTTCCGGCACCTCACGTCGAAGCTGACATCGACGTTGCCGGTGGCCTCGGCGGCGTCGAGCAGGATGGCGTTGAGGTCGCTTCGGGAGACGGCGTGAATCACGTCCTCGGGGCTCAGCCCGTACGGCTGGAGCGCGGCCTCACCGTCGACCTCGTGGACCATGCGTCCGGCCATCGGCACCAGGATCGGTTCCAGCGACGGGTAGACCCCGAGCTCCTTGAGGGGCACGATGCCCCGGGTGGCCAGGGCCAGGTTGATCGACTTGCCGGCGTCGATGTCGACCCGGCGGAGGTCCGGCCTGCTCTCCAACAGCCGGACCCGATGGCCCTGGCGGGCCAGGTACAGCGCCATCAGGGCGCCGGCCTGACCACCGCCGACGATCACGATCGGGCCTCCGTCGGCCAGCGACTTCCTGCCGGCCGCAGGTGTTTGTTCGAGGTGACGGTTCACAGCAGCCCATCCAGGATCTCGACGAATCGGTGAATATCGGCGAACGAGGTGTACAGCGGGACCGGGGCCACCCTGATGACCCGAGGATGGCGCCAGTCGCAGGCCACCCCTTCGTCCTCCAGTGCGGCGTGAACCAGTTTGCCGTCACGGCTCTCGTCTGTGACCCGGAGGGCGAATTGGCAGCCCCGCTGATCGAGGGGCCGGGGGGTGATCGTCTCGATGCGATCGCCGATCACCTCGTCGAGTAGGAAGTCGAGGTAGGCGATCTGCCGCTCCGACTTGGCCCGCAGCGCGGTCATGCCCCCGGCGGCATCGATCACATCGAGGGATGCCCGCAATGCGGCCATCATCAGGATCGGCGGGTTGCTGAGCTGCCACGACTCGACGGTGGGGATCGGCTCGAAGACGGTCTTCATCTCGAAGCGCTCTGCCTTGTTCGTCCCCCACCAGCCGAGGAACTTCGGCAGGGTTCGGTCTGTGGTGTGGCGGTTGTGAACGAAACAACCGGCCACCGCCCCCGGCCCGGCGTTGAGGTACTTGTAGTTGCACCAGACGGCGAAGTCGGCCCCCCAGTCGTGCATGTCGAGCGGGATGTTGCCTGCGGCATGGGCGAGGTCGAACCCGACCGCGGCGCCGACCCGATGCCCGGCCCGGACGATGTCGGCCATGGGAAGGACCTGTCCGGTGTAGTACTGCACACCGGGCAACATGATCACCGCCAGTTGGTCACCGTGGTGTTCGATGGCATCCATGATGTCTGCGGGGTCGAGGGTCTCGCGGCCCGGCCTCGGCCCGACGGTGACCAGGGATTCGGCCGGGTCGAATCCCCGCTGCCGGATCTGCGACTCGACGGCGAAGTGGTCGGAAGGGAAGGCGTGGTCCTCGATCAGGATCTTGTGCCGCTGCGTCGTCGGCCGGTAGAAGCTCACCAGCAGCAGGTGAAGGTTGACCGTCAGCCCGTTCATCACCACCACCTCCTCCGCTCTGGCACCCACGATGGTCGACATCTGTTCGGTGAGCAGTTCGTGGTACGGCTCCCAGGCCGTCTCGCCGGTGAAATGACCCGCAACGCCGAGCGTCGCCCAACGGTCGAGCTCGTCGTCCACATAACGTTTTGTGGCCGCGGTGGCCAGCCCGAGGGAGTTGCCGACCAGATAGACCTGTTCGGTTCCGTCGTGGTGACGGGGTATGAGGAACTCTCGGCGCATGGCGGCCAGCGGGTCCTCGGCGTCGAGCCTGGTGGCGGTGGCTGCATCGGAGTCGAAGCGTTCGCTCTGGTTGCGGCCCATGTCCAAGTCTCGTCCTGTTCCGGTTTCAGCGTTGTCGGTGGGTTGTCAGTAGAGGGTGATGGCCTGGCGGTTCGCCAGTTGGGCGTCGTAGGTCTCGCCGTCGAAGTCTCCATCGGATGCGGCCCTGGTCATCTGGCCCGCGGTGGGGACCGCCCCCGGCTCGACGAACCGCTCCGGCTTCCACAACTCGCTGCGCTTGATGGCCCTGGCGCATTGAAAGTACACCGACTCGACGTTGACGACGATCACCGTCTTCGGTTCGCTGCCGACCTCGGTGATCGAATGGGCCACCGGCAACTGGCCGTAGACCGCTTCGAGCTCGGCGACCGAGGTCAACCTAGTCATGGGGCGACGGGTGAAGGGTGCCGCAGGCGTCGCAGGTCCTGGCCGCTTCGCTGGCGTAGAACGCCTCGAACAGCGGCGGGAGATCATCGACGATCGAGGTCAATTGCACCTCGACCCGATGGACGAGCGAGTTGCAGTTGTCGCAGTACCACTCGAAGCCATCCAGCGATCCCTCGGGCCTTGAGTACTCGACCACCAACCCGATGCTGTCGGGGTCCGGCCGCTGTGGAGAGTGGCGGACGTGCGACGGCAGCAGGAACACCTCGCCCTCACCGATCACCATGTCCTGGGCCGGGCTTCCCGCGCTCCTGATCTTGAGGATCATGTCGCCCTTGAGCTGGTAGAAGAACTCGTCGCGGGGATCGTCGTGGTAGTCGGTCCGCTGATTGCCACCGCCGACGATCATCACGATCATCTCCCCGTATTCCCAGACCTGCTGGTTGGCCACCGGAGGCTTCAGCTCGTGGGCGTGATCCTCGATCCACTTCGCCAGGCTGAACGGCGGGGTGAGCGTCGCCGGCCGGCTCGGTTCCACCGAGGCGTCTGCCACATCGTGTGCCGGGGCGTTCCCCGCCGCCGGTGGGGGCACTGGTTGGCTCTGCTCTGTCTGCTGCGACACGGTACATCCTCCCGGTTGACCATTTGATCAGTTGAACCCGGCCTCGGCCAGGGTGTCGAGCACTTTCTGGGCGATCGAAGGGTCCATCGCCTCTCGGGGGGCGAAGATCGTGGTATCCAACCAGGATCGCACGGTCTGGGACCGCAGTCCGTATCGCCGGGCCAGCTCCCGGTCGATGTCGGGCCGGTCGTGCAATGCCGTTGCCTGGGCCACGACCGCGTCGACCACTCGACCGACTTCGGTCGTCCGCCCCGTCAGGACCTCGTTGCGTGCTGCGATCACGAACGACGGCCACGGGGTCTCCAGGGTGTCGATCTGGCGGAATCGGCCGGCCTCGACGTGGGGGGTCGTCATGTACTGGTCCCACAGGAACAGCTCGGACTCTCCTGCGGCGAACGAATCGATCGCACCCTGCAGGTCACCGACCAGGACGAACCGATCGTCGGTCAGGGTCCAGCCGTGGGCTCTGGCCAGGATGAAGGCCATCAGGTGGCTGCCGGAATTGAACCGGGAAATGGCGATCCGGGCCCCGTCGAGCTCCGAAACCTCCTCGTACGGCGATCCCGCCGGTACGAAGATCCCCCACCGCAGCGGACTGGAGACATAGACCTGCAGGATCGTCAGCGCCGCCCCCTTCGCAATGGCCGAGACGGTGCCCTCGGTGAGGATGCTCACCATGTCGAGCTCGCCTGCGGCCAGCTTGGCCAGCATCTCCCCCGTCCCCCCGTACTGGTCCTCCCAGTGGAGGTCGAGCTCCGCGCAGGCCGGCGACTCGATGGCCAGATGCCACGGCAGGTTGAAGTGCTCGGGGACACCGCCCAGGTTGAGCCGGTCTCTCGTCATGGCCAGATCCTTTTCATGGCCAGAGCCTTGTCATGGCCAGAGCCTTGTCGTTCCGAAACCCTTGTCGTTCCGAAACCCTTGTCATGGACAAAGCCTACGTTGGGTGCCGAGCGAGGGGCGAGGCCCGGTCAATCGTCACATCGGAAACGGCGTCGACCGGCCCCGGCTACGGTCGGAGCCCCCCGGCCGGGCGGTACGGTTGCATGATGGCGTTGCGCCCGCCGGACCCCGGAATCGCTGTTGCCGCCGGCATCGACTCCCTGCCGTCGGCTCGTGCGGTGTTCTTCCGGTTCTGGTCACCACGACTGCTGGCAATCGGTCTTTGCGCCGCCGTTGTTGCCAGGGTGATGGTCGGTGTCGCCCTCACCGGGTGGGACCTGATGGCGCTGTTGATCGTGGCTGTACTGATTCCTGTGGTCGAGTGGACGATCCACCTGGTCGTGCTCCACGCTCGGCCTCGCCGGATCGCCGGTTTGCTCATCGATCCCGGCGCCGGCCATCGCCAGCACCATCTCAACCCCTCATCGGTCTCGTGGGTCCTGCTCCGGGGGCCGGACGCCGCACTTTTCCAGGTCATCAATGCGGCGTTGGTCGTCGTGGTGGTCGGCGGGCCGCTGGGGCTGTTGGGGGCCCAGCCGCTGGGGCCGGTCCTCACCGGTGTGGTCGCCGCGCTCTCGGCCCTGCTGCACTACGAGTGGGCCCACTTCCTGTTCCACACCGCCTACCGGCCCCGCACCCGCCATTACCGCAGGTTGAAGTCGAATCATCGGCTGCATCATTGGCGAAACGAGCGGTACTGGCTCGGCATCACGTCCAACGCCGCCGACCGGCTGCTGGGGACCTACCCTGCCACCCGGGCCGCGGTGCCGCTGTCATCGACGGCCCGAGATCTCGGCATCGACGCGAGCGACCTCTGAGTGAGTATGGGGTGCCCTGAAGATCGATTCTGGCGCATGTCCTGAGTCGACCCCCCGTCGGTGCGCCATATTGGGCGCCCCGACGTATGGGCGAAGTCGCCCCACGCTCAATCGGCCAACGGGACGTGTGGAAGTTCGTTGTGGCTCGGTGGGCCCGTCGCCGGGCTATTCGCCGCCCGGCAGCAGTTCGACCTCGATCCGTGTCCAGTCCGAGCCGGTCACATCGATGTCCTTGTCCGCCAACAGCGCCAGCGCCGCCTCGGCGTACTCGGTGGTGAAGGCACTGTCATCGGGCGCTTCGGCCAGCACGTCCTCGCTGACCGAGATCTCGATGGTCTGATCCCACAGGGCCTTGTCCATCACCCCGGCACCGCCCGGCGAAGGCCAGACCAGACCGTTGACCTCGTTCAACTGCCAGGTCTGGTGGGAGACGCCGAGTGTGGTGCCATTGTCGAGTACCACATCGACACAGGCCTCGACATTGTCCCGGCACCAGGCCCAACCCTGGATGGATCCGGCGATGAATCGAGTGGTCTGGTCCTGGTAGTCGGCATCGGCCAACCGCTCACCGCTGGCCCACACCGCGTCCTGCAGCATTGCGGTGCCGACGTCGTTCCAGTCGATGACCGTCAGGTCCTCGGGCTGATAGAGCTCGCCGGTCTCCTGGTTGACCGTCTCCAGCACCTGGGCGTACTCGTTGTAGATCATGGCCTGGGCGGCATCGATCTCCCCGCTGATCAGTGCGGTCATGTCGAAGTTCTGCTGGATCAGCTCGTAGTCGACCCCGGGCTCCACGCCGTTGGCCCTGCTGCCGGCCAGCAGTTCGAACTCGTTGCCGAAGCCCCAGTTCCCGACCTTGCGGCCTGCGAAGTCCGCCGGGCTCTCGATGCCGGCGTCTGCGAAGGACACCTGGAGCGTGCCGGACCGCTGGTACACCTGTGCGACGTTCACGATGTCGATCCCCTCGGCCCGCGACACCAGCGCCTTGGGAACCCAGGCAATCGCATAGTCGACTGCGCCGGAGCCGAGTTGCTGCTGGGGCACGATGTCGACGCCGCCTTCGACGATCGTCACATCGAGGCAGAAGTCCTCGTAGAAGCCCTGGTCGACGGCGGCGTAGTAGCCGGCGAACTGGGACTGTGCCACCCACTGCAACTGGAGGCTCACCTCATCGAGCGACTCGCATCCGGCAGCCGACCCCGAGCCATCATCCTGAGCGCCCTCCTCCTGCGAACCGTCACCGCCTTGCGTGGCATCGGTGGTGCCGGTGTCGGCCGAGACATCGGTGCCGGTGCCGGTGTCGGTGTCAGCCGATGTGTCGCTGGAATCGTCGCCGCACGAGGCAGCCACCATCGCCAACGCGAACAGGACGGCAAGCAACCTCAAGAGCTTGTTGTTCATGTGATCTCTCCCAATTGGTCATGACCCGCCGCCGGAGCATGGTCGATCGTCCGGGTGGCGGGTCCGAGAAGTACTTTCTAGCCGGTTTCGGGCGCCGGCGCGCCTCGCCATGGCACGAGCCGCTCCGCGGCCACCGCCAGCACGAACAGGGCCAGCCCCAGCAGGCTGGCCATCACGATGGCGGCCCAGGCCGTGTCGTAGCGGGCGAAGCTGGCGTTCTGGGTGATCACCGGACCGAGGCGGTTCTGCGGACCTCCGAAGTATTCGGCGACGATGGCGGCGATCACGCTCAACGGTGCGGCCAGCCGCAGCGATGTGAGGAAGAACGGCACGGCGTTCGGGATCCGAACCCGGCGGAGCACCGTCCAGCCCGAAGCGCCATAGGACCGCATCAGTTCCAGCTTTGCCGGCTCCACCGAGGCCAACCCCCTTCCGGTGTTGAGGAACACCGGAAAGAAGACAACCGCCACCACGACCGACTGGTTGCTCCGGTAGCCGGTGATCCCGAACCAGGCATTGAAGATGGGGGCCAGGGCGACGATCGGGGTGGCGTTGACCGCAACCGCCAACGGGGTCGCAGCGTCGCGCAGCATCCGGAAGCGGGAAACCAACAGCGCCAGAACGACGCCGACGAACACCCCGATCAGCAGGCCGCTGACGGCGATGATGCCGGTCTGGATCATCGCCTCCCACAGGATCGACCACTCGGAACCGAGTGCGGCGGCGATCGAGGACGGCTTCGGCAACAGGAACTCGTCGATCCCGAACACCGTGACCGCCAGCTCCCACAGCCCGAGGAACCCGACGCCGACCAGCAGCGGAGGGAACACGGCATCCCGCCGCCGTTGGCGACCCGGCGATGGGGACGAGCCGGCGGTCATGGCCGCCGCTCGTCACCGGCCACCACACCTCCGGTGGCGTCGGCCACCGACTCGACGGCCCGGAGCGCTTCGCGGACCGCGGTGTTCTTCTCGAAGAAGTGGGCCGATTCCCGGGTGTCGTCGTCACGGGGCCCGAGGTCGACGTCGACGATGCTGTGGATCCGGCCCGGACGGGGCGACAGCACCACCACCCGGTCCGACAGATACACGGCCTCCGAAATCGAGTGGGTGACGAACACCACCGACGTGCCGAGCTCCCGGTAGATCCGGAGCAGCTCGGTCTGCATGTACTCCCGGGTCATCTCGTCGAGGGCACCGAACGGCTCGTCCATGAGCAACAGCGCCGGCTCGAACGACAGGGCCCGGGCGATGGCCACCCGTTGCTGCATGCCGCCGGACAACTGCCACGGATAGTGGTCTGCGAACTCCCCGAGACGGACCAGGTCGAGCATCTCGGTCGAGCGGCGGGCCCGATCCGCCTTCGACCAGCCGGCGATCTCCAACGGCAGCTCGATGTTGGCCGCGACCTTTCGCCAATCGAACAGACCGGCACTCTGGAACGCCATGCCGTACAACCGACCCTTGCGGGCCTCTGCCGCCGATCGGCCGAACACCGAGACGGAGCCTGTCGTCGGCGAGAGGAGATCGGCGATCAACCGGAGCAGCGTCGACTTGCCGCAGCCGGAGGGGCCGATGAGCGAAACGAACTCGCCGTCCGCCACGTCGAGGGTGATGCCGTCCAACGCCGCGACCCGGTTGTCGGTTCCCGGGTTGAACACCATGTCGACCCCCGAGACCGACACCGCAATCCCGTTGCCGCCGCCGGCCTGCGAACCCTCGGTCATGAACCCTCCCCGTTCGGTCGACCTCGCAACAGGAGCCGCTCCGCGGCCGAAACCATGGCGAACACCGAGAGGCCGAGCAGAGCCGCTCCCACCACGCCGGCGTAGAGCTTGCTCGGGCCGGTGCTGTAGCGGGAGGCGAACTCGAGGATCACCCGACCGAGGCCGCCCCGGACACCGGCCGAGATCTCGCCGACGATGGCCCCGACCACACTGAGGGTCGCCGCCAGCTTGAACGCCGGGAACAGGTAGGGTCTCGCGGCCGGGAACCGCACTTTCACCAGCACGTCCCGTTCGGTGGCGGCGTAGGAACGGAGCAGTTCGAGGTCGGCGGGGGCCGGCGATTGCAGGCCCTTCAAGGCGTTGACCGCCACCGGGAAGAACGTGAGATAGGTGGCGATCAACGCCACGGACAGCCCGTCGGACAGGAAGGTGGTCCGGCCCCAGGTCACCACGATCGGAGCCAGGGCGATCAACGGCACGGTCTGTGAGATGTTGATCCACGGCAACAGACCACGCTCGGCGAACCGGGAACGGAGCATCAGCACCGCCAGCGCCAGGCCGATGATCGTGCCGGCGGCGAACCCCAGGGCGGCTTTCCAGAACGTCTCCAGCGCCGCCTTGAACAGGAACACGGCCAGGATCTCGTCCCGGCCCCGCTGGACCGGATCCCACAGCGTCGACCAGATGTCTGCGACGTGGGGCATGGTGAGGTCGTCGGTCTTGACCGGCAGCGCCCAGTCCGTTCCCGGCCAGACGTCACCGGTCGAACGGCCGAGCCACTTGTAGCCCTCCCACAAACCGATCAGCACCAGCAGGCCGGCGGCGACGGCCAGGGCTCGACCGAGCAGGCTCGGCCCGGCCCGCCACCATCGCATCCCGCCCCTCACAGCATCACCATGTCAGCCCTTCACCGTTGCGCCGGTTCCCCGCATCGCCTCCGGTGCCCATCGACCGCCCGACCCCTCCACCGCTTCACCCCTCCACCGCTCCCCGCGCTAACGGAACGCGGGGATGATCTTCTGGCCATAGGCGTTGAGGGTGGCGTCCTTGTCGTCGTGCATCAGGTAGATGGCGAACTGATCGACCCCGAGATCCCGCAGCTGTTCCAGCCGGGCGATATGAGCCTCCGGCGGGCCGAGAAGGCAGAACCGGTCGATGATCTCATCCGGCACGAAGTCGGTGTGGGTGTTCCCCGCCTTGCCGTGCTCGGAGTAGTCGTAGCCCTCCCGTTCCTTGATGTAGTCGGTGAGAGCCTGCGGTACGAGATCGGAATCCGAGCCGTACCGGTCGACCAGGTCCGCCACGTGGTTGCCGACCATGCCCCCGAACCACCGGACCTGATCCCGCTGGTGTTCGATGTCGTCGCCGACATAGGCCGGTGCGGCAACACAGATGTGCAGATCGTCGGGGTTGCGGCCGGCCTCGGTGGCCGCCTGGCGGACCGCCCCGATGGTCCACTCCGCCAACTGGGGGTCGGCCAGCTGCAGGATGAAGCCATCGGTTTCGCTGCCCGCCAGGTGGAGGGCCTTCGGGCCGTAGGCCGCCATCAGTATCGGCAGCTTGGATCCGCGGGACCAGGGGATCTGTTGGTTCGTACCGTTGTACGTGACCGCTCGGCCCTCGGCCAGGCCCTTGATGACCTTCATCGCTTCGGAGAGGGTGCTGAGCTTCGACGGGGTGTGGCCGAGCACCCGCATTGCCGAATCGCCGCGGCCGATACCGCAGATGGTCCGGTTGCCGAACATGTCGTTCAGAGTTGCGAACAGCGAGGCGGTGACCGTCCAGTTCCTCGTCCCTGGGTTGGTGACCATCGGCCCGACGGTCATCTTCCTGGTTGCGGCCAGCATCTGGCTGTAGATGACGTACGGCTCCTGCCACAGCACGTGACTGTCGAACGTCCACCCGTAGCTGAAGCCGAGGGTTTCGGCCTGCCTGGCCAGTTCGACCACCCGCCAAGCCGGCGGGTCGGTTTGCAGCACCACACCGAAATCCATGCACATCCTCCCTGGTTGGACGAGTCTAGACCGCCGCCTGCGTCGTTTCGATCGCCGGTCCGAAAGAACTAGGTGGCGTGGGCAAACCATCTCCTCCTGCCGGTTGGCGGCGATCGGTCGGTCGCTCCCGGGTACCCTGGGACGCAACGGCAGCGGAGGCGGCATGTCGAGTCAACCCGATCCCGATGCAGCGTCGGACCGGTTCACAACCCGGGAGCACGACAACCTCAGCGAGGTTGTCGAGATGCTGACCATGATGGAGCGGCTCCGCAACAGCAGCCTCGGAGACGACGAGATCGCAGTCCGTATGGAGGCCTCCGACCACGAGCCACCGGGCGGCGGCTCGTGGAACGGCCCTCTGGTGGCCAAGGTGCTCGGCGTGGTCAGCAGCGTCAGGACCGAGCAGGATCTGTCGGCGGGCGCGGCGGCCCTCGAGGACCGGGTGTCGCAGCCATCGCAGGTCGCACCTGCGCCGTCGCAGTCCGAGGCCGGCCCGGAGCCCACCGCACCGCAAACGTCGCTGTCACCACTGCGACGACGGGCAGAATCGGGGCCGACGCCGAACCTCGGGTACCGCATCGGTGATGCCGGGGCCGAGGCGATACCAGCCACCGAGATCGGACCGCACCGGTTCGATGACGGCAAGACCGGGCCAGAGCAGCACCGTCGACGGCTGCTGGGCGGGGCATTGCTGGTGACGTTGATCGCCGTCGGCGGTGTGGTCGGCGCAACGGCGCTCGGTGACGACCTCGGGCTTCCGACCACCGCCGACTCCGATTCGCTGGCCAGCGAGCCGACCCCCGTGTCCCCCACGACCGAGACGGCCGGCGCCACCGGCGACGCTGCGGCTCAGGGCCGGGTGGCGGACGCCGAAGGAGCGACCTCGACCTCGGGCTCGACGCCCTCGGCGGTCGATCGAAGCGATCCGCCCGGGACCGGGGCGGCCGACGGGGCCGACATGATGGCCATCCGGGTCGATCCCAGGGCGCCGGAGGTGATCGACCCGGAGACCGGCGAGACCATCCGGGCCGCGACGGCAACCATCCGAGCGGACGGTCTGTTGCATCTGGAGGGAGCGTTTCCCACCGAGGCCGAGGCGCAACGGTATATCGACGGCCTGGCCGAGGTCTTCGGACGGGACAGCATCGTCGAGAGCTTCGAGGTCAATCCCGCCGCTCCGCTACCCCGGGCCTCCGACGTCGGGCTCGACAAGCCGGTGCTGTTCGAAACCGGTACCGCCACCATCGAACCTTCCTACATCCCGTTCCTGGATGCCTGCGGTGACGTGCTGCGGCTCAACCCGCAGATCACGATGTCGATCTCCGGTTTCGCCGACTCGACCGGCCCCGAGGAGCTGAACCTGGTGCTGTCCCAGCGGCGGGCCCAGGCGATCTACGACTACTATCGCTCGATCGACGTCGACGGGTCGCAATTGCAGCCGCTGGCCTTCGGCGAGGCCGACCCGGTGGCCGACAACAGCACCGCGGCCGGTCGCCAACAGAACCGCCGGGCCATGCTGCGGCTGCTGGACGTGTTCGCCGGGCGCAGCGGGAACACCGGCGACTGATGCCGGTCGCCGCCTCGGGGCGGTCCTGACCTACTGGTTGGTCGGAAACCCGAGGTTGACGGCGCTGGTCGACGGGTCCGGCCAACGTTCGGTGATCACCTTGGCCTTGGTGTAGAACCGGACACCCTCCGGGCCGTACATCGTGGTGTCTCCGAACAGCGAGTCCTTCCAACCGCCGAAGCTGTGATAGGCCACCGGTACCGGAATCGGCACGTTGATGCCGATCATCCCCGCATCGGCATCGTCCTGGAACCGGCGAGCCGCTCCCCCGTCACGGGTGAAGATGGCGGCCCCGTTGCCCCACGGGTTGGTCTTGATCAGGTCGACGGCCTCCTGGTAGGTGTCGACCCGAACCACCGACAACACCGGCCCGAAGATCTCGTCGGTGTAGACGCTCATGTCGGTGGTGACCCGATCGATCAGCGTGGCCCCCAGGAAATAGCCGTCACCGTCGAAGCTGCGAGTCCCGGCCGTCGACCACGACCGTGGCCCCGGCGTCGGCCCCCTGCTGGATGTAGCCCGCAACGCGCTCCTGGGCATCCTTGGTGATCAACGGCCCCATCTCCGACGACGGCTGATCGCCGGGCCCGATCACCAGCTTGTCGATCCGTTGCTGGACCGCGGCCACCAGCCCGTCTGCGATGTCACCGACCGCCACCGCCACCGAGATCGCCATACAGCGCTCGCCGGCCGATCCGTAGGCGGCGGAGACCGCGGCGTCGGCCGCCAGATCGAGATCGGCGTCGGGGAGCACGATCATGTGGTTCTTGGCCCCGGCCAGGGCTTGCACCCGCTTGCCGTGCTCGGTGGCGGTGGTGAACACGTATTTCGCGATGGGGGTGGAGCCGACGAAGCTCACCGCGGCGACATCGGGATGGGTGAGCAGCCGATCGACCGCTTCCTTGTCGCCGTTGACCACGTTGAGCACCCCGGGAGGAAAGCCCGCTTCGTGGGCCAGTTCGGCGATGAACATCGGGGCCGAGGGGTCCCGCTCGGAGGGCTTCAACACGAACGTGTTCCCGGTGGCCAGGGCGTTGGGGATCATCCACAGCGGCACCATGGCCGGGAAGTTGAACGGGGTTATCCCGGCGACGACACCGAGGGGCTGACGAACGGTGTAGACGTCGACGCCGGTCGACGCCTGCTCGTTGTAGCCCCCCTTGAGCAACTCGGCGATGCCACAGGCGAACTCGATGTTCTCCAACCCCCGGGCCACCTCGCCCAGGGCGTCGGATTTCACCTTGCCGTGCTCGGCGGTGAGCCTTCGGGCGATCTCATCGGCGTTGCGGTCGACCAGATCCCGGTAGGCGAACATCAGCTTGGTCCGCTGGGCCAGGCTGGAGTGGCGCCACTCCTGGAACGCCGCAGCGGCGGTGGCGATGGCCGAATCGACCTCGGCCGCCGAGGCCAGCGACAGCTCACCGGTCTGGCGGCCGGTGGCCGGGTTGTAGACGGCGGAGGTGCGACCGGAGGTCCCTTCGATGAACTCTCCCCCCACCAGGTGATGCATCTTGTCCATTGGTGCCTGACCTCCGGGTCCGTATCGCGTCTCGATGAGCCACGACATCTCGATGAGCTACAACATCTCGATGAGCTACAACATCTCGATGAGCTACAACATAGAGCCTGCTGGGTCCGGTACCCAGTGGAGCGTCGCTGGTGAATCGCTCACAGGAGATACTGGCTCAGTCCCCGGCGCAGGTACCTACCGTCACCCTTGCGGCCGAGGTAGCTCTGGTTCTCGATGATGACCTTGCCCCGGGACAACACGGTGTCGACCCTGCCCTGGACCTCGAAGCCTTCGTATGCCGAGTAATCCATGTTCATGTGGTGGTTGTCGACGCTGATCGACCAGGTCGCTTCGGGATCGTAGAGCACGATGTCGGCGTCGGCCCCTGGCTGGATCGTTCCCTTCTGGGGGTAGAGGCCGAACATCCTGGCCGGCGTGGTTGCGCACAGCTCGACCCAGCGGGGCAGGCTGATCTCGCCCTGGACGACACCCTGGTAGATCAGGTCCATGCGATGCTCGACCCCGCCGATGCCGTTGGGGATGGCCCGGAAGTCGTCGACGCCGAGCTCCTTTTGGTCCTTCATGCAGAACGGACAGTGATCGGTGGCCACGACGCTGAGGTCGTTGGTCCGCAGGCCGGTCCACAGATCCTCGTGGTGATGCTCGTGCTTGGTTCGCAGTGGCGTCGAGCAGACGTAGCCCGCACCGGCGAAGCCGGGGGCGCCGAGGTGATCCTCGAGATTCAGGTAGAGGTACTGGGGGCATGTCTCGGCGAACACGTTCGCCCCTTTGCCCCTGGCGATCGCCACCTGCTCCAGGGCCTCCGATGCCGACAGGTGCACGATGTAGAGTGGGGCCGCCCCGACCTTGGCCAGCTGGATGGCCCGATGGGTCGCCTCACCCTCGAGCTCGGCCCGCCGCACGTAGCCGTGGTTGATGGGAGCGGTCTCGCCCCGCTCGAAGGCCTGCTCGGCCAGCAGGTCGATGGCGATCCCGTTCTCGGCGTGCATCATGATCATGCCGCCGTTCGACGCCGCCTGCTGCATGGCCAGCAGGATCTGGCGATCATCGGAGAGGAACACCCCCGGGTAGGCCATGAACAGCTTGAAGCTGGTGATCCCGTCGTTGACCAGGGTGTCCATGGCCTTGAGCGACGCCTCGTTGACGTCGCCGATGATCATGTGGAACCCGTAGTCGATGGCGCAGTTCCCCTCGGCCTTTTCGAACCAGGCGTCGAGGCTGTCCTGCACGTTCTGGCCGAAGCTCTGCACTGCGAAATCGACGATCGTGGTGGTCCCGCCCCAGGCCGCGGCCCTGGTGCCGTTCTCGAAATCGTCCGATGCGAAGGTGCCGCCGAACGGCAGCTCCATGTGGGTGTGACAGTCCACCCCACCGGGAATCACGTACTTCCCGGCGGCGTCGATCACCCGCTCGGCACCGGCTTCGGCACTGGCGGCCAGCGTGGAGCCGGGCTGGAGCACGGCGACGATCTTCTCGCCGTCGAGCAACACGTCGGCCGGATCGGCTCCGGTGGCGCTGACGACGGTCCCGCCCTTGATCAATGTGGTCATGTGTCTACTCCGTTCAAAACACTCGATGGGCTCCGGCTCGTGTCCTCAGCCCCGGCTCACTTCCTCGATGGCGTCGACCAGCGCTGCGGCCCCCTCGTCGATCTCGGCCTCGGTGACGTTCAGCATGGGTGCGATCCGCAACACGTTGCCGTACAGCCCACCCTTGCCGATCAGCAGCCCCCGCCTGCGGCAGGCCTCCAGCAGTTGGCCGGATCGGGCCGCATCGGGAGCCGGGCCGGCGGTCGGCGTGATCGAATCGGGCCGCACGGTTTCGATGGCTTGCATGAGACCGGCTCCGCGCAGCTCGGCGATCCAGTCTGCGCCGTCGACGGCCGGGGTCAGCTTCTCGACCAGGCGCCGGCCCATCTTCAACGCATTGTCCTGCATGTTCTCGTCGAGCACGGCCCGGATGGTCGCCGACCCCGCCGCCGCCGACAGCGGATTGCCGCCGAAGGTTGAGAACGAGAGCACGTCGATGGTGTCCATGATCTCGGAGCGGGCGACACAGCCGGCCAGCGTGATGCCGTTGCCGACGCCCTTGGCGAAGGTCAACATGTCCGGCACGATGTCGTGGGCCTGATAGCCCCAGAAGTGCTCGCCGGTCCGGCCCCACCCGGTTTGCACCTCGTCGCTGATGAACAGGATGCCGCTCTCCGACAGCACCTTGTGCATCGAGCCGAAGAAGCCCTTTGGCGGCACTGCGAAGCCGCCGACCCCTTGGATCGGCTCGGCGATCATGGCCGCGACGTCGCCGGAGGTCATCATGTCCAGGACCTGGATCAGGTCCTCGGTGGCGGCCCTGGTGAAGCCGTCGTCGTCCAGCTCGCGGAACGGGCTTCGCAGCCGGTAGCCGCCCTGGACGAAGTTCACGTCGAGGCCGGAGATACTGGTCGACGACCACGACCGGTGGCTGGTGATGGCCTGGGCGGTGAACGAACGCCCGTGATAGCTGTTGCGCATGGCCAGGATCTGGTTCGACTTGCGGTACGACGTGGCCAGCAACAAGGCGGTGTCGTTGGCCTCGGTGCCAGACGTGGTGAAACAGACCCGGGCGTTTGGGATCCCGGACAGTCCGGCGATCAGCTCGGCCAACTCGATCATCGGCTCGGAGAGGTACAACGTCGAGGTGTGCATGGTCTTGGCCGCCTGGGCCTGGACCGCGGCCACCACCTTGGGGTGGGAGTGGCCGATCATCGTGGTCAACACACCGCCGAAGAAATCGAGATACCGGTCGCCGTCGAGGGTGAAGACGTAGCCGCCCTCGCCCCGGTCGATGGAGATCGGTTCATCGAAGAAGGGGTGGACGAAGGACGGGAGGACGGCCTGGTACCGCTGGTAGAGCTCGGAATCTGTGGTCATGGCTGTCCTATCCAATCGGTGTCGCTTCGGCCGACATCTATGATTCGGTCAGTGGACCGTACATGTCCGGCCGTCGGTCCCGGTAGAACGCCCACTGGGCTCGGGTCTCGTCGATCAGGTCGAGGTCGAGGTCGCGGATCAGGAGCTCCTCCTCGGAATCCGATGCCGTACCTTCGACGAATTGACCCCGAGGGTTTGCGAAATAGGTGGTGCCGTAGAAGTCGTTGTCGCCGAGCGGCTCGATGCCGACCCGGTTGATGGCTCCAACGTAGTACATGTTGGCCGCCGCCGATGCGGTCTGCTCCAGCTGCCACAGGTAGGCCGAGAGACCCCGGCTGGTGGCCGACGGGTTGAACACCATCTGGGCCCCGTTGAGCCCCAGGGCCCGCCATCCCTCGGGGAAGTGTCGGTCGTAGCAGATGTAGACCCCGACCCGGCCGACCGCGGTGTCGAACACCGGGTAGCCGAGGTTGCCGGGGCGGAAGTAGAACTTCTCCCAGAACCCCTTGACCTGTGGGATGTGGGTCTTTCGGTACTTGCCGAGGTAGCTGCCGTCGGCGTCGATCACCGCCGCGGTGTTGTAGAGGATGCCCGGCTGTTCCTGCTCGTACATCGGCAGCACCAGCACCATGCCCAGTTCGCCACACAGTTCCTGGAACCGCTTGGTCGTCGGGCCGTCGGGAATGGCCTCGGCATAGGAGTAGTACTGGGCGTCCTGGACCTGGCAGAAGTACGGACCGTAGAACAGCTCCTGGAAGCACATCACCCTGGCGCCGGCCTCGGCCGCCTCCCGCATGTACTTCTCGTGGACGTCGATCATCGAGTCCTTGTCTCCGGTCCACTCCGCCTGCAGCAGTGCGGCCTTCACCGTGTTCGCCATGGGCTGACTCCTCCTTGTGGTTTCAGCGGGTGACTTCTGCGGGCAGGTGCGAGCGCTCGCGTCGCCACCGTGGCGTCTCGACCGTGCCGAGACGCCACCGCTGATTTTCGGGATGCGACGCATGACGGCGCGTCCGTTGACTGGATTGAGAAGTCTTGCAGAGAAATCGACCTCAGCCAAGGGACCGGGGGACGGCCTCTCGGCCCGTGACCACGCCCTGCAGGCGGCCGACTCAGCGCAGGGCCACGATCCTGTTCAGCTCGCCGTTCCAGTTCACGGTGTAGAGCTCACCTTCGTTGTCGACCCCGAAGCTGGTCACCTGGCCTACCTCGGCCAGATCGGCGGTCCAGTCGGCCTGATCGACCACCTGGCCGTTGGCGAAACGAAAGCTTCTGACGAAACCCTCGCACCAGTCGCCGTAGAAGTAGTGGCCCTCGAACTCGGGGATGGCGGAGCCCCGGTAAACCGAGCCGCCGGTGACCGAGCAACCGTCGTCGTGGCTGTACTGCAGCGCCGGGATCGCCTTGCCGACGTCGTCGCAACCGGACCGGAAGCAGCGGTCGCCCTCCATCTCGAACCAGCCGAAGTTGGTCCCGGCCCCCTCGGCCAGCGACACGACATTGATCTCCTCGAACCGGTCCTGGCCGACATCGCCGATGAACACCAGTCCGTCGACCGGATCGATGGAGAATCGCCACGGGTTCCGTAGGCCGTAGACCCAGATCTCGTTGCCGAACGGGTTCTCGGCCGGGATGGCCGCCGGGCCGTCTCCCGAAACATCGAGCCGGAGAATGGCCCCCAGCAGGTTCGAGGTGTCCTGGGCCGACGTGCCCCCATCGCCGCCGTCGCCGAGCGCCAGGTACAGCAGGCCGTCTGGGCCGAACTGCATCATGCCGGCGTTGTGGCGTTCGGCGGGCTGATCGACCTCGAGCACCACCTCGACGCTCTCCGGATCGGCCACCAGCGGTGTCTCGGCCAGGAACCGGGCCATTCTGCTGTCACCTGCCGGGTCGGTCCAGTAGGCGTAGAACCTGCGGTTGGTGGCGAAGTCGGGATCGAAGGCCAGGCCCAGCAGACCCTGTTCGATGCTCGAGGACAGCAACTCACCGGTCAGGTCGAGAAACGGCTGCTCTGCCACCATCCCGTCCACCACGACCTTGATCACGCCCTCCCGCTCGACGACGTAGAGCGCCTCGGTCCCGGGGGCCCCGGTGACCAGGACCGGCTGGTCGAACCCGTCGGCCACCAGCTCGGCGTCGAGGCCAAGCAGCGGATCCAGGGGGACCGTGGTCGGCGTTGTGGCCCCCGATGACGCCTCGGCGCCATCGGCCGGTCGGCCCGAGCCGTCGGCCGCCTGCCCGTCCACGGTGGTGGACGTCTCGTTCGATCGGAGCCCGCTGCCGTCGTCGCCGGCCGAGGGCGGGGCCAGGGTGGTGGCGGCGTCGAAGGTGGCGGTGGTCTCGTCTCCCGCGATGCAACCGGCGACCAGCATCGCCCCGGAAACGCTCAGGACGGCGGCAGCCAGTCCTCCCGATAGTTTCCTCCTGCATTCCACAGCAGCCATCCTGCCCCTCGTTTCTCCGCTTCATCGATCTGGGCCCGAACCTGGGCGCCGTTGTAGTAGAAGGCCTGCAGCCACGGACGCAGCACGGCCGGCGGGGCGAGCCGATCACCGCCCTGTTCCATCGCATCGGCCACCACCGGCCCCGGTTGATCGTTTGGATCGGCGAATCCGAGCCAGCCCTTGCTGTAGTGGCTGGGATAGATCATCGGGCTGACGGCGTCGACCGCCGATGAGACGGTCTCCACGGTCTGGCCGATGCCTTCGTCGGTCGGGCTGGACATGACGATGCCGAAGATGGCGGCAGAGGTGCCACAGCCCAGTGGACGCAACTCGGACGCGGCCTGCTCCAGGAAGGCGGCGATCACCGCCGCTCGGGCCTCACCGGTGGCGGGGAGCCGAGCGGCGGCCGCGGTGGCGGTCCGCCCGGCCGGATACCGAACATAGTCGAACTGGATCTCCTGGAATCCGAGCTCGCAGGCCTCGATCGCCAGGTCGATCGGGTAGCGCCAGTTCTCCTCGTTGGTGGCGTCGACCCAGTTGCCGGCCAGCTTGGCCTCGGGGTCGGCGGCGGCCCAGATCCGGTCCTCGAACGTCACCACCCGGGTGATGGCATAGAGGCCCCGGTCCCGGGCCAACGCCAGCAGCTCGACCGGGTCGTAGCCGGGGTCGACGGCGGCGATCGACTGGGCGAACTCCACGTCTGTCTCGTACTGGACGAATCCTGTCTCGTCCTTGGTGTCGAAGACCAAGGCGTTGACCGTCGACCGGTCGGCCAGGGCCAGGAGCGCTTCGAACCGTTCCGGGTCGCCGGCCACCGGTCGGGACACCCGCAACCCCCGAGCCACGAACGGTTGGAGTTCGATGGTCGGCGCCGGCCCACCGGCCTCGAACTCCACGGCCTCGGTCTGCCAGCCCGATCGGGTCACGGTGATGGTGCGATCCCGATCGCCCAGACCGACCAGCGAGAACTCGCCGTCGAGGCCCGTCACCACCCGGGCCTCATCGGCCGTCACCAGTGCGCCGGCCAACGGCAAACCGCTGCCTGCCGCCACCACCACGCCACCGACGGACACGGTCGGTTCCTCGTCCGTCGATGCCGATGCTTCGGCCGGCGCCGATCCGAGGCTTGCACCGGCCGTCTCCGTCTCGTCGCCGCCCACCGCTTCGGCTTCGGCACCGGGGCCTGCCCCATCGTCGGCTCCGGCCCCGACGTCCCCGCCGCCCTGCCCGGGATCCTGCCCGGGGCGGTCCTGCTCGACTGCACCCTGATCGGCGACCCCCGACGCCGAACCACCGGCGCCGTCGCCACAGGCAACGAGCAGAACGAGCCCCACCGCCAGGAAAACCATCCGCGCGAACACGAGCCCGAGGGTAGCCCGGCTCGACCGCCCAACAGTCGCGGCGGAATTTCCATTCGACGGTGCCCGTTGTCATCAACATGACCGATACCACGAACGCCGCAGCGACAACAACAGCAA
>CAVQRR010000003.1:0-398624 GCA_963715325.1 uncultured Acidimicrobiales bacterium
TGGTTGACCTGATCACGCTCACGACCGCCACTTCGTCACGCACCACCGCGACCCGATCACCGACGAACGCGCAACACCTGGGCCCAGCTGTGACACCCGATGATGGGAGCGCCGAAGGCGTCGTTGCGTTCGAGCTAGCCAGTGGCCGGACTGACGGTCGCGATGGCGTTGCGTGGTGCGTTCTAGGTTGTGGTCGTGACGGCGTGGACCCGGAAGTGTTGATCTACGAGACGATGGTTCGCCAGGGTCTGTCGTCGCGCAGACCGGTCGGGGTGACCGAGGCCGTGCGATCGGTGCTGGCGCTGCAGGCCCAGGAACCGGCGGCGCCGTATCTGGCGCTGTGGAATCGCATCGACGGCTTCGACGCGAACGATCTCGACCGGGCGTCGGTCGACGGTGCGATCGTGAAGGCATCGCTGCTCCGGTTCACGCTGCACGCCGTCGACGCAGGCGGCATTCCGTGGACGAGGGCCGTCATGAAGAGTCGCGGGGGTGATGCCGGGTATCACGACGTCCTCGACGGCATCGGGCTCACTGCGGAACGGGTCGACGTGCTCCTCGAGCGGCTGTCGACGGTGATGGTCGAACCGCATGGCAGCGCCGACATGGAACGGGTGCTTTCCGAGCTTGTTCCCGAGGCTAGCGACGGCCGGTGATGGACGCCGGTTTCGGCGATTCCTCCACGCTGCCGATCCCCGCCTCGTCGGACTCGGCGGCCAACCGGCGCTCGTCGGCGGTGGGGAAGGCCTCGGCCGCGGTCCGCTCCAGCAACCGGAGCTGACGTTCCAGGGGGCCCCGACGATCGTCGGGAACGAGGTCCAGCAGCTCCTGCAGCGAAGCCCGGAGCCGGCGGTGGACCTGGATCGACGAGGCGCCGTAGCGGCGGATCTCCTCGAAGGCCAGGGTGACGAACCCCGAAAACGAGATGACCTTGCGAACGAACCGGACCCGACCTTCGTCGTCGCAGTAGACACCGGACGGCTGGGGGAGGACGGCGACCCGGCGCATGAGATCGTGGAGCCGATCGAGCGCCTGGACTGCGGTGGTCGGGTCGTTCAGCGAGGGCGATAGCGCCTTCTCGGCGATATCGACCAGCTGACGGAACCCGTAGGCCGGGTCCTGGCGCATGGTTCGCTCCCGGCTCACGTCGATCTGACGGCGAACCTCGCTCTCGGACAGGTTCCCCCGGCCACCGTGGACCTCGAGCAGTGTGGCCCCGCCGGCCACATAGTCGCCGATGTCGGGGAGCAGCCGCAGCAGGCAGTCGTGACGGCGGGCCAGCTCGACCAGCCCGGCGACGTCGAGCCCGCACAGCACCCCGCCGTCGCCCTCCATGGCGATGAGCCGGTCCGGCGTGCCCAGCTCGGGCATGTCGACGGTATCGGGCAGCGGGCTGTCGGATTCGGCACCGTAGACCTCGACCAAGCTGTGCCGGGTCTCGGCTGCCAACGATTCGATGATGTTCACCACCCGTATCGACTGGGCGATGTGGTTGACGAAGTAGACGAATGTCACCAGGCTCACCACGACCAGAGCGAAGGACAGGGTGACCGACAGCCCGGGTACGAACACCGGGCCCACCGTCCCCGTCCGGACCTGGCCGAGCACGAACAGCGCGAACACGAATGTCGAAGTGAACACGGCCAGCGCAACCTGGCTGCTGCGATCACGGAGGAAGGTGCGAAGCACCCGGGGCGAGAACTGACTGCTGGCCAGCTGCAGGACCACGATGGTCAGGGTGAACACCAGACCGGTGAACGTCATCATCGACGTGGCGATGGTGGTCAGGATCTGCTGAGCGCTGGTCGGACCGCCATTGAACGCCAGCCACGACGGGCTGCCGTCGAGCCGCCGATCGAGTGCCACCATGCCCCAGGCCACGGCAGCCGTGGCGGCCACCGCCACCGACGGCAGGAACCACAGGCTCGAGCGCAGCGACTCCTGGAGGTGGACCAGACGAGGGTTGCGACTCTCGCCCGATGAGGCACGACGAACACGGATCTTCACCGCCACCATCATCCGACCGTCGACCCCGGCAGACAAACCGGGTTTCGGAATCGTCGAATGATGCCCATGGGACGTTGGACCCTGTGGACGCTCAGGTCTCCGCCGTAGGCTCACCCTTGACGGTAATGGTGCACGGCAATGGTGCCGCCTGCGATGCGTCGCCATGGACCAGGAAGGACGGTCGGCGATGGCTACCGGACCCAACGGCGGAGTCCGGACATGAGCCGGCGACGCATGTGGGCGTCGATGCTGTGCGTCTGCCTGGTGGCCGCCGCCATCGCCGGTTGCGGTGACGGCGACGATGCCACCACCACCACGACCACCGCACCGGACGGTCAGAGCACCGCCGACACGGCGGGTACCACCGCGACGACCGGGACATCGGGTTCCCCGACCACTGCGTCATCGAGCACCACTGCGACAACCTTGACGTCGACGTCGGCCCCCGAGAATGGAACGACCTCGTCGATCGGCAATGGCGAGGCGACCGTCGAATCGGTGGTGGCCGCCACCCAGGCGGTGTTCGACGAGGAGTTCGCCGCTGCCCCTGACACGCCACCGCAGGTCCTGGGTGCGATCGAGATCTCCTGTGATCGCACCGGGGCCGTCGGAGCGGGGGACGTGCTGGCCTGCACCGGGACACCTCGGACCGAGCCGGGCTTCGACCTCGACCCGGTCGGCATCCTGTTCGCCATTCTCGATGACGGCGGCACCGCAGCCTGGGCCACCGGCACCGATCTGCCCGACGACGAGGCGGCGCTGGCACGCCTCGCCGCCTCGGCGACCCCGGGGCTGTTCTGCCGGGATCTCGTCGACCCCGACGCCCAAGCGAAAACCGGCTTCTTCGACGCCACCACCACCAACGAGTCGTTCGGCTACTTCCTGTCCGTCGTCTACTGGTTCATCGAAGGCCGCCCCGATCGCTTGGACGAAGACGGCAACGGCATCCCGTGCGAGACCGTGCACGATGCCGACGTCGTCGCCGCAATCTGGAACGGTGGAGACATCGGATGACCATGGCACTTGGTGCGAACCGACGAGCCATGTCGGCGGCGATCGTTGCCGGGTGGCTGCTGCTCGCCTTCGTCGTTGCCGGCTGCGGCGACGGTGAGAGCGACGGCACCGCAGCGGTGACAACCGACAGCTCACAGCCGGCCACGAGCGAGGAACCCGAGCCGGGCTCGAGTTCGACGTCGACCGAGCCGGACTCCGGTTCCACATCGACCGAGCCGGCGACCACCACGTCGACCACAGCCGCCCCGAGCACCGTGGTCGGGGAACTGATGGCGGCCAACAACGGGTTGACCCTGGTCTCGTTCGGCGACGAGGCCGAGGGGGCGATCGCAGTGCTCACTGGCGCGCTCGGCTCACCCGACGTCGACACCGGGTGGCAGGACCCGACCGATCCGGCCAGCGAGCCGCTGTGGCCGGGTTGCCCCGGTGCCACCGCTCGCCTGCTGCAGTGGACGGGGAATCTGGAGGCGGTGTTCACCGACTGGAACGGCGATCTCTCCACGCCCGGCGGGACGGTGTCCCCGCCCTACTTTGCCGGCTACGGCCTCTGGCGGACCACGTCGATCCGGACCGTCGACGGGGCCTCACCAGGCATGACACTGGCCGAAGCCAGAGCCATCTACGGCGACCGGCTCTCCGTCTCGGAACGCCCCGACGACGCCGTCGAGCTGTACTCGTTCGCCATCGACGGCACCGGGAGCCCACTGACCAGAACCGGCCCGTTGCGAGGCTGGCTGTTCCCGCCCGGGGACGACTCCGACCCACCCTCGGAAAGCCCGTCGGATGATTGGACCATCGGTGCCCTCACTGCCGGAGTGTCCTGCAGTACGCCATAGGCCCACCCCGGCATCGGACCACTACCCTCATCAGGGTTTCGCAGCGCGAGCGTTGATGCTGCCCAGTATCGGGATCAACTGAAGTCTCAGCTCTGGCCCGGCGTCGCTCGGTCCGACATCGATGCGGTGACTGCCCAACACATCGCCTCCGCTCAACTGCACCCTGGTGCCCGGTGAGACGAGCACCGTGGTACCGCAGAGGATCGACACGACCGTCAGCTTCGCATCGTCTCCCGGTTCCGCCGTTGCGTCCACGCTGGTGGTGCTCATCACCGAGATGCTGATCTCCTGGCCCCACCTCGCAGGCAGGACAGGTTCGTGGCGTCCGAACACTTGGGTGTACAAAGAACGACCACTAGTCGATCCGGTGGGCCGGTGAGGCTCCCGGTTACCGGCCGGCACATGGCGACGACCTCCACGCCCGATCTCGGCCGACGAATCCCATGAGGTCGGGGCGGCAACGATCGTGTGGAGCGACCCGCCGGCATTCGAGCCGGCGGGCCGCTCGCTGGCTTGGCTCGCCGCCACCATGTCGTCCCTGTTTCAACCACCCCAAAGCTGATGGCGTCGGAGCGGATCCGTCGAGTGACGTATCCGGGGCGGCGACAAGACGTATCGAGATCGCCGGAATCACCGACACGCCCGGCTCACAGCCGGCAACGCCGTTCAGGTCCCCCGCAAGCAGCCGATACTCTCCGCCGGGAGTCCGGGCGGTCCACCCTCGGGCTCGCCGCTGTCGATGATGATCCCGGTCACGAAATCGTAGGCGATGCCGAAGTACTGACCGGGTAGGCCGGGGTACTCGAAGGGTGCGTCGCTTTCACCGAAGAACGCAATCCAGTCGCCGGGACCGAAGCCCGTCGACTCGTAGGGAGCGGTTGCGGCGACCGCCGGTTCCCGGTCGGGTGGAGCGACCAGCAGCCAGCGAGCCCGGAACGAGGGGTCGTCCTGTTGGAAGGCCTTGACGTACCAGAACCGGAGATAGTCGTACCTCGGGGCGACGATTCCGGGATCCTGCGGTCCCTCGAAGTACCGCATCTCGTCGATGACGAACAGGCCGGTGACCCCGTAGCGGGCCCGCAGTGCGTCGAGTGGCTCGGTTCGCAGATCGGTCGCTCGCTCCGGCGTGACCCAACCTCCGGTGCAGTCGGCCGAGGGACCTGACGGGGTGGGCTGCTCGAGGGTCCCGATGACCATCCCGCCGACCATGCCATCCAGAGCTTCACTCCCCTCGGAGGTGGCGCCGAGGATCACGGGTCCGACGACGTCGACAACGTAGAAGACGTATCCCCTCTCGAAGGCCAAACGGGTCGCCGGCAGCCCCGCGACGGTCGCCGCCGTCTCGGCGACGAGCGGCGGAGGTCCGATGGCGCCGAACCTCCCGGTCCGGAGGGCCTCGGCCAGGTGCTCTGCCTGCTCCGAGGCGTCCCGGCCCCGAATCCAGATCGAGTAGCCGGTGAAGAGTGGTTCCTCGGTGATGCCGTCGGTGAGCGGGCCGGGTCCGAGCAGGCGGCAGCGGAGTTCCGGATCGCCTTCGACTGCCTCCCAGCCGGCTGGGATCGACACCGAGAAGGCGTGGACTCCGTTGTCGCACAGAACCCGCTCCGGGTCGGGGGCCAGCGTCCCGTTGGCCGACGGGGAGCTGGCGGCGGGATCGCTGGCCGGGGGAGGGTTCGTGTCGGAGCTCTGGGTCACGGTCGGCGTCGGGGTGGCGGTCCCGCTACTGTCGGACCCGGTGTCGTCTCCCCCGCACCCAAACAGCAGCAGCGACGCAACTAGCGTGGCCAGGATGGTCAGGTGCCATGAGGCTCGGCGGCAGGCGTCAACGAGCCCGGGCGGCGATTCGGCGGTGGTGTGCATCGTGGTCGCCGACGTCGTTCGTCGACCTCCTTCGCTTCCACCCAAGCCGGTCTCGGCCGGCGGTGGTAGAGGCTTTGGTCACCGACGGCGCTCTGGGGCAAGTACGCCATGTTCAAAGCCGAACACCAGCACGACGTAGTGGCGCGCCATCGCACCGAACAAGCCCTGCACAAGGCCATCATCGAGGACGAGCTGGTGGTCCACTATCAACCGCTGATCGAGATCAAGACCGGCCACATGATCGGGGCGGAGGCCCGGCTGCGGTGGGAGCGCTCCGGTCACGGTTTGCTGAGTCCGGGCACGTTCATCCCCGTGGCCGAGGAGTCGGAACTCATCGTGCCCATGGGGGAGTGGGTCATCGACCAGGTGTGCGAGGACATGGCCCGTTGGTGCGAGGACATGGCCCGTTGGCCCAAGTCCAAGGGTCGCTCGCCGCTGGTGTCGATCAACCTGGCCGCCCGCCATTATCCAACGGCCATCGGAACGCTGTCGCTGGACGTGCGAGAATCGGACCATGGCCACCGAGTCGTGGGTCCGAGGAGTGATCCCGTACGAGTACTGCGCCGATGCCGGCGCGATCGCCGACTGGTGTGCCCAAGTACTCGGGTTCGTTGAACGGGAACGCTGGCCGCAGGACACGACGGAGGCGTCGAGTCAACGCACCCCTGGTCGCTCAGAACAACGGGACGAGGCCACCGCTTGCCAAGGCCGGGATCCGGCACGACGAGCGGTATGACGATGTCGACCATCGGTCACGGTCGGTGATCGCGATATCGAGCGCCATCCGCTCGCCGTAGCGCTCCGCTCACTTGCCGAAAGAACGCAGGTCTCAGCCGCTCGCCCAGGCGTGATCATGCAGTACCAAGTCACCGGTCGAAGGTCCCACACTTCGCCGGCACTGCTGCGCGTTGTCGAGTGTTCCGGGTCGCGATTACCGAGCGGGTTCCAAGATCGATTCCGGTGCTGGCGAGGCCGCCCTCGAGTGCCCTCTACTGTGCACGTCGGCGTTGCACCGTCGAGTGGTGAATTGCGTGTCCCGCACGCGCTGCGATTGCCCGACGGGTTGCGGTAAACCGCCGATTACGTCCTCGTCGGCCGTCGCTGCTTGACGCTGAGGGCGAGGGCTGTCGCGGCGAGACCGAACGAGCCGGTCACTGCAGTGGGTGCGAGTAGCAGGAACTTGATGTCACCCGGCAGGTTGAGGGGGCGTAGCGCCAGCGCGATCAAGACGAGCACGGGGCCTTGGGCCACGAACGCTCCGTACGCCGAGCGTCCGAGGCGCCGTGCGAGGCGGCCCTGGTCGGCGTGACGGCGTCGGAAGCGATCGAGCACGATCAACGCGACACTGACCGAGAACACGCCCTCGACCGCAGAGAACCCGGCGGCCTCCCAGAACCAGCCACCCTTGAAAGGCTCTGGTCCGTTCGACAACACGATCAGCACGACGAGGGTGACGACCGCAGCGGCCGCAGCGCGGTGGCACGTGCGACGGAGCGCGTCAGGGAGCTCGGTCAGCCACCCGCGCTCACTGCTGATCGCACCCAGCACGAACAGTGCTCCCGACTGCGGCCACAGCCACACGTGCAGGTCAAGGAACTGCCCGGAGTCGACCGGGAACCAAATGCGTACGAAGAAATTCGCGGCAGCGATCACCGCGGCCGTGACCGCCAGATGTCGGAACGAGAGCGGGCCCACCCCGGTGGTCACTGGCGCTGGACTCGCCCATCGCCACAACGTCCATCCGGTGGTCACAACCAGCAAGATCGCAACGAACCACAGCGGCCCGGTTCCCAACGATTTCCAACGCGTCCCCGTGAACTCGAACCGGTAGAACTCGACCAGCGACTGCCGATCGCCCTCGGCTCGATCCGTCAGCCACCGCAACACCGGCCACACGACCAACGCGTACATCACCAGCGGCACACCCAGCCGCCACACGCGGGACGCCAGGAAACGGCGAGGACCGCGACGAATCAATGGCCCGGTGGTCAACAGGCCCGCGATCAGGAAGAACAGCCCGAGACCGAACATGACACCAACGCCCACCAACGCGCCCAGCACGCCTTCTGCGACATCGGACAACGACGGCTCCTCGTAGACCCACGTGCCGACCGCCCCATACGTCATCGCAGCGTGAGCAACGATCACGCCCGCCGTCAACACGATCTTCAAGTTGTCCAGGTGCACCAATCGCGCGACCTCGGCCGGGGTCGGCTTGTCGACGACCCGGTCGACCGGTACGGTCGCCACCGGTTTCCGATAGACCACCACGAGATCATCGTCTCGCCACCGACGCCCGACTACCAGGGGCAAACGTCCCGCCGACCGACCACAGCGCAGACGGGAGCCGCGCGGTCAAGACCGAGCACGAGGCGGCTGACGTCGGCGCCTGGTCGGGCCGGTACTGGCACAGGGCGTCTGGATGGTCGTGGTCGCACCGACCCGGGTCGGCCTGCCGGGCTCCTGGTCACGCGTTTGCCCTGACAAGCGTGGATCGCTGCGCAGATGCCCGCCATACCTACTTGCGCTCACGATCTGGCTTCGGTGAGATGCCCATGGCGATCGGCGCGGCCTGCCCGTGCTGGCGGTAGCCGTTGCCGTCGGCCTCGGCAGGGTCGCTGGCGTCGGAGCCCGACGCTCGAGTTCAGCGCGGGACCGATTCGTGTCCCGGTCGGCGTCATCACTGGAAGTTCGACGTCGGCCCTGAACGGCAGCCAACCGGGACTGCTCTCGACGCCCGGTTTCGGTCGGCGGTGGCTGACGCCCTGCCCGGCCGGCTCATCCAAGCCCACAGTCGTTCGCGAGCAGGGTTACACGTAGCGATCGTCACACGACGATCGGCTGCGGCAACCTCGGACGATTACGAGACGGCTCGACCGCCCACCGACGTGAATCCCAATCCGTTCAAGATCGACAGTACTGCCCGGGGCATCCCAGACGTGTCGGTCGAGGGCACCCGATAACACGCACCCGTAATCACGTCGTTGGCGTCGGGCAGCCCGTTCGGGTTCGGCCCCAGTGCAGTGCTCGGTAACTCCGAGCCGGTGACGTCCCTCGGGCACGCTCGGTCGTTACGACCGGAGTTCCGGTGCGCTGTCACCGATTGGGGTCGGTTCGATCTGCTCTTGGAACTCCAGCAGCGACGAGACGTGGACCCAAGCGCTCCGCTCCTCGTGTCTGATCGCCACGGTGACGGTCCTGCAGTGACCCGTGCCAGCGATGGCGGAGACCGGCATAGCCCGATAGCGGCCGTCCCTGCGCTCGACATTGCTCATCGCCAGATCGCTGGCGGTGGACGCGAGCGTTTCGAGCTCGTCGAGGTCGTGCAGAGGAACCCTGCACGTCATCGTCGGGTGAAGAGGTCACAGTCGGGGTGAGCGGCTCCCGTCAGGCGGTCTGCTCGAGGACGGCGAACACGGCGCCGAGCGGGTCCTCCAAGACGGCGAAGCGCATGCCGCCCGCAGTCATCGTCTCGGTGGCCGCCGTTCCTCCGAGTTCCCGGGTGCGTACGACTGCCGCATCGACGTCGTCGACGGCGAAGTACACGAGCCAGTACGACGGGACCTCGTCGGGCACGCCGGCCGGCATGTCCTTGAGCCCGGCCACGTCGGTGCCGCCGTGGCCGAAGACGGTGTAGTCGGCATCGGCGTCGTCGCGGGCGGTCCAGTCGAAGAGCTGCTCGTAGAAGCGCCGGCTCGTCGCCCGGTCACGGCTGTCGGTCTCGATCCACGCGACCGCACCGGTGGTATCCACGATCATCGAGCCCTCCGGTGTCGGCTGCATCAGCCCTACCACGGCCCCCGCCGGATCAGCGAGCACGGCGATCCGGTCGCCGCCCGGGACCTCCATGGGCGGTTGCAACGACGTCGCGCCCGTGTCGAGAGCCTGCGCCCAGGTCGCGTCGATGTCGGCGACCGACACGTACACGTTCCAGGCGGGCGGCGCACCGGCCGCTTCGGGCGCCGGCGCCATCATGCCGGCAGCCGGTTCACCGTCGACCAGACCGATGACGTAGCGGCCCATCGGTGTGTCCTCGGCGTCGATCTGCCAGCCGAGCAGGCCGGTGTAGAACCTGGCGGCTGCGTCCGGATCGGGGGTCGACAGGTCGACCCAGGCCACGGTGCCAGGCAGTCGGGGCGGGGCGGACATGACGGAACCTCCTGGTGACATCGACCTCCGTTTCATTGTACCGACGGCCGTCAGTGACCGATCAGTCGACCTGGGCGACCTGGTTCACGAGGCGCTCGGCCGGCGTCGCGCTGTGACGCGAATCGAATGATTTCAGCCCGGCAGCTTTCCGATGGTCTGCGTTCGGTTCGGTTTCCACGCCACGAAGATGGTGCCCGTCCAGGCGCGCCGTCAATCTCGCAACCCCCGACCTCGACCACCCAACACGTTGGCGACCTTGTGGACCCAGTCCCGCTGCTAAGGGGTTTCGGGCCACACATCCCGCTAGCGCCGCCCAGAACCCGAGGGCTCCGTCGCCGACGGCCAGCATCGGGGCTGGCATGCCCCGGCGTTCGAGGTGTCGGAGCAGGTCACCCCCGGGGTCGGTCGACTCGCGGTAGCCATCGGCCGGGGCGACGAGCTCCTTGGTGCCATCAAGGCGGACTCCCACGAAGACCAGGCAACAAAGGCGGTCCTGCTCGACACGGACGTTGAACTCGAAGGGTTGGTCAGCTACGACGAACGCCTTGCTGCGGCCGCTGAATCGAATGGTGTCATTGCCGTCGCCCCGCGCTGAGACCATCGCCGGCAACGCTGTCGTCGATGTATGAGGAAAGCGCGGTTCAGCGGCAGCGCGATCGTTGGGTTCGGGTCGACCGAGGGTTCCACGAAATCAGCGATAGGCCGCCGCTTGGATCGTGAACAGCTCGGCGTACGTGCCGCCTCGGGCCATCAGCTCGTCGTGGGTGCCGCTCTCCTCGACCATGGCTCCGGACATGACGACGATGCGGTCAGCGATGCGCACCGTCGAGAACCGGTGCGACACGAGCACCGTCACCCGGCCGTTGCTGCGGGCCTCGCGGGCCTGGTCAGCGAAGCGTTCGAACAGGTTGTGTTCGGTCTCGGCGTCGAGCGCCGAGGTGGGCTCGTCGAGCATGACGACGAGCGGGTCGTCCCGCAGCAAGCCGCGAGCCAGTGCGAGTTTCTGCCATTGCCCTCCGGACAGATCGACCCCGTCGGGCCAGGTCGGACCGAGTTGGCTCGCGAGGCCGTGGTCGAGCCGGCCGACGACGTCGTCGGCACCGGCCCGTCCGACCGCCGCGACCACCGCAGGCTCGTCGTCGATGCGAGATAGATCGCCCACGCCAACGCTGTGTTGGGCGACGAACTCGAATCGGACGAAGTCCTGGAACGCACCGGCCAGGCGGGTTCGCCACTGATCGCTCGGCATGTCGGCCAGGTCGACGCCGTCCACGGTGATTCGCCCTGAGGTCGGCCGGTACAGCCCGGCGAGCAGCTTGACCAGGGTGGACTTCCCGGCGCCGTTCTCGCCGATGACGGCGACCACGGTGCCGGCCGGCAGTTCGAGGTCGACATGCTCGAGGACGAGTCGGTCGGTGCCCGGATAGGCGAATGAGACGTCTTCGAAGCGGATGCCGGACGAGAGTCGTTCGGGCACGGCGGCGCCGCCGTGCCGTTGCCTGGCCTCGACGAACCGCTCGAGCCACAACAGCCGCTGGGACCCCTGCACGAAGAAGCCCCAGGTGTCGATCTCGGTCGCCGCAGCGCCGATGTAGGCCGTCAGGCGTGCTCCGGCGGCGATCACGATGAGCGTCGCGCTGGCCCGGTCGGGGCCCCCGCCCTGCACGACCACGTTGATGGCGATCACGAAGGCCGCAGCGAAACACGACCACGCAGCGGTCTGTACTGCGGCCGATCGCCATCGCACTCGCTCGACGGGCCCCACGAAGTCGTGCCACGCCTTGTCGCGGGCCGCCGCCACCGATCGTCGAGCGTTGGCGACGCGCAGTTCCTTGGCCGACGGCGCCTCCGTTCCGAGCACGAACAGATGGCGGGCCAGGCGTCGCTGCCCGGCCATCGACTCCCACATCGACGACTCCATGCGTCCCCGCCGGGCAGCCGCGATGACCGGCGGGATGGCCGCCAGCCCGAGTAGCAGCATCTCCGGTCGCACCGTCGCCAGCACGGCCATCACGACGAGCAGCCGCAACAACACGCCGAGGCTGCCGAACAGCGACAGGAAGATGTGATCGAGCGTAAACACCTGGTCGCGCAGCATCGCCAGTCGGTCGAGGGCGTCGGGGCGTTCGTGGTGTTCGATTCCCGCAGCGTCGGCCTGCAGCCTGGCCACGTGGGTCTCGAGCGACACGGCCAGGCGTTGCCGAAAGCGCAGATTGAGTCGGTCGCCGCCGGCGTGCAGCACCCAGCCGCCCACCGCCGAAAAGGCCAGGCCGGCGCCGGCGACGATCAGGAGCGTCCGGTCGGGATCGCCTCCATCGCTCAGGGCTTTGGCCAACAGCCCGAGCCACAGCGCGACCAGTGCGTCGGGCAGGGCGCCGACCACGGTGATGCCGAGACTGACCCACAGGAGTCTCGGCTGGTAGTGGTATGCCAACCGAACGATGTTGACGATGGCCGCCCCGCCGCCGGGCAACTCGCCCAGCTCGTCAGGAATCGGTCGATTCGCGGCGAGACCGTCAGGGGTTTTGCCCGTCGCAGCATGGGGATCGGCTGTCATGCGTCGACCTCGTCGTCGGGATCGGCGGGCAGGCCCTCGGCGAAGCGTGCAGCCTGCAGGTCGAACATGGTGCGGTAGTGACCGTTCAGGGCCATCAGCTCATCGTGGCTGCCTTCCTCGACGACCACGCCCTCGTCGACGACCACGATCCGGTCGGCGTGGCGCACGGTCGAGAAGCGGTGCGAGATCAACAACGTCGTACAGCCACGGGTCGCACGGATGAGCCGCTCGAAGATCTCGGCCTCGCCTCGGACATCGAGCTGGGCGGTGGGCTCGTCGAGCACAACGATACCGGCACCCGCCCGCACACCCGCCAACGCCCTGGCCAGTGCGACGCGCTGCCACTGTCCGCCGGACAGGTCCGTCCCTCCGGGGTACGCCTTGGACAGCGGCTGATCGAGGTGCGCGAGGCCGCTCGCGCCGGCAGTGGCCAGGACTTCGGCCAGATCGGTGTCGGACGGACCGGTTGCGTGCGCAGCGATGGCCGACGGGACGAGGTTGTCGCGAAGCGCCAGCTCGAAACGCACGAAGTCCTGGAACACCACGGCGAGCCGCCGACGCCAGTCGTCGATGTCGACGTTGCGCAGGTCGATTCCGTCGACCTCGATCGAGCCCGATGTCGGGTCGTAGAGCCGACAGAGCAACTTGACCAGGGTGGTCTTGCCAACACCGTTTCGCCCGACGATGGCGAGCGAGCGACCGGCGGGGATGGTGAGATCGAGGTGCTGGTAGACGGGAGCTCCTCCCGATGGATAGGTGAACCCGACGTCGCGGAAGGTGATGGCGACCCGAGGAAGGTCTGCGATCGACAGCGGCCCGGGCGGATCGGTTGGCTGGGCGAGCGCTCCCTCCAGGGCCATGCGACCTGCGAGGCCTTCCACCGCCTTGACCGGCGCGGCGGCAGCGTCGAGCGCCCACGTGAAGTTGCCGACCGCCAGCGCCGCCATCCCGATCAGCGCTTGAGCTGCGATCACGAGATCGCTCATCGGGACGTCACCTTTGACGGCGCCACCGATCAGCGGCACGAGCACGACGGCATGGGCGACGCCGAGAACGACGAAGACGGTCGACAGTGATCGCTGGCGCAGCTTCATGGCCTCCCACTGCATGTCGAGGAGCCGAGTACGACGGAGGGCGAAACGATCGACGACCCACTCACTCAGCCCGAACACCCGGAGTTCCTTCGCCGGCACCGCTTCGACCGCCAGTCGGTACGAGTAGTCGGCGTGCCGCTGCTCTGCCTGCACCTCGGGGTCGCCCCGGCGGGCCCAGAAGGAGCTCTCGCGGAGGAGGTAGTGGGTGCTGAGCCAGGCTGCCGACAGCACCAACGCACCCCACCAGGCGACGGTGGCCAGAGCGACCGCCTGGGCCGCCCCGCTCAGCAGCTCGACCAGTCCTGCGCCGACGAAACCCATCGATACCGAGATCGGCGGACCGATCTGGCCCAGGTCGAAGTCACGGGCGGCCACCAGTTCGTCGGCCAGCCCGGGGCGCTCGAGGTGCGCGATGCCGGGCGGGTCGGACACCGCCGACGTGAGCTGGGCCTGTAGGTGGCCCGATGTGCGATCGCCGAGCACGGCGCCGACCTGGGTGTGGAGCGGTGACGTCACGCTGATCATTGCGAACGAGCCCCCCACCACGGCGAGCGACCAGGTGATCGAGTTGTCGGCCTGCACGGCGCCGATCAGCGCACCCATCGCAAGGGTCAATACGGCCGGAAGCGCCGCTCGCAGCACGACCAGGCCCCACCACAGGATCGCGAGCGGCCGGCTCGTTCGCCATGTGGCCCGGGCCAGCGCCATCGACGCGCGGTCGCGCAGTCCTGCGGTCACGCCCATGGCGGGTCCCACTCGCTTCGGTGTCGAAACGGGCAACCGGCCGCTCGGTGTATGGTGCTCATCGCCCAAGCTTCGCACGGGCCGCGCCCGGGCGTCTCGAACATCGGGGCAGGGAAACGAGCGCTTGGCCGGTGAGCCGAGGCTCTGGCGGCGATGAAGTCCGACGTGCCGACCCGGTGTGTGCTTCGACTCCACACGTCACGCCTGGGGTGGGTCTCTTCGGATCCCCCTTCATGTCGATCAGCCTGATGCCTGGTTCCGAGCCAGGCGCTGGTTTCGGCCCGCTGATGCCTGCCTCGGCGGCCGGCCCGCCCCGACCGGACGTGCCGTTCGCGTCGACGGCGGCTACCGCGTCAACGGCCGGTTCCGCTTCGGTTGCGGTAGCGGGCATGCAACGGCGCTGATCGCCAGCTGCCTGGTCATCGACGACGGGGCCGACGGCGCTTCGACGAGCGACGAACGGGGACGTCCCGAGATCCGCTCGGCCCTCCTGCGCCCGGACCAGGTGACAATCATCGACACCTGGCACACCACCGGACTGTGGGGCACGGGCAGCAAACGACTACGAGGTGCACGACGTCATCGTCGCCGACGAGGACACTTGGAACCCGGCGGGTGCGATGCACCGCACGGAGCCGTTGTATGGCACGCGCTCGCCGACTTCGAGCAGGTCCCACAGCGCGGCGACGGTGTCAGACGTGTATGCCCGCGCTGCGCCGAGCTTGGCCTCGGCGAGACTCGGGCGACCCGATGGTGTAGTTGGCGCTCAGGCAAGTCCGTATGCGTTGGCCAATTCGTCGAGTGCACCCTCCAGCGCGTCGACCGTGATGTTACGTCGGAGGTGGACCAGGAGCTGATCGGCCCCGGCCTCGGCGAACGCGTCAGCGGCCTCCGGTCGGGCGAAGTCGCGGTTGGGGCTGGCGGTGATGTGCACGTCGTCGATGCCTCGAGTCGAACCCGAGTCCGCGCCCGCGGCGTCGAGCGCAGCAGCAAGCTTCGCCCGGCGCTCCACCAGCATTTCTGGGCTCACGTTGAATGGCAGCCAGTCCGCCCCGAGCCGCACGACACGGCCAATGGCGACGTCGCTCTCCCCGCCGACGTGAATGGGTGGATGTGGGGTCTGCACCGGTTTCGGGAACGCACGGCTGGGCTCGAGCTGCCAGAACTCCCCGCTGTGGGCCGACTCCGAGTCAATCCAGATACGCCGCATGAGCTCGATGTACTCGTCGCAACGGGCGCCGCGGCGTTCCCAGGGCACCTGCAGCGCCTCGAACTCCTCTCGCTGCCAGCCCACACCGATCCCGAAGTCGAACCGTCCGCCGGATAGCCAGTCGACGTTGGCCACCTCCTTGGCGGTGTAGAGCGGATTCCGCTGGGGCACGAGGATCACCCCGGTGCCGAGCCGGATCGTCGAGGTCATCCCGGCGAGCCAGGCGAGGGTGGTGAACGGCTCGGCCATACCCGCTTCGCCGCTCACGGGGAACTCGCCAGATTCGGCGTAGGGGTACGTCTTTGCGTACTGGTCGAACAGCACGACGTGTTCGCCCACCCACAGGGAGCGGAAGCCCCGTTGCTCGGCGGCCACGGCCGCCTTCGCTAGGAACGCCGGTGTGACGGTTGGATAGAAGGCCCCAAGGAACAACCCGATCTTCATGGTCGGGAGCCTACAAGCAGGCCATCGTGGCCGCTGCCTGGCCGCCGGACATGGTGGCCCTCAACCTCCGCCGCGACCCGTTCGAGCGGGCCGACGAGAACTCGAACAGCTCCTGGGAGTGGCTGATCGAACACATCTTCGTTCATCTACCTGATGCAGGCGCTTGCCGCCGAGCAACTCCAGTTGTTTCAGCGAGTTCCCTTCCCGCCAGAAGCCCGGTGCGTTCGATCTCGATTGGATCGCGGAGCAGATGCCGGGGCCGGAGGCAGCGGCCTGCGCAGATCGTGGTCCGGCTCTACGCTGTTTCCGGCATTGCCGTTGTCGTTACTGAGTCGGATAGTGCTCGCTCGTTGACCGCTTCCCTTTCCCAGGCGGAGGTCCCTGACCCTGAGCCCATCGTCGGATCGCAGCGCTGGCGGAACCCCAAGGTGATCGAGCTCGGACCGGAGCGCCGGCCTGCAAGGGTTGATCGCGGTGGCCCCGCTACCAGCCGAACAGGCCGCGGAGGTAGCAGGCCTGGCCGACGTGCTGGAGGCAGTCGTCTGCGATACTGACGAGCCGGACTCCGAGACTGACCGGCGGATCCCAACGGCGATCGACGATCCGGTCGAGATCCGACCCCGACAACCGCTCCAGCATCGATCGGGTCCGGTTGTCGACCGCCTCGAAGTAGTCGAGCAGGAGTTGAGGACTCTCCGGCCGCACACCGGCCACCTGAGCGGCAGTGTGGCCGTAGCCGATGTCGGACGGATCGGCGTCGAGTCCGAAGCGGCCGGCCCAACCGTCGGCGACCCACAACTGATCGACGTCGAGGATCTCAGCCACGTGGTGGTCGTGGACCCTCGTGAGGTGCCAGACCAGCCATCCGATCGTATTGGCTCCCTCGGCCGGTGACTGCCGTAGCTGGTCTGCGGTGAGGCCATCAACGGCCCGTTGGACCAATGGGCCGATCCGCCCGTAGAGCTCGATGAGGAGATCGCCAACGTCCATGGGGCCATTCCACCACGTGGGGTCCGGCGCTCCAAGCCCCGCCCAACACCGGCAGCGGCGTTTCCCGGTAACGGCGAGCCCTTCGCAGACTTCCGGGTGCGGGAGCTCCCCCGTGGCTCGTTGCTTCCCAACCGACGCCGGCAACGGAGCCGACCCACTTCGTCTTCTCCCTCGGTCGATTGTTCGGCACCACCCACAAGCAGCCCCCAGCCGAGTGCAGAGCGGTCGATCAGAGAAGGAGAAACTGCTCGGTCCGAGCGCCGGCGGCCAGCGGCCAAGTCCGGATCGGGACGTCACAATGACGTTGCCGGCTGGCGGTGGGTGTTCGTGCTCTCGATACCGTTGTGTTGGCCGCAGTCGCCGTGGCTGCGCGGGAGTCTCCCACTCGCCGGTGACCTTTGGCCCTCCCGTGATGGACAGGCCGAGGCTTGAATCGACAACATCGGGGCGTGTCGCCTGGCTGGAGTGGATGGTGTTCTCTGATCGAACCGATGCAGGTAGCCGGCTGGCCGGTCGCTTGAAGCACCTGCGAGGCCAGGACGTCGTCGTGGTCGGCCTTCCCAGGGGCGGTGTACCGGTTGCCTATGAGGTCGCTCGTGCCGCGGTCCGACTCATGGTTCGCCCCGCGCCGTGGCACGTCGAGTGGAACGCATCGGCCCCCGATGAGCCGGCCAGCACGTAGGAGGCCGTGCCCATCGAGTCCGACGAGTGTGATTCTGGCCACGAGGTCACGGCCGTCTCTGGCTGCTCGGTCGTCTCGCCCGCGTACCGATGGCCGCCGTCCGGGCCAACTGGCGTCACATCGCTCATCGCTTCCTCTGCTGTCGGGTCTGCGCCACCGGGTCTGCGCCACCGGGTCTGCGCTCGGCCGGGCTCCCGAGGCGCCCACGGAAGTACAGTCGCTCAAGCGGTCGCCATCGAATGGAGCCGATGGTCACCTGCTCGGGTCCCGGGCCCGCTCGGCCTCACCGTCTGACCGTCACGCCTCGAGGCTCCGATTGTCGAAGAACGAGGTGCCGACCGGCTTCCTGAGCTGGTGGACAAGGTCCTCGGTGAGAGAAGACCCGCGACATGCTTGGCCAAGCCTCTGCTGCTCGTCGTGACGATCGGAGATGATGGCTTCACGAGGAAAGCGAGCGGTGGTGAGACGGACGATGACTCGAACGCGACTACCGATTGGGCGGAGGCGGGGCAAAGGTCTACGACCGAGCTCGTGTTCGCCTCCGCCCACTACTCGTTCTCGGGCGACGATACTTTGGGCGCCGTAGGGCGTGACCGCATGAAGCTCCGGCGCGGGCCCGGTGCAACCGGAGGAATCAAATCGCTGGGTGGGCTACCGGCTCGCCGGGTTCGTGGTCGGGTGGTGTCGGGAGTACGCCGGGGTTCGGGTGGCGGGAACCTGGGGCGGTCACTACATCGATGGGCGAAGGGCGTAGTGTCGGGCGGGTGATCGATGGACACAACGACCTGGCCTGGGCCATGCGCAAGCTCTGCTGGTACGACCTCGACGAAATCGATATTGCCGGACCGGTACCGACGCTGCACACCGACATACCTCGCCTTCGTGCCGGAGGCGTGACCGGTCAGTTCTGGTCGGTCTACGTGTCACCGACCTTGGCCGGAGGTGATGCGGTAACGGCGACGCTTGAACAGATCGATTTCGTTCGACGTATGGTGAACCGCCATCGAGGCACGTTCTGCTTCGCCCGTAGCAGCAACGAAATCCTGCGTGCCCGAGACAGTGGGCGCATCGCCTCGCTCCTCGGTATGGAGGGCGGCCACTCGATCGACAACTCCCTCGCCGTTCTTCGAATGATGTTCGACCTGGGCGTTCGGTACATGACCCTGACCCACAACGACAACGTCGACTGGGCCGACTCGGCTACCGATACACCGCGGCTGGGAGGTCTGAGCCCGTTCGGAGAAGACGTGGTCAAAGAGATGAACCGCCTCGGCATGCTGGTCGACCTCTCCCATGTATCCGACGACGTGATGCGCCAGGCCATGGACGTGAGCGGGGCACCGGTCATCTTCAGCCACTCGTCAGCCCGCGCGGTCTGCGACGTAGCCCGAAACGTGCCGGACGAAGTCTTGGCCGCCCTGGCAGGCAATGGTGGGCTGTGCATGGTCACCTTCGTCGCCAATTTCGTTTCGCCGGCGGTTGCGGCCTGGGTCGAGGAGACTGGTGAGATGCTCGGCGATCGGGGTGGCGATCCGAGGAGCGCCACCGACATGGGGGCGATCATCACCGAGCGAGCGGCGTCCGGGTCCGTCCCGGTGGCGACGATCGATGATGTGGTTCGCCATTTCGAGCATGTGCGAGAGGTCGCCGGCGTCGATCATGTGGGCGTCGGAGGCGACTTCGACGGCGCCCGGCTCATGGCAGAAGGTCTCGACGACGTGTCGGGATATCCGCGGCTGTTCGAAGCGTTGAGCGCCCGCGGGTGGTCGGCTGCCGATCTCGACAAAGTCGCCACCGGCAACATCTTGCGGGTGATGGGTGAAGCCGAGTCCGTCGGCGGCAAACCTCACAATGACTGATCTGGCCGATTCGCGTTCCAGTGCCCCCCGGCCCTCTGGCCGCGGAGGCCCGCAATCGCTCCATGGTGCCGCCGCGTTCCCGGTCACCAACGACTAGGGTGAGGGGCAGCACCACTTCTTGGTGGGGACTTCTTGTTGACATTCGGGCCTCCTGTTCCGGCCGAAAGACCATCCTGTCGCCTCCTCTGAGTACGACCTGAGGAGAAGACATGTCAGATTCCCCGCACGCTGTGCAGTCCGACGCGCCATCGGAAATCCAACGACCGAGGGCAATCGTGTACTGTGAAGCCAACTTCGGCGCCATCGACGGCAAAACCGCCAATGGTCTGGTTCGCCACAGCGAAAAGTACGAGATCGTTTCGGTCATCGACAGCCGCCTGGCGGGGCACGATGCCGGAATGGTCCTCGACGGCGAACCGAACGGTATCCCCGTCTGCGGTGACCTCGATGGCGCACTGACCGAAGCTGGGGCCAAACCTGAGTTGTTCATCGTCGGAGTTGCGCCGACGAGTGGGCTGCTTTCTACGGCGGAACGGTCCGTTCTCCTTGACGCAATGAGTCGCGGTCTGAGTCTGGTGAACGGTTTGCACGAGTTCTTGAACGATGACCCCGAGTTCGCCGCCGCAGCGGTCATCAACTCGGTCGTCATCACCGATGTCCGTCGGCCACGAGCCAAAGTCGACCTGCGGATGTTCAATGGCGGCATTCTCGACGTGTCCTGCCCCCGGATCGCCGTCCTCGGAACCGACGGCGCCATCGGCAAGCGTACGACTGCGACCATTCTGACGAGAGTCCTGAACGCCCACGGCGTGAACGCCGTTCTCGTCGGCACTGGTCAGACGAGCTTGATCCAGGGTGCCCGCCACGGGGTGGCACTTGATGCCGTCCCGGCTCAGTTCGTCACCGGTGAGCTGGAGGCCGCAGTGGTCGAAGCGTTCGAAACGGAGAATCCGGATGTGATCATCGTCGAAGGCCAGGGCGCGCTCAGCCACCCGACCTATCTGAGCTCAACCGCAGTTCTGCGTGGCAGCCTGCCTGCTGCCGTCATCCTCCAGCACGCTCCCGCTCGTCGAACGATCAGCGACTTCCCGATGTTCGCCATGCCGACGCCCGAGAGCGAGATCAACCTGATCGAGACGTTCGCCGATACCAAGGTGATAGGCGTCACGATCAACCACGAGGACATGACGGACAGCGAGATCTCCGCCGCTATCAGCCTGTACGAGCTCAACCTCGGTATCCCTGCCACCGATCCCCTCACGCGGCCGGCCGAGCGGTTGCTCGACATGGTGTTCACCGCGTTCCCAGACCTCGAGAAGAAGTCATCGATCGCCGCCAGGTGAGCGGCCTGCGCATCGAGGTCGACCTCGACAAGATCGGCCACAACGCCTGCCGGCTCGTCGACCGGACTGCACGTCGCAATATCTCGATCACCGGCGTCACCAAGGCCATGCTCGGCGCCCCAGACCTGGCGCGTGTGTTGTGTGTCTCCGGCGTCGGCGATCTTGGCGATTCTCGAATCGAGAACATCGAACGAATGCGCGACGCCGGTATCGACGATCCCAAGCTGTTGCTCCGGTCACCCATGCCCAGTCAGGTCGAGCGCGTCGTGCGGTCAGGAGCGATGAGCGTCAACACCGAGACCGACGTTCTCACCTCACTGGCCGCCGCCGCCCGCGTCACCGGACGAGTACACGATGTCATGCTCATGGTGGAACTCGGCGACCTTCGCGAAGGCGTGATGCCTTCAGAACTGAACGAGATGGCCCGCCACGTCCTGCGTCTCCCAACCCTGCGCTTGCGTGGCATTGGTGCAAACCTGGCCTGCCGGAACGGCATCGAACCGAGCGCAGAGAACATGGGCGAACTCTCGGAACTGGTCGAATCCCTCGAAGCCATGCTCGGCATCGAGATCGAAGTGGTCTCCGGCGGGAACTCCGCAAACCTGGAATGGGCGTTCGGCCCATCCGGGAAAGGCCGTATCAACAACCTCCGCATCGGCGAAGCGGTCCTCCTGGGACGGGAGCCCCTCCACCGCCGACCGATCGACGGGCTTCACACCGACGCCGTCAAACTCGTCGCAGAAGTGATCGAGTCGAATCGAAAGCCGACGAAGCCATCGGGTCGATCCTTTCAGAACTCCTTCGGTGAAACCCCCGAGATCCTCGATCGAGGCACCATCTGGCAGACCATCCTCGCCGTCGGACGCCAAGACACAGACGCCGGAGACCTGCTCGAGCCGAACGGAGTCAAGATCCTGGCGGCGAGCAGCGACCACCTCCTGGTCGAGACCCAGGCCCGGATGAAGCCCGGCGACGAGCTCACCTTCGAACCCGGCTACTCAGCCGTACTCAGATCGATGACGTCGCCATTCGTCACCAAGAGCTTCACCGGCGGTCCGGGTCTGCGCTCGGACCCCGACCACGACCACCCCGAAATCCGCTGCGAAGCGCAAACGCCTGCTCGTCGCATGACCCGACCCGCTGAGAGCCGCTGACGCCGGTGCTCGGCATCGTTGGCCAGTTCGATGGGTTGGCCGTCGGGGGTGGTGTTGGCGGCCGGGACCAGGCGTCGGCCATCTGTTGCACCGTCCCCGACGCGATCAGCCCCTTGTCGGTCAGGATGGTCTCGATGACCCGGACCCGGGCCTCGAGGGCATCGTCGAAGACAATCTGGTTGTTTTCGCGTTGGCGACGATGCACGGCCCAACGGCCCTCGTAGGGTTGCGTTAGCACTCTCGTGTCGAGAGTGCTAACGCCCTGGAGGCGTACGATCATGAACCTGCAACCGCTGGAGGACCGCATCGTCCTCAAAGCCCACGACGCCGAGGCCGAAACGGCCAGCGGTCTCGTCATCCCTGACACGGCGAAGGAGAAGCCGCAGCGCGGCGATGTCCTCGCGGTGGGCGCCGGTCGCCGAAACGACACCGGCTCGCTCATTCCGATGGATGTCAAGCAGGGCGACGTTGTCGTCTTCTCCAAGTACGGAGGCACCGAGATCACCGTCGACGGCGACGATCTCCTCATCCTGCCCGCACGCGACATTCTCGCAATCGTGAAGTGAGCTGAAACAACATGGCAAAAGAACTGAAGTTCGACGAACAAGCACGGCGGGCTCTCGAGTCCGGGGTGAATCAACTGGCTGACACGGTGAAGGTCACGCTCGGTCCGAAAGGCCGAAACGTCGTATTGGACAAGAGGTTCGGTGCGCCGACCATCACCAACGACGGGGTGTCGATCGCTCGCGAGATAGAGCTGTCCGATCCGTTCGAGAACATGGGGGCGCAGCTGATCAAGGAAGTTGCGACCAAAACCAACGATGTCGCCGGCGACGGCACCACCACCGCCACGGTCCTGGCGCAGGCTCTGATCAAGGAAGGCCTGCGCAACGTTGCCGCGGGGGCCAACCCGCTCAGCCTCAAGCGAGGCATCGAAGCTGCGGTCGAAGCGGCCGTCAAGTTCATCGCCAAGTCTTCCAAGGAGATCGAGGACAAGACCGAGATCGCTCAGGTCGCTTCAATCTCGGCTGCTGATGAGTCGGTGGGCAAGGTCCTGGCCGACGCCATCGACAAGGTCGGCAAGGACGGTGTGGTCACGATCGAGGAGTCGAACACCTTCGGCCTCGAACTCGAATTCACCGAAGGCATGCAGTTCGACAAGGGATACATCTCCCCGTACTTCGTCACCGAACCGGATCGGCAGGAAACGTCGCTCGACGATCCGTACATCTTGTTCAGTCAGGGCAAGATCAGCTCGGTCCAGGATCTCCTTCCCGTTCTCGAAAAGGTCATGCAGTCGGGGAAGCCTCTGCTGGTCATCGCCGAGGACATCGAAGGCGAAGCGTTGGCCACGATGGTGGTCAACAAGATCCGAGGCACCTTCGCCTCGGCGGCGGTGAAGGCCCCGGGCTTTGGTGAGCGGCGCAAAGCGATGCTGCAGGATCTGGCCATTCTCACCGGTGGCCAGGTGATCTCGGAAGAGATCGGTCTCAAGCTCGACGGGGTCACACTCGACATGCTCGGCACGGCCCGCAAGGTGCTGATCACCAAGGACGACACCACCATCATCGAAGGTGGTGGCGAGAAGGACGATGTCGCCGGTCGGGTCGCCCAGATCAAGGCCGAAATCGACAACACCGACTCCGACTGGGACCGCGAGAAACTCCAGGAGCGGCTGGCAAAACTGGCAGGCGGTGTTGCGGTCGTCAAGGTCGGAGCAGCCACCGAGGTCGAGCTCAAGGAGAAGAAGCACCGCATCGAGGATGCGCTGTCGGCCACCCGAGCCGCGCTCGAGGAAGGCGTGGTCGCCGGTGGTGGCCTGGTCCTGTTGCGGGCCCGCCCCGCGGTGGCCAGGGTGGCCAAGAAGCTGGAAGGTGATGAGCGTACCGGGGCCGAGTCGGTCTATCGGGCGCTCCAGGCGCCGGCTCGGCTGATCGCTGCGAACGCCGGGCTGGAAGCCTCGGTGATGGTGGCCAAGGTCGAGGAGGCCAAGGGCAACGTCGGCCTCAACGCCGAAACCGGGGTCATCGAAGACCTCATGACAGCGGGTATCACAGACCCGGCCAAGGTCACCCGTGCGGCTCTGCAGAATGCAGCGTCCATTGCGGCGTTGGTGCTGACCACCGAGGTGATCATCTCGGACAAGCCCGAGGCCGGCGCCGATGGCGGCATGCCGGACATGGGTGGCATGGGTGGCATGGGCGGCATGATGTAGGAGTCAGGTTCTCCCTGACGATCACGCGTTCCTGCGTTGGCCCGATGACGTCGATCAGGCCCGCGCCAACACCAGCCTTCAACCGGTCGGGCCCCTGGGGTCCGACCGGTTTCGGCAGCACATCGAGCATCCGCTCCGATTCGTGACGCCGGCCCCCCGATGGTCAGGCACCCCCACCGCATCCCAGCGCAGTCAGGCTCTGTTCCGACGCCTGCGGGAACTGGTCCGGGAACATCTCTCGCCGGTCGTAGTCGATCGTCGACCGGGCGATCAGTCCGTTCTCCTCGACGTCGAACACTGCGATCAGTGGCGTGGAGTTGCCCTCGCCCGATGGGCTGGTGGCGCTGACAATGTATTCGACGGTGATGATCTCGTCGCCGACGAGCACTGCTGTTGGCTTGAATTCGGTGAAATCGGTTCCATCGCCCATGAAGACGTCTGCGATCTCCTCGCTGTTGATCGTGAAGTCGAACGCCCGACAGCTGAACGCCGCACCGTCCGCATACAAACCGGCGAGGGCGTCGGGATCACCGGCCACGAACGCCGCGCCCCACTGGTCGACGAATCCCGGCGCCTCGGTCGATTCCGTTTCGTCACCGGCTCCGTCAGAGGCAACCAAGGTCCCCAGCCAGAAGCCGAGGGCGCCCGCAGCAACGGCTCCAACCAGAGCGATCCATGGCATCCAGCTGGCGACGTGCGCCGGCCGTGCCTGCTCCGAGGCTTCCTGGTCGTGCATTCGCATCCGGCGCCTCCTGAGAAAGCGGTGGCCCGGGTCGCTGCCATGTCGGACTGCACGACCACCTGCAGACAGCCTGGCCGCAGCTGCGACACACCGGAAGGGTCCCTCGCCCCGAACCTCCACGTCGGTCGGCGTGGTGAAGGGGGCAACTCAGAGGGCGCTGGCGGCTCCGGCGTCATCGACTCCGGCCGGAAGGTCGGCCACCGCAACGTCCTGGTCGTAGGCCAGGTCCGTGCCGACAAGGCACGGTCGGTCGAGTCATCGTCGTCTCATCGCGTTGTATCCAGCCGGTGGTGGCTTCGAGCGGCGGCGGCGTGTCGGCTGTGGTTCGGGTACCACGAGGACGGGGATGTCGGTGAACTCGAGGAGGTGCTCGGTTTGGCTGCCGACGTAGGGCTGGCCCGGTCGGCGGATGTCGGATCGGCCCATGACGATGATGTCGGCACCCCAGCTGTGGGCTTCGGCCAGGAGGGCCTCGAACGGCTGGCCTCCATCGGTGGCGGCCACCGTTGCCGTCACGCCAGCGTGACCGGCCAGGGCGGTGGCGTGGCCCAGGATTGCCGAGGCGTCGGTGCCCGGTTCGGCGACGGTCACGAAGTGCAGCTGTGCTGGTTGGGTCTTGGCGTAGTCGATGGCCAGTGCGGCTGCGGCCAGGGCCGGCGGTGAATCGTCGATGGCGACCAGGACACGGATCATCTGTGCCGGCTCGTCTCGTGTTGCTCGGTGGCGATGTGGACTCGGAGGGCTTCGTCGCGGTCTTGTTCGTCGAGGTGGAGGTCCAGATCGCCCAGCGCTTCCTCGAGGCCGGGTAGGAGGCGTCGTTCGATGGCTCGCCGCCGCCGACGGGTGTTGTCGAGCTCGGCATCGAGCCGGTGCAGGGCGGCCGTGGTCGAGGCGTGGTCGGCGGCGGCGGTGAGCGCCGTGCGGTAGGCGTCGATGGTTGGTCGGAGCGCAGCCGTTGTGGTGACGGTCGGTTCGGTGCCCGGGGTGCAGTCGACGACGCCCGGGTAGGTGATGCCCATCGACGCTTGCCAGTGGGCGGTGACGGTCGCCGGGTTGGACCCGAAGGCGACGATGGACGCCAGTTCCTCGCTTGCTCCCATGGCCCGGGCCCGCAGCAGCCAGGCGGCCGCATCGGTGCAGCTCCGCTCCCATTGGTTCCGGGTGCGGGCGACGTGCCCCTCGAGGCGGGTCCGTTCTCGTTGCAGTGCTTCTTCCTTGCTGTGGAGCAGGTCGACGCCGTGGCGGGCCAGCTCGAGCCTGGCCACGAGTCGGAGTCGTCCGGCTCTGGTCCGGGGGTTGGCTCCGGTTGTCATGGCGAACGGCCCGCGTCGGGGCCGTCTGGCCGGTTGATTGCCGATGGCATGTGGGTGCGGAGCTGTTCGGTGGTGACCATCGTGAGCTCGCGTGCCGGGAGGAGGCCGGCGATCTCCCATGCTAGATCGAGGGTCGCGTCGAGGGTTCGGGGCTGGTGAGGGTCCTGGTTGATGAACTCGGTTTCGAGGCGGTTGGCGAACCGGAGGTAGAGCTGCTCGGTCATCGACAGGGCGTCGAGGCCGATGAGCTCGGCCAGCTCCTCGGCTTGTCGTGCCCGAGCCAGGAGGGCGAGGACCTGGGCCGAGATGGCGAGGTGGTCGTCTCGGGTACGACCAGGGCCCGCCCCTCGACGCATGAGCCGTGACAGGGAGGAGAGGGGGTCGATGGGCGGCGAGATATTGCGGGCTTGGAGCTCGGCCGAGAGGACGATCTGGCCCTCGGTGATGTAGCCGGTCAGGTCGGGGACGGGGTGGGTGATGTCGCCGGCCGGCATTGTGAGGACCGGCAGCTCGGTTATCGATCCGGCCCGGTTCTTGAGCCGTCCGCACCGTTCGTAGATGGCGGCCAGGTCACTGAACAGGTAGCCGGGGTAGCCACGTCGACTGGGGACCTCGCCTCGCGCCGCGGAGAGTTGTCGGACCGCATCGCAGTAGCTGGTCATGTCGGTGAGCACGACCAGCACGTGGTGCCCGAGATCGAAGGCGAGGTGCTCCGCGACGGTGAGCGCCAGTCGGGGGGTGAGGATCCGTTCGATGGTGGGGTCATCGGCGGTGTTGAGAAACAGGGCCGCTTGGCCGGCCCTGATGCGGCCTTCGAGACCATCGCGCACCAGGTCGGCGTCGGCGTTCGTGATGCCCATGCCGGCGAAAACGACCCGGAACTCGGCATCGTCCACGGTGGCTTGGGCCGCGATCTCGATGGCCAGTTCGAGGTGGGGGAGACCACCGATGGAGAACACGGGGAGCTTCTGGCCCCGCACGAGGGTGGCGAGGCCGTCGATGGCGGAGATGCCGGTGAGCACCGGGTCCCTGGGTACGTCGCGGCGGGCCGGGTTGATGGCGGCCCCCGACACCGGCCGGCGCTGCGAACCGACGACCGGAGGGCCGCCATCGATGGGTTCACCTCGTCCGTTGACCAGCCGGCCCAACCATTTTTCGCTCACCGGTATATGGAGGGGGGCGCCGCTGAAGGCGACGGCGTTGTGACGGGCGCCGATGCCGTCGGTGCCTTCGAACACCTCGATGATGGCCAGGTCGTGGTCGACGTCGACCACCACACCATGCCTGGTTTCACCGTCGGCCAGGTTGATCTCGACGTATTCGTCCCAGCCGACCCCGTCGGTGCCGGTGACGAAGAGCAGCGGCCCGTCGATGCGGTCGATGACCGTGATCTCGATGGGGGCCAGCAGCGCTGAGGGCGGTGTCGGACCGGTGGTCATGGTGAGAGTCGTTTCAAGGTGTCGACCAGATCGGCGGTGATGATGGCGACGGCGGCTGCGTCGTCGGGGCCGGTCGTGTCCTTGGCCCGCAGCAGCGGACCGAAGTCGAAGTTCTCGATGACGCTGGCCGGCGTGCCGGCCTGGCCGAGGGAGGCTGCGGTGTCATGGACGTCGAGGACGGCCTGGGCCAGTGCGGTCTGTTTCGCCAGCCCGCAGGAGGCGTCGTTGGCGCTGAGGGCACTTTGTTGCAACAACGCTTCCCGTATGAGGCGGGCGCTCAGCAGAACGAGGCGCTCATCGGTCGGCAGGGCGGTGAGGCCGACGAGGTCCGCAATGCCTTGCAGCCGCGCCGCGTCCGCCAGCAGCGACTGGAGACGTGATCGGCGGGCGATCCAGTCCGGGTCACCGTTCGCGGTGTGCCAGCGAGCGATGGCTTGGCTGTCGCGTGAGAACGACGTGTTCCAGTTGACGGCGGGGTAGTGGCGGGCATAGGCCAGGTCGCGGTCGAGCACCCAGACCGCCTGGACGAAGCGTTGGGTGTGGGATGCGACGGGCTCGGTCAGGTCGCCACCGGGGGGAGAGACCGAGGTGACGATGGTGACGGTGCCATCCCGCTCTCCGATCGTGGTGACTCGCCCCGCTCGTTGATAGAAGGCGGCCAACGATGTCGGGAGATCGGCCGGGTAGCCCTGCTCGGCGGGGATGGCGCCGGTCCGACTGGCCAGTTCGCGCTGCGCTTCGGCCCAGCGTGAGGTCGAGTCGGCGATGATGACGGCGTGGTAGCCCATGTCCCGGAAGTATTCGGCCAGGGTCACGGCGGTGAAGATGCTGGCCTCGCGGGCCATGACCGGCATGTTGGAGGTGTTGGCCAAGATGATGGTTCGCTCGACCAGGGAGCGACCGGTGATCGGGTCGGCGAGTTGGGTGAGCTCCTCGATGAGGTCGGCCAGCTCGTTACCTCGTTCCCCGCAACCGACATAGATGACGATGTCGGCGTCGCCCCACTTGGCCAGCTGTTCGAGCAGCATGGTCTTGCCTTCGCCGAAGCCGCCGATGACGGTGGCGCTGCTGCCTTTGGCGATCGGTTCGATGATGTCGAGCACCCGCTGGCCGGTGACGAACGGGGCCCGGTCGTGGCGACGCTGCCGGTAGGGCCGGGCGTGGCGGACCGGCCACTCGCTGCGGAGCGCGATCGCCGCTCCGGCGACCGTGGCCACGGTGGCGGCGGAGTCATAGCTTCCGGCAGGGGCGAGCTGGTCGAGTGTGCCCGCCAGGTCGGGGGGGACGAGGACGAGATGATCGAGTCGGTCGGCGGTCCGTACGATGCCGATCAGATCGCCGGGCTCGAGGTCGTCTCCGACCTCGGCTCTCGGCTCGAAGTGATGCTCGGCCGCCGGGGGTCGGGTCAAACCCCGGGGTTCGAGGAACTCCTCTGCGTTGCTCAGGGGCCGCAGCAGGCCGTCATAGATGCCGCCCAGCAGCCCAGGGCCGAGCTCCACCGTCAGGGGATGGCCGCTGGCCCAGGCCGGTTCGCCGATGGTGAGACCCCCGGTGTACTCGTAGAGCTCGGCGACGGCCTGGTCGTGGTCGACGGTGAGTACCTCACCGGGGAGACGGCGGTGACCGACCTCCACGTATTCGAACCGGGTGACGTCGTCGAGACCGCTGAGGTGTACGACCGGCCCGTTGACCCGGACGACCCGGCCGGAATCGGTGGTCAAGCCCACAGTTCGGCCACCTCGTCGGCCAGCGTGTCGATTGCCCGGTCGGCCAGGGCGACCAGCCGGTAGTCGACGCGGCGAGCCCCGGCTCTGGCGACGATGCCTCCGCCGGGTTCGGGGTCGCGGTCGACGACCGCTCCGTCGCCGAGTTGGCTTCTGGCCAGGGATTCGAGGTGGTCCAGCAGCGCCGGATAGCGAGGATCGCCACGGAGCGCTCGGGCCGCGGTGTGGACCTCGTCGAGCAGCCGCTGCCCGAGCTGAGCCTGGGTATCGAGCACGGCCCGATGGCTGTCGCTGCGGATCTGGGCCAGTCGCTGCTCGGCGTAGACTTGAGCCGCCAGTTCGGCCCTGTGGCGGGCTTGGTCGACCGCTTCGTCGGCTCCGGCCTGGGCCTGAGCGATGAGCTCAGCTGCAGCGTCCACCGCGGCCGACACGATCCGATCGGCCTCGGCCTTGGCGTCGGCCAGGAGCGCCTGACGTACCGGTTCGAGCGCATGGCCGAGCGTGTCCGCCTCTGTGTTCCGGGGCGACGGGAGGGCAACGGTCACGGCATCACCACCGTCAACGTGTCCGGGCGTTCGTCCAGATGTCGGTCCAGCACCCCGGCTGCGGTGGGGGAGAGGATGACCAGGCCGACGTCGCCATCGAGATTCGTCCACGCGTCGATCAGCTCTGTTGCGGTGGCTGCGGCCACGACGGTCACGCCTACGAGGGCGAAGCCTTCGAGCTCGTGGGTCTCCCCGAGGCCGACGACGGCGCTCATGGGACGTGGCCCAGGATCAACACCGCGACGATGAGCCCGTAGATGGCAACGCCTTCGGCCAGGCCAACCACGACCATGGCCCGGCCGAACAGCTCGGGTTGTTCGCTGACCGCAGCCAGTGCGGCCGAGCCCGCATAGGCGATGGCGATACCGGCCCCCAATGCCGAAGCGGCCACGGCGATCCCGGCGCCGAGGAATGCCATTCCGGTGTCGACCGGCTGGGTGGTGGCCGCAGTGCCGGTTGTCTGCGCCGGGACCGCGACCTCATCGTCGGGGGTTGCCGCCGCGGCTCGATCACCGCCGGTGCCGGCGACCGCTCCGAGGAGTATGCCGACGGCGAGGGCCGCAGTCACCGCCAGCGACACCGCCAGTGATCGTTGGACCGCCCTGGGGTGGCGTCGAGTGGCCAGGGCGACGACGACAGCGGGCACCGCGACGAGGATCAGGCCGAGGAGCCAGGGATTCATGGTTTCTCCGATGTTGTGGCTGGTATGTGCCAGGGCTCGAACGGTCGGCCCTGGGTCGTGAAGATGCGGGAGAACATCTCGTAGTACTCGAGGCGCAGGGCCTGGATGGCACCGACCAGCGCCCCCAGGGTGAACGCCGCGACATTGCCGGCGACGAAGAGGGTGATCGCCGCGACGTAGCTCAACGGGCTGTTGCGATCCCAGAGGCTGACGGTCCCGTCCCAGGTCACCTCGCTGAGGACGGCGTGGGTCAACCCGAAGGCGGCGAGACGGGTGAAGGACACGAGGTTGGAACCCATCCGCAGCACGGTGTCGAACATCTCCACGACGGCTTGGGCGAACCCTGCCGGACCCGGCCCGGCCTTGACGAACAGGCCGATGAAGGTCAACACGGCTCCCACTGCGGCCACGGCGATACCTCCCTGGGACAGCCAGGAGATAGACCCGACGTTGCCACCAACGAACGCCACGGTCCCGGCGAACAGCAGGGATCCGCCGATCCCGGAAGCGTCGTAGAGAGCGACACCGAGGCCGGCCTCGCGCCATCGGTTCACCGTTGCCAGGACGAAGGTGACCGCCAGGAGGCAGGCGCCGACGACCAGGCCAACGACGAGGAGGGTTTCGGGCTTGTCGAGAGGTCGGAGCCACAGGGTGGGCACCAACCCGGTTGGTCCGAACGCCTCACCGTAGAGGAACCCGAATCCGGTGGCGGCGATGCCGGCGCCGATCAGGAACGGCGCCACTCGTTTGGCGGCGGGGATCCGATCGCCACCGAAGCGTCGAGCCAGGAACGCCAGGAGGACGACGGCCAGGCCGTGGGCGACGTCACCGAACATCATGCCGAACATGACCATGTAGGCCCCGGCGGCGAACAGGGTCGGATCGACATCTCGGTAGGGCACGGTGGCGTAGGTCGTCACCAGCGGACGGAGCGCACCTCCCATGGCGTTGTCGATGTGGGCGGTGGGGGCGATCACACCTCGCCGGACCGGTATCTCGGCGACCGCTCCACCGAAGGGAGCGACCCGGCGCCGGATCGTCTCCACCTCGGGGCTGGGGATCCAGCCGGGGAGTACAGAACAGCGGCCAACCCGTCTCGCCGAAGCCAGCCGCTGTTCCAACGATGCTTCGCCGACGAGGAGCGGGAGCTGATCCGGGCCGCCGAGCTCGGCGATGTCGACCGGGGTGACCGACAGCTCCGGCGGGGGAGCGTCGCTGTTGGCGGTGGCCTGCCTGGCCAGGTCCGTGAGGGGGCCGTCGCCGCCGTCCCCCGGCGGGTCGGGTTCGAAGACGCCGGCGTCTGCCACCTCGACCAGGACTCGCCGCACTCGGGCTTCAGGAGCGACGATCGCGGCTCGGAGCATGCGTTCGGGCAGGAGCTGGTCACGCCACGGCATCGAGCACCTCGGTCGGTTCGGGGCCACGGCCCACGACCTCGATGGCGGCGGTGACCCGCCACAGGTCGACGAGCAACAGCGCCATCATGGCCGCCACTGTGGTTCTGGTGAATCGGTTGGCCGCCGCCATCGAGGTGGCGTCGGCTGCGACGCGCCGGGTGACACCGAGTTCCGCTCGCCACAGATCAGCCGGTGAGGCGATGTCGCTCAGTGCCCAGTTCGCCGACTTGGGTAGCAGGTCGACCAATTCGGGGATCGTCGTCGCCCGTCGCCATCGGTTGCCGATCAATCGGTCGATCTCGCGGCCGGTCGCGGGGGTCACCTCCCGGTGGAAGGCGAAGCGCTCTCGGGCCATCAGCACTGCGAGCCCACCCTTGGCCCATTCCGCGGTCTGGGGGACGTTTCGGATGTGACGGCGGGCCCAGGCCACCCGCAGCCAGACCGACATCGTGACCGGGTCACTGGCACCCGGGTCGCCCCATGGCGAATGGGCCAACACGGTACGGACCTGCTCAGCCGACGTCGTGCGAGCGACCCGTGGCCAGGCCACGGCCAACGACCCGAGAGGAATCGGCGTTGTGACCTCGGCGCCGGCCATGGCGGCCAGACGGGATTCGATGTTGGCGATCTCGATCGGTGAAGCGAAGAGGCGGGCAAGACCGCTTCCTCCGACCGGAAGCCAGCCGGCCAGGACCCGCAGCTGCCAGATCGTCGCCATGGCCGCGATCGTGCGGGCCGTTGCCCGATCGGCGTCAACCGGGAGCTCGGACCCGTAGAACGTCGTGGCGAGTTGGGCTCGGGCGCCGGGCCACGACTCGGCAGTGGCCAACCGGCGGGCGCCATCCGGGCCGACCAGGCGACGAACCAGTGCCTGTCCCCGGGTGGAGGCGGCGACCCATCCGGCGGTCACGGCTGAGCCTGCGAACGAGGCACGGCCGGCACGGTCGACCAGATCGTGTGCAGGGCGGCGTCTCGAAGTGAGGGAATCAGCGTCGCAGCCCGGGTCTCCAGACGGGTCACCTCCGCTGTGGTTTCGACGCCAACGGAATCCCGCATGGCCTGGTCACGTTCGTCGTGTGCTCGGGTCGCCGCGGCTTGGACCGTGGCGATCCGATCGGGCACGCCGGCCCTGATCTGCCGGGCCTGGCGATCGGCATCGCGGCGGACCGCTGCCGCTTGCTCGGTGGCGGCGCTCGTCATGGCATCCGCCTCCTCCTCGAAGGCTTCGAGGACGGCGGCCAGCTCGGCGATCTCGTTGACCCGGTCGAACTCCTCACGTTGCTGTTCTCCCTCAGACGGCGCGCCCGGAGTGCCGGCCGGGCGGATGCGTTCGAGGAGTTCGCTGAGACCTGGCGGCACCGGAGTGGGCCCTTCAGCCTCTCGGGGGGACGAGTACGACCGGCATCGATGCTCGATGCAGGACCTTCATGGCAACCCCACCGACCCGAAGTCCCAAGAATCCGCCGGCGCCTCGGGCGCCGAGTACCAACACGTCGCCGGCGCGGGCCGAAGCCACCCCGAGCAGCCCATCGCAGGGGTGAAGGTCGCGTTGGGCGACGTACTCCACCGTGACCCCGGCCTCGCTGATCGGGGTGACCCACTCCGCGATCCGCAGTTCCAGGTCGCGACGCCAGTTGGCGGCGCTCGAGCTCGGCGTCCACTCGATGTACGGCTCCCACACCGACACCGCGACCACGGTGGCCTCGGTGACCCTGGCCAGCTCGGCGCACCAGTTGACGGCCACCAACGAGTCGGCCGAGCCGTCGACACCGAGAATGATCCGTTCGATCGGCCCCGATGCTGTGGATGGGATGACGGCCAAGGGCCGGCCAAGGTGGTGCGCCGCATGTTCGACAACGCTGCCGAGGTGCAGGAACCCGGGGCCGCCGCCTCCACCGGTCCGCCCCAGAACGACCAGATCGGCCTCTTCGGCCTCCGCCACCGTGAGCAGGACGTCGCGTGGGTCGCCTTGGCGCAAGGTGGTACGGACCGAGGCCGCGGCGTCTGTTGCGGGACGAGTCCACTCACCGGCCAGCAATTGCTGGCGGTCGTCGATCAGCCGCTCCTGGTCCTCGGGCCTCATCTCCGCCCAGGGGTTCGGAAAGGCGTTGACGGCCACGATCTCCGCCCCTGCGGTCGCCGCCAGGCCGCCGGCCCAACGCAATGCGGCAGCGGCCGCCGCCGATTCATCGACACCGACCACGAAACGCTGCATCTTGGGCTCCATACGAGTAGACGATTGTGGGTTCTGGCCGTTGGCGGCAGGGGCGGAAGTCCTTCCTTTGCCTTCCGCATGGCCCAGTCTGCTGGGTTGGCATCTGCGGCTCCGGCCCGTGGTTGGAGGCGCGGTTGATCGGTCGGTCGTCTCTACTGCGAGCGCTCGCGCACGACGGTGGCGATGTCCAGGTTGGCCACCGCCCGCGCCGTGGCCCACTGGGCCAGCGCAGCGACGATCAGGATCGCCAGCGCCGACAGGGCCAGGGTGCTGGTGCGGATTTCCAGACCGAAGTCGAACAGGTCGCTGCTGAACGAGGCCATGAATCGGGCTGACACCAAGTAACCGATGACGAGGCCGGGCACGATCGCGGCGGACGTCAGGAGGAGGGTTTCGCCGGCGAGGAGGCGGGTGATCTGGCCCCGGGTGGAGCCGTTGAGTTGCATGGCGGCCAGTTCGGGGGCCCGTTCTGCTGCGTTTACCGACGTGGTGTTGAAGATCAGGGCGAACGCCATGAGGGCGCCGAAACCGAGCATCACGCCGACGAAGGCGTAGAAGAGGGACAGCAGGCTGCGGGCGGTGTCGTAGAGGCCCCGCGAGTCGACGTAGGCGACAACGCCCGGAACGCCGGTGAGCGCATTGCGCATGGCTTGGCGGTCGGCGCTGGCGGTGAAGGTCACCAGGACCGACGAGATCTGCGGTTCGCCCTGGCCTGCCTCGATGCTCGGCCGACTGGCGTAGACCAGGGTGCCCAGAGGCTCATCGACGAAGGCGACGATCGGAAGCTCGGTCGACACCCCCGACGACTGGCGCGTCACGGCGACGGTGTCGCCGACCGAGACGTCCAGGATCGAGGCCAGGGATCGACCGGCCACGAGGCCGGACGGAGGCAGTCCACCTGGACCGAAGTCATGCATCATCGTGTCCGGTTCGAAGGCCATCAGCTCGGTGGCGTAGCTGCGCTCGTTGGCCGTCACCGTGACCGGGAGCTCGAGTACCGGTTCGACCCGGGCGACGCCCGGGACTCGGCCGATGGCGGCCATCACGCTCTGGTCGGACGATGCCAGGTGGAGCTGGGCGTCTTGGCGTTGGATCTGATTGAACTGACGATCGACCAGGATGTCGACGGTGTCGACCATGCCCCACGAGGCCAGGATCAGCGTCAACGACAGCACGACCCCAAGGCCGGTTGACACGGCCCGCCGTTTGTTGCGGCCGATGCCTCGGAGCACCATTCGCCATCGGGCCGGCAGGTTGCCCAGCGGAGGGACGAGCCGTTCGAGCGTGCTCCGCCCACCCCGACCGGTGGGGACCTGACCTCGGAGGGCGTCGCCGGGAGCGGTCCGCGCCGCCGCCAGGGCGGGAGCTGCTGAGGCCACGACGCCGGTGACGATGGCCAGGGCCAGGCCGACGAGCACGGTCGAGGGGTGGAATCCGGTCACCGTGTCTGGCACCGAGATCGCATCGGTATAGAGCCCGGTGACGAGGCGGCCCAGCGGCACCCCGATGATCAGACCTACGATGCCGGCCAAGCCGGTGACGGCGATGCCTTCGAGCAGGTAGTGACGGACCACCACCGTGGCGCTGAGTCCGTTGGCCATGAGGGTGGCGATCTGCGGCCGCTGGAAGCGGACGAGGCGGCCTTGGAGTACGAAGGTCGCCATCGCAGCCGAACCGAGGAACAGCAGGGGGAACAGGAACGACAACTCGCCGAAACCGGAGACATCCTCCTGCAGGGCGGCATTCGATGGTTGATCGGCCCGTGGTTCGATGTCCGACGCTCCGGCATCGACGGCGAGCGTGCGAACCTGGTCTTCGAGGCCGACGGTGTCGGTGTCGGGTTCGAAGCGGACCAGGGTCTGCGTGATCGGGTTGGTGGCGGCTTGGTCAAAGATCGCGGTGGGGGCGAACACGACGCCGAAGTCGTCGGCCGTGGTCAGGATGTCCTGGCGGCTGCGGGCCGGCCACAGGTATTCCGGTGAGGCCACCACTGCGGCAACGGGGTAGGTCTGCCATTGGCCGTCGGTGAAGAGCTCGATGGTGGCGCCAGGTTCGAGGGCGAAGTGTTCGGCCATGTGCCGTTCCACCAGCACGCCGGCCTGGCCGGTCGAGCTCGGGAACGCCCCCTGGAGCACGTCGAGTTGATTGACCGCCGGTTGCGCGTCTCCGGTCACCTCGACCACGCGCCCGAGCAAGCTGTGGTCGCCACCGATCCGAACGGGTTCGTCGGCCTGGCGGCGGACGGTCACCGCCGCCACTCCATCCAGGGCCTTTGCCTGCTCGGCGAATCTGGGGGTGTCGCCGCCGGAGACGGTCACGTCGGCGAAGGCCAGTCGTTGGTAGGTCTGGTTGTAGCTGGTCTCGAGGTTCAAGAACGCGTCGTAGGAGGCGGCGTAGAGCGTGACCCCGATGATCACGGTGGCCGCGATGGCCAGGTTCTGCCCCCGCTGCCGTCGAAGATCACGGCCGATCTTGCGGCGCAACACGCTCACCAGGTCACGTCCTGGATCGACTGTGGGGCGGTATTGTGGCGATCCGACACGATGCGACCATCGCGAAGCTCGACGACCCGATCGGCAATGCCGGCGATGGCCGAATTGTGCGTTACCAGCACCACGGTGCGGCCCTCATCAGCGGTCTGACGCAGGAGACCCAGGATCTGCTTCCCGCTGTCGAGATCCAATGATCCGGTCGGTTCGTCGGCCAACAGCACCGGAGCGTTCTTGACCAGCGCCCGGGCGATCGCCACCCGTTGTTGTTCACCGCCGGACAACTGGCCCGGGAAGTGATCGGCCCGGTCAACGAGGGAAACCTGATCGAGCGCTGCCAGGGCCCGTGGTCCTGGATCGGGGCCTGTGAGCTCGGCCACCACCTCGACGTTCTCCGCCGCGGTCAGCGTCGGAATCAGGTTGAAGAACTGGAACACGAACCCGACCTGGTTTCGTCGATAGTCGGTGAGCCGCGCTCCGGCCAGTGTCGACACATCGACTCCCGAAACGGTCAGGCGGCCCCCGGACGCCGGCTCGATGGCTCCGATGAGGTTCAACAGGGTGGTCTTGCCCGATCCGCTCGGTCCGAGCAACACCACGAACCGGCCGCCATCGACTCGGATCGAAACGTCGCTGAGGGCCTGGACCTGGGCCGGGCCGGTCAGGTACGTCTTCTTCACGTGGTCCAGCTCGATCGAACCAGGCAGCACCTGGTTCCGGCCGGCGTCCTGGCTTGGATCCGGTTGATCGGTGTTGTGGCGCCGAGGCTTCATCGTCGAATTCCTGTTCGTCGGCGGTGGCGAGTTGTCTTTCCGTCCCGTGCTGCCACTGCGCTGTCGCCAGGCGACGATGGCGGGACCGGGGCCGAGCGTCGGCGTGGGTCGACGGCACCGGCCCTGGGTCCCCTCTAGCGAACCGCCTCGGTGAGTTTGAAGGCACCGGCGGCGTCCTCCAGTGCAGCGCTCAGATCGGGGGTGAGATCGACGTCGCAGGCCGCCAGCACGTCATCGAGCTGGTCGGGTCGGCTGGCGCCGATGATCGGTGCGGTGATGCCGGGTTGGTTGAGCACCCAGGCAACGGCGAGCGTGGTCAGCGGGGTCGCAGCCTCGTTCGCCACCGTGGCGAGGGCGTCCACGGCATCGAACTCGGCGTCGTTCCAGTACCGTTCCTGGTAGCGGTTGCCTGCCGTGCCGAGGTTGAAGCGACTGTTCTGCGGCGGAGGCCCCGTCCGGGAGTGCTTTCCCGTCAGCAGGCCGCCGGCCAACGGGTTGTAGGGAATGACGCCGATGTTCTCGGCCCTGCACAACGGCAGCAATTCCCGTTCGATGGCTCGGTACAACAGGTTGTAGCGGGGCTGGAGGGAGACGAACTTGACCCGTCGTTCGAGCTCGGCCACCCCGAGGCTGCGGGCCAGGCGCCAGGCGGCCCAGTTGCTGACCCCGACGTAGCGGACCTTGCCTGCGGTCACCAGATCGTCAAGTGCCCGAACCGTCTCATCGAGCGGTGTGTTCATGTCGTCGGCGTGGAGTTGATAGAGGTCGATGTAGTCGGTGCCCAACCTCCGTAGGCTTGCATCGCATGCCTCGATCAGGTGCTTGCGGGAATTGCCTCGATCCCACCGCCGGGCCGACATCACCCCATTGGCCTTGGTCGCCAGGACGATGTCCTCCCGGCGGCCGTTCAGCCACCGACCGACCACTTCCTCGGTGCGCCCCACCGTTGTCTGGTCACCGCCGAGGGGATAGACGTCGGCGGTGTCGAAGAACGTCACCCCGGCGTCGTAGGCCCGGTCCATGATGGCCCGGCTCGTGTCCTCGTCGCTCTGGAGTCCGAAGGTCATCGTGCCGAGGCAGAGTTGTGAGACCGGCAGACCGGTCCCACCGAGTTGTACATGGAGCATTGGTCAAACATAGTTCGGGCGCCGTCGACACCGACAATGTGTTGGTTCGCCGATGGGAGCGACACGGTTGGTCACCGGCGCTGAGCCCGTCAGGCCCAGTCGAGGATCACTTTGCCACAGTCGCCGGCGGCGACGACGTCGAACGCCTCGTCGAACCGGTCGGCCGGATAGTGGTGGGTGATGATCGAGCTCACGTCGAGGCCGCTCTGCAACATCGCCGCCATCTTGTACCAGGTCTCGAAGATCCGACGACCGTAGATGCCCTGCATCTCGAGGCCCTTGAAGATCACGTCGTTGACGTCGAGCGTGAGCGGTCCGGCCGGAATGCCCAGCAGGGCGACCCGTCCGCCGTGGTTCATGGCGTCGAGCAGTTGATCGAGCGCCGACTCGGCGCCGGACATCTCGAGCCCGACGTCGAAGCCCTCGGTGATGCCGAGCTCGTCCATGACCGGAGCCAGCCCTTCCTCCGAGACGTCAACCGCCCGTGTCGCTCCCAGTTTCGAAGCGAGCCCAAGCCGGTAGCCGTTGATGTCGGTGATGACCACGTGGCGGGCCCCGACGTGTCTGGCGATCGCCGCCGCCATGGCGCCGATCGGTCCGGCACCGGTGATGAGGACGTCCTCGCCGACGAGGTCGTAGCGAAGTGCGGTGTGGGTTGCGTTTCCCAGTGGATCGAGCACGGCAGCGAGGTCGTCGTCGATGTGGTCTGGCACGACGAAGATGTTCTCGGCCGGCAGCACGAGGTACTCGGCGAAGGCGCCCGGTCTGGTGACGCCGACGCTGATGTGGTTGCGGCAGAACTCGCGCCGGCCGGCGCGACAGTTGCGGCAGTGGCCGCAGGTGACGTGGCCCTCGCCGGCGACCCGTCGACCGACCTCGATGCCTTGGACGTCGCGGCCGACCTCGGCGATGTCGCCCATGAACTCGTGGCCCACCACCATCGGGATGGGGATCGTTTGTTGCGCCCAGGCGTTCCAGCTCCGGATGTGCAGGTCGGTGCCGCAGATCGAGGTCTTGCGGACCCGGATGAGCACGTCCTTCGGCCCTGGCGTCGGCTGCTCGATGTCGTCGGCCCACAGCCCCGGTTCCGGCTTGGCCTTGACCAGTGCCTTCACTTCACGAGGCCCATCTCGCGGCCAACGGAGCTGAATGCGAGGATCGCACGGTCGATGTCGTCGTCGGTGTGGGCCGCCGACATCTGGGTCCGGATGCGGGCCGCGCCGTGCGGTACGACGGGAAAGGAGAAGGCGATGACATAGAGGCCCTCGGCCAGGAGCCGATCGGCCATCTCGCCCGCGACCTTGGCGTCCCCCAGCATGACCGGGATGATCGGGTGGCCGGCACCGGCGAGCGCGAAACCGGCAGCCTCCATACCCGTGCGGAACCGTTTCGAGTTGCGTTCCAGCTGACGGTGCAGCTCCGGAGCCGACCGGAGCAGGTCGAGCACCCGCAGCGTCGTCGAGGCGATGACCGGGGCCAGCGAGTTGCTGAACAGATACGGCCTCGACCGCTGCCGTAGCCACTCGACGATCTCCTGCCGGCCGCTGGTGTAGCCACCGGACGCGCCACCCATCGCCTTGCCGAGGGTCCCGGTGACGATGTCGACCCGATCGGCGACGCCGCAGTACGCAGGCGTGCCACGTCCGCCGGGTCCGACGAAGCCGACCGCATGGGAATCGTCGACCATCACCATCGCGTCGTAGCGGTCGGCGAGCTGGCAAATCGACACGAGATCGGCGATCACACCGTCCATCGAGAACACGCCGTCGGTGGCGATCAGCCTGTAGCGAGCGTCGCTCGCCTCCTGCAACCGCTGTTCCAGCTGCGCCATGTCGTTGTTGTCATAGCGGAGCCGAGCCGCCTTGCTGAGCCGTATGCCGTCGATGATGGAGGCGTGGTTGAGGGCATCGCTGATCACGCAGTCCTGCTCGTCGAGGATCGTCTCGAAGAGGCCGCCGTTTGCGTCGAAGCACGACGAGTAGAGGATCGTGTCCTCGGTGCCGAGGAAGCCGCTGATCTCACATTCGAGTTCGCGGTGCACGGTCTGGGTGCCGCAGATGAACCGCACCGACGCCATCCCGTACCCGTAGGTGCTGAGGGCGCTGCGGCCGGCCTCGATCAGTGCCGGGTGGTCGGCGAGTCCGAGGTAGTTGTTGGCGCAGAGGTTCATCACCGACCTCCCGTCCGCCAGCTCGATGTGGGCCGACTGGGGCGACGCGATAACCCGTTCGTGCTTGTACAGGCCGTCGTCTTTCAGCCCCGACGATCGAGCGGCGAGGTCGTCCAGCATCGCCCGTCTGGCGCTGTCGCCGACCATCAGCGGTTCGATTCCGGTCCGACTGCCTTTGCGCTTGCCACCCGCTCATCGTAGCTCGCACGCCGCGGCCGGGCCCTCGGGGGAGTCGCGCTCGATCCAACGGAGGGTGGATCGTAGGATGGGACAGCGACGTTCGGTCGCCACGTTGTGAACGGGTCGGTCCAGAGGGGATGTCGAAGTTGGCGGTTCTGGTGGCGTTGGCGGTGTTGGCGGTCTTGGCGGTGTCGGTGGTGCTGGCGATGGTGGTGGCGTTGGTCGTCCGCCGGCCGCGATCGGATCGAGACCGTTGACGCAGGCGGGCCCCGGCAGGCCCGATGCCCCTCGCCGGCTCGGCTTCCTCGTCAATCCGATCGCCGGGATGGGAGGCCGTGTCGGCCTGAAGGGCACCGATGGCGTCGTCGAGCGGGCGGTCGAGCTCGGTGCGGAACCGAACGCTCACGTGAAGGCGCACGACATGCTGTGCGAGCTGCGCCAGCTGGTGACCACCGCCTCCCATCCGACCGATTTCGAATGGCTGACGTGTTCCGGAGCCATGGGAGCGGACTGCTTGAGGAGCACCGGGTTCGAGAACGTCTCGATTCTGCATGAAGCCGGAGCGACGTCCACCGCCGAGGACACCAGGCAGGCCGTGAAGCGCTTCCTCGACGCAGGGGCGGAGCTGATCGTCTTCTGCGGCGGCGATGGCACGGCCCGCGATGTGTGCAGCATCACGCAGGACACGATCCCCGTTCTGGGGGTCCCGGCCGGGGTCAAGATGTATTCGGGGGTTTTCGGGGTGACTCCGGCCCGGACTGCTCATATCCTGTTCGACCACCTGCTGGGCAACCTCGAACCGGTCGAGGTCGAGGTCCTCGACATCGACGAGGAGCGCTACCGGCAAGGCGATTGGGCCGTGCGCCTCTACGCAACGGCCAGCACCCCCTTCGAGCCCAGCCTCACCCAGTCGGCGAAGGCGCTGATCTCCGGCGTCAGCGAACGCCAGGCGTGCGAGGACATCGCAGACGAGGTGATCGAGAGGCTCGAGGCCGGTCCCGGGACGCTGGTTCTCCTGGGAGCCGGGAGCACCGTCGAGGCGGTCGGTCGTCGGCTCGGCATCGACAAGACACTGCTCGGCGTCGATGCCGTTGTCGACGGCCGGCGGATCGGTGTCGATCTCAACGAGCAACAGCTCTTGGGGCTTCTCGACGCCCACCAGCGGTGCGTGCTGGTCCTGAGCCCGATCGGCGCCCAAGGGTTCGTACTGGGACGGGGCACGCAGCAGCTGAGCCCCGACGTGGTGCGGCGGGTCGGCCCCGCCAACGTGATCGTGATCGCCACCCCGGCGAAGCTGCAGCGAACCCCGGTACTGCGATTCGACACCGGGGATCGGGCTCTGGATGCCGCGTTCGCCGACAGCGGCTATCTTCAGGTCGTGACCGGCTACCACCTGAGCAGGCTCGTCAAGGTCGCGACCTGACACGAAGCGACCGTGAACTATCTCCCGCACACCGATGACGATCGCCGGGCCATGCTGGCGGCGATCGGCGTGGCGACGCTCGAGGATCTGTTCTGCGAGCTCCCCGAGCAGCTTCGCTTTCCCGACCTCGATCTACCCGAATCGGTGAGTGAGCTCGAGATCGAACGGGAGCTGGCCGAGCTGGCCGACCAGAACGTGAACGCCAGCCGGAGCACCTGCTTCCTCGGGGCCGGGACCTACAACCACTACATCCCGGCAACGGTTGACTCCGTGTTGCAGCGCAGCGAGTTCTACACCTCCTATACGCCCTACCAGCCGGAGCTGAGCCAGGGCATGCTCCAGGCGACGTTCGAGTACCAGAGCATGATTTGCGCGCTGACGGGCATGGACGTCAGCACCGCCAGTCACTACGACGGGGCTACGGCGCTGGCCGAGGCCGTGCTGCTCGCCCTCGCCGTCGGCGGTGGCACCCGCCGCAGCGTCATCGCCCCTGCAACCGTCCACCCCCAGTACCGGGAGGTGCTGCGAACCTACCTCCAGGGCTCCGACGCATCCCTGAGCGGGGACGGGTCGCTGGGCTTCGATCTGGATGATCTCGAAACGATGCTCGACGAGGACGTCGCCGCCTGCGTGATCCAGAGCCCGAACTTCTTCGGTCAGTTCGAGCCCGTGGCGGAGCTGGCCCGGCGAGTGCACGATGTCGGAGCGATGTTGCTCGTGATCACCGACCCGATCTCCCTTGGTCGTTTCCGTTCACCGGGCGAGGACGGCGCCGACATCGTGGTCGCCGACGGCCAACCGTTGGGGATCCCCCTCTCGTTCGGCGGCCCGCACCTCGGAATCCTCGCAACGAAGCAGCAGTTCGTGCGACGGACGGCCGGTCGCCTGGTCGGCGAAACGATCGACCTTCACGGCGAACGCGGCTACGTGCTCACCCTCAGTACCCGGGAGCAGCACATCCGACGGGAGAGAGCGACGAGCAACATCTGCACCAACGCCGCCCTCATGGCCCTGGCCGCAGCCGTGTACCTCGCCACGGTCGGCCGATCCGGTCTCGCACAGATCGCTGAGCTCTGTTACCACAAGGCTCACTACGCAGCCGCTGAGATCGGCAAGCTTCCCGGGTTCGCAGTGAACCCCCACGCCCCCGATCGGCCGTACTTCAAGGAGTTCGTGGCCCGGTTGCCCGTACCGGTGGCCGACGCGAATCGGCGGTTGCGGGCCCAGTTCGACGTGACAGGAGGCTACGACCTCGGACGGGACTACCCCGGCCTCGACCACCACATGCTGATCGCCGTCACCGAGATGAACACCCGCCACGACATCGATCGGCTGGTGACCGGCCTGCGAGCGGTCGCCGAGGCGCAAGACCCCCGGGGGACCGGTGTGACCGAGCCGACCCTGTACGACAAGAGCGTGGCGGGACGGACCGCAGTCGACCTCCCCGCCCTCGATGTGCCACCGGCGACTCTGCCGGACGGCCTGCTCCGCGACGACAACGGCCTACCGGAGCTGTCTCAACTCGATGTTGCACGCCATTACCTGCGGCTCTCGCAGCAGAACTTCGGTGTGGAAACCGGGTTCTACCCACTGGGCTCCTGCACGATGAAGTACAACCCCAAGACGTCGGAGCGCATCGCACGCCTGGACGGGTTTGCGCAGACACACCCGCTCCAGGATCCGGACACCGTCCAGGCCAACCTGGGTTTGATGTATCGGCTGCAGGAGTGGCTCAAAGAGATCGGTGGTTTCGATTCGGTCTCGCTGCAGCCGGCGGCAGGAGCCCACGGCGAGCTCACCGGGCTGCTTATGATCCGGGCCTACCATCGCGCTCGGGGCGAAGGGCAGCGCAGCCAAATCCTGATTCCGGATTCGGCTCACGGAACGAACCCGGCGTCCACGACGATGGCGGGTTTCACGGTGTTGCAGATCCCCTCCGACGATCGGGGCAACATCGACCTCGAGGCGGTACGAGCCGCCTGCGATGAGTCGGTGGCCGGCATCATGCTCACCAACCCGAACACGCTCGGGCTCTTCGAAGAACGGATCGAAGAGGTGACGCAGCTCGTGCACTCCTGCGGCGGCCTGGTGTACGGCGACGGGGCGAACATGAATGCGCTCACCGGCGTCATCCGACCTGCCGACCTCGGCGTCGACGTCATGCACTACAACCTGCACAAGACATTCTCGACCCCGCACGGCGGTGGTGGTCCCGGGTCCGGTCCGGTCGCGGCCTCGGGCAGGCTCGCCGACCACCTCCCCGGACCCGTCGTCGCGTTGGAGCCGACCTCGGAGGCTGGAGCCCCACTGCGCTACGGCCTCATCGAGCCGCCCAGTTCGATAGGGCGAGTGTGCACGTTCCACGGAAACTTCGCCATGCTCGTCCGGGCCTACGTCTACATCCGGCTACACGGCGCCGAGGGACTGCGTCAGAACGCATTGCACGCCGTCCTGAACGCCAACTACCTCCGCGTGAAGCTACGCAGCACCTTTCCAGTTCCTTTCGACCGCCTCAACATGCACGAGTTCGTCTGCCAGGGTCGGGTCGAGGGGAGTGGTGTACGGGCCCTCGACATCAGCAAGCGCTTGATCGACTACGGCTTCCACCCGCCGACGAACTACTTCCCGCTCATCGTGCCCGAAGCCCTGATGATCGAGCCCACCGAGACCGAGAGCCGGGAGACCCTCGACGGCTTCGTCGAGGCGCTGCAACGTATCGCCATCGAAGCGGTCGAAGATCCCGGCATTCTCGAGTCGGCGCCTCACAGCACACCGGTTGGGCGGCTCGACGAGGTGAGGGCGGCCCGCCAGCTCGTGCTTTGCCAGCGCCCCGTTGCCAGGCCTGAGAGCTGCCCTCGGATCAGCGACTAGCCGATCACCACCGGGATGGCGCTGAACTCACCGGGATCGGTTTCCAGTCCAGTCCCGCCTCGCACCAGCACGATCACCGTCGTACCGGCGGATGTACCGGAGAGATCCAGCGTGACCGAATACGGTTCGGGGGTCGCTGTCGAGCCGCCCTGTGTGATCTCTTGAGTCGATGCGACGTTCGCCGTCTCCGGCCACGAAGGCCTCGACCACGACCGCTGCCTCGAACCCTCTGGCCTCGCCGGACACCTCGAGGTCACCGCTCGCCACCTCGGCCCCCGAAGCAGGCGTTGTGATGCCGGCGTTCTCGTTCACGGCGGCCAGCACGAACCAGCCGTCGTCCGGGCCCAGTTGGCGGAGGAGAAGCACGCTGCGGCTCACCGAGGTGCCGCCATTCTCACCTGGTGAGAGAACCTCGATCTCGCCACTGCGAGCATCGCCCTGCTGAAACTCGCCGAGATTCGGTGGTACACCGAGAACCTTCGAAACGAAATCGGCCGCTGCAGCGTCCGGGCTGTCGAACACGACACCGACCGCAGGCCAGATGGCAGTCTGGGCGGTGGTCTGGGCACCGCTGGTCGAGGTCGTCGGCTCGCTGCTCGTCGAGCTCGTGGATTCAGTGGTTGAGGTGTCGGTGGTGCTCGGTTTGGTGGTTGTCGAACCATCGCTCGTCCCGGTGGTCTGGGTCGCGCCGCTGGTCGATGTCGTGGTGTCCCCGGCATCGTCGTCACCGCCGCCACAGGCGCCGGCCAGGATCGCCACGGCGGCCATCGCTGAGATGATCGAAGTCCTCTTCATTCTCTCTCCTCCTCGTTCAGGTTCGGCGAGGCCAACAGATGGCCGGGCCGAAAAGGATGAAGTGTGTGTGCGCGAACAGTACCTTCGACCGCCGCCGAAGTCTGGTCAACAGGACCCTCATCCGAAGAAGAGGGACCTACGAGCTGGAGATCCTCGGGGAGGCCCCGAGGTGAGATGAACCGCTCGGGGCGGTCTCACTCGTCGGCGTTGCTTCTCCGGCGCTTCAGCGAGGCAGTGGCCGGCCCGTTCAGCGACCGTGTCGCCAACCATGCCTTGTGCCGCAGTCGGGCCGTGGTCGACGGTGGATCCTCGGCCCCGAAGACATCGTCGAACGCCGGTAGGAGCCGAAACCCGTCCCGGCCCAGATCGAGGGAGATCCTGTCCGTGCGAACCTCGGTCACCGATCCCATGGGGACGACGACGAAGTGTCGGCGTGCGAACCGGCCGGTGCGGACCACGACGCCGGCGATGTGGTCGTCATCCAGGATGAAGCCCTCGACCGTTCCCACGACGGTGTCATCGGAGCAGCAGACGGCGCTCGTCCGCCGAAGCTCGCACATGCCCTTTGGTACTCGGTCGTAGATGACCTTGGCGTGGTCATCGTGTTTCCCGATGCCAAACCCCGCACCACTGGACGGAATCGCGAGGATCTGCTCCACGCCGACGTCCCACTCCGGACCGATGTCGATCGGCTCGGACAGCTTCACGTAGTCGCACTCCGACACCCTTTGCAGGCTGCGAAGATGGGCCAGGTCGATGCTCAGCTCGACGACGTCGGAAGTCGGGACCGACACCAGCCCCATCGGTACGAGCCTGGCCTGGTGGTGCGTGCTGTGCGGTTCCACTATCAGGTGTGTGACGGTGCGCGCCGTGGGCTCGACGATGATGTCGGCGACCTCGCCGAATGATCCGTCGATGGTATGGACCGGTTGGCCGAGCCTGAGTTTCATCGCTGCCTCGCTTCCGCATCGAGCCCAGATGTCGGGCTACACAAACCAGTGTGGCGACTCACCTCAGCGCTTCGATAGGCTCGTTCGAGGCTGACCGGCTGACGCGAACATGTCATTCTCTGTGATCCGGTCGAGTCTGCCCGACCATCGACGCCGGGCCGTCAGCGAGCGGTGGTCGTCGGTGATCTCCAGCCCCACAAACCCGGGTGACCCTACACAACCGTCGACGACATCGACCTCATCGGGGAGGCGGCAACCGGTGCCGAAGCCATTCGGCTCGGCGTGGAGCTCCTCCCCGATGTCATCCTCATGGACATCCAGATGCCTGACGGCGACGGCATCGAAGCCACCCGGACCATCACCGGGCGCCACCCCAGCGTCGCCGTTCTCGTTCTCACCATGTACGACGACGACACCGTCTTCGCCGCGCTTCGGGCCGGCGCTCGCGGCTACCTGCTCAAGGGCGCGGAGCAGGAGGATGTCGCTCGCTCCATCGTGTCCGTCGCCGCCGGCCACGTCACCCTTGGCCCGGGCGCGGCGGAACGGGCGATGGCGATGTTTGCGGTGGAGCGGCCGGCGCAGCCGCTGTTCCCCGAGCTGACCGACCGGGAGCGAGAAGTGCTTCGCCTCGTGGCCGACGGGCAGAACAACCCCGCGGTCGCCCGGATCCTCCATGTCGCTCCGAAGACCGTGGCCAACCACGTCTCCAACATCTTGACCAAACTCCACTTCGCCGATCGTGCAGAGGCAGTAGTCAGCGCCCGAAGGGCAGGTCTCATCGGCGATCGAGAACCCTGAAAGAGGACTGATGGATTCCGGATTTCAACCCAACTCGCACTGCTGGCGGAGCTCGACGAAGCAGTCGCCACCTCCGCCGAGGCCGCGACCGTTGGTGACCAGACTCGAAGACTGCTCGACCAGAACCGGTAGTCACATCCTGCGGTTCTGCTCCCATCGACTCGTGGCCCGGAAGTGACGCTGCCCGTCCTCGCAGCAGGCCAACCCGCTTCTCGGCCGCACCACCAACTCGGTTGTCGGTCGCACCACCAACTCGGTTGCCGGTCGGGTGAGCCTCCCGGTCGGGAAGGAATCCGGACCCTGGTTCCCGGGAAGCAGGGCCTGATGAAATCGAAGACATGCGTGCGTTGGCCCGTTCGCTCGGTCTCGATGCCTGCGCCGGTGGCTGACTGGGATCGAGCGAGAGGATTCGTGCCGGGTTCAGGGCCGTAGGTCCCGATTCGTCACGACCAGCGGCGAGCGGGGACCTACGGCCCTGCTCGCCGAGGGGCCAACGGTGGACGATGGCGAGGCAGACCAACCCTTGAAAGGCCACCCCATGACAGAAATCGACGTGAAGGAATCAACGCCGGTTCCCAGTTCACCCGGCTGGAACCCGTTCGGCGAGCTCGAGGCATGGAGCAGACGGTTCGGTCACCAGCCGATGCGGTGGCCCAGCCTCTTGAGTGCGTTCGACGGCGTGGACTTCACGCCGCTGGCCGACATCGAGGAATCGGACACCGAGTGGACCATCGAGGTCGAGCTACCCGGGGTGAAGAAGAAGAACATCGATGTCGAGACCCACGGTCGCACGGTGGTCATCTCCGGCAAACGGGAGGACAAGGAGCGAAAGGGAGTCCTTCGGCAACGACGCCGGGTAACCGGCACATTCCGCTACGAGGTGACGCTGGGAGCCGGCTTCGATGCCGATGGCATCGCCGCAAACCTCAGCGACGGAGAGTTGACCATCGTCGTGCCGAAGGCTCAGCAGGACCAGCCTCACAAGATCAAGATCGGCTAGTCACCGGGCCCCGACAACCGGTCATTTCGTATCGGGTTGGCGAGGCCCAAGAAACTCGACCGAACCCGAAGGGGTTCCGGCGAGCCTGCCGACCGCAGGTCTCATCGTTTTGATTCGTCCGGCGGGAACATGCCGACGCACATATAACTGTGTCTCACGTCGTTCCCGCCGCGGTGCCGCAGCCAGGGAACCACGCTCTCCCCACACAAGCCTGGTTTGGCCGGTTGCGACACCCCGAGCGGCGGATCCTCCCCCTCCCGGCACCGAGCGCACGGTTCCCCTCGCCGTCGTCGGAGTCCGGATAGGGGAGGATCCGTCCGAAAACCTCCTCTCGCCGACGATCGAGGAGGTCGGTGAGCAGCGGGCGATTACCACCTGCTCGGCGGCGTTTGCCTGCTCGGCGTGGCCATTACCTGCTCGGCGTGGCGTTGGTGACGACGGGAACGAGGTAGCCGAGCGAATAGCGCCATGAGGCGGCGCAGCCGAGGCAGGTGAAGATCACCGTGCCGTCGCCGTCTTCGGCGATGAAGTCGCGGTTGTGGCAGTCGGGGCAGGCCGTGAACGGCCAGGTGATCGGTGTTGCCGGTGGTCGGGGAGTTCGAGTCATGACATCGCTTCCGCCCGACCGGTCACCGGTACGAGCAATAGGGGCACGGTGGTGTTGCACAGCAGATCCCGAACCACCGGGGCACGGCTTGCGCTGAGATCCCGCTTCCAAAGGAGCACGATCAGCGTCGATTCGTTGCTGACGGCGGCCTCGAGCACCTGTTGGGCCACACCCCCGACGCGCAGCTCGGTGGGATCTGGGGTCGGCGAGAATCGGTCGGCGAACTGGTGGGCGAAGACATCGTGTTCGTGCCATCCGTCCCAGAACATCGGCGCGCTGGCCCGATCGAACACGTGGATGGTATCGACCGACGAGCCGCGACGGAGGAGTTTGCCGACGAACCGACCGATCGGTCCGTCGCCGTCGGGTTCGCCCTCCAGGGGCAGGAGAACCCGGGCCAGGGGATCGGCGGAGCGATCCACTTCGGGTGGGACGGCGACGACCGGGACGCTGCTGTGGGTGATCACCTGTTCGGCGATGTGGCCCGCCGGGCGCGGTCCGCCCACAACCGACCGGAGGCCGACCACGATCCCCGTCACGTCTTCCTCGGTCGTGAGCGCGACCAGTTGCCGCCCGGGCCCCACCATCGGTTCGCCACTCCCCGGCCGGGCTGCGACGGGAGACATCTCGTCCTGTCCGAGGTCCTGGCCCTCGGTGTCGTCGACACCGATCGTGACGATGTCGACGCGGTCGGCCAGCAGCGGTACCAGGGCGGTGGCGGTGTCGATGATCGATGCTCTCATGGGGCCGGCATCGACGGCGGCGATCAGCCTCGTCATGAGACGCTCCATCCGTCGCCGTTGCGGATCAGCTCCAGCCTGGTGGTGGTTGTTGGCGGGCGGCCTTGCGGTGTGGCGAACGGGATCGGGTCGGTGGAGCTGACCACGGTCCGCCGATGGTCGGCCTCCACCAGTATCGAGGTTCCCCGGTACCGAAAGCCGACCCGTACGTTCCTCCACCGTTGCGGGAGGTTGGGACCGACCACCAGGCCCTTGACCGTGGGACGGACCCCCAGGAATCCTCCGAGCAGGGCCGCCCAGGCGCCTCCGATGTTGGCGTAGTGGAGACCGCCGCTTGCGGTCTGGGTGAGGTCGTCGATGTCGACGGCGAGGGCGATGTGATACCAGTGGAGCGCATCGTCGGGAAACCCGGCTCGGGCCAGCACCGCAGCATGGATGGCCGGGGAGAGCGAGCTGCCGTGCACCGTGCGCGGCATGTAGTACGCCAGGTCTCGCTGCAGCGACCCGGCAGGCATCTCATCGGGAATCAGATGGTGCATCATCAAGACATCGGCCTGCTTGATCAACTGGGACTGGCTCACCCGCTCGGCGCCGAGCAGGAGATCTGCGGGGAACGGTGGCTGGGCGATCGAAGCGGCCATGATCGGTTCGAGGTCGTCGAAACCGGCGAACTGCTCGTGGCGACCGCGGCCGGTGTCGTAGCCGAGCTCGATGGCGTCTGCCATCTCCGACCACTGCGCAGCCTCGGCGGCATGCGAGCGAGAGCGACCGCCCACCAGCTGGCTTGCATCCCTCAGGGTGCGGGCCGCCATGCGGTTCGTGAAGGCGTTGTCGTTGACGTTCTCGTGGTACTCGTCGGGACCGATCACGCCGTTCAAGTGGCCGACACCTTCAGCGTCGACCTCGATCCTCGACGCCCAGTATCTTGCGACCTCGACGATGAGCTCCCTCCCTCCGGCGTCGATCACCGAGTCGTCTCCGGTCCATCGTTGGTACCGCCGGATCGACCATGCGATGTCCGAGCCGACGTGCTGTTCCTGTTGTCCGGTCATGATCGGCACGCGGTTGCCGTGGGGCGTGGTTCCCCACCGTGGTGTCACATCGGCGCCGCTCGCCGCGCTCTCCCAGGGGAATCGAGCACCCTGGTGGCCAGACCGGCGGGCGAACTTCCTGGCCTGTTCCAGCCGGCGAAAGCGATACTCGATCATGGCTCTCGCCGCCGCGGGCACCAACGAGGCGAGCGACGGGAGAACGAACGTGTCGGCATCCCAGAAGACGTGGCCGCCATAGGCCTCCCCGGTCAGTCCCCGGGCGCCGATTGCCAACTCCTCGCCATGATCGCTGAGGGCGAGCAGATGAAAGACCGCAAATCTTGTTCTCAGTTCCGCGGTGGCATCGCCTTCAATGGCCAACGCCGCCGACGCCCAGCGATCGGCCCAGCTGCGGCGCTGCTGCTCCATCGCGGTGGCGGGATCGGCCTCGACCAGCCGGCGGGCCACGGCGGTGGCTTCACCCACGAGTTGCGTCGCCGAACGGCCCGTTCTGGTGGCGGCCACCCGAAACAGGTGCCCTCCAACCCGGCGATCGGCGACGACGGTCACCGAGGTGGTTCCATCGTCGCCGGCCAACGTGATCGCCGACGGCGTGGCCAACGACACCTCCGGTCGGCCGCTGATCGGGGCGAGATAGGCTTGGACGCCCGGCTGGCCGGCAACGGCCCAACGTTGCGTCGTCAGCGGCGAAGAACCGGCGGTGAGCCTATGGACGACGGTGCCGGATGACAGGTCCAATGACCACGACAACCCCTCTCCTGTCCAACCGAGGGGCGTCCAGGTCGGCCCGGACAGCAGCAGGCCGGGCGGTTCCGGTCCATGGACTCCGGCCACTCGAAGAGGACTCCGCCCGTTCCCCGGGGGCTCGATTTCCGAGATGCTCTGCGTGCCAACACACCCGTCGATGGTCGAGTACCGGGCGGCATTGACCGACACATGGGCCGGGCTGTCCTGGCACTCCAGCTCCCATCCCGCAACCTCCGGCGAAGCAGGTCGGAGCGAGCGGACGGTCATTGCTCCATGGTCGCTGCAACCAGCGGGACGAGGGGAGGGTCCAAGGTCCCTGGCAGTGCCGAGCTGCGATCGACGGAAGGGGCCACGAGTGTGCGCCCATGGTCACTACCATGTGCGGGTGAATTCGACTGAGTGGCTCTCTCCGTGACATCGACACCATGGACCTTCGATTCCGACGGCTCCCGCATCGGGACAGCAGGAACCTTGGCGCTGGTGGATGGTGCCAGCTTCGTCGTCAGTTCGCCGAGCGGTGACATCCACCCTGACCAACCCCAGGGCCTCTTCGTCCGGGACACCCGGGTCCTGTCGAAGCTGTCTGTCGAGGTCGATGGTCAGCCGTTGAACGTCGTTTCTTCGGTCCCGAGGGGACCGTTCGCGGTTTCGATCGTGTCTCGGGCCCACCATTCGACCTATCCCCATCACGCTGATGTGCCGCTGACCGTTCTCCGGCACCGATCGGTCGGACCGGGACTCCACGAGGAACTCGAGGTCCAGAACCACTCGATCCATCCGGTCGAGTTGACGCTGAGCGTGGCGGTCGACGCCGATTTCGCCAGCCTCTTCGACGTGAAGGCCGACGTTCAGGATCCCGACGTCACGGCCCGAATCGTCGGGGCCGATGGCAGGCTTCAACTCCGCTCGTCCGATCGGTCATCCGAGCACCATTTGTTGAAGACGTGGGTCAACCTCGAACCCCCTCCCGACGATCGGGTTGGGGATCGTTCGTCCTGGGATCTCGCTCTCGCCCCCGGCGAGGCGTACAACTTGGTGGTCGAGGTGTGGGCCGGCCCCGATGCGTCCGAGGACGATCGGCCAGATGTCTTTGTCCGTGAGGATCGGGCCGAACGGGCGTTGCGGGTCGCACGCGACCCTGCTGACGGCGTCCGGGTCATCACCGCGGATCGGCGGCTCGAACGGGCGACCGTGCAGTCGCTCGACGACTTGGCGATCCTCAGGATCTTCGATCCCGACCACGCCGATCGGGTCGTCGTCGCAGCCGGCGCACCGTGGTTCATGGCGCTGTTCGGTCGCGATTCGATCCTGACGGCCTGGATGGCACTCATCGCCGACCACCGTCTGGCCGCCGGCGTACTGCAGGAACTGGCCGATGGCCAGGGACGCAAGGAGGTCATGGCCACAGAAGAGCAGCCGGGCCGGATACTGCATGAGGTCCGCTACGACCGGCGCAGCGTCGGGGTACTGGGAGGATCCGGCATCTACTACGGGACCGTCGACGCCACTCCTCTGTTCGTCATGCTGGTGGCCGAGTATCTGCGCTGGTCGAACGATTGGGCGCTGGTCGAGCGGCTGATGCCCGCCGTTGACGCCGCGCTGTCGTGGATCGAGGACTACGGCGACCGCGATGGCGATGGGTTCGTCGAGTACCAGCGCAACCAGGAGACCGGATTGGCGAATCAGGGCTGGAAGGACTCCTGGGATGGTGTCCGCTACGGCGACGGCCGCGTGGCCGAGGCGCCGATCGCCCTCTGCGAGGTGCAAGCCTACGTCTACGGTGCCTACCGGGCCCGGTCCTACCTGGCCGAGGTCGCCGGCGCCCCCGCAGTTGCCTCCGAGTGGAGCGAACGGGCAGATGGCCTCCAGGCGGCGTTCGACAAGGCGTTCTGGTTGCCGGAGCTCGGTACCTATGCCATAGGACTCGATGCCGAGAAACGTCCCATCGACAGCGTGTCCTCCAATGTCGGTCATTGCCTGTGGGCCGGGATCGTTCCCACCGAGCGGGCGCCCCAGGTCGTCCTCGCCTTGACCTCACCGGCGATGTCATCGGGATGGGGGCTTCGAACGCTGGCCGCCGACAACCCGGCGTTCAATCCATTGTCGTATCATTGCGGCTCGGTCTGGCCCCACGACACCGCCATGGCCATCGCCGGGCTGAGCCGCTACGGTTTCGCTTCCGAGGCCGCGGTTCTGAGTTCGAACCTGCTCGACGCAGCAGAGGCGTACGGTGGTCGCCTTCCCGAGCTGTTCGCCGGATTCGACCGTGCCGAGTTGCCGGCACCGGTGGCCTACCCGGCGTCGTGTTCGCCGCAGGCATGGGCCGCCGCATCGACCCTTCTGCTCATCCGCTCGATGGTCGGCCTCGAGCCTGACCTGCCCCATGGCCGTGTCGCGGTACGTCGATCGGTGGGCGATGGCCGCGACGAGTTCCGGGCCGAGGGCATCGCTCTGGGTCAGTCTCGTGTGACGCTGACCACCGGGGCCGTCGGCACCGGAATCGACGGTCTGGCTTCCAGCGTTTTCCTCGATCGCTCGTGACGCGGGCCGGCTGACAGCAACCCGATCGGCTTGGCGACCGCAACTGAGTTCTGAAGGCCATCACAACGGTCGGCCAACACGGAGCGGAACAGCGCCTCGTGGTCTCGGGCCATGCGTTCCATCGAAAAGCGCTCTTCGACCCGGGCACGACAGGCACCCCGGTCCAGCTTGTCGACCTCCTCAACGCCTCGCACCAACTCCCCAACCGACCGGCCCAGGAATCCGGTCGTGCCCTGGTCGATGATCTCCGGTGCCGCGCCACGATGGGTCCCGACGACGGGAGTCCCGCAGGCCATCGCCTCGATCATCACCAACCCGAACGGTTCCGGCCACTGGATGGGGTTGATCAGGGCGTGAGCCCCTTGGAGCAGGGTCACCTTCTCCGTATGGTCGACCTCGCCGATGTAGTCGATCCCGTTTCCGAGCAGCGGCTTGATGGTTTCGTTGAAGTACCGTTCTTCGGCCGGCTCGCGCATCTTTGCCGCGATGAGGAGGTCCATGCCGACACGGCGGGCGACGTCGATCGCGGTCTCGATGCCCTTGTCGGGATTCATCCGCCCGAGCGCCACCAGATACTCGCCAGAACCCGGTCCCGGGGTGTAGCGAGCCAGATCCAGCCCGTGATGTATCACCCGGCGTATGGGCAGTCCCGCCGGTGCCCGACTCGCCTGATCGTGCGAGATGGCGATGATCGGCACCCTTGGCGCGGCTCGCCCGTAGAGGTCGGCCAGATCGTCATCGAACGGGCCGTGGTTGGTGGCGACGACCGCTTGTCCAGGATGGAGCTGTGAGAGCAGGAGCCCGGCCAGCGTGTGATCATGGATGATCCCGCAGCCTTCGAGGGCATCGTATGCTCGGGCAACATGGCGGAGCTCGATGATCGTTGCTCCCATCCGGTCGGGATCAACCGCATCGAAGAGCCACTGGGTCGGCACATCGCAGGTGGAGGAGCCGAGCGTGAAGAGCTGCACCTCGTGGCCCAGTGCTTGGAGGCCTCGACACAGCGCATCGAGGACCAGTTCGGTGCCGCCGTACTCGGTCGGGGGCACCGGCAACCATGGTGGGGCGATGACACCGATCTGCAACTGCTGGTGCTTGCTCATCCTAGATCTCCCTGTCGTGATCTCTCCTCGGCGCACCCGTGTCGACCCAACGCCAGCATGTCGGAGCGCCACCGCCCCGGATAGGGGACAACGTCCCGGCCCTGGACTTGGGGACCTTCGGCCCTTTTCGGGTCCGGGGTCGAGCGGAAGACTGAGGGTGAGCGCCGGCGATGTCGGGATCGTCAATGGTGTGGAGGGCCAGCGGTCATGATCAAGGCGGTGATCTTCGATGTGGACGGCGTCTTGACCGACACCGCGAGGATTCACTTCAGGGCATGGAGCCGCCTGTTCAGAGAGATCCTTCCGAGTGACGTTGCCCCCTTCGATCGCTCGGACTACGAGCGTCTTGTCGATGGCCGGAGCCGAGGAGACGGCTTGCGTGCTGTGCTCGAGAGCCGCCACATCCGGGCGACCTCGGAGGTGGAGCTGTTGCGCCTCGCCCGTCGCAAGCAGGTCCTGTTCCTTCAGGCCTTGGCCACCGGGCCGGCCCCGAGATTCCCCGATGCCGGCCCCTGTTTGGCTCGGCTGAAAGCCGACGGCATCGCCATGGCCGCAGCATCTTCGAGTCGTAACGCACGCGCCGTCCTGAGATCGTGCGGGTTGATCGACGGCTTCAGCGTCATCGTCGACGGTGAAGACATGGATCGTCTCGGCCTGCGAGGCAAACCGGCCCCGGACCTCTTCGTTTGCGCTGCCGAGCTCCTGGCCGTCGGGCAGGCGCATTGCGCCCTGGTCGAGGATTCCCTGGCCGGGTTGCAGGCCGGTCGTCGAGGAGATCTGGGTCTGCTGATCGCGCTCGATCGGTCCGGTGTCGGACGCCAGGATCTTCAGCAGGCGGCCGACGTGGTCGCCCTGACACTCGACGACATCGACCTGGCGCTGCTACGTCCGTAGATCCATGTCAGAAGGTCCGTTCTGCTCCCGTTTGCGGCGTGTCATTGCCCGGCCGGCCTTGTTGCGCTGCTGGATGGTCGGCTCGTCGACGCCTCGTTGGGGGCGGTCCAGATGAAGATGGTCCCGTTGTCGGGGTCTCCGGTGATGGTCATCGTTCCACCGAGTCGTTGAGCTCGATTGCCGAGGTTGGCGAGGCCATGACCGTGGGTGTCATCGCCTTGGGTTGTGGTGCGATGGACGTCATCGTCGCTGGCGCCGGTCAGCTGGTGGTAGCCGATTCCGTTGTCGACAACTCGTAGCTCGACCAGATCGTCGATGTCGATGGTCACGGCGGTGGCGGTTGCGTTGGCGTGGCGGGCGACGTTGGCCAGGGCTTCGGTCAGGGTTGGCAGGAGGTGTTCGGCGACAGCGTCGCACATGGTTTCCAGGTCGCCCTGCACGGTGAGGGATGGGCGGAATCCCAGCCCTGGTTCTGCGTTGTCGATGATGTCGGTCAGTTCGATGGCGGTCCCCCGCCAGGACGGGGCGTTGAGCTTGAAGATCGTTGTCCGAAGCTCGTTGATGGCCTCGTCGATTTCGGCAACCGTCGCATCGACTCGTTGTGCTGCTCGAGGGTGCTCGATGAGCGGTCGAACCGCCAGGAGTCCCATGCCGGCGGCGAACAGCCGCTGGATCACCAGGTCGTGAAGATCTCTTGCCACTCGCTCACGGTCTTCGAAGACTTCGACTCTGGTCCGATGGTCCTGCAGCTCTTTCTCGGTTCGGGTCCGTTCGGTGATGTCGCGAACCAGGGCGACCATCATCCGAGGCTGACCGGTCTCGCCGGCCGGTGGATATTGCAGGATGATCTCGACCGGGTGGTCGATACCGTCCTTGCTGCGATGTTTGGTCGTGTAGACGCTGGAGTCGATCTCGCCCGCAACGAGCGGTGCCAACAGTTCCCGGAAGGAGGCTTCGGTGAACTCGGGCTTGATGTGCAGCGGTGTCATGGCGAGGAGTTCATCGTGGGTGTAACCGAGTTGGGCGACCGCGCCGTTGTTGACGTAGGCGAACTCGAGGCTGTCCGGTTTGAACATCAAGACGCCGTCTCGAGCCTCGTCGATGGTGTGGAGCACTGCGTGGGTGTGTGCGTCGAGCGCCACCCGGTTGCTGATGTCGCGTACGGTCGCCACCACTCGCGACTCGCCCGCTCCGGTCACAGGGCTGAGCGACACCTCGACGGGGAACTCGGTCCCGTCGTGGCGGAGGCCCCGCAGGTTCGCCTTGCCGCCCATGGCCCGAACGGTCGGCGCTGCCCGGTAGCGGATTCGATGGGCGGTGTGCACCTGGCGGTGTTGCTCGGGCAGCAGGTCTTCGACCGGTCGTCCGAGCAGTTCGCCTCGGTCGTAGCCGAAAAGGGCTTCGATCTGGGCATTGACCAGCAGGATGGTTCCGTGCTCGTCGGCCAGCAGGATCCCGTCCGGTGAGGCCTCGACCATGGCCCACACCTCACGCTCGTCGAGCTCACTCAACGGTTGCAGCGCATCGAGCTCGCTTCGGTTGCATCCACCCATTGGTATCTCCTTCCGCCATGCCTCGCCGGAGGCGGTCGAGGCTCAGCTGGAACTTCGGTGATACCCCCTCGCCCTGAGCGCGGGTGCGCTGCAGAGGGTTTCGGTCGCTCGCAGATCACGATGCGTGCTGTTCGACGGCGAGCTTCGGTGTGGTGAGGACCCCCAGCCGGTCGGTCAGGACGGGTTGCAGGTTGGTGATTTCCAGCCTGCCGCCCTTTTCCGCCAGTTCCGATGCCGCCTGGAGAACAACGTCGACGACCGATGGGGCAACGGTCGAAACGCCGGTGAAGTCGATTCGCAGATGGACGAACCCACAGGACAGCAGTTGATTCAGGCGGGTCCTGACGAGCTGACAGGCGGCTGAACTCAACGAGCCACCGGCACTCACATCGAGGCGGTCGTGATCCACCAGGTCGATCACGAGCAAGGAGCCAGCACAGCTGTCTTGGTCGCTCATCGTATACCCCCAAGGGCCGAGAAGAAGGTGCGGCGTCCGGCGTTCAAGCGGTTCGGCGTATCGGCCCCGGCGGGCCGAGAGTGGCTTCGTTGTGGGATTGCCGCCCACCATGAAGGGGGTCGAAGGCTCCGCCGCGAGACTCCGACCCCCTCGACCGGCAACTCGACTGCGAGGCGCTGCCATCGGCTGTGAATGGCGATGTGGATGGCGATGTCCCGCAGCGAGGCACGCCTGGTTGGGGGTCCATGAGATCTGGGTGACTCGACGATCGGCGTTGATCGGCTGCGTCTGCTCGAAACGTCGGATTGGTGCTCTCCGACGATCATGGAGACCTCCGTTCCGGTTGATGCTGGATTGACCTCTTGATCATCGCTCTTGAAGATGGTCGCAGCCCAGACCGTCGCATCAACAGAACATAAACTCGTGGTCTGCCGCTGATTACCGATCCTCACCCCAGCGGTTCGCAGTGCTCGTGCCCTGGACGGCGGCTGCGAGTTCGGCGGTCGTGAACGGCTTCCTCAGGATCTCGGCCCCGCCGGGGATGAGTTCCCGCAATCGAGCGGCCGGAGCGCCGGAGATGAAGATCACGACCAAGTCTGGATGGTGTTCCTTGAATCGTCCGGCAACGTCGACGCCGTTGATACCGGGCAGCTGGACGTCGGTCAGCAGGAGGTCGACGGGGCTGTCGAGGTGGGAAAGCGCCTGGTCGCCATCGGCGGCTTCGAGTGTCACGTAGTCGAGTCGGTCGAGTTCTTCCACGACGACCTGGCGGATGGCGGGGTCGTCGTCGACGACCAGTACGAGTCGGTGCCGCTTCTCGGCCGTCGGCGTTGGCTTGTTTGTGTTGCCGGGAGCCTTCGAAGGCGCACCGGGGAGCAAAATGGTGAACGTCGTGCCGTTGCCGGGTTCGCTGGCCGCGGTGATGGCACCACCGGTTTGCGCGACGGTCCCATAGCTGGTTGCGAGGCCGAGGCCGGTCCCGATGCCTCGCGGTTTTGTCGTGAAGTAGGGTTCGAAGACATGCGGCAGGTCGCCGGACGAGATTCCCACGCCGTCATCGGTCACGGTGAGTCGAACGTAGGTCCCGGGCGCCAACTGGGCCGTGTCGGTTCGGTCCGGATCGACGGTGTCGACGGCGGTGGTGATGGTGAGGGTTGCGGCGAGCGCGTCGCGGGCGTTGATGGTGAGGTTGGTGAGGATCTGATCGAACCGGGTCGGGTCGATGAGAGCGATCGCCGGTTCGGTGGTGAGGGAGAGCTCGACGGCGATCGTATCGCCGAGGAGATCGGCGAGAACGGGCATCACACGCTTGATGTGGGCATTGACATCGGTCGGGGCGGGGGCAAGCTCTTGGCGACTGCTGAAGGACAGGAGATCGCCGATGAGACCCTGGGTGCGCTGAATGGTGGTCAGGGCTTCGTTGAGATCGACGTGACTGTCGCTGTCGAGCGAGCGGCCGGCGAGACGGTCGAGGCGTAGCTGGAGTGTGGTCAGTGTGTTGTTGAAGTCGTGGGCGATGCCGGCTGCCAGCCGGCCTATGGATTCGAGGCGGGCGGCTTGGGCCAGTCTGGCTTGGAGTGATCGCGTTTCGGTGACGTCGATGCCGGTACCGATAATCGCCTGTACGGTGCCATCGTCGGAGGTCAGCGCGGTGTTGGACCACGAGATACGACGTTTCCGGCCGTCTGCTGTGTTCCAGTTGCTTTCGTAGGTTCGGGGCCAGCCGAGTGCCCCGAGGTCGCCGAAGATCCGCAGCAGGTCGTCGTGGTCTTCCACCGGTAGCAGGGATTTCATGAGCGGCTTGCCGATGACCTGCTCGGCGGAGAACCCGGTGACGGTTTCGCATGTTGCGTTGAATCGGATGATGGTGCCGCTCGGGTCGATGACGACGACCAGGGCGCCGACGGTGTCGAGAATGGCATCGGTGAATTCCCGGGCCCGGCGCAGATCCATCACCGCCTCCTGCTCCGGGGTCACGTCGGTGAGGGTTGAGATGAACCCGTCGATCGATCCGTCGATTCCGAGAAAGGGGCCGACGTGGTGGTCGACCCAGCGCAGGCCAGCGGCCGAGGTGTTGACCCGGTGGCGGAGTGATCCCGATTCTCCATCCTGGCGCGCGGCTCGCAAGATCTCGTCGAGGGCGTTGATATCGTCGGGGTGGACTGCTCGGAGCCATGCCGCCTGCGTGGTTTCGGCGCCCTGTCGATCGAGGATGGCATCGGCGTGCTGGTTGGCGAACACGATGGTGCCGTCGAGGTTGCCGAGCACGATGCCGACCGCGGCGGTATCGAACAGTTCTCGCAGTCGTTCCTCACTGAGCCGGATCTCTTCGGAGGCCAGTTCGGGCCGACGATCATGAATCAGCCACCTGATGTCGGCTCCACCGCCCGGATTGGCCTCACCGACCGTTGCCCGCAGGTTTGCCGGCACGTGCACGTGGTCCTGGGCCGAGAGGTTGATGGTGATATGACTGCCCGGTCCTTGCTGTTGGACTCGGCTGAGATGGGCATAGAACGCTCGCCGATCCTTGGGCTCGACAAGGGTCGCAAGGGCGCTGCCGATGAGGCGTCGGCGGGACCGGCCGAACAGATCGCAGGCGGTGCTGTTGGCTTCGCGGATGACGCCCTGGGTGTCGGTGACGAGATAGCCGTCAGGCGCCGTCTCGAACAGGTCGCGGTAGCGCTCGCGTTCCTGCTCGAGATCGGTGCGGCTCAGGATCAACTCGACGTTCTGGGCTTGCATCTCCTCGACGGTGACCGCCAGTTGTTCGAGCGCTTCTGCGGCCAGCGCTCGGGTGTCGTCACCGAGATCGGCCCGGGCGATGAGGTCGTCGAGCCGATTCCGGACCTGTTCGATCTCTTCGGCCCACGGCTCGGTCACGGCGCCGGAACATCGGGCAGGGGATCCAGCAACACCACGAGCTTCGACTCGTCAGTGCCGTTCTCCAGCCCGCTCGCCGGGACTCGGCATCGGAACGGCTGACCCTTGCGATTGACGGCGTCGACCGTCGCAGTGACCGAGGTCATGGAGAGCAGCTGCCCTCTCCCCGGCGCAGTGTCGGCCCGACGAAAGATCCTGTGCCGAGGTTTGCTGGCGGTGAACAAGTCGGCATGGGCGAATATCGTCTCCGCTTTGCCGAGGAACCGGAACCCGCTGTCGCCGAGCGCATGGTGGAAGCGGCTCAGGACCCGCCCCATCGCTTCGAAGAACCGGTCTCGCCGCTCGAAACCGTTGGCGCCCCGAGGCGACACCTGGTCAGACACCGGCCCATTCTCGCCCCGTACCACCCGAGATGAAAGGCCTCTCCGGGATTAGTCCCACGATGCTGGGCCGCCAGGCGCGACGTCCGTGGAATCACAACGCCTGCTCGGGAGCAGCCCGGTGGCGAACAGCGAGTTCACCATCGAAATCACGAACTCGGCGTCGACCGGGTTGCGTTGTCCGCTGCATTTCGGGAGCACATCGGCCGTTTCCGCCCGTCGCAACCGACCCGGTTCCGGTAGGCCCTTCCCATCGGCGTTCATCGGGTCCTCGTTCCTCATCGACCTGCGTGCTCGCCTGTCACCCTTCACCCTTGTCGCTGAACATGGGTGGAACTTCGACAACAGCATCAACAGAACATAAACTCGGTCGTCATGGCAAGCACCGTTGGGCTCGTCCTCATCGTCGACGACGACCCGAGCGTTCGGGCTGCGGTGCGTGACATCCTGGCGGACAACGGCTTCCTCACAACCGAGGCCAGCACCGGCCGTCAGGCCAGAGAGCTCCTGACCCAACACGAGCCGGACGTCATCCTGCTGGACCTCGGCCTACCAGACGTCAGCGGACTCGACATCCTGGCGGAGCTGACCCGAGCCAGCGACACGCCCGTCATCGTGCTCAGCGGGCGCTCAGGCGAGACCGATACCGTCGTCGGTCTCGAGTTGGGAGCAGACGACTACATCACGAAACCGTTCTCCGCCCGCGAACTCGTCGCTCGGATCAGCACCGCCATCCGGAGATCACGCCGTAACGGCCGGCATCCGACCCTCGAGTTCGGGAAGCTCACCATCGACCGCGACACCCGCGATGTCACCGTTGCCGGGGAGCGGGTCTCGCTGACACCGAAGGAGTTCGAGCTCCTCGAGTTCCTGGCCGACTCCCCCCGCCACGTCTACAGCCGAGAACAACTGCTGCAACAGGTCTGGGGGTCCTCGCGCCGCTGGCAGGACGACAACACCGTCGCCGAGCACGTTGCCCGGGTCCGCAGGAAACTCGACCCCGACCATCGAAATCGGTGGATCGAAACCGTCCGAGGGGTCGGTTACCGCTTCTCCGCGGCCAACTGATCGTCTCAGGACCACAACCCTTGACGCCGGTTCGGTATTCGGCGCCGGTCGGCCAGGCATGCTACCAATGCACGGGTGCAGGCAATGCCGTGGTGGCGCAATGCTGTCGGCTACTCGATCTATCTTCGATCGTTCGCCGATACCGACGGAAACGGTGTTGGTGACCTGGCTGGTGTCGAAGCTCATCTCGATCACCTGGAGGAACTGGGCATCGATCTGGTCTGGATCACACCATTCTACCCGTCGCCGATGGCCGACTTCGGCTACGACGTCGTCGATCACATGGCGGTCGACCCGGTCTACGGCGACCTGGCCACCTTCGATCGGCTCGTCGGCCAGATTCATCGGCGAGACATGCGGCTGCTCATCGACCTGGTTCCGAACCACACCAGCATCGAGCATCCGTGGTTCCGCCAGGCTCGGGCCGACCCCGGCGGTCGCTATCGCGACCACTACCTGTGGCGCGATCCGGCGCCGAACGGAGGGCCACCGAACAACTGGGTCAGCTACTTCGGTGGCCCCGCCTGGACCCTGGACCCCTCCAGTGGCCAGTACTACCTTCACCTCTTCCTCCCGGAACAGCCCGACCTCAACTGGCGAAACCCGGCGGTCCATCGAGCATTCGAGCAGATACTGCGTTTCTGGCTCGACCGGGGTGTCGACGGCTTCCGCGTCGACGTCGCCCAGGGGTTGGTCAAGGATCTCGAGCTGCGATCGAACCCGCAACGAGATCGAGTCGACGCATCGATGGACCGGCTGCAACGCTGGGATGCGTTCGACCACCTCCACGACATCGCCCAACCCGAGACCCAGGAGGTCTTCGCCGCCTGGCGAGCGATATGCGAGGAGTACGACGCGGTCGTCGTAGGAGAGACCTCGGTCGCATCCGCCGATGGCCTTGCCGCGTTGTTGCCCGGCACAGGACTGCACGCCGGATTCTGGCTCCGGCCCGCCAAACTCGGTTGGCATCCCGCCGCCCTCCGCCAGGCGTTGACGGCACCGCTGGCTGCGGTGGGTGATCCGAACACCATCGCCTGGGCCGCCTCCACCCTCGACGAGAGACGACCGGCATCGCGGTTCGGAGGCGGGGACCTCGGTCGGCACCGATCGTTGGCGCTCTCGACGCTGCTGTTGTTCCTTCCCGGCCTGCCGTTCCTCTACCAAGGGGAGGAACTGGGCCTGGTCGATGGCATCGTCCCCCCGAAACGCCGAGTCGACCCGGTCTCAGCCGACCCGAGCGGTGGCCGGGACGGAGCCCGGACGCCGATTCCCTGGGCATCCGGGCCATCGTTCGACTTCTCGACGAACCCCGACCCCTGGCTACCGGACGGCGGCCGTGATGCCTGCGATACGGCCGGTTACCAGCGCGGTCGGACCGGAAGCTGGTTCGAGCGCTATCGGGCCCTGATCGGGGTCCGAGTGGCCACCGGTCCGCAACGGGATGGCGACACCGACATCGTCGACCTCGGCGACGACCGGGTCATCGGCTTTCGCCGGGGTGGGCTGGTGGTGGTGGCCAACCTCGCCGAACGGCCGATGAAGGTGGAACTCCGGGGGACGGTGCTCTACAACACCCACGACACTCTCGAATCGAGAACCGGCGGCCTGTTGTTGGAGGAGGCGCAGGCCGTGATCCTGCAGGAGGAGAGCCGATGAAGGTGGTCATCGCCGATGGTGGCGAAGATGCGGCAAGGAGGGTTTGCGACGCCGTTGTCGATCTTCTCCGGGCCGAGCGAGACGTGGTGCTGGGATTGGCCGGCGGCCGGACGTTCGAACCGGTCTACCGCTTCCTCATCGAGCGTCGGCCGCCGGTTCACGACCTGACCGCGGTGCTGCTCGACGAGTATCTCGGTCACGGGCCCGGCGACGGTCACGGCTTTCGCCGCCAAGTCCGGGTGCAGCTCACCGACGGTTTGGGGCTCAATCCGTCCCGGCTCCGATCGCTCGACGGTGCGACGTTGGACGTCGAGGCGGAATGCAGTCGCTTCGAGGAGATGATCGTCGAGCTCGGCGGCGTGGACCTGCAGCTGCTCGGACTGGGGGCCAACGGCCATATCGCCTTCAACGAGCCGGGATCGACCCGCGACTCCCGGACCCGACTGGTGCAGCTCACCGAGGAGACCCGAGCGGCCAACGCGTCGGCATTCGGCCGTCTCGACCTCGTGCCCCGGCAGGCCCTGACCCAGGGCATCGCAACGATTCTCGAGGCTCGCCGGATCATCCTGATGGCCACCGGATCTCACAAGGCGGCGGCGGTCGCTGAAGCCGTCGACGGGCCCGTCGACGACCGGGTGCCGGCCAGTGCATTACAGGGTCACCCCAACACCACCGTGGTGCTCGACCCGCAAGCGGCGCAACTGCTGGCCGCCTGCAGGTAGTCCCGCCGGCGGAGCTGGGTAGGCCGGCGTTGCCGATCGACCTGGCGTGATCATCCTCAGCCGGCAGCGAGGATGCCGCCATCGAGGTTGGTGACGTTTGCGAAGCCCTGGTCGACGAGGAAGGCCGCGGCCTGGGCACTGCGGCCACCGCTGCGGCACAGCAGCGCGACCGGGCGATCGGCGTCGAGCTCCCGGAAACGGGCTGCGAATTCGGAGAGGGGGATGTTGAACGCTCCGGGCAATGATCCGGCGACGAACTCGTCGACTTCACGTACATCGACGAGTTGCGCGCCGTCGGCGACCAGCTGCTGGGCCTTGACGACGGGGACGGAGGTGAAGGTCATGACAGACGGACTCCAAGGTGAGACGTGCGCTTCAGTCCGCACGTGGTGGTCTTCTGGGGGCGTGGATCAAATTGTACGTACATTTAAACCGAGGGTGACCGGGCGATATTCCCCATCTCCGGGGTCGAGGTTTGACGAAGCCTGACCCGGCCGGTGGTGAGCTCGTAACAGGCCCCCACCAACCCGAGCCGGCCCCCATCGATCGGGCCGGCAAGCGGTTCCACCGATCGGAGACGGGATGTGACGGCGTCGACGTTTGCCTCGACGGCATTGGTGATCGCATCACCGTCGCTGCCGAGCCCGCGCCGGCACGGTTCGACGAGCGCACCCAGTACCGGAGCCAGTTCCGCCGGGAGCTCGGTGCCCGCTTGGATGTGGTCGATGGTTGCGGTGACGGCCCCGCATCCCTGGTGGCCGAGCACGATGACCAGCGGTGCCTGGAGGTGGCGGACGGCGTAGATGAGGCTGGCAACGACCGGGTCGGGCGCGATGTTGCCGGCGATGCGGACGGTGAAGAGGTTGCCAAGCGGCTGGTCGAACAGGAGCTGGGGCGGGACCCGGGCATCGGAGCAGGTCAGAACGGCGGCGATCGGCGCCTGCTGTTCGACGGTCTCCGCTCGTCGGATGGCAGCGTCGGTGCATGTGGTGTTGTTCCCGTCGATGAACCGCTGGTTGCCGGCAAGTAGCAGCTCCAGCGCATGGGCGGGGCCGATGTTGGCGGGTTCCATTCGATCTACCTCTCGTTCGACGTCGGGCGTGGGTCGAGCCGCACCCGTTCGCCGGGCCGGGGTGCGACGGCGTTGAGGCCGAGCCGATCGCTCAACACATCGACCAGTGCCGCCGCGCTTTCCGGCTCGCCGTGGTTGACGTAGATCGTGTCCGGCGGCGGCGTGGCGGTGCCGACCCAATCGAGCAGATCGCTGCGGTCGGCGTGAGCCGACAGCGCCACGGACGTCACCTTGGCTCGTACCGGATGGTAGTGGCCGAACATCTTGAGCTGGCGAGCCCCGGAGCGGAGGGCATCGCCTCGTGTGCCCGGCGCCTGGAACCCGACCAGCAGGATTTCGTTGCGATGGTTGCCGATTCGGTTGGCAAGGTGATGGATGATACGCCCACCGGTCGCCATCCCGGATGCGGAGACGATGATCATCGGTCCCCGTCTGACGTTGAGCGCCTTCGACTGATCCACGGTTCTGGTCTCGGTGAGCTGGATTGAATCGAACAGGTCGTTGCCGTGGAACTCGGGGCGGACCTCCGGCGACCCGGCCCTGGCCTCGCTCCGATAGACGTCTAGGGCACGGCTGGCCATCGGGCTGTCGACGAAGACCGGGAGGTTTGGCACCTGACCGGCTGACACCAACCGATCGAGGTACCACAGGATGATCTCGGTTCTGTCGACGGCGAAGGCCGGGATGATGACAACGCCGCCACGCCTGGCGGCCCGGTTCACCACCTCGGCGATGGTTTCCTCCGGGTTGGCTTCCGGATGGTCCTCATCACCGTAGGTCGATTCGGTGATGACCACATCCGCCGAGCCGATGGGATCCGGTGGGAGGAGCAGCGGATGGGTGGAGCGGCCGAGATCCCCGCTGAAGACCACGCTCGTCCGGTGCTCGACGAGTTCGAGCCTGATCGTGGCGGCTCCGAGTATGTGACCGGCTCGCCGCCAGGTGGCGTTCACGGCGGGCGCCAGCGCTCCGGTGGTGTCGAAAGGAACGGTCTCGAACTGCTTCAAGCACGCCAGTGCATCGGCCTGGGTGTAGAGGGGTAGGGCGGGCGAGTGTTTGGAATAGCCCTTCCGGTTGGCAAATGCCGCCTCCTCCTCCTGCAGATAGCCGCTGTCGGGGAGCACGATCTCGGCCAGCCTCCGGGTGCCCTCGGTGCAGTGGACGGGGCCGTCGAAGCCATGGGCCACGAGCCGGGGAAGGTAGCCGCAATGATCGAGATGGGCATGGGTGAGCACCACCGCGTCGATACTGGCAGGCTCCACCGGGAACTGTGCCCAGTTCTGGAGCCGGAGCTTCTTCCGGCCCTGGAACAGCCCACAGTCGATCAGGATCCGCCCGTCGCCGACCTCGAGCAGCGTCTTGCTCCCAGTCACGGTTTGGGCTCCCCCGATGAAGGTCATCATCGGCGCGATAGCACGGCTGCTCATGGTTTCAGAGACCTGTCGGGTAGGTGTCCGGTGCGCCACCATGGTCGTGGGCCGCGGTGGCGTCGACCGCGGTACTGCGGTCGAACCAGACGTACTCATCGAACTGATGGGGGAGCGAGGCTTGGAAGTAGTGGCTCTGGAGCTCGGTTTCGGGTCGGTAGATCACGCCGATGGCCCGCTCCAGCTTCGGCTCGGCCAATGCCGGCGCCAGATCGGCCACAGCCGGGTGACGCAACGGTAGCAGGAAGGCCGGAATGGCCGTTTCGTGACAGATTCGCTCGTAGCTGCCGTGGAGAGCCGGTCGAACCGTCTTGTGCTCCATGGGTCCACCCCAGGTCGAGGCGGCGGCGACGGTGCCGTTGTCGGTTCCGAACCCGATGAGGTAGGCGCCGTCGCCAAAGGCCCGCCGGGCCAGCATGCCGACGTTGTGTTCGCCCCGGGCTCCCATCTCGGTGGCGGCCGCGTCGCCGACGTGGGAATTGTGTTCCCACACGATGATCTTCGCTTCCGGGCCCCGGTGGGCTTGCACGGTACGGAGCGTTTCGAACATGTGCAGGTCGCGGACGTTCCAGGATTCGGTGGAGCCTCGATACATCGTCCGGTAGTAGCGCTCGGCATTGGCGACGATCATGGCGTTCTGCGAAGCGTCGAGGAACTCGTCGCGGCCCGCCGGGCCGTAGGCCAAACGCCGCCGCAACAGGTCGGTGAGGGTGGCGACGATCCCGTCCTCGCAGCCGGCGAACCGGCCACTGCTGACCGCCCGACCGTATGCCGCCGGATCGGTCTCCCACGGCGAGAGGCAGCCGTAGCGATCGCGGGCGACGGCCGCCGCTGCAGGGTCGATCTCCTCGAGGTAGTCGATGACGGCATTTCGGGATCGGTACATGCTGTAGATGTCGAGGCCGTGGAGGCTCACCTCGGCCCCTGCGGTCCGGTCGTTGTGGGCTCGTAGCCAGCCGACGAACTCCCCGAACTGGCGGTTGCGCCACATCCAGGTAGGAAACCGGTCGAACGGTTCGAAATCGCGTTGGTCCCCCGCCTTCCGACCATGGATGTAGTCGTTCACCGCAGCGGCGTCCGGCCAGTCTGCTTCGATGGCCACGACGTTGAAGCCCTTCCTTGTGATCAGGGCCCGGCTGATGCGATCCCGCATCTGGTAGAACTCGGCCGTACCGTGTGAAGCTTCGCCGAGTAGGACGTAGGTTGCGTCTCCGATGCGGTCCAGCAACGCTTCGAGCGGTGCATCGTCCAGCGAGGCGAACGCTGTTGCCGACTCCGCAACCAGGAGCGGCAGCCCATGAAGCCGGGCATGGCGTTGCGACGACGTCCTGGGCGGGGTCGGCGGTTGGCGGCGATCGGGATCGTCCCGGCGGCTCGGTTCGGGTTCCGGTTTCGGTTCCCAGCCCTGGGCTCCGACAAGTGGAACGAATCGCACCGAGCCGAGGTCTTCTTCGTCGAACCGGTCCGACCGGCGGTGGATCCTGACCAGCTGCTGGGCCCTGGTCTCCGGGCCGACCGGCATGACCAGGCGACCGCCATCTGCCAGTTGCTCCTGCAGCGCTGTCGGCACATTCGGGCCCCCGGCGGTGACGATGATGGCATCGAACGGTGCCTCCTCGGGCCATCCGAGCGTTCCGTCGCCTTCGAGAACGTGGACGTTCTCGAACCCTTCGGCTTCCAGCCGTTGCCCGGCCTTCACCGCCAGGTCATGGTGGCGCTCGATGGACCAGACCTCACCCGCCATGCAGCCGAGGACCGCGGCCCCGTAACCCGAGCCGGTCCCGATCTCGAGCACCCGATCCCCGGCATCGATCCGTGCCGCCTCGGCCATGATGGCGACGATGTACGGCTGGCTGATGGTCTGTCCAGATGGAATCGGCAGCGGGCTGTCCTCGTATGCGAATTCGGCGAACTCCGGTTCGACGAACCGCTCCCGAGGCACGGTCGCCAATGCGTCGAGGACACGACGGTCTCGCACGCCCCGCCCCTCAATGTGGCGTTGCACCATCTCACGGCGCCGATCGGCGAACGAGGGTTTGCCCGTAGCGGTTGATCTGGCCGGCTCTTCACCCATGAGCCAATCATTGCGCTGCGGTCCCGGCCCGACCATGGGCCTTGGTCACATTGTGTGTTGGCCCTGCGGTCGGTGTGTTGGCCCTGCGGTCGGTGTGTTGGCCCTGCGGCAGGTTCAAGCGCCGTACGGGCGGTTTCATGGTCCTGCATGGGGTCGGGGGGCCCTTCGGGCTGTCCGTGTGTCCAGGGGATTGCGGCGAAAGGACCTCGGCCCCTGGCATCTCGAGCGATGGCCGCCGACGCTCTAGACATGATCGAAAGAACGCAGCCGGCGACGGCGACCACCGCGGTCGCAGCGCTCGGTCCTGGCGCAATCTCGTGGGCCCCGCCGGCTCCCGAGGACGGACGCCTCCCCCAAGGCGGACCACCATCGCAGGATCGACGAACATGTCGGTGAACGGTGTGGCGCCCGTCTCGGTGTACGTGCTCGACGACGACGCCGAGGTGCTCGAAGCACTGGTGGGCCTGATCGATGCCGAAACCGGCTTCACCGTTGTCGGTTCGTCGATGTCGGGTGGAGCAGCGGTCCAGGAGATACGGTCACGCCGACCAGCCGTGGCGGTCATCGACGCCGACGCCGACGGGTTCGATGGCATCGATGTCTGCCGCCGGATCGCGGAGCTCGCCCCGGAGGTCGCCTGTGTGCTGGTCACCGCCGGCATCGGCTCCCGTTGGATCGAATCGGAGATGGAGGCGGCGGCGATGTCGGCGGTTGTCCTCAAGCGGCTGATCGACTTCCCGCTGCTCGAGGTGATCGCCGAGGTCGCCGGTGATCGATCGGAACGGGACCAACATCGATAGCCGGCGCGCCCGGCCATGCCGCAGGCGCCGTCAGGGATTTGTCGGTGCCGAGAGCGCTCCGTCGACCCATCGAGCGATCTGTCCGGCCGGCAGAGCACCGACCTGGCGGGCGATCTCGGCCCCGTTGCGGAACAGAATCAGCGTTGGGATGCCCTGAACCCCGAGGCGGGCGGAGACCGTCGGCTCATCGTCTGCGTTCAGTTTCACGACCCGGAGCGCCCCGGCACGGTCGGAGGCCAGCGCCTCCAGAGCCGGGGCCACCATCCGGCACGGACCGCACCACGGTGCCCAGACGTCGACGAGGACCGGCACGACCGAACGGTTGACGGCTCCGTCGAACTCCGCCTCGGTGACATCGACCAGCCACGGCAGATCGGTCTTGCACTGGCCACATCGTGGGCGACCCGATGCCACGACCGGCACCCGATTCCGGGTGCCGCAGTTGGGACACTTCGCTTGTGTCGGAGCCATACCGTGAAGTCCTTCCCAGTTCCCGACGGTCCACGCACCTCGTGGTCTTCGGCGATCAGTTTGATTGCCGGAAGCCCGGTCGGCAAGGGTCCAACGTCCTGGGGGCGGTTTGGCGATCGCGGCCCCGGGTACAACACCGCGGGCACAAGGAGAACCGACTATGGATGAGATCGAACGTGGGCCGGACATCGACGCCGCAGCTGGGGCCGACACGCTGATCGGCGTGCTGCACCAGGCCACAGAGGCCGGCTATGGCACGCAGCTGATGGCGCGCCAAGACGGCCAATTGGAGTGCGCGGCATGTGGGAGACACTCCGACGCCGAACGTTTCCTGGCCGCCGGCTACCGGCGGTTGGAGGGGGCCAGCGACGCCGCCGACATGATGCTGGTGGCGTGGGGACGCTGCCCACATTGTGGGCAGGGTGGGACCGTGATTCTCGGCTACGGCCCCAATGCAGGTCCGAGCGACGAGGCTGTGCTGGCGTCGATCGACCTCGATGCCGCCGCCGATGACCCCGGCGGACCGTCGTTCGACCCCTGAGCGATCCCCCGAATCCAGAAGCAAAACTGTCCCAGCCCCGGCGAGGCCGGCCCATCGATCGGCTTGGCGCAAACGAGATCCGGTCAAGCCCTCGAGGAGTACTCCGGGAGGTCGGCGAACGCGGCCAGCAGGAGACCGAGGAGCGTGCCGAACCAGGCACCGCCGATGGCTCCCTCTGCGGCGGCGGTAAGGACGGTGCGGCGGCCGGTCACATGCTCCACCCGGCGCAGGCCGCGGGGGACCGGTCTACTGGTTGCATTTCAGGCGGTCAGGTGCTCCACCTCGGCCAGCGATTCTTCGACCTTGGCGTCGGTCTCGACCAGCGTCGCATCCGGCCAGGGATCGAAGCGGCTCTTCATGTCGTCGTACACCGCCTGGTCGGCGTCGGATGCGGCCAGGACCCGTTCACCGAGACGACGGTGGGCGATTTCGGTCGAGACCGTGCACTGCACCTCGAACAGGTCGCTGGCGGTCCGGTCTGCCAGGTCCCTGGCGGCGCGGCGGTGTCCGGCGCTGTTCCAGGAGGCGTCCAGGATCACGGAGCTTCCGTGATGCAGCAGGACTTCGGCCCGGTCCAACAGCTCCTCGTAGGTGGCCTCGGTCGACGCTTGTCCGTAGAGATGTGGGAGCAGGTGGCTGGCAGGCCGGCGCCACGGGTTCATGCCGAAGCGCTGCTTTCGGATCACGTCGCTGTCGATCACCGGCCAACCGTGTCGAGCGCCCAGCTCGGCGGCGATGGTGCTCTTCCCGGTGCCGGGCAATCCGCCCAGGATGATCAGACGGACCCGGCCGGTGGTCAGCGCATCCACCGCCAGATGGTGGAGCGATCGAACCTGCTCGGCCCGACCGGTGTCGCCCTGGGCCACACGAACGCAGCCCACTTTTGCCCTCACATGGGCTCGATAGGCAACGTAGAACCGCTCCAGCGACGACGGCCATCGATCGGCCACCAGCCGGCAGTAGGTGTCGAGGAACTCGCGGGCCAGGTCGGGGCGGTCCCGGTGTTCGAGGTCCATGGCCAGGAAGGCCACATCGATCAGCCCGTCTCCGAGGCGAAAGCGGTCGGAGAACTCCAGACAGTCGATCGCCCGTGTGCCATCGGGCTCACAGAAGATGTCGTCGGCCAGAAGGTCGCCGTGGCCGTCGACCGCCCGGCCATCCCGGATCCGCTCGGCGAACAACTGGCCTCGTCCCTCGAGGTACCGCCAGACGAGATGGCGGATCTGCTCGTCCTCCTCGGCAGGAACGATCGTCCCCACGTGGGGTCGGATCTGGTCGAGCCCGTCTCGCCACAGCGCTTGGACGGCCTCGTGCGACGCTTCACGGTCGGCGGCTGGGTTGTGGTCCTGGCCGGCATGGAGCCCGGCCACCTGCCGTGCCACGTCGGCCAGGCAGCTCGACACCTCGATCCCATCCTCGATGAGCGAGCTCAGCCGGTACCGCCGGTCGAGCCGCCGCATCTCGACTGCGGCGTCGATCACGTGGCCGGCGCAGTCGAGCAGGTCGACGACCCCCAGATACACGTCAGGAGCGAGCCGTCGGTTCAGCTCGACTTCCAGGGCACAGAGCTGCCGTCTCGTTTCGGGGTCGGTCTGGTCCACGAACTCGAAGCGTTGTGGCTTCTTGGCCTTCAGCACCCGATCCCTGCCGAACCCGACCACCGAGATGTGCGTCTCGACGATTGTTGCGGCGTCATCGTCGAGTGCCCGGCGAATCGCTTCTCGCAGAACCTCGTTTGATTGTTGCGAGCCCATGATTCGAAACTATCCGATGGAACCCGGGCCGAAGTGTCCGCCAACGGATCCGAACGGTTTGTACGGAGCTGAACCTGGACGAGCACGGCGAAGGCGGCGTGTCGGCAGGCTTCGACGGTGCGACGGCGTCACGCAGCTCGTCTGGCTGCGGCTTTCTTGATCTTGGACCGCAGCCGTCCGGCCAGCCGTTTGAGCAGCCGCGGTTGTTCAGCCCGGTCCTCGAGCACGAGCGTGGTCACCGCATCAACCGCTTCGGGTGGAACCTCGATGGCGACGACCTCGCCCTCTGCGGCTCGTTCCTGGTCCTCGGTGGGGATGCGCCGGTGGGTGTTGTCGAACGCGGCCAGCGCGGCGTCGAGGAGGTCCTCGTCAGCATGTCCCGGTTCGTCGACGATCAGGTCGATGAGCTCCTCCGCCACGTCGGGCTGGAGCACGACCTTCGATCGTGGGTCTGGCGGTTCGGTTGTTCGCTCGGATGGTCTGGTTTCCATGTCTCCTCCTGGACTCCTTGCCTCTCGTTGACGACGTCGTGGTCCGTTGTAACCACGACGACGGCGCCCAAACCTGACCGTTGTGCCTCGGCCGTGCAGGTCGGATGGAGCCGGGCGTGGTTGGCCTGGCCTCCGTGGGGTAGAACGGTTGCATGGACCTTGAAGACGAACTCATCAACAAAGTGACCTGGAAGATTCCCAATGCACTGGTGTTGGTCGGGTCCCGGTCCGGCGACGAACGCAATGCCATGACCACCAGTTGGGTGACGCAGCTTTCCATGGAGCCCGTGATCCTCGGCATCGGGGTCGACAACACCGCCGTGACCCACCGCTTGATCACCGGCGGGGGCGCCTTCTCCATCAACTTGTGGAGCGCCGAGGACACCCGCACGTTCGTGAAGTTCTCGAAGCCGGCGAGCTACGAAGCGGGGGCGTTGAACGGCCGGGCCGTCCGAGACGGCACCACCGGTGCACCGGTCTTCGAAGAGGCGATCGCCTGGATGGAGTGCGAGGTTCGCCAAGCGATCGACTTCGGCACCCATACCTTGTTCGCAGGCGAGATCGTGGCCGCCGGCATACGGGACGACGATGCCAGGGCCGCGGCCATGAGCGATACGAGAATGAAGTACGGCGGGGTGAAGCGAGGCGGCCACGGCTGAGCGCGCCTGATCGAGGCGACCTGCACCCGCCAGGTGGCCAGTGGGAGGGCGACGTCCACCTCGAGCTGTTGGATCAGGGTGGCGACGGCCACTATGACGGCGTCGACCGGGCCGACGGTGACCAGGGCGACAACGGTCGACAGGGCGGCGCTGGCCCTCGGTGGCGCCGCCGCCGGCTTGATCGGTGCGTTCGTCGCCGTTCCCCTGACGGCCATGGCCGACGCCTTCGTCCGCCAATTCAGGGCCGGTGCTCGTGCCGCCGACCCCGGCGCGCCGGCCGGCGGGCCCCTGGAAGGCGGGGGTCATTCGCGAGAGTCGCCGAGTGTGCCTCGTCAGGTGGCGAGGCCGGAACGGAGCGTCTTGACGATGCGATCGGCCAGGTCCGGGTCGAGTCGTCCGGCGGGGATCGAGGTGTCCAGTGTCGCTTCGATAAGGGTTCGATCGTCGGTGTTGGGCTCGAGCCTGGCGCCGAATCCTCGTAGCACCGCGGCCATCGCCGCATTGCCGGCAAGCAAGGTGGCGGTGAACACGTCGATGCCGACCGTTGTGGCGTAGGCGGCAACGGCGCAGATCAACGTCGTCCCGACACCCTGCCGCTGGTAGTCGTCGACCACCGTCACGGCCAACTCCGCAGCATCGTGTCGACCGTTGAGCCGAATGGCCCGAGCAACCCCGATGGTCCGGCCCGCCACCTCGCCATCGAGAGCGTCGACCACGGCACCGACGGCGATGTGATCTTGCTGGTCGACCGACAACAGAGACGTCAGTGTGGACTCGGTCAGATGTGGGGAAACGGTGAAGAAGCGGGAGTAGCGCGAGCGGTCGGACAGGAGACGGTACTCCTGTTGCAGGATGTCCCGATCGTCTTCGGACGGGCCTCGCAGCTCGATGGCCAGACCGGTGCCGGTGGTGACTCGTGTTGTCCCGATACGACCCATCATAGGTGGCCGCCGCCGGGCCGAGGTCGCGTACATGATCGCCGGCAAGGCCGCTCCGGCCAACCGCCGTCGGCCGACGAGGGGGGAGTGGTTGTTGTTCACGTCGTTTTCATCGACGGGGTCGACCGGCTCCTCTACTGTGCAGTTGAAGGTCGTCGGCGCGGGCGCCTCCGGAGGAAGCCATGGGATCTGAGCCGTGTCGTGATCAACCTCGCCTCGCCGTTGTGCTGGGCGGTGGCTGGGTGCTTGGTGGCTCCAAAGGCTCATCGACCGGACCCACCGGCAGGAGCAGATGAGCGATCGGATCACCATGACCTCGGTCTTTCCGGCCGATCTCGGGGTGGGTGTGCGGGCTGCAGCGCTGAGTCGGCCCGTGGCCGCCGGGGCGGTTCTCGCCGGGCTGCTGCCGAGGGGACGTCGGTCCCATGACAGACTTCGACACTACTTCGACGATCTCCACCAGCGGACCTGGCCGGACGGACCCCATCTGCAACTCTGCACCGTCGATCTTCGGACTGGTCGGCGGGTCGTCCTCGACGACAAGAGCTCGGCGTCTCCAGGGCTGGCGGTTGCCGCATCCTGCGCCGTGCCGGGGATCCACAGGCCGGTTCGGATCGACGGGAGAGAGCTCATCGACGGTGCCCTCCACTCGGTCGACAACGCAGACGTCACCGACGGGGCGGACACGGTCATCGTGAGTTCGCCGATGTCCGCTGAGCGGAGGCTCGGGTGGTCGGCACCGCTGGCCCCGATCCGCAATGGCATCCGTGCCGGCAGCGAACGCGAGCTACAGCAGCTGGGACGAACCACTCGACTGATCACCGTCCGGGCGACCTTGGCCGACATCGAGGCCATGGGCCCCGACCTCACGGACACCCGCAGACGCCGGCGCGTGGCGGAGCAGGCCTTCCGGACCGCCACGGCCGTCTTCGAGCGGGATCGACCGTTGTCGCTCCGGTAGCGGACGCCACCAGCCGGGCCAAGCCTGGCGACGCCCTGTCGGATCTTCGATGGCGGGTGTGAGGGGCCGGCGAACACGAAGATCGCGCACGCCGGCCCCTGCCATCAACCGATCAATCCTCGAACATCTCCTTGAGGGTCTCTTCGTCGTCGACGCTCAGGTTGCTGGTGATGAGGTTCATGTCCTCGCCGGCCAGCTCTTCCTTGACCCGATCGACGACGGCGTCGCTCGAGAGCAGGAAGAGGGCCGAGGTGCCCTGGGTGACCTGGCTGCGGACGCTGTCGATGAATTCATCGTCGATGCCGAAGTCCCGAAGCGAACCACTCAGCGCGCCCACGGCCGCTCCAATAGCCATCCCGAACAGAGGTACGAAGAAGATGATGCCGAACAGCAGACCCCAGAAGGCGCCACCGGAGGCGCCGACCCCGGCCATGGAAACCGCCTGCTTGGTCTTCGGCTTCTTCTTGTCGGCCGGCCAGGTCACCACGACGGCATCGTGGATCTGGATCAGCTCCTGCTTCTGCATCAACGCTACTTTTTCGCGTACCCGTTCCGCTGCATCGGCTGCCGGGAATCCCCATACGGTGAGAGTTGCCACTTGTGTTCCTCTTTCTGTTGCTGAAGGTGACTCGAAGTCGACACGATAATGTCATGCTGACCCGATTGGAGGACCGGAGCGCCAGAAACGTCTCGATCGATCGAGTCGACACCGGATCCCCGGTCACGGGCCTGCCTCGGATCACCATCGGGGTCGACGATTCAGCGCAACGGCTCGTCGAACTGATGCTCGGCGAGCTCCGAGAGGCTCTCCACAACCCGACCGCTGCGGCCGAGGCGCCGCCGATAAACGGCGTAGGCCAGGGCTCCGAGGGGGATCGGCAGCCAGTAGGAGATGAGTCGATAGGCGAGGGTGGCCAGGACCGCATCCCCGGCGCTCAAGCCGGCGAGGGTCAGTGTGCCGGCCAAGCCGGCCTCGACGAAGCCGAGCCCGCCCGGCGTGAACGGGATCCCGGCCAGGAGCGATGCGGTGACGAACGCCAGCAACAGCACGGCGGACAGGTCGTCATGGCCGACCCCCCGGACCGCCATGACGAGGGCCAGGTACTCGAAGCCCCATTTCGCGACGCTGGCCAAAATCACCAGACGCCAGTTCGAACTGAGGTGGGAGCGAATCAGGTCGCGCTCGTCGAGAAACCGAGCGGCCCGAGGCGGTGCCCCTGGCTTCGATCGGCCGAACCGCTCGGCCACCGCGTCCGCCGCTCGACCGAGCAACACGAGCGGCCGGTCCCGCAGCAGGATCAGCCCGCCGATGATGGCGGCCCCGACGAAGCCGATCACGCCGGCCAGGGCTGCCCGCAGCAGCAGCGGGGCGATGGGCGCTCCGAAGAGGATGGCCGGGATGGCGAACACCGGAAGCGAGAGCAGCACCGCGAAGTTCAGTATCGTGGCCACCGTCAGACCGGTTCCCGCTGTGGTCCTGTCGACACCGGCCTCGCTGATCAGCCGGTACTGGACCGCTGACGCGGTCGCCGCGCCGCCGGGCACGATCCTGGCGATCGCCGCCGACGCCATTTGGGACGTGGCGATCAGGGCCCAGTCGGTCGAACGGACACACAGGCCGAGCAGGAACCAGAAGCTCATGAGGCTGAGCAGGATCAGCGTCGCCATGAGCAGGAACGAGCCTGGCCGGAGGCGCCCCAACTCGGGCCACGAGCTGAACACGTCGATGATGCTGGGGAGGACCAGATAGAAAGAGACGGCGGTGATGGCCAAACCTGCGGCTCGCGTTGCGAATCTGGTCCTTGACATCAACGGCTCCAAGCGGGCTGCGAGGAAGACGTCTGGGCCTCGCACCCGACCCGCTGCGCACGACCGTATCATCGGTCGGCCGTTCCGTTCCGGTCGTCGATCGTCGCACGTCTCGTTGGGTCTGGTCATCTTCAGGTACCCTTGCCGGCTGTGGATGAGGGTCCGAGGCGAGGGAACCGATGGCGGTGGCTGCGCTCCATTTCCGTTGCGAGCAGGATCGCCGCCACCATCGTCGCCGTCAGCGTCGTTTCGTTGGCCGTGGCCACGATCGTGGGACTTCGGACCGGCCGGGATCTGGCAAACGAACTCGACGAGGAGCGGCTGTCGGGCCTGCGCACCACCGGTGCCTTCGACGTCGCCAACTACATGGGGTCCTTGGCACAGACGGCCACCATCGTGGCCAACAGCCCCGCCACGGCCGACACCATCGAGAAGCTCGCTGCCGCCCACGAGGTGTTGCTGGCCCAGCCTGCCGAGGAGCAGCAGGCCGCCGCCGAGGCCATCGTCGTGGCGTATCGGGAACGGTACCTCGAGCCGTTGGCCGAAGCGGGCGTGGAGTTGGATATCCGTGACCTGTTCACCGGCGACAACTCGGCTGCGCTGGCACTGCAATCGGCCTACGCCGTCGCCCCGGACATCGTGCAGGATCCCGCCAACCTCGACGACGCAGGAGACGGCAGCGAGTGGAGCGCCATTCATCGAGACGTCCACCCCCCGTTTCGGGAGGTCGTTCAGCGACGGGATCTGGTCGATCTGCTCCTCATCGAGCCCGACAACGGCTGGGTGGTCTATTCGGTCAGGAAGCGACCCGACCTCGGCACCAGCATGGCCGTCGGGCCGTTCAGCGGGTCGGTGTTGGCCCAGGTCTTCGACGAAGTCCGAGCCGATCCGGCGGCCGGAACGGTGATCGGAGACCTCGCCTTCTATCCCCCGGCCGGGCTCACCGCGGTCGGTGCCGTTGCCAGTCCGGTTCTGGATGGCGACGAACTGGTCGGTGTGGTGGTCCTCGTCTACGACCGTTCCCCGCTGACCGCGATCCTCACCGCCGGCGGCCGGTGGGAGGAGAGTGGATTTCCCGAAACCGGCGAGAGCTTCCTGGTCGCCGCCGACGGAACGCTCCGGAGCGAACCCCGGTCCTTCATCGAGGACCCGAATCGGCACCTGGCAGCCTCCGTGGAGGCCGGTTCGCTCGGGGAGTTCGAGCGGGGGATCGTTGCAGCGGCGGGCACAACGGTTCTCACGCAGCGAGCCGACGACGAGACCGTCAACGCCGCCATCGCCGGGGACAGCACCGTTGCGGAACGGTTGACCGTGACCGGCGAGCGGGCGTTCAGCACGGTTGGCCCAGTGGCGGTCGACGGGCCGGAGTGGTTCGTCGTTTCCGAGGTCGGGGTGGATGTGCTCGATGGAAGGCTCAACGGTTTTGCCCAGCTGCTCATCATCGGTGCCTCGGTTTTCGTGGTCGGTGCGGCCTTCGCCGCGGTGGCATGGAGCAGTTCGATTCTCCGGCCGATCCGTGAGATGAGCGAGCGTCTGGGTTCCGGGGAACGATCGTCGGAGGAGCTCGAAATCCCTTCCCAGAGTCCCGTCGAGTTCCATCAGCTGGGCTCGAGCTTCACCAATATGGTCCGCACACTCGACGAGCAACGGGCCACGGTCTCATCGGTTCGCAGGTCCCGTATCGACCTCCTCGGTCGGATGCTGCCGCCCGGCGTTGCCGACCGTGTGGAGCGCGGTGACCTCGAGTCGCTGGAAATGGTCCCGAATGCCTCGGTCGCCGTCGTCGTGGTGGTGGGACTCGGTGCCCTGGTCCGACTGGGCGAGGCCGGCAGCGACCGGACCATGGTCGATCGACTCCACGGCGAGCTCGACGAGTTGGCTGATCGACATGGACTGGAGCGGATCAAGGTCGTGGGCGATGCCTACTTCGCGGCCTGCGGCCACAATCGTCCCTACATCGACCATGCGCCCCGTAGCGTTTCCTTTGCCGCCGATGCCCAGGATTCGATCCTCGAACTCGGTCGCCGGTCGACGCTCGATCTCGACGTCGTCGTCGGGGTGGATACCGGCCCCCTGACGGTCGGGATGACGCTGGAATCCCGCCTCGTCTACGACGCCTGGGGCCCTACGGTCACCAAAGCCCACCACCTGGCGCGGCTCGGCCGACGGGGCCAGGTCCTGGTCACCGATGCGACGAGGTTGCTGCTGCCCGAGTCCATCGAGGCCGAGCCGCTGACGTTCGATGAGGCGACCGCCTGGCTGGTCACGACCGCCTCGGTTCGGGGGCCGGCGTGAACTCGGTGGGCAGCACCAGCACGACGTGGGCGGTCCTCGTCATCGTCTTCTTCCCGCTTGCCATCATCGCCGTGGCCGAGCTGGACGAGCGTCTGCGGCAGCGGGAATCGCCGCTCCGGGCTGCCGCCACCGTTGGCCGCAACTGGGGCCTGCCGCTGCTTGCATTGTGGACGCTCCTCGGGCCGGTGCTCGGATTGGATCCCGACGGCATCGCCGTCAGGTTTGTGAGCAGCGGCCTGCTGCTGACCGCGGCCGTCGTGGCGCAACGGGTCCTGCGGATCTTCATCGACCGGACCCGGCACCGTATGCAGGCCAGCGGTCGCCGGAGCGCCCCCGAGCTGCTGCTGCTGCTGCCCCGACTCGTCGTGATCATCGCCACCGGATGGTTGCTCGTCGAGACGGTCTGGGGGTTCGACCTCTCCTCGGCCCTCACAGCTCTGGGGGTGACCTCGCTCGTCGTCTCCTTTGCCCTCCAGGACACCTTGAGTGGCCTTGCGTCGGGGCTGTTGCTGTTGAGCGACCAGCCGATCGAACCCGGCGATTGGGTCAAGATCGGTGACATCGAGGGGATGGTGGTTGACATCAACTGGCGAACCACCCGCATCCGCGACCGGAACGGTGACATGATCATCGTGCCGAACAGCGAGTTGGCGAACTCGAGTATCACGAACTACACGTCGGTTGATTCGGTCCATCGGGTGGTGGTCTCGCTCCAGGTTGCCTACGTCAACCCGCCGACACTGGCCAAGGCGATGCTGCTCGACGCGGCAAACGGCATCCCAGGCGTTCTGTCCGATCCACCTCCCCGGGTGGCCGTGACCCAGATCGACGATCCCCTGATGGGCTATGACGTCCACATGTGGGTCGATGACTACGCCATCGCCCCTCGGGTCAAGAGCGACTTCGGCGCCCTGGTGTGGTACCAGTCGCACCGCCACGACGTCCCACTCCCCAGTCCGGCCCAGGATCTGTTCCTCCACGACGGTGCCACCGCCGGCGCCGCCCGCCCGACCGAGGCAGAGATCCGGCGCTCGCTCCAGCAGTCACCGCTGCTGGCCTCCCTGGAGGATGAGGACCTCGATCGCCTGAGCCACGCCGCCAGGTCCGATCGCTACGCGGTTGGGGAACGGATCACCGATTCGGCCGACGGCAACCGCGATCTGGTTGTCATCTCCGATGGCCGGGCCAGTCTGGTCGTCGGACGGGAGGGGGTGGTCGACAGCACGATCGCCGAGCTCGGTCCTGGCGACATCGGCGGCCTCTTGGCCGATCCGGTCGATGACCACGATCTGTGGACGGTCGCCGTCACCGATTGCCAGGTGGTGATCATCGAGGCCGAGGTCATCGAGGCGGTGGCCAGCCGCAGCGCCGATCTGGCGTCGGCCATCAACAGGCTCTCGGCGGTGAGACGTCGTCGGGCGGAGCGGGTGCTGGCCAGGAGATCCAGCGACGGCGACTCCTCCGACAATGGGAGCCGCTGATGATGGTCGCGCCCTCGCTCCCCGAAGCACCGGCGGCTGATGCCGACCGTCTTCGGTGGTGGCGAAAGCCGCGCCGGCTCCGCCGGCAGTTGGCCCTCACCCTGGCGGTGACCGCCCTGGTTTCGCTCCTGATCGTTGGGGTGTTGAACTTCTTTGCCGCCGACGCGTTGCTGACCAACGGCTCGCGGGAGCAGCTGGTCAGCGTCGCAGAGAGCAGAGTGAACAGCATCGAGTCGGGAGTCGAGGCCGTCGTCGGTCAGACCGCAGCCACCGCAGCCAACACCGCCGTGGTCGACGCCTTGGTCGAGTTCGACGACTCGTTCGCCGCCTTGAACAGTCGAACGCTGCAGCCAAGCCAGGTCGCAGAGCTCGAGCGCTTCTACACCGAGAGGCTGCTGGTACCGCTCGCCGATCTCGGGTTCGATGAGCCGGTGGCGGACGACGTTATCCCGCAGTCGAACGCCGGCCGGTACCTGCAATACCACTACACGCTGCCGACCGCCGAGTTACTCGATCGGACCGAGATCGTCGATGCCGGCGACGGCTCGGACTACAGCGCCGTTCACGCCCGCTTCCACCCGTTCCTGTCCAGTCTCACCGATTCGGATGCCGTCAGCGACGTGCTGCTGATCAACCGTTCCGGCGAGATCGTCTACACCGCGGCGAAACGTATCGACCTCGGAGCCGATCTGATGGACGACCTGCTGAACGGAACCGCGTTGGCCGACGCGGTTCTGACCGGTCTCCCACGGGTCAGGGCCGGTGAGGCCGTGATCGCCGATTTCGAGTTGTACGTCCCGGCTGGTGGCCGGCCTTCGCTGTTCGTCGTCGTCGCGGTGAAGGCCGACACCGAGGTGGTCGGCGCCTTGGCGCTCGGGATCACCGTGGACGCACTCACTGCGATCACCACCGCCAACGGCGACTTCGACGGCGTCGGGCTGGGAAAGGGGAGAGCTATGTGGTCGGACGCGATCTGCTGTTGCGCAGCGAGAGCCGCCGGTGGCTGGAGGATCCCCAGTCCTACCTCGATGACATCGATGATCCCGAACTGGAGAGACTGATCGACTTCTTCGGCTCCCCGATCGGGATCCAACCGGTGGACACCGATCCTGTGAGGGTGGCGCTGGACGGCGGGACCTTTCAGGGTCCGAGCCGGAACTACCTCGGTGATCGAACCTTCGCCTATGCCCGGCAGATCACGGTCGGCGGAGCCGACTGGGTCGTTGTGGCCGAACAGCCCCTGTCCGAGCTGCGGGCTCCGTTGTACGGCTACGCATTCAGGCTCGGCATCGTCCTGGCGCTGGTGCTGCCGGCGGCAGCGCTGATCGGCTACTTCGTGGCCGATCGTCTCACCCGGTCGATCCCACCGGTGGTGGAGATGGCGTCGGAGATCGCGGCCGGCGCCCGCGATCTCGACCCACCGAACCTGGGGGCCAATGAGTTCGGTGACCTGGCTCGCCGCCTGGCGCAGTTGGCGGGCCAGCTCGGCGCCCAGGAGGATGCCCTGTCTGCGGAATTCGAACGGCGGCGGGAGCTGTTGCTGTCGGTACTCCCGCCCCGGCTGGTGATGGACGAGGGAGAGATCGGTGGGACCGGGGAGTCGAACGACGTCGGCACGGTCATCGCCATCACCATCGAGGTCGGCGGTGGGCGAGACGACGATGACGAGTCGGCGGAGTTCCTGCGGCGCTTCGGCCGAGCCGTCGAATCGAGAGCCGGGCAACTCGATATCGAGCGGATCCGGGCCGCCCACGATCGGTTCCTCTTCCTGGCCGGGGTCGACCGGCCCGATGATGGCGCTCAAAAAGCGATGGACTTCGCGTTGGAGTTGCTGAAGGTGGCGGCATCGGTCTCCGAAGCCGATGACGTGACCCCGGTCGTCCATATCGGGATGTCCACGGGCCCGGTTGCAACCGGGGTGCTCGAGAGCGGGAGCATCACCTTCTCGGCGTGGGGCGAGCCGGTGCGGCGGGCGCTGGCCATCGGTGCGCTCTCGACGGCGAACGAGATCCTGGTCGACGAGTCGACCGCAGAGGCGCTCGGAGACGAGGCGACCCTCCGGCCGGCAGCAGCTGTGATTGCGCTGGACGGCGAACCCATGACCCTGTTCACGGTGACGTCGCGGTCCCGGTAGGCGGCCTGGCCGACAGGTCAGGGGCCGGGGAAGACGATCGCCCAGTCATCTTTCATGCTGATCTGGGTCCAACCGAGCCTGGCCGCCGTCTCCTGGATCGTCTCGTTCGACTCGAAGGTTCCTGCGACGCTCTCGTAGGCATATTCCCGCTGGTCGTCGTCGTGATTGACCAGCAGGGCCAGGCTCGGGGGCTCGCTGCTGTTGGTGTACTCCAGCATCTCGGCGTCGCCCGGCGAGTTCCCTGCCGCCAGCAGCGGCCGGCGACCCAGCGCGGTCTGAATGTTCTCGATCTTGGCCCCACCCTCGTTCGGTTTTCCCTGGACTGCGGCCGTCCGCAACAGCACCGGCCTGCCGCCCTTCTCCGTCAGTTCGTAGGTGACGAGCGTGCCGACCACTCGTTCCTGTGGGATGCCGTAGACCTCGTGACTGATGGCCCGGACGAACTCGGTGCCACCGCCGGACACGATGCAGTTGCTGAAACCGTGGTGTGCCAGCGCCCGCAGCAACTCCAACATCGGTTGATACACCATCTGGTCGTAGCGGCGATCGTGGTCGGGATGGCGGGTCTCGGCGAAGAAGTTCCTGACCCGGCGCTCGAAGACCTCCGGTTCGATGTTCTCGAACAGCCGGAGCAGCGCAACCGCAACCCGTTCCAGGCCGAAGGCGGTAATGGCCGCCCCGTCACCGCTCAGAACAGCGGTGTACTCCGGCACGTCGTTCAGCTCCGGTTGGACGGCGACCGAGCGTTGGAGTTGCCAGATGAGAAAGTCGAGTTGGGTGTAGCGGGGTTTCTCGCACCACAGCGTTCCGTCGTTGTCGAAGACGGCGAGGCGTTGCTCGGGTGGGATCTCCTCGGCGACGGCCAGGAAGTCCACGATCGAGTCTCGGGCCGGCCCGGGTCGCCAAGACGGCAGCATCGACGTTGTCACAAGGCCTCCAGTGATGGGACGTCCGCCACCCGCCGGCGGCGGCGTGTTCCGCCGCCGGGTGATGGCGGGCTGGTGATGGGGGAGCGGGGCCGGTTCACCGTTTGGTCTCCGATGCCGTAGGCCTCGGCGTCCTCGAAGGCCACGTGGACCACGGGATGGTCGAGCCGACCCTCGACGCTGCTCCCGGGGCCTTCGGGTCGTCGCCAGCAGGCTCCAGGGATCCAGGTCCACCATTGGCTGAGATGGCGGAGATCCACCGGCCCGGCCGTCATGGTGAACACCAGCGACCCGGGCACCAGGTTCTCGGCCGGCGCACCGGGAAAGTCCTGCGGATCGAGAGGCCGCTCGGCAACGGTCCGGTAGCCGGTCGACTCGACGAACGCCGCGAACCGGGCATTGGTGACCGTCGTGGCCGACATCCAGAACCCGTCCACCGATACCCGGTGGACGGGCGCCTCCTCTGGATAATGCCGATCCGACCCCATGGCGAAGGTGCTCCCCGGAATCCAGATCGAACCGTTATCAACCGGTCGGGCCGACCGAGCGGCCCGACCGGTCATGAGCTGCCGAAGCCTGCTTGGAGCTTCCCCAGCATGGCGCTGACGGTGAAGCTCGACGACTCCTGCCGAGGTGGGAACTCCACCAACGACTGGGCCATCTGCATCACGTAGGCCTGGGCCGGGACCATCAGGTAGGCACGATCGATCAGCCAGTCGTAGTAGGTGTTCGACGTGATGTCCGCCCGCTCGTACGGGTCGGTCCGGAGGTTGAAGATCTTCGGCACCCGCAGCTCGGTGAACGGCTCGGCCCAGATCCGAAGCGTTCCGGCGGCTCGCTGCTCCAGGAACACCAGCTTCCAGTTGTCGAACCGAAGCGCCATCAGATCGCCGTCATCCGACACGTAGAAGAAGGAGTGGCGGGCGCTCTGGTCCACCTGTCCGGTGAGGTAAGGCAGCTGGTTCGAACCGTCGAGATGCACTCGGTACTCGGTGCCGTTCAGGTCCTCGCCGGCCTTCAGCTTCTCCACGATGTCCTCCTCGCCGGCTGCGGCCAGGAAGGTGGGAAACCAGTCGTTGTGGCTGACGATGTCGTTGAGCACGATGCCGGCGTCGATCCTGCCCGGCCATCGGACCAGGCAGGGGACCCGGAATGCACCCTCCCAGCACGAGTTCTTTTCGCTGCGGAACGGGGTCATGCCGCCGTCCGGCCAGGTGTTCATGTGAACGCCGTTGTCGGTGCTGTAGACGACGATCGTGTCCTCGGCCAGGCCCAGCTCGTCGAGCAGGTCGAGCATCGTCCCGATGCGCTTGTCGTGTTCGACCATGGCGTCGTGATACTCGGACTGCCAGCGCCCGGCTTGGCCCCGTATCTCATCGGCGATGTGGGTACGGAAGTGCATGCCGGTGGTGTTGAACCAGACGAAGAACGGTGTGTCATCGTTGGCGGCGTCGCGGATGAAGCGCTGCGCCGGCTCGATGATCTCGTCGTCGATGGTCTCCATTCGTTTCTTGGTGAGTGGCCCGGTGTCCTCGATCCGACCATCGGCATAGCTGTGGATCACGCCACGAGGACCGAAACGTTGCTTGAAGTCGGGGAAGTGTTCGGGGTCCGGATAGTCGATGTTCTCAGGTTCTTCCTCGGCGTTGAGGTGGTAGAGGTTGCCGAAGAACTCGTCGAAGCCATGGTTGGTGGGGAGGAACTCGTCACGGTCGCCGAAGTGGTTCTTGCCGAACTGGCCGGTGGCGTAGCCCTGCGCTTTCAGCGCAGTGGCGATGGTCGGGTCCTCGTCTCGCAGACCGAGATCGGCACCGGGCAGACCGACCTTGGTCAGGCCGGTTCGGTACGGATTCTGGCCGGTGATGAAGGCGGCCCGACCCGCGGTACAGCTCTGTTCGCCGTAGTAGTCGGTGAACCGGGCGCCCTCGGCTGCGATCCGATCGATGTTGGGGGTGCGATACCCCATGAGCCCGTCGGAGTAGCAGCTGAGGTTGGTGATTCCGATGTCGTCGCCCCACAGGACGAGGATGTTCGGCTTGCCGTTCGGCATTGGCTTCCTTTCGGTGGATTACTGTGGTTCGTGTCGACTTCGGCCGATGGTAGGAGGTGACCCTGGGCCGTGCCCGATCCGGTGCGTCCGGAAGCGACTGGCCAGCGCCGGAGTGTGAACGGTCAGCGGGCGCGGGCCCAGCCGGAGGGAACATCGCCGCCGCCCTCTTCGCTGAGGCGTCGTCCGCTCTTGAACAGAATCGGATCGGGCGCGATCTTGCCTGCCGCCAATCCTTCGCCCAGTTGGAAGCCGGCTGCCAGGTCGATCAGGCCCGACGGTGCGTAGGAGAACGACTGGCCCAGGCTGCGCAGGTCGGCGGCGGAGTTCATCTTCATCAACAGCAAGTTGTCGCATTGGGAAATGACGTTCTGGTGCACCTTGGACGGTCGCTGGGTGGAGAGCAGGAGATACCGGCCGAACTTCCGGCCCTCGCCGGCAATGCGCACCACGTGCTCGGTGGCCAGGGCCTGGTTGGCATCGGTCGGGTTCTGGGGGCAGATATTGTGGGCTTCGTCGATCACGATCATGACCGGTTCCCTGGTTCGGCGTCGCTCCCACAGGAAGGCCAGCAGGGCGGCGGCGGCGATGGAGCTCTCGGCCGCCGAAGGCAGGCTGCCGACGTCGGCCACCAGCATGCGCCAGTCCGCGGGCAGGCGGTCCAGCACTGGTTGTCCGGTGCCGGCCCAGATGGACTGGTCCTGGATTCCCAGGTTGTCGACACGGAGGCCGAGTCGCCGGACGTCCTCGTCGAACGTCGATCGGATCTTCTCCATGACGTCATCGAGGGTGTAGTCGCCGCCGTCGAATCGGCGAACGATGCGCACGAAGGCGTTGTACTCCTCGGCGTCGGCGAGCGGGTCGAGGCCCAATACCATCGTCTGCTGTTCGAACGACAGCCGCCCGAAGACCGCTTGCAGCCGCTCGTCCGAACCCTCACCTCCGAAGACGTGGATACGGGGAGCAACGGCCCGGTAGCGCTCGGCGAGCAGTTCGTCTGCGGCATCGACGATCCCGGCCGACTGGCGGGGACGGACCGAACCGAGGTTGACGAAGTCGGAGTTCGGATCGATGACCACGATCCTGATGTCGGTCTCCAGCAGGAGGCGCTCGAGGACGACGCCGAGGGTGTAGGTCTTTCCCGAGCCGGACTGACCGCACAGGAACGTGTGACGGCCGAAACCCTTGGCCTGCAGTAGCGCCGGAACCTCGGGTGTGTCCTGCAGCGTGCCGAGTTCGATAGCCGCCGTGCCGTCGAGGGTGGCCGAGAAGTGGTCGGTCACGACGTGTGGATCGGCCTGCACCAGCGTTGCATCGTCGAAGACGGCCGTTCCGTCCAACGGCTGGAGGCCCTGGTCGGCGCAGCGACACAGCAGCCGACCTCGCCCGGTCAGCGAGCGCCGGCCACCGGTGGCCGGGGCACCCTGGTCGATGGCCGCACCGAGCACCTGCCCGAGGTAGACCTCGTCGCTGCCGGCGGAGATCGTGACGTAGCCGCCGATCGAGACCCGGTCGGTGGTCGAAGCATCGAACCCGAACGTCCGGCCGTCGATCGAGTGGGCTCGTGCCGTCATTCGGGGCGCTCGTTCGCCGTCGACGGGAGCTCGTTCACCGAACGACGAAGGTTGGAGCCGAGACACCGCCGATGAGGCTGGACACCAGGATGCCGAGCGGCAGTGTGCCCCAGTAGGAGAGCCCGAGGCCGAGGTTTCCGAGGAACAACATCAGCAGCCAGGTGGCCGGGAAGGTCGACACCAGCAACACCACAACGGCCGCAAGCAGCACTCGAATCATGACAGGTTTCCTCCGCGCAGGTGACTATCGAAAAGAGCACCCTAGCACCGCCGGATCACCGGTCGGCCAACTCCTGATCGTTGCCGGCGTCGGGCCGCCATCCACCGCGCCGGGTCAAGACCTTCACCAGTTGGGCGCCGACGAGGACGATCTGGGTCTCGTAGTACACGAACGTCAACGCGACGAGCAGCGCCCCGAACGCGCCGGTGACCGAAGACCCGCCGTATTCCGAGAGGTACCAGCCGATCACCACGGTGCCGAGATACAGCATGGCGGACGTGATCCCGGCGGACATGCCGGCCACCGGCCACGACACCCGCACGGGCCCGATGTATCGGAACAGCATGGTCACCGCTCCCACCAGGGCGACCCACGAGGCCAGACCGGAGATGACCGGAGACAACACCTCCAGCAGTCTCACGTTTCCGGGGATGATTCTTTCGGCCGCTCCTGCCACCGCCGAGACGGCGACCCCGGCGATCAGGACCCCGCCGGTGGCCAGGACCATGACGAAGGAAATGAGGCGCCTCCGGACCGAGTTCCTGAAGCCGGTTCTGACCGGAACGTCCCAGATCGAGTTGACCGCATCGACGAGGGCGAGGAAGACCAGCGACGAGGCGAAGAGGAGCGAGGCCAGCCCGACGATGCCGAGCGATGACTGCACTCGTTGCTCGGTCAGTTCGTCGATGATGGCCTCGCTGACCGCCTCGGCATCGAGCGGTCCGAGACCGGAGAGCAGGTCGGCGAGGTATGCCTGCAGGTCGGCCACCCCGAAGACCACGTCGGCCAGCGCCGCCGTCAACGCCAGGAGCGGCACGATGGTGAACAGCGCGTAGTAGGCGAGGCCGGCGCCGAGACGAATGGTGCGGTCGTCCCGCCACGTCCCATAGGTCTCCATGACGATGTCCCGCAGCCCCGTCGCCAGGGCGGCCCAGGCGTCGACCCTCATCCGGTTGGCGAATCGGCCCCGGCCCGTTGCCAGGGCCACCGGCTTTCGAGCTCGAGTACGAGGCTCCAGGCCAGGAAGGTGCGTACCACGACGAGCAGCCCGAGGGCCGCTACGTTCTCCAGGGTGGGCTCCAACGTCACGGTACGGATCACGTCGGCGGCGATCAACAGGTCCAACCCGAGGAGCAACCAGCGGGCGAAGAACTGCCTGAAAGAGTCGTGTGCATCCCCGGCATCGTCTCTTCCCGTTCCGGCCCGTGCGAAACGGACCGTTGCGGCCCGCACGACCGCACCGAACACGCCGATGACAATGGTGGCGATGGCCAGGATCTCTATCCACTCCGAGATGTCCCGGGCCAGCCCCCAATCGCCGATGGTCACGCTCAGCACGCCTCGTCCCCTTCTTGTCTCCGGCGCTGCGATGGTACTCCTCAACGTCGCCCACCGACACCCGATCTGCGTCCTGTTTGGACCGGGTGACGCCGGCGGGCCGGTGCTGAGTCGATCCGATGCGTGGTGCGGCCGGGCGACGGCGCCTATCATCATGCCCTTGCAAACACCCGTCATGGCCCGAGCACGGCAGCCCAGGATCGTACCGGTGCGTGGAATCGGCCAGTGCTGAGCCGGCTTCGATCGCAGTTGCGCCGCAAAACGTTGAGAAATGATGCGGTGGCCGGGGTCGTGCTCGGTGGCCAGAGCGTGCCCGACGGGCTGGCCGGAGGCCTTCTGGCCGGCGTCAACCCCGTGTACGGTCTCTACGGCTACCTGTTCGGCATGCTCGGTGCGGCATTCGTGACCGGCTCGGAGTTCATGACCGTACAGGCGACCGGCGCAATGGCCGCCGTCGTTTCCGACGTGCCGCAGGTTCGGGAGGGAGACGAACCGGAGCGGGTGCTGTTCACGCTGGCCATCGTGACCGGCGTGTTCATGATCGCAGCCGGCGTCTTCAAGCTCGGTTCGATACTCCGGTTCGTCTCCAATGCGGTCATGGTCGGCTTCATCAGCGGCGTCGGTGTCAATATCGTGCTCGGTCAGCTCGACGATTTCACCGGTTACGAGGCCAGCGGCTCGGGGAGGCTGGCTCGGACCTTGGATCTGATCCTCCATCCGTTGAGGATCGATGCGGCCAGCATCGTGGTCGGTATCGTCACGATCGTCCTCATCCTGGTCCTGGAACGGACCAGACTGGGCGCACTGAGCCTGGTTGTGGCGGTGGTCATCGGTTCGGCCATGGTGCCCCTGTTGGGCGGCGACGTGGCTCAACTGAACGACATCGTCGACATCCCTCGGGGCCTGCCGGGACCGAAGCTGCCACTGTTCGGTCAGGTCCCTTCGCTGCTCATTCCGGCCGCATCGCTGGCCTTCGTCGGGCTGGTGCAGGGCGCGGGCATCTCGGCCAACTTCCCCAACCCCGACGGTGGCTACTCCGATGCGTCGCGCGATTTCATGGGCCAGGGCGTCGGCAACCTGGTGTCCGGCGCGTTCCAGGGCATGCCGGTTGGCGGTTCGATGTCGGCAACGTCGATCGCAGTCGCCGCCGGGTCTCGCAGCCGGGCGACACAGATCATCGCCGCCGCCGTCATGGCGATCATCGTGGTCGTCCTGGGCGGCGTCGTCGGCGAGATCGCCATGCCTGCGTTGGCCGGTTTGTTGATGGTGGTCGGATTCCGGACGGTGAAGCCGGAGGACATCGTCTCGGTATGGAAGACCGGTCAGATCCAAGCGGTGACGATGGCCGTCACGCTGGTGCTGACGATCGTCATACCCCTCCAGTTCGCGGTCCTGGTCGGCGTCGGGATATCGACGGTCCTGTTCGTCATCCGCCAGTCGAGCGATCTGGTGGTCAAGCAGCTGCTGGTGGAAGGCCAGAACTGGCGCGAGGTCGATCCGCCGCCAGAGGTGCCGGAGGGGGAGGTCATCCTGATTCAGCCCTACGGCAGCCTGTTCTTCGCATCGGCGGCGACGTTCGAATCGATGCTGCCCGAGGTCACGAAGGCATCCCGCAACTCGGTTGTCATCATCCGGCTCCGAGGACGCACCGATCTGGGATCGACGCTCACCGAGACGCTGGCCCGCTATGCCGAAGCCCTGCGCAAGGTCGACAGCAAACTCATGCTGATCTCCGACAACGAACGGGTGCTCGGCCAGCTCTCCGCCACCGGCGTGACCGAGAACATCGGCGAGGACAACATCTACCGGTCCGACGAGTGGTTGGGGCGCACGGCCCGCCGGGCCCACGACGACGCACGAGCCTGGGTGGTCGGCGGGTATCGTGGCTGACCGACGTCGGCGCTGGTGGCGATTCGCCGGCGTCGTCCTGGTGTTGGCCGTGGTGTTGTCAACGTTGGCTCTTGGCGGCCCCGCAGGGGCCCAGTCGGCCGAGGGCGACACCGGCGCTGATGCCACCGAACTGGCCGAACGCTACGCCCCGATCATCATGATCAAGGCCCAGGAGGCGGCCTGTGACGTTGATGGGGAGCCATACGGACCCACGTCGGTGGACATCGTGCTCGACAACCCGGAGGTCCTGCTACGTCAGGTGGGCAACGGTGATCCCGTCTTGCAGGCGGGCCCGGGGGCCGATGACCTGTTCGGGCTCGGGGAGGGGTTCTTCCTCGACTTCCCCGGTAGCTCGCTCGAACCGGGCTGCATCTACGAGCGGGACTTCGAACGATACGGCGAAGCAACGCCGGCCACCGTCTACGCCCACATCGTCACCCAGGACGGCCACCCGAATCGATTGGCCGTGCAGTACTGGTTCTACTGGTACTACAACGACTGGAACAACAAACACGAGAGCGACTGGGAGGGGATCCAGCTGGTGTTCGACGCCTCTTCGATCACCGACGCACTGGCCTCGGAGCCGTCGAGTATCGGTTTCGCCCAGCACGAAGGTGGCGAGCGGGCGGATTGGAACTCAGACAAGCTGGAACGGTCCGGTACCCATCCGGTCGTCTATTCGTCCGCCGGTTCGCACGCCAGCTACTTCGGCTCGGCGATCTACCTCGGTCGGAGCGGCGGTGAGGGGTTCGGCTGCGACACCACCGATGGGCCCTCCGATCGCCTGGAACCGGCGGTGGTGGTCCTGCCGGACCGCATCGATGACCCGACGGACGAGCTGGCCTGGCTTGCGTTCGATGGCCGCTGGGGTGAGCGGCAGCGGGGGGCCTTCAACGGTCCGACCGGCCCGGCGGCCAAGGACCGATGGTTGGAACCCATGGACTGGCACGACGAACTCCGGACCGACAGCGTGGTCATTCCAGGGGGTGGCCCTGCGGCCGGGGTCGTCACCACGTTCTGTGGGGTGGTCGAAGCGGGATCGCGGCTGCTCATCTCGTTCACGCTGACGCCGGCTCGGATACTGTTGGCCCTGGGGCTGACGGCCTTGTTCGCCCGATGGTTGATTCGGCGTACCGATTGGGGCGAGGTCCCGCCGTTGCCCATCCGCCGGGAGCGGGCCGCAGGCCAGATCCTGCGGGGCGCTCTGGAGCTGAGCGTCCGGGGCTGGGCCTCGGTGGTGGTCTTCGGCGTCGTGTACGTTCCCGCGACGGTGCTGGTTGCGATGCTCGGGGCGCTGCTTGCGGTGCTGCCATTGTCGGGAGAGCTGGCGGGGTTGGCCGGCCGACAGAGCGGAACGAGCCTCGTTCTCGCTGTCTTCGCCGGAGGTCTGCCCCATCTGATCGCGGTGGTGACGGTCAACGCTCTGGTGGCGACATCGCTCGATCATGACCTCGATGATCAACGGGAGGGCCGCCGTGAGGCGACGCGGCAGGTGTGGTCCCGTAAGGGGGCGCTGGCCGGTGGTTTGGGTCGGGCCTTCGTCGTCGTGGTCGGCCTGCTCATCACGGTCGTCGGCATCCCGCTGGCCATCCGGCAGCTGATCCGCTACCAGTTCGTTCCGCAGGTGATCATGCTCGAAGGGGTCAGCGGTCGCCGGGCGATGGCCAGGAGCTCGGAGCTGGTCGCCGGTCGGTGGTGGAACACCGCAGCCGTGATCGGCGTGATCAATGTCGGTGTTACCGCAGCAGCCCTGGTCTTCGGGCTGCTTCTCCTGGTGCTTGTGGCCGGCCTACCGCTGTGGCTGTTCTCCGCCGCCATCTCGTTGATCTACGGCCTGGTCGTACCACCGGCGGCCGCGGCCCAGACCCTGCTCTACGGGAACGCAGTTGCCGAATCCGGTCGATCGACCGAAGGTTTGTCAGTCGGCGAATCGGTCTGAGTTGCGTCCGGCCGACAGCTGGGTCGGTGACCGCCGGCCTGGTAGTGTTCGGCGATGGCTGTGAGCGACGGCGAGAGCGAGTCTGGTGATTCGCTCGATTCGTTCATCGAGTTGGCGCACCTCGGCGAGCGTGGTTCTCGGGCCGGGCTTGCGGGGTTCGTGTTCGCGGTATTGTTCGTGGCCGCCTGGCTGCTCCTGAACGAGAGCCCGCCGTTCGACGCGCCGGCCGCCGATATCATCGACTACTTCGGCACCTCCGATGAGCGTCGCAGCTCGTTTCTGGCCGGGTTCTATCTCCTGCCCTTGGCAGGGGTGGCGTTCATCTGGTACGCAGGAGCGCTCCGGGCCCGGATCCACCGGGCCGGTGGGCTCGAGAACCGATTGTTGTCGACGGTGCAGCTCATGGCGGGCACACTGTTCGTCGTCGCCATCATCCTGATCGGCGTGATCGAGGTGGCCGTGGCCTGGGGCGCCGAGGCGGCAACCGACGGGGCGGTTGACGTCGAGAGTGCCCGGACCATGCTCGCGCTCGGTGCTGCGACCGGTCAGATCTTCGTTCTCCGTTCCGGTGCCGTGTTCATCGGTGTGAGCGCCACCCGGGCCTCTCGGTCCGGGCTCTTCCCCGACTGGTTTGCCTTCGTCAGCCTCGCCCTGGCCGTTGGCCTGTTGTTCGTCGTCACCACTTGGCAGCCGGCTGTTCTCATCATCCCGGGCTGGGTGGTTGTGACCAGCGTTGTCGTTCTCGCCCAGCGACGCAATCGCCTCCAGCCGGTGGAGGTCTGACTGCGCACCGGTCGCGGCGTCCGGCCCGCCTTTGGATGACAATGGCACCGCCCGCACCGTGGTGAGGTAGGGCCGGCGCCCATGGCGATCGGGCTAGAGGCCGAGAATCTGGCGCTTCTTCGCGTCGAACTCCTCGGCGGTCAGCACACCGGCGGCCTGCAACGACGCCAACTGCTCCAGCTCGGCCATGTAGCTCGGTATCTCAGCAGCCGCCGGGGCGGGAGCGGGAGCGGCGGGGGCCGGGGCCGGTTGTGGTGGTGGTGCGGCGTAGACCGGCTGAGGAGGCGGTGCGGCGTACACCGGCTGGGCAGGCGGCGTGGCGGCGGCCTGGGCCGCGCTCATCCGCCGGTCCATCCTCCGGGAGGTCCGGCGGGAGGTTCGGCGGGCGGTACGACGCATCGATCTTCTGGCTGGTGGCATCATGAGCTCCCTTTTGCAGCTTGGTTTGTTTGCTGTCGATCGGATTCGAGCACGGCATCCATCGCATCGGCCAGATCGCCCTTGTCGATGATGCCGGCCTCGACAAGACCGAGGACGGTGCTGGCAACCACCGCAGCCTCGATCTCTCCGGCGAGATCGATCGTTTCGATGGCCTGCAGCGAACGCAGGGTGGCCTCGGCTTCCAGGGCGGCGGCGATCTCCATGGCCTCGATCGCTTCGGCGGTGGCGCTCAGCTCCGCGCCGACCATCATCAGCCCCTCGAGCGTCAGGAAACCCTGGGTGACGAGCGAACCTCCGGCGGCCAGGATCTCGTCCCGCAACCCTGCGGCCCAGCGGTGTTCGACGAGCAGCAGCGCCGCTGCGGAACCGGGGGCGAGCTCTCGACCGAGCCGCCGGATGTCGTCGGGGGTCACGCCGATGGCCGATGCCTCGCCGATTCCCTCCGGTGCGGCGACGGGATCCTCGCCCTCGAACGAGAAGCCCATCAGCTCGCCGATCACCGTCCCCAGGAACTCGTCGCCGTCTTCCTCGCCCAGTTCGCCGGACTCCAATGCGATCAGATCACCGTTCTGCTCCTTGGCAACGAACAAGATGTCCAGGATGCGCACCGCAGCAACCGAGGTGAGCTCATCGAGTTTTTCGATGATCCCTCCCTTGAACTTGTCGAGGGTTTCGAACTCAAATGCAACGAACTGCACGGGACCAAGCATCGGCCCTTTATAGCAGGCCGTTCACGGTTCGAGATCGCCATCGAGAACTGCCGCCTCCGAGGATCGGACGGCACAGGCAGCGTCGGGCTCGGCTCCCTCGCCGGCGTCGGGCCGGCCTCGGTGCTGAGCGTTGCGATGCCACAGGCCGCGACGATCGGCAACGTGGACGCCGGTTCGCCTGCTTTCCAAGGCCAGGCTGTGCCGGCTTGTGTCGTACCACCGTACGTATCGCTCGGTGAGCCCAGGCGCGCTCACACCGTGGGCGATGACGCTGAACAGCACCGTCACGGTGGCCACCTGGACAATACGGGAGGTGCCGGCAAGCTGCGACTCTTCGACGACGGTGAGCATGAAGACGATCGTGGCCAGGCCGCGGGGCCCGAACCACCCGGCGAAGGCCGATGTCTGCCACGAGGCACGCGATCCGAGAAGCGACAGCGCCACCGGTGCCATTCTCACGACCGTGAGGCTTGCCAGCGCATAGGCGACGGTGGCGATGTCGAGATCGGTCACGCTCCTGGCGATCAGAACCGCACCGAAGACGAAGAACGTCACCGCGCTCAACAGCCCACCGAGCTCCTCCATCAACTTCGTCGAGTGGTGAGCCGACGACGGCCCGACCCGGCGCCCGTAGACAATGCCGGCAACGAACGCGGCGATGAAACCGCTCCCGCCGAGCTCGACGGTGGCGGTGTAGGCCACGGCGGCGGTTGCCAGCGGCACGACTTGGGCCCAGTTGTGGTCGAGCCAACCTCGAGCACCGGAAGCGGTGAACAGGGCGGCGGCCGAGACCGCAGTGGCCAGGCCGACAACGAGGGCAACGCTGATCTCGATGAGGAGGTCGCGAAGGATCTCGACCTCACCACCTGCGGTCTCCTCGACCGTCGCCAGGGCGATCGCTGCGAACAACAGAGGGACGCAGATCCCGTCGTTCAGGCCGCTCTCGACGTTCAGCCCCTGCCGAAGTCTCGATGGCAGCCGGCGATCCGAGATCACGGTCTGGCCGAGAGCGGCATCGGTCGGTGCCAGCAGCACGGCCAGCACCACCGCCTCGAAGAACAACAGATCGGGGAACAGGAGCCAGGCGACGACCGTGCCGAGAACGATCGACAGCGGCAGGCCGATGGCCAGCAGCCGGGCGGGCAGCGCTGCCTCCCGGGACAGGGCTCGGGAATCGAGTGCGGCGGCATCGGAGAACAGGACGAGAGCCAGGGTCACCTCGGCCAGCAATCTGACCGTCGCCGGATCGATCCCGGAGTCGAAGACCCCGAGCCCACCGTCGCCGAGCAGATAGCCGAGAAGAACGAACACCATGGCCGGCGTGATGACCGACCGGTGGAGGCGACCTGAAACGGCGGCGAAACCGAGGAGGGCCGCAGCCACGATGGTAAGGTCCCAACCCACGTCAGGCCCGATCGCCGTGGTACGCCAGGACCCGTGGTCCGACCCGGATCACCGTTGGCCGTCCCAACGCCGGTTCGGACATCTTCAGGTGCCGTGGATGAACCAGCGGCACTGGCCTGCGGTGGACGATCGCTTCATCGCCGGTGGGCTGTTTTTGCCTCGGCTGCCTTGCGCGGATCGAGTCGCAGCCAGGCGAAGCTCACGATGGCGGCACCGATCAGCGATCCGATCACACCGCTCGGCCGAAACGCCAGACCGTCGCCGGCGATGAGGCTGATGAGCAGACCACCGACGAAAGAGCCGGTAAGCCCGGCAGCCAACGCCATTCCCCAGTCGATCCGACTGGCCGATCGGCCCTGCATGAGCTGAACAAGGGCGCCGATAACCATTCCGAACAGCAGGATTCCGATGATGAGCATCTGTGCACGTTAGGCCAAAGCTCGCGAACCCGCACTCGCCGACATCCCGGTGGCCCAAGGGCAACCTCGCCGAACCTATACTTACGAGTCCCTATCCGGCGCACAACGGGTGACCTCCGGTCACCTCCGCAGAGGAGAACGAGATGGATAGCCAGTTGGTTCTGTTCCACTTCGAGACCGTCGAGTTGGCCGAAGCGACGATGTCCACCATCCGGACCCTCGAGGCGGAGGGATTCCTGGAACTCGACGATGCGGCGCTCATCACCCGGGGTTCGAAAGGTGAACTGACCGTCACCCCGCAGACCAGCACCGGGACGACCCGCACGTCGGCCGTCGGGGCCACCATCGGCCTCGTCGCCGGCACACTGCTCGGTCTGCCCGTACTCGGCGCCATTGCCGGTGGAGGTATCGGCGCCAAGAAGTCTGTGACCGAGGCCGTCGAAAAACTGGATGGCGTGCTTGACGGCGTCGGCCGCCGAGTCGAGTCCGGCTCGACGGTGCTGGCGCTCGCCGTTCGGGCGCTTCCCGACGCCGAGACCGTCGTCGACCGGCTCTCGATCCACCGCGACGACATGACCCAGGTCGAGATCCCGGCCGAACTACGGCAGAAGATCGAAGGATCTTCAGCGGACTGACCGTGGTCGCTCAACACCAAAGGGCGGGCCGAAGCCGTGCCTCGATCGGCAATGGGCCTGGGGTGCATTTGACCGCCTGAGCGCTGCTCAGCGCAGCACTCAGGCCGACGACGTGGTCAGTGGACCTGCAGCACCGGATTGGACAAAGCGACGTTGAGGTCCTGCCTTCGCTGCTGGACCATCTGTGACGACTGGAGAACGAGATCATCTCGGGGCGGGTTGGCGGGGTCGCTCCTGAGCGAAACGTCCGATTCCATGGCGGCCCGCAGCGCCGCTGAAGCACGACCGAGGTCGTTGAACGCATTTGCTGTCTCCTGGTCGCCCGCCGCGACGGCCATCGACGACGCGGTGCCCTCGAGATCCACCATGCGGGCACTCGTGGTCTGCCACGCCCGCTGCAACTGGGTTGGATCGCTGGTCCTCATGATCTCCATCGTCCCTTGATCGTGGACCCAGCGGAACCCGCCGATCAGCTCGGCCAGGCGACTCCGCTGACCGGCTCGCTCCGACTCCTTCGATTTGGACCGTGACGACATGATGCTCGTCGCACCCAGGATCGCCGCGATGGCGAGCCCACCGAGGACGGCGATCAGTGCAATGGTCTGGCCGCTTAGGCCATCACCGTCGTCCGGGGTCTCGGCCGGTGCCTCGGTCTCGGGGGGAGCGGTTTCTTCCGGCGGGCTCGTCTCCTCTGGGGGGTCGGTTTCCTCCGGCGCCTCGCCGCCACCGTCGTCGGGGCTGGTGCTGGGTAGCGTCACATCAGCCAAGGGGCCGTCTTCGCCACAGGCGCCGAGCGTCAACATCAACATGACGCCGACCAACACGACGAGCCAACGGCTCCTGCGACCGACTGGCGCAGCTGCACCCTTCACCATCGGAGCGATTCGCATACCGTGCCTCCCACCATTCAATGCCATCGAAATCCAACGGTTGACTATACAGAGTCGAAGGCGGCTTGGCACTTCGAGGGTCGGCACCGGACATGGAGCCTCTATCGACCCCGTTTTGATGGATCAGAGGTAGTCCCGTTCGGTCAACCATCGGGTGGCGAAGAAGCCATAGAGGGGAGGCAGGTAGTTGGTGACCATGCGGTAGCTGAGCGCAGCGGCGAACGCCGCTGACTCGTCAACACCGACCAGGGTGAGGCCGGCGGCGAGCGCCGCCTCACCGATGCCTATACCACCGGGCACCGGCATCAGCCCGACGAGCAACCCGACCGCGCTATTGACGAAAACCGCCTCGGTGAACGTCACCGACGAACCGAACGCACTGACCGAGGCGCTCAGCGCCATGGCGAACAACAGCCGGCCGGCCAGCGCTCCTCCCAGCAGCCGCAGGAGTCGCTGGGGGTCGCTGATCGATTGCCGGACGTCGGCGTATGCGATCTTCAATTGCGGCACGAACCAATTGCGTATCCGGGGAACGGCGAAGGTGATGATGACGCCGGCCACGAACAGCACGACGACGAGCAGGGCCAGCCGCAGCGCCGGCCCGGCGTCGAAGTCGTCGAAGGTAATCGAGTCACCGATCACCCTGCTGGCGAGCAACAACAGCACGATGTCGAAACCCTTCGACACCACCGTCAGCAGCGGGCCCTGGGCCAAGGCGGCAGCGGCCGGCACGCCGAGCTTGCGCATGTAGCGAACGTTCATGGCGATGGCGCCGGCCTCGGAGGGGACCGCCAGGGAGATGAACGACAGCGCATAGCGGAAGATGATCGTCGGGCCGAACGGCACCGGCCGATGGATCAAGCCGGTCAGGCTCAGGTATTCGCCGACGTTCACCAGCTGCGCCAATACGAACGCCGTGACCACCCACGACCAGCGGGCGTCTGCGAATTCTTCGGTGATCGTGTCGAAGCCGATATCGGCGAGGGAACCGACAAGGGTCGAGATGGCGACCAGGGTCAGCACCAGCATGGCCACGCCGCCCCACGTCACCCGCGCCAACTGCACGAGGTCCTGAGACTCTGCATCGATGGCCTCGGCCACCTCGGTGCGGAGTGCCTTGAGGTCGAGATCAGCCTGTTTCGCCTGAGCGTTGAGCCGGCTGGACAATGCGCTTCGCTGGGTCAGGGGGAGGGCGTCGGACAAGCGTTCCCGACCGATCCCGGCCAGGGCGGCGGCGGTCGCTCGTTGCGGACCGACCGCCACTGCGGTGGCGACCAACATCTGGGCAACGTCCATGGCGAGCGTGGTGGGGCTGGGCGAGGCCTCGGCCTCTGAGAGATCATCGAGGATCGGGCCGTCGCCGGTCAGCAGGATGAGGCCGGTGTCGATCTGGCGATGCGCCATGTCGGCGTCGTGCCAGCGATCCAGTGTCTGCCAGCAGCGGCCGAGGACCTCGTCTTCGATGTCGTCGGCCGCCAGGTCGTCGAGGCTGGGAACGTCGAGCCATCCAGTGACGATCAGGGCATCGTTGTCGATCCCCCGACCCCAGCCCAGCAACTCCGGCGCCGGCACCTCCCGACGGTCGCATTCGAGGAGCATCAGGCTCTCGTGCTCGACCTGCTGCAAGCCCGGTGCGCTCAGCGAGCGATCGAGATCGGTGTACCACATCATCCGCCACAGCCGCGACGCCAGGGCGGCATCGGCTGCGTCTCGTCCGTAGATCTTGACCAGGGCTGCGGTTCCGCCGTCCAGCTCCGCTCGGGCGAGGGTTCGACCGATCGGCTGGTCGTCGAGGAAGTGCAGCTCGGTGGCGGACAATCCGCTGTTGGCCAGTGCGTCGATGATCCGAGCCTGGCTCGGGATGCCGACGCCGGATCCGAAGATCAGTCGAATGATCGACGCCGCCCCGATACCGACTGCGATCCCGCCGATGACCGACGAGATCGTTCCGTAGCTGAGAACGATGGCCGAGACCGCCATCACCATCAGCAACCGTCGTCCCAGCACCCGCATCGGCAGTGTCAGGTACGGACCGGCGACGGTGATGAGGGCAAAGGACATCGCCAGACGGACCACGGGGTAGGCAGGCGTCCCGGTTCGATCCATCACCTCGGGGAGGAACTGGGGCCAGCCCTGATCGGCGATGGCCGCCAGGGCCAGTGCGAATCCGAACGCCACCGCAACCGCCAACACCATGTCTCGGGCAACCGCCCGCCGCTTGCGGCCGAAGACGGCGATCGCCACCAACAACCCTGTCGAGTACAGACCACCGAGGGCGAAGCCGAAGGCGAAGGTTGCCGAGAGCCAACCCGGGAGGCGGTCGGACAACAGGTCGAGGATTCTGACGTCGAAATCGCTCGGAGCCCGATGGCTCCAGAGCGCCAACAGGGCGACCACGGCGCAGACCGCCAGCAGGAAGGCATCGGCCGGACGGCGAGCCCGCGGATCCTCGGCCGGTGCTGCGAAGAAGACGCTGTCCGTCGTGCGACGTCGGCCTTCGGTGCTGTCTGTCTCACCGCTGTCGATCTCAGGGCTGGCTAGGTCCGACACGAAGCGACAGGCTAGCAGGTCCGGTGGGTTGCCGTTCCGGTCGATCGCACCCGATGATCGGGCTCCGCGCCGTTCAACCGCCGGCGAGAATGTTCTCTCTGGGCTTGGCGAATTCGTCGACAAGCGTGCCGACGAGGTCGACCGATGTCAACCTGCGATGACTCGCCGTTTCGCCTCTTCGTACTCGACGTCGGCCAGCGTGCCGTCGCGGTGGAGGTCTCGCAGGGCCGCCAGCTCGGTCGTCATCGTCGCGGCCTCGGGTGCGGAACCAACGCGGGCCATTGCGGTGGGCATGCCGTGGCGGATCGAATTCACGACATCGCCCATCTTCACGTCCGGGAACTCCCGCTGGGTGGTCCGGCGGAGGGTGACCACGGCCGCGACGACGAGCGCGATCACGATGGCCCCGGAGACCAACCGGTCGAATGCGGTGCCGGGGCTCCACAGCAGAAGCAGCAGCACCAACATCACGGTTCCACCGGTGACGGCGCCGACCGATGCGTTGAGGGCCGGAGCCAGTACCCGGCGAGTGGCCCTGGCCCAGCGATGGTCGCCGAGGAGGGCGGCGAATCCTGCGATCAGCACGCCGTAGACGATGCCCGACCAGGCGATCTGACGGATCACGCCGGTCGCCACGTATGCCGCCACATTGGCCACGGGCCGGCTCCCGGGATCGGTCACGATGGTGTCCACCGCGGCCTTGACGGCAAGGATCCGGCTGAGCAGGACAACCACACCGGCCGCGATCAGGCTGAGGCCGACATTGCGCAGCACCAGGCGTCGACGACCGGGAGCGAGATAGACCGCAGCCCCATACAGCCCGACCACCACCAGGAGCAGGAACCACGACAGGAAGTCGAGGATCTGCACCGTACTCTGCGCCGACCGCATCTCGTCCGACTCGAAGATGGTGATCCGGGCTGCGTCCTCCGGCAGCCGGTCGAGGGCGTCGGTGGAGAGCCCGAACTGGGCGCCGACCTGGCGGAGCAGCTCCTGGAGCTCGAGGGTGACGGTCCCATCGGCGGTGGAGACACCGGGTCGGGTATCGTCCCGCAGGATGGCGACCAGCGTCTCGTGGGTGGTTCGATTGGCCGACAGCCAGACGGTGCGAAAACGATCAGAGGCGATGATCCGTTCGGCGCCGCTCGTTGCCGGTCCCCGGAGTGCCGACGAGATCGGCCCGGCCAGCCCCTCGAAGTCCTCGGGCAGCCGGTCGCCGATCTCGGTCGAGACGTCGAGCTGCAGATAGAGTTCATCGACGAGATAGACGGCCAGCGCTTCTTGGATCTCGGGGCTCTGGACCAACTCGTCCGCCAGCGAGACCCAGGTGTCGGTCTGCAGTGCCTGGACCTTGATCCAGGTCGAAAATACGCTCACGACCGCCACAACCGTGGCGACGGCCACCAGAACCGCCGAGCGCCTGCTGGAACGGTTCCGCCCTTCGTGCGGGTCGGGGTGAGCCTGCTCGGGTTGTTCCGGATTCTGTGCTGACGCTTCGTTCACCGAAGGATCCTAACCTCGCCGTTGAGCTGTCAGCCTGCCGGCGCCTCGCCCGGCGAGCGGTCCGGTCGGCCAACAGGAGGCCGACCGGATGCCGAGATGTCAACCTGCGATGACTCGCCGTTTCGCCTCTTCGTACTCGACGTCGGTCAGCTTGCCCGCCGAGTGAAGATCGGCCAGGGAGGCCAGTTGATCGGCCGGAGAGGAAGCGGTGCCGGCGGCCGACCGGATGTAGTCCTGTACCGCCGCCTCCTGGCTCTGGGCCTGTCGCATCTGGCGCATGCTCATCTTGTCGCCGCGGACGATCAGATACATGAACACGCCGAGATACGGCAGGAAGATGATGAAGGCCAGCCACACCGCCTTTGCAATGCCGGAGAGATCGTCGCTGCGGAAGATGTCGCCCACGATGTTGAACACCAACATGATCCACATGAAGAACAGGAAGAACCAGAAGATCGACCAGAGAACCTGACCCGTTCCGAATTCGGCAGCAAACATAAAGACCGCACCCCTATGTACCTCAGTAAGTCGGTGCTCTCACCGACCGAGCGATTCTGGTAGTCACTTGCCGGCCATTCAATGGGCAAAAATACCCAGATTCCGTGGGTGGCGGGCTTCACGGCTCCCGATAGAGAGCGACCAGTCGCGCGACCAGAGTGGCGAGGAAGATCTGGCCCGACATGGCCTCGATGGCGGTGATTCTCCTGGCGAGTTCACTGACCGGCGTGACATCGCCGAAACCGAGGGTCGACAGCACCACGAACGAGTAGTAGGAGGGAACCGCCGTATCGGGTGGGTCCAGGACCGGTCCGTCGACCAGGCCGGCAAGGGCCAGATAGATCCAGCCGAACATGAGTCCGATCAGGAAGTAGGCGGAGATCGAACCGAGGATCGTGGCCAGGTGCACGGTGTCGTGGCTCAGGATGCGACGCACCACCGCCACCAGCAGAACGGCAAACAAAAACGCCTGGCTCAGTGCACCCAACGCGGCGCCCTCATTGGTGATGGGAAAGGCGGCCACCAGCCCGGTGCCGGAAAGCCCGACCACGATGACCACTGCGACCCTGGGACGATCTTCGTCCAAGCCGGTGGCGACCACGCCCGCCACCAGGGCCGACATGTTGAGGATGGTGCCCAACACTCGGATGCCGGTGTCGTTGCCCAAGCCGGCCACGAGAAACGTCGCTACCAGCAACGCCAGGAGAGTGCCGAAACGATCCCGCCTTGCCTGGGCCCATGACGCGAAACTTCGCCCAGGTTTCCCTTCGACCGAGTCCGGTTCCGGAGCCATCGATCAAGCTCCCGGATCGTCGCTCGTCTCGGGGCGCTGCGTCCTGCCGTCGGACCCGGTCGTCTCGCCGGGCTCGGTCCTCTCGCCAGGCTCGGTCCTCTCGCCGGGCTCGTTCGTCCCGGCGGGCCGGGGCGCCCGTAGCCTGACCCAGAGCGGCCGGTGGTCGCTGGCGTCGGTTTCGGGAACCACGCCGGCCGCATCCGGGACCAGGCCTCGGACGAAGACGTGGTCGAGCGTGAACTCCTGGCCGCCCCGACGCAGCGTGGTACCGGCGCCGACCGAGGCCCGGGCTGCGCCGGCCGAGGCCATTCTCTCGGCCAGGGCCCTGATCGAGCGCCGGGTGACCGTATTGAAATCCCCGCCGAGCACCAGCAGATCACCCGGCCATCGAGCGGCGACGGCGGCAATCTCGTCGAACTGGCGGAGCCGCTTGCCCGAACTCAACGACGGGATCTCGGTGTGAACACTGCAGGCATGGATCCGGGTGCCGCCGACCGAGACCGTCGACCCGACGATGACCCGAGGGTGTCCACCGATGGCCGCCTTGTGTGGCAGGAGCGTGGCCTCGGGTTCGCCCATGGGCCACCGGGACAGCACGGCGTTTCCGAAATCACGGCCGGACTGTGGATGGGCCCCGGTCGTGGCATAGACGTAGTCGAGGCCGAGCGACTCCGCGACCCGTACGGTGCCCAGCTCATCCATCTCCTGGAGCAACACGATGTCGGCGTTGCGCAACTCGCTCCTGGCCGCCAGGTCGGCGGCCGCCTTCTCGACCTCCAGGCCATGCTGGATGTTCCAGGATACGACCAGCAACGACTCGCCTCGCTCGGCAAGCGGGCGGGAGTGGCTCCCGTGGTGAACGACAAGACCGTTGGGGCTCATCGTGCATGGCTCTTGCCGTCGGATCCGTTGCTTCGGTGGCGCTCGTCGGCGGCATTGCACCCGACGGCGGCCGGCCGCACCACGCCCCACCCGAGCCCGGGTTCCACCACTGCGTTCATAGGGCGACCGTCGAAGGTGGGCGCGGGCAAATGTCGGAGGAGTTCCTCATTGGCTTCCTTTGTAGCCGACACCACCTGGCGCCACACGGCCACCGATGGGCGCCGCCCGATGCCACCGACCGGCCTCGCTGCCGACCGGCCGGTTGGGCGGGTCTCGGACGAGCGCTTGGCCGTCGCCGAGTGGGCCGGCCCCCAGGTCCAGCGCCGCTGAGCGCAGCGGTCCGGTGGGCGTTGGCGAGAGGCCGGCCGGTCAGGCGTCGAGGGCAATGGTCGGCCCCAGCAGCGCCCCGCCGTCGACCACGAATTCGCTGCCGGTGCTGTAGGAGGCGTCGTCGCTGGCCAGGAACAGGACCATCCTCGTGACTTCCTCCGGCTCGCCGAACCGTGCGATCGGTTGGGCTGCCGCCGTGTCGTCGGGGATCTCCTCGGTCATCGGGGTGTGAATGGGCCCTGGGTGGACAGACACCACCCGGATGTTATCGGGCCCCAGCTCCAGGGCTGCGGTCTTGGTCAGTCCCCGCAGGCCCCACTTGCTGGCCACGTAGGCGCCGATGCCGGCATAGCCCATCATGCCGGCTGTCGATGAGATGTTGACGATCACGCCGCCGCCGGCCTCGCGCATCGACGGCACGACGGTATGCATGCCGAGGAACGAACCGATCAGGTTGATGTCGATGATCTTCTTGAACTCGTCCCCGGACGTGAACTCGATCGGCGTCGGGTAGAAGATCCCGGCGTTGTTGACCAGTACATCGACGGGCCCGAACTCCCGTTCCGCAGCTGCGATCGCCTGCTGCCAGTCCTGCTCGGAAGTCACGTCGAGTTCGACGAACCGGGCCGCGTCGCCGAGTCCCGCCGCCGTCGCCGCGCCCTCATCGCCGAGCACATCGCCGAGGACCACCTTTGCCCCCTCGGCGACGAAACTCTTGGCATGGGACGCGCCCATGCCACGGGCCCCACCGCTGATCAACACAACCTTGCCTTCGAACCTGGACATCGCATCTCCTCGTTTCGCGTCGCCGTTTCGCGTCGCCGTTTCGTGTTGCCGATCGTGCACAAGGGCTGAGCGGCTCTCACCGGTGACCGTAGACTGTGGGCCGAGGCCGTTGCAGAACCGGAGGTCCCACGCCTCGTCGGCTGGAGCCGCCTCGTCGCCGGGGCTGCGGACATTGGTCCCTATCCGGGTCGGCGACGGGTGGGCTACACAGGGAGTGCGACGTCGAGGAGGACAGATGCAGACCAAGGGTCGGGAACTGCTGGCAGAGCTGCGGGCACTGATCGCCGAGGAGATGTACCTGCTCGGCCAGGAGCTCGACGACTCGCTCGAGGCCGAGGAGCGGCGTCGCCTCACCGAGCTGGCCGAGGTGCTGAACGAGGCGGCGGTGCTCCTGGCCGAGCACCGGGCCGTCCAACCGGAGCGTTAGGACCCGGCGTCGGTTTCCGGCGCCCCGTCGGCGTCGGCGGTCGGTTTGCCGGCCAACCGCCGGCGAACCTGCAGAACGTAGTCGTCTGCGGTCTGGTCGGTGCCGTCGGCCCTGCGGCCGTGGGCGGCAAGCACGGGCTGGAGCCCGGGATGGACGAGCAGCTCGTGGTGCAGCAGGTCCCGGGCCTGATCGGAATCCGGGAGGTCGATGATGACGACGTCGGCACCCTCGATCAGCGGGCACGGTTCGCCCCGAAGGGCCGGGCAGGTCTTGGCCGTCCGGCAGGTCTTGGCGCAGACCGCGATGTCGAACCCGGCGTCGGCCATCTCCTGCTCGCCGATCCAGCGGCTGTGGTCGGTTTCGATCAGGACCCGGGGCTTACGGGCGCCCTCGGGTTGGCCCTGCCCACCGGGCCAGCTGGGGATGCCGCCGGAGGTGGCCATCGTGATTCGCACCATGCCGCGATCGGGGTGACCCAAAACGGCGTAGCCTCGTTTGCCGGCCAGAGCCAGCATGGTCCTGTTGTCTATCAGGACCAACGCCTGGAGGTTGGCAACGCCCCGCCGCTCGGCGTGGGCCAACAGGCGATCGAGGAGCCAGGGGCCCACCCACCCCCGACTGTCGGGAGCGACGGCGATACCCAATTCGCCATCTGTGGGCCGAAGGGCCCGGTGCCCGACCCCACCGCCCTCGCCCGCCCTGTCGTTCGTGGTCGTTCCGCCGACGGCCACCGGGCTCCGGCCGTCCAGCAGCGAGTAGCCGGCCTCACCGACGAGGTGGCGGCGACCGTGCTCGGAGATCTCGGCCAGGAGACCGAATCCGCCGTGCTCCTCGGTCGCTGCCCACTGTTCGACGAAGCTCGGCGGGGGAGGGCCACCGCTGAAGAATCGCCGATGACGGTCGATCGGCTCCAGGGAGCGGTAGAGCTCATCGAGGCCGCTGACGTCGGCCCTGGTGCTGTGTCGAAGTGAGAGCTCGCCTCCGCGTGCCAGTTGGATCGCAGGACCGCACAGCTCGCAGATCGGGGGCTGATCGTCGTCGCTGCTGCTCATGGCCTTCGGCCACGTCCTCTCGGTCGGCTCGGCGAGATCATCGGCCGACGGGGCATGCCGCCGATGCCGGTCGGCTCGTCGATCGGTCGGCCGCCCGTCGCCGGGGCAAAACGCTTCGACGACTGGTCATTGGTTCATCTTGGCGGCTCATGGCTGCGACATGAAGGGCCCAAGGTCCTGTGGCTCTCGGGTCGGTCACGGGATGGCAGGACCAAGGACTCTGTCCCAACCGATGGCTACGGCCGAGACTGGTCCCGAGGTCGCTTGCTGCCGGCAACCGGTGGCGGCACGGACCGCACCGGAGAGCGGAGCAGAACCAAGGAGCACCGAAATGAAGGCACTCGTCGTCTATGAATCGATGTACGGCAACACGCACGAGATAGCAAACGCCATCGCCGAAGGCCTGCAATCGCTCGGCGAGATTGCGGTGACATCGGTGGCCGATGCCGCCGTCACCGTCGACGCCGACCTGTTGGTCGTCGGTGGCCCAACCCATGTCCACGGGCTGAGCAGATCCTCCAGCCGCAAGGCGGCAGCGGAGACGGCGGAGAAGGACGATGCGATCGACATCGAACCCGATGCCACCGGGCCCGGCTTGCGGGAGTGGTTCAAGTCGCTACCCAAGGCCGACGGGGTCTACGGCGCGGCGTTCGACACCAGGCTCGACAAGTCGGCGGTGCTGACCGGCTCGGCGGCCAAGGCGGTGGCCAAGCGACTGCGACGCCTTGGCTACGAATCGTTCATCGATCCGGAGAGCTTCTTCGTCGAGGACGGTGACGGCCCGCTGGAGACCGGCGAGCTCGAACGAGCCAGGCAATGGGGTCGACAGCTGGCCGACCGGCTGCAACCGGCCCTGAGCTGAGGTCGACCGGACCTTTGCATCTACCGGCCGGTGGCGCCGTCAGACACGATGGCACGCATGGTTCGACGTTTCCCGCTGCTGATGGCCATCGGTCTGCTCGCCGCCTGCGGCGGTGGATCAACCCCCCTGGTGTTGACCGATGGGGACAGTGGCGATGAGGTGGCGGTGCAATCAGGAGAGCGATTCGAGGTTCGCCTCGAATCGAATCCGAGCACCGGCTTCGAGTGGGTGGTGGACGAGGTGTCGGCGTCGGACGTGATCGAGGTCGTCTCGGTGGCCGTCGAGGCAGCCGAAACTGAGCTCGTCGGCGCACCGGCCACGCAGGTGTTCGTGCTGGAGGCGGTCGGAACCGGCGCCGGTGTGCTCCGCTTCGAATACATCCGACGCTTCGAGGACCCGGTGATCCCCGAGCGGATCGTCGAGTACATCGTCAGGGTCGACGGGGCACCGTTTCCCGGCGCCACCGACCAGCCACCTCCCACATCGACCGCAACGGCCGACGGCGACTGATCGAGGCCGTCACGGCTCAGCTCACCGTTTGGGCTTCAGGCCCATCGGGTCGGCAGTTGTTCGAGGATCGGGTCGGCGGTCGAACAGCAGCCGTTGCCCGATCGACAGCGTGGCCTGCAGACCGACCAGGGTCGTTGCCCACACGACGGCCAGGATCGCGGTCATCCTCGGCGACGGCAGTTCGAGGGCGTAGAAGTCCGACCACGGTGCAGGGATGAGCGCCACCACCAGGGCGGCCAGCATGGCGCCAAGCAGGCCGGCCCGCAGCAGGTCCATCGGGCGGACCAACCGGTAGAGGATCCACAGACCGGTGAGGGTCATGGCCACGGTGGCCGCAGTCCGGGCCTGGGTCAGATCGGCGTCACCCAAAGGTGGACCGGCGGCCCAGTAGGTAGCGTAGGTGGTCCCGGCGGAGATGATCCCGGCCGGAATGGAGAACCGGAGCACCCGTTGGATGTAGCCGCTGCGGGACGGTTCTTCGGAATGGACGAAGCTCAGCACGAAACCCGGTATGCCGATCGTCAACGCCCCGATGAGGCTCAGATGGCGGGGGAGGAACGGGAACGACACCCCGGCGATGGCGACGGCCAAAGCCAGCAGCGTGGCGTACACGGTCTTGGTGACGAACAGGCACGACACCCGCTCCATGTTGGCGATCACCCGACGACCCTCGGCGACGACGCCGGGAAGGCGGTCGAACCGGCCGTCGAGCAGCACCAGCTGTGCGATGGCCTTGGTGGCCGGTGTTGCGGTGTTCATGGCGATACCGATGTCGGAGGCCTTGAGCGATGGGATGTCGTTGACACCGTCGCCGGTCATGGCAACGGTGTGGCCCTGGTCCTGCAGCAACCGCACGATGTCTCGCTTCTGCTCCGGCAGGACCCGTCCGAACACCGTTGTGGTCGGTTCGATGTCGGCCACGTTGGCGTGGGTCCTGAGGTCGACGTGGCGATCGGCGCCTTCGATTCCCAGCTCCGCCGCCACCGATGCAACCGTTCGTGGGTTGTCTCCGGACAGCACCTTGATCTCGACATGTTGGCGCCGGAAGTATTCGATGGTTTCGGCCGCATCCGGCCTGACCTCCTCGCGGATCGTCACCATGCCGGTCGGCCGCAGGTCGCCGGGGAGCCGCTCGTCGTCTGCCAGCCCGGCTTCGCTCCTGGCGACGAGCAGCACCCGACGGCCGCTCGATGCCAGATCGTCGATCGTCGCTCGCAGTTCGTCGTTCCCGTCACCGTCGGCGGCATCGAGGAGGATCTCCGGCGCCCCGAGGATCCACGTTCCGTGGCCGGCGAATGTGGCGCCGCTCCACTTCCGGACCGAAGAGAACGGCACGGCCCGATCCACGGTCCAGTCGGGAAGATCGGCGGCAAGATCGCCCTTGAGGGCATCGGTTGTGGTCGATCGAGCCGTCTCGAGCTGTGCCAGCGCGGCGAGGCCGGCTCGGAGCTCCGGGTCGGGAGGTCCCACCGGCTCGACGCGATCGACCGAGAGCCTGCCGGTGGTCAAGGTGCCGGTCTTGTCGACGCAGAGGACGTCGACCCGGGCCAACCCCTCCACGGCAGGCAGTTCCTGGACGACGACCTGCTCCCGACCCAGACGCAGCACCGCAACGGCGAAGGTCATGCTCACCAGGAGCACGAGGCCCTGGGGCACCAGCGCCACCACACCGGCAACGGCGGAGACGAGGCCCTCGGAGATCGTGGCCTCGGCCCGCAGCTGGCTCCAAGCAAGCAGGATCGCCAGGGGTGGGAGCAGCCAGCTGACGATGCGTAGCAGGCCGTCGACACCAACTCGAAGTTCGGACCGGGTGAGCACGAAGTCCTTGGCCTCGGCGGTGAGCTTTGCCGCCCAACTGGTGGCGCCGACGGCGGTGGCTTCGACGGTGGCGCCGCCGACGACGACGAAGCTCCCGCTGAGGATCTGCGAGCCCACCGGCTTCGCCACCGGGACCGACTCGCCGGTGAGCGCCGATTCGTCGACTTCGAGGCCGTTCGACTGCTCCACCCGGCCGTCGACCGGGACCTGATCGCCTGATTCGAGCACGATCACGTCGCCCAAAACCAGGTCTGCGGGTGGAGCCTTGTGAAGCTCACCGTCCCGGAAGACCCGGATCGACGGCACCATCAGGACCTGGAGCGCATCGAGACTTCGCTTCGCCCGCAGTTCCTGACTCACCCCGATCACGCTGTTGAGCACCATGACCAGGCCGAAGACGGCGTCGATCGGGTCGCCAAAGACGAGCACGACCAGGGTCAATGAGCTGATGATGGCGTTGAAACGGGTCAGCACGTTGGCCCTGATGATGCTGGCCACCGAACGAGCGGTTCGGTCGTCTTGTGTGTTGCCCTGGCCGGCCCGATGACGGCGGAGCGCTTCTTCGGAGGTGAGGCCGACGGGGTGGTCGGCCCCACCGGCGGGGGTGTGGTCCGAATCGTCGGAGCCGAGCGGCTCCCGGCTCCGGTCGAGTTGGTGGCGGCCCGAGAATCTCACCCCGTCGGACCGATCCCGGCTAGCCATCGACGGAGCACGACGGAACCACAACCACCGTGGTGGCGAGCTTGGACACCAGCCGATGAATTCTCGGTGAGGTCATGTGTCGCAGCGCCGGGTTGGCCTGGCGCTTGCCGAGAACGACGAGCTCGGCGTCGTGGGCGGCGGCCAGGATGGCCCGAACGGCGAAGCCGACATCGACGGTGGTGGTGGTCGCCACGTCGGGTTGGCGGGCCGCCACCCGACGCTTGATCTCGTCGAGGTCTTCGGTCGCCCACTGCAACAGCGTGTCCTGGCCGAAGTAGGACGCCAGCATGTCGGAAGGGGAATCGGCGGGGAAGAGGGGCCGGTAGCCGACCACATGCAGCAGCGAGAGCGGTAGGCCCCGCCAGGCGGCGTAGTCGGCGGCCCACATCGCCGCCTGCTCGGTCGCATCGCCGTAGCCGACGCAAGCCAGGACCGCTGGCTTGTGGCCGGGTGGTCGCTGCTGGTCACCGTCCCGGAGGCCATCGTCGCCCACCGTGGCCGGTCTGGTGATGACCAGTGGCACGGTGATCCGATGCAGCAGGTCCTTGACCACCCGCTCCAGCGGTCCCGAGTGGCCACCGATCACGATGGCGTCCGCGTCGTGCGCCTCTGCGGCGGCCAGCAGCGCAGCGGCCCCGTCGCCGTCGTCCAGTTGCACCGCCTCGAGCAGGGCATCGGGTGCAAGGCGCTCGGCGGCCCAATCCGAAGCGGCCGTGGATTCGGCCGAGCCATCGACACCGACGATCACCGTGTCGAACAGACCCATGCCCAGAGCATAACGGCGGCGGTCCGGCTGTATGCGGGGTACGAGGTCCTACCGACGCCGACACCTCGGCCCCTCAGTGGGGCGCAGCGGGCCGCAGGTGACGTTGGCCCCTGTCGTCGTATGCGGTCCCGGCCGATCATGGACGAACAACTCTGAGGGAAGGTCGGACCTGTCCATGGTCGGAAGAAATGCAGTCGGAAGCATCGATGGTGGGCCATGGCCGGATCTCCGCACAACGGATCTCGATCGATCCAGGGCCTTCTACCGGAGCGTGCTCGGGTGGAGCTTCGAAGGCTCGCAGCCCGACGACGAGCACTCGGTGACCGCCGTCGTCGAAGGCCGACCGGTGGCGGGCCTGCACTCCATGCCGGACGGGGCCGGCGACGAAGCCCGCTCCGGCTGGGTCGTCTCCTGGCCGGTCGACGATGTCGAGGCCGCCGTCGAACGGGTCCGGGCCGGCGGCGGGTCGGCCACGACGGACAGCGACGACAGCGGTGACACTCGCTTCGCCACCATCCATGACCCGACAGGCGCCGTGCTGGGGCTCGTCGAGCGGCCTACGGCATCGCGGGCCGGATGGGAAGGCGCCGAGAAGAGGGTGGCCGACCTCGTGTCGAAGTCCGTGATCTCGGTCGAGCTGTACACGCCGCTGCGGACCGTCGTCGGGCAGCTGATCGAGGGTGGTGTCAGCCTGGTCGTCGTCGCCGATTCGGGAAGCGTCGCCGGTGTGATCAGCGAACACGATGTGTTGCGGGCGATCCACGACGGGGCCGATCTCGACGAGGTCTGGGCATCCGACGTCATGTCGACCGACCTCGTCGCCGTCCCCGCAGACCAACCGATCTCGGAGACCGCCCGCCGCATGGCCGAGAACCGCCTTCGCCATCTGCTGGTCATCGGTGATGGCGGCGGTGTCGTTTCGATCCGCGACGTGTTGGAAGCCATGATCCTTTGAGCAGAGGCGGTCGTAGCCGCCTGCGGCTAGCCGTTCCCGTCGGAGAACTGGCGCATCGCCTCCAGGGCGTCAGCGCCGTAGACCGCAGCGGAGCCGCCACCCATCAGTACCGCAACGCCGATCGCCTCCTCGACCTCGGCGGCGGTTGCCCCGGCACGCAGCGCGTCGTGGACGTGGAACGAGATGCAGCCATCGCAGTGGCTGGTGATGGAGATCGCCAGGGCGATGAGTTCCTTGGTCTTTGCCGGCAGCGCCCCGTCTGCGACCGCCGCACCGTGCATCTTGGCGAATGCCGCCATCAGCTGAGGCATGGCCTGGTGCATCTTTCGTAGTCCGTCCGACAGTTCCCGATGGCGTTCGACGTGGTTGGTGACCATCTGGTCACTCAATCGCCGTATCGGGGCCCGGGCCAGAGTCCAAGGTCCTGCGACGATCGAACCGGTTCGCGGCAACGAACGCTCTCGCTGTCGCCCCGGCGGCCGTCGTCGATCGGGTCCGTCGATCAGGTCGGTGACGGGGTCAAGGTGACCTTGGCCCCTGCTCGGGTCGTTCGGTACGGTCCAGAATTGGCCGAGGACCGGACGGTACGCTCGGAGAACCACCGTCCGCCAGGAGACGAACATGACAGACCTGTCGACACCGCCATCCGATCTCGAGCCTTCCGGTGGCCGCGACTATTGGAGCCGGACCCCTCCGTGGTTCGTCATGGTGGCCGCCGGCCTCCTGGGGGCCATTCTGGTCGCTCTGGTCGTGCTCGGGGTGTTGTTCTTCAGCGGTGACGATGGTGGCCGGGTCGAGACCGTCGCTCCGACGCTGACCACCATCCCGCCGACGCTGACGACAGCCACGTCCACCGTGCCGACCAGCGAATCGACGGCGTCGACCACCGGCACGACCGACACGACCGGCTCGACGTCGACGACGAGTTCCACGACGACGACGGCGAGCACCACATCGTCGGGATCCACCAGCTCGACGCTCGACCCTCGGCCGTACGAATCGGCGGTCTGGCCCTGGTTCGACTCCACCACCCGGTACCGGGAGCCGACGGCGGCGGCCGAGGGCTTTGCCGTCGACTTCCTGGGTTTCGACGAGCCGTTGATCGGCGAGTTCCAGCAGGGAGACAGCCGATCCGGTGAGGTCGAGATCCGGCCGACCGCCGATGGACCGGTCACCACGGTGCTGGTCCGTCTCCTCGGATCGGACGATTCCTGGTGGGTTCTCGGCTCGGTGACCGAGGATATCGTGATAGACGAGCCCGATGCGCTCGACAGGATCGACAGTCCGCTGACCGTGACCGGTTCGGCGATGGCGTTCGAGGGGGTGGTCGGTCTTGGAACTGCGGGCCGACGATGATCGCGACCCCCTCATCGACGGTTTCGTGATGGGGGGCGGGGACGAGCATGGAGCCGTTCGACAAGAGCTTCACCTGGACGAACCCCGGGACCGGTTCCGGGGCGCTGATCCTCATGACGTCGAGCGGCGAGGACGACCGGCCGTGGGCCGCTTCGGTGCTCAGGGTCCGGTTCGCGCCATCATGACCGAGACGGGAGACACCGGATCTCCGGCGGTGCCGGACGTCGGCGTTCCGACCGAGTGCGGCCGGGGCGGCGGCCAGACCGGTGGCGGCACAACGCCTGGCCGGGACACGGTTCCCGGCCGCGACACCGAGCCGGACGAGCTCCCGCAGCTGGTCGACGACAGGCTCATCGAGGCGGTGATCCGGGGAGCGAAAGTCCTGGTGATCGTGGTGTACATCGGATCGGTCGTGACCTTCACCATGTTGACCCTCGGCTTCCTCCTCAGGTTGTTCGGGGCCAGCCCCGAGGCGCCGTTCGTCGAGTGGGTCTATCGCAGCACCGGGCAGGCGATGAAGCCGTTCCGAGGCATGTTCCCGGTGAGCGAGATCGATGGAAGATCGGTGTTCGATCCGTCGTTGCTGTTCGCCGCCGCCCTCTACGGCTTCGTGGCCATCGGCCTCCACGCGGTCGTCGACTACCTGACTGCATGGGCTCGGCTCCATCATGGTCGAGCCGAGCGGGCCAGGACCGGCCAATCCGAAGCGGGGTGACCTACTCGCCACCCATGAGGGTGAGGAGGTAGACCGTGGAGGTGCCGGACCAGGATCGGGACGCGTCCCGGCCGGCCCACGCCCGGCCGGCAACGTCGGTCGTCGACGATCTGGGCTCCGACGGTACCGCCGGCCTCTCGACTGCCGACGCAGCGGCCCGGCTGGTCGAATACGGCCCGAACAGCATCGCCGGCGCACCGCCGACACGGTGGTGGAAGCGCTTCGTCGATCAGTTCGCCGACCCCGTCGTGTATCTGTTGCTGGCCGCCATCGTGATCTCGGCTCTGGTGTGGTTGGCCGAAGGGGCCGAGGGCTTTCCCGTCGACGCGTCTGTCGTGGCTGTCATCGTCGTGGCCAACGGCGTGCTCGGCTACGTGCAGGAACGCAAGGCCGAACGGGCGGTGGCGGCGCTTCAGGAGCTCACGAAGGCCATGGCCACCGTCGTTCGCCACGGTGAGCGACGCCGACTGGCGACAGCGGACGTGGTGCCGGGCGACATCGTCGTGCTCGACGTCGGCGACACGGTGCCGGCCGATGCCAGGGTTCTGGTGGCCAACGCCCTCCAGGTCGGTGAGGCGGCGCTCACCGGTGAGAGCGAGCCGGTGGCGAAGTCGATCGAGGCGGTGCCGTCGGATGCGCTGATCGGTGACCGAACATCGATGGTCCATCGGGGGACGTCGGTCGTCTCCGGCCGGGGTCGGGCCGTCGTCACCACAACCGGAGCGCAGACCGAGGTCGGCCGAATCGCAGGGATGCTCGACGCCACCGAGTCCGAGCCGACACCGCTGCAGCGGGAGATCGAGGCGGTCGGGAGGACCCTCGGACTGGCGGTGGTGGCCATCGCAGTGCTGGTCGTGGCCAGCCTGATCGTCGTCGACGGGTTGCGGACCGGACCGGAGTTGTTGTCGGCGTTGCTGATCGGCGTGTCGTTGGCAGTCGCCGCCGTGCCCGAGGGGCTCCCTGCAGTCCTGTCGGTGGTGCTGGCCCTCGGTGTACAACGCATGTCGAGACGCCACGCCCTGATCAAGCGACTGGTGTCGGTGGAGGCGCTCGGCTCGGCGACCATCATCTGCACCGACAAGACCGGCACGCTGACCAGGAACGAGATGATGGTCCGGCGGCTGGTGGTGCCGTCGGGCGAGATCGAGGTGACCGGGGACGGCTACCGGTCCATCGGCCGGCTCCTGGTCGACGGAGCCGAGCTCGACGACCCGGTGATCCTCGACGAGGCCCGGTGGGCCGCCGTCGCCGGCCGGCTGGCCAGCGATGCATCGCTGGTGACCGGGAGCGAGGGTGACGACCGCCGTTGGTGATCCCACCGAGGCGGCGCTGGTGGCACTGGCGGGCAAGGTCGGCGTCGAAGGCCAATCGGACCGGCAGCGCTTCGAGCGTCTGGCCGAGATCCCGTTCACCGCCGAACGGCGCCGGATGAGCACCGTGCAGCTCGATCGCAGCGACGGTCGGGTGATCTTGATCACCAAGGGCGCACCCGATTCGTTGCTCGAGCGCTGCCGGTGGGAACGGGCCGGTGGCGAGGAGCGAGTTGTTGAGCGATGCCCGCCGGGTCCGTTGGAGCGAGGTGGTCGACGGGATGGCCGACAACGCCCTTCGGACCCTGGCCGTCGCCTACCGGACCCTGGCCGTCGACGGTGATGTCCGGACCGACGACCTCGACCTCGACCTCGACGGTGAGTCGGTGGAGGACCAGCTGGTCCTGTTGGCCGTTGTGGGGATCATGGACCCCCCGAGGCCGGAGGCAGGCCAGGCCATCGAGGTCGCCCACCAGGCCGGTATCCGGGTCGCCATGATCACCGGTGATCATCCGAGAACGGCGGCCAGGATCGCCTCCGAACTCGGTATCGCCGACGACGACGGCCATGTGGTCTCGGCCGCTGAGCTGTCGGCATGCGACGACGACGAGTTGGCCGAACTGGTCCGGAACAGTTCGGTGTACGCCAGGGTGGCACCGGAACACAAGCTGCGGATCGTCAAGGCGCTGACCGGACAGGGCGAGATCGTGGCCATGACCGGCGACGGGGTCAACGACGCCCCGGCGCTCAAGGCGGCCAACATCGGGGTGGCGATGGGGATCACCGGCACGGACGTGTCGAAGGAGGCGGCGGACATGATCCTGACCGACGACAACTTCGCAACCATCGTCGCCGCCGTCGACGAGGGGAGGGCCATCTTCCACAACATTCGCAGCTTCCTTCGATACCTCCTGTCGTCGAACGTCGGCGAGGTGCTGGCGGTGTTCCTCGGTGTCATCGGCGCCTCGGTCATCGGACTCACCGATGGTGACGGCCCTGCCGCTCCGCTGCTGGCGGTTCAGATCCTGTGGATCAACCTGATCACCGACACCGGCCCGGCCCTGGCGCTCGGCATCGATCCGCCGCCGCCGGGTCTCATGCAGCGCCGACCTCGCAGGCTGTCGGCGAGGATCGTCGATCGACGAATGCAGGCCGGCATCGGGCTCATCGGGTTGACCATGGCCATCGCCACGCTGATCATGCTCGACGCCCGCCTTCCCGGGGGCCTCATCGAGGGCGACCAGGATCTGGCCACGGCCAGAACGGCGGCGTTCACGGTGCTCGTACTGGCGCAGCTCTTCAACGCGTTCGCCGCAAGGTCCGACACCGAATCGGCCTTCGTCCGGATGTTCTCCAATCGATGGCTGGTGGCCGCCGTCGGTTTGTCGTTCGCTCTCCAGGTGGCGGTGGTGCACCTCCCGGTGCTGAACCGCGCCTTCGGGACCGTGCCGTTGGAGGTCTCCGATTGGGTTTGGGCCGTGGCGCTAGCCAGCTCGGTGATCTGGGTTGCCGAGATCCGAAAGATCGTGCTTCGACGTCGAACACCGGTCGCCGAGCTGGACTGAAGGAGCCACCGGGTGACGTTGGCCTCTATCGGTGGGCATGCTTCGCGATGCAGGCTGAGAGGAGGAACAAGCCTTTACACGAGAGATACGCCATGGCTGTGCTGACACAGCACCGACGACGCCCACAGTCGTTGCTCGGGACGCTCGACCGGCGCAGGGTCGCGGCGCCGTCGACGGTGCTGGGACTTCTGCTGGCGATCCTGGCGCTCATCGTTGTCGGTTCCATCATCCGGACCGGCACGGACGCCCGGTCGACTTCGATTCGCGCCGTCGGGCCCGAGTCGTCGGGATCTGTCACGACGGCGCTCGGTGGCGGTGCCGCCGGCATCGTCCCGGCTGCCGAGATCGCGGTCGACGATGTGGCTCCGACCGACCCGAGCAGCGAGTCCCCCGATGCCATCTGGCCGGTGGCAAGCCGGGGCCGCCGGTTCCGTGGCGCCAGAGACGTCGTTCGGAGCTTCGCAAACGAGCTCGTGGGATTCGAGGACGCCTCGGTGGGGCAGCTCCACGGCTTCGACGGTCGAGTTGGCACGGTCCACCTGCAATCACGGGGCGGAGGACCGATCACCGTCGTCGAGGTGGAACGACTGGAAGCCGATGGCTCATGGTGGGTGATGGAGGCGACGACGGACGGTCTCCTGGTCGCAGAACCGTCACCGGGCTCGATCGTCAAGGATTCGCTGCACATCCGTGGCGACGCCTGGTCACCGGACGGCCTGGTCACGGTCGAGCTTCGTGTCGATGATGCCCCGACCCCGCTGGCGACCTTCGAGTTCGCAACCGGCGGAGCGGAGCAACCGTACTGGTTCGAAGGTCGCTTCGGCTTCGCCGGGCCGGGCCGGACGTCAGGAGTGGCGTTGTTCTCCAATCGTTTCCCGGAGAGCGGCGAGGTGGCCTCGGTCACCGCGGTTCGTGTTCACTTGGAACCCTGATCGGCACCGGGATCGGAGCCGTCCGGCGGGTCCACCTCGGGAATCAGCCGCACCGATGCGATGGCCCGACGATCCATCGCATCCACCTCCAGTGCATCGTTGCCCAGTCGGACCCTCTCGCCGACCACCGGAAGGTGACCGAGCCTGCTGAGCACGAACCCGGCCACGGTGTCGTAGGAGCCGGCGGGAACGGCGAGCCCGAGATCGGCGAGATCGTGGACCGGGAAGGATCCGGGAATGACCATCGACCCGTCGTTGCGGCGTGCCACCGACGGAGGATCCCGGTCGGTTTCGTCGTAGATCTCGCCGACCAGCTCCTCCAGCAGGTCCTCGATGGTGATGATTCCCGACGCACCGCCGTACTCGTCGAACACCACCGCCAGTTCGGTTCGGCTTTCCTGCAACCGCCGGAATGCCTGCAACGCCGAAACCGTCTCCGGTAGGGCCAGGACCGGTGTTGCCCGCTCGGCGGCCGAGCCTTCGGTGTCGATCAGATCCCGCAGGTGGACCTGCCCGATCACGTCGTCGAGGCCGGCTCCGATGACCGGCGCCCGGGAATGACCGGAGGCCCGGAGCCGTTGCAGGGCCAGCGGCGCCGGGGTGTCTGCGTCGATGGCCACCACCCTGGGGCGGGCCACCTGGACCGCACGCAACGGCCGGTTGCCGATCTCCACCGCACCGGTGATGATCCGCCGTTGGGTCTCGTCGAGCGTGGGTTGCGACTCGACGAGGTCGACGATCTCCTCGTCGGTCAGGTCGCCTCGCTGGCGATCGGGATCGCCGCCGGCCGCCCTGACCAGGACGTCGGTGATCGAGCCGAGCACCACGATCAGTGGCCGGGTGATGAGAATGAACAGCGAGAGCGGAGCCAGCATGACCCGGCTCCATCGCTCGGCGCGCTGCATGGCCAGCCGCTTGGGGACCAGCTCACCGAGAACGAGGCTTGCCATGGACAACGCGATCGTGACCAGGGCGACCGCGACCGGCGAGGCCGAGCGGCCGAGGGGGGACAGGGCTGAGGCGATCGGCCCGCTGATCGACACCGCGGCGGTGGCGGCGGCCAGGAAGCCGGCCAGCGTGATGCCGAGCTGGATGGCGCTCAGGTAGCGGTTGGGGTTGCGGGCCAGGTTCGCCACCTTGGCTCCCGTCCCGCCCTCGGCCGACATCCGCCGAAGCTGGCCCTCCCGCAACGACACGATCGCCATCTCCGAGCCGGCGAGGACGGCGTTGATGGCGATCAGGGTGCTGATGACCAGGAGATCGAGCAGCCAATCGGCCCCTGACATGTCAGGTTCCGATCGAGATCGTGGCCTGGTCCCTCATGGCGGGAACGGTCATGTCGGTTCTCGTGACTGAAACGGCCACATCGGTTCTCGTAGCTGAAATGGCCATGTCAGTTCCCCAAGGTTGCGACCATGACCGCCTTGACCGAATGCAGCCGGTTCTCGGCCTGATCGAACACGATCGAGTGCTTCGACTCGAAGACCTCGTCTGTCACCTCGAGCCCGTCCATGCCGGTCCGGGCCAAGATCTCGGCCCCGATGGTGGTGTTTCGGTCGTGGAACGCCGGCAGGCAGTGCATGAACTGGACCGAGGGATTGCCGGTGGCGGCGATCAGCTCCGAATTCACCTGATAGGGGCGAAGCAGGCTGATGCGTTCGTCCCAGATCTCCGGGGCCTCGCCCATCGAGACCCACACGTCGGTGTAGACGAAATCGACACCGGCAACGCCGTCGGCGGGATCGTCGGTGTGGATGAAACGACCGCCGGTTTGCCTGCCGACCTGCGTTGCGGCCTCGACCACCTCCGTCGAGTTCCACAGCTCGACCGGGCCGACGATCCGGACGTCCATCCCGCTCAACATCCCGGCCACCAGCAGCGAGTTCGCCACGTTGTTGCGGGCGTCGCCGCAGTAGGCGAAGGAGATCTGGTCCGCCGGCTTGGCGCAGTGCTCGGCCATGGTCATGACGTCGCACAGGCTCTGGGTCGGATGCCACTCGTCGGTGAGCCCGTTCCACACCGGCACCCCTGCGTGGTGGCCGAGGATCTCGATCCGTTCCTGGCCGGACCCCCGGTACTGGATACCGTCGAACATCCGGCCCAACACCCTGGCGGTGTCCTTCATCGATTCCTTGTGGCCGATGTGGGAGCCGCCGGGCCCGAGGTAGGTCGTCGCCGCCCCCTGATCATGGGCTGCGACCTCGAAGGCACAGCGGGTCCTGGTCGAGGTCTTCTCGAAGATCAGGGCGATCTCCTTGCCGACCAACCGGGGTACCTCCGTGCCGGAGTGTTTGGCGGACTTCAACTCGAGCGCCAGCCGCAGCAGGTGGTCCCACTCCGCCGGGCTGAAATCGAGCTCCTTCAGGAAGTTTCGGTTGCGAAGATTGAACACGGTCTGCTCCGGTGATCGGTGCCGGCTCGGACGGCCCAGGGCCGGATCCGCACCGAACCGCCACCCCTCAAGGGTGGGGCCGTCGTCGGACCGCGGCTAGGGCCGGAGGTCCCGGCGACGACCCGGTGATCGGTCGTCGATGTAGAGGCAAAGGACTTTGGGCTCTTACCGAAGCCCGTCGGCCGCTGTTGAACTTGAGGGATGCCGATCAATTCCAATGTTCGCCCCCAGCCGGCCGATCGTCTCGGCGTCGCCGTCGCCGTTCGACTGGAGCGACGCCCGGCGCCGCTTGGACGGTCTGCCGGACGGTCGAGGGCTCAACATCGCCCACGAGGCGGTCGACAGACACGTGCAGCACGGGCGGGGCGAACACGTTGCCATTCGCTGGATTCCCCGCAGAGGGGAGACGGTCGACATCACCTACGACGAGCTCCGCCGCCGGACCAATCGGTTCGCCAACGTCCTGGAGGCCTTGGGATGTGGATCCGGCGTCGGGGTCGCCACACTGGCAGGCCGAATCCCGGACCTCTACACCGCGGCGCTCGGCACATTGAAGGCCGGCGGGATCTACACGCCGCTGTTCTCGGCCTTCGGACCCGAACCGATCAAGCAGCGGATGGAACTCGGCTCCATCGAGGTGCTGGTCACCACACCCAGGCTCTTCGCCAGGAAGGTGGCGCCGATCCTGTCCGAGTTGACCTCGGTTCGTCATGTCCTGTTGACCGGCGACGACGACGGCGAAACCGATGACAGCAGGGTCCGCAACCTCGGTCCGCTGCTCAGCCGAGTCGACGACGTCTTCGAGATTCCGGTCACCGATCCGGAACAGACGGCGCTCCTGCACTTCACCAGCGGAACCACCGGCAAGCCGAAGGGTGTGATCCACGTCCACGAAGCGGCGGTGGTCCACCACATGACCGGCCACGAGGTACTGGATCTGCAGCCGGACGACATCTTCTGGTGCACCGCAGATCCGGGCTGGGTGACCGGTACGTCCTACGGGATCATCTCCCCGCTGACCCATGGGGTGACGAACATCGTCGACGAGGGCGACTTCGATGCCGTCCGCTGGTACTCGATCATCGAGGACCACGGCGTCAACGTCTGGTATACCGCCCCGACCGCAATACGAATGATGATGCGACTCGGAACCGAGCCACTGAAGGACCGCGACCTGTCGAGTCTACGGCTGATCGCCAGCGTGGGTGAACCACTGAATCCGGAGGCGGTGCGGTGGGGCCAGGACAGCTTCGGGGTCCCGATCCTCGACAACTGGTGGCAAACCGAGACCGGCGGCATCATGATCGCCAACCGCCGCTCGCAGCCGGTCAGGCCCGGCTCGATGGGCCGTCCCCTTCCCGGTATCGTCGCCACCATCCTGCAGCGGGATCCCGACGGCACCGTCACGGTCGACGAGGCCGGCCACGTCACCGAGGTCGACGATCCCGACCAAACCGGGGAGTTGGCCCTCCGGCAGGGGTGGCCGTCGATGTTCCGGGGCTACCTGAACCAGGAGGACCGGTACCGGAGCTGCTTCGTCGACGGCTGGTACCTGTCCGGTGACCTGGCCCGGCGCGACGACGACGGCTACTTCTGGTTCGTCGGCCGGGGCGACGACCTGATCAAATCGGCCGGCCATCTGATCGGACCGTTCGAGGTCGAGTCGGCGCTGATGGAGCACCCCGCCGTGTCCGAAGCCGGTGTCATCGGCAAACCCGATCCCACCGTCGGCGAGATCGTCAAGGCGTTCGTGACGCCGGCCCCGGGAATCGAGGACAGCGACGCCCTGGTCGTCGAGTTGATGGCCCACGCCCGCCGACTCCTGGGCTCGGCGGTGGCCCCCCGGGAGATCGAGGTCGTCGACCACCTGCCGCACACCCGCAGCGGAAAGATCATGCGGCGGCTGCTCAAAGCCCACGAGCTCGGTCTCGACGAGGGCGACCTGTCAACGCTCGAACAGCCGGCGCCCGCCGGCGAGCAGGAACCGGGCAACCGACCGGGAGCCGCATCGTGACCCTCCCACTGCCGCCGATCGAGACCTCCACCCGGCTCCTGGGCGACATGATCCGCATCCGGGTCCTGGAGGAGCGATGCGCCGAGCTCTACCAGCAGACCAAGATCCGGGGCTTTCTCCATCTGGCCATCGGGGAGGAGGCGGTCTCGACCGGCGTCATCCATCAGCTCCGACCGGATGAGGCGGTGGTCGCCACCTACCGGGAGCACGGCCACGCGCTGGTCAAGGGCGTCGGCGCAAACGAGATCATGGCCGAGATGTACGGCAAGGCTCAAGGCTGCAGCGGCGGTCGGGGAGGCTCGATGCACCTCTTCGACGCCGAGCACCGCTTCTACGGTGGCAACGCCATCGTCGGCGGCCACCTCCCGTTGGCGGTCGGTCTCGGCCTGGCCGACCAGACGCTGGGCCGGCACAGGGCGACGGTGTGCTTCTTCGGCGAGGGGGCCATGGCCGAGGGCGAGTTCCACGAGGCGATGAACCTGGCGGCTCTTTGGGACACCCCGACCCTGTTCGTCTGCGAGAACAACCTCTACGCCATGGGAACCTCGCTCGAGTCCAGCGAGTCCCAGACCAATCTGGCGGTGAAGGCCGCGGCGTACAACCTGCCGGCCTGGACCGTGGACGGGATGGACGTGGTGGCCGTTGCCGATGCGGCTCAGCGGGCGCTGACCTCCGTCAGGGCCGGCGGCGGGCCGGTGTTCCTCGAATGCCAGACCTACCGATTCCGGGCCCACTCGATGTTCGATCCGGACCTCTACCGATCCAAGGACGAGGTCGAGGCCTGGAAGCAACGGGACCCGATCGCCGCCTTCGGCCACCGGCTGTCGGCCGCAGGCGAACTCGACGGGGCGGCGATCGAGCAGCTGTGGGCGGGCGCAAAAGCGGAAATCGAAGAATCGGTGCTGTTCGCGGAACAGGGCACCTTCGAGCCGATCGAGGGTCTCACCGATCACGTCTATCGACGGGTCGGCGGGGTCGAGCCCGAAGGGGGTTCGTTGTGAGCGAGGTCAGCTACCGGGAGGCGCTGCACGAGGCCCATCGCCAGGCCCTGCTGTCCGACGATCGGGTGATCGTCATGGGTGAGGACGTCGCAGACTACGGCGGCACCTATGCGGTGACCAAGGGGCTGCACGAGGAGTTCGGTCGCGATCGGGTCAGGAACACACCACTGTCCGAATCCGGTTTCGTCGGGGTCGGCATCGGCGCCGCCCTCGGCGGCCTGTTGCCGATCGTCGAGGTGATGACGGTGAATTTCAGCCTGCTGGCCTTGGATCAGATCGTCAACACCGCCGCAACCTATCTGCACATGTCCGGCGGGCAGTTCAACGTGCCCGTCGTGATCCGGATGGCCACCGGGGCCGGACGCCAACTGGCGGCCCAGCACTCCCACAGCCTGGAGGCGTGGTACGCCCACGTGCCGGGGTTGCGGGTGGTGGCGCCGGCCACCGTGGAGGACGCACGCTGGATGTTGGCCACCGCCCTTGCCGATCCCGACCCGGTCATCATGTTCGAGCACGCCATGCTGTACGGCTCGAAGGGTGAACTGTCGGAAACGAGCGGTCCCGTCGACATCGATCGAGCGGCGGTGCGCCGTGGCGGATCGGACATCACCATCTGCAGCTGGGGTGGCACGGTGACCAAGGCGCTGGCTGCCGCCGACCAGCTCGCATCGTCTGGCATCGAGGCCGAGGTGATCGACCTGCGAACCCTGCGACCGCTCGACATGGACACCATCGTCACCTCGGTGATGGCCACCAGCCGGGCCATCGTGGTCGACGAGGGCTGGAGGTCCGTCGGGCTGTCGGCCGAGGTCGCGGCTCGAATCGGCGAGCGCTGCTTCTTCCACCTCGACGCCCCGGTCGGCCGGGTCTGCACCCAGGAAGTGCCGATTCCCTACCCCCAGCACCTGGAACAGGCGGCCCTTCCCCAGGTCGAGCAGATCGTGGTCGCGGCCAGACAGGCGATCGGTCGATGACCACGACCATCGACTACGTCATGCCGTCCCTGGGGGCCGACATGGACGCCGGGACCGTGACCGAGTGGTTGATCAGCGCCGGCGACGAGGTGACCCGGGGTGATGTCGTGGCCGTCGTCGAGACCGACAAGGCCGATATCGACATCGAGGTCTGGCAGACCGGCACCGTGGTGGAGATACTCGTACCACCCGGCAACAGCGTGCCGGTCGGGACACCGCTGGCCCGACTGGCGATCACCGACGGTGAGGCGACGGCCGACCGCACCGAACCGATGTCACCACCACCGGTGCCCGCTGAGTCGGCACCGGGACCACCGCCAACATCGTCCGCTGTCACCGGCGCTGTCCCGGCCGTTGTCACCGGCGCCGTCTCCGGCGCTGTCACGGAGCATCCCCCGACGCCTCGGCCATCGCCGCCAGGGGGGCGGCAACCGGCATCGCCGTTGGCCAGAAGGCTGGCGGCCGAACGAGGCCTGGCCGTCAAGGACCTGGTGGGAACGGGGCCCGACGGGGCCGTGGTGGCCCGAGACGTCGAAGCATCAGCGGCCGGGCCCGACCTTCGGCCCGACCGCGAGGCTGGGCGGACTGGTGCGACCGCCGGCGCCGGAGCGACCGGTGCCGGGCCTTCAGACCGGGCCCGGCTGGCCATTGCCGCTCTGATGAGCCGATCCAAGCGTGAGATCCCCCACTACTACCTGGCCACCGCGGTCGACGTCGACCACACGCTCGATCGCCTCCAGCGGTTCAACGAGGATCGGAGCGTCGAGGATCGAGTACTGCCCGCCGCATTGCTGATCAAGGCGGTTGCGCTGGCGGCGGCGAAACACCGTGAGTTCAATGGCCACTGGATCAACGACCGGTTCGAGCCCGCCCCCGCCGTCGATGTCGGGGTCGCCATCTCGCTGCGAGGTGGTGGTCTGGTGGCCCCGGCCATCGCGGAGGCCGATCGACTGGGCCTGGCCGAACTGATGAGCACCCTGAAGGGCCTCGTCGAGCGGGCCAGAGCGGGACGACTACGCAGCTCGGACATGAGAGAGCCGACCATCACCGTCACCAACCTCGGCGATCGGGGGGTCGACGAGGTGATCGGCGTCATCCACCCGCCCCAGGTTGCGCTCGTCGGCTTCGGTTCCATCGCCCCCAGACCGCTGGTCGTCGACGGTCGGGTCGTCGCTCGTCGCCAGGTCACCACCACCCTGGCTGCCGATCACCGGGCGACCGACGGCCAGGTCGGCGCCCGATTCGTCAACACCATCGAGCGGTTGCTCCGGGGCGGCGACGCGCTGTGGCAATCGCCGGAGATTGGAGATTCCCATGACTGACCCCGGAACCGTCGAACGCGGAAACCTCGAAGCGGTGGTGAAGCGGGCCATCGTCACCGTGGCCCCCGACGCCGACCCCGAGTCGCTCGATCCAAAAGAAGACCTGTGGTACGCCCTGGACCTGGATTCCATGGATCAGCTCAACATCATGGTGGCCATCGAGGCAGCGACGGGTATCACGATCCCCGAAGTCGATTACCCGAGGCTCGAAACGGTCGAGGACATGATCGACTACCTCGGCCGGCAACGTTCGCAGGCCGATCGGCCGTCGGCCTGATCGGGCGCCCCAGAGCCGGACCCGCCTCAGGCGCTGGCCGCTTGGGCCCGAACGGCGGTGGCGCCGACCGCTCGGAGGACGAAAGAGTACTTTCTGCCCTGTTGTAGCATGGCCAACCGGTGCAGTGTGAAAACGGTTCCCAACCAAGGAGGCAATCATGTTCGCAACGATCGTCGTCGGTACCGACGGGTCAAACGACTCCGAGGAGGCCCTCCGGGCCGCGGCCCATCTGGCTCAGCTGACCGGAGAGTCGCAGGTCCATGTCGTCAATGCCCACCGGCCGTTGACACCGGCCGAGCTCAGCAGGCTGGCCGCCAGCCTGCCCGACGAGATGCGGCCGCTGCTCCACGCCCAGGTCGGCAGCGAATCCATCCTCAGCGAGGCTCGAACGATCCTCCAGGGGGCTGGCGTCGACGCCGAATACCATCAGGTCAGCGACGACCCGACCGATTCGATTCTGCAGGTGGTCGATGAGCAGGGTGCAGACCTGGTGATCGTCGGATCGAGGGGTGAGGGCATGGCCAAACGAGTGATTCACGGCAGTGTGTCGACCAAGGTGCTCCACCATGCGCCCTGTGCGGTTCTCGTGGTCAAAGCCGATGACTGAGCATGGTGAAGGCTCGCCCGGCGCCGCCGCGCCGTGGCAGATGTCATCGCTGAGGGGAGCGGCTCGATGTTGAGGAACAAGCTGAGCGAAACGCCGGACAAGGCGATGCAGGACGGGGTCCTCGACGCCGTCCGGGGCGTCCGCGATGCGATCTCGGTGTCGCGGGTGTTCGGCAAAGCCTACGAGTTCGACGGTGTGCAGATCATCCCCGTCGCACGGATCGCCGGCGGCGCCGGGGGCGGGGGAGGCGAGGGCGTGGAGGGAACCGAGAGCGGAGACAAGTCCGGTGGCGGCTTTGGCACGGGATTCGGTGTCGGCGTCCACCCGCTCGGCGTCTACGAGGTTCGCAACGGCGAGCTTCGATGGAGACCCTCGTTCGACGTCAACCGCATGGTGCGAGGGAGTCAGGTCCTGGCCGGCATCATTGCCGTGTGCGCGGTGCTCATCGTACGGCGTCGAGGCTAGTGGTCTGTCGCGGCCCCGGCGTTGCCTGCGTTGTAACGAGGAGATTGTGAAGATGCTCGAACGCATAGTGGTGCCGATCGACGCCTCCGACGCCTCGTTGGCGGCCCTCGGCCCGGCACGGAAGTTGGCGGACTCGATCGGCGGTGAGCTGGTGGCCGTCACCGTTGTGGCGAAACCGGGCGACCGCGGTCGAGCTGAGACCGAGATCGAGCAGCGAGTGGCCTCGTTCGGGGTTCTGGTCGACCGAACCGAGGTGACTGTCAACGGCTACACCGTCGGTCAGGGATTGGAAGTGGTGACGCACCAGCCGGAGGTGCTGGTCGTCATGGCTACCGAGACCCACAGCAGGGATCTGGCCATCACCGGCAGCGTTGCCGAGGAACTGGTGCACGCCCGGCCGGACGCACTGACCATTCTGGTCGGCCCGGGCACCGATGTGGCCGGCTTCGATCCGAGTGGTCCGGTGGTGGCATGCGTCGACCCCGAGCGCCCCTCGGCCAAGGTCAGGGCGTTCGCCGGACGGTTGGCTGGAGAGCTCTCGACCGAAGCGATCGAGGTCTCGGCCGTGGTCGAGGAGCCGACGTCGGCCGGACCCCGAACACACGGTGGCTCGTCCCACCGCTCGGACCGGTCACACGGGACGTCGCGGTCGGACCGATCGGTTGGATCAACGCTCAAGACGCTCGTCGACCACGGCTCGGACCCGGCGGCATCGATCGTCGAGTTCGGCGACCGGGTGGCAGCGTCGATCCTGGCCGTCGGGACCCGACCGAGGGTCGGACTGTCCCGGATCGTCTTCGGCAGCGTGGCCATCGAGACGGTGAGGACAGCTCACTGCCCTGTTCTGGTGGTCTCCGACGTGGCCTGACCGGGTTGGCCGGCCGGAGGTCCGATGCGATAGACATAGCTCGCCCGATTGCGGTCAACACCGAACCGTCACCGGGTAGAGTGTTGCCGCTCATGCCGCTCCGGCGGTCCCATCTCGACACCCGCCGGTGGTCCGCCCTGAGATCTCTACACACACCACACACGTTGATACTGCCGCACTGGCGGTCCACTCTGCGGCATGCGATGCCCAACATCGTCGAAGGCAAGTTGATGCCGGTGGCGCTGTTCCTCGGCCTGCTGGAGTTCTTCGGCACCACCCCGGCTCTGATCGGGGCCCTCGTCTGGTCACTCGGGGCGCTGGTTCGCCGCCTGCTGCGGCGGGAAACGGTCTCCGGCCTGCTGGTCCTGACCACCCTCGGTCTCGTCGCCCGTACGGTCGCCGCCTTGGCGACCGGCAGCCTGTTGATCTATTTCCTCCAACCGACCCTGGCCACTGCGCTGGTCTGCCTGGTGTTCATCGGGTCGGTCGTCGTCGGGCGGCCACTGGCCGAGCGGCTGGTACTGGACATGTGCCCGGTGGACGACGAGACGCTGGATCATCCGACCCTGCGCCGGTTCTTCTCCCATGCCTCGCTCTGGTGGGGCTTCACCAGCGCCGTGAACTTCGCCATCACCCTGTGGCTGCTGCTCAGCCACTCGCCGACCACGTTCGTCCTCGTGAAATCCGTTCTCGGGCCGGTGACGACGACCTTCACCCTCGGGGTGGCATACGTCTGGTTCCGGTCGCTCATGGCCCGTTGCGGAACCGCTGTGGTCTTCGCTCCGGCCCAGGTCCGTAGCCGGAACTGACCCTGACCTCGGTGTCGCAACCGGGCCCGATGGGTTGGCGCTACCGGGTGTTCGGCCGCAGGCCGAACACCGGCTGAGCCGCTCCACCGCGAGAACTAGAGCCCTTTGGCCCTTGAAGACGGCCCACGGGTTCGCTACACCGGGGGAATGCTCCAGCTTCTGTTCGTCGCTCGCCAGGCGGCCCTGATGGGTCTGGCTGCGCTCGCATACTTCGGCGTTCGGGGCCTGACCGAGGGGAAGGTCGAACTGGCCGATCGCAATGCCGGTCAGGTGCTCCGCATCGAGCGGTGGCTGGGAATCGATTTCGAGATCGATCTGCAGGAGGCGGTGTTGCGAAGCGATGTCGCCGTGGACGTCGCCAATTGGATCTACATTTGGGGCCATTGGCCGGTCGTGATCGCCACCCTGGTCTGGTTGGCGGTCAGGCACCGGCCCAACTTCTACGAGCTGCGAAACGCCATGTTCATCTCCGGTGCCATCGGGTTGCTCATCTACGCCACCTACGCCGTGACCCCGCCCCGGCTCCTGGGAATCGACTACATCGACACCGTCACCGAGAACTCGAATTCCTACCGGGTCCTGCAACCGCCGGGACTGGTCAACAAGTACGCCGCCGTTCCCAGCCTGCATTTCGGCTGGAACCTACTCGTCGGGTTGAGTTGGCGGCGGGTCACGAGCAGTCGGTTCGCCGCCTTCGCTTCCATCGCCATGCCCGTCGCCATGGGATTCGCAGTGGTGGCGACGGGCAACCATTGGGTGTTCGACGTGTTGGCCGGGACCGTCGTTGCGCTGGCGGGTCTGTTCCTGGAACGGGCCCGGCGGTCGTATCTGATGCGGCGGCAGGGACCGGCGAAAGCGGCTCCGGATGGTGGACCTCGAGGCGATGCGGTCCCGCCGACCGCGACGTCGAGCCAGGGTCATCAAGCACGGGACGGAACGGCCGACGGCCCCGTCCTCGGCTTGGCCTGCAACGGGCTCGCCTCGGTCGAGTGCGATCCGGCGAGCGGGTCCCGCTGAGGCGACGGCGGCCCGCCGCTCGTCTCGAGGTCAGGTCAGCTCGGCGGTTGCCTGGCGCCAGACCTTGGTGAATCTCTGGATCGCAGTGACCATGGTCAGCGCCAGCATCAGATAGAGGATGGGGACCAGCACCGATGGGATCGCCAGGCCCACGGCCAGCACGATGATACGTTCCGCTCGTTCCATGATCCCGCCCTTGGCGTCGAAGCCGAGCGACTCGGCCTTTGCCCGTTGATAGGAGATCAGCCACGAGGCGCCCATCACCGCGAACGGCACGATGGCCTGCAATCCGCGATCGTCGGCGATCAGGAACCAGGTCACGCCGCCGATGAGGATCGTGTCGGTGACCCGATCGGCGGTCGAGTCGAAGAAGGCACCCCGCCTTGTCGGCGGCCCGGCCGCCTTGGCCACCGGCCCGTCGAGCAGATCGGGAACCGCAGCCACCACCAGGAGGGCCAGCCCGAGCGGGAAACGGCCGGAACCGATGGCGACCGCAGCGGCCGACGCGGCCGCCACCCCGACCACGGTCAACTGGTTTGCAGAGATCCCGACCCGGTGGAGACGCTCTCCGACCGGATCGACGGCCCGTTCAACTCGATCCCGCCAGTAGCCATCGAACATGTGCGTTTCCCTTCGCTGCGGCGATCGATAATCAGGCCCATGTGCGGCGGGGCGGTGCAGACGAAGATCGGAGCTGCAATCGGCCGGGCGATGAGGCCCGCCTTCCCGGCCGACATCGGATATTGGAGATCGGCAAGTGTATGCCGAGCAGCAGTGTTTGACCAGGTCGATCAACGGGCCCCCGCGCCGGCTCCGCCCGCCGGCGAACGGCCTCATCGCCTCGAGACATCGACCGGCGGACCGCGACTGCAATAGCTATTGATAATGGATGTCCAAGGACGTAGCATGACTCGAAGCTGGTCGGTCACGTCCGTGGCGGCGAGCACGAGACCGCCAGCATTGCTCGCCGAGCATGTCCCGGTGAGGCGGAACGACCCGCGCTTGGTCCCATCGAGATCAAGAATTCGAGAGGAAATCCGTTGGAGAAATCAATCACGATCACCAGGACCGTCGACCGGCCACTCGAGGTGGTCATCGGCCTTCTCGAGAGCGACGCAAGATCGGTGTTGTCGAGCGCAACCGAGACCGCAACCGAAGCGGCCAACGACGTGGTGATCCACCTCGAGGGGGCCTGGCGATGGTTCGATGTCGACGAGACGGTCACCGCCGAACTGGGTGAACTGGAAAAGACCCGCAGCTCGGCTCGACTGCCCGTCGGCTGGAAGGCGGACAAGAACAAGCGGTTGTTGCCGAGCCTCGACGGCCATCTCGGTGTCTACAGCTTGTCGGCAAAGCACAGCGAGCTGAGCTACACCGCCACCTACGCGCCGCCGCTCGGTCTCTTCGGAGGGGTTGAGGACTTCGTGCTCGGGCGACGTATTCTTGAGGCGGTTCTAGGCCGGTTCCTCGCTGAGATCGTGCATCACATCGAAGCACTGGTCCCCGAGGACTAGCTGGCCGCCGCAGGTTCGCCAAGGACTCTCCGGCCGGTGCGGTGATCGAAGTCCATCGGCCAACGAACGGCGAGAGGCATCTTGGTAGCGGGAGTACAGCCCATGGAAGAGTTTGGCGGAGGCCCGCTGCGGGCCGATATCTGCATCGTCGGCTCCGGCCCCAGCGGTCAGGCTGTGGCGCAGGCATTGTCCGGGTCCGGCGCCGATGTGTTGATGGTGGATGCAGGCGACGTCGAGGCCGACCGTTGGAGCCGCCGCTTCGCTTCGGCGGCGATGCCGTCGATTGGCCGGCACTATCCCAACGCCGGTGACCAGGCCTCGATCAGACTGGGCGGGACCTCGGATCGATGGGCCATCCGGCTCGACCCGGGGGCGGACACCGGCTCCGGGGTTCGTCTGCACCGTTTGGATCCGGTCGACTTCAAGCGGAGGCCGACCGTCGGCGCCGACGGCTGGCCGATCGGCATCGCTGATCTGGAACCGTACTACCGCCGAGCCGAGGCTCGGCTGGGGATTCCCGAAACCGACGATCCGATCGCTCCCATCAGCAGCGATCAGCGGCTCGAGACGAGCCTGTTCTGGGCAGTCGAAAGTGACAACTTCCTCTCGCCGGACCCCGCCTCGGCCCGGATCGTCTCCCGTTGCGCCATCATGTCGCTCATCGCCGATCGAACCGGCAGGATCACCGGCGCCGAGGCGGTCACCCGAAACGGCGAGACGGTCCGGGTCTCGGCCGACGTCTTCGTCCTGGCCATGGGCACGGTCCAGACCACCAGGCTCCTGTTGGACAGCCCCTGGACCGAAGCCCCGTCGATCGCCAACTCGTCCGGCCTGCTCGGACACTATCTGACCGATCATCCCCAACTCGTCCTCGGTCAGCTGCTCCTCGACGCCGATGCCGACCTCGGGGCCCTGGCGCCGCTGGCCCCTTCGGTCTTCGCTCCCGGCGTGCTTCGCTGGCCCAATCTGATCAGCGCGGCCCGCCGGTCCCTCATCTCCGACTGGGCCAGGGTGGCGGTGACCCTCCTTCCGCTGCAACAGGTCCCGAAGGGCCTCGTCGTCCGCAATCGACTACCACGACCGACCGGGGCCAGAACCGGGGCGTTGAAGGCGGCGGGTGAACTGGCGGACCGCACGCGGCACGGGTCCCTCGACCGATCGTCGCTGCGAAGGCTGGCGACCGTGGCCGGCGGGGCAGACGAAGTCGTTGCCTCGATGCTCGGTGGGCGGGGGCCGGGGCGGTCCTGGAGCGTCGAGAATCCCCACTGGGCCCACCTCATCGAAGGCGGACATCGGCCGGCCGGCTTCCAGATCTTCGCCGTCGCCGAACAACTGCCCAATGCCGAGAATCGCATCGTGCTCTCCGAAGAACGCAACGCCCTCGGTGGCAGACGGGCGAGGGTGGCCTGGCGTTGGTCCGCCGAAGACCGGCGTCGGGTGGAGCTCTCGTCCGACGACGTTCGCCAGGTCCTGGCCGGGTTGCACATCGGGCGGGTCGTGCCCCGACGGGGTCGGGCCGCCGTGCACAAGATCAACTCCCACCACGCCGCAGGCACCGCTCGCATGTCGGCGAAACCGGCCGATGGTGTGGTCGACCCCAACCTGCGGGCGCACGATCACCCGAACCTCTTCATCGTCGGTTCTGCGGTGTTCAACACCGCTGGATTCGCCAATCCGACACTCACGGACGTGGCGCTCGGGCTACGACTGGGTGACCATCTCGCCGGGTGATCCCGGTCGGACACCGGCGCCGGGCGACAGCGTGAGGCGGCTCGTCCCGGTACCGACTGACCGATCGGCACGGGCGGCCCGCACCTCGACCACATCTCGAACGCCGCCGGGACGGGACCGGACGGGGTCCGCTCAGCGGGGCGAGGAGGACAGGCGGGCCTTGATCGCCTCGGGTTCGGCCGCCACCATCACTCCGGCCCCGGTCACCGCCGTGGGTACCGTCTCATTGCCGTCGCGGTGGCCGGCCACGAATCGGGCCGCGTCTGGATCCTGCCAGATGTTCACCCACGACACCTGGGAGCGAGTTGAGCCCAGACCGACGGTCAGGGCGGCGCAGTGCGGTCAACCGGGCCGCCAATACACGATGATGTCGTCGTCGCCGGCGGTCGCCAGTGCCTCGTGGTGCGGACGGTGCCGGCCTCGGCGGCCGGGCCACGACCACCAGGCAGCGACGGCGAAAGCGACGAAGAACAGGTAGCCGAGGACGGTCCCGTCGATCACGGCCAAAGCCAGTAGGGCCACGCCACCGAGAGCGAACAGCGCCGCCATCGGTAGCTGCTCCCGTCGAATGGACCCCATGGCCACCATCATAGGAGCCGGACACCTCGGTTCTGGCCGGACCGTACCGCATTGCCAGTGCCGGCCGTGAGTTCGTTGGGGCAGCTTGCGCCGTCCGGCGACAACGGACAGTGCCGGGGGCTATCCGAGCTGTGAGATCTCGAACAGATGCCCGTCGGGGTCGCGGAAGAAGGCCCTGATCTCGCCGCCCCTGTCCACCGGTGGGGCCAGGAATCGAGCTCCTCGCCCGGCGAGCAACTGGTGGGTCGCCAGACAGTCGTCGACCCGAAAGATGATTTGAGCCGACATGCGGTCCGGATCGGCTGGAACGTCGAGCGTCACCGTCGGCTTGCCGTCGGTCGGACCTCCACCGGTGACCAGCAGAATCCAGTTGCCGAGAAGATCGAGAACCACAGATGTCCCGCCGTACTCCCCGTACAACTCGGCGTCGAGGACGTTGATGTACCAGTCCCTGCTGGTCTCAGCATCGGAGACGACCAGCATGTGGGTCAGCGCCTGGGCATCGAAGTTCTGCATCGAACCAACCTACCGCCGAGCAATGGACCGGCCGAAACGGCCGGGCTTCGCACCGTAGCTCGGAGTGAGCGCCGACGGCGCGTCCGCCGTGGGACCCGACACCTTTGCCGTGGCCAGGATCGGTTGGATCGCCAAGGGCTTGGTTTTCGTCATCATCGGTTTCCTCGGGCTGGAGCTCGCCCGCCAGAACTACGGGGCGGAGAACGCCGATCAGGGAGGAGCCCTGGCCTTGATCGCCGGCGCCCCGGCGCCCCGGCGGGCCGGGTCCTGGTGCTGGCGGTCGGTGTCGGCCTTCTCCTGTTCGCCGCCTGGGAGTTCTGGTCGGCCGTGGTCGATGACGATGACGGCCCCCTCGGGATCGCCCAGCGACTGGCCCGCTTCGGGGTCGGCCTCGCCTATGCCCTGATCGGGGGTGACCGGGATCGAGGCGGCGATCACCGGCCAGGATCGCCCGGCGCCCGGCGGCGGTGGGGCGGCGACGGCGGAGGGACTCACCACCCGTTTGTTCGAGGTTCCCGGGGGCAGGGTGATCACCGCCGTCGTCGGTGTCGGCACCATCGGTGTCGGCGTTTATCAACTGTGGCGGGGCTTCCAGGGCGGCTTTCTGGAAGACATCGAGACCGGGGACCTCTCGGCGACGAAACGGCGAGCGCTGGGCGGATTGGGGGGCACCGGCATGGTGGCCCGAGCGGTCATGCTCGGCATCGCCGGGGCGCTGTTCATCCTGGCCGCGTGGCGCTATGACCCAGACGAGGCGGCCGGTCTCGATCAATCGCTGCGAACCATCGCCGAGGGCCCGTTCGGGCGGGGACTCCTGGCCCTGGCCGCGCTCGGCCTGATGGCGGCCGGCGTTTACGACATGGTCACGTTCATGCGCCAACGGATCGACTGACCGAACCCCGGCGCCGTTAGTCTCCATACAGACCCGGTTCACCGCCAACTCGGGGTGGTCGGGCCAGTCGACGACAAGAGGTTCGTTGCCGGACGTTCCGCCAGTGAGGGAGCGGCGCCAGATGTCGAAAAGACCGACGATAGTTGCTCATCGGGCCGGGAATCGCCCTGCGAAGGCCCGTGCTGCACTCGACCGAGCCGACGCCGTCGAGATCGACCTCCACCTGTTTCGCCGCCGGCTCGAGGTGCGACACGCCAAGGTCCTGTGGCCGACATCGCTGCTGTGGGAGCGCTGGTTCTTCCTCCCGGGGGTCACCGAGGTGCCGACGTTGGAGCAGATCGCGGAGGCGGTCCCACCCGACACCCACCTCTGCTTGGACCTCAAGATGTTCACCGGTCGGCCGGCGAGCCGGATCCGGGCCGCGGTCGGTGAGGAGCGACCGCTCACGGTGTCCTCGCGCAACTGGTGGGTGCTGCGGTCGTTTCGGAGCCGTCCCGGGGTGGAACTGCTGCGCAGCTGCAGCGGACCCCGCCAACTGGCCCTGGCGCGGCGCCTCCCGGGCCTGGGGGAACGGCTGGGGATCGTGGCCCACGAGCGGCTGTTGGATTCGGGAACGGTGCAGGGGATTCTCGATGCAACGCCGTTGCTCTATACCTGGGGCGTGCCATCGGCGGAGCGGGGTCGCGAACTGGCCGATCTCGGCGTCGCCGGTCTGATCGTCGACGATCTGACCCTCAGCTGGCCCCGGGCTCGCTGATCGCGGTCGTTGCCGTGGCAGCCGACGGCAGGCGGTCCAGCATCTCGATGCCGAGTTGCCGCATGGTGGCGACCGCCCGGTCCGTGGTGTCGGCGGCGATACCGGCGGTTGCCGGAAGCAGGACCCGAACCACGTACCCCAGGGCCTTGCCGTCGATCGCCGTAGCCGTCACGCAGTGGTCGGTGGCCAGCCCGACGACATCGACCTGGTTGATCTCCTCGTCTCGCAGCACCTGCCAAAGGGAGCGATCGTTCGAATCGTAGCCCTCGAATCCGGAGTACGCCGCCGCTCGCTGACCTTTGCGGACGACGACCGAGTCGGCGGGCAAGGTCAGGTTGGGGTGCAGTTCTGCTCCCTCGCTGCCTGCCACGCAGTGCGGCGGCCAGGTGTCGACGAAGTCCGGGTCCTCTGCGAAATGGGCGAAGCCGGGGTCGGTGTCGGCGCCGGGGTGCCAGTCCATGGTGGCGACCACCGTTCGGTAGCCGTCGGCGGCCGGTGATGCCAGGTAGTCGTTGATGGTGGACGCCACCTCGTCTCCGCCGTCGACCGGGAGGGAACCGCCGGGGCAGAAGTCGTTCTGGACATCCACGACGAGAATGGCTCGTGTCATGTTGCTCGCTCCTGTGACAAGGGCGGATCAGCCCCATCGGTTGCTGCCTCCGTTGCCACACGAAGGCAGTCGATCACTTCGTCGTCTGTGACCTGGGTGAAGTCCCGGTAGTGCCGGCCCACTCCCAGCAGATTGGCCGGTGTGGCCACAGCGATCAATTCGTCGGCCACCTCGGCGAGGCGATCCGACCAGTCGGCGGGAGCCACCGGAACGGCCAGGACGACCCGCCGAGCCCCTGCCGCCCTGGCGACCTGGCAGGCGGCGCTGGCCGTCGAGCCGGTGGCCACGCCGTCATCGACGACGATCACCTGCCGACCGGCCAGACGACGGACGCCACGATGGCGGCCGTAGTCGGCCGCTCGACGGTCCAGCTCCGCTCGTTCCCTGGCCTGGACCGCAGCGAATTCCCGAGCCGACACGCCGGCCCGCTCGACCACGAAGGGGTTCGTGACCAGCACGCCGTGCTCGCCGATCGCCCCCATCGCCAGCTCCGGTTGGAACGGGACGCCCAGCTTCCGAACGAGGATCACATCCAACGGCGCCCCGAGGGCCTTCGCCACTTCGAACGCGACCGGCACGCCTCCTCGGGGCAGGCCGACCACCATGGTGTCCGGTCCTGCCAGGTGCGAGGTTTCGGCGGCCAGCCGGCGGCCGGCATCGTGACGATCGAGGAACACGGCAAACTCCGAGGTCAAGGATTCGGTGTTGCCAAGATCCAACCCCGGAATCGCAGCCATGACCAGGGCCAAACGTCATCAGCGATCCCGGTGCCGGCTCACCAGCGATCCCGGTGCCGGCCCCGGCTGCGACCCCGGAACCGCAGCGATGTCAACCGCAGAGGGTCTTCAGCAGGTCGAAGCTGGAGAGGATGCCGACCACCTCGGCGTCGTCGCCGGAACCCTCGGTGACGAGGAGGTGGTGGATGTATTCGGAACGCATCAGCGTGGCGGCCTCGGCCACCGAGGCGTCGAGGCCGATGGTGACCGGCGCCCTGGCCACGATCTCTCCCAGCAATTCCTCGTTGCGACGTCCCTGGCAATCGAGCAGCGTCACCACGCCGATCGTGTCGTTGCGATCGATGATCGGAAGAGCGTGCAGCCCGCTGTCCTTGAGGACCTGTCTCGCCCGGCCGACGGTGTCGACGGGGCGCAAGGCCATCAGGTCGGCGGTCATCAGATCGCCGACGACGAGCATGGTCGATTCGGGGTTGGTCATCTTTGGTGCCTCCTGGACGCTGAACCCTACTCCCGGGTCACGGCGTATCGACAGGGTCGGAGGTCCCGAGCCGCAGCCGGCGGCCGTCGCCCCGGAAATCAGGTGGTCCGGAGCTGTCGTGTGGCCTTGGCGAGCCCGGAGTCGAGGAAATCGGAAACGACGCCGGCCATCTCCTGACCACGCACGAACAGGAACAGGTGGCCGCCGCCCTCGACGACGTGCAGTCGGCCGTCGGGGATGCGGCTGGCCATGATTCGGCCGTTGACCAGCGGAATGATCGGATCGTCGTCGCCGGCCAGCACCAGCGTTCGGTGGGGCAGCCTGTGGAGCCAGCGGAGGCTGCTCCAACGCTGGATGGCCTGCAGTTGGTGGATGTAGCCGAGGTAGGTCGGCGGTCGGCGGGCCCGGATCTCGGCATGGCGATCGAGCAGGTCCGGTTGGCGGGCGATGCCACCGCCATAGAGGGTGGGGGCGACCCGCCGCAGATAGGCGGGGGAGTGGTAGCGGGCCGGCGAGAGCAGAATGCCGAGCGCGGCCGGGCGGCCGGGCACGCTGGTCCAACCGGGCAGGGTGGCGGTGAGTACCAATCGCCTGACCGAACCGGGGTGGCGGCGGGCCAGTTCCTGAACCAGCGCACCGCCCCAGGACAGGCCGAGCACATCGACCCGGTCGTGACCCAGTTCGTCGATCAGCCCCGCCACCAGCCCGGCCATCCACCGCATCGAATAGGGACGGACCACGGTCGGGCTACCACCCACGCCGGGAGCGTCGAAGGTGATGGTCTCCCGGTCGTCGAGGTGGGTCCGGAACGGCTCGAACAGATCACCGGTGGCGCCGATGCCGTTGACCAGCAGCAACGGCCTCCCGGCTCCCCTCTGCTCGACGGTGACCCGCAGTCGCCGCCCGTTCACGTGGACCGTTGTGGATCGGGTGTCGATCATTGGGGTGTCGACCACGGGGTTTGGATCACGGGTTTGGATCACGGGATGGGGCAGCGCCGGGCCGGGGTGCAACATCGGGGTAAGTGAACCACGGTCCGGCCCCGGGGCGGTAATCGGTTGCCGGCGAGCGAATCGGGGTCGATCAGCCCAGGACGTAGGACCCCGGTGCCGACTCGCCCGCCGGGTGGGCCTTGCTTCCGAGCCGCTTCGGCGCCGCCACCAGGTCTCCGGCCTTCGGCTCGAGCCACGCCATCCAGTGCTCCCACCAGCTGCCCTGGTGTTCGGTCGAGCCCTCGAGCCACCCATCGGCGGTGGTCGGCGTTCTCGGATTGGTCCGGTAGCTGCCCTTCGGATTGCCGGCCGGGTTCACCAGGGCCTGGATGTGGCCCTGGGAGCTGAGCACGAATTCCGATTCGCCACCGAGCAGGCCGGTCGTTCGGTAGCAGGCCTCCCAGGGGGTGATGTGGTCGGTCACCGCACCGACAACGAACGACGGGCACTCGACCCGGCCCAGGTCGATCGGGGTGTCGAAGACCTCGACCTCGTCGGGTTGGACCATTGCGTTGTTGCCCGCCATCTCCATGAAGTCGCCGTGGAGCCCGGCCGGCAGGTTCGTGGCGTCGCCGTTCCATGCCAGGACATCGAACGCCGGTGGGTTCTTGCCGAGCAGGTAGTTGTTGACCCAGTAGTTCCAGACGAGGTCGTTCGGTCGCATCCAGGCGAAGAGCCGGCTCAGGTCCTCACCGGCCAGGATGCCCTTGCGCCTGCTCTGGCGGGTGGCGGCGGCGATGACCGGGCCGGAGACGAAGGTGCCGACGGTCGACGGTACGTCCCAGTCGAGGATCGTCACCAGGAACGATGCGGAGCTGACCCGGTCGTCGCCGGTTGCCGCCAGATAGCCGAGGGCCGCTGCGCTGGTGATGCCACCGGCGCAGACGCCGAGCAGGTTCACATCGGGCGAAGCGGTGATCTCGATGGCCGCGTCCGTCGCTTCGAGGATGGCCGCAACGTAGGTGTCGAGATCCCAGTCCCGCTGTTCCGGGCCGGGGTTGAACCAGCTGATGCCGAAAACCTGATGACCGGACGAGACCGCATGTTCGATCAGGCTGCGGCCGGGGGCGAGGTCGAGGATGTAGTACTTGTTGATTTGTGGCGGCACGATCAGCAACGGGCGCTGGTGGACCTTCTTGGTCGTTGGCTGGTACTGGATCAGTTCCAGTACGGCGTTGCTGAACACGACGTTGCCCGGGGTGGCGGCCACCGTCTCACCGGGGACGAACGGCCTGCTGTCGACCATCGACGGCATACCACCGTTCTCCCGCAGGTCGTGCAGCGCGTGGCGGGCGCCGTCGATCAGGCTGCGACCCTTGGTCCTGCGGGCCTCTTCCAGCGCGGCGGGGTTCCCGAGCAGATTGTTGGTCGGTGCGGCCGCATCGGTGACGAGCCGGGCCAGGAACTCGGCCCGGAGCCGGCTCTTCTCGTCGAGCTCGAGGTCGTCGAGGAATTGGTGAACGGTTCGGTCCCAGGCCAGGTACGACTGGCCCAGCCTGCGGTAGAACGGATTCTCACGCCAGGCATCGTGGGCGAAACGGCGGTCCTTGGGCTCGGGTTCGACGGTGGACCTGCCGGCGGCGATTCGCAGCTGCTCGGTTACCAGGTCGACCGCACCAACGGCCATCGCGCCCGGTTGACGGGCCGCGGTGCGGGCCATGCGTGCCGTTGCCGCCGCCGTCTGTTTCGCGCTGAGGCCGACGGGAAGGGTCGAGGTGATGGCCCGAACCGTCGCTTCGACCAGTTCTGCGTCGGTCTGCGGCACCTGATCGGCCGGTGCTGCAGGCCCGGCGCCGTTGCTGCCGTTCGATGTGTTGTCGGCCTGCTCGCCGCTCGTGGCCTTCGTGGCGTTTGCTGAGGCCGAGGTGGCCCCGTTTGCGGGATTGGTGGCGGGTTTCATGGGCATCCTACGTCTGATCGATCGGTGTGCTTCTCCTGCAGACCGTATCTAAAATTGAAGGCAACTGTCAATATTGCCTTTCGTCTCAATATTGACAGTTGCGAACCATATTCAATGATGGCATCCTGTCGTCGTGACCGACCTCGAACAGGCACCGGCCGGGTATCCCCGCAAGCGGGCCAGAACTCGGGCCCAGTTGGTGCGGGCCGCGGTCAAGGTGCTGGCCGACAAGGGACCCGATCGCATCACGATCGGTGAGGTGGCGTCGGTGGCGGAGATGGCACCTGGCACCATCTACAACCATTTCGGCTCGATCGACGACCTGATCGACGCTGCGGCGGAGGAACTGGGGGCCGGCGTGGCAATCGCCGGCGAGGTGCTGGAGGCCATCGAGCACGATCCAGCGGCCAGGGTCGCATTGGGAACCCTCCAACTCCTGGAGATGGCCGAGACGGACCCGGACTCGGCGGCGGCCTTCGTCGCCCTGGTGGCGGCCCGCCCCGAGTTCCGAGCCCGGGTCCGGGCCCTGGTCGGCGCGGCCATCGGCGACGGGGTCGACGCCGGCCGTTTCGATGTCGAGCCGGGACCAGCGGCGGTGAATGCGGTCCTCGGCACCGCCCTGCAATCGATGCGGTCGCGCCTGCTCGGCGAAACCGACGCCACGACCGCAACGCCGGTCGCGGCGCTGGTGCTCAGGGTCCTCGGTCTGCCGGCCGACCAGATCGACACCGTCGTCGAGCGGGCCGGTCTGTCGGTCAGCGGCGACCGCAGCGTCAGCTCAGCCCGTTGATGACGGTGGAGACCAGGTGCTTGAAGCTGTCGTCCCGGTCGGTCGGATCGTGGAATCCCTGGCCGACCTCGAGGGCGACGAACCCGTGAATGGCACTCCGGGCCGCCCTGGCGGCGTGCACCACGTCGTCGCCCTGGTGGCCGTAGTTGACGATGACCCTGGCGAAGACATCGGTCAGGCCGTTGGTGGCCTGGGCCAGTGCGTCGCCCGGTTGCATCGGCGGATAGAGGGTGGCCGCGTACTGACCGGGATGATCCACGGCAAAGCCCCGATAGGTGTAGGCCAGGGCCAGTATCGCATCGTCACCGGCTTGGCCGACTGCGGCGTTGCGCAGGTTGTCCGTCAGGTTGATCGTGGCCCGGACCGCAACCGCGTGACGCAACGCATTGAGGCTGTCGAAGTAGGTGTAGAGCGCAGAGGGCCGCACGCCCAACTCGCCGGCGACCGCTGACAGCGTCAGGGCTTCCAGCGATTCCCGGTCGATCAGCATGACCGCGGTCATGGTGACCTCGTCGAGGTTCACTCGCTGTTTCGGCATGACGTCAAGCGTACAGTCGTGCCGGTCTGATCTCAAAAAACGTGATGGCCACCCATCAAATCTGAATGCCTTTCGGTATCTGACCGGTTTTCGGTATCTGACTGGTTTGCGGTATCTGACTGGTTTGCGTTGCCTGACTGCGTCCGGCCTCGTGGCCGGTGCGATGGTGCTCGACGACCTCTCGTGGCCAAAGCACTAGATTCGTCGGTAGCCGTCTCTGGACGGACGACCTTCCTCCGGTGGAGGTCGGATCGGAGGAGCCCATGACAACCGCCGGCGGTACGGCCGATAACAACGGCGATGGGGCAACCGCCCCGGTGACCGCCTATCCCGACCACGACCGCGGAACCGACCACGACCGCGGAACCGACGACGGCCGCGGAACCGATCCCGACCGAGTTCTCGAAACCCGCCTCGAAACCGATGAGATGCTCGACGGCGAGCGCTACCTCGACTCGCTGCGCGACGGGCGGGAGATCTGGTACGACGGTGAGCGGATCGACGACGTGACCACCCATGCCGGCTTTCGCCGGTCCGCCTCGGAGGTGGCCCGACTCTACGACGCGCTCCACGGCCCGGACACCAGGTCGATGCTGACCACGGTCGACCGGTTCGGCCACCGGACCCATGCATTCTTCTCCCCGGCATACTCGTCAAACGATCTCCTGGCCGGTCGCGACGCCATCGAGGTGTGGCAGCGCATGACCTACGGCTGGATGGGCCGCACACCGGACTACAAGGCGGCATTCATGGCGCAGTTGGCCGAGGGTCACGACTACTACGGCCGCTACAGCGACAACGCCCATCGCTGGTATCACCGCTCGGCCAGCCAGGTGCTGTACATGAACCACGTGCTGATCGATCCGCCGGTCGACCGGGCCCGGGATCGAGTCGACGTTCGGGACGTGTTCGTCACCGTCGATCGTGAGGACGACAACGGGATCTACGTGTCGGGGGCCAAGATGGTCGCCACCGGGTCGGCGCTGACCCATGCCACCTTCGTCGCGGTCAACAGTGGGGTGGCGGCTCGAATGGAGCCCGGACGCGACGATGACATGGCGCTGGTGTTCATCGTCGAGATGGACGCCCCCGGGGTGAAGATGATCTGCCGGCCGTCGTACGAGGCGGCGGCCCGACACCCCTTCGAAGCGCCGTTGGCCAGCCGGTTCGACGAGAACGACGCGGTGATCGTGTTCGACGGAACCTTCGTCCCGTGGGAGAACGTCCTGGCCTACCGAGACGTCGAGGTCTGCCGGGGTTTCTACGCGTCGTCGGGCTTCTTCAACCGCTACAACCTGCAATCGGCGACGAGGCTGTCGGTGAAGCTGGAGTTCGCCATCGGACTGTTGCTGAAGGGCACCGAGGCCTCGGGGACGGCGAGCTTCCGCGGCGTCCAGGCGGCGATCGGCGAGCTGATCGCCATCCGGGAACTGGTGTGGTCGTTGACGACGGCCATGGTTGCCGACCCCGAGCCGGGCATCGGCGGCACGGTCGTGCCCCGGCTGCTGACCGCAGCGGCCAGCCGGCTCTACACCACGAACACCTGGAATCGGGTTCGGGAGATCTTCGAGACGATCCTGGCCGGAGCACCGATCTACACCGTCTCCGGTCCTGGCGACCTGCGCAACCCCGAACTGCGACCGGTGGTCGACCGGTACTTCCGCGGCACCGGGATCGACGCCGAGCAGCGAATCAAACTGTTCAAGCTGATCTGGGATGCGATGTACTCGGAGTTCGCCGGCCGCCATGCGCTGTACGAGCGGAACTACGCCGGGAACCAGGATCAGCAACGTATCGACCCGCTGAACTGGGCCGTGGCCTCCGGGGCGGCCGACCGGTACCGCGCCCTGGTCGACGCCTGCATGGCCGACTACGACCTCGACGGGTTCGTCGACGACCGCTGACCAACGACCACTACGGTGACGATTCTGAGACGAACTTCGCAGGTCGGCTCCGCCGGTCGGGAAGTCCGGCGCAGCCGATGCCGTGACGGCTAGTCTGTGGCCACTCGCCTCGAACGGGCGACAAACAACAGCCGGTCCGGCGCAAGGATCGGGTCGTATCGCCGCAGTGGACTGCACCGGTGGTCGGCACCAGGGAGAGGGGTTTGTGATGAAGACACGAAGTGGGTTCTGGTTGGCTCTGCTGACGGCGTTGGCGCTGCTGGCCGCAGGCTGCGGCGGCGACGACTCGGAGGAGACGCCGGCGGACGATGCCCCGACCGAGCAGACCGACGACACCACCGCCGATACGGCCGGCGACGCGGCCGAGGACGGCGCGGCGGACGAGCCGGCCGCCGATGACGCCGAAGCTGGAGCGGCGGCGCCCTCCGGGGAGCCGATCAAGATCGGCGCACTGACCTCGCTCACCGGGAACTTCACCCCTTGGGGCATCCAGGCCCGTGACGGGATGCAGTTGGCGGTCGACGAGATCAACGCCGCAGGCGGCGCCGCCGGGCGACCGCTGGAGCTGGTGGTGACAGACGACCAATCGAACGCCGAGGAAGCGGTCAGCGGGCTGGAGCGCATGATCGAGGACGGCGTGGTCGCGGTCGGCGGGGCCATCTCCTCCGACGTGGCGCTCAACACGGCCCAGTTCGCCGAAGAGGCCCAGGTGCCGCTGTTCCTGGTCAAGGCCGGCTCCGATGCCATCCTCACCAAGGACAGCCGGTACACCTTCCGGACCTGTATCCCCGCCGCCCCGTCGGTGGCCGAGCCGATCGCCCAGTTCGCCGAGGCCGAGGGCCTGACCAGGATCGGGGCCATCATCGCCGACTACGGCTGGGGCCGGGCCATCGAGGCCGCCATGGAGGAGTCGTTCGGCGCCGTCGAAGGTCTGGAGTACCAGATCGAGGTGGCACCTGTCTCCGAGCAGGACTTCACCACCTACCTGAGGAACCTGGAGAGCTTCGATCCCGAACTGATCGTGGCCACCGGTCATCCGCCGGGCTCGGGGGCCATCACCGTGCAATCGGCCGATCTCGGCCTCGACGTGCAGATCACCGGGGCCTACACCCCGTGGGCGTTGGTGGAGGGTGGCGCCGGTGATGCCGCCATCGGCCGCTACGCCGACTTCAAATGCGCGGACTTCGACAGCGAGGACTACCAGGAGTTGGCCCGCCGCTACCTGGCCAGCAGCGACAACACCTTCATGGAGGACGACGCCGTCGCAGGCTACGGGATCGTGACCATGGTCGCCGCCGCCATCGAGGCGGTCGGCGACGACCCTGCCGCCATCGGCGAATGGCTCCATACCCAGGAGTTCGACCTGCCGGGCTACGCCTGGACGATGGGCTGGACCGAGTGGGGCGAGATGTCGAACGCAGCCCCGATCTTCAGCGTGCTCGGCGAAGGGCCGGCTCCCGAAGGCGTCAACGAAGCCGGCGACTGGTATCCGGAAACGCTGATACGGCCGGAGCCGCTCACGCCATACGAGCCTTCCTGATCCGTGCCGATCCTGGAGTTGGTCGGCGTCGGAAAACGCTTCGGCGGGCTGACGGCGGTCAACGATGTGTCGTTCAGCGTCGACGAGGGCGAGATCGTCGCCCTCGTCGGCCCGAACGGGGCGGGCAAGAGCACGCTGCTGAAGGCCATCGGTGGGATGGATTCGCCGACCGACGGCACCATCCGCCTCGACGGGGTCGACCTGGTCGGCCTCAAGCCCCATCGGGTCAGGCACGCCGGGGTGGCCATCGTGTTGCAGACCCCCAGACCGTTCGAAACGATGACGGTCCGGGAGAACGCGGCCCTCGGTGCGCTGTTCGGTGGCGCGGGGGCCAACGAGTCGCAGGCACTGCGGCAGGCCGATCGCATGCTGGAGTTCGTCGGCCTCGCCGATCGGAGGAACGAGCCGGTGGCCAACCTCAACCTCCACGAGCAGCGGTTTCTGGAGATCGCCCGCCAGCTCGGCGGCCGACCCCGTCTCATCCTCCTCGATGAGGTGATGGCCGGGCTCAACGATTCCGAACTCACCCACTCCGTCGACATGGTCCGCCGGGCCAGAGCCGAATTCGGCCTGACCGTGGTGTGGGTCGAGCATGTCATGAAGGCGGTCATGAGCCTGGCCGAGCGGGTGCTGGTGCTGAACTTCGGTCGCCTCATCGCCGACGGACCGCCCCGGGAGGTCATGACCCAGCCAGACGTTGTCGCCGCCTACCTGGGTGATCGGGCCACCACGCCATGAGCCGACCTGGGGGCCGAAGCCCGGTCGCGGTCGTGCGGCGGTGGCGATGAGCCCCGGGGCCGAGCCGCTGCTGGAGGTGACCGGCGTCAGCGCCGGGTACCTCGGCGAGGATGTGATCCACGAGATCTCCTTCTCGGTGGCCGAGGGCGAAGCGGTGGCGATCATCGGTTCGAACGGGGCGGGAAAGTCGACGCTGTTCCGGGCCATCGTCTCGATGCTGACGCCCAGTGGCGGCACGGTGCGGTTCGACGGGCGAACGATCACCGGTCTCGGGACCCATCGGATCGCCAGGGCCGGTCTGGCCTATGTGCCGGCCGAACGACATCTGTTCCCTGCGATGTCGGTGACCGAGAACCTGGTGCTCGGCGCGTTTCCCGGCCGGCCCGATGCGGCGGTCCAGGCCGACGTGTTCGAGATCTTCCCCCGGTTGGCCGAGCGCCGGAGCCAGGCCGCAGGCACCCTGAGCGGCGGCGAGCAGCAGATGCTGGCCGTCGGCCGGGCCCTGATGTCGAAACCGAAACTCCTGATGCTCGACGAACCGACGACGGGGTTGGCCCCGCTGCTGGCCGCGGAGGCGTACCTGGCGCTGGCCCGGCTCCGGGACTCCGGCTTGACCCTGGTGGTGGCCGAGCAGCAGGTGCCGCTGGCTCTGGAACTGGCGGAGCGTGGTCATGTGATGGAGCGGGGCCGGTTCGGCTTCAGCGGTACCTCCGACGAGTTGGCCGGCAACCCCGAGGTCCAGCGGGCCTACCTGGGGGTGACATGAGATCGGCCCTGCTCGACGGGATCGTGCTCGGCCTGCAGTACGGGCTCCTCGGCGTCGGCCTGACCCTGATCTACGGGTTGGCCGGCGTGCTCAACCTGGCCCACGGCCAGATCGCGGTGCTGGGGGCGGTGGTGGTGTCGTTGCTGATGGCGGCCGGGCTGCCGGCGGTGCCGGCGATCGTGGTCGGCCTTGCGCTGTCCGGCGGGGTGCTGCTGCTGCTCGATCTCACCGTCATGCGGGTGGTGTACCGCCAGGAGGGCGAGACCCGCATCCTGCTCGGCCTGCTGTTGATGCTCGGTGTGAGTTTCATCATCGACGGGTTCCTCCAGTGGCGGTACCCGATCCAGCAGCTGGGCCTGCGTATCGGTGGCGAGCCGATCTCGATCCTCGGGGTTCGCATGAGCACCGGCAGCATGTTGGCCTCTGCCATCACCGTCGTGGTCGGCCTGCTCCTGGTGGGGTTCTTCCGGCTGACCTCGCTCGGAAGGGGTGTGCGTTCGGTCATCCAGGACGAGGTCGGGGCCAGGTTGTGCGGCATCAACCCGGCCCTGGTCCGAACCTTCGTGTTCGCCCTCAGCGGGGTGCTGGCCGGCCTGGTTGCGGTCACCCGTTCGATGACGGGCCCGATCGGAGCCAGCAACACGATCGGTTTCACCGTCCTGGCTCTGATCGTGGCGGTGGTCGGCGGGTTGGGCAGCGTGTCGGGGGCGTTCCTGGCCGGGGTGCTGCTCGGGGTGGTCGACCGCCTCAGCTCGTTCTACATCGGCACCTACGTCACCACGATCATCTTGTTGGTGTGCGCCGCACTGACCATCGTGGCCCGGCCGTCCGGGCTGCTGGGGAGGCCGAGCTCGTGACCGCGGTCGAGCGGACACCGCCAGATCAGAGCGACGTTGCCGCCCCGGCCGGTCTGGTCTCCCGGCTCGCTCCCTACGGCCCGATCCTGGTGGCGGCCGGGCTGTTGGCGCTGGTGCCGCTGCGCTACCACGACTCGGGCTCGCTGATGGGGGTGGTCACCGACGGCATGGTCTTCGCCGCATACGCGGTGGCGTTCAACATCATCTTCGGCAGCACCGGCCAGCTGTTCCTCTGCGTCGGGGCGTTGGCCGGTGTTGGCGGTTTCGCATCGGCGGTGTTCACCGATCGCCTCGGCGTGCCGCTCGTGTTGTCGCTGGTGCTGGCGGCGGCATGCTCGGCCGCGATCGGCGGCCTGCTCAGTTGGGTCTCGGTCAAGCGGGCCCTCGACACGATCTTCATCGGCATCGTCACCCTGGCCTTCTCGCTGTCGTTCCAGAACTTCGTGCTCGGACGCCGCGACCTCACCGGCGGCGAGACCGGGACCTTCGTCGAAGCGGGCTCGGACACCTTCCTCCACGATCGGGTCGCCCCCTACTACGTTTTCCTGGCCCTGGTCGTTGCCTACCTGGTGCTGTACCGGACGCTGCAGAGGTCGAGGACCGGCTGGGCCTTCCGAGCCCTGCGCGACGATCAGCTGGCGGCCGAGCTGTCCGGGGTCGACGTCGCCAGGTACCGGGTGTTGGCCGGCACCGTCGGCTCGGCGATGCTGGGGTTGGCCGGTGCGCTGCACGCCCACAGCGGCCGGGGGTTCATCGGACCGAGCACCTTCGCCTTCGGAGACGTCGACGTTCGGGTGCTCGTGATGTTGGCCTTCGGTGGCATCGGCACCCTGCTCGGCCCGATCGTCGGCGCCGCCTCGCTGACCTGGCTCGACGAGTTCCTGGTCGACTACGCCCAGCTCCGATTGGTGCTCTACGGCGTGGTGGTGATCGCCCTGTTCCTGCGGTTCCGGCGTGGCGTCGTGCCTGCCGTCACCGATTTCGTCCGCCGCCGGTTCGGTCGCTGAGGTGGCGGCCACGGCGTCGGCCACCCGGGACCGGGCCGACGGGGGCAGGCCGGAGCAGTCGCCGGCTGCGGTTCGGGCTAGCTTGGCTGGATGCGGTTGCTCTCGTACATGACGCCGGGCTTCCCGGCGTCATTGTTCGAAGCCTTCGGGGCCGTCATCGGTGCCGAGGTCGACTTCGAGCAGGAACTCTCCGGTCCGGCGCCGGGCGTCGATCCCTTCGCCGACGGCTCGGCCGACCTCGGCTGGATCTGCTCGACTTCGTACGTCGAGCTGGCCAGCCGCGGCCCCGAGCCCAGTATCGGCCTCGCCGGCGTGGCCTGGGTACCGGATGACCCCGATGTCGGCGGCAGACCGGTCTACTTCGGCGATGTGGTCACCAGGGCCGACGCCGGATTCGCCACGCTGGCCGATCTCGCCGGTCGTCGGATCGGCTGCAACGACCCGGTGAGCCTCAGCGGACACCATGCCCTCCGGTTCGCCCTCCAGGACCGCCGATTCGACCCCGACGGCTTCGCCGAGCTTGTGTTCACCGGTGGCCATCACCGCTCGTTGGATCTGGTGGCGGCCGGTGAGCTCGACGCCGCCGTTGTCGACTCCGTTGTCCGTACCGGCAGGAGCAGGCTCGATCCCCGGGTGGCGGCGTTGGCGGTGGTCGAGCGCCTCGGACCGTGGCCGGTTCAGCCGCTGGTGGTCCGTTCGACGCTGCCGGCCGGGGATCTCGCCAGGGTTCGTCGCCTGCTGCTGGAGGCGGCGGACACCCCAACGCTCAAACGTGAGCTGGCCGCCGCGTCGTTGGTCGGATTGGTGGAGGTCGGTCCCGACCACTACGACCTGGTGCGGCGGTCGATGGCCGGCGTCATCGGCTGAAACCGCTCGACGGACAACCGCTGGGTGGGTTCGGTTCGCCCCATCAGGCCGGCCCGGCGGCAAAGCTGGGAAACGCAACCGTCGGATCCCGCTCCAGTTGTTCGACCAGGGCGATCTCCCAGGTGAGGTAGTCCTTCATGTGCTGCTCGGCCACCTCGGCCCCGTCTTCGTGGTCGTATGGCTTGTACCACACGTCGTTGGCATCGGTGGTCGGTCTGGTGAAGCCGGGCTCCATATCATGGCCGGCATGGCGCCAGCCCTTGTTTCCGCCGGCCAGGGCCACCACTTCGGCGTCCGGCCACAACTCGGCGGCATCGGCCACCGCCAGCTTGGCCAGCCGGCCGTCGGTCGAGGTGAGCACCAGGGTGGACACCGGGCCGATCGCCGCTCTGGCCTGGTCGAGCCTGCTTCGAACACCCCACCAGGCGCCGGGGATGTGGCCCCGCTTCCGGTACTTCAGGCTGGTGCCGAGATCGAGCACCGCCAGTGTCGCCGGATCGGCGCCGTGGTTCCCGTCGTCGGCCTCTCCCTGGTCGCGGTGGTTTCCGTCGGCGCCGTCACTCCCGGCGGCGAGCCGTTCGGCCAATGCCGAGACCTTGATCGTCGGGACGGGGCCCAGGGAGGGACGGGGGTCGGGATCGGTGACCAGCGGCAGCCCCGAGAGGCCACCGGCCAGGACGTGGACATCGGGCCAGCCGAGTTGGCGAAGCCACGAGGCGGTCATGGTGGCCCGGACGCCATCGTCGTCGACGAGGACCAGGCGGGCATTGCGGGTCGCCACGAATTCGTCCGTGGCCTGGACCAGTTGCCCGCCTGCAGCGTTGCGGCTGCCCGGCAGATGGCCGGCTGCGAACTCATCCGGGGTCCGGACATCGAGGAGGTACGTTGTCCTGGTCGGGTCCGTCTGCCACGCTCGAACCCGATCGATCGGGGCCTCGGTGACGCCGAATCGTCGTCCGACAGCGGCCGCGGCCCGCCCCGACCAGGCCCGCCCGTCCGGTCCGGGCTCGGGAGCGTGGACGTCGCGGCCCCGTTCGACGTCGAACCCGGCCAGCTCCCAGCCCATGGTGCCGTTCTCGAGCGCCACCACCTTGTTCTCCAGACCTGCATTGATCAGCGACTGGGCCCCGATGATGCTGCGGGTTCGTCCGGCACAGTTCACGACCACCAGCGTTTCCGGGTCGGGAGCCATCTCCTTGACCCGGTGGACCAGCTCCGCCCCGGGACAGTCGGTGCCGGTGGGGATGCTCATGTTGCGGAACTCCTCCATGGGCCGGGAGTCGAGCACCACCAGATTCTCGCCACGGTCGAGCAGCGCCTTCAGCTCGGCGGCAGGGATACGGGGGGTGCCATAGGTGTGCTCGACGAACTCACCGAACGCCTTCGACGGCACGTTGACCCCGGCGTAGAGCTCGCCCCCCATTTCGGCCCATGCCGCAGTGCCGCCGTCGAGTACCGAGCAGTTCGACCAGCCGAGCTCACCGGCCCGTCTGGCGGCCCGAACGGCCAGGTCGCCGACGCCGTCGTCGCACCACACCATCCTGGTGGTGCGGCGTGGCACCAGTTGGTCGAGCAGCAGCTCCAGTTGGGACAGCGGGACGCAGGCGGCGTGGAACAGGTGGGAATCGAAATACACCCCTTGCTCCCTGGCGTCGACCAGCGCCAGCTCATCTCCGTCGAGCAGCCAGTCGCTCAGGGTCTCGGCCGAAATCATCGGCGCCGGCCCGGTCGATTGCTCGTTCAACACGATTGCAGCCCAAGCCGGGCCTCGCGGATGCCGCTCACGTTCGAGAAGATCTTCCAGGTGCCGGAGACCGGGTCGAAGTACTCGCGGGTGTCCAGACGCTCCAGCGCCAGGCCGTAGCAGTGGAAGTTGAGGGCCCGACCGTCGATCTGGATCGAGTGCAGATCGTCCGGCCGCATCGCAACGCCGGTCCCGGCTTCGACCATGTGCTCATGGGTCTTGGCCACGCCATCGGGGGACCGCTCGAAGAACCGGTTGAGTTCCTGGCCCGCGAAGCCGACCACCACGGCCCAGGTGGTGTGGTTGTGGACCGGGGTCGACACCGAGCCCCGGCTCGATTGGGCGTACAGGGCGAAACGGTCGTCTGGGTCCTGGGCCAGCCGGTACAGGTAACTGGTTCGCTTGTCATCGTCGGCCGGTGGGGCGAAGTCTTCCAGGGGGAACAGCTCACGTTGCGCCGCCAATTCGAGCAACCGGTCCCGGATCGCCTCGACGCCCTGGCGGGTGATGACCCCTTCGGTATCGAGATGGTCGGCCTCGATGCGGCGGATGTCGTCCATGGTGGTGGTCACTGCATCGGTGCGATTGTCCATACCAAGAGCCTACTCAGCCCGGTCGCTCGGCCGAAATGGGGCCGCCCGATGGCAGTCCGTCCGCGAGCGGCGGGCTGCGATCTCTGTGCGAGCGGCGGGCGCGATCTCTGTGCGAGCGGCGGGCTGCGATTCGTCTCTGTGCGAGCGGCGGGCCGCGATCTCTCCGGCGCCGAGCGGCGGGCCGCGATCTCTGTGAGAGTATCGGAGGGGAGCCGATCATCGGGGGTGGACCGCTCGGACTCGCACGGTTCCCGGTTACCGGCGGTTCGAATCGCCAGGAAAGGACGGAGATGCCCCAGTACATGTTGTCGGTCTTCCAGGAGGAAGGGGCCGAGTCCCCGGCTCCCGAGATGGTGGAGGAGATCATGGCTCGAGTCGCCGCCCATCAGAGCGAGTTGCGCCAGGCCGGGGCGTGGGTGTTCTTCGCCACGCTCACCGATCCGTCGTCGGCCACCGTCGTTCGCTGCGACCGAACGGAGCCGTCTCGATGACGGATGGGCCCTATGCCGAGGCCAAGGAGCAGATCGGCGGCTTCACCATCATCGAGGCGGCCGACCTCGACGAGGCGCTGGAGTGGGCCCGCAAGGGTTCCGAGGCCTGCATGTGGCCGGTCGAGGTCCGCCCGGTCCAGCAGTTTTGACCCCGGGGCCCAGCGAGACCGGAGAACCGGGCGAGGCGTTCGATTCGGCGCGATTCGACCGGATCTACCGCAACGAGGTCGGCCGATGCACCGCAACCTTGGTCCGGGTCCTCGGTGACATCGATCTGGCCGAGGACAGCGTGGCCGAGGCGTTCGCGGTGGCGGCGAGACGATGGCCGGACCACGGCATACCGCCGAACCCGGGGGGCTGGATCACCACGACGGCCCGCAATCGTGCCATCGATCATCTTCGGCGGGAATCGAAGCGGGCCGAGCGGCAGCTGGCCTCCCACCGCCAGCGCCTGATCGAGCACGACGACGAGTCCGTCGCCACCGCCGACCTCGGCGACCTCGGCGACCTCGATGTCGTTCCCGACGATCAGTTGCGGCTGATGTTCCTGTGCTGTCACCCGGCGCTGGCCCCCGACACCCAGGTGGCGCTGACCCTGCGGCTCCTGGCCGGCCTCCAGACACCGGAGATCGCCCGGGCGTTCCTGGTGCCGGAGGCGACCCTGGCCCAACGCCTGGTCAGGGCGAAACGAAAGATCCGGGACAGCAACATCAGCTACCGGATTCCGGCCGCCCACCAACTGGCCACCCGATTGCAGTCGGTGCTGGCCACGATCTATCTGGTGTTCACCGAGGGCCATACCGCCACCGAGGGTGACAGCCTGACCCGGTCCGATCTTTCCGGCGAAGCCGTGAGGTTGGCACGGTTGCTGTCCGAGTTGCTTCCCGATGAGGAGGAGCCGAAGGGGCTGCTGGCACTGCTGTTGTTGACCGAGGCCAGGCGGGAGGCCAGGGTCGACGCCGAGGGCCGACTGGTCCGGCTGGGCGAGCAGGACCGCTCCCGCTGGGATCGGGTCGCCATCGACGAGGGCCACCAGCTGGTCCGCGACTGCCTGCGGCGCAACAACCCGGGGCCGTACCAGTTGCAGGCCGCCATCGCCGCAGTCCACGGTGACGCCGGAACCGCAGCCGAGACCGACTGGCACCAGATCGTGATGCTCTACGATCATCTGCAGCAGTTGCAGCCCAATGCGATGGTCGGCCTCAACCGCAGCATCGCCCTGGCCGAACTGGAAGGTCCGGAGCTCGGTTTGGCGGCGCTCGAGCAATTGCAGTCTGACCTCGACCGCTACCACCTCTTCCACGCCACCCGGGCCGAGTTCCTGGGCCGATTGGGGGCGGTCGCCGAGGCCGCAAACGCCTACGACCGAGCCCTCGAACTCGTGGCCAACGAGGTGGAACGGCGCCACCTCAGGGCCCGGCGAGCGGCGCTGCCGGTGGCCGATCGACCCGGGGCGCCAGGCCATGATCGGGCGACGACCGAGCGGTGACCATGGGTCACCGTCCGGCGGAGCCGGGCCCGGCGAACCGGGTCGGCGATCGATCGCTACCCTGCCGGTCATGGGCCATGGCGAGGTGGACGGCGACCGGGGCGGGTTGAAGATCGTCGAGATATCGAAGCGCTACGGTGCGGTCCAGGCCGTCGACCGGCTCAGCATCGACGTGCCGAGGGGATCGCTGATCGGCTTCCTCGGACCGAACGGTTCCGGCAAGACCACCACCATGCGAGCGGTGCTCGGCATGGTGGCGATCGACGACGGCTCGATCACCTGGGACGGCGCGCCGATGGACGACGCGGTGCGAACCACGATCGGCTACATGCCCCAGGAGCGAGGACTCTACGCCAGGATGAGGGTCCACGAGCAGGTGGTCTACTTCGGGCGCCTGGCCGGTTTGACCAGGGACGAGGCCGCTCGCAGGACGGACTACTGGCTGGATCGACTCGACCTGAGCGAGCGGGCCGGATCGTTGATCCAGGAGCTGTCCGGCGGCAACCAGCAGCGAGTTCAGCTCGCCGTCTCACTGGTCCACGAACCGGACCTGTTGGTCCTCGATGAACCGTTCGCCGGGCTCGACCCGGTGGCAGCCGAAACCATGCGGGCCATCATCGCCGAGCGGGCCGCCGCCGGCTGCAGCGTGCTGTTCTCCTCCCACCAGCTCGATCTGGTGGAGGACCTGTGCCGGCAGGTGGTGATCATCGCCAACGGTCGCCTGGTGGCGGCCGGCGACGTCGGCGACCTTCGCTCCGCTTCGCCGACCCGGCGGCTCCGGGTCCGTTGGACCGAGCCGGTGGGTCGCTGGGAACCGGTCGACGGCAGGATCGTGTCCTTCGATGGAACCAGCGCCGTCGTCGAGCTGAGCGACGGTGCCGATGTGGCCGCCGGTCTGGCCGGGGCGCTGGCCGCCGGTCCGGTCAGCGAGATCGCCGTGGAGCCACCGGGCCTCGACGAGGTCTTCACCGAACTGGTGGGGGAGCGGACATGATCTGGATCATCGCCAAGCGGGAACTGGCGGTTCGGGGTCGATCCAAGGGGTTCCTGGTCGTCACGGCAATCATGTTCGTTGCGGTGTTCGGTGTGGCCATCGTGATGTCGCTGATCCGGGGGGGCAACGAACCTCGGGAGGTCGCCATCGGATTGCAGTCCGAGGCGGCGCCGCTGGTCGACGCGCTGTCGGTCGGCAACGATGATGTCGCGCCGACGGTCCGGGTCGTCGGACGTGGGACCGCCGAACTCGAAGCGGAGACGATCGATGTGTTGTTCGACGGGTCGACGTTGACCTGGCGGGCGTCGCCCGACGTCCAGCTCGACGACTACATCAGATCGACGGTGCAGCAGCGGGCGTTCGTCGACCGCGCCGATGGCCTGGGGTTGGACGCCGGCGATGTGCAGACCCTGTTCGAACCGGTGGAGATCGCCGAGGTCAGGCTCGACGGTGGGAAGGAGGAATACGGTGTGCGGCTTGCCGCCGCGGCTGCCGCCGGATTCGCCAACTTCATCCTGATTCAGGTCTGGGGTGCGTTCATGATGATGGGCGTCACCGAGGAGAAGTCGTCGAAGGTGATCGAGATCCTGCTCTCCCACGTGCGGCCGACGATTCTCCTGGCCGGGAAGGTGCTCGGTCTCGGCCTCCTGGCGCTCGGGCAGCTGTTGATCTTCGTTTCCGGGCTGGTCGTCGGCCTTGCCCTTGTCCGCAACATCGACGTGCCCGGCGATGTCTGGGGGACCATTCCGCTCCTGTTGCCCACGTTCCTTCTCGGCTTCGGTTTCTATGCCACGGCCTTCGCCGCCGTCGGCTCGATGGTCTCCCGCCAGGAGGACGCCCAGACCGCCCAGCTGCCTGCGGTGCTGCCACTGGTGGCCGGCTATGTCATCGCCTCGGCCAGCTTGGCCCAGCCGGAGAATCTTGCGGTCACCATCGGCTCGTTCGTGCCGTTCACCTCGCCGGTGCTGCTGCCGTTCCGGACCGCGCTCACCGACGTGCCGCTGTGGCAGGTCGTGCTGTCGCTGCTGATCCTGGCGGCGTCGATCGTCGTCATGCTGCAGCTCGCAGGGCGGATCTACCGGTATTCGCTGCTGCGGACCGGGAGCCGGGTCACCTGGGGCGAGGCGTGGCGGAACCGCAATCAGGAGCCGCTGTCGTCGTCGAGCCTCGACTGAGCCCGCTTCGTGCGCTCGCAGGTTCGACTCAAGACACGCGGCGGAATCGGGCCCAGGGCACCCCGTTCAGCGGGCGACGTTCGCCAGGAAACCCAAGGGTTGCCGCCAACTCGAAGGCACCCGAAGGTGCCCGAGAACCTGCTCCGCAGGTGCGACTCAATCGAAGGTGATCACCGTTCTGGCCACCTCGCCGTTCTTCATCATCCGGTAGCCCTCGTTGACGCCCTCGAGATCGATGGTGGCCGACACCATCTCGTCGATCAGCAGCCGACCGTCGAGGTACATGTCGATCATGTTCGGGATATCGGTCCGGAACTGGTTCGAACCCATCATCGATCCTTGCAGCTTCTTCTCCTGCAGGAAATCGATGCCCCGCAGCGTGACCTCGTCCTTGGAGGGCACCATCCCGATCACCGTCGCCGTACCGCCGACCGCCAGCATGTCGAAGGCCTGGCGGACGGTCTGGGACCGCCCGATGGCCTCGAAGGAGTAGTCGACACCACCACCGGTCAGCTCCTTCACCTCGCCGACGACGTCGTCGGTCTGGGAGGCGTTGACGAAATGGGTACCTCCCAACTGGCCGGCGGTCTCCAGCTTGGCCGACGAGACGTCGACCACGATGACCTTGTTGGCCCCGGCGATGCGGGCGCCCTGGATCGCGGCCAGGCCGATACCGCCGGCCCCGATGACGCAGACCGTGCTGCCGACGGTGACCCCGGCGGTGCGAACCACCGCCCCGAAACCGGTGGTTATGCCACAGCCGATGAGGCAGGCCTTGTCGAGCGGCATCTCCTCGATCACCTTCACCAGCCCGTTTTCGTGGACCAGCATCTCCTCGGCGAAGCCACCGAGCCTCGCCATCTGCTCGACCGGCGTGCCGTCGGCCCGGCTGAGCCGGGACAGAGGCTCCCTTCGCCCTCGAGGTCGCCTGGGGATTCGCGCAGCGATTGGGATGGCCGCCAAGGCACTGCTTGCACTGGCCGCAGAAGATCGACAGGCAGGCAACGACGTGATCGCCGGGCTTGACATAGTCGACTCCTCGGCCGACCGCCTGAACGATCCCGGCCGACTCGTGGCCCATGACGATCGGCAGCTGGGTCCGGAACAGACCCTCCATGAAGTGCAGGTCGCTGTGACAGAGCCCGGCCCCGACGGTCTGGATCAGCACCTCGCCGGGGCCCGGTTTGTCTATCGTGAGATCCTCGATGACCAGGTCCCCCGGTTGTTCGGTCAGTACCGCTGCCTTCACGATCGTTCTCCTTCTCGACTGTGTCAGCGACGTTAGATCGCCGGTACGAAAACCGCCATCGCGCAGCGGGCGCTTGTCGCTCCGGCTCGGCGGCCACCGGCTCGAAGCTGACAGCCGTCGCCCGCAGCGCTACCGTCGGCCGGCATGGCAGAGATCGCCGGCACCATGGACCAACGATTCGACGTGCTCGGTGACCTGCTCAGCGGCAGCATCGATGCCGGCTCCGACGTCGGCGCCTCGATCGCCGTCACCATCGACGGTGAGATGGTCGTCGACATCTGGGGCGGACACATCGACGAGGCCCGGAACGTGCCGTGGCAGGCCGACACGATCACCAACGTCTGGTCCACCACCAAGACGATGACCTCGCTGTGTGCGCTGGTGCTGGTGGAGCGTGGGGAGCTCGACGTCTACGCCCCGGTGGCCCGCTACTGGCCGGAGTTCGCAGCGAACGGCAAGGCCGGCGTCGAGGTCCGTCACCTGCTGAGCCACACGTCGGGCGTGTCGGCATGGGAGCAGCCGGTCGCGACGGCCGACATCTTCGACGGTGAGAAGGCGGCGGCCAGGTTGGCGGCGCAGGCTCCATGGTGGGAGCCCGGTACCGCCTCCGGTTACCACGCCTTGAACCAGGGTCACCTGGTCGGCGAGGTGGTGCGGCGAATCACCGGCCGCTCACTCGGCACGTTCTTCGCCGAGGAGATCGCCGGACCACTGGACGCCGATTTCCACATCGGGCTCGATCCGGCCGACGATCACCGGGTCTCACCGGTGATCCCCCCGGCATCGCCGCCGATCGACTTCTCGACGTTCGGCCCGGATCATCCGATGGTCAAGACCCTGACCGGGCCGCCGCTCGATGCGACCGCGGCCTGGACCGACGGTTGGAAGCGGGCCGAGATCGGCGCCGCCAACGGGCACGGCAACGCCCGCTCGGTGGCCAGGATCCAGGCCGTCGTGGCCAACGGTGGCACCGTCGACGAGGTGGACCTGCTCAGCCCGGCCACGATCGAACTGATCTTCGATGAGCAGGCCCGGGGCATCGATCTGGTGTTGGGCACCCCCCAGCGGTTCGGCATCGGGTACGGGATCGCCGACCTGGAGGTTCGGCCATACATCCCCGAAGGTCGGATCTGCTTCTGGGGCGGTTGGGGTGGCTCCACCATCGTGGTCGACTGCGACCGGAACATGACCATCGCCTACATGATGAACAAGATGCTTCCCGGGACCGGTAGGCGACGACCGGGGTGAGGGCATCGTCAGGGCCACCTACGCCGTGCTCGGCGTCGATACCGAGTAGATCAATGCAGCGCCTCGGCCGCCGGTGGGCCACTATTGCAGAATGACTGACACAGCTCCGACGGAGACCGCAGAGACGCTCGGCCGCGGCCGGGGCCGAGCACTTCGACGTGCTCGTCGTCGGCGCCGGGATCTCCGGCGTCGGCGGGGCCTACCACCTGCAGGAACAGTGCCCGGACAAGAGTTTCGTCGTGCTCGAGACCCAGGGAGGGTTCGGCGGCACGTGGCGGACCCACACCTACCCCGGGATTCGATCCGACAGCGACCTCTACACCTTCGGCTACCGGTTCAAGCCGTGGACCACCGCCCCCATCGCCACCGCCGACGAGATCCTCAAGTACATGGGCGAGGTCATCGACGAGAACGACCTGGCTCGCCACATCCGCTACCACCACACGATCAACCGGGCGTCGTGGTCGAGCGAGGAGAAGCGCTGGACGCTGGAGGTGACCAGAGCCGACACCGGCGAGCAGCTGCGCTTCACCGGCAACTTCCTGTGGATGTGCCAGGGCTACTACAACCACACCGAGCCGTACACGCCGGAGTGGCCGGGCATGGACCGTTTCTCGGGCCCGATCGTCCATCCCCAGACCTGGCCCGACGATCTCGACTACGGGGGAAAGAACGTGGTGGTGATCGGATCCGGCGCAACCGCCGCCACCCTGATCCCGGCCATGGCCCCGACCGCGGGCCACGTCACGATGCTGCAGCGGTCGCCGACGTACTTCGCGACCGGCCGCAATGCGGTGGAGCTGGCCGACACCCTCCGGGAGTTGGAGATCGACGAGACCTGGATACACGAGATCGTGCGGCGAAAGATCCTGCACGATCAGGCCCAGATCACCAAGATGTCCTTCGAGCAGCCGGAGCTGGTCAAACAGGAACTGTGGAACGGGCTGCGGGAGTACCTCGGTGAGGACTACGAGGTCGAGCCCCACTTCACTCCCCGGTACCGACCGTGGCGCCAGCGCATCGCCTTCGTCCCCGACGGTGATCTGTTCCAGGCCATCGCCAAGGGTGATGCCTCGGTGGTGACCGACGAGATCGAGACCTTCACCGAGACGGGGCTGGCGCTGAAATCGGGGGAGACCCTCGACGCCGACATCATCGTCACCGCAACCGGCTTCAACCTGAACGTGCTCGGCGACATCGAGTTCACCATCGACGGTGCGCCGCTCAACTTCTCCGAAACCGTCACCTATCGGGGCACGATGTTCACCGGCATTCCCAACATGGCCTGGGTGTTCGGTTACTTCCGGGCCAGCTGGACCCTCCGTGCAGACATGATCGCCGACTTCGTCTGCCGGCTGCTGCGGCACATGGACGACAAGGGGGCCGAGGTGGTGGTTCCCCGGATCGGCGATGCCGACGCCGACATGTCGCTGCTGCCCTGGGTCGACCCGGAGAACTTCAACCCGGGCTACATCATGCGGAGCCTGCATCTGCTGCCGAAGCAGGGGGACCACCAGCCGTGGATCCATACCCAGGACTACTGGTCCGACAAGGACGAGCTGCCGGCCCTCGACCTGGAGGACGGGGCCCTGGTCTTCGAGTGAGGCTACGCTCTGGCGGTGACTGAATCGGAGCAGATGGCCCGGTCCCGAGCGCGGCTCCGGGGGATCTGGGCCGCCACCCTGACCCCGTTCGCCGCCGACCTCTCCGTCGACGAGCGGGGATGGCGACGCAACCTTCGGCACTGGTATGGGGCGCTCGGTATCCGGGGGTTGTTCGTCAACGGCAAGCAGGGCGAGTTCGCCTCGATGACCGTCGAGGAACGGAAACGAACCGCCGAGATCGCAGTGGAGGAGGCGGCTCCGTTCGACGGCGGGGTGATGGTCTCCTGCTCCGATCAGAACATCGACGTTGCGGCCGATCTGGCCTGCCACGCAGAGGCGGCCGGCGCCGACCACATCGTGCTCCACTCCCCGCTGCTGTATTTCGGCGCCAACACAGACGACACGATCTTCGAGTACTACCGGTACCTGGCGGCCAAGGTGAACATCGGGGTGGTGCTGTGGAACCAACCGCCGGATTGCGGCTACCGGCTCGAGCCTGACCTCTGCCTCCGGCTGAGCGAGATCCCGAACGTCGTGGCAATCAAGTACAGCGTGGAGCGCGAGGTCTACTCGGCCCTGACCCGACTGGCCGGTGATCGACTGATCGTCAGCAGCTCACCGGAGGCCGATTGGCTCGACAACATCATCGAGTTGGGCTGGCAGGTCTACCTCTGCTCGACACCGCCGTTCCTGCTGCAGACCCCCGAACGACCGGCGGATGGAGGCATACACCGAGTTGGCCATGGCCGGTGACGTCGAGCGGGCCAGGGCCGTCAGCGCCAGCCTCGAGCCGGTCCGCCGGGCCCTTGCGGCCACCAGGCCGCCCGGCAAGGCAACCGCCCATCAGAAGTACTGGCAGGAACTGCTCGGCCAGGTCGGCGGGCCGGTCCGCCGACCTCTGCTGGAACTGACCGATGCCGAGAAGCAGGCGACCCGGGCCGCCTTCGAGGCATGCGGGTTGGCCGAATCGCTCGATCGTTAGGCCGCAACCGGCGGGCGGTGGCGTCGCCACCCACGGGCTACACGCTCACTGCGGTCCGACACTAGGGTTGCCCCAATGAGAGCCGTGGTATGCAACGAGTTCGGTCCGCCCGAGAACCTGGTCGTCGAGGAGATGCCGGATCCCGCACCGGGGCCCAAGCAGCTGCTGGTCGAGGTCAAGGCTGCGGCCGTCACCTTCCCCGACACCCTGATGATCGAGGACAAGTATCAGTTCAAGGCCCCGCCGCCCTACGTCCCCGGCGGTGAGGTGGCCGGCCTGGTGGCCGCCATCGGCGACGAGGTGTCCGGCTTCTCGATCGGCGACCGGGTCGTCGGCGGGCTCGGCACCACCGGTGGATTCGCCGAGCTGGCGGTCGTCCCCGCCGCCGCGGCCAGGATCCTGCCGGACAACGTGGGCTTCGGCGAGTCAACCGGCCTCAACTACGCATACGGAACCACCCTGTACGGCCTGAAATACCGGGGAGAGCTCGCCGAGGGGGAGACGCTGCTGATCCTCGGTGCCGGCGGCAACGTCGGCCTTTCGGCGGTGGAGCTCGGCAAGTTGATGGGGGCCAGGGTCATCGCCGCCGCCTCCAGCGAGGCGAAGCTCGATCTGTGCCGGGAACGTGGCGCCGACGAGACGATCAACTACGCAACCGAGAACCTCAAGGATCGGGCCAAGGAGCTCACCGACGGCAAGGGTGTCGACGTGATCTACGACTGCGTCGGTGGCGACTACGCCGAATCGGCGCTGCGGGCCATCGGCTGGGCCGGCCGGTTCCTGGTGGTCGGTTTCACCGCAGGCATCCCCTCGATTCCCCTCAACCTGACGCTGCTCAAGAGCTGCCAGATCGTCGGTGTGTTCTACGGGGCGATGACCGCCCGGGACCCCGAGCTACGCGACGCCATCAGCGCCGAGCTGATCGAGCTGACCGCTTCGGGCAAACTGAAGCCCCACGTCTCCGAGCGCTACCCGCTCGAGAAGGCGGGCGACGCCCTGCGGGCCCTGATGGATCGCAAGGCGCTCGGCAAGGTCGTCCTGGAGCCATGACCGGTCGGGGCTCGGACCCGGTGCCGGAACGGGTGACCATCACCGACGACTCGATGCGGGAGGGGCTGCAGATCGAGCGGCCGGACATCCCGGTGGCCGACAAGCTGCGGCTGCTGGACGCGCTGGGGCAGACCGGGGCCAAGGTCATCTCGATCGGTTCGTTCGCCCATCCGAAATGGACCCCGTCGATGGCCAACATCGAGGAGTTGGCGGAGCGGTTCACCCCCAAGCCCGGCATTCGCTACACCGCAGCGGTGTTCAACCAGAAGGGCTTCGAGCGGGCCGATCGGTTCTACCCGAAGATCGACGTTCGGACCCGCCGGTACGCCACGCACATCGAGATGTGCGACTCGTTCGCCAGACGGAACTACAACCGCACCCAGGCCCAGCAGATCGCCGCCATGGATGCCACGATCGCCGCCGCCAGGAGCAACGGCGCCGAGTTCGGGGCGGTGGTGCTCGGCAGCCCCTTCGGATCGAACTTCGAAGGTCCCTTCAGCCTCCGGCAGCGGTTGGAGTTCGTCGGCCTGATGGTCGACAAGTGGCACGAGGCGGGCTTCGAGGTCGACCGGCTGTCGATCTCCGATGCCATGGGGTGGGACACACCCCACCGGCTCCGGGGCACGATCCTGGCCATCCGCGAAACCTGGCCGGAGATCGAGACCTATCACCTCCACCTCCACAACTCCCGGGGTGCCACCATCGCCAGCTACTACGAAGCGCTGCACTTGGGGGTGACCGAGTTCGACACCTCCATCGGAGGCATGGGTGGTTGCCCGTACTGCGGCAACGGTCGGGCGGCAGGCCACGTGCCGACCGAGGACTTCGTCGACCTCTGCCACGAGATGGGCATCGAGACCGGCTACGACCTCGACAAGCTGATCGAGGCGGCCTGGATCGCCGAAGAGGTGGTGGGCCACCCGCTGTGGGGTCACGTGTCGAAGGCCGGGCCACGGCCCAGGGGGGATCGGCTCTACCCGGTGGACATGCCGTTCGTCGAGACCCTGCACGAGGCATCGCACTTCCGCAACGGCCCATCGGTCTACGAGGGCCAGATCTCGCCCTGGCAGGAGGGCAGCGCCCTGGTCGGGCCATCGGAGTCGTTGAACCGTCGAGGCGCTAGCGGGGCCGATCCAGGGTGAATCGATCACGGGTCGTCGAGTAGCCCGAGCCCGCCAGCCTGCCGAGTGCGTCGAGCCTGGCGGCATCGATACGGGTCCCGTCGAGGACCTCGTCGGCGATGTGGAACGCCACGACTTCGCCGAAGGTCACCGCATGTTGGAGCGGTGCCACTCCCAGGACCACTTCGTTGATCACCCGACACTCGAGGATCGCCTTGGCCTCGGCAACACCGGGGGCGTCGACCGATCCGAATCGTTTCGCGGTCAGCCCGGCCAGGCCGAACTCGTCGACCGAGGGCTCGACTTCGGCCGAGGTCTCGTTCATGGCCACCGACAGCTCGTGGTCGACCAGGTTGGCGGTGAAGACGCCGGAGGCCCGGCAGTTGGCCAGGCTGTCCTTGACCGCCCCGTCGGCCATCCCGGTCGAGAACAACACCACCGGCGGGTTGGTGGCGACGGCCTGGAAGAACGAGTACGGGGCCAGGTTGGCAACGCCGTCCGGTCCGAATGTCCCGATCCAGCCGATGGGACGGGGCACGATGAGACCGGTCATCAGCTTGTAGGCATCGGTGAGGTCGAGATCGGCCACCGCGAACGTCGTCATCGGTCGTTGCATCCGGGGAGCCTACGCCACTGACGGTGGGCCGACCCAGCCCGGGTCTCGGCCCGAATCCGGCCGTTGTGGGTCGGCTCCGCTCGGGCCGGCGCCGGCTCCGCCCCGGCGGTCGGGGTCACTCGCTCAGTTCGTCGTCGTCGTGGACCAGGACGCAGTCAACGTCGACCGCTTCCTTGACATCGTTGAGCACGTCGCTGTGCAACCAGCGGGACTCCCGAGGCGGCAGGGTGGACAGGATGATGAGGTCGGCGGCGAACCGCTGGAGGGTCTGGCGGACGGCAGCCACCGGTTCGTTGGCCCCGATCTCGCCGCTGGCCTTGGCGCCCAGCTTCTCGATCCGGTCCAGCTGCATCTCCAACCGTGACCTGGCGATGGTCAGGCTCTCCCCGATGGGGAGCGGTACCACCACGTGGAATGCCACCGATCCCGGCTGCTCGACCTGTTCGGCGATCTCCCGCATCAGAGCAGGGCCACCCAGTGACCGGTTGCCCACCACCAGCACCCGGCGGTCTGTGCTGTTGAGCAGCTGAAAGACCGGAGCCAACCAGCCGTTCTCCAACCGCTCGAGGGCCAGTTCGGCGGATCGGGCCCGCACGATGTCGGCTCTGGTGCAGATGCCGACCAGCAGACCGTCCTCGACGACCGGGAGGTGGTTGATGTTCTCGTCGGCCATGATCTTCAGGGCGTCGACGAGGCTGTCGTCGGGGGCGATGGCCACCACGTCGGAGGAGGCGACCGTGCCGACCGGGGCGTCGCGGGGCATGTTCTGGGCCAGCAGGTCCTTTCTCGAGACGATGCCGACGCAGTGACCGGCCTCGTCGACCAGCGGGAACGCCCCCCGCTCACCCCTGGTGATCCGATCCGCCACCTCGCCAAGTGGGGTCGCCGGATCCACCGTGTCGACCATGCGGTTCATGACGTCGGCCACCGCGGTCGTCCGCAGCGGATCGACGGTCAGTTCACCGCCGACCCGGATGCCTCGACGGGACAGCCGCTCGGTGTAGATGCTCTCGCTCGAGAGCGTGGAGTAGACCAGGGCCGCCAGCACCGTCGCCAGCATCAGGGGCATGATCACGTTGAAGTCCCTGGTGATCTCGAACACGAACACGATGGCGGTGAACGGCGCCCTGGTGGCGGCGCCGAACACCGCGGCCATGGCCACGACGGCGAACGCCCCCTGGGAGATCTCGAGACCGGGGGTGATCCGCACCGCCAGCGCGGCGAAGAACCCCCCGAAGGTCGCCCCCATCAACAGGATCGGTGCCAGGGTGCCGCCGGAGGTGCCGGAGCCGAGTGCGATCCACCACGCCACCAGCTTGGCCACCAGGACGACGCCAAGGGTGGCCAGGGCCAGCTCGCCGGCCAGGACGTCGTCGATCACGTCATAGCCGACGCCGAGGGCCCGTGGCACGAACAGCCCGATGGTGGAGAAAACCAGCGCTCCGACAGCCGGTTTCCAGAACACCGGGATGGTCAGGGACTCGAAGAACTGCTCCGAAGCGAAAAGGCCTCGGGCGATGATGACGGCCACCAGACCGCAGCTGATCCCGAGCACCGCATAGAGGGGCAGGATGCCGAGCCCGGCGTAGTCGTGGGGCGGTGCCGAGAAGAGGGGTCCCTCACCGAAGATGGCGGCGTGAATGCCGCTGGCGATGCTCGACGCCACCACCAACGGGATCAGCGATCGGATCGACAGTTCGAACAAGAGCAGTTCGATGGCCAACAGCACCGCGGCCAGCGGGGCGCCGAAGGTGGCGGCCATGCCGGCTGCGGCGCCCGATGCCAGCAGGATCTTGCGTTCGGACGGGGTGACCTTGACCACCTGACCGATGAACGAGCCGATGGCCCCGCCGGTGACGATGATCGGGCCCTCGGCACCGAACGGTGCGCCGGTGCCGATGGCCACCGCCGCCGACAACGGCTTGGCCAGGCCGGCCCTGGGCCGGATGCGACTCTGGCGTCGAAGCACCGCCTCCATGGCTTCGGGGATCCCGTGGCCCCGGATCAGCGGTTCCCAGCGGGCGATGGTTGCAACGACGATGGCGCCGATCACCGCCGCCACCACCACCCGCGGCGAGGGCTCGAGATCACTCAGCGGGGGGATCTCGCCCCAGTGCCACCGACCGAGCAACGCCAGGCTCGTGATCAGGCCGATCGTCCTGACCAGCAGGTAGGCCGCACCGCCGGAGATCAGCCCGAGCAACCCGGCGAGGCCGACCATGTACAGCATCCGGCGATTGGCGCCGGACGTACTACCCATCAGCGGCCCTCGCAACGCAGGGGCCGGTCGGGGCCCGATCGTGGCGGCGGTCGGGCGATTCCCTCGACGGCTCTGTTCGGCTGGCGAACTCGATCATCGGTTCCTCTCCGGTGGGCGCGCCGGAATCGTGCGGTCGACCCTTGGCACGGTCGGTCGGGTCGCTGACGGGTGCAGGCGACAGTTGGACACTACCGAGTCGAGCAACACCTTGGTCGGCCGTTGCCCACGGCGAGGGGAATGACTCAGGACGGGCCTTCGATCCGATGGTGGATCAGCCTGCAGCGAACCGGTTGTAGGTCGGTGTGATGAGGATCTCGTCAAGGGTGACGTGGGGCGGCATCGATGCCACGAACCGGATGAGTTGGCCCAGGTCCTCGCTCTGCAGGATCCTGGCCTTGTCCTCGTCGCTGACCGGGACCGGCCGGGCGTCGAGGATCGGGGTCGCCACCTCACCGGGGCAGATGGCGGTGGCCCGGATGCCGTTGTTGCGCTCCTCGACGGCGAGGCTGGCCGTCATGGCGTTCATCGCATGTTTTGCCGCCTGGTAGGCCGGACCGGTCAGGGCGCTGATCCGCTTCCCGGCCATGGACGAGATGTTGATGATGAGGCCGCCGCCCTGGGCCCGCATCGCCGGCAGGACGGCGTGGCAGCAGTAGAAGGCTCCGTTGAGGTCGATGTTGATCACGTCGTCCCAGGCGGATGTGGTGACGACCGGCCAGTTGCGGTCCGTGATGTTGATCCCGGCGCTGAACACCCCGATGTCGATTCGGCCGCTCGATGCCAGGATCCGGTGCACCGTCGCCTCGACCGCCGGCTGGTCCGCGACGTCAAGCGGCTCGACGGTGGCGCCGGCACCACCGGCCCGGATCCGCTCCGCCAGGTCCTCCAGCGGTTCGCGTCGCCGGCCCGACAGCACCACCGAACAGCCTGCCTCGGCCAGGGCCAGGGCGCCGGCCTCGCCGATCCCGGTGCCCGCTCCGGTTATCCACGCCACTTGCCCAGTCAGGTCTTGCATGGGGTTGACAGTAGCCTCGGGGGCCCGGATCCTCCCACCTCGATTCCCGGTGGCGATTCGGGCTACATTTCGGGGGCGGTCCGAGCGGCCGCCGAACGGCGTCGCTGGAACGTGTCAACGAGCCCGCCGGTGCCGGTCGACCGGAGGCCGCAACCGGTTCTGCGGAGCCAAGTTCGAAACACCGAGCCCGTGAGGGTCTGGACGACAAGGAGAAGGCGTGAACTATCTGGCACCGGCGACGGTGGAAGAAGCGGCCAAGATGCTCTCTGAGCAGCCGGCGGCCAAGGTGTTCGCCGGCGCCACCGACGTGATCCCCCAGATTCGGGCCGGCCGGCCGGAACCGGAGACGTTGATCGATCTCAAGGGCATCGCCCGGCTGACCTCGGTCAGCCACGCCGGCGGGACCTGGACCATCGGCGCCGCGACCCCGACCGTCGACCTGACCGAGAACGCCGAGCTGGCGGCCCAGCTCCCCGGCTTCGTCGAAGCGGCGGGGCTGATCGGGTCGGACCAGATCCAGAACCGATGCAGTCTCGGCGGCAACCTGTGCAACGCCTCGCCTGCCGCCGATTCGGTGCCGGCCATGATCGTGAACGGCGCCCGGGCGGTAATCGCCTCCGGCGGCGGCACCAGGACCGTGCCGGTGGCCGACATCGCCACCGGCCCCGGTTCCACCTCGCTGGCCGAGGGTGAGTTCGTCGTCGAGATCGAGATCGACTCGCCGCCGCCCAACACCGGCGACGCCTACCTCCGCATGATCCCCAGAACCGAGATGGACATCGCCGTGGTCGGAGCCGGTGCTCGCATCACCCTCGACGACAGCGGGACCTGCACCGCGGCGACAATTGCCCTCGGTGCGGTGGCACCGACCGCGGTCCGGGTGCCGGAAGCCGAAGCGGCACTGGTCGGCTCCACCATCGACGATGCCGCCTTGGCCGCGGTGGCCGCAAGCCGCGGCCGCGGCCTGCAACCCGATCGACGACAAGCGGGGCACGATCGCCTACCGCCGCCAGGTGGCCGGGGTCCTGGCCCGCCGGGCCGTGATGGCGGCGGCACAACGAGCAGCCGATGACAACCAGGCGGGAGCGTAAGCGATGAGCAGAACCCATGTGGCATGCAATCTGAACGGCGATGACGTCGAGTTCCTCTGCGATCAGAACGAAACCCTGCTCAACGCCCTGCGGGACGAGGTGGGCCTCACCGGGGTCAAGGAAGGCTGCGGCACCGGTGACTGCGGGTAGCTGCTCGGTGATGCTCAACGGGCGGGTGACCTGCTCCTGTCTGGTGTTCGCCCCCGAGGTGAACGGTGCGACGGTTGTGACCGTCGAGGGCTTGGCCGATGCCGGCCACCTCCACCCGCTCCAGCAGTGCTTCCTGGAAGGGGCGGCGCTGCAGTGCGGGGTGTGTACCCCCGGGTTCCTGGTTGCGGCCAAGGCCCTCCTCGACAAGAACCCGAACCCGACCGAGACCGAGGTGCGCTACGCCCTGGCCGGGAACCTCTGCCGGTGCACCGGCTACGACAAGATCATTCGCGCGGTGCTCGATGCCGCAGGCCAGCTCAACGCCGCCCAGTAGGAGGACCCGATGACCGTCACCGAAGAACCAACCGAGACCGGGGGTAGTCCCGGCTACAAGTGGGTCGGCTCCCGGCCGATCCGGCCCGACGGGCTGGAGAAGGTCACCGGCAAGGCCCGGTTCGGAGCCGATCTGGTGCTGCCGGGGATGCTGGAGGCCGCCGTGCTGCGATCGCCCCACGCCCACGCCAGGATCGTCTCCATCGACACCTCGGCCGCCGAGTCGATGCCCGGGGTCAAGGCGGTCATCACCGGCGCCGACTTCCCCGATCTGGCCGAGGCCGGCGCACGGCCCGATGACGTGATGCTGTCCCACAACATCATGGCCAGGGACAAGGTGCTCTACGAGGGCCACGTGGTGGCCGCCGTCGCGGCGACCACCCGCAAGCAGGCCCAGCTGGCGGCGGCGGCCATCGAGGTCGGCTATGAACCGCTGGACCACGTGCTGACCGTCGACGAGGCCATGGCCGACGGTGCCCCGCTGCTGCACGACAACATGAAGACCCGAGGCGTCGATCCCGCCCCCGAGGAGCCCTCGAACGTCGCCAGCCGTATCAGCCACGAGCGAGGCGATCTCGACAAGGGCTTCGCCGAGGCCGATCTGGTGGTCGAACGGACCTTCACCACCAAGCCGGTGCACCAGGGCTACATCGAACCCCACGCCGCGGTGGCCGATGCCGGCCAGAACGGTCGTGCCAACCTCTGGTGCTCGTCGCAGGGTCACTTCGCCATGCGAACCGCCAGCGCCACCGTGCTCGGCTGGGACCCATCGAGGATCAAGGTCACCGCGGCCGAGATCGGCGGTGGCTTCGGCGGCAAGACCGTGATCTACCTCGAACCGTTGGCGATCGCCCTGTCGGTCAAAGCCGGACGCCCGGTTCGGGTGGTGATGGACCGCGACGAGGTGTTCAAGGCCACCGGCCCCACCTCCGGAACCAAGATCCGGGTCAAGATCGGGGTCACCAACGACGGCAAGCTCACCGCGGCCGATGCCTGGATGGCCTATGAGGCCGGGGCGTACCCCGGATCGCCGGTCGGTGCGGCAGGTATGACCATCCTCGCCCCCTACGACATCCCCAACTTCTTCATCGAGGGATTCGACGTGGTGGTCAACAAGCCCAAGGTCGCGGCCTACCGGGCTCCCGGTGCGCCGATGGCCGCGTTCGCGGTGGAGAGCGTGCTCGACGAGCTGGCCCAGGGCATCGGGATGGACCCGATCGAGCTGCGGCTGAAGAACGCCGCCGTCGAGGGCACGCAGGCCAGCTACGGCCCGAAGTTCCCCAGGATCGGTTTCGTCGAGACCCTGGAGGCGGTGAAGAACCATGAGCACTACAGCGCACCCCTCGGCCCGAACCAGGGCCGCGGTGTGGCCAGCGGCTTCTGGTTCAACGCCGGCATGAACTCCAGCGCCACGGTGCACGTCAACGAGGACGGCACGGTCAGCGTGATCGTCGGCTCGCCGGACATCGGCGGCAGCCGAGCCTCGATGTGTCTGATGGCGGCCGAGGAGATGGGCATCGACGTCAACAAGATCACCGCCAACGTCGCAGACACCGAGACCGTGGGCTTCAACGACGTGACCGGTGGCAGCCGGGTCACCTTGGCCACCGGGGCCGCGGTGGTCGGGGCCTGCCGGACCATCAAGGCCGATCTCATCGCCAGGGCGGCCAAGACCTGGGACTGCGAGATCGACGAGGTGGAGTGGGTCGACGGCCAGGCCCAGCACACCAAGGGCAGCGAGACCCCGCTGTCGCTGCGGGAGCTGGCGGCCAAATCCGGTCGCACCGGCGGTCCGATCTCGGCCACCGAGTCGCTCAACGCCCGAGGCGTCGGGGCTGCGTTCTCCACGCAGGTCTGCGATGTCGAGGTCGACCCCGAGACCGGCGTTGCCCGCATCATCCGCTTCACCACCGCCCAGGACGCAGGCACCGCCATCCACCCCAGCTACGTCGAGGGGCAGATGCAGGGCGGGGTCGTCCAGGGCATCGGTTGGGCACTGAACGAGGAGTACATCCACAACGCCGACGGCAGGCTGGAGAACCCCGGCTTCCTGGACTACCGGATCCCGGTGGCCTCCGATCTGCCGATGATCGACACCATCGTGGTCGAGGTGCCGAACCCGGCCCATCCGTACGGGGTGCGTGGTGTCGGCGAGGTCGGTATCGTCCCACCGCTGGCCGCGGTGGCCAATGCCATCCATGCCGCCACCGGTTGTCGGATGGAGGATCTGCCGATGTCGCCGCCGCGGTTGCTCGACGCCATCAACCGTCGTGCCGAACACCACAACGGTGAAGGCTAGGGCCGGCTCGCCGATGATACGGGTCCATCTCGCGTCGTCGTTGCGCGATCTCACCGACGGCCTGTCGGAGGTGGAGGTCGAGGCCGCCACCGTGCGACGGCTGATTCGCTCGCTCGACGAGCGGTTCCCCGGAATGGGGGACCGGCTCGCCGAGGGCGTCTCGGTGTCGATCAACGGTGAGATCGTCCCCGACGCGCTCTACGAAGACCTTCCGGAAGGAGCAGAGGTTCACTTCCTGCCAACGCTTTCGGGGGGCTGAGCGCCGCCCGCCGGCCGGCGGTGGCGCCGGCCGGCCGCAGTGGCGGCGGTGACCGGGATTGGCCATACTCGGGGGCCATGGACGCCCTCACCGCCATCATGACCAAGCGGGACACCCGCAGCTACACCGATCAGGCGGTGCCTGACGAGCTCGTCGATCGGGTGCTCGACGCGGCCCGGTTGGCCGGTTCGGCGAAGAACGTTCAGCCGGTCCGGGTGGTGGTCGTTCGTGATCCCGAGACCAAGGAGGCACTGAAGGCCGGCGGCGATTACGCAAGCTGGATCCATCTTGCGCCCGTGGTGGTCGTGTTCACGGTGACGAGCGACGCCGGCCCCCGGCGGATGTTCGACATCGGTCGTCACGCCCAGAATCTCATGATCGCGGCCAATGCGGTGGGGCTCGCCAGCTGTCCGGTGACCCTGCATCACGAGGATGCGGTACGACCGATTCTGGGGATTCCGGCTTCGGTCGAAACGCCGATGCTGGTTTCGCTCGGTTGGCCGGATTCCACCGATCCCCCGACCGGCATCGCCGGGCCGCGGGTGGCTCTCGGCGACTACGCCATGCGTGACCGGTGGTCGACCGGGGATTGACCGCTCGACCACGGTCGCTACAAGTTGGACGCAAAGCCGGTCAACGGCCGGCAAACACAGTACCGTTTTCACCATGTGTGGCAGGTTCGTTTCCGCCTCGCCACCCGACGAGCTGGCGAAGTACTTCGGTGCCGAGGAGCCGGAGGGTGAGCTCGAGCCGAGCTTCAACGTGGCGCCGACCAACGAGGTCTATGCCATCCGGGCCGAAGCGGGCACCCGCAAGCTCGACACCCTGCGGTGGGGCCTGGTGCCGTTCTGGGCCAAGGATCTGAAGATCGGCTCGAAGATGATCAACGCCAGGGCCGAGACGGTGGCCCAGAAGCCGGCGTTTCGCAAGGCATTCGAGCGGCGCCGCTGCCTGATCCCGGCCGACGGCTTCTACGAGTGGGCCAAGGTGACGGGCCAGAAGGCAAAGCAGCCCTACTTCATCCACCGCCCTGACGGCGAGCCGATCGTGTTCGCCGGGATGTGGGAACGGTGGAAGCCCCGCCTCGAAGACGGCAAGACCATCGACGAGTCCGCAGACGTGGTCGAGACCTGCACCATCCTCACCTGCAGCCCCAACAAGACCATGGCCGCCATCCACAACCGCATGCCGGTGCTGCTGGCGCCGGCGGCGTGGGATGACTGGCTCTCGCAGGAAACCGAGATGGACTACATCAAATCGCTGCTGGCGCCGGCTCCCGACGACCTGCTGGAGCTGGTGCCGGTGTCGACCGCGGTCAACAACGTTCGCAACAAGGGCGAACAGCTGATCGAGCCGTTGGAGCCGGCAGACGGTGCGACAACCGATGAGTGAGATCCCGTACCAGCGGCGGCTGGAGCGGGCCGTCGTTCGGTTCCAGGCCAGACTCGAGGGCGGCCCGGGCGACCGGTGGATCCCTGGCCTGGTGGCCATCGGCCTGACGGCGTGGCTGGCCCGGCTCGCCATCAGCCGGCTGGAGGGGTTCGGCACCGGGTTGGCGCTGGCCGGCTACAGCCAGTCGTTGTGGCTGCTCGGCGAACTGCTCGAACCACGGGCCTCGCTGTTCGGCTCAGACGTGCACGTACTGGAGCTGCGCTGGTCGTTCATCCTGTATCCGCTGGCGGTGATCGCCAGATTCGCCTCACCGCCGAAGGTCCTGATCGCGGCCCAGGCCATCGCCCTCGGGCTGGCGGTGTTCCCGCTGTGGCGCCTGGCCAGAGATGTTGCGAAGTTGCGGATCGGCGCCGCCTCGGCGCTGGTCGTGGCCTACGCCCTGCATCCCGCCACCCACCGCTTGGCCGTCGAGGATTTTCACCCCGTTGTGCTGGCGGTGCCCGCCATCGTCGGCATGGCCTACTTCGGGAAGACGAAACGGTGGGTCTGGTACTGGGCTTGCGTGATCGTGGCGCTGGCCTGCCGGGCCGACCTTGGTCTGGCGATTGCGCTGTGGGGGTTGGTGCTGCTGGGTGACGGCGAGCGCCGAGCCGGGCTGTGGACCCTCGGTGTCGGTTCGATCTACTCGCTGGCGCTGCTGTTGGTGGCCCAGCCACTGCTCGGGCGGACCGGTGGTGGCACAACCGTCGGCTACAACGGCCAGACATTGGGCGACGTCGTGTTGACCTCGATTCGCAGCCCGGTCGATTCGTTGCAGGCCATCGTCGCCCAGGACAATCTGGCCCTGCTGGTGGCCTTGTTGGCCCCGGTCATCTTCCTGCCACTGCTCTCGCTGCGGTACCTGCTGCCGGCGCTGCCTCTGGCCGGGCTGTATCTGCTGGCAGGTGGCGCCGAGGACGCGGCCTTCGCCGAACGGGGGGCGATGTTGTTGGCGTTCGTCATGATCGCCACCCCGTTCGCCCTCAACCGTTTGGGCAACATGGGTGTGGACCGGGTGTTCCTCGACGTCCGGCTGTTGACCACGCTCACCGCAGCCTCGGTGCTGCTGTTCGTCAGCACGTCCCCCACGTCCCCGTACGAGAGCCCCTGGAACTGGGGCGAGCTCGACGCGACCGACCGGGCCATCGAGCGGGCGGCCGCCATGCTCGACGACGACGTACCGGTCAGGGCCTCACCGTCGGCCCTGGCCTTGCTGTCGGAGCGGCCGTGGCTGTACCCGCTGGCCGAGAGCAGCCAGCCGACCGCGGTCAACATGGGTTTCCCCGCCATCACCAGGGCGGTGTTGGTCGTGGAGCGGGAGATCCCGGAGCGGACCCTGACCGAACGGGAGGAGTTCGACCGGAACATGGGACTGCAGGGGTTCGAGCTGGCCTTCGACGACGAGGGCGTTTCGCTCTATGCCCGGGGCTGACCGAGGCCCGAACGGTGATGGGGCCGCCGGTGCACAGGGAGTCCGGTCGAGCTCCCCCTTCGACGGGATCCGGGCCGCCGACGCACTGACCTGGCCGAACCTGATCACGTTCGCCAGGCTGTTGTGCATTCCCGTGTTCGTGTGGTTGCTGTTCGGTCGGGACAACCGGGCTGCCGCAGCCTGGTTGTTGGCCGCGCTGGGCTCGACGGATTGGGTCGACGGCTGGATCGCCAGACGCTTCGATCAGGCGACGGAACTGGGCGCGCTGTTCGACCCGACAGTCGACCGGCTGCTGTTCCTGGTGGCGGTGCCGTGCCTGGTCCTAGACGGTTCGATCCCGACGGTCGTGGCGGTTCTCGCTCTGGCTCGCGAGGGTTTGGTTGCGGTGGCCGCGCTGGTGCTGGGGGCGCTCGGGGTTGGCCGGTTCCCCGTCACCTGGGAGGGCAAGACGGGCACCTTCCTGCTGATGTTCGCCTTCCCCATGTTCCTCGGGGCCGAGAGCACCCTGTCCTACGCCCCCGTTCTGGGCTGGTTGGCGTGGCTGTTCGCCATCCCCGGGTTGGGCTACAGCATCTATTCGGCGGTGTTCCAATATGTACCGGAAGCCCGCCGGGGACTGGCCGCTCGCAACACCGGTGGGGCCGGCACGACGGCCACCGGTTGATGGCCCGGATGGGGTCGGTTGCGACCACTTCGAGACCATCGCATTGTCCATGCCATCTCGGGTAGCGTAGAGGCAATGCTCACTCCAGATGATCTTCGCTATTCCTCCGATCACGAGTGGATCAAGGTCGAGGAGAACAACCGGGCGCGCATCGGAATCACCGACTACGCCCAGGATGCCCTCGGTGATGTGGTCTTCGTCGAGCTCCCGGAGGTCGGCGCCCAGGTCAAGCTCGGCGATTCGATCAGCGAGGTCGAGTCCACCAAATCGGTGTCGGACATCTACGCGCCGGTCACCGGTGTCGTCGTCGAGATCAACAACGATCTGGTCGACGAGCCGGAGCGGCTCAACAGCGATCCCTACGGCGAGGGCTGGATCTTCGTCATCGAGCTCTCCGACGAGAGCGAACTCGCTTCGTTGATGGACGCCGAGTCCTATGTCGGTCTGACGGAGGGGTAGTCCCATGGATTCCGGATGTGCGTCATGTGGGTACGAGAACCCCCTCGGGGCCAAGTTCTGCAGCTCCTGCGGCGTGGCGCTGAAGGTGGCGACACCCGGTGGCAACATGACCGAGATCCTCGACCCGACCGCGAGCCACGATCCGGTCGAGATCACCGAGGAGGAGATGGCGGACATGCCAGATGGCACCATCGGCATGTTCGTGGTTCGCCAGGGACCGAAGCGGGGGAGCCGGATCGCCCTCGATAGCGACGAGGTTTCGATCGGCCGTCATCCGGAGAGCGACATCTTCCTCGACGATGTCACCGTGTCGCGCCGCCACGCCGTCGTCAGGCGGGCCGGCGCCGGATTCCACGTTTCGGACGCCGGTAGTCTCAACGGCACCTATGTCAACAAGACCAGGGTCGAAACCGCAGCCCTGAACGACGGCGACGAGGTCCAGGTCGGCAAATTCAAGCTCGTCTATCTGGCTCTCAGCGGCCAGAACTGATACGAGCCGGGGCCGCAGCCGAAACCGAAAAACTCAGCCGATCCGTTGGGACGCAGTTCATCGAACTGAGCTAGCGTGGAGGCCATGACGATCGAGATGGAGCTCGTGGGTGTCCGAGTGCAACTGCCCACCAACACTCCGATTCTGCTGCTGCGGGAGACGAGCGGCCAGCGTCGCGTAGTGCCGATCTATATCGGCGGTCCAGAGGCCCACGCCATCGATCTTGCGCTGTCGGGGACGCCGATGGCCAGGCCGATGACCCACGATCTGTTCGCCGAGGTCATCGATGGGCTGGGGGCCGCCCTGGAGCGGGTGGTCGTCACCGAGTTGCGCAGCGGGACCTTCTACGCCGAGCTCTACCTGCGCGACGCCAGCGGCGGCGTGCAGACCATCTCCGCCCGACCGTCGGATGCGATCGCCCTGGCGGCCAGGACCGGGAGTCCGATCTTCGCCGAGGACGCGCTCATCGAGGAGGCCGGGATCAGGAGGAGGAGGAAGCCGAGGAAGGGTCCGGCGACGAGGAGGAGATGGTCGAGGAGCTGCGGAAGTTCCTCGACGAGGTCAATCCCGAAGACTTCCTGCCCGAATAGCGGTGCCGCCCTGGCGTGGCGAGGAACTCGGGCCCGATCAGGTCGACCCGAGGACGTCCAGGTCGTCGAGCGCAGTGGCGATCCGAGAGAGGCTGGCGGCCACGAACCGTCGCGTCCGATCGGCGGAGATCTCCCGTTGGGCAAGTAGCAGGACGGCCAGTCCCGGGAGGGCGAAGCCCAGTCGGTAGCGGTCGAACGACCCGCCGTAGGCCTCGACCATGTCGGTGTCGATCCGGCGTCGAGTGGCGATATCGAGGCTGGTCGCGCTGAGCCAGGCCAGGTCGGCCTCCCCGAATTGCACCGCCATCTGCTGCCAGTCGAACAGCACCACCCGCCCTGTGTGGTCGAGGACGAGGTTGTCGGCGCGGGGATCGCCGTGGCACAGCGTCGGTTCGGCCCGCTCGAACAGCTCGACGAGCCGTGGTCTGGCGTCGACCAGGTCGCGATAGCTGGCCCGGTCGCGGTCATCGAGGTCGGCAGCCCAGGCCGTCTCCAGGTGGGCCAGCCCGGCCGTCAGCGCATGGGCCGGAAGCGAGGCGATCGTATTGCGCCGCAGCGGGAGCACGCCCAGTCGCTCGTCGTCGACCCACGCCCGGTGGAATCGGGCCAGCTCGGTGGCCACCGACACCGCCACGTCGGCCGGTAATCCATCCAGCTGGTCGAACCAGCGATGAGCCGACAGATCCTCCAACAGCAGCGAGCACGACCCGTCTCCGGGCTGGTCGACGGCGTAGCAGATCGGAGTCGCGATCGGCGCAGTGGCCAGCAACTCCCGGTAGGCCAACGCTTCGCGGTCATAGGCCCCGCCGGCCCTGGCCGCTTCGCCGTTGGGGCCGTTCACCGGCAGCTTGGCCGCCACGGACGCCGGACCTCCGTGCGGCCCAGGGGCGCCGTGCCATGCGAGTTCGGCCCGCAACACCACGCTGAACGCCCCCCGGCCCCGGTTGATGTCGGCCAGGCTCGCCACCGTGGCCCGCCCCGGCCCGAACGCGGCATCGCAAAGGGCGGTCACCGGCCCGAGGTGTCGTCTTGCGCTCACGTTGCGGTCATGACGAGGTCGGTGGGGGTTTCATGGCGTGTCCATCCGAGCACACCGAGCGCCGAGCGCGCGAATCGTTGACTCTTCGCGCGCAGGTTAGTACGATCAGCAGCAGGTAAATTCCTCCTTCGTAATTACGCACTGGTGTTCCGTTCCGCCGTGGCGTCTACGACGGTGGTCTTCGGTCGGACCAGATGAGGGGCGCACAGCGCATGGCAGTCGAGAATAGTTTCAGTGGCAAGCGAACCGCCGAGATCGTCGGGATCACCTACCGGCAACTCGATTACTGGGCTCGCACCGACCTCGTGAGGCCGTCGCTGGCCGACGCCAACGGGTCGGGATCCCGTCGCAGGTACTCCTACAAGGATCTGCTGGAGCTGAAGGTCATCAAGACATTGCTCGATGCCGGTATTCGCCTCGAGTCGGTCCGTGAGGTCTTCTCGTTCATGAAGGAGCAGCTCGGCGAGGACGTCGCATCGGCCAATCTGGTCATCCACGGCTCGACCTCGGTGTTGACCCGCAGCGGCGAGGAACTGATCGACCTGGTCCGCAAGGGGCAGGGCGTGTTGAACGTCTTGCCGCTGGCCGGGATCAAGGACGAGGTCGATGCCAAGATCGTCGAGTTCCAGCCTGCTCGTATCGATCCGGCGGCGGCCCGAGCCGATGGTCGAAGCTCCGCGGAGAGCCTGGGCGATGTCGAGGAGTCGGCGGCCGATGTCATCTATGAGCAGACCGAATTGGATCAGGTCGGCCCAACCGGAGTGGCACTCCGCAACTGAAGCCAGGCCCGCCGAGCGGGCCGCCGACCGGCTCAGGCCGGTCCGTCGCCGTTCTGTGATGGTCGCTGTCTCGGCTGGACCCACATCTGGGCTCGGTTCTTGCCGGCGGACTTGGCCCGGTACAGGGCCTGGTCGGCCCGTTCGAAGGTCTCGTCGACCGGCACCGATGCCTCGTGCAACGCAACCCCGGCGCTGATCGTCGTCGAACGGCCGGAGCTGGCCCAGCCTCGAAGGATGCGCTGGGCGACCGCCACCGGATCGGCGAACGCCCGGCGGGCCACCACCAGGAACTCGTCGCCGCCCAGCCTGGCCGAGGTGTCCGAGTCACGCAGGCAGTCCCGAAGGTGACTGCTCAGATCCTGGAGCACCTGGTCGCCCGCCGCATGACCCAAGGTGTCGTTGACCGCCTTGAATCCGTCGAGGTCGAGCAGGATCAGGGCGTCGCCGTCCTCCATGGAGTTGAGCAGGGTGTCGGCGTGGCGACGGTTCCCGATGCCGGTCAGCTCGTCGCGGGTGGTCGCCCGCTCCAGCTTGTCGATCTCGAACAGGTGCTCGATGGCGATGCCGACCTGGGTTCCGAACAGCCGGGCCAGGTCGAGGGTGAAGCTCGGGTCCTCGGGGCGGATGGGGTGGACCACCACCGCACCGGCCGGCACGTCGGTTGCCGGCAGCGGCAGAACCAGCAGCGTCTCGTCGACGTTCGGCACCAGGCGAGGCTCGTCGCCGCCGATGGTGTCCACCACCAGTTCAGCGGTGCGGGGATCGGGTGCCTCGGAGCTCGACGGGCCCAGGGTGACCGGTATCAGGCCGCCGACGGTGTCGCGCAGGACCACGGTGGCACGCTCCACCCCGAAGATCTCGAGCGCGGCGGCAGCCACCTCTTCGGCCGCCTCCTCCAGCGACGACGGTCGGCGGAAGCGGCGAAGCACGTCCTCCAGTCTGGCCAGGCGTTCCGAGCGGGACGAGAACCGGCTCTGGGTCTGCAGGCTGCGATCGACCAGGGCCGAGACCAGCTCGCCCAGCCCGGCGGCGACGGGCACGCCGATGAGGGGAAGGGCGAGGCTGACCCGCAACGGTTCCAGACGGTTGGCGGTCAACATCACGCCGATCACCAACGGGCTGAACATGAGGGCCGCCCCCGGGGACATGACGAACCCCACGTAGGTCAGGATCATGATCGCCGACGCCGAGAGACCGATGATGGCATGCGAGGTGTCGGCCATATCGGTCAGGACGAGGGCGGCCAGAATGGCGCTCAGCACCGCCACCGCCGGCACGAGCCGCCATGCCGGTCGGAGCGGGTTCCAATCGACGAAGCCGGCGAAGCAGGCGGTGAGCCCGAGGGCCAGGGCCAGAAACAGGATCGAGGGGCCCCGCTGGATCGAGTCCCTGGCCACGTAGTCCAGGACCGCCAGTACGGCCGCACCGGCGAGGAGTGCAACAGCCGCCAGTCGATATCTCTCTCGCCAAAGCACGTTGTTCAGAACCTCGTTGCTGACTCGAACCCCGGCCCGGCGTTCGCCGACCACGGTTCACGATCATCGCTACCGACCACAGCCTGTGTCACCAACAATACCCTACGTGAGGATCGTTTCGCGGGTCCTGTGCCGAATTGTGATTGGCGACGCCGGAAGGGACAGTGATGACGGCAGTGGCGATCGCCCCCGGCGATGGAGCGCTCGACGGAGGGTGAGGCCGGCTGACGAACGGTGGTCGGACCGGCCGCCGGTGGCGCGATGGGTGGCGTCAGCCCGGCTGCAGGTCGGCGGTCAGGGTACCACTGTGGCCACCGTCGTTGAACAGCCGCAGCGTCCAGTGCAGCGGGTTCGATCCCGGCGGTTCGATCACCAGGTGGGTGATCGAGGTGTGACGGGCGCCGGTGAAACGGGTCGCCATCACGCCCATGGCGTAGCCCAGCACGGCGGCGATCACCCCGCCATGGCAGAAGGCCGCCACCATCTGGTCGGGATGGGCTTCTGCGATCCGGCGCACGGCACCGACGGTTCGATCGGTCAACTGCTGATTGGTCTCCGCCCCCGGTAGCTTTCCCCACTCACCGGTTCGCCGAACCTCGAGCGCGGCGGGATGGTCATTGGCCATCATCTCCCGGAAGCGGCCACCCTCGCCGATACCGAGGAACACCTCCCGCAGGTCCGGTTCCACCATCGGGGCCAGGCCGAGCTGTTTGGCCAGAGGCGCCGCGGTCTGGTGGGTTCTGGTGAGGCTGGAGACGTAGATGGCGGCGATCGGCTCGCTCGCCAGGCGACGGCCGACCAATTCGGCCTGGTGCTCTCCGAGCGGGCTCAGCGGTGGATCGCCGTGGCCATCGACCAGCGGGAACGGCGTTGCGGGGTTGAACGGCTGGGACTGGCCATGGCGGATGAGGAGAACCTGACCGGCCCGGGGCGGCGGATCGTAGAAGTGCTGGGGGTAGGTGGCGCCGGCGGTTGCGCGACCGGCGACGTCGGTTGTGCTGTCTGCGCCGTCGGCGTGGTTCTGGTCGTCGGAGTCTGCGTGGCTCATCGTCTCAGACCCTATCCGAGGGTCCCGGCGGCGGAACAGGGCGCACGACCCGGGGTGCGGTCGCCGACCCAACCTAGGATTGTGGTGATGTCGAACAAGGCCGAATCTCCGAAGACAGCAGCCGGGACGGATGCCCGGGTGACAGCAGCCGGGACGGATGCCCGGGTGACAGCAGCCGGGACGGATGCCCGGGTGACAGCAGCCGGGACGGATGCCCGGGTGACAGCAGCCGGGACGGATGCCCCTGTCGCAGCGCAGGATCCGGTGGAGACCGTGGTGTGGGGCCGGACCCTGGTCGATCCGTATCGCTGGCTCCACGACAAGGAGTCCGAGGCGGTGCTGGCACACCTCGAGGCGGAGAATCGACACACCGAGGCCGTCCTCGCACCGGTGGCGGAGCTGCGGGAGGAGCTCTATACGGAAATCAAGGGTCGGATCAAGGAAACCGACATGTCGGTGCCGGTGGTGAAGGACCAGTGGTCGTATTACACCAGGACCAACGAGGGCGACCAGTATGCGATCCACTGTCGGCGTCCGGCGCCACAGGAGGGTGGCCGGTCTGACCGGTCGGGAGGCGGGCCGGCGCCCGAATCGCCCGAGGGTGAGCCGGCTGTCGATGAGCAGATCCTGCTCGATGAGAACCTGGAGGCCGGTGATTCGGAGTTCTTCGAGGTCGGCTTGTTCGACGTGTCTCCCGATCACCGGCTGTTGCTGTGGGGGGCGGACAGGACCGGGGACGAGCGTTTCGACGCCGTGGTCCGAGACCTGGAGACCGGCGAGGAGTTCCACGACGGCCTGCTCGACCTGAGCTACGGCTCGGCCTGGGCCCTCGACAACGAGACCTTCTTCTACGTGCGACCCGACGATGCCAACCGGCCGCACGAGGTGTGGCGCCACACCGTCGGGCAGCCGGTGGCCGATGACATGCTGATCTTCCGGGAGGACGACGAGCGGTTCTTCGTCGGGGTGGCCAGAGACAAGGACGACTCGTACATCCACATCGGCTCGTCGTCCAAGATCACAGACGAACTCCGGATCGTGCCCGCCGATGACCCGATCGCCGTTCCGAGGTTGATCGCCGAGCGCCGCCAGGGCGTCGAGTACTCGGCGGCCCACATCGACGATCGTTTCATCATCCTCACCAACGACGGGGCCGAGGACTTCCGGGTCATGATCGCGCCCGAGGACGACCCGGGACCGGACAACTGGACCGAGCTGATCCCGGAGGCACCGGACGTCACGATCAGCGACATCGACGTCTCGGCCCACTTCCTGGTGCTGTTCGAACGGACCGAGGGCACGACCCGGATCAGGCTGCGGTCCTGGCGCGACGGTTCGTTCACCACCGTGGACCAGCCCGAGGAGGTCTCGACCACCTGGCCCGGCGCCAATCCGGACTTCAACGCCACCACCCTGCGCTACGGCTACACGTCGATGGTGACGCCACCTTCGGTGTTCCTGCTCGATACCGAATCGGGCGAGCGCCAGTTGCTGAAGCAGCAGGAGGTCCTCGGTGACTTCGACCCGGCCAACTACGACACGAAACGAGAGTGGGCCACCGCCAAGGACGGGACGAGGATCCCCATCAGCCTGGTCTGGCGAAAGGACGCCGCCGCCTTGAGCGGTCGGCCCGACGTCGAAGACGCCGCCTTGAGCGGCGGCCCGAGTCAAGACGCCGCCTTGAGCGGCGGCCCGAGTCAAGACGCCGCCTTGAGCGGCGGCCCGAGACCCTGTGTGCTCTACGCCTACGGGGCATACGAGGCGTCCACCGATCCGGCGTTCTCGTCGGTTCGTTTGTCGCTTCTCGATCGTGGCTTCTGTTTTGCCATCGCCCATGTCAGGGGCGGCGGCGAAATGGGACGACGGTGGTACCTCCAGGGAAAATTCGAGAAGAAGCAGAACACCTTCGGCGACGTCATCGCGGTGGCCGAGCACCTGCTCACCACCGGTTGGACCTCGGTGGACCGGCTGGTGTTGCGGGGCGGGTCGGCCGGGGGGCTGATGGCCGGCGCCGTGGTCAATCAGGCGCCGCAACTGTTCGCCGGTGTGGTGGCCCACGTGCCGTTCGTCGATGCCCTCAACACCATCCTCGATCCGAGCCAGCCCCTGACCGTCACCGAGTGGGAGGAGTGGGGGAACCCCACCGAGAGTGAGGAGATCTTCGAGGCCATGGTGGCCTACTCGCCCTATGAGAACGTGAGCGAGCAGCCGTACCCTTCGATCTTCGCCACCGGCGGCTTCCACGACACCAGGGTCAACTACTGGGAGCCGGCGAAATGGGTTCAACGGCTGCGGGAGCGAACCACCTCCGATGCACCGATCCTGCTGTGGACCGATCTCGGCGCAGGCCACGGCGGACCGTCCGGCCGCTACGAGGCGTGGCGAGAAGAAGCGAGGATCCTGGCATACATCCTGTGGGTCGTGGGTTTAGCCAGGTAAGCCAACTAGTGTAAGAATCGCCGACAACGTGGTCGTCGAATCCCCAATCACCGAACCGCACAGCTGAGTGATCAGCTCCCAATTTTGACCGCACAATATTGCCTCATCCGGACTCGCCGCCGCTTGAACCGTTCCCCATCCTGCCGAAGGTAGGTGTATGGTCCGGAACCAGAGGTCTCCGGAAGGCAAGATCTGTTCAGGAGGTGGTGGTCGTCAAGACTCCCGACTATGAGAAGCGGCTGACCGAGTACGAGACCGGTATGGCCGAGCTGCAGTCGCAGCTCAAAGCGATGGAGGAAGAAGTCGTCACCCTTCGCCGCAGGCTTCAGGACGCACCGAAACGGGTCAGAACCCTCGAGGAACGACTGCTCGACACCAAGGGCCAGCTGGCACAGGCCATCAGCCAGAACGAAAAGCTGACCTACACCCTGCGGGAGGCTCGCGAGCACATCGCGGCCCTTCGCGAAGAGGTCGACAAGCTCACGCAACCACCCAGCGCCTATGGCACCCTGCTCGGCCGGAACGACGACGGCTCGGCCGACGTCTACTCCAGCGGCCGCAAGATGCGGGTCGAGAGCCATCCGGCGATCGATTCCGAGGAGCTGGTTCGTGGCGCCGAGGTCGTGCTCAACGAATCGTTGAACATCGTCAAGGTCAGAGGCCCGGAACGTTCGGGCGAAGTGGTCCAGGTCAAGGAGATGCTCCCGGACGGGCTGCGGGCCTTCATCGTCGGCCGAGCCGACGAGGAGCGAGTGGTCGATCTGGCCGAGCATCTGATCGGGACCGGTGTTCGGGTCGGTGACTCGATGCTGCTCGATGTGCGCTCGTCGGTGCTGGTGGAAAAGCTTCCAAAGGCCGAGGTCGAGGATCTCGTGCTCGAAGAGGTGCCCGATGTCAGCTACGACGACATCGGCGGTCTCGACAACCAGATCGAGACGATCGTCGATGCGGTGGAACTGCCGTTCCTCCATGCCGATCTGTTCGCCGAGCATCAACTGCCGGCGCCGAAGGGCATCCTGCTCTACGGTCCTCCCGGCTGCGGCAAGACGCTGATCGCCAAGGCGGTCGCCAACTCTCTGGCCAAGAAGGTCAGCGAGCTGTCGGGCGATCAGGAGGCGAGGAGTTTCTTCCTCAACATCAAGGGCCCCGAGCTACTCAACAAGTACGTCGGCGAGACCGAGCGGCAGATCCGGCTCATCTTCCAGCGGGCCAGGGAGAAGTCGGAAGAAGGTTGGCCGGTCATCATCTTCTTCGACGAGATGGAGTCGTTGTTCCGCACCAGGGGCAGCGGCATCTCGTCCGACATCGAGTCGACGATCGTCCCGCAGCTGCTGGCTGAGATCGACGGTGTTGAAACGCTGAAGAACGTCATCGTCATCGGCGCCTCCAACCGCGAGGACCTGATCGATCCGGCCATCCTGCGGCCCGGTCGTCTCGACGTGAAGATCAAGATCGAGCGCCCCGATCAGGATTCGGCGAAGTCGATCTTCGCCAACTACCTGACCAAGGACCTGCCGATCCACGAGAGCGAGATCCGCAGCCACGTCGAGCTGGAGGCTGCGCTGTCGGCCATGATCGATCAGGCGGCCGAGTTCATGTACCGCACCGACGACGAGACACGGTTCCTCGAGGTGACCTACCAGAACGGCGACAAGGAGATCCTGTACTTCAAGGACTTCTCGTCCGGGGCGATGATCGAGAACATCGTGCGGCGGGCCAAGAAGTTGGCCATCAAGCGGTTCCTCGACAACGGCGAGAAGGGCATCATGACCGATGACCTGCTGGTGTCGGTCACCCAGGAGTACAAAGAGCACGAGGATCTCCCCAACACCACCAACCCTGATGATTGGGCCAAGATCTCCGGCAAGAAGGGTGAGCGGATCGTGTACGTCCGTACGCTGGTCGGACCGGCCGGTGCCGAGAAGACCGGAGGCCGGGCGATCGAGCAGGTTGCCACCGGTCAGTACCTTTAACGGGCGTCTGGGGAGACTCGGGACATGGCAGTACCAAAGATCGTCGGGATCGAAACCGAGTTCGGCATCATGGTCCGCGGGACCGCGGACTGGAATCCGGTTTCGGCGTCATCACTCCTGATCAACGCCTATGTGGGGACCGACGTGGGCGGTCTCGACGATCGCACCGCCCCGGTCGCCTGGGACTTCATCGACGAGATGCCCGGTGCCGACGCCAGGGACCTGATGGCTCCCGAGTTCTCGATGCCGCCTGAGGTGGAGACCCATCTCGTCAATGCGGTGCTCACCAACGGCGCTCGGTACTACGTCGATCACGCCCACCCGGAGCTGTCGACGCCCGAGTGCCGTGACGCCCTGTCGATCGTGCTGTTCGATCGTGCCGCCGAGCTGATCCTCATCGACTCGATGGCCGCCGCAGCCGACGTCCTGCCCGGCGATCAGGAAATCGTGATCTACAAGGACAACTCCGATCGCAAGGGCAACGCCTACGGGTGCCACGAGAACTACCTGCTCGACCGGAACCTGCCCTTCGGCCAGATCATCAACGCCGCAACCACCCACTTCGTCACCCGGCAGATCTACACCGGTTCCGGCAAGGTCGGCTCGGAACTGCCGGGCGTGACCCGCCGTGACGTTCCGTACCAGTTGACCCAGCGGGCCGAGCACTTCGAGGAGGAGGTCGGGCTCGAGACCACCCTGAAACGGCCGATCGTCAACACTCGCGACGAACCCCACGCCGATTCCCAGAAGTACCGGCGGCTCCACGTGATCGTCGGCGACGCCAACATGGCCCAGGTCTCCACGATGATGAAGGTCGGTACCTCGGCCATCATCTTCGCCATGCTGGAGGACGGGGCATACGAGAAGCCGATTCTCCTGGAGAGCCCGGTGGCGGCCATGCACGCCGTCAGCCACGACCTGACGCTGGCCAAGCCGCTCGAACTGGCGGATGGCACGTCGGCGACCCCCATCGAGATCCAGTGGGACCTGTTCAACCAGGCCCGGACCTGGGCCGACCGCTTCGGCCTGGAAGCGGTCGGCGAAGATGCGGGCAAGATGGTCTTCGAGCGGTGGGAGCAAACGCTCCACGGCCTGGAGACCAACCCCGATTCGCTCGCCGGCTCCATCGACTGGGTGGCGAAGAAGCGGCTGCTCGAGGGTTTCATGGAGCGTCACGATTGTGATTGGGAGGATCCCCGGCTCCGGGCCCTCGATCTGCAGTACCATGATCTGCGGCCCTCGAAGTCCCTGGCCGCCCGGGCCGGGCTGGAGACCTTGGTCGACGATGTCGACGCCACGAAGGCGGTCACCGAACCGCCGACCGACACCCGGGCCTACTTCCGGGGCCGGTGCCTGCAGAAGTTCGCCGACAGCATCGTGGCCGCCAACTGGGACTCCATCGTGTTCGACGTCGGCGACGATCCGTTGCGCAGAGTTCCCATGCTCGAGCCAGGACGCGGTACTCTCGAACACGTCGGCAGTATTCTGGACGAAAGCGACAATGTGACCGAATTGCTGGACAAGCTCGGAGCCTAGGCAAGTGGCCCCCGAGCGGGCCGGTGATCAGGAGGACGAGATGGCTGAACGTGAGCAAATAAAGAAGACCGCTCCGAAGCCGCAGGATGACGTGGCCGAGGAGGCACCGGCAACCAGCGAGTCCGGGGAAGCCTTGAAGGCTGAACTGGATGATCTCTTGGACGAGATCGACGACGTGTTGGAGACCAACGCCGAGGACTTCGTCAAGAGCTACATCCAAAAGGGCGGTCAGTAGAGGGCAACCCTTCGGGTTGCGACGGGTTCGGCGTTGCCGAACCCGGGCCGGGGTTCGAGCCGGCGGCGGCGACCCTGCGGGTTGCGACGGGTTCGGCGTTGCCGAACCCGGGCCGGGGTTCGAGTCCAGCGGCGACCCTGCGGGTTGCGACGGGTTCGGCGTTGCCGAACCCGGGCCGGGGTTCGAGCCGGCGGCGGCGACCCTGCGGGTTGCGACGGGTTCGGCGTTGCCGAACCCGGGCCGGGGTTCGAGCCGGCGGCGGCGACCCTGTCGGGTTGCGACGGGTTCGGCGTTGCCGAACCCGGGCCGGGGTTCGAGCGGCGGCGGCGACCCTGTCGGGTTGCGCGGGTTCGGCGTTGCCGAGCCCGGGCGGGTTCGGCCAACGACCCTGTGGGTTGGGACGGGTTCGAATCGTCGGCGCCGGGGCATCCTCGGCGCCAGAGTGGTGGCGGATGGCCCAGTCGTATTGCGTCGCGGCAAAGTGTGGGCTCGGCGAGTGACCAGCGGAGCGCCGAACGGCCTAGACTCGCCCCCAGTATGACCTTTGCCAACTACGATCCGACCGGTGATCCGGGCCCGAGCTTCGCCGGGCTGCTCCGCCAACTCGGCCACGCCCCCGACTATCGGCTGACCGACCACCGCCAAAGCGCACCGACCGACTTCCCCGAGATAACGCAGGGAACCACCGTGGTGGCCGCCACCTTCGCCGATGGGGTGGTCATCGCAGGAGACCGTCGAGCCACCTCGGGGAACCTGATCAGTCACCGCAACATGAACAAGGTCTTCCCTGCCGACCGTTGGTCCGGTGTGGCCATCGCCGGTGCGGCCGGCCCGGCGCTCGAGATGGTCAAGATGTTCCAACTCCAGTTGGAGCACTACGAGAAGGTCGAAGGTCGCCCGCTGTCTCTGGAGGGCAAGGCGAACCAGCTGTCGCAGATGGTACGACAGCACCTGCCTGCGGCAATGCAAGGCATGGTGGTGGTGCCGTTGTTCGCCGGCTACGACCGGCGCCGGGGCTTCGGGCGACTGTTCGCCTACGACGTCACCGGCGGTCGCTACGAAGAGGACAACTTCGTGGCATCAGGATCCGGCAGCCTGTTCGCCAGGACGGTCATCAAGCTGGGTCACCACGACGACAACACCCACGACGAGGCCATCGACTTGATGATCCGGGCACTGTTCACCGCCGCCGATGACGACTCGGCAACCGGCGGCCCGGACAGCATGCGGGGGATCTACCCCATCGTCGCCGTCATCACCGCAGACGGGTATGCCGAACTCGGGGAGTCGGATATCGCCGAGCGTTTCGAGCGTGTCCTGGCCGAATTCACCGAGGGGGACTGAACACCATGAACATGCCGTTCTACGTAGCGCCCGAGCAGATCATGAAGGATCGGGCCGACTTCGCCCAGAAGGGGATCGCCCGGGGCCGGAGCCTTGCCGCGGTCGAGTTCGACGAGGGCGTCCTGCTGTGCGCTGAGAATCCTTCCCGCAACCTTCGCAAGGTCTCCGAGATCTACGACCGCATCGCCTTCGCCGGCGTCGGTCGATACAACGAATACGACCAGCTCCGGATCGCCGGGATCCGTCACGCGGACATCAAGGGCTTCACCTACTCTCGCGACGATGTCGACCCCCAGGCGCTGGCCAACCAGTACGCCCAGATGTTGGGTCAGGTCTTCACCCACGAGACCAAGCCGCTCGAAGTGGAGATCCTGGTTGCCGCCGTGGGCTACCAGCGCGACGGGGACCGGATGTTCCACATCCGTTACGACGGTTCGGTCACCGACGAAGACGGGTTCGCCGTGCTCGGCGGGGAGGCGGAGTCGATCAGGGAGCGGTTGCGGGCCAGCTACAACGACAGCCTCGACGCCCCAGGGGCGCTCAAGGCCGCGGTCGCGGCGCTGGCCGGCGACGAACGGACCCTGACGCCGGAGGAATTGGAGGTCGGCATCCTCGAGCGGGCCGACCGTGGTCGCTGCTTCCGGCGGCTGGAGAACGACGAAATCGCCGATCTGCTGGAGTAGTTCAGCTTGTCGGCCAGGGCGGTCGGGGGGCAAATAACTGGGTTCCCGGCTGCTCGTCACGGGCCAACTACGGCTAGGTTTGAGACGTGCACTCACGCCGCATCTACGGAATAGAGACCGAATACGGGGTCACCTGCACGCTGCGGGGACAGCGGCGGTTGAGCCCGGACGAGGTGGCCCGCTACCTGTTCCGCAGGGTTGTCTCGTGGGGCCGGTCGTCGAATGTGTTCCTGGTCAACGGTGCCCGCCTCTACCTCGACGTCGGCTCCCATCCCGAGTACGCCACCGCCGAATGCGATTCGATCGATGAGGTCGTCATCCACGACAAGGCGGGCGAGCGGATTCTGGAACAGCTCCTCGATTCGGCGGAGGAACGTCTCCAGGACGAGGGCATCCGGGGAACCGTGCACCTGTTCAAGAACAACACCGACTCCGCGGGCAACTCCTACGGCTGCCACGAGAACTATCTCACAACCCGCAACGACGATCTGAGCCACTACGGCGAGGTGCTGATCCCGTTCCTGGTCAGCCGCCAGATCTACGCCGGCGCGGGCAAGGTCCTGCAAACCGCCCGGGGCTCGATGTTCGCCGTCAGCCAGCGGGCCGAGCACATCTGGGAAGGCGTGTCGTCGGCCACCACCCGATCCCGTCCCATCATCAACACCAGGGACGAACCGCACGCCGACGCCGAGCACTATCGCCGGCTGCATGTGATCGTCGGCGATTCCAACATGAGCGAGTACACCACGTTCCTCAAGATGGGGGCGATGGCGGTGTTGCTGCGCATGGTCGAGGATCCGTCGTGCATCCTGCGGGATCTCACGTTGGAGAACCCGATCCGAGCCATTCGGGAGATCAGCCACGACCTCACGCTCAGCCGACGGGTCCGCCTGGCAAACGGTCGGGAGGCCTCGGCGATCGAGATCCAGAGCGAGTACCTCAATCGAGCACTGCGCTACGAGGAGACCCACGGCTTTCCCGACGACGAGCTGCGGGCGCTGCGTATGTGGGAGCATGTGATGACCCACCTCGAGAGCGACCCGTTCAAGCTCGGCACGGAACTGGACTGGGTGATCAAGTACAACCTGATCGAGGCCTATCGGGCCAAACACGATCTGCCGCTCAACCATCCCCGGGTGTCGCTTCTCGACCTGCAGTACCACGACATCCGCCGTAGCCAGGGCCTGTTCTACAAGATCCAGGACCGGGGGTTGGCGGAGCGGACCTTGGTCGACAGTCAGATGAACGATGCCATCGACACCCCGCCCCAGACCACGAGGGCGAAACTCCGGGGCGACTTCATCCGCAGGGCCAAGGAGAAGAAGCGGGACTACACCGTGGATTGGGTGCACCTCAAGCTCAACGACCAGGCCCAGCGCACGGTGCTGTGCAAGGATCCGTTCAAGAGCGAGGACGAGCGGGTGGCCAAACTGATCGAGACGCTGTAGTCGGACCAGTGAACAAGCTCGAACGGCTGCTGAACCTCACCGCAGTGCTGCTCGACACGCCTCGGCCGCTGTCGGCAGAGGAGCTGAGGCAGAAGGTCGACGGCTACCCGCCGCCGGGCGCCGCCTTCCATCGAACGTTCGAGCGCGACAAGGAGGATCTTCGGGTCCTGGGCATACCGTTGCGGGTCGAGCGGGTACCGGCCACCGATCCACCGGTGGACGGCTATCGAATCGCCGCTGCCGATTACTACCTTCCCGATCCCGGGCTCGCCCCCGACGAGCTGGCGGCGCTGCATCTGGCGTCGTTGACGGTTCGGTTGGAGGGGCTTGGCGACCAGGAGGCGCTGTGGAAGCTGGGGGGAACCGGTGCAATCGAATCGGTGAGCGGCCATAACCAGGGCGACCCCGGGGTGGTGAAGGATGTCGTGGCCAGCCTGCCGGGCGACCCTTCGCTGGTGCCGATCTTCCAGGCCATCTCCGAGAAACGCACGATCGCCTTCGCCTATCGAGGTGAACAGCGGGCCGTCGAACCGTGGCGGCTCGACTTCCACCGCGGCCGTTGGTACCTCACCGGCTACGACCGGGCCCGGCAGGGGGAGCGGAACTTCCGCCTCGACAGGATCGACGGCACGGTGGAGACCACCGAGCAGCCTGCGGAGGCCAGACCGCCGGAAACCCGGACCGATGGACCTCGCAAGGCCTGGGAGCTGGGGGCCGAGGCACCGATCCCGGCTCGGCTGCTGGTCGACGAACCGAGAGTGGAGTCCGCGGTGAAACAGCTCGGCCCCGAGGTCGAGGCCGAGCCCAGGGCGGACGGTTCGGTGGTGTTCACCGTCCCGGTTGCAAACCACGATGCCTTCCGATCGTTCGTTTTGGGCTTCCTCGACCATGCCGAAATACTGGAGCCTGCCGACTGGCGGACGGACATCGTCGACTGGCTGGCCTCGTTCGAGACCGCGGCGGTCGACCGTTCATGAGCCCGGTGATGTGCCGCCACCGGGACGCGGCGAGTCTCGCCTGGCCGAGACAAGCCTTGTCGGTGGGGTGAGCGCATGAGCCGGACGACCGCAGCGGACCGAATGCGACGTGTGCTGGCCATCGTTCCCTGGATCGTTGCCAACCCCGGAGAACTGGTGGCCGACGTGGCGGTTCGATTCGGCTTGACCGAGGAGGAGCTCCTGGCCGATCTCGGCGTGGTCTACATGGTCGGGCTCCCACCGTACTCACCGGATGCCCTGGTCGACGTGCAGATCGACGACGAGGGCCGGGTCACGATCCGACTGGCCGACTTCTTCTCCCGGCCGCTGCGGCTCACCCCCGGTCAGGGCCTTGCCCTGCTGGCCTCATCAGACGGTCTGCTGTCTGTCCCCGGCACCGACCCCGACGGTGCCCTGGCCCGGGCCCTGTCCAAGCTCGGGGTCGCACTGGGGCTGTCCGAAGACGAAGCCGGGACCAAGGTCGATGTTCACCTCGGTGCGGCGGAGGGCAAGTTCCTCGACCAGCTCCGCACCGCGGCCGGCGCCGGCAAGGAGGTCGAGATGTCGTACTACTCCTACAATCGCGACACCCACTCGGTCCGGGCCATCGCCCCGTGGAGGGTATTCGCAGATGCCGGCAACTGGTACGTGCACGCCTGGTGCCACCAGGCCGATGGGGAGCGGATCTTCCGGGTCGATCGCATCGAAAGCATCGTCGAGCTGGACCGCCCGGCGGCGGTGCGGCCGGACGACGGTGAGGAGGGCCGCGGTATCTTCCACCCCTTGGAAACCGACCCCAGAGTGACGCTCGAGTTCGATCCCGAGGCCTCATGGGTGGTCGATTCCTACCCGTGTGAGGATGTCTCGGAAACCGCCGGTGGGCGGATCCGGGCCACGCTGGTGATCACCGCCGTCCCCTGGCTGGAGCGCCTGCTGGTCCGGCTCGGCCCGTCGGCGACGGTTGTCGAAGCGAGCGGGCTCCCCGAAGCCGATCGGCTGGCTCGCCGTACGGCGGCAAGAATCCTGGCTCGCTATGGCTGACGGCCGACGCTGACCGGGGTGGCCGTCGGGCCGCAGGGGACGCCCGGGATCGGCCGCTGCCCGGTTCGAGATGGATGTTGGAGGCCTATCGCCCCGGCCGGCGGCTAGCCTTGTGCCAAGTGGTTACCGAACCTGATGACAAATGGTCCTACGGCCTGTCCGCCGATCCCGAGCCCGATGGACCGTGGCCCCCGCCGACCGGGCAAACCGACGGGGCCGATACGGTCAGGTTGAGTACCGGACGTTGGACCTCACCCAGCCTTGGCGCCTACGACCCGGCAGGCGCTGACGTGGTCGGCGCAGCCGATCTGAGTGACACCCTCGGCGACAGCGGCCATGTCGGCGACAACGGTTACATCGAGGACTTCGGCTTCGTCGGCGACAGCGGCTACGTCGAGGACTTCGGCGAAGGCAGGTTCGACGACGAATACGACGACGAATACGACGACGAGTACGACGACGAATACGACGACGACGTCGATCTTCTCGATCATGACGAGGATGAGCCCCAGGAATCGGGCAGCGCCAGACGCAATGCCATCGAGTGGGCCGTTGTGCTGGTCGGGGCGGTGCTGCTGGCGCTGATACTGCGGGCGGTTCTCCTGCAGGCATTCTGGATCCCCTCACCTTCCATGGAGTCGACGCTGCTCGTCCGGGACCGGGTCCTGGTCAACAAGGTCAGCTACCGACTGCACGACATCAATCGAGGGGATGTGATCGTCTTCCGCCGTACCGACGACGAGATCGCCAGAAATCCCGAGCTGCCCCGCGACGTCATCAAGCGAGTGATCGCACTCGAGGGGGAGACGATCACCATTGCCGACAACAAGGTGTTCATCGACGATCGCGAACTGTCCGAGCCCTATCTCGACGAAGGGGTCGTGACCAGCGACTTCGGACCGGAGGTGGTGCCGGACGGGCATGTGTTCGTCATGGGGGACAACCGGGAGCTCTCGCTCGATTCCAGGTTCGAGACCGGCCCGATCTCTCAGGATCGTGTGGTCGGTCGAGCGTTTTTCCTGTTCTGGCCCCTCAACCGCCTGGGTTCCCTGTAAAACACTTCGGCGAACAGCCGCGCCCCCCGTTCGTAGGATTCAGGGCGCCACGATCTCCCCGTCGTCCGGGTAGTACTCGTTGATCACCGCCATCATCCGGTCGACGTGATCCGAATAGACGGCATCGATGCCGGCATCGACCACCTCGGCCGCCTCCCGCTCGTACTCGACCCCCCAGGCCAGGGCCAGGAGCCCGAAGCGGTGGAGTAGGGTCACCCGCCCGCCTGACCACTCGCCGTGGGGCAGGTTCAGTCCGTCGATGCCCCGTTGTTCGAGCTCGGCGGCCCGCCGCTCCAGCCCGTTCGACAGGTGCTTGAGCCGGATCGAGTTGATCAGCGTCGCCTCGGTCTTCGGCCGCCAGGCGGTGAGCAACGCGAGGTCGGGGTGGCACAACCACAGCTTTGTTTCGGCCCCGTCGTCGAACCGGCGGGCGGCCTCGATGACCGGTCCGAACGCCGCCGGATCCTTGATGTCGAGCGATATCGGGAACGCCGGACCGACGATCCGGTGGAGGTCGGTGAGGGTCGGGATGTGCTCGGGCAGCTGGTCTCGGGGTGTCTCGGCGATGAGGCGTCGCCGAAGCCGTGAGCCGAATCGTCCGTCGTGATCCAGCACCGGAATGCCGTCGGCGGTCAGCCAGACGTCGCTCTCGATGCCCGTGGCGCCGAGCTCGATGGCCAGCTCGAAGCTTTCCATGGTGTTCTCGGGCGCCCGGGCCTTGGCCCCCCGGTGGCCGAATCCCAGCGGTGGGTTCTGGAGAGCGGGTAGTCGTGGACTCACCCGCTCATCCTGCCCGCTCGGGCCCTGTTCGAGCACCTTTTTCCCATTTCCGGGGCTGACGGTCGTTGACAGTGCGACCGGGGCCTTGGGCCCATGGCCCCCCACCATCTGCGGCGGAGAGCGGTTGTGACTCACGGGGAGTGTTGGTCGGCGCCCCGTTTGAGCCCCAATTCGGTCCTGTTGGCCGTATCCGCTCAAGAGCCGGAGAGTCCCTGCCGAATCAAAGAGGGCCACACCATCGAAGCCGAGTATCTGCTAGGCAGGAGGAAGTTCACCACCATGGCAACGATTCGTGCCAGCTGTTCGGACTGCGGTGATGTCGAACTCACGACCCAGGACGTTCACGTACGCATCTGCGACGACAACAATCAGGGGACCTACTCGTTCCGTTGCCCGCACTGCCGCATGACCGTTGTCAAGCCGGCCGAAACCCGGACCATCGATCTGCTCGTCGCATCGGGGGTGTCGTTCACGACATGGCGCCTGCCGGCCGAGCTCAATGAGGCCCATTCCGGTGAACCGATAAACCACGACGATCTGCTGGACTTCCACCACCTCATGCACGACGACACGAAGCTGAGTGCGGCCCTCGCCGAATTCATCAACGGTTGAGCTGGACCCTGCGGAGCAGGTTGTCGGGCTCGCTTCGGGTACCTTCGAGTCCGCATACGGCGAAGCGGATTCCGGTTTCGACGCCGAAATCGGCGGGAACCGGTGCGGCTGACCCGATCTGAAACTTTCGTGATTGCCAAGCCGGGGTCCTTAGGGAGCAGGCCGACGGCGGTACGCTGTTGACGTGTTCAACGTCGGACCCGGCGAGATAATCGTCATTGCGCTGGTTCTGTTGATCGCTGTCGGTCCGGAGCAGCTACCGAGCCTGATAAGGCGAATCGGCTCCGCGGTCGCCCAGGTTCGAGGCATGACCGACAGCCTGCGATCGGAGTTCATGGCTGGGCTCGACGAGATCGATCGAGCGGTTGATCCCAACGCCTGGGCCGCATCGGCCGGCCCATCGGACAACGCACCGAAACCGAAACCGAAGCCCAGAACAGCGGTGACGCCGCCGACAGGCCCGGCCGAGCGGGCCGAGGATGTCGAAGCCGAGCCAACCGATGGTGCCGACGCCGAGTCGGCCGATGGCGCCGGCGGGACGGCTGTCACGGGAAACGGCAGCTCGACCCCGCCACTGGACCCGGCGTCGGCCGCCAGGGCTGCCGGGGCCATCAACCGCCGCCCCCCACCCGACACCGAGGCCGAGGCCGACGTTGGACCCGATGCCGGTTCCGCTCCTCGGCCCGACGTCGAATCGGGGACAGGCCAGGCCGCAGCGGCGGCGGCCGGGACAGAGCACGACACATCGGAGGCGGCCGGGACAGAGCAGGCCGCAGCGGCGGCGGCCGGGACAGAGCACGACATATCGGAGGCGGCCGGGACAGAGCACGACACATCGAAGATGGCCGGGACAGAGCAGGCCGCAGCGGCCGCGGCCGGGACAGAGCACGATACATCGGAGGCGGCCGGGACAGAGCACGACAGCGCCACGGGGGCGGGACACGACACGGCGTCCGACGGGCGATCGGGACGCGACGCCGGAACGGCGGCTGCCACCGTCGCCTCGACCGGCGCCGACGCCGACATCGGAAACGGCGTCGGGCCGAGTTCCCCGGAGGGTGAGGAGGAATCGTGGTCCGAGGGGCGGGCGTGAAAATCCCGTGGAGGCGGTCCAAGAAGCCGGAGGATCCGGTCGCCGAGATGACCCTCGTCGGCCATCTCACCGAACTCAGAAAACGATTGATCCGATCTGTGCTGGCGGTGATCGTCGGAGCGATCGTGGTCTACGCTTTCAACGACCGGATCTTCAGCACGCTCCAGGAACCCTACTGCGAGTTCCAGGAAGCGGCCGATCGCAAGTGTGAGCTGCTGGTCACCGCCCCCCTCGAGGCGTTCGGGGTCATGCTCACCATGGCTGGCTACGGTGGACTCATCGTGGCAACCCCGATCGTTCTCTACCAGATGGGTCGGTTCGTCATGCCGGGGCTCTATCCCCACGAGAAGCAGGCGCTGATCCCGTTCGTCGCCGTTTCGGTGCTGCTGCTGGCGCTCGGCATGACGGTTGCGTACCTGCTGATGCCAAAAGCGCTCACCGTGTTGTTGAGCTTCGGCCCGGACAGCTTCACCCCGCTTTTCACTCCCCGGGAGTACCTCGGATTCTTCGTCAAGATGCTCTTCGCCTTCGGGGTGGCGGCCGAGCTGCCGCTGGTGTTGATCTTCCTGCAGAAGATCGGCTTGGTGAAGACCGAGACCCTGGCCGGCAACCGCCGGATCGCCGCCGTTGCGGTGGTGATTCTGGGAGCGGTCATCACCCCGACCGGCGATCCGTTCATGTTGGGCGTGATCTCGATTCCGATGTACCTCTTCTACGAGATCTCGATCATCGTCGGACGTCGCATCAAGAAAGACGATGGTCAGGCGCCGGCAACGGCCACCATCGGATCGAGCTGAATGCCGACCCGTCCACCGTCGAATCGTGGGGATCGGGCCTGATCGGTGCCAGCTGACCCCCCGTCGATCCGCCAGTCGTTTCTGGACCGGATCGGGTTCGAGCCCGACGACTTCCAGGTCAAGGCGTTCGATGCCGTCGACGATGGATCGAATGTCATCGTCGCCGCGCCGACTGGAGCCGGCAAGACCCTGGTCGCAGACTATGCGGTGGAGGTGGGGCTGGCCGCCGGCCAACGGGTCTTCTACACCACGCCGATCAAGGCGTTGTCGAACCAGAAGTACCACGACCTGGTGGCCGACCACGGCACGGACAACGTCGGCCTTTTGACCGGCGACAACAACATCAACGGCGATGCCCCGGCGGTGGTCATGACCACCGAGGTGTTGCGCAACATGCTCTATTCCGGTACGACGCTCGATGGGCTGCAGACCGTGGTCCTCGACGAGGTCCACTACCTTCAGGACGCCTACCGGGGACCGGTCTGGGAAGAGGTGATCATCCACCTCCGTCGATCGGTTCAGCTGGTCTGTCTGTCGGCAACGGTCTCGAACGCCGATGAGCTCGCACGATGGATCGAGACCGTTCGAGGTCCGACCAGCCTCGTGGTCGAGGCCAGGCGGCCGGTGGAGCTGACGAACCGCTATGTGGTCGGGGAGCGGGGTGGGAACCATCTCCATGTCATCAAGACCCTGCAGGGCACCCGTCCCAACCCCAAGGGCGCCCGCTACGACAACGACCTCCGGGGTTCGGGCGGGGGCCGAGGGAGGACTCGAGGCGGCGGCCGAAACGGACGGGGTGGCTCCAAGGAGCGACGCAAGTGGCGGACCCCGGATCGGGTCGACATCGTGCAGCTGCTCGATCACCGTGATCTGCTGCCGGCCATCCACTTCATCTTCTCCCGAGCGGCCTGCGACGATGCCGCGCAGGCGGTTGTCGACGCCGGTATCCGACTGACGTCGAACGCTGAGCGCCGACGGATCTCCCAGATCGTGGCCGATCACGTCCGGGTGCTCGATGACAGCGATCTCGACGTGTTGCAGTTCCAGCGGTTCAGGGCCGGCCTGATGGCCGGGGTCGCCGCCCATCACGCCGGTATGGTGCCTCCGTTCAAGGAGGCGGTCGAGGCCTGTTTCGTGCGGGGACTCATCAAGGTCGTCTTCGCCACCGAGACCCTGGCCCTCGGTATCAACATGCCGGCCAGGACCGTGGTGTTGGAGAAGCTGACGAAGTTCACCGGAGAACATCACGAGTTCCTGACCCCGGCCCAGTACACCCAGCTGACGGGCCGAGCGGGGAGGCGTGGTATCGACACCCACGGCGAGGCCCTCGTGTTGTGGTCGCCGTTCGTGCGGTTCGAGCAGGTCGCCGATCTGGCCTCGAGTCGCCGATTCGTGCTCACATCCTCGTTTCGGCCCACCTACAACATGGCGGCCAACCTGGTTCGCAGGTACCAGCCGGAGCGGGCCAGACAGCTGCTGAACCTGTCCTTCGCCCAGTTCCGAGTCGACTCCGGGGTGGTGCTGACCGAGCAGCGGGTCGAGAAGCTGCTCAACCGGCGGAGCCAGCTCGAGGGTCGACTGGAGCGGGAGTTCGGGGCGGTCGAGGAGCTTCGGGCCGCAGCCAGGACCCCCGACGTCGCAGAGCGGGACGAGCAGGCCATCGCCTTCGCCATGAGCCGGGTCGCTCCCGGTGACGTCCTCGAGATCGAGACAGCCGACGCACCGTCGCCGGTGGTGGTCCTGGCCGTTGCGTTCCGTCGGGGAGGACGAATCCGGGTCAAGGCCACCGACCGCGACGGGGAGGTGTACGAGCTGACACCGAACGACCTGTTGGCGCCCCCCAAGCGTGCCGGTGAGATCGTATTGCCGGATCCCTACCTCCCGAACAGTGTGAGTTTCGTGTACGAAGTCGGTCAGCTGCTGGCCAGAACGAGGCTGGCGGCACCGAAGAACCGCAGGTCACTGGGCCCCGGCGGCGAGGTGATGGCCAGGACCCAGCTCGAGCCCGGGGCGGTGAAAGGCCTCCGAAAACTGGACAAGATCGAACGGGATCTGGAGCGGGCCAGGGGCGCGGCTGCGGCCAGGGCCGATTCGCTGGGCGCCCAGTTCGACCGGGTCATCGAGCTCCTGCAACGCCGAGGTCACCTCATCGACTGGGAGTTGACCGGCAGCGGCCAGCGGCTGGCCCGCCTCTACCACGAGAGCGACCTTTTCCTGGTCGAGGTGCTGGAGGACGGCCTGTTCGACGATCTCGGGCCGCCGGAGTTGGTGGCGCTGGCGTCGTCGTTCGTCTACGAGGAGCGGCGCAGCACCGGGGCCCGGCTGGAGCCGTGGTACCCGTCCAACGACCTGCGACGAAGGTTCCGTCGGGTTCAGGCCCGCCACCTCGACCTCAACAGTGACGAGAGCGAGCTTCGCCTCCCGTTGACCAGGGAGCCCGACCCCGGTTTCATGGCCGTCGCCCACGGATGGGCTTCCGGTGGGGGACTGGACGACGTCTTGGCCGATGAGGAGTTCACGGCCGGCGATTTCGTGCGGACTGCGAAACAACTGATAGACCTGTTGCGACAGTTGGCCAAGCTCGCACCCTCGACCGCGACCGGTGCCGCGGCCCGCTCCGGAGCCGATGCGGTCTACCGCGATCTGGTGGCCGCCTCCTCGATCGTGGATCCGACGGCCGGCTCCGAACCCTCGAACGTGGCCCCGTCCGGCGTCGATCCGACAGTCGGTCCCGAATCCTCCGGCACCGCCTCGTCCATGGTGGATCAAGCAGCAGGGCCGGACGGACCGGAGAGGTCGGAATGGGATTTCGGGCCTTGACCATCGAGAAGGGCCGTAGCTGGGGTCAGCCAGCCGTCGACCCTTCACCGGACGCCGTCGCCGGCGGTGATGCCGAGTTGGCGGCCATGGCGGCCGATGCCCTCCAACGGGGATCGGCTCTGGTGGCCAGGGTCACCGGAGGAGATCTGCTTCGCACGATCGGTGTGTCCGGCATACGACCACCGACCGAACGCATCGCCTACCCGATCGATCTCGTCATGGCTCGGCTGGGCCAGGGCGACGAACGACCTCTGGGACCACCATTGCCGTTCGTGGCCCACCTCACGGCCCAGCCCCCGGGCCGGTCCATCGGCATGGTCGGGCGCCTCCTCGGGCACCGCCTGCCGTTCAGCGCGGTGGTGATGAACGCGGCCTGGCTCGGCGACCTCCGGCTGGGGCTCCGTGCCCACCCCAACGACGGCGTCGTCGACACCATCGAGGGCCGAATCCGGTTCGGTGACCGTCGTGAGGCCTCCCGTCGGGCCCGCTCCGGCTCGCACCTGCCCCACCCCGACCTGCGGGCGGGGCGAGCCGCCACCTGGGAGGCCGACTTCGTCCGGGCCCAGTCGATACGGCTCGATGGCGTCGACAGGGGCCGATTCCGGGTGGTCCGGGTCGAGGTCATCGCCGACGCTTTGACCGTCGTGGCATGAACGAGCGGGGTCCGCCAGACCACCGGCAGCACGGCTGCGAGCCGACGCCAAGGGCGCAACCGTCGGTTGATGATTGTTCATCATCCGGCAGGCTTCTTCGCTTGATCCGCGAAAACCGGCCCAACTGGCCCTAACCTCTCTCGCCGTGAGCGCGTATCTTGTCGAGGAGTTCACCGAGCAGGAAAAGGACGTCCTCCGCCGGTACTTCACGAACCTGGATCTTCCGGTCTTCGCCCTTGTGAACCTGCCGGAAGTGGTGAAGGGCGCGCTGTTCGCCCGGTACTCCAGATCGCCGAAAAGCCTCCGGCGATTGTTTCTCGACGAGTTCGTCGGCGAGCTCGACATCGAGGGTGACGCATCGATCGATGCCACCGTCGGTCTGCAACGGGCCGAAGACCTCTACGAGCGCATCTTCTTCGAATACGGCGACGATTCGGTTGCCCAGCTCGGCGGCATCCACCTCGCCTGCGAGCAGGCATCGAACCTGTTGACCAAGATCCTCGAGTGGGGTCGCCTTGCCGCCTACCTCGAGCAGTCGACCCGGTACATCGCCTACGACTCACGGCCCAGCGGCCGCTATCGGTATTATCGCGACCCCGACGTGCTCGGCTCCTCGTTGGGGACCCGCTACATCGGGGACATGGACCGACTGTTCGACACCTACGCCAGGCTGACACCCGTCGTGGCCGATCACGTTCGGCAGGCGACGCCGAAGAACCAGGGCGACAGCGATTTCATCTACCGGATGGCGGTCAAGGCCAAGGCGCTCGACGCGGTTCGGGGGGTGCTGCCGGCCGCCGCCCAGTCGAACGTCGGCATCTACGGCACCGGTCAGGCCTATGAACAACTCCTGGTGCGGATGCGAGCCGATCCGCTCCCCGAAGCACGACAGTACGCCGACATGATGCTGGCCGAGTTGCGCAAGGTGATCCCGTCATTCGTCAAGCGGGTCGACCTGGCGGACCGGGGCCAGGTGACGAGCGACTACCTGGAGCACAATCGTGCGGCGATGGAGGCAGTGGCTGCGGAGCTGCTGGGAGAGGTCGAGGTCCACGACGACGAGGAACGGGTTGAACTGATCGACTTCGATCCCGACGCCGAGGTCAAACTGGTGGCGTCGATGCTGTACCCCTACACCAACCTGTCCGAGGCGACCATCGAACGAAACGTGAGGGCCATGCCGGTCGAGGAGCGGCTCACGGTGATGCGGGCATACACCGGCGATCGCCAGAACCGCCGACATCGACCCGGCCGGGCCCTGGAGCGACCGTTCTACCGATTCGACATCCTCGCCGACTACGGCGCCTTCCGGGATCTGCAGCGCCACAGGATGCTGACCGTGGAGTGGCAGAAGCTCAACCCGTATCACGGCTACACCCGGTCACCGTTGATCGATGAGGCCGGTGTGGCTTCGGAGTTCGACGAGGCCATGGATCGGGCAGCCGAGCTCCACGAGGCGTTGCGGGCCGGTGGCTTCGAGCCTCAGGCCTCCTATGCGGTGAGCCTGGCCTACCGTGTCCGGTTCAACCTCAACCTCAACGCCCGGTCGGCAATGCACACCATCGAGCTGCGCAGCACCCCCCAGGGGCACCCCGCATATCGCTCGGTGGTCCAGCAGATGCACAAACTCATCGAGAATCAAGCAGGTCATCGGGCGATTGCGGCTATGATGTCGTTCGTCAACCACTCATCTGAGGCGGAGCTCGAGCGGTTGGAAGCAGAAAGACGGGCAGAAGCGAAGCGGACAGGTAGCGCTGTCTAGATTTTGTCGGGGCCGAGGGCCTACTGCAGGTCCAGTCTTTTTGTCAGGAGAGCCGTGATGGCCATGTCACATTCCATTGTTCCTTTGCCGTCGCAACGAGTCCGTTTCCTCGGGCCGGCCCACCTCCGAACACTGGCCCGCCGGCAAGCTCTGCAGGAGCGCCGTTCGGGGTGGGGTCCGTCCACAGGCCGGCCGGGTCGTGGCGGACATCGCCGGTTGATCGGCGTCGCCCTCACCGCGTCGCTACTGTTCGCCATCGCCGCCCCGGCCGCGGCCGAGGAATATGTGGTCAAACCCGGCGATTCGTTGTCGGTGGTGGCTCGCGACCACGGGGTTGCGACCGCGGAACTGGCGTCTGCCAACGGGATCTCCGATCTCCACCTGATCCGGATCGGCCAGCGACTGACGATCCCCCGGGCCGAGCCCTCGTACTATGAGATCCGATCCGGCGATTCGCTCAGCGTCATCGCGGCACGGGCCGGCGTGTCGATCGGCGAGTTGATCCAGCTGAACGGCATCACCAATCCCAACCTGATCAGGGTCGGGGGGAAGCTGACCTTGCCCGGTGGCGCCGCGGTGGCCACGGCCAATCCCGCAGCAGGCTACAACTCGCTGCCTGGTCGCCTCCGAGCCAACCCACAACGTCTGGAGCTCATCCCGTCGTTCGAGCGATGGTCGGCCCACTACGGGGTCGCTGCGGACCTTCTGATGGCCATGGCCTACCGAGAGTCCGGTTGGCAGTCCAACGTGGTGAGCAACAAGGGTGCCATCGGGGTCGGGCAGCTCATGCCTGCCACCTCGGCCTGGATCGCCAACACACTGATCAAAGCCGACCTCGACCCCAACGATCCCGACGACAACATCCGTATGAGCGCTCGCCTGATGCAGTGGCTGATCGGTTACACCGGCAGCGAGGAGGCGGCGATGGCCGCCTACTACCAGGGTCAGGGCTCCGTCGCCGCAAGAGGTCTGTTCGACGACACCCGGGCCTACATCGACAATGTCGCCCAGATTCGGCGGCTCTTCGCCAAGGGGTGATCATCATCCGGCCAGGTCGGTTCCAGCCACCGATTCGGGCCGTTCGGCGTCAACTTGCGCCCCTGGTGGATTGTGACATGATGTGCCCGGACGCCCCGATTGGAAAAAGAATTCCCTCGGTGTAACGAACTTGTTCCCGAAGTGGCTAGAGTCCGGCCGTTCCCGCCAAGGTCCGACAACGAGGCATAGTCGATGACTGACGATACCGACGAAGAAACCGAAGAGACCGTCGAAGAAGACGAAGACGATTTCGACGCCGAACCCGACGACGAAGACGTTGCCGCCGGTGAGCTCGACGATGACATCGAAATCGACGACGATCTGGAGACCTTCGACGACGTCGTCGACCCGGTCGAGGACGACGAGGAGGAGGACGACGAGGAGGAGCCTGTCAAGCCCCGGGCTCGAAAGGTGTCGGACGACGAAGACGAAGATGAGGACGAGGACCCCGACGATGTCGAAGCCGATCTCGACGCCATCCTCCGCGACCGGCTGGCGGCATCGGAAGACGACGACGACGAGGAGGACGGCGAGGACGGCGGTGGGGCGAAGCCGAGCAGCAGCAGCCCCGGTCGCGGTGAAGAGATCGTGTGCCAGAGTTGTTTCCTCCTGGTCAACCGCAGCCAGATCGCCCGAGGCCCGGACCCCCGCTGTCCCCACTGCGGCGAACCGATCAACGGATAGCGGGCGATCGTGACAGAGGACCGGAACCAGGACCCGCTCGACCAGCTGATCGACCTGTTCGTCTATGCCCCGGTCGGTCTGCTCTACGAGTATCAGGAGGTCATCCCCAAGCTGGTCCGCAGGGGCAGGAGCCAGGTTCAGATCGCCAGGGTCGTCGGCCAGATGGCCGTCAACCGGGGTGGGCCGGCACAGGCGTTCAACCAGTTGGCCGGCGGGGTCGCCGGCCTGCTGGCCCGGCAGATCACCGAGATCGGTGCATCGATCGGGCTGGCGCCGCCAAGCGGTTCCACTTCGGCCAAAGCACCGGGAACTCCGCCGCCGCCCCGTCCCGAGGACCAACCGCCGGCGCTCACCGCGTCGTCGGACGCGGAACCGGCCGTTGCCTCCGTCGACCTCGACGACTCGGGCTCGGCCGAAGCCCCCTCGGTCGGAGCTGCGATGACCGCCGACGATGGCGTCGGGTCATCTTCGCCCAGGCGGCAGCTCCCCATCGCCGGTTACGACGGCCTGACGGCCAAGGAGATCATTGCCCTGCTCGACGAGCTCGACCAGGATCAACTGGATCGGATCCGGGCCCACGAGGAAAAGAACCGGGCCCGCAAGACGGTGCTCGGGAAGCTCGATCGCCTGGCCCGCTGATGGAATCGGCCAGGGTCGCGACCGTGGCCGACATCGAGGCCATCGAACTCATCGAGCAGGCCCGGCAGGTGGAGATCAGCGGCCAGCGGGGGGCCGCCATGCTACTGCGACGGGAAGCCGGTCCGCCTGTCGGCGAGCGGCTGCGACGAAGCATCGCCGATGGGTCGTCGTTGGTGGTGGTGGGCTGCTACGCCGACGTGGTCTTCGGCTACGGCCTCGCCGCACTGGAAACGCTCCTGGACGGGCAGCGTCTGGCCCGGCTCGATCACTTCGTGGTCGACGCCCAAGCTCGCAAGGCCGGCATCGGCGAGGCGATGATGACCCTGTTGCTCGAGTTGGCCGAGGCCGAGGGCTGCATCGGCATCGATTCCCTGGCCCTCCCAGGAGACAGGGACACCAAGAACTTCTTCGAGTCGTTCGGGCTCAAGGCCCGGTTGTTGACCGTGCACCGATCGTTGCGTGACCCCGAAGCCGATGGAGACGCTTAGGACTCTGGCGAGGCGGTGCGACCGTTGGCTTGGCCGCAGTCAGACCTCCGCTCTCGGCAAGCCCTCGAGGGTGCTGGCCTCGATTTCGAGGCGGTCCACCGGGTCGGCGCGTCCAGCGGCCCACCATCCGAGACCCGAGATCTGCGTGGGCGCGGTGATCGTCGAACGTGACCGTCTACTGCTGATCGAGCGGGGACGAGGGCCGGCCATCGGCCAGTGGTCGGTCCCCGGCGGCAGGGTCGAGCCAGGGGAGTCCCTGGCCGCGGCGGTCGAGCGTGAGGTGCTCGAGGAAACCGGGCTGTCGGTCTCATGCGGGCGGTTCATCGGTTGGGTGGAGCGCATCAGCGGTGACCACCACTACGTGATCATGGACTTCCAGGCGGCACGACGCCGGCCAGACGAGCTCGCCATCGCAGTAGCGGGCGATGATGCCGCCGACGTGGCCTGGGTGCCGCTCCCCGACCTGGCCGACCACAACCTGGTCGCCGGTTTGTACGAGTTCCTCACCGAGCACGGTGTGATGGGCGACTGACGCCGGGGCGGACCGTCGCTGTGGTCAGTCGCCGGCGGTGGCGGGTTCCCCGGCCTTGGCTCCAACGACCGGATCGGGATCGCTCTCGCTGACCGTGTCGGAGTCGCTGTCGCCGGCCCCGGAGTCGCTGTCGCCGGCCCCGGAGTCGCTGTCGCCGGTGTCGGCAGACACATCATCGGCGCCGGCCGCCGAAGGCGCGGCTGGTGAGGGGTCGGGCTGGGGCTGGGCGTCGTCGGCGGCGGCTTCGGTGGTCGCCTCGGGCTCGGCTTCGGGCAGGGTCTGGGTGTCGTCAGCGGCCGCTTCGGTGGTGGCCTCGGGCTCGGCTTCGATCCGGGCGTCGGCGGCGACGTCGCCCTCGGTCCCACTGTCGGCCGCCGGCTCCGGCTGGGGGGTCTGGCTGCCCACGGCGCCGTTACGCTCGCCTTCGGCGGGAGCGCTCTGCTCATCAGTCGAGCGATCGGCCGGAGCCTGGTCCTTCTCCTCGGTCGGCTTCGGCTTCTCGGCACCGGGGACCGGGCGAGCATTTGCCTTCGTGGCCGACGGCGCTCGGGGCTTTCGCCCCTCCGCAGGACGGCCGCCTCCGGACCCCGGCTTGTTCTTCTGATCCCGTCTGGCCGGCCTGCGACGCTTGGCGCTCTTGGGAACCTGGCTCGGGTCGATGCCGAAGAGGGCCGCGATGGCCGGGATCCGGTCTGACAGGCGACGGACCTCGCCAAGCAGTTCCTCGGAGGGCTCGGCGGGAAGTCCAGCCGGGGTGACCGCACCGCGGACGGGGGAGAACGCCAGCGCATCGAGCACGGTGGCCCAGCGGTCCTGCATCACATCTGCGGCCAGGGCTTCGGAGGCCTGTTGAGCAAGCTTGCTGGCGATCTCGGTTGGCAACGGGGCGCCGGCCTTCACCGGGCGGGAGCTCAGCCGCAGGCCACGGACCACCCGGCCCTCGGTGACCGCACTGTCCAGGTCCTGCAGCCACGCCGCATGGTCCGACTCCAGGCGGGTGTCGAGCACTGCCTTGATCTGCTCCGCCACGGCCCGACTCTCGTCGTCCCTGGCCACGTCGGCGCCGGCGACCACAACGGAGCGAAGGTCGCGGATATCGAGTTCTTCGGCGTCGGCCAGGGCGGCGTCGGCCCGATCGCGCCACTCGGCGAGACGGGCCCGACCCAGGTTCTGCTCGGCGATGGCCAGGATCGGTGTTGCGTCGATCTCGGGCTTGCCGGCGTCCTTGGCCTCGGCGTTCTGCTTCTCGATGGCGGCCCGAACACCGGGCATGCCGTCCTTGATGACCTGCTCGACGATCGGCCGGTGTTCCTCGGTCACCGTTGCCAGCATGGCGTCGCGATGGACCCTGCGAGGACGGAGCCGCTTCGGGCGGGGTCTGCGGTCCGCCTCCGGTCGTGGACCGCGCCGTTCGCCACCACCGTGGCGCTCACGGTCGCCACCACCACCACCACCACCACCGCCACGGCGCTGGCCCCGGTCGTCGTCTCGACCGCGAGATCTGCCGCGGTCGCCCCGCTCGCCCCTCCCGCCTCGCCGGTCGCCCCTGGCAACCCGTTGGGTTGTGACGAGCTCGTCGTCACGCAGTGGACGGGTCTTCAGTTCCAGCAGATCGGTGCGTTCCTTCTTGGCCTTGGGGGCGAAGACCTCGGTGACCTCGATCCCGTCGAGGTGGAACTCGGCCTCGACCTTCACCACATCGCCGACCTTGGCTCCCTGGTAGAGCAGCGCCGCGTCGACATCGCCCTTCGGCTGTTTGGCACCCGCCGCTCGCCAGGTCCAGGATCCATCGTCCCTGGCGCTTGTCAGTTCAACTTCGATTCTGCGGCCCATGCCAAGAACCTACCTTCACGTGTGCTGGACGACGTGTGTCTCTGGGGCCTGGGATCAACCGATACCGGCCAATTGGGGAAGCTCCGGGCTCGGCTTGCCGGCCGCGATCCGGAACGGGGAATGCTATTGGGCTCGTTGACACGATCGTTTCCCTGATTTCAGGTGAAATGGAGGTGTCACAAGCACGGTCCAGCGTATTCGATCTGTTGACGGGAACCGCCCGATACAGCCTGCCGGTCTCGGGGGGCGGGATCGCGGTCGCCCTCCACCAGATCGACCTACGATCCGGCTCCGGTCGGATCGTCTTTTGCGGGCCGATCGCCGATCATGCCATCGTCGGACGCCCGTCGCTCGACGTCGATGGTCCGCAGCGCCAGGTAGGCCTCGTTCGATCGGGCCGCAGCCCGGACCTCGCGGGCGCTGGCATCGACGTAGCGTTGGGTGGTGCCCAGCGATTCGTGGCCCAGCAGTCGCTGCAACTCTGTGCCGCTGGCCCCGTTTCTGGCCAGGCTGGTGGCGAATGTGTGGCGGAGCGCATGGACCAACGCCCCGGCGGGAACCCGGGTTCGGATGCCGGCTTCCCGATAGAGCTGCTCGACCATGTACTGCAGCGCCCCCCGTCGCAACGGCTTGCCGTCGTTGGCGACGAACAGCGCTGCATCGGCGGCGATCCTGCCCGGGAATCGAGTCAGCCTGGTTTCGGTGTAGCGGTCGATGACTGCTTCCACCTCTGGCTCGAGCGGCACCGTACGCTCCTTGTTGCCCTTTCCCCGGACCCCGATCACCCGGTCTCCCGGGGGTCCGTCGATCGAGCGGACCGTCAACCCCAGCAGCTCCGAGAGCCGCAGCCCGCAGGTCAGAAGGGTGATTATGACCGCGAAGTCCCGCTCCGGCCAGGGGTGGCGGGCGCCTTGACGCCCGGCCGCCGCCACCCGCAGCAGCCGTTCCACGCTGTCGTCGCCACTGATGGCTTTTGGGCGGCTCTTCGGAACCCGTGGCTTCTCGATCGCGGCCATCGGGTTGCCGGCGATCGTCTGCTCGGCCACCAGGAACGAGAACAGCTGATTCCAGGTCGACCAGGTTCTGGCGATGGTGGCCGCCGACTGGTGGGAGATGCCGGCGAAGGCCCGCCGTAGAACCTTGACCTCCAGGTCGGCAAGCTGCAGGTCGCCCGGTCGGCAATCCTTGACCTCGGCCAGGCGGCTGACGATGGCGTCGAAGTCCCGACGGTAGGCGGCCAGGGTGTGCTCGGAGTGCTTGCGAGGCATCCGGGCCAGGAAGAACTCGTCGATCGCCTCCAACAACTCGCTACCGCCGGCGTCATCGTGGTGGGACCCATGGCTTGGGTTCGTCACGTCGGTGGCCTCCGGATACCGTGGGTCGGCGCCGCCCGAGGGATTCATACCTCGAACAGTAGTCGGGTAACGTGGAAGGCCGGAACCATCTGCGGGGTTAGCTCGATCATGGACAGCGAGACTGGAACGGCAGATTCGATCCTTGCCGTCGGCGAGGCCATCGGTCTGGCCGAGCACCGTTGGGACAACCGTTTCGTGGACGAGCTCCCGGTCGATCAGAGCACCCTCGTCCGGCCTCGGCAGGTCAATCGTGCAATGTCGTCGCGGGTCCGGCCCGTTGCCGCCCCGGCACCTGCGCTGGTCGCCTGGTCGTCGGAGGTTTCCCAGATGCTGGGCATCGGCGCCCGGGTGTGGACCGAGCAGCCCGACGTGATGGCTCGTGTCCTCTCGGGAAGCCTGCTACTGCCGGGCATGGATCCCCATGCCGCCTGCTACGGCGGTCATCAGTTCGGCCATTGGGCCGGTCAGCTCGGCGACGGTCGGGCCATCTCGCTCGGCGAGGTGGTCGATGATCGTGGGCGGCACCACACATTGCAGCTCAAGGGAGCGGGGCCAACGCCCTACTCCCGCAGCGCCGATGGCATGGCCGTGTTGCGGTCGTCGGTCCGTGAGTTCCTGTGCAGCGAAGCCATGCACCATCTCGGCGTCGCCACCACAAGGGCTCTCAGCATCGTCGTCACCGGCGACAAGGTGGTACGGGACATCCTCTACGACGGCAACCCTCGTCCCGAGCCCGGCGCGGTGGTCTGTCGTGTGGCCCCGTCATTCATCCGGTTCGGGAACTTCCAGCTCTTCGCCGCCCGCCAGGAAACCGAGGAGCTCAGGCAACTCACCGATTTCACCATCGGCCATTACTTCTCCCATCTGCTGGACCAGCACCCGACCGGTGGCAACGAGCTCTACAGCGCGTTCTTCGATGAGGTGTGCACCACCACATTGGCCATGGTGATCGACTGGATGCGGGTCGGCTTCGTGCACGGGGTGATGAACACCGACAACATGTCGATCCACGGCGCAACGATCGACTACGGCCCCTACGGTTGGTTGGAAGGTTTCGACCCCGGTTGGACCCCCAACACCACCGATGCGGCCCACCGCCGCTACCGCTATGGTCACCAGCCCCAAATCGCCCAGTGGAACCTGATGCAGCTGGCGAACGCACTGGTGCAGCTGACCGGCGAGACCGAGCCGCTGGAACAGTCGTTGCGGCGCTACGCCGAGGACTACGAACGGGACAACGCCGCGATGTGGCGGGCCAAGGCCGGCCTGGTCGACACCGGCTACGACGTTGCCGCCGATCAACTGATGACGGAGCTCTTCGAGCTGCTCATCGCCACCGAGACCGACATGACCATTTTCTTTCGCCGCTTGGCCCACGTCGAGACGACCGGTGCAGCCGACAGATCTGATGAGGAGTTGGTCGCCCCGTTGGCCGATGCCTATTACCTCGAGGGTGCCGCCGAGGAGGTGACCGGGGCCACCGCCCAGTGGCTTCGTCGCTATTGCGAGCTGGCAGCCAGGGCCGCCCGATCCGATGAGGACCGTCGGGCTGCGATGAACGGCGTCAACCCGAACTACGTGCTCCGCAACTACCTGGCCCAACTGGCCATCGATGCAGCCGAAGGGGACGACTTCGAGCCGGTGGTCGAGCTTCTCGACGTACTCCGAACCCCCTATGCCGACATCGAAGGCCGTGAATCGTTTGCCGAGAAACGACCCGACTGGGCCAGGAATCGGCCAGGCTGTTCGCAGCTGTCCTGCAGTTCCTGACCGAGCTCGACCGGCCATTGTGGCCGGCGCCGAAACCTACGAGGCCAGGAATCTGCCACACGTCCTGCCGGCGATCCCGGACTGGGTGCACGAGATCATCCTGGTCGATGGCGGATCGACCGACGGCTTCATCGGCGCTCTCATCGGCGGCCACCATCCCCGTCGAGCACGAGCACCGGGAGCGCTCGACGCCGAGCGCCTCACGCCAACCCGCCGGGTCGTCACGAGTTCGGCCCGGTCCGACTGACGGTCCGCACCCGGGTACCATCTAGACGGCGACGATCCGTAGCGGGCGGGTGGTCCTCCCCGGCCCAGGTCCGATTGGAGGTGATGACACTGAGGCCAGCAGCGCTACGGGACAAGCTGGCCTCCGTGCCGGTCACGAAGAGCAGCCTTTCCCTGACGACCGGGAAAATGGCAACGGCCGGCTCGGGCTCATCTTCTGGGTTTTGGCCGCCCGGCTGTACGACCCCTCGCACTTCGGTCAGCACCACGGTCGTCCACGCCATGATGATGGTGGCAAACGTGGCCGGTCTCGCCCTCGTCGGGGCCGACTCCCCGCTCACGCCTCCGGTGATTCTCCTGGCCTGGCTGCACCTGGTGGGGTGGCCGCTGCCCCCGAGACGGGTCACGTCAACGGAGGACTTCTGGCTGGCCCGGAACGCCAGGCCGGTCCTGGCATCGTTGGCTCCGGTCGCGGCGGCGGACCGATGACGGTTCGCCACGGTGCCTGGATTGTCGGTGGTTTCGGCGCCATCACCACCCTGTTGCTGGCCATCGGGGCCGACAGCATCGGCGGGGTGTTCGCCCTGTTCCAGCTCGGCTTCCTGGTCGGCGCACCCTTGGCCTTCGTGCTCCACCACGAATTGCGCTCCTGGCAGGTGGTGGCGGTGATCTCTGCCGTCCTGTCGATCGCCCTGTCGGCCATCTCGGTACAGTTCCTCATCTGGTTCCGGATCGCCAGCGCCGAGCTGCTGGTGGCAACCGCAACCGCCTATGGCGTGGTCCTGGCACTGTTGTTGTCATCGGCCGACCTGGGGCGGAGCCGTCCGGGGGACAGGACGATGCCATGATGCCGGGCCAGGCTTCCGGGCGACGCCAGGACCCGGCGCCACAGGAGTCGCTGCAACACATGCTGCAGCGGGCACTGGCCGACAACCTGGCCGTCGTCTCGTCGTTGAGCCTCATGGGACGTTTGGGTCTCGGTTCCGCGTTTTCGGCGCTGGTTCTCGGCCTGTGGGGCGGTCGGACGATTCCCACCGATCAGGTCGACGGCTACGGCATATTGTTCGCTCTTCCCGCCATCTACTGGGTGGCGGTGGGCATCGGGGTGGTGGCCTCGATCGTGTTGCTGCGAGCGAGCCTCATCGAGCGCACCCGGTACGCGGTCGCAGTCCCACTCATGTGGCTCGGCATCCTCCATACGGCGCCCCACCTGGCGCACGACCAATTCCGTTTCCCGACCGCATGGACCCACATCGGGTTCGTCAGGGTCATCGACGAAACCGGCTCGGGAGACGTGCTGATCGACGCCAGATTCGCCTGGCCCGGATTCTTCGGGGTCTTCATGGCCCCGCTGGCGAACGTCAGCGACGGCACCCTCGATCTGATCATGCGGTTGTGGCCGACCGCTGTGCTCGGGGCCACCGCCATCCTCGTCGCAGCCCTCGCCACCCGGTCGTACCCCATGGTGCCGCTCATCGGCCCCCTGTCGGCGGTCGCCTACATCCTGTTGGCCTGGACCGGCCAGGACTACTTCTCGCCCCAGAGCTTCGGGTTCACCGCCTACCTGGCGATGCTGGTTCTGCTGGAGAGCGGCCCGCTGCGGACCGGTCCGGCCTGGAGCGCATCGCTGCCGTTCCTGTCCCGCTTCGCCGCCGCCGGCGGTGACCGCCCCAACGCTCGATCGACCCCGGTCTTCGTTGCGCTGGTGATCCTGAGCTTCGGGGCCATCGTCTCCCATCCGTTGGCGCCGGTCTTCATCTGCCTTGGGCTGTTCATCCTCTGGCTCTACGGGCGGACCGTCCCATGGCGGCTGCTGTTCATGGTCGCCGTCGCCTACGTCCTGTGGTTCTTCATCACCGCCGAGCCGTGGTGGTCGACCCAACTCGATGACATGGTCGGCCAGGTCGGCGGCTTCTTCTCCAATCTCGGCGAGAGCACCAGCCAACGGGTTGCCACCTCCTCACCCGAGCATCGGTTCGTGGCCGGGGTTCGAACCTGGCTGGGGATCGCGACGTTCCTGTCGGTCCTGGTCATCGGGATCGCCATGGCCACCGAGCGGTTCCGTCATCTCCGACCGGCCATCCCCCTGGCCCCGCTGGCGGGCATCCCCTCCCTGGCCATGCTGCTGCAGAGCTACGGCGGGGAGATCGTCTCCCGGGTGCTGCTGTTCACCCTGCCGATGGCCGCCATCCTGATCGGGCGGTTGTTGGCCGCGGTCCGAGTCCGGGCGCTGCCGGTGCTGGTGCCTCTGCTGGTTCTGGCAACGCTGCCGTTCCTGATGCTGGCCCGCTTCGGGAACGAGGCGTTCGAAATGACCACCGACGTCGATCGTGACGTGTTCCTGGCCGCCTACGCCGTCGCCCAGGACGACACGTTGCTGGTGCTCGACAACGGTTTCGCCCCGCAGCGGGACCAGACCGTGGGGCGGAACCTCTTCGTCGAGATGGAGGCTTCGCCGACCGAGGCATGGATCCAGGCGATGGAGAAGGAGGCGGCCGACGCCGGGAAGTCCCGGATCATCGTGCTGTTCACCCCCAGCCAGAGCCGGTGGCGGGTCTACGGGATGAACTTCGCCGAGCGATACCTCGACGACGTCGCCAGGTGGTTGGTCCGGCGGCCGGGAGCCACGGTGCTCTACAGCAACGATGGAGGGTGGGCCATTGAGCTGTAGCCATCCATCGAGACCGGTCCGATCGAAGGCGGTGGCTCGTCGTGCCTGACTACGTCATCCAGCTGGCCGGTTTGTTGGTGCTGGTGCTGCCACTGGTGGCGGTCCAGTGGAACATCGCAGGGACGGGCCATCGTCCCGGCCGCCGGTTCCTCTCGCCTCGCGAGCAACAACGATGGCGTCTGGAGATCTATTCGAACCAGGACGGTGCCGAGGAAACCATCGTCGATCGAGCCGACATCCCGTTCCCGGTCAAGCAGGTCCGTTCCGCCAAGGGCCAGTTGGCCCAGTCCTCGGCCGCCAAGGCGTGGGCCTTGCCCCGGCTGGAACTGGAGATCGTGGTGGACGATCCCTTCACCGACGACGTGCTCTCCGGTTTGTTCGGGGTCGAACACCAGGTTCGATTCGTGACCGGTAACGAAGCCGTACTCGATGCCAGGGGCGACAAAAGGCTGCGGATTCGAGCATTGCCGTTCCGCTAGCGAGAACCGTCCCGCAGCCCCGCTCGTAGCGACCACGGCGGGCCGCCAGGTGCCGACCTGGAACAGCCGACGGCGCTACGATCGGTCTCATCGCCGCTCACCGAGTATTGCCGATCTTGTTCTTGGCGTTGATCGTCGCCACCCTCGCCGCTGCCTGCGGCGCGGCGACCGACGGGGTCGGTGCCGATGGGGCCGGGCTGGAGACCCGGGCCTCGGCCGACGGTGCCTCCGGCCCGAGCGGAACCGACGAGCCCGCCGACGGGCCGACGACCGGCTCGGATCCTGCCGACGCCGCGCCGGGCACCATCTCGGTCACCTCGACATCGCCGACGACAAGCCTCTCCGCCGGCGCCACACCCTCCGCCATCCAAACGTCGCCGCCTCGATCCTACACCGTGGCAACGGCGACCTCGACCTCAGCGACCACCTCAGCGGGCGAGACCACGACGGTGTCGACGGACTCGACCGGGGCCGCCGCTGCGGCGGCGCAGACCACAATCGCTTCGATCCCGGCCGATTCCGTAGCCGGCAGCCCCCAGGTTGTACGCCTTCGGTTCGAGTCCTGGGTCGACGACGTATCGGCCCAGAACCTCACCGCCGAGGCTCTGGGCATCCTCAACGATCCTCGGGGTTGGACATCGGCCGGCTTCAGCTTCGTCGCCGATCCCGACGGTCCCTACCGGGTGGTGCTGGCCGAGGGGGACGATGTCGATCGGCTCTGCCTGCCGTTGGAGACCTTCGGCACCGTGAGCTGTCAGAACGGGCCGGTCGTGGCGCTCAACGCCGATCGGTGGCGCAGCGCGGTCGACCACTGGGTCCTCGGTGTCGACACATACCGGGGGTACCTCGTCAACCATGAGGTCGGCCATCTCATCGGTCAGCGCCACCCCAAGCCTCGCTGCCCGGTCGCCGGTCGGCCCGCCGGGGTGATGGAGCAACAGACCGCCGGGCTGGAGGGCTGCGTCGGCAACCCCTGGCCTCGAGCCTGGGAGCTCGCATACGCCGCTCGCCGGCCGGTTGTGTACGCGCCGCTTCCGGCCTGGGCGCCCGTACCGGTGCCGGAGAACCGGGAGTCCTGAGACATCTGACACCGTCAGTCGATGCGACCCGGTGACCATCTCGGGCTGTATGATCTGGCCACTATGCAAATCGAAAACGGCACGGTGGAGGCGGCTCTGTCAGCTCGTTGCCCGGTGAACGGGGATGCTGGGCTCCGCTTCGATATGTCAACCCACGACCTGGCGATGGGCTACGACCGGCTACGAGGCGCCGATGTCAGCGCCACCGCCGCCCAGTTCGAGAACTCCGGCTATCTCGCCCTCCCGGGCCTGCTCACGCCCTCCGCGCTGGCCGATCTGCGGCAGGAGGCATCACGGCTCCAGGCCAGAGCCAAGCGTCGCGACTTCCAGATGGAGTGCATGGGCGGCACCCCTCGCCACATGACGACATTGGGCGGGATCGAGATCGCCGAGACGGCGCCGGTGATCACCGCCCTCTACCGCGATCCGGTGCTCCTCGCCACCCTGGGCACGCTGGTCGGGTTGACCCTGGAACTGGCGGACGATCCGGTCGAGCGCCACGTGTTCAACATGCTTCACCGGTCCGGCGACACGCACGGTTTGCACACCGACGACTACCCGCTGGCGCTGGTCATGTTCCTCGAGAGCCCCAGCTGCGAGGCCGGATGCGGCCATCTCGAGTTCTTCGACGCCTGTCAGGCCGGCCGTGCTTCGGTCAAGTCCCATACCGCTGGTGACGCCTACCTGCTGCGGGCCGACAAGTTCCCCCATCGGGTGCGCCCGATCCACGACGGTTGCATCCGCACGGTGTTGAACTTCGCATACGGCGCCGAGTCGATCCCGGTCGTCGGCACCCCGTCGGCGTCCATCCTGTACTCCTGAGCGATCGGATCGGCAGCCGTCGGGTCAGAGCGGATTACCGTCCGGATCGAGGTAGTCCCGGCTGAGGTGACCACCGTCGGCCAGCTCCTGATACTCCTGGTCGGACAGGCCGAGCAGCTGCCGGAAAACCGCCTCATTGTCGCCCCCGAGCACCGGGATGGGGCCCCAGGCCATCGCCGGTCCGTCCCAGCGCCACAGATGGGTCGGATAGCGGTGGGTTCCCAGTTCGGGGTTGCCGTTGTCGGCGAACATGGCCCGCTGGCAGAGGTGGGGATCTTCGAGCGCCTCCAGTTCGTGGAGGACCGGCGCGGCCGCGACCCCGTTCTCCTGGCACCGCAGGAAGATCTCCCGGGGGTTGTGACGTGATGTCCACCCGGTGATCGCTTCGTCCAGCTCGTCATGGTGGGCCCGTCGCCCGGCCGCGGTGGCGAAACGCGGGTCATCGGCCCAGTCGGGGTTGCCGGCCGCCGACCCCAGCCCCGCCCACGCCCCATCATCGGTGACGGACAACACCACCCAGGCGTCTTCACCCTGGCACCGGTAGCACCCCTGAGGGGCGAACTGGTGGTGGCGATTGCCGAGCGGGCCGTGCTCGGCCCCGGTCCGGTGGGCATCGATCAGGTACTCGCCGAGGTGGTTGAGCATGTTCTCCGACTGCGACAGCTCCACCAGCTCACCGATGCCTGTTCGACCTCGCCGGTGCAGCGCCAGCAGCGTGGCGTAGGCGCCGGCCGAACCCGAGGCGGCATCCATGTGGAACACCGGCTCGCTCTCGGTTGGGTCGGTGTCCTGGTAGCCCCGCAACGCCGTGAGCCCACACAGGCCCTCGAAGTTCACCCCGAAGCCGAGGTAGCTGCGGTACGGCCCCTCCACCCCGACCGAGGGCATCCTCACCAGGATGAGCCTCGGGTTCCGCTCGTGGAGCGTGTCCCAGTCGATGCCGAGCTTGTCGAGAAGGTCGACCGAGTTGTTCTCGACCATGACGTCGCACCGCTCGACCAGGCGGAGGAACGCCTCACGCCCGGCGTCTTGGCGAAGATCCAGTGTCACGCTCTTCTTGTTCCTGGCGTGGGCGTTGAACAGGGCCACCCGATCCCACGGTCGGTCGCCTGGCTCGGCGTCGGGGTAGCCGCCGAAGATCCCGCCGACGTCGGCGATGAGATCCTTCGGTGGCCGGGGCAGCACGCCCCGTGTGGCCGAGGGGAAGATCCACGGGTTGTCGACGCGTATGATCTCGGCCCCGAGGTCGCCGAGGATGCAAGTGGTGTACGGGCCGGCCCAGACCACCGTCATGTCGAGCACCCTGACGCCGTCCAGTGGCAGGGCCCGTTCCCGGCCCGGCGGCGTCGCCGGCCCAGGGTCGGTCCCATGGCCGGCATCGGTCCCATGGCCGGCACCGGTTGCATCGGCGGCGGTTGCATCGGCCGCGGTTGCATCGGCGGCGGCCCGTAGCTCGGCGATCACCTCATCGGTGTGCCGACCGAGGGTTGGTGCGGGCGCCCGCAGCTGCCACCCCGGGTCCATCCGGATCGGCGCCCCCGGTTGGCGAAGCGTCCCGGCCACCGGGTGTTCCACCGATGCGAAGAAACCCCGTTGCTCGAAGTGTCGGTCGGCCAGCACGTCGATGGGACGGTTGATGGCGGTGACCGGCCAGCCGCCGGCCTGGGCCGCCTCCATGGCCTCCTGGCGGGTTCTCGACAGCGTCCAGCCCAGGATGTGGGCATCGGCCAGCTCCGGTACCGCTTCGTTGAAGATGAACCCGGGATCCTCGTAGAGCTCGGTCAGGTCCGGCTCGTCGACGACGGCCAGCATCCGGGGGATCCAGTTCATCAGTGTCGAGATCTGGACGTGGCCGTCGAGGGTCGGTCGACAGCCTCCGGGGAACGGCGACAGCTGGTAGCCGGCGGTGCGGTCGACGTTGGCGCCACGGTAGGCGGCGTACAACAGGTAGGTCATACGACGATCGATGGAGCCGACCTGGGTTTCCACGTTCGCCAGATCGATGTGGACGCCGTCTCCGTCCCGATCGGCCAGCGCCAATCCGGCCATGATCGACACCGCAGCCACCGTCCCGCACTGGTACTGGCCGATGGCGCCGCCCATCTTCAGGGGCTCCCGCTGTCCGGCTCCGGTGGCCGACATCGGGCCGCCGTATGCGTAGTGGACGATCTCCTCCCCGACGTAGCCGGCGTTGGGGCCGGTCAGCCCGAACGAGGTCACCGAGGCCACCACCAGCCCACGGTGGCGGGCCCGGAGCTCGTCGGGAGACGGTTCCGGCCGGGACTGGATCACCACGTCGGCCCAGTCGATCAGGTCGTCGATCAGCCCGTCGTCGCCGACCACCGACCTCTTGTTGGTGTTGAGGTGGAGGAACAGCGAGCTCTGCTCCCTGGCATCGGGGCCGTGGTCGCGCCCGTCGTCACCGTGGTGGCCGTCGGGGAACGGACCGAGGCGTCGCGCTCGATCGCCGGCAGCCGACTCGACCTTGATCACGTCCGCCCCGTAGTCGGCCAGGAGTTTCCCGGCGTACGGTCCGGCGATTCCCTCGGCCAGCTCGACGACCCTGATTCCATCGAGCGGCTGGCCGGCGGTCAAATGCCGAGCTCCTCGATGATCGGTATCAGATGCCGTCGCAGCAGCTTGCCGGTGGAGGTGCGGGGCAGATCCTCGGTGACGTGGATGGCGTCCGGCCGCTTGAATCCCGCCAGGTGCTGCTTGACGTGTTCGTTGACCGCCTCGACGGAGCCGCCAGGCCGGAGCACGATGGCGGCCACGACACGCTCACCCCAGGTCTCGTCACTGATGCCGACCACCGCCGCGTCGAGTACGTCGTTGTGCTCGTAGAGCACGGCCTCGACCTCCTCGGGGGCGACGTTCTCGCCGCCTCGGATGATCATGTCGCCGGAGCGGCCGCTGAGGAAGAGGTAGTTGTCGTCGTCGAGATAGCCGAGGTCGCCGGTGTGGACCCAACCCTCATCGTCGATCGTGACCCTGGTCTTCTCCTCGGACCCCCAGTAGCCGTCCATCGCCCGGTAGGTCCGCAGCTGCACCTCGCCGATCTCACCCGGGCCCAACACGGTGCCGATCGGATCGACGATGCGCACCTCCACGTCATCGAGCACCTGGCCGACCGAGCTGAGCCTGGCCTTCTTCTGGTCGCTGTCGAGCACGTGATCCTCCGGGCCGAGGACGGCGACGGTGGAGGTGGTCTCGGTCTGGCCGTATGCCCCCGAAAACCCCACGGTGTCGGGGAACCGCTCGATGGCTCGCCGGATCACCGCCGGCGGCATCGGCGCTGCGCCGTAGGTCAGGGCCTGGAGGCTTGCCAGGCTGGCCGAGTCGAGCCTGTCCGATTCGAGCACCCGGGCCAGCATGGTCGGCACCAGGAAGGCGTGGGTGACCTCATGGGCATCGATCAGCTCCAGCCACCGGTCGGCTTCGAACTGCTGCATCACCACGGTGATCCGGCCGCAGTACAGGGCGTTGAGCATGGAGGTCAACCCCGCGATGTGGTAGAGCGGGGCGGCCAGGATCATCCGACCCATGTCCGAGCCGTCTGCGGCGTCGTTTGCCCCCATGATGTAGCCGGTCATGGCGCCGTGGGTCAGCTTGACCCCCTTGGGCAGCGACGTGGTGCCCGAGGTGTAGAGCAATGCCGCCAGCTCATCGTCCTCGACGTCGACCACCAGGGGGAACTCCTCCGCCCCGTCCCGTTTGGCGGCGTAGTCCTCATCGAGGTAGATCGTGTGCTCGAGGGAGGCCGGCCTGCATGCTTCGATCAAGTCCCGGTAGCGGGACTCGGTGAACACCAACTTGGCCCCGGAGTCGGCCAGCAGGTGGGTGACCTCCTCGTCGGCGGCCCGGTAGTTCATGGGGACCAGCGTGGCCCCGACGGCCGAAACGGCGAACAGGGCCTCCAGCAGGGCGGTGGAATTGGTGGCGAACAGCCCGACCCGGTCGCCGGGACCGATGCCCAGTTCGGTCAGCAGGCCCGCGGTCTGGGAGACCGATTCCCGGAGCTCGGCATAGGTGATGGTTCGAGCAGTGCCATCCGTGGCGCTCCCATCGGTAGTAGCATCGATGAGAACCACCGACTCTGGAGCAATCATTGACGGCAGGTCTAACAAACTGGCCAGATTCACGAATCCCCCAACGTTGGTTTCTCGGATAGTGGCGGGTACCGGTGAAAGAGTGCCATCTGCCATGGTCCCAACGCAAAGGGCTCCTGCAACGGCTCCGCCCGCGGTGTGCGTTGCTCGGCCGGCGAGGCGTGCCCCCGTTGAGCCGGGCGAACCGATTTGCCCTGAAGATCTGACGAGGGATGCCGATTAAGAATATGGTGCCAACTATCGAAGCCAGAACGACCTTTGTTCTCGATACATCGGTGCTCCTCAGCGCTCCCACCGCTCTGGACGCCTTCGGCAACAACGATGTCGTACTCCCGATCGTCGTGCTCACCGAGTTGGAGGCCAAGCGCCATCACCCGGAGCTCGGTTGGGCAGCCAGAACCGCGTTGCGGCGGCTGGAACGGGTCCGGGAGGAACACGGCGGCCTGACCGAACCGTTCCCGATCAACGACGACGGCGGGACCGTGCGGGTCGAACTGAACCACGGTTCCGATCATCTGGTCCCCGAGGCCATGCGGAGCGAACCCGGAAACGACTACCGCATCTTGATGGTGGCGCTCAACCTCCAGGCCGAGCGGCGCCAGGTCGTGCTCGTGACCCAGGACCTGCCACTGCGGCTGCGGGCCGGCGTCGTCGGTGTCGCCGCCGAGGAGTTCCTCCACCAGGTCGACGCCGACCTCGAATGGCGGGGGATGACCGAGCTCTCGGTGACCGCCGAGACCGTTGATCGCCTCTACGAGAACTCGGTGATCGACCTGCCCGAGGCGGTGGACCTGCCGACGAACACCGGCATGATCCTCGAGGGTTCCGGCCAGTCGGCGCTGGCCCGGGTCCAGGCCGACGGCAAGGTCCGATTGGTGCCGGATCGTTCCATGTTCGGGGTTCGGGGCCGAAACGCCGAGCAGCGCATCGCCCTCGACCTGCTGGCAGAGGAGTCGATCGGCATCGTGTCGGTCGGCGGGCCGGCCGGTACCGGCAAATCGGTGCTGGCGCTCGCCGCCGGGCTGGAGTCGGTGCTGGAGCGTCAGACCCATCGCAAGATCATGATCTTCCGCCCGTTGTACTCGGTTGGCGGCCAGGACCTCGGGTTCCTCCCCGGCACCGAGGACGAGAAGATGCGGCCCTGGACCGATGCCGTCGGCGACGCGCTGGAGGCGATCACCAACGAGCACGCCCGTGACGAGATCAAGCGCCAGGGGTTGATCGAGGTCCTGCCGCTGACCTACATCCGGGGTCGGACGCTGACAGACGTGTTCGTGATCATCGACGAGGCCCAGAACCTGGAGCGCAGCGTGTTGCTCACCGCGTTGAGCAGGCTCGGCACCGGGAGCCGGGTGGTGTTGACCCATGACGTCGCCCAACGGGACAACCTGCGGGTCGGTCGGCGCGACGGCATCGCGTCCGTCATCGCCAGCCTCCGGGGCCACGAGCTGTTCGCCCATGTGACCCTCAGCCGCTCCGAGCGGAGCGCCATCGCGGCGCTGGTGTCCGAGGCGCTCGACGTCGAATAGCGGGGATCGGCAAGCCCGGTCACGCGCTTGGCCGAGGATTTCACGATCCGTGGCTGGTGGCAACCCGGTGCGCAAGGCGCCGCTCCACCGCCAGGCCCTGGTCAAGCGGCAGGTCGGCGGCGCCCCGAAGCGCCCTCTTGGTCGCCACCAGCGCCGCTCGATCGTATTGGCCGAAGCGGGCCGCCAGCTCGAACGCCCGGCGATCGGGATCTTCGGCCGCCTCCGAGACGATGCCGAGTGACAGCGCCTCATCGGCGGTCATCGTTTCGGCCAGGGCCACGATCGGCACCGCAAGGTGGGGCCCGATCGCCTTGGTCAGCGACTGGGTGCCCCCGGCGGCAGGCAACATGGCGAGCTTGGTCTCCGGGAGACCGGTCCGGGTGGTCGGTCCGGCGATCCGGATGTCGCACAGCAGGGCCATCTCCAGCCCGCTGCCGACGGCAACCCCGTGAAGGGAGGCGATGGTCGGCACCGGCAGGTCCCACAACAGGCGCCACGGATCGCGGTCCCAGCGGATACGACGCGCCTCGACTATCGACTCCGCCGAACCGAACTCCGACAGGTCGGCGCCGGCGCTGAAGTGATCGCCGTCCGCCCGCAGGATCATCGCCGCAACCTCGTTGAGCTCCCCGACGGCGCCGAAGGCCTCGATGAGTCCGTCCCGCATGTCGAGGTCGAAGATGTTCAGCGGTGGCGCATCGAGGGTCACGACGGCGACACCATCCAAGAGTTCGAGCCGGACCGGGTCGGTCATTGGAGAACGGTCCGGGCTCGGCCGACCAGCGGTTCGATGCTCCCGGCCAGGCTCACCTCGATCGCCCGGTGGGCGGTGCGATCGATGGCCGCGTCGTTGAGCAGCCGGATCGCCTGCAGGTACCCGTTCAGCCCGGCCAGGAGGTCGGGATAGGCCACCGGGGCCGGCATCGGTTGGTCCCCGGTCAGCCCGAGGCCGCTGGCGGCGTGGACGCCGGGTCCGAACGCCAGCCAATCGGCCTCCGGGCTCCCATCGGGATAGGCCTTGACCGACAGCATCGACAATCGTGGTCCCAGAGCCCACAGGTCGGCCGGCCGGTAGCCGAGGTTTGCCATCACCCGGCGTGAGAACGACTCGACCAGCAGGTCGGCACCGGCCAGCAGGCCCTCGAAACGGTGCCGCTGGTCCGGGAGCCGCAGATCGAGGTCGATGATCTCCTTGTTGCCGTTGAGGTGGCGGTACAGGTTGGGTCTGGCCCGGAAGCCGTCTGGCCGACACCGGGGGTCGATCTTGATCACCCTGGCGCCGGCCTCGGCCAACAGCTTGGTGGCCAGGGGCCCGGCCCAGTGGGTGGTGAGGTCGATGATCACCGCACCCTCGAGCGCATTGTCGTCCGGCAGACGGCTTTCGAGCGGGCCGGTTTCGGCTGGGGTGGCTTCGTGCCGGCACACCTGGGCCGGGCTGGAACCGATCCCGGGGTCGGGAGGTCCGATGACCGCCGTCCGCCGCCGGTAGGGGCTGACCGGCAGCCGGAGCTCCTGGCATCGGACCGCCGCTTCCTCGGGCCCCGACGGTGGCCGGCCGGCCAGGACCGAGTCGAGCAGCGGTCGGTCGTCGTCGATCACCTCGACGTGGACCCAGCCACCGCCGACCGCCACCGGGGCGGCCGGCGCCGGCCATGGGTCGTCGAGTCGAAGTGGGGCGGTCAACAGCGCCACCAGTTCGGCATCGACCGCAGCCGACGATCGCGGCGCTTCCCCGGCCAGGTGGGCCGCCCGCCGCCGCACGGTGCCGGCCAGGTCGAACAGGCCATCGGGCAGGCCGGGTGGGATCGGCCACGATCGGCCGTCGTCGACATCACGGGAGGCCTCCCCGGTCGGCGGCTGTGTCGATGCGGCTGCGGCCGGGGACTCCACAGACCCGTGGCCGATGGTGCCGGTCATCGGCCGCTGAAGTCGGGGGGTCGCTTGTCGAAGAACGCCTGCAGCCCTTCGGCCCGATCCTCGGTGGCGGCCAGCTGGTGGTTGAGATCGCCCTCGAGTCGCAGCCCGTCCCGCAACGGCAGCTCGCTGCCCCGATGGACCGCTTCCTTGGTGAATTCGAGGGCCAACGGGCCGCGGGACACCAGGGTTGCGACCAGTTGTTCGACGGTGGCCTCGAGATCGTCGGCAATGGCATACAGGAGGCCGAGCCGCTGAGCGGTCCCGGCGTCCATCGGATCCCCCAGCAGTGCGAAGCCGATCGCCGCTCCGGGTCGGATGGCCCGGGGCAGCCGCTGGGTGCCACCCCAGGCGGGAACCCGTCCGGTTGTTATCTGGTCGAGGGCGTAGCTCGACCGCCCGCTACCGATTCGTATGTCGCAGGCCAGGGCGATCTCCAGGCCTTCGGCCCGGCACGAGCCCTCGACGGCGACGACGACCGGCGGGCGGAGGGCGGCCAGCGCCGCCGCGGGGTCCGGTCGCAAGCCGAACACGTCGAGGTCGGTCGCAGCCCCGGTGCAGAAATCGGACCCGGTGCCGTGCAGGGTCACGACCCGGATCGAGCGGTCCTCCCGGATCGACTGGCAGACCTCCGCCAGCTCCCGGGCCACAACGGTGGTCAGCTCTCCACCGGGGATCACGATGCCGGCCGACCGGCCGTCGTGGCCACGTTGCAGTTCAACGGTGGTCAGCTTCATCGGCAACCACCTCCGGCCGTTGCTCGACAGACTGGGCCGTCGCGATCGACGGCGGCGTCGGTCAGTCGGCGGACTTGGTCTTCTTCGGTTCCTGCAACGCCATGGGCGCGCCGTTGCAGTACAGGGTGGCGTCGCCCTTCTTGGTGACGAGCACCTGAATGCCGGTGTCGCCGCACTCGTAGCGCTTTCCCACCATGAGGCCGTCGCCTCCCGCCTGGGCAGAGATCTCGCCATCACCACCTTTGGTGACGATGACCTCGACCCCGAGATCTTCGAATGGCATCTTTTCGCCGGGCTTCACAGGCACCGCTCACTCCTTGTTGGCTGTCGGTCAAAAGGTACCTCATCGAGACCCGGTGGACGCAACTTGCGGCCGGCTCCGGTCGGTCGTGGCCGGCCAGGTACACTTCGTTCGCTTCGTCTTGGCGTCCGAGCAACGGGGGCCGGATCAGGGGGAAACCGATGAGCGCAGCACTGGAAGGGGTCCGGGTTCTGGACCTGTCGACGTTGGTCCAGGGTCCACAGGCGGCGGCGCTGCTGCACGATCTCGGGGCCGACGTCATCAAGATCGAGCTGCCGGAGGTCGGCGATGTCGGCCGTCACGTTGCTCCGATCCCCGAGCGAGGCCAGTCTGCGGTGTTCGTTGCCAACAATCGAGGCAAGCGCAGCGTCACCCTCGATCTGCGGGTCCCGGGCGGCAGGGCGGTCCTGGAGCGGTTGGTGGCCCGGTCCGATGTGCTGTTGTCCAACTTCAAACCCGGCACCCTCGACGAATGGGGGCTCGGCTACGACCACCTCTCGACCGTCAACCCCCGGTTGATCTGGGCCGCCGGATCGTTCCTCGGCCCGCATGGGCCCGACGCCGATCGGGAGGGGGCCGACATGGTCGGTCAAGCCTACGGCGGCATCATCTCGACCAACGGAACCGACGGCGGCGACCTCACCCCGGTCGGGGCCCTGGTTGCCGATCACTGTGGCTCCCAGAACCTGTGCAACGGCATCCTGGCCGCCCTGTTCGCCAGGGAGCGGACCGGACGAGGGCAGCGGGTCGACGTTTCCCTGGTCGGCGGTCAGATCTGGATGCAGGCCAGCGAGTACACCCACTACCTGCTCACCGGCACCGAGGCCGGTCGGGCCAACGGCGGCCATCCCCTGGTTTACGCCCTGTACGGGATCTTCGCCACCGCCGACGGCCACGTGGCCATCGCCGGTTGCCCGGAGCACCTGTGGCCCGGGATGCTGCGGGCGGTCGAGCGGCCCGACCTGGCGGACAACCCTCGCTTCGGCAGCTACCTGTCGACGCCGGAGGTCAAGGCCGAGCTGTGGGATGTGTTCAGCGAGATCTTCGCCACCAGGACCACCGCCGAGTGGGGCGAGCGGTTGGCGGCCGAGGGCCAGCGGTTCGCCCCGGTACGAGGCCACGCCGAGGTGGTGGCCGACCCGCAGGTGGCGGCCAACAACTACATCGTCGAGGTGGACCATCCGGAATGGGGGCCGACCAAGATGATCGGCTGCCCCATCACCATGTCCGACACCCCGACCCGGTGGGGGATAGCAGCGCCGGAGTTGGGCCAGCACACCGAGGAGGTGCTGGTCGAGTTCGGCTTCGGTTGGGACGAGATCGCCGAGCTGCGCGACGGCGGGGTGCTGTAGCGCTGCTCGGCGCGACGCAGCTGAACTCACCGGCTCGGTCGGCCCGGCACCGGCCAAGCCGGTGGATCGTGCCGTGACCGGCCGGGCTACTGCATCATGTCGTTGACCCGCTGGATCGCATCGATGAACTCGTCCACCATGTCGAGCACAACCCGGTCGGCGTGTTTCGGCTCGTTCATCGAACCGACGATCTGGCCGACGAAGTAGTTGGCCAGCTTCACCGCGCCTTCGTTCTCCGGGTTCATCGCCGCCCGATCGACCCGGCGACTGGCCTCGGCGATCAGCATCGGTTGCAACGGCATCCCGAGCGTGCCCGGGGAGTCCGGTCCCTCCCACTCGTCGGTCCACGCCGATCGGAGCTGGCGAGCCGGCTTGCCGGTCCGGGATCTGGACCGCAGCGTGTCGGACGAGGTGGCGGCCAGGAATTTCTCCTTGACCGCAGGGTGGGTTTCGGCCTCCAGCGTCGTCAGCCACACCGACCCGCACCAGACCCCTTCGGCCCCGAGGGCCAGCGAGGCCGCCATCTGCCGGCCGGTGCCGATACCACCGGCGGCCAGCACCGGGATCGGCGCCACCGCATCGACGATTTCCGGTACCAGCACCATCGTGCCGATCTCGCCGGTGTGACCCCCCGCCTCATGGCCCTGGGCGATGATCACGTCGACCCCGCTGGCGACGTGGCGGACCGCATGGGCCTTCTTTCCCGCCAGCGCCCCGACCTTGACCCCGTTCTCGTGGGCCCGCTCGATCATGTCCGGCGGTGGCGGGCCCAGCGCGTTGACGATCAGCGAGATCGGATGGGAGAAGGCGACGTCCATCAGTGGCACGGCCTGGTTGTAGGTCATCGGCGCCTCGGACTCGCCGGCACGAGGCCCGTCGTCGTCACGGGGTGGGAGCGGCGGCACGTCATAGCGGTCCATCATGTCTTCGAGGAATTTCCGGTGGGTCGGTGGGATCATCTCCTTGAGCGACGACACCGACAGCCCGCCGTCGTCCTTGCCCTCGTACTTGGCGGGGACGATGATGTCCACCCCGAACGGCCGGTCACCGACCTCGTCGGCGATCCACTTCAGGTCGATGTCGAGTTGCTCCGGCGTGTGTCCGGCTGCGCCCAACACGCCGTAGCCGCCTGCCCTGGTGACGGCGGCAACCACATCGCGGCAGTGGGTGAAGGCGAGAATCGGGAACTCGATGTCGAGCATCTCACAGATCTTGGTCTTCATGGCTCCAAACTACGCCAGGTCGATCTCATGGTCGAACCCCGAACCCCGGCCGCCGCAACCCGGGCTCGACTACCGTCGCGCCCGCCGCTGTACCTACCATGGCCGGGCCGGTCGGTTGGTTCGATCGGTCTGTAGAAGAGATCTCGGGAGACAACCGATGGCCCAGCGAATGACCATAGATCGTCACAAGAACGAACGGGGCACCATCGTCGTGCTGACAATGGTCGACGGCGAGAATCGGTGGAACACGACGTTCACCAGGGCCTTCGACGCCGCGCTGGACGAGGTCGAGGCCACGGACGGCCCGGCGGTCCTGGTCACGACCTCGGCCGACGAGAAGTTCTTCTCGAACGGCCTCGACCTGGAGTGGGTGACCGGAACCCGGGAAGGCTCGTCTTCCGATGACGACGGTGGCGACCGGGCCGCCTTCGGCGCCGAGGCCATGGCGCTGTTCGCCAGGCTGCTGACGTTCCCCATGCCGACGGTCTGTGCGGTCAACGGTCACTGCTTCGGTGCCGGCTTGATGATCGCCCTGTGCCACGACATCCGGTTGATGCGGGAGGACCGAGGGTACCTGTGCGCCAACGAGCTGGAATTGGGGTTCGCCATCCCGGAGCCGGAGCTGGCCCTGTTCGAGCACAAGATGCCCCGCCACGCCTTCCACCAGACGGTGGTGCTGGCTCGGCGGTGGACCGGCCCCGATGCGCTGGCGGCCGGCATCGTCCAGGAGCTGGCGCCCCGGCCGGAGCTCATGGGGCGGGCGGTGGCCAGTGCGGAGAATCTGCTCCGGGTGGCCGGGAACCGGGAGATCACCGCCTGGACGAAGGAGCACCTCTACGGCACCAACGCCACCCTGAACCAGCCCCACGGCCCCGCTCACTTGTTGCGACACCCGAGGGACTATGCGTCGGGTCCGGGCCACATCCCGGCCGCCCCGCCGTCTTGAGCGCCCCGCCCGTTTGAACACGGCGACGTCGCCCCTTCCTGGCTGCAGGCAACCGTCGTCGCCTACTCGAGCACCCCGGCGATGACCAGCTCGGCGATTCGATCGGTGTCATAGCCGAGGAGATCGGCCAGTACCTCGAAGTTGTGCTCACCCCAGGTCGGCCCGGCCCGCCGTGGTGTCCCGTCGCTGCGGGACAGCCGGAAGCCGTATTGCTCGGCCCACGTGTGCCCGTAGATGTCGTGGGGAACCCGATGAAAATGGTCGCGGTGCAGCAGTTGGGGGTCGGCCACCACCTCGGGGCTGTTCTGGACCTCGTGGGCCGGTACCCCCAGCGCCTGCAGCTGCGAGTGGATCGCCACCGGATCCCGGCACTCGGTCCAGCCGGCGATCAGGCCGTCCAGTTCGGACTGCCGGTCGAGCCGCTCTGCGACCGTCAGTTCCGCCAGGTCGTCTCGACCGATGGTTTCGGCCAAGGTCCGCCACTGGTCGTCGGTCTCGCAAGCGATGGCCACCCACCGGTCGCCGCCCTCGGGGCCACAGGCGTATGCCGAATGTGGTGCCATCCACCGGTCGGCGTTACCCATGCGGCGCTGGCCGTGACCGTTGACCTCCTGGTCGAGCATGGCCTCGGTCAGGAAGTGGATCCCGCCCTCGGCCTGTGAGAAATCGAGGCTGAGTCCTCGACCGGTGCGTTCCCGCCAGTCCAGCGCAGCCAGGATCAGCGTTGCGGTCAGCCGGGGCGAGGTGGCATCGGTGTAGGCCAGGAACGGTCCGGCCGGGAGCCTGTCCGGCCAGCCGGTGAGCTCGTAGTAGCCGCCCATGGCCGCACCCATGTTGCCGAATCCGGGGATGGGGGAGAGCGGCCCCGATTGACCGAAGAGGGTGGTCGACACGTCGATCAGCTTCGGGTTCACCTCCCGCAGCTGCCGGTGGCCGAGTTCGAGCCGGTCCAGCACCCCGGCCGAGAAGGCGTTGATCACCACATCGGCCTTGCGGGCCAGGTCGAGCACCACCTGCCGTGACTCCGGGACCTTGAGGTTCAATTGGAGGCTCAGCTTGTCGGCGTTTATCGAGTGCCACTGGTGGCTGGCCTCCGGGCCGTCGTCGCCCGGGACCCTGGCCAGTCCGGAGGACCGGACCTGGTCCGGTCGCGTCTGCGATTCGAGACGGATCACGGTGGCGCCGTAGTAGGCCAGCATCCTGGTGGCGAACGGTCCGGCGTAGACCCAGGTGAAGTCGACGACGGTCACTCCCTCCAGCGGTCGGGTGACCGGTCCGGCCGCCGTCGTGGGATCGTCCCCAGCCGCCGGTTCGGAGGCGACGAGGTCGCCGGTGCCACGCCGGTCGGGTTCGGCCAGTTCGGCCAGTTCGGCCAGTTCGGCCAGGACCGCCTCGGTGTCCTGGCCCAGTTTCGGGGGCGGGCCCAGCCGCCGCAGCTCGGCGTTGTCGCCCTTGGCCCACGGGCCGGGAAACCGGATCGAGCGGTCGATCTCGTCGATTTCGACTTCATCCCAGAACCGGCGACTGCGGTAGTGCTCGGTGGCCAGGACATCGGCCGGTGTGGTCACCGGAACCAGCAGCAGTTTGTCCCGCCGGGCCATGGCGAACAGGTCGGCCTTGGTGTGTCTGGCCAACGCCGCAGCCAGGCCCTCAGCGGTCCTGGTCGTGATTTCGGCCACCTCTTGTAGCTCGCGACCCTCGAGCAGCGTTGACCAGTCGATCGCCGCCAACTCGGCCTCCAGGTCTCCCTGGTCTGCGGCCCAGCTCAACAGGCGATTCGTGAACGAGCCGACCAGGATCCCCGGCAGGAACGTCACCGTGACGTGGCCGTCGAGGCATTCGTAGACGAACCGGAAATCGACGGCACCGAGGAGTTGCAGGCCCCCGCCGCTGCGCCTTGCCGACGGGTTGTCGCACAGCGCCGGTGCCAGCCAGCCTTGGGCGGTCAACATCATCGCCTCCTGGGCCGACACGTCCACATGCTGCCCCAGCCCGGTGGAGCGGCGATCGGTGAGGGCCAAGAGCGCGGCGCAGGCCATCTCGGCCCCGGCGTTGACCCAGACCTGGGGGGCGCTGATCCGCACCGGCGCCCGGTCCTGGTAGCCATTGAGCGACATCTCCCCACTGGCGGCGCTCAATGTCAGGTCGGTGCCGATCCAGTCCGCCTTCGGCCCATCGGCCCCGAACGGGGTGAGTGAGACCGTGATCAGCGCAGGGTTGGCGGCCCGCATGGCGGCCAGATCGATCTCCATGGCGCCGCATTCGAACACGATGTCGGCCGTTCGAGCCAGATCGAGCAGTGTCCGGTGGTCGTCGAGCACCACCGAGCGCTTGCCCCTGTTGTATGCCCAGTGGAGCAAGGACCGCTCGATGCCCGGTTCGTCGCCGGCCCACGGACCCCGGTGGCGGGCCCGTTGCCCTCCCGGTGGCTCAACGGCGACGACGTCGGCCCCCAGTTGGGCCAGTTGGAAGGCGGCGAAATCGCCTCGGTCGTCGGTGAGATCGAGCACCCGATATGGCGACAACATCTCCGCAGGCTAGACGAGGTCGCCGGGTCGGACCCAGGGCGGCGTGGCCGCCACGAGCCCCGGCCCGGCTCGTCGGCGGTCCCTTCCCGAAACCGGGCTGTCAGCGGGGAAGCTTCTCGGGACAGAACCAGCCCACCAAAGAGCCGTACAGTTCGCTGAAGCCGCTGAGCGTGATCTCGGCCGACTCAGCGGCGCTCAGCGTCGCGTCGTAGCTCTCGACGATGACGAGCCCGAACTGCTCGGTGTTCATGGTCTCGTCGGTGCCGTCGCAGGCCGAGGCCTGCAGCTGGTCGAGGCGCCGGTCGTCGAGCCCGGCCACGAAGGCCCTGGTCTCTTCCGATGCGCCGGCGAAGCCGGCCATCAGCGCACGAAACTGGTCGATCCCCGGCTCGTCTGCCGGCTCGGGGGGTCCGGCGTCGGGGCCGGGCAGACGATCGGGGCAGAAGAAGCCGATCAGGGCGCCGTACAAACCGCTCCATCCGGTCACCGAGATCATCGCCTGTTCGTCATCGGGCAGCTGCCGGTACATGGCGAGGCCGGCCATGCCGAGGTCGCTGTCTGTCATGTCGATCGAGAGGTCGGAACAGGCCCGGGTTGCCAGCTGGTCGATCCTGATCGGCCGGGTGGCGGCGACGAAGCCTTGGACGTCGGTGCCGAGCTCGCCGATCGTCACCGCCAAAGCCTTGAACGACTCGGCTTCGGCGCTGGCCGGCGACGGCTGTGGGGTCGGGGGCGCGGGCGCCGACTGGTCCCCGGCGCCGGGGTCGGTGGTTGTGGCCCCGATGCCCGCCGTCGATGGCGGATCGGCGGTCGTCTTCGGCCGATCGACCGTAGACATCACCTCGTCATCGACGCCTGCCGGCAGCGATGGCGCCGCCACCGATGGCGCGACGGTGTCCGATTGCAGCCGGGCCTCCTCGGCGACCCGGGAACAGGCGCTGATCGGCATCACCAGGGCGGCCAGCAACACAACGGCGGTCGACAGGAGGCGGGCGGCGTTTCGAGCAGGGATCGGCGCTGCCATCGGCTTGCCTGCGGCGGTGAATTCCATCAGGCCAGCATGGCATCGTTCCTCGGGTCTCCAACCCCGGATCGTGGTCCAGGCGCCGCAGACCGTCTCCGGCTCGGCGTCACCGAGCCCCGACCGTTCCCCTTGACCGGAGTGGTCAGGGGACCCGGTCGGGTACCGGCGAGGCCTGGCCCCGTGGTTGGCGACGGCCGGCCGGGGCCGCAACGGGCTGCAATGGCCGCGGCTGGGCCGTGCCGACGGAGGCGGCCGGTTCCGGCACGGCCGGCGGCGCCGGCATCGCCTCCTGGCGTACGAAGTAGACGGCGGCCACCCGGTCGATCAGTCGCTCGTCGAGGCGACGCTCGAGCTCGTCGTAGCGGCAGATGCCGAGCGCCAACTCGCAGAAATCGATGGCAACGTACGGCCGCAGTTCCCCGATGTGGGCTCTGGTGACCTGGGAGAGATAGGCCGCGGACTCCGGTGTCACCTCGAGCTGCTCCCGCTGGGCCGCCCTGACCAGGATCCAGTTGAACGCCGGTTCGGTGCAGGCGCCGACATAGACCTTGTTGCGGAGCCGCCGGAGGAACGCGTCGTCGCCGAGCGCGTGCGGGTCGAGGTTGGTCGAGATCACCAGCTTGACCTCGAACGGCACCGTGAACTTGGTCCCGCTGTTCGGTCGGAGGAAGTCGATGCCCCTCGACAGGGGAACGATCCAGCGGTTGAGGATCTCGTCCGGGCTGGCGGTCTGGCGACCGAAGTCGTCCAGCACCAGGATGCCGTTGTTTGCCATGAGCTGGATCGGCGCCGCGCTGACGCCAGACACCGAATCGTGCTGCAGGTCCATCATGGCCAGCGTCAGTTCGCCGCCGACCAGGATCAGCGGCCGCTTGCAGAGCACGTAGCGGGGATCGAGGCCCGGGGGCTGCGTCGGATCCGCTTCGTGGACCGCTGGGTCGAAGACCGAGATCATCTGGCCGTCGACCTCGATGAACCGGGGGACCAGCACCCGATCGGTGAAGAACCGGGCCATCCGCTCGGCCAGGCTGGTCTTGCCGGTGCCGGGGGGACCGTAGAAGAAGATCGCCCCCTCGCTGAGAAAGGCCGGCCCGATCTGATCGAGCAGCCCGTCTTCCAGCACCAGGTCGGCGAACACCTTCTTGGCCGCGGCCCGGCTGATGGCCATCTCGGCCCGCTGCAGTCTGACCACCGCATCGTAGTGGGCCAGCGGCACCGGCATCTGGGAGACGTGCCGCCCCGATCTCATCCGTTCCGCGGTGGTGCGCTGGCCGAGCTCGGTCAGCCCGATCCGGTAGTCGCGACCGTCGACACCGTGATACTCCACGAGGTTCTTCTGCCGGAGCGCTTCGGCCAGCTGGTCACCGACCCGATGTGAGATGCACAGCGCATCCGACGCCCGACTGATGGTGGTCATGCGTTCGGCCAGGACCCGTCGCATGAAGAGGTCTTCCGCCAGTCCTTCGGGGATACCGAGGTCCTCGACGTTCCCAGGAGCGCGAAGTCCGTCGCCGATGTCGGGTGCATGTGTCATCTCGATCGCTATCGGCCGATTCGACGCGATGCATTACCGATTTCTCGACAGACGGGTCGAACGTTGCCGTTGTGGGGGGGTCGAGGTTCGGTCCGATTCTGCGGCCCGCCGTCATCGGGAGCCGGCCGCCGCCGCCAGCTGGGCCGCTCTGGCCTGCTGGAGCTGTCCGGCCAGGAGCTGCTCGGTTGCCGGATCGCTACCGCCGTCCCGGCGGTAGAACAGCGCCAGCCGGGCCAGGGCGGCGTGGACCCGGTCGAAGTACTGCCGCTTCGGGCGGGCCATGGCCCGCCTGGTGGCCAGCATCCGCTGCCAGTCGCCGAACACGCCGACCTCCTCAGCCGTCAACCCGTAGCGGCCGGCCAGGAGCGGCACCAGCTCGGTGAATTTCCGCTGTTGATCTCGCCTGATGAGGATGACGGTCAGCACCGCGGCCAGGAACAGCAGCACGAAACAGCCGGCGGCGATGCCGATCGCTGCTTCGTTTCCCGACTCCCCAGCGTAGGTCAGCGAACCGTTCCACGCCGCATGGCAGGCCACGGCCAGCCCGTAGCCCCAGAACGCGTTCGCTGCCACCGACTGCCTCCTGGCCACCGCCAGCCCGATGGCCAGCCCGACCCACGAGGTGAAAAGCGGGTGGGCGAACGGGGTGAGCACCGCTCGCAGGATGAACACCTGGGTGAGGATGCCCTGCTCGAGGGCATCGGCAAAGTACAGCACGTTCTCGATCATGGCGAAACCGAGGGCGACCCACCCGGCGTAGACGATGCCGTCCATGACGCCGTCGACCTCCCGGCGGCGTAGGGCCCAGTAGATGCCGAGCCCCTTCATCAGCTCCTCGATCAGTGGCGCCGAGACGACCGCGGCCCAGGCCTCACCGGCGCTCAGCGCCACCACGGAGTTGACGACGCCGGAAACGAAGCCGGCGACGGCCGCCCCCCACAACAGGGCGTGGATGCGAGAGGAGCGTGGCTCCGGTTCGACTCGATCGAGCCAGCTGAGAACGGGCAGGACGATGAGCAGCGGCACCAGGCCGAGAACGGCGCCGACCAGAGTGGCCCCGGGGGAGTAGACGAGGAGGAGCAGCATCGAGATCACGGTGGCGGCGATGCCCAGCAGGACCGGCACGCTCAGCCACGCAGGCAGCCGCGGCTTGGCTTGACTGGCCTGGGCGACATGGGCGGTCCACGATTCACCGTCCCACCAGCGCCAGGGCCCCATGTGCCAGGGGTCGGCGTACCACCCGGGTGGGTGGCCCATCAGCGCCGGCGGCTGCTCGTGAGGGGTCATCGAATCATTGTCGCTGGTTCCGGCCAGAGATGCGCGGTGGGCGACCGCATCGACGATCGGTCCACCCCGGCCGGGTCCGCCCCGAGGCTCCCGGTGGTCCTCGGGACCTGCGGCGGAACGAGGCCAAGGGGCACCCCGTTCAGCGGGCGCCGTTCGCCGCCGATGTCGCGGTGATCGGCGATGTCGTCGTGGTTGCCTGGCCGGGATCGGTGGTGGTCTGTTCGACCTTCGTCGTGGTGGTCGACGGGTCCTGCGAGGTGGTCGACTGCTCGGTTCCCTCCGTCGAGGTCGATGTGGCGGGATCGGTGGTCGATGTCGAGGGGCCGGTCGTCGAGGCGTCGTCGGTGCTGGAGGTCGTCGAGCTCTCGCCTACCGGTGTGGTCGATGTTGCGCCGCTCGAGCCGCTGGTGCCGGACGGGTCGGCCGTTGTGACCGGCGTCGACCGAGGGGCCCGTTCGGTGGTCGACGTCGCGGGCCCGGCCCGCCGGGCCGATGAGGTGGTGCGACCCTGCGACGAGGAGACCGGACGGCCTGGCACCGCCAACGGTGGGAGGTCCGGGAGCCGCCACACGGTACTGGTGGTTCGAGCCGACGTGGTCGACGTCGTACCGGCGTACGGGGTTTGCATCTCCGCCGGCCCGCCGTCGTCCGGCCCCGCGGACACCGGGCCGTCCTCGCCGATCCGGAGCCCGACCGCAACGAACAACACCACCGCGGCCGACGAGGCGATCAGGATCGAAGACGAGCGGTGGCGGTAGAGCTCGTCGATGATCCACCGGGCGATGAGGGCGGCGACGTTCGGCTGATCCCGATCGTCTGGCGATCGGCCTTGTGACGCCCGGTGTTCCGGCGACGGGGCTCCCGCCGCGCCGTCCCGAGGCCGGGATTGAGAATCGAAGGGTGTAGCCACCTGACCCGAAGGTACCTGCCGACGGCCGGCGGTGGCAGTCCCGCCCGGGCCGTCGGCGTCGCTCGGCGGTGGCCGGATGGGTCGAACGGCCGAGGCCCCAGAGTACCGATACCCACGAACGAGCCCCTGAACGACTGGCCGGCAGCCGAATTCGAGGCTGCGCCCGTCGTTGGCGCGGTCGCCCGATGGGCCGAGCTACCCAATGCAGGCTCGAGGGGCAATGCAACGTCTCCCGGACGCCGAAGCGGGCCCGGACGCCGCTATCGCAGCTCTTTGCGGACCCGCTTGCCGGTGGCGGTCAGCGGGAGTCGCTCGACCACATGGAAGGCGGTCGGCACCTTGTAGCGGGAAAGGTACTGTCGGCAGTGGTCGGCGACAGCGGCGATGTCGACGTCGTCACCATCGTTGGCGGTGAGGTAGGCCACCACCCGCTCGCCACTCACCTCGTGGGCCTCGCCGACCACAACCGCCTCGGCCACGCTGGGGTGGGTCTCCAGGACCTCCTCCACCTCGGCCGGGTAGACGTTGAACCCGGACACGTTGATCAGGTCCTTCTCCCGGCCCACCAGGTACAGGGTGCCGTCGTCGTCCTGTATCCCGATGTCGCCGGTGCGCAGCCAGCCGTCGGAGATCAGCACCTCGGCGGTGGCCGGAGCGTCGGCCAGATAGCCCTCGAACACCGACCCGGTGCGTATCCACACCTCGCCGCGGTCGCCCGGTTCGACCTCGTTGCCGTCCTCCACCAACTTCAGCTCCACGTCGGGGAGCGGCCGCCCGACCGAGCCCGGATTCAACCGGGCCGTTTCCTCGAAGGTGACCGTTCCCGCGGTCTCGGTCAGGCCGTAGCCCTGGGCCAACTCCAGACCGAACACGTTGCTCACCGTTTCGGCGACCGACGGGCTCAGGCTGCTGGCGCCGGCTCTGGCGAAGGTGACGGACGCCATCTTCTCCTTGGCCGCCGGGTCGGCCTGGGCCACCGAGCAGAGCGCGGCCCACATCGGTGGGACGCCGACGACGTGGCTGACGCGGTGGCGGGCGATCAGCTCCAACGCCTCTTCCGGATGCCATCGCTGCTGTAGGACCACGGTGGCGCCGGCCCGCAGGCTTGGCAGCAGGCACATGTTCAGACCGAGCACATGGGGAAACGGCAGGGCGGCCAGGGTGATGTCTTCGGCGGACAGGCCCGGACCGGCAGCGATGATGCGGTGCTGGGCTGCAGCCATGTTCTGGGCGGTGAGCACCGCCGCACGGGGGGCCCCGACGATGCCGCTGGTGTGGAGGATGGTCGACGTGCTCGCGGGGTCGACGTCGACCGGGTCGACAGCCGGACCATCGGGGAGCGGTCCGATGTCGTCGGATGGGCAGCCGACAGGCGTGCCGGCCCGCGACGGGTCGATCAGCCCACTGGCGGTTGCCCACAGCCCCAACTCGGCCGTGGCCGGGCCGACGATCAACGCCGCCGGTTCGAGCTCGCTGAACCTCAACGCCAGGACGGTCTCGGGGTTCTGGTGGCTGATCGGGCAGGCGACCGCACCGAGGCTCTGGGCGGCCAGGAACCCGATCACGAAGGCGAGGTCGTTCGGCGCCAGGATTGCGACCCGGTCGCCGGGGCCGACCCCGATACTCCGCAACCCACCTGCGGTACGGGCGACGAGCGACGTGAGCTCGCCATAGGTGACGGAACGATCTGACTCGATCAGCGCAGTGGCGTCCGCCGGATGCGCAGCCAACAAGTCGGTCTGCATGGAGTCGGTGCCTTTCCCTGGTCCTCACTCGTTCGTGTGGCTGGTGATGTGGTCGTCGAGTCGGACCTTGCGGCTCGTGTTGCATCCCGACGATGTCTGCCGGATCTTCTGCCGGATTTCTGCTGTTGGTAACGCTCGATTCATGTTACTGCCTCGGCCTGTCCGGCTTCTAAACGGTCGGCGCTGCGATTTCGGCGTAGCGGTCGACGTAGGTCTGGCCCGAGAGCTGGGCGATTTCGAACATGACGTCGTCTGTGAGGGTGCGCTGGGTGCGTTTGTCGCGACCCCGGTACCGGGAAACGTCCAGCGGTTGGCCGATCCGGATCCAGCAGTCGCCACGAACCGCGGGCAATCTGGCCCCCGGGGGTTGGATGTCGTCGGTTCCCTGCAGCCCGACGGGAACGATCGGCGCCCCCGATCTGAGGGCCATCCACGCCAGGCCGGTGTGACCTCGATACAACCGGCCGTCGCGGCTGCGGGTCCCTTCGGGGAAGACGCCGAGCAGTTGACCGTGATCGAGCACGCCGAGTCCGGTGCGCATCGAGGTCAGGGCGGCCCGGCCCCCGCTGCGGTCGAGCGGGATCATCCCCAGCGCCGGGAACAGCAGGCGGCTGACCGTCGAGTCGAGGTATTCGGCCTTGCCGAGGAACCAGACCCGTCGAGGGAGTTGGAACATCATCAGCGGTGAGTCGATGAACGACACGTGATTGGCGGCCAGGATGGCGGGACCGGTCGTCGGCAGATGCTCCGCCCCTTCGATCGTCAGTCGCCACCCCCGGCTCAGGAGGTGGGTGAGCTGCTGCAGACCGGCGAAGGCCAGCCGGCTCGAAGGCCGTCTGGTGGCGGCCACGGGGTCGACGGGCGGGGTTCGCGGCCTGCGACCGCCACCACGAGTCGGGCCCCGCTCCAGCTTGGCGACGGCCCGATGCAGCATGCCCAATCCTCGCCGCCACCGCGGCCGGGCGCAAGGCCGGACGGTGGACCTCGCTGGCGGCAGGGGACCGGTTGTCAGCCGTCGAGCGAGCGCCGCAACAGCTTGCCGGTGGTCGTTCGTGGCAGCTCATCGACGAAGGTCACGTCGCGAGGCACCTTGTGGCGGGCCAGTTGGGCGGCGACGGCGGTCCGGACCTCCTCGGCGGTCAGCTCGACGCCGGCCGCGGGGACGATGAACGCCGCCAATCGCTGGCCGAAGTCGGCGTCGTCGACCCCGACCACGGCCACGTCCGTCACTGCGGCCATGCCGAGCAGCAGGTCCTCGACCTCGGCCGGAAAGACATTTTCGCCGCCGCTGATGATCATGTCGTCCGCCCGGCCGGTGACGAACAGCAGACCGTCGTCGTTGAAGTAACCGACGTCACCGGATGACATGTACCCGTCGATCACCTCCTTGCCGCCACCGCCGGTGTAGCCGGCGAACTGGGCACCGTTGCGGACGAAGATCCGTCCGGTCGAGCCCTTTGACACGGGTCGGCCGGCGTCGTCGAGGATCGCCACCGTGGAGCCGGGGGCGACCCGGCCGACCGTGCCCGGCGCGGCCCGGAGCTCGTCCGGGGTGGCGATGGCCGCCTGGCCGACCTCGGTCGAGCCATAGAGGTTGTACAGCGTCTCGCCTACCTGATCCATCCAGTCCCGAGCCACAACCGGTGGGAGGGCGGCCCCGCTGCTGGCCACGATCCGCAGTCCGGACATCCGGCTCAGGTCAACGGTTGGGTCGGACAGCAATCGTTGCAGCATCACCGGTACAACGGTGAGCACGGTGGCCCGGTGCTCGGCCACCGCGTCGACGCAGCCGGCGGCGGAGAAGCGGCGGGACAGGATCACGGTCGAGCCGAGGGTGGCGGCGACGATCAGTTGGCTCAGGCCCCAGGCGTGGAACAGCGGGCTGGCCACCACGAACACGTCACCGGTCCGGTATGGGATGCGCTGGAGGAGCCCGGTGGCCGAGCGGGCACCGGCCGGGTTGTCGGATCGCTGGGCCCCTTTCGGCAGGCCGGTGGTGCCGGAGGTCAGCAGCACCGGCTTCGACCTGCGGGGGAAGAGAAATCCCGGTCGGCGCCGGCCGGCCCGGCGCACGTCGTGCATCGAGCGCCATCCGTCGACCGCGCCGTCGGCCACCACGGTGGGACGATCCGAGCCCGAGGCCTCGAGGATCGCCAACAGGTCTGCATCACAGACAACGCCCGCCACCTGCTCCCGGTCGAGGACCTCGGCAAGCTGCGGCGCGGCGAACCCGGTATTGAGGTAGACGACGTCCAATCCGGCCTTGGCCGCCGCCAGGTTGGCCTCGACGAAGTCGCGATGGTTGTGGCACAGCAAGCCGAGATTCCGTCCCGGCTCCAGGCCGATGCTGAGCAAACCCTTGGCCAGGGCGCTCGAACGACGATCGAGTGCCGAGTAGCTCAGCGATCCGCGGTGGTCGATGACCGCCGGTCGGCCGGGATGGCGCACCGCCGCCCCACCGTAGAGGCTGGCGATGTTCGGCCCCCACCTGGCAAACGCGGCGCCGGTCGCCGCCAGTCGTACCGGGTCGAGCAGGCCGAGGTTCTTGACCGTCTCGAAGGCGCCGCCTCCTCGATCGCTTTCGGTTCGAGGTGAATCGTTGGCCGTCATGGTCGTCCTCCCGGGCGCCGCATCGAGCCCGCCGTCTCGGCGGTCTCGAAGTGTTCGAGCAGCTTCGTGAACTTCTTTGCGAACAATATCACGCAGATGCTTGGCATTGTGTGCATTGCGTACTATAGTGCGAAACAGCCAACAAGACCGCCTCGGCTGAGGCGGACCGCACAGGAGAAGTGTTCCAACATGACCGTTACCGAACAGATGACCGAAGCTCAGGATCGCGTGCTGAGCACCATGGAAGCGGCACAGGGCCGCGTGATCGAGATGAACCAGCGTATGGCAAAGGCACTGACCGGCGCCATGCCGAAGGAAGGCCGCTTCGAGCTGCCGTCATTGCCTTCGATCCCCGGCTTCGACGAGATGCCGAAGCCCGAGGTGATGATCGACCGCTACTTCGACTTCACCGCCAAGATCGTCGAAGCGAACCGTTCCTTCTACAAGGAGATGATCGGTGCCTGGGTCCCCGCCGCGGCCGAGGAGGCAACGAAGGCCCCCAAGGCCAAGAAGGCCACCAAGTCCGCCAGGGCCAGGAAGACCACAAAGACCGCCAAGTAGTATCGACGTGGTGATCGGGCCGCCGGGACCGGCGGCCCGATACAACGCCTTTTCAGTGTCTTCGTCACCCGAACCCCGCCGGGGAGCGACGATACGGCGGCGCCGATACCACACCCGGCCACCATGACCAGAGGATTTCCATGACCGCAAGCTCCAAGAACGACTACCTTCGGGGACTCGGGGAGTTCATCAGGGCGCAACGGCGCCTGGCCGAGCTGTCACAGCGGGAACTGGCGAAGATCGCCGATGTCTCCGACGGCTACGTCAGTCAGCTGGAGCGGGGTATGCACGAGCCGACGGTGAAGGTGCTGCGGTCGATCGCCTCGGCCCTCGACATCCGGGCCAACACCATGATGCGGTACGCCGGGTGGCTGGAGGATGCGGCAAACGACGGTGAGGACCAGTCCACCGAGCTCGATGTCGAGCGGGCCATCAAGTCCGATCCACGGTTGAGCGCCCAGCACAAGCAGGCCATGCTGTCGGTCTACCGGGGTTTCGTCGAGGCCGGTCACACCGAATGAGCCAAGACCGCCCGCCACGAATCGGCCTCGTGCTGGGGGCGGGTGGCATCACCGGGTTCGCATACCATTCGGGTGTCCTGTCGGCCATCGGGCGGCTGACCGGTTGGGACGCCAGAACCGCCGAGGTGATCATCGGCACGTCTGCCGGTTCGGGGTTCGGAGCCATGCTTCGAGGTGGCGTCCCGGTCGACGAGGTGCTGGCCCACCTGCTCAGTGCGCCATCGAACCCGCAGACCATGGCCAGACTCCGGGTGCTGTCCGGTCGGGAGGAGAATGGGCCGAGCTGGTTGTGGTTCGGGCCGGGTTCGCCCCGGCTCCTGCTGCACGAGTTGTCACGGCCCTGGCGATTGCGACCGGGCCGGGTTGCGGTTGCGCTCGCGCCCAACGGCCGTGTGCCGACCGAGTTCGTCGGGGACCGGGCCCGAGAGCTCCACGGGCTGGACTGGCCGCAGGCAACCTACTGGGCCTGCGCAGTGCGGTTGCGCGATGGCCAGCGGGTCGTTTTCGGGCGGGGTCGAACCGCCCCGGCAGCCGACGCCGGCCCCGCGACCGCCGGGCCGCCCGGGCCGGAACCCGGCACCGAGGCCGCCAACCGCAGCGACGCAGGCGCGGAACCGGACGTGGAGGTGGAGGTCGATGTCGGCACCGCGGTCGAGGCGTCGAGTGCCATTCCGGGCTTCTTTCGCCCCGTCGCCATCCACGGCGAACGCTACGTCGACGGTGCCGTCAACTCGCCGACCAATGCCGACCTGATGTCGGCCATGGATCTCGATCTCGTCGTCGTGGTGTCGCCGATGTCCGGCGATTGTCGATCGTCGCTTCGCAGCCTCGACTTGCCAAGCCGCCTGAGGAGCGCCGATCTGCTGCGCCGTGAGGTCAAGGCGCTCCGGCAGGCCGGTCGGGCCGTCCTGGTCGTCGAGCCCGGGGCGGAGGAGATACGAACGATGGGACCGCTCTACATGGATCCGACGAGGATGGTGCCAACCGTGTTGCAGTCGAGCGCCGCCACGCTCAGCCGTCTTGGCGATGACGAGTTCGGCGACGCCCTTGCCACGCTGGCCCGGGCGGCCGACCGGGCCGTCTCGCTGCCGGCGGTTCCCTATCCGGTCGAGGTCACAGGGAGGATCTCATGAGGCCGATCAGGATGACGCCCGAGGACTCGGCGTTCTGGAAGATGGAGTCCGACGTCAGCCGGATGCACAGCGTCACGTTGACGATCTTCGCCGGCCCCGCCCCCGCGGTCGGCGAGCTCGAGGGCCATGTCGCGGCCCGGGTACCGCTGGTGCCCCACTTCCGGCATCGGGTCGTCGAGGTGCCGCTCGACCTCGGGCGGCCGATGTGGGTCGAGGATGCCGACTTCGATCTCGCCAACCACCTCATCAGCGCCTCGCTGACGTCTGGGCGGGCCGGGCTCAACGAACTGGTGTCGTTGATCCTCTCCGAGCCGCTCGACCGGTCCAAGCCGCTGTGGGAGCTCACCGTGGTCACCGGCCTCGATGGCGACGGCTGGGCGCTGGTGTCCAAGGTCCACCATTCGATGATCGACGGACTCTACGGCACCGAACCACTGGCGGTCCTGATGGACGGCGCCGTGACCGACCTGCCGGCGACCAACGGCTGGAACCCGTCCCGGCCGCCATCGGCCAATGAGCTGCTCGGCCGGACGATCGGCGAGCTGTTGTTCGATCCGGCCGAGCAGTACCGCTTCGCACGGGCGAGCTCCAGACGGAACCGCCGCAGGTTCGAGCGGCTGATCGGCCGTGGCGATCGACAGCTCGAAGAAGACCCGACCGGGCTCCGAGGCCCGGTCGGCCCGGCCAGGACCTGGGCCTCGTGCTCGATCCCGATGGACACCATGCGTCTGGCCCGCTCCATCCACGGGGTCAACAGCCACGAACTGGTACTGGCCATGGTGACCACCGGATTGCGTGACCTGCTGGCATCACGAGAGGAATCGGGACGGGACTGGCCACGGGTCAAGGCCGTTGTACCCGTTGCCGTGACCGGGCCCTCCGGTGACCAGCGCGCCGCCACGTTCCCCGGAGGCATTGCTGCCGAGGTCGTCGACTTGCCGACCGGCCAGGCCGACCCGGTGGCCAGGCTCCGCAGCCTGCACCAGCAAGCCCCGAGCGGCGAATCGAACCCGGTGGCGATCGGCGCACAGCTCGATGTCGGCGGTTTCTCCACCCCGGCGCTGGCCAGCCTAGGATTGCGGGAGGCGACCAGGCGGGGTGTGGTCGAGGCCGGCGCCCAGACGGTGGTTGTCAACGTGCCGGGCCCGACCCACCGGTTGACCATGCTCGGCCGACCGATGCTCGAGCTCCATCCCGCGCCGCCGCTGGCCGGCGGTGTGCGGGTCAGCATCGGGGTGTATTCCTACCTCGACACACTGACCTTCGGCGTGACCGCCGACCGTCGGTCGGTGGCCAGCGCCAACGTGGTGATCGGCGGGATCCGCCGGGCCCTCGATGAACTCATCGACCCAAAACAGGAGACCAAAAACAATGCCAACAGCTGACAACAACGGTATGCCGATCGAATACGACACGATCGGAGATGCCAACCAACCAGCGGTGCTGCTGATCATGGGCTTCGCCACCCAGATGACGGCCTGGGACATCGAGTTCTGCCGCATGTTGGCCGATCACGGGCACTTCGTGATCCGCTTCGACAACCGGGATTGTGGCCTCAGCCACAAGACCGACGGCGACCCACCGAACATCATGGCGCTGATGGCGGCCGTCGCCGCGGGCCAGGAAATCACCGAATCGGTGCCATACGGACTGTCGGAGATGGCCGCAGACGGGCTGGCCGTTCTCGATGACATCGCGGTTGCACAGGCCCACATCGTCGGGGCGTCGATGGGGGGCATGATCGCCCAGCAGCTGGCGATCGAGCATCCGGATCGGGTGCTGAGCCTGACGTCGATCATGTCCACCACCGGAAACAGCCAGGTCGGGCAGGGCACGCCGGAGGCGATGATGACCCTGCTGAGCCCCACGCCACCGGAGCGAGATGCCGTCATCGAACGGGGCGTGAAGATCGGTGCGATCATCGCCGGCCCCCACTACGACGAGGCCGAGGCCAGAGTCCGGATCGGTGAAGCCTTCGACCGTTCCTTTCACCCCCTCGGAGCGCCATTCCAGCTGGCTGCCATCGCCAAAGGGGGCGACAGGACCCAGAGGCTGGCCGCACTCGACGTGCCGGCCCTGGTGATTCACGGCGAGGCCGACACCCTGGTCGGGCTGTCCGGCGGGGAGGCGACTGCGGCGGCGATTCCCGGGGCCAAACTGATCACCTTCGACGACATGGGCCACGATCTGCCCCGTCCCCGATGGGCCGAGATAACCGGTGCCATCGCCGCCCTGACGCAGTCGGTCTGATCGCTCCGCCGGCCTCGGCTCAGATCGAGCCCAGCAGTTCGGCGAAGGCCTGCTCGACATCGGCCCGCAGCGGGCCCGGTTCGGTCACTGCGGCCGGGTCGACGGTCAAGGTGATGTGCATCGTGTCGAGATAGGAGACGACGGAGGCGATCATCGCCGAGCCGGCGACCGGCCCCGGGGCGAACACCTCGGTCATCCGGTGGCCGGCGACCCACAGCTGGCTGCTCGTCGAGCGGACATTCGTCGTTGCGAAATCGATCTTCGACGCCTGCGCCCTGGCGGTACTGGTGGTCAGCGACGTCGGCAACAGATTCACAACGCCGGCCAGACCGCCCATCAACCCACCGCCGTGAACCGCCGATCGCTGCTGTTTTACCCGCTCCTGGACCGCCCGCAGTCGCTCGACCGGGGCCATCGGCCCGGCCGGGACCCGGACCCGGACCGGGGTGAAGGAGTTCCCACCCTCGGCGCTGTCGGTTCTGGTCGAGACCACGAACGAGGTGTTGAACGCCTCCGCCGGCTGGTCCCGTGCCTCGTGGTGGGCGGCGGCACCATTGATCAGGCCGGTCATGAACACGTCGTTGACCGAGGCGTCGAGCACCTTGGCCGCCCGGCGAACCTCGCCGAGCGGGATGCGCAGTATCTCGAGGTGCCGGTGGCGCGACCGGCCGGTCCACATCGGTGAGCCGGCCGAGCCAGCGTCGTCATCGCCTTGGCCCGAGCCGAGCTGCGACGAGAGCATCCTGGCGTAGCCCCCGGCCGAGCTCGCAGCGTCGATCGCGCCGTCGACGAGAACGCTGGGATCGGCACCGGTGAGCGCAGCCCGTGCCAGGAGCCGGCGGGTCAGCCTGGCCTGGGTGGTCGCAACATCCAACGCCCGGCCGGCCGGGCCCGGGTGGTGGTCGTCGGCCGCCGCCGCAGCGCAGGTCTCGGCCACCACCGCGTCGAGGTCGACAGGATCGGGTACCGGCGACTCCGGATCACGGACCATGAACCGTTCCTGCATCCTGGCCATGCCGTAGCCGTCGGCTATGGAATGGTGGAGCTTCATCAGCAGCGCCGATCTCTCACCGTCCAGTCCGCCGATGAGCGTCACCTGCCACAGCGGGCGGGTTCGGTCGTATGGTTCCTGGAAGACAAGGCCGACGTAGTCGAGGAGCGCCCGCTCGTCGGCGACCCCCGCCAGTTCGACATGGCGGTAGTGGTAGTCGAAGTCGAACTCCGGATCGGGCTGCCAGCTGGGACGCTCCAGACGCCCGAAACCGGGGATCACCCGTTCCCGCAGCCGAGGCAGCGCCGCCACCGTCGATCGCAACCAGCGGTCGAGGACCTCACCGTCGACCTCGCCCTCGATGATGCTCAGTGAGGCTCCGCTCGGGTTGAGCCACGGGTCCTTCTCGACGTTCCACATCAGCGCCTCGGCCGGCGACATCTGCCGGTCGAAACGCGAGCTGCGACCGGGTCCGTCGCTCACGTCGGGGCGCCTGCGGTCGATTCCTCTTTGCGCTCGTTGCCGTAGGTGTCGACGTAGGTCTGGCCCGAGAGCTGACCGATCTCGTACATCAACTCATCGGTCAGTTCCCGCAACAGGGCCCGGGTCGGGGTACGGCCCTGGTACCGCTCGGTCCGGATCGGGGGACCGAACGTGAAGCTGCACCGTTGGAACGGTTTCGGCATGACCGCGCCCGGTGGTTGAATGGCGTCTGTGCCTCGGATGCCGACCGGGACGATCGGCGCTCCGGTTCGAAGGGCCAGCCTGACCACCCCGGTCCTGCCCCGGTGCAGGTAGCCGTCCCGGGAGCGGGTCCCTTCCGGGTAGATGAGGAAAAGGTCACCATTCTCCAGCGACGCCGCCGCCTGGTTCAGGGCAGCCTCGCTGGCCGAGCCACCGGTCCGGTCGAGGGGGATCATGCCGATGGCCGGGAAGAGATGGCGGGTTTTCCAGCTGTCCATGTACTCGGCTTTTCCGACCGCCAGCATCCGGCGGGGGACGATGGCCAGCAGGAACGTGGAGTCGATGAACGAGATGTGGTTCGGGGCGATCAGCGCCGGACCCTCGGCCGGGATGTTCTCCAGCCCTTCGACTTTGGCCGACCACAGGCTCCTCAGCACCGGCATGAGCAGTCTCCGGGCCGGTTCCTGATATCGCCCGGCGGTGACCTTGGCCTGCCGAGCTGCGGTGCCGTCAGCCGGTCGTGGCGACGAGGAGCCGGTCGGCGAGGTGCTCATCAAGACATCCTTCATCAGCACCGGGGCGACCGTCCAGTCTTCAGGCGCAGATGTTCACCGATCATTTGGCCTTTTTTCTTCGAACCTTTAGCGCCTTGAACAGAACGTCCACTTCCTCGATATGAAGATCGATCAGATCTTCGAGGTCCGGTACCAACTCTCTGCACGCGACCAGGCCGAAGTCAAGTTCGTCGAGGTAGCTGTGCACGGTGATGTTCAGGCCCATACCCTCGGCGATGGTCGAGACCGGGTAGTAGTGCTGGAGCTGGGCACCGGCGGCGTACAGCGGCTGGCGCGGGCCGGGCACGTTGGAGATCACCACGTTCACCGGGGGGTTGGTCTGATCTGCGATGTGCAGGGCACTGGCGAGCCTGGCGGCCTGGGTGGCCAGCGCCGGCGACGAGAAGTTCGCCAGGTCGACCAACGCATCGGCGGGGATCAGTTCGAACTGCTCCTTGGCCCGCTCCATGGCGGCTTGCATGACGGCGATTCGCTCCAGCGGGTCATCGATGTTCGTCGGCAGAGCCACAACCAGGCTCGAAACCCGGTTGGTCCAGCGATCGGCCTCTTCGCCGGTGCGAATCGAGACCGGCACCATGGCCTGCAACGGCTCGTCCGGCAGCGCATCGTGGTGCAGTAGATACCGGCGGAGCGCTCCGGCGCAGATGGCCATCACCACGTCGTTGACCGTGGCATCGGCCTTGCTCTTGAGCTGTTTGATGTCGTCCAAGGGCACGGTCCGCATCGCCAACCGGCGATGCGGCGTGATCGACCGATTGAACGGTGTCGGCGGGCCGGTGACCGAAGGTGTGGTGTCGCCGTTGTCCGATGATCGACCCCACGGAGCTTGACGGCGGGCGTTGGCCACCATCTTCTCCAGACCCTTGTTTCGGGTGATCTCGGCCATCTGCTGTATGGCGTTGAGCTGCACCCTGGCCAGCCTGGCGGGCCGACGGAAGTACGATCCCGCGGTCCGGCTCAACAACTCGAGGTCGGTCGGGATCTGTTCCGGCTTCCACGCTCCGGTGTCCGGCGGCACCTCGTCGCCTTCGGGGTCGGTGTCGAGCAGCATGGTGAGCAGCTCCACACCGGATGCGCCGTCGACCGTCGCATGGTGGATCTTGGTCAGCACCGCGAATTCGTCGTCGGCCAGCCCCTCCATCACATAGGCCTCCCACAGCGGCTTTGTGCGATCCATCGGCCGGCCGATGATGCGGGCAACCTGGGCCCCGAGCTGCTCACGATCACCGGGAGGTGGAATGGCGATGTGGCGAACGTGGAAGTCGATGTCGAAGTCCGGGTCGTTGATCCAGTACGGATGGTCCAGGCCCATCGGTACCTCGACCAGGCGGCGCCGGAACGGGTCGAGCAGGTGGAGCCGACTCTCGATCTGGGACCTGAACGCCTCGTACGGCCGGTAATCGGGGTCATCCGGTCGGCGGTAGACGCCGAGTCCGCTGACGTGGCCGAAGGAACTCGGTGTCTCCATGTAGAGGAAGGTGGCGTCGAGTCCTGTGAGTTGTTTCATCGGTCGGCTCCGTGTCGTGATCCGGTGTCGGTGGGGTACTGCTGGATGAGCTCGTGGAGCTCGTGTCTCGATTCGGTTGGCCGGCCCCGCTCGAACGCCTCGGCCGGGGTCGACCGTCCGGTGACCACGGCTTGGACGAGGCTCATGAGCGGTGTCACGACCGCGACCCGCTCGGCCAGGGTCAGCAGATTGTCGACACTCTTCACGCCTTCGGCAACCATGTTGGTCTCCCGGCTGATCTCCTCGACGGAGCGGCCCTTCGCCAGCTCCCGGCCGAAGTGGTGGTTGCGGCTGTCCTCGCTCAGGCAGGTGGCCACCAGGTCGCCCTGGCCGGCCAGCCCGAGGAACGTCTCGGACCGTGCCCCCAGGGCGGTGCCGAGGCTGGCCATCTCCACCAGGCCCCGGCAGACGAGCGCGGCGATCGAGTTGTGCCCGTGATCCAGGCCGGCGGCCATGCCGGCGGCAACCGCGATGACGTTCTTGATCGAACCGCCCAGCTCGCAGCCGATCACGTCGTCGTTGGTGTAGACATCGAAGCGGGGGCCGCTGAACACTGGCTGGAGGCGGTGAGCCAGGTCGAGATCCCTGAACGCCAGGACCGTGGACGCCGGTTGGCCCCGAACGATCTCCCGGGCCAGGTTCGGGCCACTCAGCACCCCGACCGGTTGGTCGACGCCGAGCACGTCGCCGATGATCTCGGTCGGACGGTACAGCGTCTCAGCCTCGATCCCCTTGGAGAGGCTGACGAGGGGGACGTCTCGGGCCACCACGGCCTTCAGCCGGCCTGCCACGCTCCTGGTGAACTGGGTCGGCACCGCCATCACCACCAGCCGGGCCCCGCTGACGACTTCTTCGATGTCGGCCCCGGCCCGTAGGGCGGGCGGCAATGGGACGCCAGGGTGGAACAGTCGGTTCTCGTTCCGCTGGTTCACCGACTCGACGACCTCGGGCTCCAGGGCCCACATGGTGACCTCGTTGCCCCGCTCGGTGAGCAGGGCCGCCATCGCCGTTCCCCAGGACCCGCCGCCGACAACGGCGACCTTCATCGGTGCGGTCATCGTCGCCTCTCCGGTTCGTGCTCGTCCGGGGACAACCAGGCCCGATGGCCGGTGACGTCGCAAGCAGTTGGCGTTTTCACGTCCGCTTTCCCTGATCCTTGTGCTTCTGGCCCGGCTTCGACTTACGGGTCGGCTCGGCGTCCGATGCGGTGCCGTCTTCGTCCTCGCCGTCTTGCGCCCCGTCCGATGGCGGCTTTCGCTTGCTGAAGTCCTGGCCGGTCACCATGCTGGCCATCCTGACGAACGGCTCCTGAAAGCCCTGGATCTGCTCTGCCGCAATGGCAAGTCGTTCCGCCGTCGCCTCCATGTGGGCCAGCCGATCGTCCAGTTTGCGGACCGCGTCGCGCTGCTCCGCCAGCTCCTCCCGCAGCGCCTCGATCTGGGCCAGCGGGGGACCGAAGGCATCGATGAAGTCGCTCATGGCCCTGACGCCGTCGGTGGGGAACAGGAGCTGGGTCATGCCATCGGCCAGGGCCTGGCGTTGTTCTGGCGGCATGGCATAGCGGGCGAACGACTCCTGCATTCGACGCAACGCCTCCCGCCCCGCCTGGAAGGCGTCGAAGAAGTCGGGCTCAGCCATCGATGACCACCCCGCCCGCCGCCAACAGCTCGGCGTAGGCCGCTCGCATGCAGCGGGTCAGGCCTGCCGGATCCTCGACCGCGACCGGATCGATGAAGATCCCCATGTGGAGGTTGCCGTCATAGGAGATGGTGGTCAGGTTGAAGGCGGTGCCGGCCACCGGACCCATGGTCACCGTCTCCAGCACCTCGGCACCGGAGATGTAGGTGGTGAAGGGTGCGGCCCGGAGGTTCGAGGTCGCGAAGTCCATCTTGGCCGCCTGGGACCGTGCAACCTGGGTCACAACCGAGGTCGGCAGCAGGTTGGCCAGTCCGGCCAGTCCGGCCAGTGCACCCTCGCCACTGACCGACGATCGCTTGGCCGCCATGCGATCCCGGATCTCGTGCAACCGTTGCTCGGGGGTCATGTCGTTGCCCGGCACCTGGACCGGGGTCGGGGTGAAGGAGTTGCCGCCGATCGCCTTGTCGCTTCGGGTGCTGACGACGAAGCTGATGTTGAGTGCCTCGACCGGGGTGTCCCGTTCGGCGTGGTAGGCAAGGGCTCCGTTCACCGCGCCGGCCACGAACATGTCGTTCACGCTGGCCTCGAGCGCCTTGCCCGCGGCCTTGACCTCGTCGAGTGGGACCGTCAGCGATTCGAGGTGGCGTCGCCGGGATCGATTGGTCCACAGCGGGGACCCGCCTTCCACGCCGTCCTCGCTCGGATTCAGCTGCCGGATCGTCGAGCCCAGGCCCTCGACCGCGCCCTCCAGCACATCCCGGGCCCGGGTCGGGTCCGCAGACCACAGTGCCAACTCGCCCATGGTCCTGCGGGCGATACCGGCCTGGCGCCGGAACAGGTGGCCGAAGGTGTGGACGGTCGACTGGATCGGGTCCGGAGGATCGGGCTGGTCTGCCTCTGCGCTCTCGGCCGCGATTGCCGCCGCGATCACTTCATCGAGATCCACCGTCGGGGGGAGGTCGGCGTTTCGCTCGGCCTCCATGTACAGCTCGGAGAGACGGATGGCCCCGATCCCGTCGCTGATCGAGTGATGCAGCTTTGTGAACAGTGCGCCCCTGCCCCCTTCGAGGCCGTCGATCACCACGAAGCTCCACAGCGGCCGTGTCCGGTCGTAGGGGTCCTCGTAGAGCTTGGTCGCCAGGTCGTAGAGCTGGCGGGTGGTGCCCGGCGCAGGCAGGCTGATGTGGCGAAGGTGATAGTCGAGGTTGAATTCGGGATCGGTCGACCACGACGGCGGCGACAACCGCCCGAGACCGGCCACCACCCGTTCCCGCAGCCGGGAGATCCTGGAGACGGCGAAGGCCATGCGATGGCGGAACTGGTCGACGTCGATCGGCTTGTCGAGGATCGTCACCATGGCCCCGCTGGGGTTCAGCCACGGGTCCTTCTCGATGTTCCACATCAGCGCTTCGGCATCGGACATCTTGCGGTCGAAGCGTTGTTCTCGTTCACGGCGTTCAGCCATTGTCATCCTCGGGTGTCGGTGCCGGGCCGACGATCGCTCTCGCGGTTGGGGTCGCCGTCGTAGCCGGGCGGATAGGTCAGTGCGAGCTCTTCTTCTGTCGGGGTGTGCTCGATCCTGGCCTCGGGCGGCAAGAGGTCGACGATGGCCGACATGATGCGCTTGGTGTCGGCGTCGAGGCTCCGGTACCGCAGCTCGACCGGTTCGCCGACCCGGACGGTGATCATCGGCGGCTCGGACACGAACATGTTCGGCAGCCGCTGGCTCCTCGGCCATACCTTCTCGGTACCCCAGACCCCCACCGGTATCACCGGTGCCTTGGTTGCATGGGCCAGGCGGGCCGCACCCCATCGCCCCTTGAGCTCGGTCTCGAAGAATGCCGGACCCCGGGGGATGGTGCCCTGCGGTGCGATCGACACCATCTCACCGGCGTTGAGGGCCCGGATCGCCCGCTTGAGCGGCTCGTCGGACCCGGTGCCCCGGTCGACCCGGATCCCGCCCATCATCTTCGACAGCCGGCCGACCACCGGCACGTCGAACACCTCTTTCTTGCCGAGGAACCGGGCCGGCCGATTGGCCTTGGCCAGGGTGAAGTTGATGGCGGTCGAGTCGAAGTAGCTGCGGTGGTTGAACACCACGATGGCCGCCCCTTCGGACGGGATGTTCTCGGTGCCCTGGATGTCGAACCGGGCGTTGGCCACCAGTTCCGGCCGATTGAAGGGGCGCAGCCAGTCCTGGAGCTCGCGACCGGCGACCTTGACCACGCCGGGAGGCACGTCCATGTGTCGGATCGGCCACTGGTTGAGGGTGGCGACCACGCTGAGTTGGGGATCGGGATTGACCGCGACCGGGTGCCCGACCGACCGCAACATCGGCACGTCGTAGACGCTGTCGGAGTAGGCGTAGCTGGCCCCGAGGTCGGCGTCGTGCTCCTTGGCCCAGATCTTGATCTCGGTCATCTTGTTGCGACCCCACAGGAACCGACCGTCGAGCCGCCCGCTGTAGGTCACGCCGTCGTTTTCCCACTTGGTGGCGAAGACGTGCTCCATGCCCAAGCGGTCTGCGAAGGGCCCGACGAAGCTGAGCGGGGAGGTGGTGGCCAGGACCGGCAACCGGCCGGCCTCCCGGTGTTCCCCGATCAGCAGCCGGGCATAGGGCAGGACCTGCTCCACCAGTTCGTCCGCCGCCGCCTCTGCCGCCTTCTTCACATCGACAACGGACCAGCCCTTGGCCGCTCGAACCGCATAGCGGGCGGCCTGCATGGCTACGGGGTTCTCACCCAGGAGCTCGTAGATCCGGTAGAGGCCCTCTATCTGGTCGACCGGGGTGTCGGAGACGCCGGCATCGGCGAGATGGCGCTGGAAGATCGGACCCGACGATCCGGAGATCAGCGTTCTATCGAGATCGAAAATGGCGAGAGCGGTCATCGTTTCTCCTGGGATTGTTCCGCATGGGTGCGGGAGGCGTTGAGCAGTTCTTCGGTGGCGGTCTCGATGGCTTCCATCAGTGACCACAGATCATCGATGGCGTCCCTGCAGGCGAGCAGGCCGAAGTTGATCGACCCGTCGTATGACGCCAGGGTGATGTTCAATCCGGCGCCGTCGCTGATCACCGGCAGCGGGAACGATGCCACCTGGCGGGCACCGGCGCAGTACAGCGGGTGCTGGGGGCCGGGAATGTTCGAGATGACGACGTTGAACGGCGGGTTCGTCATGTCGGCCAGCTTGGTGCGGGCGACGAGGCGGGCCACCCTGGCCGCCACTGCAGGGGGAGCGAAGCGCCCGAAGTCCTGGAGCATGTCGGCCGGGAGCGCGGCGTGATCGGTCTTGGCCAGGTCCATGGCGGCGTTTGCCAGTCTGAGCCGATTGAGCGGGTCCGGGTCGTTTGTCGGCAATGGTGCGATCATGGCCGAAATCCGGTTGCCGGTCGAGGGGTTGCCGTCGGTGTCGTCGGTGACGTTGCGGACCGAAACCGGGACCATGGCCAGGAGCGGGTCGGTCGGGAGCTCGTGGCGATCGTCGAGCCAGCGTCGCAGCGCTCCGGCGCAGATGGCCATGATCACGTCGTTGACCGTCACCCGGTGCCGATCCTTGATCTCCTTGACGTCGTCGAGGGAGATCGAGCCGAAGGCCAGCCGCCGATGGGCCGAGATCGACCGGTTGAACGACAGCCGGGGGGCGGTGAGCGACGGCCGGGACAGGAAGCCGTCGCCGGGTCGCGGTTCCGGGACGAAGAAACCCAGCCCCGGGGTTCGCCGCATGGCCTCCTGCATGGTGGCCATGGTCGGGGCGACCTGGCGTCGCCCGGTCTGGAGCCCGGCCGCCAGCAGCCGGCGCTGCATCCGAACCTGGACCCTGGGCTGGGTGGCCAGGGCCGCCAGGCCCCGACCGAGCATCTCCAGGCTGGTCGGTGTGCGGTCGGGGCTCCACGGAACGGCCTGGCCTGCTGCAGGGCGGCTCTCGGCCTCGGTGTCGAGCAGGGTGGTGAGGACTTCGGTGCCGGTGACGCCATCGACGCAGGCGTGATGGATCTTGGTGTAGTGGGCCACCAGCCCGCCTTCGATCCCTTCGATGAAGTACAGCTCCCACAGCGGGCGGGAGCGATCGAGCGGCCGACTGTGGAGCCTGGCCACCAGATCGGCCAGCTGCTCCCGGGAGCCGGGGGAGGGGATTGCGATGTGGCGGACATGGAAGTCGAGGTCGAATGCCTCGTCCTCGATCCAGTAGGGCCGGTCGATGCCGAACGGCACCGTGACCAGCCGTTGGCGGAATGGCCCCAGCTCGTGCAGCCGCTCGGTGATCAGACCCTTGACCGTTTCCAACGACATCGGGGACTGTGTGGTGTCGAACACCGCCAGCCCGCCGACATGGCCGTGCACGGTGGGGGTTTCGATGTTGAGGAAGCTGGCGTCGAGACCGTTGAGTTGCTCCATCAGTCGGCCGCCTCATCGACGATCGGATCGGATTCGGCGCCGCCGTTGCGCCGCCTGACCTTTTCCGGCGGTTGGGGGAAGCCCCGCCGTACGACGCCCGGTCGGTGGAACGGCTGCCAGCCGTCGCCCTGCTGGGCCAGGCGGTCGCCGACGACGTACATGGCCCAGGGGTTGCCGGGCAGGCCGATGTGGCTGCCTACCACCTCGACGTTCTCCACCGGCCCGTCCGAGCGGTCGATGCAGGACCGCCAGGCCACGACCCCGTCGCTCTTGGAGAAGATCGACGTGGTGGGGACCGGCGGTGCCTTGGCCATTCTGGCCGCGAAGTCGTCGGGCAGGGAGGCTACACGGGTCCCGCTGGCCGCTTCGAACATCGGCCACACGTGGTTGGCTTTCAAATCGTTGATCGGCGATCCCAGGGTGACGACGAACCGGACCGCATCGGGTACGTAGCGGGCGACCTCCCGGGCGTAGACCCCGCCGAGGCTGTGACCGATCAGGGTGACCGGCTCACCGTTGCGGCTGGCCACATCGAGGACCCGGTCGGCGGCGACATGGACCAGCCGATGCAGGCCGAGGACCTCGGGATGGCCCCAGGGATGCACTGCGTAGCCGCGCCCGGCCAGAAACGATCGCAGACCGGCCGTGAACTGATCGGCGGCACCGAACGGGGGCAGGACGATCACCGGGTGCCCGTCGCCCATCGGGACGCGGCGCAGCAACGGACGGGCAAACAGGCCGAGGGCGCCCTCGATCGGCGCCCGGCCTTCGAGGGCCATGAGAAGCGGGTTCGGGGCTTTCGTGACAGGAGCATCCACAACGAGAAGTCATGTTAGTGTCAGTTGCTGACATATTGCAAAGGCTGACTTCTGTCGGTCACCCGATTTTGTCCCACACTGGCTTTTGTCGGTGGTCGCGGTACTCTGAGACGGTCATGGCAATGGATGCAGACAGAGACCCGGGCGCTGCGCCGACCGGTCGCCGGGAACGCAAGAAGCGGCGAACCAGGGACGATCTCATGCGTCAGGCGGCCCGCCTGTTCGCCGCAAACGGCTTCGACGAGACGACGACCGAGGACATCGCCGAGGCAGCAGACCTCTCGCAACGCACGTTCTTCCGGCACTTCTCGTCGAAGGAAGCGGTGCTGTACGGGGACATGGACGAGCTGCGGATCAGGGTTCGCAATGCGCTGATGGGACGACCGGCGGGCGAGCCGCCGATCCTGGCCGTCCGCCACGCCATCATGACCCTGGCCGACAACTACGAGTTCGAACGCGATCATCGGTTCCTCCAGGCTAAGCTGGCCGCCGCCTACCCGTCGGTGTCAGCCTACAGTCGGGCCGTCGTGCAGGCAGAGTGGGAAAAGGAGCTGATCGCCGCTCTCAGCCAGCGGCTGGGCGTCGACTCGATGTTGGACCCCCGGCCCGAGATCGTGGCCGGTGCCGCCATGTCAGCGCTACGGGTCTCCATTCGTCGCTGGACCTCCTCCGGTGGCCGGGAAAACCTGCTGGACCTGGTCGGCGAAGCGTTCGACGCCCTGGCCCAGCTCAGCGAGCTGGCCGTTCCTTCGGAACACATCGCATCGGAACACATCGCATCGGAACACATCGCATCGGAACACATCGCCTGATTCGAACCTGCGGAGCAGGTTCTCGGGCCCCCTCGGGTGCCTTCGAGGTTGGCGGCAACCCACCGGTTCCTCGAACGTCGTCGGCTGCGGTGGGGTGCCCCTTGGCCCGATTCCGCCGCAGGTCCTGAAACGACGGGCTTGGCAAGATTTGCCCCCGGACCATCGGCAGGGCCGCTCGGGCTGACTATTGTCTGTAGCGGGAGCCGAGCCGGTAGGTGAGCGAACCGGAACACGGCGTTGACATCGAGGCTCGACGAGCGGAGGTCCGACCAAGGTGAAGCAAGCGGTCCCCACGACCGGCCACCGTCGTTCGAGGCGTTCGGACCATCAGTACCAGGAGATCGATCATGGAAGAGTCCACCTTCACCCTTGACGGCGACGACGGCCAGCAGCTGTTCGCCTATCGGTGGCTGCCCGATGATGGCCGGCCCCGGGCCATCGTCCAGATCGCCCACGGGGCCTCGGAACACTCGGCCCGATATCGTCGTCTCGCCGAGGCGCTGACCGCGGCCGGCTACGGGGCCTACGCCGCCGACCACCGCGGACACGGCCGCACCGCAGCGGACTTCGGGCGGTTCGGTGTCGCCAGGCCCGGGGGGTGGGCGGCCATCGTCGAGGACCTCCACACCCTGACCCTGAAGATAAAGGAGGAGCACCCCGGTGTCGCCGTGGTGCTGTTCGGCCACAGCATGGGCTCGATGATGGGCCAGGTCTACCTGCAGCGGTGGTCGAACGATCTTGCGGCCGCGGTGCTCTCCGGCACCACCGGGGGCTCGGTGCTCGACCAGGCGATGCTGGACGGCATGGTGGCCATGGGCCAAGGCGATGGCGCCGATCAGCCGTCGGAGGTCTTCGCCGCCATGTTCGCCGGTTTCAATGAACCGTTCGCCGCGTCGGGCGGCGGTGACGATCCGCCAACCGGGTTCGAGTGGCTCAGCCGCGATCGCCAGGAGGTTCTGCGCTACGTCGAGGACCCGTGGTGCGGCGAGCCGCTGTCGAACGGTTTCGTCGCCGACATGATGAGCGGCATGGACGCCAGCTGGTCCGGGGACGGCGAGGCATCGATCCGCAAGGACCTGCCGGTCTATGTGTTCAGCGGAGACCACGACCCGGTGGGTGGGACCGAGGCCGACTCGGTGAAGGAACTGGTGGCTCGCTACGAGGCACTCGGCATCGCCGACGTCACGTTGCGGCTCTACCCGGACGGTCGCCACGAGATGTTGAACGAGACCAATCGGGCCGATGTCGAGGCCGACCTGATCGCCTGGCTGGACGGCCTCCAGCTGAGGCCGAAGGACTGATCCGTCCATGGCGGACCGTGTTCCGGTGCTCGTCTTGCCCGGCTTCGGCGTCGGCGACGGCTCGACCGTCGGCCTGCGGACCGGGTTGGCTCTGGCCGGACATCCCACACACCGATGGAACGTCGGACGAAACAACGGCCTCGGCGAGACGCTGTCGGCCGCGCTCCGCGACCGTTTTCTCGAACTGGTGGCCCGCCACGATCGGCCGATCGCCATCGTCGGCTGGAGCCTCGGCGGCATCCACGCCTGGGCGCTGGCCAACCGTTTCCCGTCCCAGGTCGAACAGGTCATCACCCTCGGCAGCCCGCTGCGCACCATGGCCGACGTATCGATACCGGCCGCCATCCCGTTGACGTCGATCTGGTCACGAAACGACAGGGTGGTCGGCTGGCGAAACGCGTCGATCGACGAGGGCTACCGGCGGGAGAACATCGAGGTCCGATCGACCCATGCCACCCTGGGTTTCGACCCCGCGGTCGTGGCGGCCATCGTGGACCGCCTCGGTCAGTCCCGGGCCGACTGGCAGCCGTTCCGCAGACCGGGGTGGATGCGCTCGGCGTTTCCGAGGCCGTCCGACTCGCGCTGACGAGCTGATCGCGACATCGATCCCACCGGTGGCCGAGCGGCCACCACGGTCCTCCCGGTTGGTGACGCAGGCCGGGTTCAGCCGGCGGTCACCAGACCGGAGGTTCGAAGCGCGTTGTTGACGAAGCGCTTGACCTTGGGCTCGAACGGGAAGGACAGGTGGCCGCCCGGATACCAGCAGATGTCCGGTCGGCCCCATTGCTCCCACAGGGTCTTGACGTTCCCCGGCCGCACCCAGCGATCGACGAGCCCGGCGTAGATGAACAGCTTCTCCGGCGGTAGCAACGGCTCCATCGCCAGCGGTGAGACCACTCGGCTGGCCCGTTCCAGCGAGCGCCAGCTGAGGCCCCACTGCTCGTAGAACGGGGGCAGCAGCGGCTCGACGTTGCGCCGCATGCCGCGGACGAGGTCGCACTCGGGGATCCCGGCGATGGCGCAGGCCAGATCGGCCTCGAAACACACCAGCAGGGCGGTCAGGAAGCCGCCAAGAGAGATTCCGCTGGCACCGACCCTCGGCGCTTGTTCGATCTCGGTGATCCAGCTCTTCAGCCGCCGGATGTCCCAGAGCGCCTGCGCCGCGGTGTGCACCGTGTTCATGGCGCCGGCGAACATCACCCGGTCCCCGGAGGCCCCGGCGGCTCGTGGGCCGTGCAACGGCTGGACCGGGAATGCCAGGTTGATCCCGAGATCGCGATGGAGCCAGCGGGCGTTGAACGCCCCGAAGTCCACGATCGGACTGCCGGTTCGATAGCCGTTGACACAGATCAGCCATGGGCGGGCCGGCCCCGGGTGGCGCAACACCCAGGCGTGGGCGGTGGCGTTGGGTTCGTATTGCATCCAGCGGTCTCGGCCCGGCTCGTCGGGATGCGGTTCGTAGCCGCTCTCGAACGTCAGGTGCTCGAAGTGGAACGGTCCCGACCGTCGCTGCTCGATGGTCGGGTTCTCCAGTGGCGGCGGGTCGTGGTGATAGGAGCGGGGATCGTCGACCCAGCCCCGGTCATTGAACATCTCGACCGCATCGCCGAGCTCGGATCGCAACCGGCGGCGAAAATCGATCGACGGCCAACGGGTCCGGTTGTTCGCCAGCTCGGCCTGCAGCGCCCACTCGTCGAAGAGCCATTTGCCGATCACGTCCGGACGGAGCCGGACCCGGGGCAGGTCGGGCTCCCGATGTCCGACGACCCAGTCCTTCGTCTGCCCCAGCAGCTCTTCGGCAATGGTGACCAAGATCACTCCCTCGGGCTCGGCCGGCCCTTTCGTGGGTCCCTCCGTCGAGGGGCCTGCGGCAATCGAGCCAACCGTACCCGACCTTGGTGGGATGGTCCGAATTCGTCCTAGCGCAGCATCGGGCCCCTTCAGATCTCGACGTCGGCCAACACCAGGTCGGTCGATTTGAGCATCCGCTCCAGCAGATCGGCCAGCAGGACCCGCTCGTCGGTGGTGAACACCGCGAAGATCTGCTGGTAGATCTCGAACGCCCGATCGACGAAGAACCGGTGGAGCTCCGACCCTTCGTCTGTCAGCTCGAGCAGCACCTGCCGGTGGTCCCTGGGCGATCGCGACTTCTTGATGAGGCCGTTGGCCTCCAGCCGCGAGGTGGCCCTGGTCACCGTCGACGGCTCGACCCCCATCGTGGTCGCCAGTTCACTGACCGGGCACGGCCCATTGGCCGCCACGGCGTCGAGGGCCCGGAACTGGCCGGCCTCGATCGATCGAGCACCGCCCTGCAGCACATGGCGCCGGAGCCGTTCGACCGTTGGCCCGAGCCGGGCCGACCGCCACAAGGCCGCGACCTTGTCGTCGATCCCCCAGGTGTCGTCAATGGCATCGAGGGCCACGGCGAGCGTCTTGCGGGGCTGAGGCCCCTGCTCGGTGGGCACGGACTGTGTCTCAGCGCTCATTATTTGCACAGTGTATGACATCTATCGACACGAGAGAAGGGTTTGACAGATATCACTTCGACATAGATACTTGCATTACGTCAGGCATTCTTGTTCGTGGAGCGGGCATCTTGCCCGGTCGGCCTGAGATCCGGAGGAAACCATGGCCCCCAGATGGCGCCAACTGTTCGATACCTGGGAGAAGGCGGTTGCCCCCGGCCTCGAGGAACTGACCGCGTCGGCCGAGTTCCGTGACGTCACCGCGACCATGACCCGCTGGAACGCAGCGGCCAGAAGGCAGTCCGAGGCGGCATCGCGACAATGGCTCCACGCCTTCAACCTCCCGGCTGCCACCGACATCCGACGGCTGCGCCGTCAGATCGCCGAACTGGAACGGGAAGTCGGCGTACTCCGCCGGGCCATGCAGGACACCGTTGACGATCGGACGACCGAGCGACTCGCCGCCCTGGCCAGGATCGATGGTGACGCCACCAACTCGAACAATGCGACCACCTCGAAGAGCTCGAAGAACGCCGCCGGCAAGAAGGCTTCGGCCAGCTAGGACCCCCCATGACCACGAAGACCCCATCCTCCAACCCGGCCGAAAAGGCGAAGAACGACGGGAACGGTCTCCCCGACCCGTTCGACTTCGTGACCCGTGAACTGACGAAGGGCGTCAAGCGGAGCTGGAACCTGACCCGCCACCTGATCGGCATCGATCGAGCCCAGGTCGGCGTGACCCCTCGCGACGAGGTCTGGTCCCGTGGCAAGTCCGTGCTGTATCGCTACCGAAGCGACGACCGCTCGGTCCGACCTCCGGTGCTGCTGGTGATGAGCCTCGTCAGCCGGGCCTACATCCTCGACCTGCAGCCGGGGAACAGCTTCGTCGAGCATCTGCTCTCCGAGGGGTTCGACGTGTTCCTGCTCGACTGGGGCGTACCGGACGAGGACGATGCGGCCAATACGCTCGAGACCTACGTCGACGATCATCTGCCAGACGCGGTCGCCCTCGTCGACGACCTCGGCGGCGGCATCGGTATCACGGTGTTCGGCTACTGCTTCGGCGGCCTGCTGTCACTTCTGTACGCCGCCGGGCACCCCGATGATCCGATCCGCAACCTGGTGGTGATGGCGACCCCGGTCGACTTCGACCACATGCCGCCGGCCATGAGCGGGGTCGGCGGCGCCGGCACCGACCCGGATGACATCCTCGATCGCGACGGCAACGTCCCGGCCAGAACGGTCCGGGCCGGGTTCACGCTGTTGACCCCGACCGCCGACCTGGCCACCTACGCCGACTTCTGGGAGCGACTCGACGACGACAAGTTCCTCGCCTCCTATCAGGCGATGACCGGTTGGGGCCGCAACCACATCCCGTTTCCCGGGGCGGCCTTCAAACAGACCGTCAAGGTCTTCAACGACGACAACGGTTTCGTCAACGACCGGATCGTCATGGGTGGGCGGTCGATCCACCTCTCCGACATCAAGGTCCCGTTCCTCAATGTCCTGGCCGAGCGGGACCACATCGTTCCCGCTGCGGCCACCCTGCCGCTCGACGAGCTCGTCGGCTCCGAGGACAAGACCCAGATCGTGTTGCCCGCCGGGCACGTCGGGCTGATCGTGGGCAGGGGCGCGAAACCAAGTGCATGCCGGCCATGTCGGGCTGGATGTTGGACCGCAGCGACCTCACCGACGCACCAGGCCGTGCCTGATCGAGGCGGCGCGTTCGGCCACGATGCCGCAACCGACGGGCTCCTCCAGGCCGGTGCCGACGCCGCGCCGTCCCGTGACCGGCAGGAGCGGCGCTGTTAGCGTTGGCCCATGAGCAGTTTCTACAGCGAGTCGTCCCGCCGGTTGCAGGAACGGTTCCAAACCGTCGCCCTCGCCGATCGGCTGGAGGCCGCCATCATCACCGACCGCCTGAGTGACGCCGATCAGCAGTTCGTCGCCGGTCGGGACTTCTTCTTCCTGTCGACCGTTGGTGGCGACGGGTTTCCCACGGTGTCGTACAAGGGTGGAGACGTCGGGCTGGTGACCGTCGTCGATCCCGGAACGCTGGCCTTCCCGAGTTACGACGGCAACGGGATGTACCTGTCGATGGGCAACCTGGCGGAAACGCCGAGGATCGGCATGTTGTTCATCGATTTCGTGAAGCCGACCAGGCTCCGGGTCCAGGGCGAGGCGACGATCGACGAGGTCGACCAATCGAACGAGATGCTCGACCGCTACCCGGGGGCGGAATTGATCGTCCGGGTCCACATCACCGCTGCATTCACCAACTGTCCCCGGTACGTGCACCGCCACGATCGGGTCGAGACGTCGCGATACGTCCCGGACGACGAGGGGCGGGCACCACTGGCCCCGTGGAAGAGGATCGACGTCATGCAGGACGTGCTGCCCGGCGACGTTCGGTCCCGGGTCGAGGCCGAGGGGGGTCAGATCAGCCTGGAGCAGTACGAGGCGATCCTGGACAGCGAAGCGACCGGCTCGGACCCGGGCTGACCCACCGGCGCCGCCGACTCGTCCTCAACGAAACCGAAGGTCGCCAGCCCGCCTGGTCGGCCCGTGACCGCCCTGACCGGTGGGCTCATCGGGTCGGGGCAACCGGCCCCGGTGCTGTCGGTTCCGGTGTCGGAACGTCCCCGACGACCCGGTCGGGTCGGCCGGGACCGGTCGGCTCGCTCCGCTCGGTCCGCAAGTCGGTGACGATCGACTCCACGATGTCGCTGGAGGTCAACACGAAGTACTGAGCCCAGGCCAGCACCCCGAGGAACTTGCAGGCGTCCTCCAGCAGGAGGGACCGGGCTTCGTCGAGACCGAAGATGGCCGGACCCAGCTGATCGAGCACGATCGATCCGCCGAAGGCCGCAGCTGATGCCAGGAGCAGCTCGGTCCTGGTCCTGGCGATCTCGTCCCGCCCGGTTGCGAACCACCAGGCGGCCACGACGAGGTACCCGACGTAGACCACCGGTTTCGAAACCCCCAACAGCGGTTTGACCGCAACATGGAGTTGGAACAGGTCATCGAGCAGCAGGATCGTCGACAACACCGCCCCTCGGCCCAGCATGGTGGCGGCAGCGCGGCGGCCCCCATAGCGGGCGATCCACGATCCGAAGAAGCCGGTGGCGGTTGCGGTGGTCCAACCGAGGATGCCGAGGTTGGAGACCAGCCCGGTGTACCACGGGACCTTGTTGATGTTGTTCGGGTCGAGGAGCAGCTCATCGTACGGCACCTGGCGTTGGACCATGAGGACAACCAGCAGCGAGCACCCGGCCAACCAGATCGCAGCCAGTGGCAACAACGGTCGTAGCCGCGATGAACCGGTTCTGTCGGACCGCCGCTCTGCCATGCTCGTTGATCGGTCGATCGGGTCCCGAGGTTTAGAAAGGGCGGCGGGGCCAACCCGCAGGCTTGCAGCGAGCCGAACGGAGTCAGCGTGACGTGCGGAGCGTCAGAACGACTCGGTGACGTATGGCCAGATCACCAGGCCAACAGCGCCGACGGCCAGGCCGAAGAACGCCATCTTCGCCACCCTTCGCATCAGCCCCGCGAGGATGATGAACATCGCCAGGACGACGAGTATCAGCGGCCAATTGTCAATGAACCAGTTCATGGCGGCAATCGTAGGGTTGGACCCCTCTGCGGTTGTCGATGGTCGGCGTCAGGCCGTCGCCGCCCCTGGGCGGTGTCAGCCGCTTCGCAGCAGAACCCTGCGATCGCTCGCGACCGCCATGATGGTGCAGTCCGCAGGGTTTGCGATCTCCTGCTCGGGGATCAGCACCACCTCCCGTTGCTCACCGGGCTGGAGTTGGCCGACCCTGGCCGTGGCATCGACCGTGGTACCGCCTTCGGTGTGCAATGCGGCCGAGACGGTGTAGTCGGTCACGGTGGTGGCCAGGTTCTCGATGACGATCAGGAAGGCACCGTTCGCGGTCCGGTCCTGGAGGCAGCCGATGGTGAGCGGAGCCTCCGAATCGTCGAACGTCAGTCGAGCGCCCGGGTAGACGGCGGTGGCGGTCGACGGGGCGTCCGGGTTGTCATCCGGGATCGTGGTTCCGGGGGAGGTGACCGTTTCCCCGCTCGACAGCAGCCGGGACAGGGCGACGCCGGTCAGCAGGAGCACCAACGCGATCGACAACCCGAGCACGGCCCGTTTCAGGAAGACGTCGGAGAAACCCACCCCACCAGTATCGCGGAGAACCGCCGGGCGAGGTACCCGACCCCGGGTCCGCCCGCTCGTCTACCGTCGGCGGGCCTGACTAGGCTGTTGTCGTGGTCTCAGCCATCGGCTCCACCAAGACCAAGCGAGTTCTTCTCGGCCGTAGCGGGTCGGAGAAGTCGTTCGCCCAGCTGGCGGACGGCTTGCGCAGCGAGGGCTTCAAGGTCGTCGAGGAGAAGTCCTCGCCGGTTGGCGCCCACAGCACCACGGAGGCCATCGAGGAGGTGCTCGACGGGATAGACGTCGTGCTCCTGGTGGTCCACAAGAACGACGGGATCCTCGGACCGAACCCGCCGTTCGAGCGGGTTATGCACGACGCGGAGGTCATCCAGCAGTCGATTGGCGACGGCAAGGTGGTGTTGCTCATCGAGGAGACCGTTGACGGGCTACCCCCCACCGACATCGAGCACGTGCGCTTCCCGACCTCTCGGGCCGACATGGTCCTGCAGGACGTCATCAAGAAGATCGGCAGCACCACCTCCCCCCCGGTCCGGGACCTTCACGCCAGGGTGCCGCTCGCGGAGCAGGCGATGTCCAGCGCGCTCCGTGTCCCATGGGTCCTGGTGGTGATCGTGCTCATCTCGGCCGCCATTCCCATGGCGATCGTGCTGAATTCGCTCTTCGTCGACGACGGTCCCGAAGTTGTCGTGCTCGTGGGCGTGGGGTCGGCCCTGGAGGCGCAACCAGCCCCGGCCGCCGGCTCGGGTGTACAGCCGCCTGCGGGTTCCGGAACACTGCCGCCTGCGGGTGCTGGAACACTGCCGCCTGCGGGTGCTGGAACACTGCCGCCTGCGGGTTCTGGAACACAGCCGCCTGCGGGTGCTGGAACACAGCCGCCTGCGGGTGCTGGAACACTGCCGCCCGCCGGTAGCCAGTCCATCACCGGCTCGGCCTCGGTCGGCGTCGGCGAGAGCCCTCGGGTCGGCGTGGCGGGCGAAGTCACCTTGGACCGGTCGGCCCCCGGCTCGGAGCAGACCAAGCCAACGGCTACGACGTCGTCGGCTGGCGCCGCCGCCCCCGATCCGGCCTCACCTTCGGTGACCCTCGGTGGCGACAACGACCTGCTGCCTGCGGTCTGCGAGGTGGACCTCGAGAAGGGCGTCGTGCTCAACGACGTCGAGGTCTGTCAGGACGTCGGGATCCTGGTGACCGAGGGACCGAACGGCCCATGGCACAACGACATCCGGGCGGTGGTCGCCGACGAGGGGGTGGTTGGCGAGCTCTACTACGAGCTCCGCTCCGACGGGTCGACCGACGGTCCGCCGGTCATCGAATTGTCCGGCGGTGTCGCGGTGCTCAATCCGATCGACGCCAGCTTCGGGGTGGACCGGCTGGTCATACGATTCAGCGCCCACGGTCAGCACGTCCACTTCTACCGAAACGCCGACGGTTCCGGCGAGTTCGCAACCCTGATCTTCAGCCTCGACGGTTAGCGGCCCGGTCGAGCGGGTCGCCGCCGGTGGCCGGGTTCACCGCCGCGCCCGGCTTCACCGTTCGTCCACCGCCATCGACTGCGGCGGCCGAGGGATCGAGCCGGTAGGCCATGAACGCGCCGGCGGCCACCAGGCCCGCCGTTACCCCGAACGCCGGAATCGGTCCGCCGAAGGCGAACAACGGTCCGGCCACGATCGCCATCACGGCGGCGCCTGCAATGCTGGCCCCGCCGACGAGACCCTGGGCGGTGGCCTGGCGATCCGGGGGGCAGGCCCGGGCCATGGCGGCCATGGCGTTGATGTAGGCCACCGCGCTGATGGCGGCCTCCACCACCCCGAACAGCAACAACACCCAGTAGTTGCGAGGTAGGCCGGTCACAGCGGTCACTGCGGCCAGTCCAGAGGCGCCGAGCACTGCCACCCGAACCGAGCCGAACCGGTCGCCGATCCTGCCCCCGATTGGCGCCATCAGGAGGTAGGGCAGACCGTAGAGGGCAACCGACAGTGCGATGATCGTGCTCGACCCTCCGAGGTTCGAGATGTGTTTCGCCCAGATGGTCTCGTACAAACCGACCGGAAGGAACAGGGCGACCGCCAACAGCATCGGCTGGCCAACCGCCCTGCTTTCCAGGAGGTGCGTTGCGCCCCCCGGGCCGGGTTGAGAACGGTGGGAACGGTGCTCGACGATCGGCGAGCTGAACACGACCGGCGTGATGGCCAGGATCAGCGCGGCGAAGACCAGCAGCGACACGTCCACCGAAGATGCCGACGCCAACAATGAGCCGGCCAGCGGACCGATGACCAGCCCCGCAGTGTCGCCCATGGCCAGGTAGCCCAGTCGTGTCGCCGTCCGGTCAGGCCGCCGGGCGATCGCCATGGCTCGTGCCGCCGGTGCCCAGCAGCCGGCCGCCAGACCGCCAAGCCCTCGGGCCAGGATCAGTTCGATCAGCGAGTCGGCCTGCGACAGCCAGACCAAACCCGCAGCCCCGACCAGGATGGAGGTGACCAGGAGCGCCCTGGGATGGCCCCGGTCGGCGTAGCGGGCCAGGCCGAGCTGGGCCACCAGCGAGGCGGCGAAGAAGATACCGGCGATCAGGCCGAATCCCCAGGTCGCAAAGCCGACTTCGTCCTGGATCGATGGCAAGAGGGTGAAGACGACCGATCCCGACGCCATCAGCAGCGCGGTACCGATGATCAGCAGTACGATCGGGTCGTATCTCGACGGATTGGTAGCCACCAAGGGTGAGCGTATGGTCGAGCGCCGTCTTCACCCACCGTCGAGTCGCATTCGATCCACCCCGCAGTCGTTGCGAAGGAGCGCAAAATGGAGCTACCGGGCCCGCTGGTGTCGAGTGGTTGGTTGGCCGAGCACCTGGGTCAGGTCAGGGTGGTGGACGTTCGCTGGTCGATGGATGGTGGACCTGGGCACGCCGACTACCTGGCTGGACACCTCCCCGGCGCGGTCTTTGCCGATCTCGATGCCGACCTGTCCGCTCCGCCCGGTGCCGGTGGTCGCCATCCGCTCCCGACGCCGCAACACTTCGCAGACGTTCGAGCGGCGCTGGGTCTGGTCTCGATGCCGGTTGTGGCCTATGACGACCAGGGGGGCTCCCAGGCTGCTCGACTGTGGTGGATGCTCGACGCCATCGGTCACCCTGCGGCGGTCCTGGACGGCGGGATCTCGGCCTGGGCCGGTGCGCTGGAAACCGATCAGGTGGTCGTGGCCCCCGAGCCGGTTCCGGCGGTGCCATGGCCAGGCGGTCGGTTCGTCGACGCCGACGAGGTGCTCCCGGCCATCGCCGCAGGGGCGCTGGTGGTCGACGCCCGTAGCGCCGAGCGGTTCGCCGGACGGGCCAACCCGATCGATGCCCGCCCCGGCCACATTCCCGGTTCGACATCGCGGCCCTGGACCGACAACGTCGATGGCAATGGCCGCTTCCTGCCCATCGAGCGGTTGCGGGCCGACCTGGCCTCTCTGGGGATCGAACCGGGCGTCTCGATCGTCGCCAGCTGCGGCTCCGGTGTGACCGGCTGCCACGATCTGCTGGCGGCAAGACTGGTCGGGGTCGAGGGTGGCAGGCTCTACACCGGCTCGTGGTCGCAATGGTCGCAGGATCCCGATCGCCCCATCGCCGGCCGCGCAAACCACTGAGCCGGACCTGCGGAGCAGGTCCGCAGGCGTTCTGTCAATCGGCGCTGGCCGGTGCGCCGGCGCCTGCCAGGTCATAGGTCGCCACGGTGCAGCCGACGGCGAAGATGGGAATCGGAGCGTAGAAGTGCACCGTGCCCGTGGCGCCGCTGGCGGCAGCGCTGACGGCGAGGAAGGTCCGTATCTCGAACCCGCCCTGGCCGGCCTCGAGATAGATGCTCGAATCGTCGTAGTCGAGCAGGGCGTCGCGGTCGTTTCTCGACCAGCGATCCAGGAATTCCCGGTCCCATGGCTCGTTGATCTTGCCCGAGTCCGGGGTGGCCGGCCAGTGGCTGATACCCCCGGTGCCGACCAGGGCGATGCGCTCCGGCAGGGCGTCGGCGGCCGCCCTGATCGACTCGCCGAACGCCCAGGCCCGATGGAGCGGCGTGAGCGGCGGGCCCTGGCAGTTGATGTTGGCGGGGATGATCGGAATGTCGTACTCCGGGGTGAGGAAGTGCAACGGCACCATGATGCCGTGGTCGAACTTCCACTCCTCGGCGTACGACACGTCGCTGGTCTCCATCACCCGCTCGATGAACCGCCGAGACAGGTCCCGGTTGCCCGGCACCCGGACTCTGGCGATCCCCAGCCAGTCCGGATTCTCGATCGGGCCGTCGTAGAAGTCGGCCATGCCGATGGCGAACGACGGCATGTTGTTCATGAAGAAGTTGGCGAAGTGCTCGGCCGCCACCACCACGACCGCGTCCGGGCTGGACGCCACCAGGGCCGCCCCCATGTCGGCGTAGGCGGCGTAGAACCGATCCCTGACGGCCGGGTCGGCCTGGTCGGCCCGCCCGGTGATACCCGGTGCGTGGCTGGCCACCCCGGCGAAGACCAGTGGCATCAGTTCTCCCTCCGCGCATCGGAGGTTGTGGTGACGCTCGGCGTGTTGCTTTGTTGGCCCAACCGCCGGGCGTGGGCGTCGACGCCGTCGTAGCCGGTGACCGCATAGACCCCTTCGCGGACGGGCCCGTGCTCGGCGATCCCGTCCCGCATCAGCTGCAGATAGTCGGCCCAAGGGATCTCGTGGAGCGCTGCGAAGTGCATCAGGATCTGCCCGTTGACCCCGAGGTGGAACAGCAGCCCGATATCCGGCTCGACCAGCGCCGCCGCCTCCTCGCTGGTCAGCTCGTAGCCGTCGAGCACCGCCAGACGGTCCTGGTGGTACCGGGCCTGCAGCTGCTCGTCCCGGTTGAGTTCGTAGAGGAACTTCTGTACGTAGTAGAGGCTCATGCCGACGGCTCATCTTCGGTTGGGTACCGGCCAAGCGTAGTCAGGACCGGGGGCACAATTGACTCCTCCGCATCCGAGGGAGCCGGGGAGCGGCGAACCGGTCCTGCTATGTGAAGTGGACGTCGAATGCGCCGAGTGGCCCATAGTCGGCCCGAAAGTGGTCGCCGGGGCGGACGTCGACCGGGCGGGTGAACGAACCGGCGAGGATGATGTGACCGGCCTCCAGCTTCATGCCCTGTTCGGCGTAGCGTCGTGCCAGCCAAACGATCCCGTTCGCTGGATGGTCCAGCACCCCGGCGGCCACCCCGGTCTCCTCGATGATGTCGTTGCGATACAGCAGCGCCGGCACCCAGCGAAGGTCGACCGATCGGGGTTCGACCTCGTTGCCGCCGGTGATGATGCCGGCGTTTGCCGCATTGTCGGCGATGGTGTCGACCACGGTCCTGGTTCGACCGCTGTCGGGATCCCGGCGATGGGATCGAGCGGCGATCAACTCCAGGGCCGGGACGACGTGATCGGTTGCATCGAGCACCTCCTCGATGGTGTGATCCGGCCGGTCCAGGTCGTGGCCCAGGACGAAGGCCAGCTCCACTTCCAGCTTGGGGTCTGTGAAGTCGGCTGCCGTCAGGGTGTCGCCTGCTGAGAAGGCCATGGCATCGGTGAGGAAGCCGGAGTCCGGCGTGTCGATGTTCATCGACGCCTGCATGGCTCTGGACGTGAGCCCGATCTTGTGGCCGATCAACCGCTCTCCCCGGCCCAACCGCAGCGCCTGCCAGTGGGCCTGGATCCGATAGGCGTCATCGATGGTCGTCTCCGGATGGAGCAGGGTGGTCTGGGCGACCTGGGAACGGTCCTGTTCTGCCTGGTCGAGCCGAGCGGCCTCGGCCGCAGCCTGCTCGTCGGTGAGGGTGACCATGGCAGGAGTGTAGTGCTCGACCGCCGCCGCCTCGGTCTGTGGCACTGCCCGCCGGGTCGGCTCGGCCGGTGGCCAGGATCGTTCCGACTGCTCAGACCGGGAGCGTGACCACCTGCGCCCGCCGGGCCGGGATCCGATCCCCGGACAGGATGACGCTGGTCAGGTTCAGCGGGTCGGTGCCGCAAACGGTGACGGTCTGCCCGCCGGCCGGCGCCCTGCGGAGGGCCTTGAGCGCTTCCACCGCTTCGGGAAGGGCGAACTGCTCGCCGCTGAAACCCTTGACGAACCGTCCGCCCTTGATCAGCCCCCGATCCTCGAGCCGCCGCAGCGCCCACTGCAGATCTCGCCACGGAACGGCCAGGTTCTCGATCGAGACCAGATCGTAGAACAGCACCCCCCAGCGCTGGAGCAACTGATCGGCGACCGCTTCCACGAACTCGTCGTGGTCGGCGCCACCGAAGTGGCTCGCGTGCTGTTCTTCGCTGCCGTCGGATGGTTCGTTCGCCCCTGGAACCAGCGACCACCGGCCGGCGGCGGCCGAGCCGAGCTCGGTTCGTCGGAGCCGGGACAGCGATCGCTGCCGGGTTCTGGCCTTCCTGGGCCCGGAGGTCAGGGAGCGGATGGCCTCGAAACCGTCGGCGGTGAACAGGCCCCGGGCGACACCGTCCCACAGGGCGGCCTCGATGTCACCGCGCAGCCTTCCGGTGTCGCCGACCAGGTCGGTGGCGAACCGGGGGCCTTTTCGTACCAGCGCTTCGACGATTTCGGCCACGGCCCCGGTGGCCGGGACCGGGGGCGTTGTCGGGCCCCGAAATGCCGGCAACAGCCACGGCATGTCCTGGCGAAAGACGATGCTTATCGGGGTGACCTTCGACGGGCCGGCGCCCCGTCTCTCGGGATCGTCCATGGTTCTGGGCGACAGGCGGAGCCATTGGATCTCGCCGTCGTGGCAGAGCCGATCGATCCATCGTGGCTCGTACTGGTTGACCCGGCAACGGAGCAGTTGCGGCTCCCACGAGGCAACGGCCGCCCCCCAGCCCTGGAGCTGTTCCAGCACACGGCCGAGGCCGACTGGCGAGGTGACCTGGGCCCCCGGCGCCACGTGTTGCCAGCGGGTCAGGAACCGCATGAACTGCTCGGGCGAGACGGGGTCCACCGATCGGCGCCGGGTGGTCCGTGACCTGCCGTGCATTCTGGCCAGGAGGCGGCGGGAGCACCACTCGACCGGACCGTCGGGTGAGGTGAAGTGACCCTGGATGGCACTGCCCTCGCTCTCGAGAGCCAACAGCCCGACCTTGAACGAGGTGGTGGCGATACCGGTTTCGGCCTGCAACTCCACTTCGGTGATCGGGGAGTGCAGCTCGAGGTGGCCCCGCAGCACGGTGGCCGCCACTTGCTCGGGGAACAGATCGTCGACCGGTGCGTCGCGTCGCAACACGTCGATCGCGGTGGCCGATTCGATGGCGAACCACCGTTCATGGCGTCGTCGGTCCGGATCGACCGCTGCGACCGTTCCGGCATCGACCGGCGCCGAACCGATGGTCGGACCTGTGCTCGGGCCGTCGATCAGCCTGTCGGCCCGCCCCTGGGCGGCCAGCTCATCGAACAGCGGTTGCCACTGCTCCCTGGCCCCCAGCAGTACGACGTCTCGGAGCAGGTCGTGCAACTCGTCGGCGTTTCGGGGGGCCGCGGTCATCTCGGCCCGGACCTCGGCGATCGCGTCCGGCAGCAGGGCACCGATGTTCGTGAGGTCGACGGGCAGACCCCGTCTGACCGGGGCGGCGTGGGTCCGCCGCTCCGGCAGCTCGCCGTCGTCGAGGAAGGCATAGGGCCGGGCGGTGAGGATCTCATGGGCCAGCACCGACGGCTCGGTGGTGTCGACGCAGGACATCCTGATTCTGCCCGAATCCATGGCCCGCCACAGCTCGATGAGCCCGTGGACGTCCATCCCTTCAGTGAGGGTGTCGCGGATGGTCTGGCGCACCACCGGGTGGTCTGGAATGGTGATCGGCCCGGTGACGTTCTCCTGGCAGGCCGCGGCGTCGGGAAACAGCGCCGCAAGCAGGTCGTCGCTCTCCATGCGTTGAATGGGTGGGGGGTTGCGCTTCCCGTTCCGCATCCTGAGCACGATCAGGGACCGGTTGAGGTTCCACCGCCACCGGGATTGGAACGCCGGCTGGTCGAGTACGGCCTGGGTCAACGTTTCGGCGATCGTGTCCGGTTTGAGGTAGTGCTGGACGTCGGTGAGGGGGAACGAGTGATGGGGCCCGAGGGAGATGACGACCGCATCGTCGCTTGCCGCGGCCTGCAGCTCGAAATTGAAGCCGACGCAGAACTTCTTGCGCAGGGCGTAGCCCATCGCACGGTTGATCCGCCCTCCGAGCGGTGAGTGGATCACCAGCTGCATCCCGTCCGCGTCGTCGAAGAACCGTTCCATCACCAGATCGGTGGACGTGGGCAACAGACCGAGGGCGGCTCTCCCGGTCGCCAGGTAGGCCACGATCAGCGATGCCGAAGCGTCGTCGATCCCGGTGTCCTCCTTGAGCTGCGCCACCGCCCCCGCAGGGTCGCCCCGCTGCAGGTGGCGCTCGACCGAGGACCGGAGCCGTGACACCTCTTCCGACAGCTCCGCCGTGCGGGCCGGGGCCTCGCCGGTCCAGAACGGGACCGTCGGCGGGGCGTCGCCGGCGTCGACCACCCGGACTTCGCCGCCGGTGACCTGGCGTATCCGCCACGAGTGGGTACCGAGCAGGAAGATGTCGCCTGCCATCGACTCCATGGCCCAGTCCTCGTTGACCGTTCCGATGAACGTCTCGTCCGGTTCCATGATGACCCGCATGTCGTAGATCTCGGGTATGGCCCCGCCGGAGGTCAGCGCAACATAGCGGGCCCCCCGCCGACCGCGGAGCTCACCGTTGGTCTCGTCGCGATGGACCCACGCCGCCCGTCGCCCTCGACCGGTCATTATGCCATCGCTCGTCAGCTCGACGACCTCGTCGAAGCTGGCCCGATCGAGCGTGGCGAAGGGGTGGGCCCGGCGGATCAACTCGAACAGCTCGTCGGCCCGCCAGTCCTCGGCTCCGGTTTCGGCCACCACCTGCTGAGCGAGGATGTCCAGCGGGGCGTCCGGCGGTTCGACCGAATCGAGCCGGCCGGCCTGGATGGCCCCCAGCAGCGCCGCACACTCCACCAGCTCGTCGCGGGTCAGCGGGTAGAGCCTGCCCCTCGGTGTGCCGTGGCGGGTGTGATTCGAGCGTCCCACCCGTTGCAGGAAGGTGGCGATCGAGCGGGGGGATCCGATCTGGCACACCAGCTCCACCGGACCGACGTCGATCCCGAGCTCCAGCGACGCGGTGGCAACCAGGGCCCGCAGCTCGCCCGCCCTGAGCCGCCGTTCCACCCGGTGCCGCCGATCCTTGCTGAGGCTCCCGTGGTGGGCCGCCACCACGTCATCGCCCAGCCGCTCGCCGAGCTGGTGGGCCAGCCGTTCCGCCAGCCGACGGGTGTTGACGAAGACCAGCGTCGTACGGTGATCGGCCACCAACTCGGCGATGCGATCGAGCACCTGATCCATCTGGGCGTGGGAGGCCACCGCCTCGAGCTCACTGTCCGGCAGCTCGAGGCGGACGTCGAGCGCCCGCTGGTGGCCGCTGTCCACGATGGCGCAATCGATGGGCCCGGCCGGTGTTCCGTCGGTGGTTCTGGTACCTACCAGCAGCCGGGCAACGGTTTCGATGGGCCGCTGGGTGGCGGAGAGCCCGATCCGGGCCGGTGGCTGGTGACAGACATGATGGAGCCGCTCCAGCGTGATGGCCAGGTGGGAACCCCGCTTGTCGCGAGCCATGGCATGGATCTCGTCGACGATCACGGTACGGACGGTCCGGAGGGTTTCCCGGCTCTTCGCCGCGGTGACCATGAGATAGAGGGATTCGGGGGTCGTGACGACGAACGTTCTCGGCTTGCGAAGCATCGACTGGCGTTCGGCGGCCGGGGTGTCCCCGGTACGGACCCCGATGGTGATCGGTGGTGCCGCCAGCCCCAGCTCCTCGGCGATCTCGGCGATCTCCCGCAGTGGCCGCTCCAGATTCTCCGCGATGTCCACCGCCAGCGCCTTGAGCGGCGACACGTAGACCACGCTGGTGGCGGCCGAGGCCGGATCCGACCCCTCGAGCGCCTCCAGGTACAGCCGGTTGATCGCCATCAGGAAGCCGGCCAGCGTCTTGCCGGAACCGGTGGGGGCGGCGATCAGCGTATGACGACCGGCCTGGATGTGGGGCCACCCCTCCAGCTGGGGTGGCGTCGGCCCGTCGAACCGGCGGCGGAACCAGAGGCCAACCGCAGGATGGAGGCGCACTCCAGGCGCCAACTGGGTATCCAGCGGAGGCGTGGCTCCGTTCGGGCCCGAGGACCGGCACGACGCCGGCTCGAACAGGCGGCTCCCCGGGATCCCGGCATCGAGGGCCGGCTGGTACGGCCCACGGTTGCGCAGAACAGGTTCGTCTGTGACGGCCATCCTCGGCTTCTCCGGGTTTGAGGCGACGGGCTGGTGTCTCAGAACCTAGATCGACGCTATGACATCGAGCGGCCGAGGCCGCAGGACATCGAGCGGCCGAGGCCGCAGGACATCGAGCGGCCGATGCCGCAGGACATCGAGCGGCCGAGGCCGCAGGACATCGAGCGGCCGAGGCCGCAGGACATCGAGCGGCCGAGGCCGTAGGACATCGAGCGGCCGAGGCCGTAGGACATCGAGCGGCCGATGCCGTGGCCCGACAGCGGGCGACGCCGTGGCGGTATGGCCATCAGCGGCCGCTGCCGACAGGCTCGGCGACCCACGGCCCGACACCGCTGAGGCGGTCGACGGTGACTCGGACGGTGACCGCGGTCGGGGAATCCCGCAGGCTCAGCGGGTGGTTGGCCAGGCCGACGTACTTCACGCAGAGCTGGTCGATCAGCTTGGCCGGTATTCGCCGCTCGATGGTTGCGGTGCCGCGGACCACCAGATGCCGCTGAAAGCCCCGCTCGTTTCGTTCGGTGTCCTCGATGGACAGGATCACCTGCGGATCATTGGCCAGGTTGCGGGCCTTGACGCTGCCGCTGTCGGTGCCGAACAGGATCTCGTCATCGCGCACGATCACCCAGACAACCGACACCTGGGGGCTGCCATCGGGGTTCCGGGTCCAAACGTGGGCCACCGCATCGGTGCCTAACAGCGCTTGAGCTGAAGCGGGTATCTCGGCCATGGGCGAAATCCTCCCGGTTGGTTTCCAACACTAGCCACTGGGCGGCGGTGCCACCAGCGGATCGCCTCTGCCGGCGTTCAGGCCGCCTCCGAGCCGGCCGCCAGCTCGACCAGTTTTCGGACCGCCCGCTCGCCGCCGAGCTGCCTGCCGTACCGTTCGAGCAGCCCCGCCTCCAGTTTGGCCAGGGCGGACGGCGGCCAGCCGATGGCAGTACCGCGGATCGACGCCGCCAGCGCGGCGAACAGATCGGCGGCGGCGTTGAGGCGCACCACGTTTTCCGCTTCATCGGACCGGCCCCCGATTGGCGACAGGGCGGCCGACGGGGAGATCGGTGGCTGGGAGATCGACGGTGCCATGGACACATCATGCACAAGGGGTGTGACAGCGAGATGCCGGATCCGGGGGTCGACGACTGCGAGTTCCAGGACCATGGGTCGCCGGACGCCGGGCGGCGTGAGGTGGCCGCGCCGAGGCCGACATTTGTTGCCTCGATGGTGGTGCGCGAGAATCAGGTCAGTTCCTCGTTTGCGAGCACGCCATCGGCACTGGAGAAGAGACCTTGGTTGAACAAGTGCAAGCGGCCAGCCAGGTCCCCCTGGTCGACTACCTGGTTCTGGGGGACGAGCCCCACCTGGTCGCATCCGAGTGCACCCAGTGTGGTGCTCGGTACTTCGACCGGCGCAACGCCTGCGCATCCTGCTTTGCCGAGGAGTTCAAGACCGTCCCGATCGAGAACGAAGGCGTTTTGCGATCGTTCACCATCGTCGCCCACGCCGGTCCCGGAGTCGAGGTGCCGTTCGTGGCAGGGGTGATCGACTGCGGCGGCACCAGCGTGCGGGGCAACGTGATCAACGTCGAACCCGACCCGGCAAAGGTGACGCTTGGCATGCCGGTCCGACTCGCAACCTACTCGCTCGGCCACGACGACAACGGCACCGAGGCGATCGGCTTCGGCTACGAGCCGGTCGGCGACGGCGGCTCGGCTTGATGCCTTCGACCGGGCCGGATCGGAGCCCAACGATGTCGGGTTCCGTGCCGGTCCGACCGGGAATCGACCCATCTGGGAACCAAGAGAAACTCGCAACAAGGAGATCGCCCCATGAGCGCAAGTGAAGACATCTGGATCCTCGGCATCCACATGACCAAGTTCGGCAAACACCCGGACAAAGACATCGTCGACCTGGGAGCCGAGGCCATCAGGGGGGCGTTGGCCGACGCCGGCACGACGATGGCCGACATGGGCATCGTGGCCGCCGGGAACCTGATGGGGGGCGGCGGCATCGGCCAGCAGTTGCAGAAACAGGTCGGCCAGACCGGCGTCCCGGTCTACAACGTCTCCAATGCCTGCGCCACCGGCGCCACCGCGCTGCGGACCGCCATCATGGCCGTCAAGGCCGGCGAGTGCGACATGGGCCTGGCGGTCGGTGTCGAGAAGCTGGCCGGGGCCGGTCTTCTCGGCGGTGGTGGCAAGGCCCGCTCCGACGGCAACGTCTATGAGCCATCGGGGCGCTTCGGTGCGGTGGCCCCGACCGACGGACGGATCGGCACCGCCACCATGCCAGGCGTGTTCGCCCAGGTCGGCATGGAGTACGGCCACAAATACGGCGGCACCAGTTTCGAGTTGTTCGCCAGGATCAGCGAGAAGAACCACTCCCACTCCACGCTGAACCCACTGGCGGCGTACAGCAAGGCCATGCCGCTGGAACAGATCATGAACGACGTGATGATCGCCTACCCGAACACCCGCCCGATGTGCTCCGCCAACTGCGACGGGGCGGCTGCGGCGGTGGTCACCAACGGTGCGACCCTCAAGACCCTCTCCAAGGAGCAGCAGCGACGAGCGGTCAAGGTGTCGGCCTCGATCCTCACGTCCGACCCGTGGCAGGAGTCATGTCAGGTTCTGCCTGACGTGAACACCCTGACCCGCAACGCCGCCACCCAGGCCTACGAGCAGGCCGGGGTCGGCCCGGACGATCTCGACCTGGTCGAGCTCCACGACTGCTTCGCCACCGCCGAGCTGGTCCACTACGACAACCTCGGCCTGTGCGAGGAGGGTGGGGCGGTCGATTTCTTCAATTCAGGTGCTCCGTGGCGCAACGGCGCCAAGCCGGTGAACGTGTCCGGCGGGCTCCAGTCCAAGGGACATCCGATCTCGGCGACCGGTATCGCCAACATCTGGGAGGTGTGCCAGCACCTTCGCAACGAGTGCGGCGACCGTCAGATCGCCGACGCCAAAGTGGGGCTCGCCCATGTGATCGGTCTGGGCTCGGCCTGCGGGGTCCACATCCTCGAGCGGGCCGCAGCCTGACGAACAAAGCCGAGCGGGGCGAAGCATCGACCGTGCTCAGATGAAACGTTTGCGGACCCTGGCCGCCGAGCTCGCCGACGGTTCGGTGACCGTGCTCAGATGAAACGTTTGCGGACCCTGGCCGCCGAGCTCGCCGACGGTTCGGTGACCTCGCGCCAATTGGTCGACCGGTGCCTGGCCGCCATCGACGACCCGGCCGGCGAGGGAGCTCGGGCCTTTCTCCTGGTGGCGGGGGAGCGGGCCAAGGCCACCGCCGATGGCTACGACGCCATCCGGGCCCGGGGTGGAACGTTACCGCCGTTCGCCGGGGTGCCGGTTGCGGTCAAGGACCTGTGCGACATCGCCGGTGAGGTCACCACCGCCGGCTCCACCGTCCTGGCCGACCGACCTCCGGCGACCGTCGATGCGCCGGTCGTGGCCAGGATGAGGGCGGCCGGTCTCATCATCATGGGTCGAACGAACATGACCGAATTCGCCTACTCCGGGCTGGGCCTGAACGCCCACTACGACACGCCTCGAAGCCCCTGGAACCGCGAGATCGGCCACATCCCCGGCGGATCATCATCGGGAACCGCGGTTGCGGTCGCCGACGGCATGGCCGCGGTCGGTCTCGGCACCGACACCGGCGGGTCGTGTCGGATCCCGGCTGCGTTCTGCGGGATCGTCGGCTTCAAACCGACTGCGTCCCGGGTACCGCTCGACGGCGTGGTGCCGCTGTCGTTCTCCCTCGATTCGATCGGCCCCCTCGGTCGCTCGGTCGACTGTTGCGCCATCGTCGACGACGTCTTCGCCGGCGGCTCCGGTGTTGTCGGCGACGATGCCATCCCGGTTTCACGGCTGCGCCTCGGTGCACTGCGCGATCTGGTGCTCGACGAGATGGACGACACGGTGGCCGACGCCTACAACCGAGCGCTGTCGACCCTGTCGGCCGCCGGGGTGACCGTGATCGACGCCCCGTTCCCCGAGCTCGGTGACCTTTCGTACCTCAACCGGCAAGGGGGGCTGGCCACCGCCGAGGCCTACGCCTGGCATCGGGAGCTGCTGGAGTCGAGAGGCGACGAGTACGACCAGCGGGTCCGGACCAGGATCGAACCCGGCCGAGACGTGTCGGCGGCCCACTACATCGAGGTCCTGGAGGGCCGTCGGCGACTGATCGCCGCCGCCGCCAAACGATCGCTGGGACTCGACGCCTTCGTCTTGCCAACCGTCCCGATCCTGCCTCCCACCGTTGCCGGTTTCGACTCCGGAGACCGCGACCACTACACGAGACAGAACCTGCTGTGCCTGCGCAACACCTCGGTCGGCAACTTCCTCGACGGCTGTGCCATCAGCGTGCCGGCTTCGGCGCAGGGTCAACCCCCGGTCGGCCTGATGCTCATGGCCGGCCCGATGGCCGACCGGCACCTGCTGGCGGCGGCGCGAACGGTCGAGGGTCTGCTCGCCAGCCGAGCGTGACACACTGGGGCGATGCAGGAAGTACCCTTCGGCCGTGTTGCCCGCCGCTCGTCGCCGCGCCGCCCGGCGTCGGGGGTCGTGGCGCTGCTCGTGGTGTTGTTCCTGGTCGGTTGCGGGTCCGATGAGGCACCCGAGGTGTCGTCCTCCGGGACGGGCGCCGGGGCCGGGTCCGACGGGACCGCGGTCGGGGCGGGCGGGACCTCCGCCGCGGTCGAAGAGTTGTACCCGGACGTGCTCGAAGCCGAGGCGGTGCTGGACGCCGACGGGACATGGACCTTCTCTGCGACCCTCAGCTCACCGTACGACACCCCTGCCCGCTATGCAGACGCCTGGCGGGTGGTCGGCCCAGACGGAGAGGTCTACGGCGTTCGGGAGCTGACCCACGACCACCAGTCCGAGCAGCCGTTCACCAGGAGCTCGCCGGGGATCGAGATCCCCGACGAGGTGACGACGGTCACCGTCGAGGGCCGCGATCAGCTCAGCGGCTGGGGCGGGGCCACGGTCCAGGTCCAGCTGCCGGGCAGGAGCTGACCGCCTGCCCCGAGGCGGTCGGGGGGTCGCCGCGCTTGCGTCCCTTGGCGATTGGAGCGAACATATGTTCGATGTCGGAACCTGGATCGGGAGGCAGGCGGATACTGCACGCCGATCTCGACGCGTTCTACGCCTCGGTCGAACAACGCGACGCCCCCGACCTCCGGGGGATCCCGATGGCGGTCGGTGGTGGGGTGATTCTCGCCGCCAGCTACGAGGCCCGCCGCCTCGGCGTCCGAACCGCCATGAACGCCCGTCAGGCACGGGCCCTGTGCCCGCACCTGCGGATCGTCGAGCCTCGGATGTCGGCATACGCTGAGGCCAGCGCCGCGGTGTTCGAGATCTTCCGGGACACCTCGCCGAACGTCGAGGCGCTGTCCATCGACGAGGCGTTCATCGACGTGACCGGCCTGCGTCGGCTGGCCGGAACCGACGTCGACATCGCCGCCCGGCTCAGGGCCAGGGTTCGCACCGAGGTCGGCCTGGCCATCAGCGTCGGCGGTGGTTCGACCAAGTTCCTGGCCAAGGTGGCCAGTGCGGTATCGAAGCCAGACGGGTTGCTGATCGTGGCCGCCGGAGAGGAGCTGTCGTTCCTCCGTCCGCTTCCGGTCGGCCGCCTTTGGGGGGTCGGGCCGGTGGCGGAGGAACGACTGGCGGCGGTGGGGATCCACACCGTTGGCCAGGTCGCCGAGCTCGATCGTGAGTTCCTGCGGGCGCGGCTGGGTCGGGCGTGGGGTGAGCACCTGCACGCCCTGGCCCACAATCGTGATCCCCGGCCGGTCGAGGTCGGCCGGCGCAGGCGCTCGGTCGGCTCCCAGCGATCCTTCCCCCGGGGCACCGTCGATCGCCAGGCCGCGGAACAGATCGTGGTCGAGGTGTCGGACCGGATCTGCCGCAGGCTCCGCAGCGGCCATCGGATCGCGGCAACGGTCACCCTCCGTTTGCGATACGGCGACTTCAGCCAGGCCACCAGATCCCGCACCCTGGCCGAGCCGAGCTGCTCCACCGATGCGGTGTTGTCGACGGCCAAGCGGTTGCTGGCCCGGGCCTGGCCCGAGATCGAAGGCCGCGGCCTGACCAGGATCGGGGTCGCGGTCTCCGGATTGACGTCCGACGATGCGGTGCAGCTTCCGCTGCCGTTCAGCAAGGCCGAGCTCGGCTCGATCGATGGCGCGGTCGACGAGATCCGCGATCGGTTCGGCATCGCCGCCGTGACCAGGGCCACGCTGGTCGGCCGCTCGCCGATGGAGATGCCGCTGCTTCCGGACTAGGGTGGTGGCCGCTGTCGCCGGTCGTGCCATCGCACGACATGACACGGCTCGATATCACCGGCTGGTGAGCGCTTCGGGGTTGGCCGTACTGTTGGTGGTGCGCACGACGCAGCGCTGACGGAGGTTCCACCATGTCCGAGACGAGCTATCAGACCATCACCGTCGATCGGTTGTCGCCGGCGGTCGGCGCCGAGATCGGTGGCGTCGACATCGCGGCCGGCGTTTCCGAAGAACAGTTCGCCGAGATTCGCCGGGCCTTCATCGACAACGGGGTGATCTTCCTCCGGGATCAGGACATCACACCGGACCAGCACATCGCCTTCGCCGAGCGGTGGGGGGAGATCAACGTCAACCGGTTCTTCAAACCGGTCGACAGCCACCCCCAGATCGCCGAGGTCCGCAAGGAGCCAGATCAGACGAAGAACATCGGCGCCAACTGGCACACCGATCACTCCTATGACCAGGTTCCCGCCATGGGCTCGCTGCTGTATGCCCGGGAGGTGCCGACCCTGGGCGGAGACACCTGTTTCGCAGGGATGGCCGCGGCATACGAGGCCTTGTCGGACGGCATGAAGGCCACCCTGCGGACACTGCGGGCCGAGCACTCGAGCCGGCATGTCTTCGGCGCCATCGAACCGGCCCAGCCCGCCGCCGACCCGGCCGGAGACGACATCGCCGGTCGCATCGGGAACGCCGAGGCCGCGACCCAGGACGCAACCCATCCGGTGGTGATCGAACACCCGCTCTCGGGCCGGTCCTCGCTGTATGTGAACACCGACTTCACCTTGCGGTTCGAGGGCTGGACGGACGAGGAGTCGAGGCCGCTGCTGGAGTTCCTCTACCGTCATTCGGCGATGGAGGCCTTCACCTGCCGGTTCCGGTGGACGGCCGGTGCCATGGCGGTGTGGGACAACCGGGCCGTGCAACACCGGGCGCTGAACGACTACCAGGGCCAGCGCAGGCTGATGCATCGCATCACCATCGAGGGCCAGAAGCTGGAGGCCGCCTGAGCCGCGGGTCGAGAGCTCGATCTACTCGGCGCTCGGCGCTCGGTCGCGACATGGCGCTGGCGGTCGGTGTCGATGATCGCCGGTTCGGCTGGCCACTCCGATCGGGTTGGGCCAAGATCTACCGCAGCGGCCGGACCGGCCTCGCCACCAGCGGACAACCCGACCAGGAGAAGAACCGATGCCATTTCGCTTCGCCAATGTCGCCGGCCGATCGGCCCTCGTGGATGCCGACGATGGCTGGTACGACCTGGAGCGGTTGACCGGCGGAGTCGTCCCCGCAGACCCGATGTCCGCCATCGGCGACGCCGCCGCCCTCGATCGGGCCGCCGCAGGACTGGGCGGAGCGACCGCCGACGGGGCGCTCGGCGAGGCAACGCTCGGCTCGCCGGTTCCCAAACCCCGCAACGTGTTCGGGATCGGGCTGAACTACCGGCCCCATGCCGAGGAATCGAACATGGAGCTACCGGAACGACCGCTGGTCTTCGGCAAGTTCGCCAGCTGCATCGTCGGCCCGAACGACGACGTGGAACTGCGGTCGCAGACCGCGGACTGGGAGGTGGAGCTGGTGGTCGTCATCGGCACCCCCGGGCGCGACATCGCCGCCGACTCGGCATGGGACCACGTGCTGGGCCTGACCGTCGGCCAGGATGTCAGCGACCGCCGCCTCCAGTTCGCGGCGAAGCCACCGCACTTCGATCTCGGCAAGTCCCGCGACACCTACGGCCCGATGGGGCCGGTCCTGGTGTCCACCGATTCCTTCGATGATCCCACCGACCTGGCCATCACCTGCGACATCAACGGCGAGCAGAAGCAGAGCGACCGGACCACCAGCCTGATCTTCTCGGTGGCGGAGCTGATCGAGTACCTGTCGGCCATCGTCACCCTCGGCGTCGGCGACGTCATCTTCACCGGCACGCCGGCCGGTGTCGGTGCTGCGTCGAAGACATTCCTGCAACCGGGGGACGTGATCACCTCCACCGTCGAGGGCATCGGCACCATGGTCAACACCTGCAGGTGAGCGTCGGCCCATGACAGGTGTCGACGTTGCGATCGTCGGTGGTGGCCCGGTCGGGGTGACAACCGCCTTGTTGTTGGCCCGGCGCGGTTGCTCGGTCCGGGTCTTCGAACGGTCCGTCGACGTCTACGATCTGCCTCGGGCGGTCGGGATGGACGCCGAGATCCAGCGGGTGTTCCAGAATGCGGGGCTGCTGGATGAGCTGCGGGCGCTGACGACGCCGATCGACGGGGCCGAGTTCGTCGATGCCGATGGCACGAGGATCATCGGCGGCGACATGCCGCCCGGAACGGTGTCGCCGTTGGGTCATCACCCGACCGTCATGTACCACCAGCCATGGCTGGAGGCGATGCTTCGGGACGCAGCCGTCTCGGCCGGGGCCGAGTTGCACCTCGGCGTCGAGGTGTTCGGCATCGAGCAGGACGACCGGGGGGTCACGGTCGAGGCCGGCGACGGGAATCATCGGGCGAGATGGGTCGTTGCCGCCGACGGCGCCGCCAGCCCGATCCGCAAGGCGCTGGGTGTGGCGTTCGTCGATCAGGGCTTCGATCAGGACTGGTTGGTGTTCGACGTCGCCCTCAACGGCCCGGACCGGATGCCGCGGATCGCCCAGCAGATCTGCGACCCGGTTCGGCCGGTCACGGTGGTGCCCGGTCACGCCAACTTCCGCCGGTGGGAGCTGCAACTGCAGCCGGGGGAGTCGGCTGAGGAGATGACGAGACCGGATCGGGTGTGGGAGCTGATCGGCCGTTGGCTCGGCCCGGAGGACGGCGAGCTCAGCCGGGCCGTCGTCTACCGGTTCCACGCCACGGTGGCGGACCGGATGCGGGTCGGTCGGGTCTTCCTGGCCGGGGACGCCGCCCATCAGATGCCGCCGTTTCTCGGTCAGGGGCTGTGCTCGGGTATCCGGGACGGGGCGAACCTCGCCTGGAAGCTGGATCTGGTCCGGCGAGGGCTGGCCACCGATCGGCTGCTCGACAGCTACGACGAGGAGCGCCGGCCCCACGCCATCGACATGGTGGCGCACGCGGTCGACACCGGCCGACTGATCGATCAGCTGGCCGGCCGGGCCGACAGCGGTGTCGGCATCGAGGCGGCGTACGGCGGTGGCCGAGGGTTCCCGTACCTGCGGGACGGCCTGCGCCACGGCGACCATCCTCGAGTGGGCAAACAGCTGCCCCAACCGGTCATCGACGGTGCCTTCTTCGACGATCGGCTCGGCCAGGGCTTCGCCGTGCTGGTTCGGGACGACAGTACGGTTCCCGAGGCCGTCAACCGGGCCTGGTCTGCGATCGGTGCGGCCATCGTCGAGGTGCCGCCACCTCTCTTCGAGGAGCTGCTGCCGGCTGGGGGAGCGCTGATCGTCCGCCCCGATCGCTACGTGGCGGCCGTCGCCAACGACGCCACCGAGATGATCGCGGCAACCGAGGCGCTGGCGGCCACGCTGGGCCTCGCACTCTGATGCGCCGGGAGGTGGTGCCCGGCCCGGCAGGCGCCGACGCCAACGCCGGGGCCGGGCTGGTCCAACTCGACTGTGGGCACGAGCTGCCGGTCGGACGCCATCGACGGATCCCACGGTGACTGTCCGGCCTGCGATCGGCGACTCATCCCGCAGAACACCACGATCGGGCGACGGACCCCGACCTTCGACCATCGGTCGGTCCCGCCGGCCCTGCTCGGTGAGCATCGGACCAACGCCTGGGCCGAACTGGTGGTGCTCGACGGGTCGGTGGCGTTCGAGGAGAAGGATCCACCATGGACCGCAACCGCCATCCCGGGCCGGCCGGTGGTGATCGTTCCCCGCCGCGATCACCGCATCACCCCCGACGGCGACGCCCGGTTCCACGTGCAGTTCCACGATCTGCCGCCGGCCATGCGAGACCACCGGCCTGAGTCTTGAGCGTCGGCCCTTTGCGGCAAGCCGTTGCCGATCGAATTGCTCGACCAGGGTGCCATGGTGCGCTGTGGGTGGGGCCGGGATTCAGCCCTGCCAGGGTTCCCACTGCGCCCGGTCCCGCTGCTCGTGGGCCAGCTCGTGGATGGTCTGCTCCACGGCCCGCATCAGTCTCGTCGTCTGGCGGGCCTCGGGCACCGCGGTCGACAGAAGCCGTTGGATGGCGGGGTCGACGATTCGGCGGGCCACCAACCGGCCCTCGGCAACCAGTCGTTGCACGCCGGCATAGTTCATGATCGAGTGGGCCCGCCCTGATTCGATCAGCTCGACGAGCGCGTCCTCGGCGTCGACTTCCAGAACCACGTTCGGCCGCAGGTGGCGTTGGGCGAAGGCGGCGTCGATGAGGGCCCGCAGGCCGGGCTGGATGGCCGGCAGGACCAGCGGGTGGGTCGCCACTTCGTCGAGCGGCACCGTTTCGATCGCCATCCGTCGCGTGGCGGCCGTGGCGGCCCGGGGTCGTCTCGCCCGCCGATGCGATGGTGCCGCTCCCACGAAGTGCAGGTGCTCGTTTGCCAGTGGCGTCGTGATCAGCCCGTCGTCCTTGTGGGCGCTCGACACCACGCCGACATCGGCGTCGCCGGCAACCAGAGCCAGGGGAACGCCGTTGGGGTGGGCCGCCATCACCCGCAGCTCGACGTCGGGATGGAGCGTGGCGAAACGATCGATGAGGGGGATGAACAGCGAGTGGCCAACGGTGTCGGGCATGGCAACGCAGATCTTGCCGACCAGGCGCCCGTCGAGCGATCGGATCTCGTCGGTCACGTCGTCGAGGGACCGCAACGCCTCGCCCGCCCGCTCGACGAAACGAACCCCGGCCTCGGTGGGCGTCGCCCCCTTTGCGTCGCGGTCGAACAGCGGGAGGCCGAGATCGGACTCGACCCGGGACAGCATGCGGCTCACCGTCGGTTGGGTGAGCCCCAGTTCCACCGCGGCGTGGGAGATGTTCCGCCGCTCGGCGATGGCCACGATCGCCCGGAGCTGCCGGGCCGTCCAGTCCACACGGTCAGCGTAGCGGTACGGCCCGTGCCATAGACAAGACGCATGGCGAACATACGAAACATGCACGTATCGACATACTTTGGTTTGGCGGAGTAGCTTGTGTGCCATGACCGTGGCTGGAACCGAAACCTCCGGGTCGGCCGGGCCGCCCCTGCCGGTCCGGGCCCAGGTCGTCATCGTCGGTGGAGGCATCGTCGGCTGCTCCATCGCCTACCACCTCACCAGGCGAGGCCTCACCGATGTGGTGATCGTGGAACAGGGCCAGCTCACCTCCGGCACCACCTGGCATGCCGCCGGGCTGGTCAGCCAGCTCAAGTCCTCCCACAGCCTCACCCGATTGGCGACCTACTCCGCTCGACTCTTCGAGGATCTGGAGGCCGAGACCGGGCAGGCCACCGGCTACCGGGCACCGGGGTCGATCTCGGTGGCCTCCGATGCCGAGCGCTGGGAGGAGCTGCTGCGGGGTAAATCGATGGCCGGGACGGTCGGGGTGGAGATCAACGAGATCGAGCTCGACCATGCCAGGGAACTGTGCCCGCTGCTCAACATCGACGATCTCGTCGGGGCGCTGCACATCCCCCACGACGGGATCACCTCGCCGGTCGACACCACCATGGCCCTGGCCAAGGGGGCCAAGGCCAGGGGGGCTCGGGTGTTCGAGGGGGTGGCGGTGACCGGGCTGGAGGTGACAGGCGATCGGATCACCGGGGTCACCACCGAACGAGGCCGGATCGAGGCCGAGACCGTCGTGCTGGCCGGCGGGATGTGGACCAGGCAGCTGGCGGCCACCATCGGCGTCAACGTGCCGCTGCAGGCCTGCGAGCACTTCTACATCGTCACCGAGCCGATCGCCAATTTCTCGACCGAGACGCTGGTTCGTGACATGCCGACCGTTCGGGACCCGACGAACCACACCTATTTCAAGGAGGAGACCGGCAAGATCATGGCCGGGTTCTTCGAACCCCGGGGCAAGATCTGGAACCTCGACGGCATTCCCCGAGACTTCGCCTTCGGCACCCTGCCCGAGGACTGGGACCACGTCGGACCGATCTTCGAGCGGGCCATCCACCGGATGCCGGCCCTCGGCGAGGCCGGGCTGCAGCTGTTCTTCAACGGCCCGGAGTCGTTCACCCCCGACGGCGTCTACTACCTCGGCGAATCGCCGGAGGTCGATCGCTGTTTCGTGGCGGCCGGGTTCAACTCGGTCGGCATCCAATCGGCAGGAGGGGTCGGGTGGGTCATGGCCGACTGGATCATAGACGGGCATCCGCCCATGGATCTCTCGGCCGTCGACATCCGACGGGCCTTTCCCTTCCAGGGGGAGCCGGGCTACCTGGACGCCCGGATCCCCGAGAGCCTGGGCCTGCTCTACGCCATGCACTGGCCGTTCCGTCAATACGAGAGTGCCCGGGATGTGCGTCGCTCGCCCCTGCACCAGCGGTTCGAGGCCGCAGGTGCCGTCTTCGGTGAGTTGGCCGGGTGGGAGCGGCCGAACTGGATGGCCATCGGCGATCAGAAGCGCGACTACCAGTACTCCTGGGGCAAGCAGAACTGGTTCGAGGCCAGCGGTGTCGAATGTGACGCCGTCCGCAACGCCGTCGGCCTGTTCGACCAGACGTCGTTCGTCAAGCTCGACGTGTCCGGCCCCGACGCCCTGCCGGTCCTCAACTGGATCAGCGGCAACGAGATCGACGTGGCCATCGGCAAGGCGGTCTACACCCAGTGGTTGAACGATCGGGGCGGTATCGAGGCCGATCTCACGATCACCCGCACGGCCGACGACCGGTTCTTCGTCGTCACCGGTGCCGGGGCCGGGACCAGGGACGTCGCCCTGCTTCGGCGGGCGGCCCGGGGCCGGAACGTCACGATCACCGATGTCACCGAGCGGATGGCGGTGCTCGGTCTGATGGGGCCGAAGTCCAGAGCGGTGCTGGAGCAGCTGAGCGACGCCGATCTGTCGAACGACGGCTTCCCGTTCGGGACCGCCAGGACCATCGGCGTCCGCACCGGCGGCGGGGCGGCGATCGAGGTGTTCGCCATCCGGATGACCTACGTCGGGGAGCTCGGCTGGGAGCTGTACGTCGGCCGTGACGACGCCGTGGTCCTCCACGATGCGCTGGTCGAGGCCGGGGCCGCCCACGGCCTGCGCCACGCCGGTTACCACGCCATGAACAGCCTGCGACTCGAAGCCGGGTACCGGCACTGGGGCCACGACATCACAGACGAGGACACCCCGATCGAGGCCGGACTGGGGTTCGCCGTTGCCTGGGACTGCGAGGGCGGTTTCCGGGGCCGGGATGCGCTGGCGGTTCAACGGGGGCAACCCCGCATGAAGCGGTTGATCCAGTTCCGGCTCGAGGATCCAGACCGGCTGGTGTACCACGACGAGCCGATCCTGCGAAACGGTGTCCTCGTCGGCCGGACCTCGGGCGGCATGTGGAGCTACACCGAAGGTCGTTGCCTCGCGATGGGCTACCTGAGCCCCGCGGCCGACGACGGCACCGGCGCCGACGGTGTGACCCAGCAGTGGTTGGACGCCGGCCACTTCGAGATCGAGGTTGCGACGGTCCGTATCCCGGCAACACCCTCGATCCGGTCCTTCTACGACCCTCGAAACGAACGGGTCCGGCTCTAACAGCGCCCCCGAACCGATCTTCAGGAGAAACCAGTATGCGTGATGAAGCACAGGTGGTGATCATCGGCGGCGGCGCCATGGGAGCCGGGCTGATGTATTTCCTGGCCCATGAGGGCTGGACCGACACCGTGTTGATCGAGAAGGGTGAGCTGTCGTCTGGGTCGACCTGGCACGCCGCCGGGCTCATTCCGCATTTCATCGGCAGTCTCAACATGGCGAAGTGCCATGCGGTGGCCCCCGAGCTCTACGCCAACATCGAGGCCGAGACCGGGCTCCACGGCGGTTGGCACGGCACCGGCGCCATACGCCTGGCCGTCACCGACGAGCAGGTCGACTGGTTCAGCTACGTGCAGGGGGTGCTGGAGCTGGTCGGCGTCGAGGGTCATCTGATCGGCCCTGACGAGATCCTGACCTACTGGCCGTTCATGGACACCTCCGACGTGAAGCTCGGCTTCCACACCCCGAACGACGGCTGGTCCGATCCATCCAGTGCAACCGCGGCGATGGTCAAGGGTGCGAGGCAGCTGGGCTCGGAGCTGGAGCGCAACACGCTGGTGACCGAGACCAACCGGCTGGGCGACGGCCGGTGGGAGGTCATCACAGACAGGGGCCGCATCGTCTGTGACCACCTGGTCAACGCAGCAGGCTGCTACGCGCCCCAGGTCGGTGCCATGGCCGGTATCGACGTGCCGATCGTGTCGGTGATCCACCAGTACCTGATCACCGACACCCTGCCGGAGATGCAGGCCCTCGGCTACGACCCGCCGATCGTACGAGATCCCCGGGTCTCGTCGTACTACCGGCGGGAGATCGACAGCCTCCTGGTCGGGCCGTACGAGACCAGCAACGCCCAGATCTACGGGGTCGACGGCATCGAGTGGGACAGGCACTTCTACCTCACCCCGCCCGACATCGATCAGATCATGCCCCACCTGATCGACGCCGGGGAGCGGATCCCACCGTTTCAGCGGGTCGGGATCAAGAAGGTGATCTCCGGGCCGATCACCCACACCCCGGACTCGGGCTACCTCATGGGGCCGGCGGCCGGATTCGACAACTACTGGCTCTGTGCCGGGGCCTCGATCGGGGTCACCCAGGGGCCGGGGGCCGGGAAGTTCCTGGCCCAGTGGATGGTGCACGGCCAGACCGAGATCAACGTCGCCGAGATGGATCCCCGCCGCTTCGGCGATCACTGCGGCCCCAAGGGCCGGTACGCCATCGACAAGGCCATCGACGAGTACCACGAGATGTACGTGACCCGCCTGCCGGGCGAGCAGCGGTTCGCCGGAAGACCCCAGAAGACCGACCCGATCTACGACCGCCTCGACAAGCAGAACGCCCGATGGATGGAGATCTTCGGCTGGGAACGACCGCAGTACTTCTCTCCAGACGGTTCGGCCGAGGACCACTCGTTCCGCCGCTCCAACGCCTTCGACGTCGTCGGGGAGGAGTGCCGGGCAACCAGGGAACGGGCCGGTCTGGCCGACCTCACCGCCTTCTCCAAGTTCGAGGTCACCGGTGCCGACGCAGGTTCGTTCCTGGAACGGCTGGCGGCCAACAGGATGCCGGCCGGCGACGGCGGCATCCGCCTCAGCCACCTGCTGACGGACAAGGGGGGCATCGAGGCCGAGATGACCGTCACCCGGCTCGATCCGCAACGCTTCTATCTCAACTCCGGCATCACGATGCAGTTCCACGACCGGGACTGGCTGGTCCACCACATCGCTGCAGGCGAGGACGTGACCGTCACCGACAGAACAGAGCAGCTGGCGATCCTGTCGCTTGCCGGCCCCCGATCGAGGGACATCCTGGCGCCGTTGACCGACGCCGAGCTAGACAACCCGTCGTTCCGGTGGCTCACCGCCCAGGAGATCGAGGTGGCCGGGGTGCCGTGCATCGCCCTCCGGGTCAGCTACATCGGAGAGCTCGGCTGGGAGCTGCACCATCCGATCGATCGTATGGCCGAGCTCTACGACGCCCTGGTCGAGGCCGGCGAGCCCCACGGGATGGTGCATTACGGCAGCTATGCCATGAACACGATGCGGATCGAGAAGGCGTACAAGGCCATGGGTTCGGAACTGACAACCGAGATCACGCCGGTCGAAGCCGACCTCGGTCGCTTCGTCGACTACTCGAGCGACTTCATCGGCAAGGACGCAACCCAGGCCCGCCTGGCGCAGGGCGACGACATCGACATGATCCTGGTCTACTGCGAGGTGGCCGAACCGGCGGAGGGAGGCGACGCACCGAGCGCCGACGGCCGGCCGATCGGCAACGACTGCCGGGGCAACGAACCGATCTACGACCGAGACCGGTTGATCGGACTGACCACCTCCGGCACCTGGGGTCATACCGTCGGGAAGGGGCTGGCCTTCGCCTACGTGGAGCCCGGGTACAAACAACCCGGCACCCGCTTCGAGGTCAAGCTGCTGGGCCAACGGCGAACGGCGACCGTCCTGGCCGAGGCGGCATACGACCCGGCCAACGAGAAGCCGAGGGCCTGAGGTGGTACGTCGGGCCGGAGGCCGTGCGGCCAGGGTGGCATTGCGTCAGGCGCCACCGGCCGCCGATGCCCGGGCGATCCGTCCCGGGATGAGCGGCGGAGCCTACCGCCCGCTGAGCGACGGCCAGTTGGCCGATGTGTTCGATGCCGCCCTCGGCCTTCTCGAGGACCTCGGCATGGGTGATCCAACCCCGGAGATCACCGGGCTGGTCACTGCCGCCGGCGGTCGGATCGACCACCACGGTCGGCTCCGGTTTCCCCGGGATGTCGTCAAGCGGGCGATCGACACCGCGGCCAAGGAATTCACCCTCCACGGGTTCGACGACGACCACGGCATCGAGATCGGCGGCGACAGGGTGCACTTCTCGACCGGTGGAGCGGCGGTGCTGATGCTCGACCACGAGACCGGCCGATTCCGCGACAGCACCCTCGCCGACCTCTACGACCTCGCCCGGCTGGCCGACACGCTCGACAACATCCACATGTTCGTGCGGCCGGTCGTCACCAGGGACATGGAAACCTCCCGCGACGTCGACCTCAACACCGCCTTCGCCACCATGGTCGGCACCTCGAAACCGATCGGCGTCTCGATGTTCCAGCCGGAACAGGTCCATGAGGTCGCCGCCATGTTCGACTTCGCCCTGGGTGGCGACGGTCAATTCCGCCGCCGGCCGTTCTGCAAGGCCAACAACACCTTCGTCGTCCCGCCGCTGCGCTTCGCCGAGGACTCGGCGTTGTGCCTGCCGGAGCAGGTCAGGGTCGGGATGCCCATCAACCTGCTGTCGGCGGGGCAGGCCGGAGCGACCTCGCCGGCGGCGCTGGCCGGCTCCCTGGTCCAGGCGCTGGCCGAATGCCTGGCCGGGCTGACCGTCGTGAACCTGTTGGCCCCCGGTCATCCCTGCGTGATGGGGTTGTGGCCGTTCGTGTCCGACCTGCGGACCGGCGCCATGACCGGTGGGAGCGGTGAGGAGGCGGTGCTGAACGCCGCCGCCGCTCAGACCGCCAACTACCTCGGGTTGCCGTCGGGGGTTGCGGCCGGGATGGCCGACGCCAAGTTGCCAGACGCCCAGGCCGGCCATGAGAAGGGTCAGACGGTCATGCTGGCGGCCCAGGCCGGCGCCAATATCGTCTATGAGTCGGCCGGAATGCTGGCCAGCATCATGGCCTGCTCCCCGGAGATGATGGTGATCGACAACGACATGCTGGGTTCGATCAACCGGACGGTTCGGGGCATCGAGGTGACGCCGGAGAGCCTGTCGACCGCCACCATCGCCGAGGTGGTGCACGGCGCCGGGCACTTCCTGGGTCACAGCCAGACGTTGGCGATGATGCAGACCGAGTACGTCTACCCTCTCGTCGGGAACCGGCTCAGCCCCGACGACTGGGTCGACGCCGGCGCCCGGAGCGCTCACGAGGTCGCCAACGACTATGTCCGTGCCACGTTGGCCGGCCACTACCCCGACCACGTTGCCGGGGCCAGGCTCAGAGCGATCTGTGATGCCTTTCCGATCAAGCTGACGCCGCAGGGACGACCGGGGACCTGAGGACCTGCTCCGCAGGCCCGACTCGAACCCACTTTGCCCGGCCCGGTCGGTCGGTCTACGTTCGGCTCACATGTCGGGATCACGATCAGCGTCGTCGGCGTTCGGTGCTCGTCACTTCGCCCTGGTGTGGTTCAGCGGCCTGATCTGGCATCTGACCCGGTGGGGGGTGGCCTTCCTCGGCACGTACCTGGTCAACGACATGACCGGCTCGCCCCGATTGGTGCAGCTGGCGGGGACGATGCTGTACGCACCGCTGTTGGTCGGCGGGGTGCTGGGCGGTGTCGTTTCCGATCGCTTCGACCGGCTGATGACGGTCCGGGTTCAGCTCGGCGTTCTGGTTCCGCTCTCGGTCGCCGTTGGTCTTCTGGTCAGAGCCGATCGGGCGCCGCTGTGGGTGATCTACCTGTACATGTTCCTCGTCGGGATCGGCTGGGTCACGGACATGACGAGCCGCCGGGCGCTGGTGTTCGACCTGGTTGGCGACATGCGGATCGACAACGCCATGGCCATGGAGTCGCTGAGCCTGTCATCGGGCATGGTGCTCGGCGCATTGGTCGGCGGCTCCGCGGTCGGCGCGGTCGGGGTCGGGTCGGCCTACTTCTTCATCGCCGGGCTGTTGGTGACGTCGCTGCTGCTGCTCGCTCCGGTCACGAGCCCTCCGATCGTCCGCCAGCAGGCTCCTGGATCGCCGATCGCCGACATGGTGGAGGGGGTACGGGCGTTGCGGGCCCAGCGGGGGGTGTTCGCCATCCTGGGGGTGACGGTGATCGCCAACTTCTTCCTCTTCGCCTATTTCCCGATCATCCCGGTCGTTGCCGAGCGACTCGATGCAACCCCGTTCCTGGTCGGCCTGCTCACCGCCGGGACCGGAATGGGCATGATGACCGGGTCGCTGATCATGGCCCGGCTCGCGCCGAGCCGCCGAGGGCTGTTCTACATCGGAGGGTTGTTCATCGCATTGGCCTTCCTGGTGCCCTTCGCCAGGGGCACGGTCTACGTCGTCGTCCTCCTGGCCCTGATCTGCTCCGGGGTCGGCAGCGGCTTCTTCGGCGCAACCCAGACCACGCTGGTCATGGCCGCCGCCCCCGAAGTACTCCGGGGCCGGGCCCTCGGCCTGCTGTCGATGGCGATCGGCGCACTCCCGCTCGGCATGTACGTGTTGGGGGAGGTGGCGGAGCGAATCGGGGTCCCGAACGCGTTGACCCTCAACGCCGCCCTGGGGGCGGTCGTGCTGCTGGTGTGGTCGGTGCGACGGCCCGAGGTGGCGAGGATGACAACCGCTGCGCCGGCCGAGCAGGCAGCGCCGACGCCCTGATCGCAAGTCGCCCGCCCGATCTCGTGTCGGAACGTCGACGGTGTTAGATTCTCGCTGGGGTCGACCAACGGGGGCCGGCTCTGCTGCAAGCACGAGCCGGTCGCCGTCATCGCCGCCGGTGGCTCGATTGCTGGCCGCCACCGCAAGCAACACCCGAGCGATGCCCGAAGGGGGACTCAAGCAATGAATCGTATGAAGTTCGGCATTTTCCACGCACCGTTCCACGATCACGCAACCAATCCGAATGCCAACCTGCATCGCGATCTGGAGCTGATCAGGCACCTCGACTATCTGGGCTTCGACGAGGCCTGGATCGGAGAGCACCACTCCTGCGGCACCGAGATCATCGCCGATCCACTCATCTTCTGTGCCACCGCGTTGGAGCGGACCCGGAACATCAAGCTGGGTACCGGCGTGCTGTCGGTGCCGTATCACAACCCGCTGTGGGTCGCCGACCGCATCACCCTGCTCGATCATCTGAGCCGCGGTCGTTTCATGTTCGGTGCAGGGCCGGGCGCACTGCCGACCGATGCCCACATGATCGGGATACACCCGTCGGAGCAACGGCGCATGCTCGAGGAGGGCATGGCCGCCATCATGCACCTTCTCTACGAGGACGACCCGTTGACGATGAAGACCGACTGGTTCGACCTGGTGGACGCAAAGTGTCAGCTCCCGCTGTACTCAACCGATCTGGAGATCGCGGTTGCGGCCATCGCGTCGCCGTCCGGCCCCCGCATCGCCGGGCGCCACGGCATCGGCCTGTTGTCGATCGGTGCGACCCTGCAGATCGGTGCCGACATGTTGGCCCTCCACTACGACGTGTGGAAGGACATGGCGGCCGAACACGGCACGACCGCCAGCCGCGACAAGTGGCGACTGGTCGGCGTGATGCACATCGCCGAGACCAAGGAGCAGGCCCTGCGGGACGTCGAGTACGGCATCGAGCACTGGTTCGACTATCTCCAGCACACCGCGGCCGCGCCACAGTTCTGCCCCGAAGGCGACACGCTGCAGGAGCGGATCGCCTGGGTGAACGAGACCGGCATCGGGGCGATCGGAACCCCCGAGGACTGCGCAAAGCAGATCGAATCACTGTGGAAGCAGTCCGGCGGCTTCGGCGGCTACCTGTGCATGGACCACGATTTCGCAAACCCGGCGGCCAAGGCCCGCAGCTACGAGCTGTTGGCCCAGCAGGTCATGCCCCGGTTCCAGGGCAACACCTACGCCAGGATGCTCGATGCCGTTGTCCGGGCCCAGGCCGTTCGGGAGAAGCTCAACACCGAACAGGCAGACGCCCTGACGGCCTGGACCGAAAAACACGCCGCCACAGCCGATTGAGGTCGGCTCCGGTTTACAGCCGATTGAGGTCGGCTCCGGTTTACAGCCGATTGAGGTCGGCTCCGGTTTACAGCCGATTGAGGTCGGCTCCGGTTTACAGCCGATTGAGGTCGGCTCCGGTTTACAGCCGATCCCACCGCCTCGCCAGTTCCTCGGTTGCCGACGCCAGGTCGACACCGAGCTGGCGGGCGGCGATGACGTAGCCGTCGGCCGCTTCGGCCAGCCGATCGCCTATGGCGTCGGGTGCCGTTGTGGTCGGGGTCGGGGGAGCGAGCACGAAGGAGCCCCGGTGGCCCCGGGTCTCGAGCACGTCCGACTCCTCGAGGAGGGCGTAGGCCTTGGCCACGGTGCCCTTTGCCAGCTGCAGATCGTTGGCCAATTGGCGGATGGGCGGCATCCGGGTGCCCGGCCGGAGGGTGCCGGCGACGACCATCCGCACCACCTGCTCGCGAATCTGTTCGTAGACCGGCAGGGCCAGCGACGGGTCCACTCGCAACATCATGTCGAGCTCACACCGATGGTGCCGAGATTTGCGGCCGGGCCTGGCGGCTGGTCACGTACCAGACCAGCGTCAGGAGCCACAACAGCGGTGACAGCGATGCGGCCCCGGCCCCGGCCGCCCCCGTCGACACCGACGCCGCCAGCAGCCCCATGGCCAGGGCGATACCGGGCCTGGCGAATCCCCGGGTTGCGGCAAGACGTCGCATCAGGTCGTCGGCCCGGCGGAGATCGGCCGACAGCGCCGGTCGGGGTCGTACCACGAGACGCCACTGCATGACCAGGGTAACGATGACGGTCATCGCAGCCGTACAACAGGCGGTGAACGCAATCTTGTGGTCTGGGCCACCGACGATCAACGTTGCCGAACCGACCAGGACGGCTCCGGCCGCCGGCGACGGCAAGCGCAACGACGTCGATCGGCGCCGTGTAGTCGGCAAACCGGCGGATCGAGATGTCGGCGTTGCGGGGCCCCGACCGTGGCCGCCGGAGCGCATGGACCTCGGCAAGGCCACCGCCGACGACGATGCCGGCCAGGGCGCCCAGCAGGACCGGCACCAGCGAGCCGTCGACGAAGCCGACACCCATGATGGCTCCCACCGTTCCGCCGACGAAGCGGAAGTACTTCGACCGGCGCAGCCAACGGGTCAGCAGAGCCGCACCGACGGGATCGGGATCGAGCGATCGGCCGAGAGCCTCGGCGTCGGGGTCGCGGCCGGACAGGTGCAGCCCCAACAGGACGGCGAACAGGGCCACCCCGGCGGCCAACACCACGATGCCGGCACGAGAGCCACCGCCGTCCGGGGACACCGCAACCAGCGGGATGATGGCCACCACCAGAGGAAGAGCGAACAACGGCCAGCGCCGGCGGACCAGGAAGTTGGCGAGCCTGTTCATCGCAGGGCCTCGCAAGCTGCGGCGAGCGGTCCGTCGGCCGTGACGACCTCACCGCCGGCGAGGATCGCCGCCCCCTCCTCGGCGACCCGGATCGGATCCTGGTCGATGCGGATGGTCCGGCCGAACGGCGGGATGGCTCCGGGACCGAAGTCGACCGTGACCTCGGCGAAACCCCATGGGCCTGGTAGATCGACGCAGTCGATGGGCCGGAACCAGAGCACGAGCCAGGCGGTCCGGTCCGGGTCGACCGTCACCGGCAGCGGCTGTGCACCGGCGAGGCGTGACCCGTCCAGTGGGATCGTCGTGGCCGGGCCCTGCGCCGAGCCGGTGTCGGTGCTGGGTTCCTCTTCGACGATGACCGACGCGGTGACCAGTTGGGCCCCGGGGCCGTCAAGTGCGACATCGGTGATCCGTACCGCCCGGCTGCTGTTGTTCGGCAGCATGACCTGGGCGGCGGCCAGGCCTCGCACCGGATCGGCATCCAGCAGCGTGTCGGAATCGAATGACGCTCCGACCGTCGGCCGGGGGTAGAGGTACCCGCCGAGGTTGAGGCCCGCGAGGCAGGTTGCCAGCGCGACCAGTGCAATACCGGCGGCCAGCTTGCGACCGGGCCCGGTCGGGGGCGGGATGAGTTGATCGAGCTGACGCTGAAGATCGCAGTCCTCGGACGGGTCTGCCACCGTTACGGACACCGGCGTGCCTCCGGTAAAGGGCTCCACCGTTTGGAGCTTGTCCCATGAATGTAGGACAAACTCTTGTATCAGTCAACTGGTACAAACTCGCTCTTCGACACACATTGGCGACCGGCCCGGCTCGGGCCGGCCCGCCATGGCGTTCGGAGCGGCTGTTGCGTTCAGCTCATCCGGAAGTCGGGGTGGTGGCGCCGGATCTCGCGCCGGGCGATGGTCATCTTGTGGACCTCGTCTGGCCCGTCGGCGATGCGCAACGTCCGCATGTGGGCCCACATGTGAGCCAGAGGCGTGAACTGTGTGACCCCGGCCGCACCATGGATCTGGATGGCCCGGTCGAGGACCCCCAGGGCCATGTTCGGCACCGCCACCTTGATGCCCGAGATCTCCTGGGCTGCAGCCTTGTTGCCAACCGTGTCCATCAGATGGGCAACGTGGAGCACGTACTGGCGGGCCTGGTCGATCTCGATCCTCGAAAGGGCGATCTGATCCTGGACCACACCGTGCTGGGCCAGCATCCTGCCGAAGGTCTCCCGCTCGACCGAGCGCTTGACCATCAACTCGAGCGCCCGTTCTGCGACCCCGATGGTTCGCATGCAATGGTGGATGCGCCCCGGTCCGAGCCTGGCCTGGCTGATGGCGAACCCCTCGCCCTCGCCGCCGAGGATGTGATCCTCCGGAACCCGGACGTTCTCGTAGATCACCTCGGGGTGGCCGCCACGATCGTGATAGCCGAACACCAGCGGGTCCCGGCCGATGCTGATGCCGGGGGTGTCCTTGGGGACGACGATCATCGACTGCTGGCGATGGCGGGACCCGTCCGGATCGTTCTTGCCCATCACGATCAGGACCTCGCACTCGGGCCGCAGCGCGTTCGAGGAGAACCATTTCTTGCCGTTGAGGACGTAGTGGTCGCCGTCCTTGTCGATGCGCAGCTCGATGTTCGATGCGTCGGAACTGGCGACATCGGGCTCGGTCATGGAGAACGCGGATCGGATGTCGCCCTGCAGCAGGGGCGAGAGCCAGCGCTGCTTGACCGCATCGGAGGCGTAGAGGTTGAGGATCTCCATGTTCCCCGTGTCGGGGGCAGAGCAGTTGAGCGCCTCGGAGGCGAATGGCACCTTGCCGAGCTGCTCGGAGATCGGAGCGTAGTCCAGATTGGACAGCTTGGTGCCTGGCGCCTGGGGGTCGAGGTGGGGAATGAACATGTTCCACAGCCCCCGTTCCCTGGCCGCCGCCTTCAGCTTCTCCATCATCGGTGGCGTGGCATGCACGTTGTCGAGCGAGGCGTACTCCTCGTAGTACTCCTCCTCGTTCGGATAGATGAAGTCGTCCATGAACGACTTGACTCGAGCCTGAAGCTCCAGACCCTGATCGGTGAATTGCATTGACATGTCACGCTCCCAGACGTCGACTGCCCCAGCGGGGCGCGGGCTTTCAACATTGGTAGCACGATCCGGTCGGCGCTTGCGAAGTGGGATCATGGCCGCTGATCATCGGTCGGAACCGGCCGACGACGGTTCGGCGGCCGTCATCGCGGCCTGGGCCGCTGCGCCGTGGCGGTTCGGTGGGATACGGTGGCCACATGCATGCTGACAGCACGAACGCCGAGGACGACAAGGCGCTGGCTCGACAGGAGCAGATCTGGGCCGGGCTCTATGGCCCGCCGGGCGCGGCCGATTTGGTGGCCAAGGTCCGGGAGGCCAGGAGCAGCGATCCGGCCGGCGACATCAACGCCATCATCCGCTCCGTCGAGCCCGACGACGAGGGCGACCCGGACGAGGCGGGGACCATGCGCCCCGGGGTCGGCTGAGCCCGGACTATTCCGCAGCCAGTGTGGCGATCAGATCGGCGGGGGCCTGGACGAGCTCGATCAACACACCCTGGCCGCTGTTGGGGAACTCGTCGTTTCCCTTCGGGTGGACGAAGCAGATGTCGTGGCCTGCCGCGCCGGGCCGGATCCCGCCGGGGGTGAACCGCACACCGTTGGCCGTCAACCAGGTGACGGCGGCGGGGAGATCGTCGATCCACAGGCCGATGTGGTTGAGCGGTGTCCTGTCGACCTTGGGGCTGGCCTCGGGGTCGACGGGCTGCATGAGGTCGATCTCGACCACCCCGACGCCACTCCCGACCTGGAGGATGTCCTCGATGACGTTCTCGGTTTCGCTGCGGTACTCACCGACCTTGGCAATCCCGAGCAGGTCACCCCAGAGATGGCGCATCGGAGAGAGATCGGGGCCGCCGATGGCGATCTGCTGCACACCGAGGACCTGGAACGGCCGGTCGGCTGGTTTCGTCATGGAGACCCTCCTGTCGGTTCCGACGACCGTCCGGCCGCGATCACCGGCCACGATCGATGAAGCCTGCACCCTAACCAATCGTGGCCCGGCCCGGCCATCCCGATGGCGCCACTGCCGCCACAGGTTCGACTCGAGCTCAAGACATGCAGCAGGATTGACCTTCAGCCCTCGTCGATCAACCGGTACACACCCACGGCGATGGGACGGCGAACCTCGAAGCCCAGACGCAGGTACAGGCGGTGGGCCGGGTCGTTGCCGCCTCGTACGTGGAGCATGGCCCTGTCGCCCCGGTCGGTTATCGCCTTGGCCGCGGCCAGGGTCAGCGCTTCGCCGAGACCCTGGCGCTGGCCGTCGGGGTGGACGCAGACCGCCGAAACCTCGCCCCAGCCCTCGACCCGCATCCGCTCACCGGCCATGGCGATGAGCCGGCCCTGGCGCCGCAGCCCGAAATACCGCCCGGTCCGATGGGTCTGGGCGCTGAACGGGCCCGGCTCGGTCAGCTTGGCCAGCGCAACCATGTCATCGGCGTCCGCCGGGCCCAGTTCGGTGATGCCGATGTCTGCAGGTTCGGCCAGGTCGCCGGCCACGTACTGGGTGATCTCCTCCCGGAACAGCTCCTTCCACGGGCCAGGCGGCGGATCGATCCGATCCCGGAACAGGCTGACATGACCTCCGGGGCCGGCCAGGGCCGCCAGTCCGTCCCAATCGTCACGGCCGGTGGCCGACGTGGCGCAGATCGGTGAGACCTTCCGCTGGTAGCGGGCGGCTCGACCATCGGGTGACCACTCCGCAAGGTCGGCCTGTCGGCCTCGCAGCGCATGCCATGCCATGTTGTCCAGCACCGACAGGTCATCGCGGTCCGGCATCGACGGGCTCCTGTCGGCATCACTCACGAATCGACCGTCACCTGGCCGAGGACCGCCAGACCGTTCTCCACCGCAGGAGCCCCGTCGGCGTTGAGAACCTCGAATGGCACCGTCCGCCGGCCGTCGCCGGTCTCGTTCGCCGGCCAGACCTGGACGGTGACCGTCGACGGCAACCGGACCATCGCCTTGAAACGGCACGACAGCCGCCGCACCAGCTCCGGGTGCCCGTCCGCCCGGTGCGCGACGACGGCCGAGACGCCGTGGGCCAGGTTGGCCGTGCCGTGGAGGATGATGTCCGGTAGGCCGGCCGCAAGCGCCACCGCCTTGTCGGTGTGGATGGGATTCCAGATCCTGGCGCACTCGGTGTAGGTGTGGGCTGCCCCGGCGCCGACGACCACATCGATCCGGGTCGGCCGGCCCCGGCGCTCCGATCCCGGGATCGGATCCGGTGGCGTCGGGTCCGGCCGGTCGTCGCCGATGGTGTGGACCCCGAGGTAGATGCCGTTCTGGCTGGTGGTTGCCACCGGCGCACCGTCGGCATCGGTCGTCCGCAGCCGGGTCGTCATCATCGCTCCCGGTTTGATGTCGACCACACCGCTGGTTTCCAGCGCCGTGGTCAACACGTCGCCGGGTCGGATCAGGCGGTGGATCTCCACATCGTGGGTGGCGTGGACGCCGGTGCGAACCTCGTCCGCCGGCACCCCGGCCTCGGTCGACAGCTGTCTGGAACGAACGATCACCGGCCATTCCGGACAGACCGAGAACAGCGGGTGGGCCACCACCCCGTCCGGCCGGGTGGTGTCGAGATACACCGGGAGGCAGTCCCCGATCGAGGCGGCGTAGGCCATCGTCCATCGCTCGTCGACCTGGTGGACCATCGGCTCGACGACGGTGCCCGCCAGACTCGTGGGGATGGCCACGTCGGGACCTCGACTTTCGTTGGCCGACGGATCGGGATCCGTCGTTCGGTTCTGCGCAGGTTCGAGGCCAGACGTTACCGCCCGCCCCGGCCACCGTCGAGTCGCCACTGGAGCGGACACGGCGAGCCGATCGCGCCGGTGCACGGTCGGTTTGCCGGTGGCCGGCACCACCTGGCAACCGTCCCCGGCGCCGGGTCGGGTTGGAACTGGCGCACCCCCGGGGCCACCTCTACGATCGCCGGGATGGTTCGATCACTGCTGGCCCCACCACTGCCCTCGACGGTCGACACCGGTAGCGCCCAGTTCTGCAAGAACGCCCAAGACATGATGGAACAACTGGCAGAGATCGAGGAACTGCTGGACCAGGCCGAGGCCGGCGGCGGGCCGGACCGCATGGAGCGACTCCGGGCGAGGGGCAAGATGCCGATCCGGGAGCGGATCGTGAACGCCCTCGACCCCGACAGCCCGTTCCTGGAGATCAGCCCACTGGCCGGGTACGACTCCGACTACACCATGGGTGGCGGCATGGTCATCGGGATCGGCGTCATCGCCGGGGTGGAGTGCGTGATCCTCGGCAACGATCCTTCGGTGCTCGGCGGGGCGCTCACCCCCTATGCGGCCAAGAAGTGGGAACGGGCACTGCAGATGTCACGGGAGAACCGGATGCCCTATGTCAGCTTCGTCGAGTCGGCGGGTGCCGATCTGCGGGTCGAAACCGACGGTGGTGGGCGCCGAGCCCAGACCACCCACTTCGCGGAGTCGGGACGGTTCTTCTACGAGATGATCGAGCTTTCGAAGATGCGGATCCCGACGGTGTGCATCGTGTTCGGCTCGTCGACCGCCGGTGGGGCCTACCAGCCAGGCATGTCGGACTACACGATCATGGTCAAGGAGCAGTCGAAGATGTTCCTGGCCGGGCCACCGTTGGTGAAGATGGCCACCGGCGAGGAGAGCGACGACGAGACCCTCGGTGGGGCAAAGCTCCACGCCGAGGTGTCGGGGTCCGGCGACTACTTCGCCGAGGACGAGATGGACGCCATCCGGCTGTGCCGGGAGGTGGTCTCCCACCTCAACTGGCGAAAGCCGGCGCCGCCGCCACGATTCGACGTCGAGGAGCCGATCCACGACGCCCAGGATCTGTTGGGCCTGATCAGCCGAGACCTGCGCCAACCGGTCGATGTGCGGGACGTGGTGGCCAGGATCGTCGACGGGTCACGGTTCGAGGAGTTCAAACCCCGATGGGGCCCCACCATGGTCTGCGGCTGGTCGTCGATCCACGGCTACCCGATCGGGATCCTGGGCAACAACGGTGTGCTGTACCCCGATTCCTCCCAGAAGGCGGCCCATTTCGTCCAGTTGGCAAACCAGATCGACGTGCCCCTGCTGTTCATCCAGAACATCACCGGCTTCATGGTCGGGCGGGATTTCGAGGCCGACGGGATCATCAAGAAGGGCTCGCAGTTGATCAACGCGGTGTCGAACTCGGAGGTACCGCACCTGTGTGTCACGATCGGCTCGTCCTACGGGGCCGGGACCTACGGCATGTCCGGTCGGGCCTTCAACAACCGGTTCACCTTCACATGGCCGACAGCCAAGATCGCGGTCATGGGTCCGAAACAGATCGCCGGCGTGATGTCGCAGGTTCGACGGGGCCAGGCCGCCCGAAAAGGTGAGGAGTTCGACGAGGACGAGGACGCCAGGATCGTCGCCGCCGTCGAGGCCACCCAGGAGGCGGGGTCGCTGGCTCTGGTGGCGACGGGGGCCATCTCCGACGACGGGATCCTCGATCCACGCGACACCCGAAACGTGCTCGGCATGTGCTTGTCGTTCGTCGGCAACGCCCCCATCGAGGGCACCGAGGGGTACGGGGTGTTCAGACTTTGACCGGGAACCGTGCGGGTGCCGTCGAGTTTCGTCATGTGGCGAAACATCGCCCGAGCTTCGACCTTCGGTGTCATGGGAACCCAGCGGGCGGGTCGGCCGCATGACCGACGAGCGTCGGTTCGACAAGCTGCTGGTGGCGAACCGGGGGGAGATCGCCCGTCGGGTGTTCCGCACCGCCCGGTCCATGGGTCTGCGGACGGTTGCGGTCTTCGTCGAGGCGGACGGCGACGCCCCGTTCGTGAACGAGGCAGACGAGGCGGTCCGCATCGACGGCTATCTCGATGCCGACGCCATCCTGGCCGCGGCCGAGCGAACCGGTGCCGGGGCGATCCATCCCGGCTACGGGTTCCTGGCCGAGAACGGCGACTTCGCCGCCGCCACCGAAGCGGCCGGTCTGGTCTGGGTCGGCCCGTCGGTGGAGGCCATCCGGGCCATGGGGGACAAGATCGAGGCCAAGAAGCTGGCGGTCGAAGCCCGGGTGCCGGTCCTGGCCTCGACAGACGAGCAGGGGGCGTTTGCCTCGATCGGCTTTCCGCTGTTGATCAAGGCCGCAGCCGGTGGCGGCGGCAAGGGGATGCGGATCGTCCACTCGGCCGCCGGGCTCGAGAATGCGGTGGCGGCCGCCAAACGGGAGGCGCTTGCCGCGTTCGGCGACGACCGGGTGTTCGCCGAACGCTACGTCGGCCGATCCCGCCACATCGAGATACAAGTGCTCGGCGATGCCCACGGCAACCTGGTCCACCTCGGCGAGCGGGAATGCAGTATCCAGCGTCGCCACCAGAAGATCATCGAGGAATCGCCGTCGCCGTTCGTGTCTGATGAGATGCGGGCCGAGATGGGTGACGCCGCCCTGCGGCTGGCGGCGTCGCTACGGTATCGGTCGGCCGGCACGGTCGAGTTCCTGGTCGACGACGAGACCGGAGCGTTCTATTTCCTGGAGGTCAACACTCGGCTCCAGGTGGAGCATCCGGTGACCGAGGAGGTCACCGGCCGGGATCTGGTCCGGGACCAGCTCCGGATCGCCATGGGCCGGCCGCTCGGCTACGGCCAGCAGGACGTGACCTTCCAGGGCCACGCCATCGAAGCCCGGCTCTACGCCGAGGATCCGGCCAACGACTTCCTGCCGGCAATCGGCACCCTCGACGCCTTCGCCCCGTCCGACGATCCGGCCCTGCGATGGGACGCCGGGGTGGAGGCGGGTTCGGTGATCGGGGTCGACTTCGACCCGATGATCGCCAAGGTGATCGCCCACGCCCCGACCCGCAGCGATGCCGCAGGCCGGCTGGCCCGTGGCCTCGAGGACCTCCACCTCGACGGGGTTGTGACCAACCGGGATTTCCTCGCTGCGGTGCTGCGCAGCGACGCCTTCCTGTCCGGCGACACCACCACCGACTTCATCGAGCGGGTCGATCCGCCCCCGAAGCGAGTCCTGCCGCCCGACCACGTCGACCGGTTGGCGGTGGCGGCCGCGATGTGGATCCAAGGTGACAACCGGTCCCGAGCCCGGACCCTGACGTCGCTGCCGAGCGGCTTCGTCGTCGGCCGCATCCCGCCGGAACGTATCGAGCTCGGGTACGAGGGCGACCAACGGACCGTGCACTATCGCCGGTCCCGGGACGGCTCGTTCCGTCTCGGGGCGGACGGAACCGACGGGCTGGCCGTGGTCCACAGCTGGTCGCCGGACGCCATCGATGTCGAGGTGAACGGCCACCGACTGGGCCTGCGGGTGTCCAGATCGGCCACGAGGGTGCAGCTGACCGGAGCCGGCGGGGGAGTGGGATTCGATATCATCCCCCGGTTCTCCGTACCGGAGATCGAGCTGCCGGGCGGTGCGGTGGCGGCGCCGATGCCGGGCAAGGTCCTGGAGATCCGGGTCGCCGTCGGCGACGGGGTCGAGGCCGGTCAGGTGGTTGCCGTTCTGGAGGCGATGAAGATGGAGAACCATCTGGCCGCCACCGAGGACGGCGAGGTCACCGAAATCCGGGTGGCGATCGGAGACCAGGTGGAGAAGGATGTGCTGCTCATGGTCATCGAACCGGCCGAATCGGCCGATGGCCGCTGATGGCGCTGCAGCGGGCCGTGAAACGAATCGAGAGGCACCGATCGATGGCCAAGAACCTCATGGACACCATGCCCGGGATCGACGACCTGGAACGTCGGGCCGGCAGGCGCATCCCCCATTTCGCCTGGGAGTACCTGGCCAGCGGCACCGGTGACGATCGAGCGGTCCAGAACAACCTCGACGGCATGGCCAGAATCCAGCTGATACCGCAGTTGCTCAAGGGACCGCTCGAGCCCGAGATCGAAACCGAGCTGTTCGGCATCACCTACGCCGCGCCGATCGGCATCGCCCCGGTGGGGCTGACCGGACTCATCTGGCCCGGAGCCGACGCTGCGCTGGCCAGGACGGCCGCCGCCAAGCGCATCCCGTACACGATGAGCACCGTTGCCACCGAGAAGCCCGAGGTCGCGGGTCCCAACGCCCAAGGCATGGGTTGGTTCCAGCTGTACCCACCGCGGGATCCGTCGCTGCGGGCCGACCTGCTGGAGCGGGTCAAGGCGGCCGGGTTCACCGCGCTGGTGGTCACCGCCGACGTGCCCGCCGCCAGTCGCCGGGAGCGTCAGCGCAAGGCCCGGGTCCGGGTTCCGCCGGTGATCGGCCCGACGCTGATTGCCCAGGCCGCCATCCACCCGGCGTGGAGCATCGGCGTTCTGCGCAACGGCCTGCCCCGGTTCCGGACGCTCGAGAAGTACATCGACCACTCCACGATGCGGGCCACGGCCGGGTTCGTCGGTGCCAATCTGGGTGGCACGCTGTCCTGGGAGTACCTGGCCGATGTCCGGGAGCTGTGGGATGGTCCGCTGGTGGTGAAAGGCATCGTCGATGTCGACGACGCAAAACGCTGTGTCGACACCGGGGCCGACGCGGTGCAGGTCTCGAACCACGGCGGTCGACAGCTCGACGCGGTGCCGGCCGCCATCGACAGCCTCCCGGCCATCGTTGAACGCATCGGCGACTCGGTACCGGTGCTGTTCGACTCCGGGGTCCGTTCCGGGCTCGACGTGGCCAGGGCCATCGCCCTCGGCGCCAGCTTCGTCTTCTGCGGCCGGGCCTTCATGTTCGGCCTCGGCGCCGCCGGCGAGCAGGGTCCGGGCCATGCCTACGAGATACTCCGGGAGGGGCTGGTCAACACCATGGCCCAGGTCGGTTGCACCCGGCTCGACGAGCTGGGCGATCGCCTCGACCGCTCCACCATGCCCCCTCGCTGATCCCGGCCGGTCGCCGGGTTCCCGGCGGCGCCTCCGGCCGCCCGGTGGGAGACTGCTAGGGTCGACGGTGCCATGCGAAGCATCGACACCCAGGGGCCGGCGCGGATCGGCCCGACCGTGGCCGGCGTCCGGGATCGGCGGGTCCGGTGACCGACGACGCAGACGAGACGGTGGAGCACCGCGACCTGCCCCGTCCCGGCGATGCAGGGTGGAGCTCCACCGGGTGGCCGGATTCGGCAGGCCAACGCCAACCGGATCGGGTCGTGGCACCGACACCGCCCGATTGGACCGACGAGAAGCCGCCGCCCCAGCCCCGGCCGGGACCGCCGACCTCGGCTTCGGCCCCGCCCCGGCCGGAAACAGCCGGGCCGGGCACCACATCATGGCCACCACCTCCTGCTTCCTCGGAGCCTCGGGCGACATCCCCGCCGGCCCCGGTCGACCGCACCACCGTTGACGGGACAACGGCTCGTCGCGAGCCGGCCACCGCGCCACCGCCGGAGCCGCAACGCTTCGTCCTCTATCCGCCGGAAGGCCCTCCAGCCGACGAGCCGGCCCCGCCGGGCGGATCGACATCCGAATCCTCATTGCGGGATCGGCTCGGAGGGTTCGCCGCCCGGGTGACCGGCGCCGCCAGCGTCGAACGACTCGATGAGTCGTTCAGCCTCCGACACCTGTTCGCCAACAGCTTCCGGCGTCGCCCGCAGGCCGACGTCGAGGCGGAGTTGATGGTGGGGACCGCGGCCACCACCCCGTCGCTGTCGGCGGTGAAGGCCGAGTGGCCCCAACCGTGGCTGTTCGCCAGGACGTTGCTGGCAACCGCTGTGGTGTTCGGGTTGTTCTTCGTCGGTTGGATGGTCTTCGGGGCCATCACCCTGTTGCCGGGGCTGATCATCGTCGGATCCTTCGCCATGCCGGTCACGGTGCTGCTCTTCTTCTTCGAGATCAACGTGGTGAGAAACGTCTCGGTGGTGGCGGTGCTGCGGATGGTGTTCCTCGGCGGAACCGCATCGTTGCTGTTCTCCCTCGTCGGGTTCGAGCTGTTCGATTTTCCCTGGCTCGGAGCCATGGTGGCGGGCCTGATCGAGGAGCCGGCGAAGTTGTTGGCCGTCGTGCTCGTGGCCCGCCAGGCCCAGCACCGGTTCATGCTGAACGGCATGTTGTTCGGTGCGGCCATCGGAGCCGGCTTCGCCGCATTCGAGTCGGCCGGCTACGCCCTCGTTGCCGCCCTGTTCGCCCTCGACAACGGAGATGTGATCGACAACATCGTGCTGCGAGGTCTGCTCGCTCCATTCGGCCAGGTGGTGTGGACCGCCATCACCGCCGGTGCACTGTGGCGGGTCAAGGGTTCCGAACCGCTCAAGACCGAGCATCTGAAGGATCCTCGGTTCTGGCGGGTCATGATCCTGGTCGTGGCCCTCCACACCATCTGGAACAGCCCGATCCCGGACCTGCTCTACGCCAAGTACGCGGTGCTGGGGGCCTTGGCCTGGCTGGTCTGTTTCTCGTTGCTCCAGGAGGGGATCGGCCAGGTCCGCGACGAGCAGCGCCGGCTCGGCCGCTGACCGCCGCTCGACGTCAGTCTGCGGAGAACTCGTCCCGAAGCTGGCGCTTGAGGATCTTGCCTGCGGCGTTTCTCGGCAGCGAATCGTGCACGATCGCCACCCTGGCCGGCACCTTGTACCGGGCCAGCCGTTCGCCCAGGAACTGCTGCAGCTCGGCCGCGTCCAGGCTCAGGCCGGGCTTGACCATCACATGACAGGCCAGGTCCTCGCCGAGACGTTCGTCGGGGATGCCGTACACCGCCGCCTCATAGACCGACGGGTGCTCGTAGATCGCCGACTCGACCTCGATGCAGTAGATGTTCTCACCGCCCCGCAACACCATGTCCTTGGCCCGATCGCTGACGTAGACGAAGCCCTCGTCGTCGATGGTGCCGATGTCGCCGGAACGCAGCCAGCCGTCGACGATGGTCGCCGCGGTGTCGGCCGGACGGTTCCAGTAGCCCCTGATCAGTGACGGCCCCCGGAACCAGAGCTCCCCGGTCTCGCCTCGGGGCAGCTCGTTGCCCTCGGGGTCGGTGATACGCATCTCCATGACCGGGATCAGGCGCCCGGTCGATCGGGGGTGATCGAGGAAGTCCTGACCGGAGTTCTGGGGCCCGTAGGCGTTGGTCTCGGTCATCCCGTAGCCGAGCCCGGGGCGACCCTTTGGGAAGTTGTCGTCGATGCGTTTCACCAACTCCGGTGGCATCGGTGCGCCACCGCCGCCGATCGAGCGCAGCGTCGAGACGTCGCGAGCACCCCAGCTCGGGGCCTCCAGCAGGTCCCAGCTCATCGTCGGAACCCCGACGAAGTTGGTGACCGCTTCCCGCTCGATCAGCTCGAGGGCCCGGTCGGGGTCCCAGCGATGGGTCATGACCAGTTTGGCGCCACTGATGATCGAGCCCAGCATGACCGGCACCAGGCCGGTGACGTGGAACAGCGGGACCGACAACATGAAGGTGGTCTGGGGTGGCGCCGGGCCGGCCTCGTGGGTATCGTCCGGGGGCTCGTACAACGCACCGACCTGCGCCCGGGCGGCGAAGCACATCAGCGCATGGATCACCGCCCGGTGGGTGCTGACTGCGCCCTTCGGATGGCCGGTGGTGCCGGATGTGTAGAGGATGGTGACGTCGTCGTCTGGGCCGACGTCAACGGTCGGCATCGTGGCATCGCCGACCATGAGGTCTTCCAGTGCCACCACCCCTGACGGCAGTTCGCCCTCCGAGCGGACGGCGATCACCCTGGCCTGGCCCAGCGCCTCCCCCGCCTCGTTGATCTCGAGGCGGTCGAGCCGCTCACGGTCGGCGATGATGACCGACGTGGCGGAGTCCTCGATGGCATAGGCCAGCTCCTCGCTCTGCCACCAGGCGTTGAGCGGAACCGCCACAGCCCCGACGGTCGTGATGGCGATGAAGGCTGCGATCCATTCCGGGTAGTTCCGCATGGCGATGGCCACCCGATCGCCCTTCGAGACGCCGTAGTCCTCGACCAGCACATGGCCGATCCGGCCCGCCATGGCCAACAGCTCCGGCATGGTCCACCGCTCGTCCTCGTAGACGAGGAACTCGTCCTGGCGGGCTGCGGCCAGGCCGTAGAGGGCGCCGAGGCTCGGTGGGGCGTTGACGAAGAGCTTGGTGGGAATGCCGTCGATGTCGCCCTCGGTGATCTCGAACATGGTGCCCGGTCCACAGACCGCCTGGCAGGCCTCGTCGAAGGTCATCGGGTGTGTGGTGTCAGCCATAGGACTGCCAGTTGTAGCGGTGACGGCGGTCTGTCCGCCAGCCCGATGGGCGACGAGCCCCGGGGCCGGCTCGGTCCCTGTCAGCGGTCGGTTGCGCCGTCGAGCAGCGCTGCGGCCCGTTCCCGAAGGTCGACCTTGCGGATCTTGATGCCGTTGGGCCCGTCGGTGACCGGAAACTCCTCGACCACCACGATCCGTTCGGGCTGTTTGTAGTTGGCCAGGCCCGAACGGCAGTGGGCCAGGAGATCGGCCTCGTCGACCGGTTCGTCGGTACCGTCGGCTGCGGTCAGCCGGACGAACCCGACCGCCACGTCACCGACGCCGGGTCGCCTCACCCCGACCACCTGGGCCAGTTCGACCCGGTCATGGCGTTCCAGGTGGCATTCGATCTCGGCCGGATCACACAGAAAGCCCCGCAGTCGCAAGGTGTCGCCGAGTCTGGCCTGGTAGACGAAGCCGTGATGGCCGTCGTCGTCCGGCTCGACGGTGTGCCCGAGGTCGCCGGAGCGGTACCAGCCATCGGCGGTGAACGCCCGCCGGTCTGCGTCGGGGTTGTTCAGGTAGTTCGTTATCAGGCTCGGGCCCTTGAACTGAAGCTCCCCCGAGCGACCGTGGGGCAATACCGCACCGGTCTCCGTGTCGCAACAGCGAACGGCCATCTCGGCCGAGACCAGGTACCCCCCGTTGCGGACCCGCTCGGTTTGCGGGGCCCTGCGGTCCCAGGCCGACATCAAGCGCAAAACCCTCCGAAGAGCCGTACAGACCGGTCAGCCTCGTCGTCCCTCCGGTCGTCGGATTCGATGGTGCTCACCGCCTCGGCCCCGGCGTTCGTGAAATCGGCGAACCCCCCGTCGGTCCAGGTGGTCTCGGCCCGGAAGCGATCGCTGCCGGCCAGGCCGAGCAACATGTCGTCGCTGGCGCTGAAGAAGGTCACCCCGTGCTCATCGATGGCATCGGCGGCGGCGTCGGCCGACCAGGTCTCGTGGGCCACCACCGCACCCCCGGCCAGGAGCGTGGCCATGGCACCGCTGTAGCCGAAGGCACCACACAACGGCAGCGGGGCCAGGTTGACGGTGTCGGGCCCCAGCCCGAACCGGTCGATGACCGCCAGCAGGTGATGAAGGGTCTGGGCCTGGTCGTGCATGGCGATCTTGGGGAAGCCGGTGGTTCCCGATGTGGTGAAGCCGATCAGCGGGTCCGCCGGCTGGCCGCACCGACCGACATGCGCCCGGTCGGCGGTCAGCAGTTCGTCGAACGGCATCAGGCCCCGATCCTGCGAACCGGTCAGCTTGGCCGGCCTGCTCGACGATGAGCTTGATCGGACGGTCCAGCTCGCCGAACAGCGTCGGCCCTTCGATCCCCAGGAACTCCTCGACCGCCACCACCACATCGACCTCGGCGACGTCCAGCAGATGGTTGAGCTCACCGTGACGGAAGCGGGTGTTGAGCCCGAGCACGCCGATGCCCCGGTGCGACGCGGCCAGGGCGATGATCGGCCAGGTGATGCGATTGGGCAGGAACACCCCGACGATCGAACCGGCATCGAGCCCCAAGGCCGAAAACCCGGCCGAGGCCCGCCCCGCCAGGTCGTGCAGCTGCTGATGGGTCAGCCGCCCGCCTTGCTGATCGACCACCGCCCACCGCTCGGGGTCGGTGGTCATTGTTCGGCTGTAGTGATCCCACAACGTCGCGTCCCGAGCGGCCATCGGGTGAGGATCGCAGCTCCCGGCGTCGATCGTCGAGCCGGGCTGGTCCAGGCCCGCAGCGTCTTGGCCTACCGGAGGTGCCGCCAGTAGTGTCCAGCGGTAGGAACGGGTCCGGCCGGCGAGTCGCAGCGCCGGTAGCTTCGGTTCGTACCGAGCCCGTCTCGACCTCCTGAGGAGCCCCGATGACCGATCTGGAGCAGGTGACGACGTGAACGGCGATGCCGGCACGATCCTCGACTGGTACGGCTGCGCCACCTTTCGGCTCCGTACCGGCGGCCAGACGGTCTTTCTCGATGCCTACATCGACAGGGCAGAGGGCGCCGCCGGGCCGGGGCTGCGGGCCGACGACATCGAGCAGGCGGATTGGATCCTGATCGGTCACTCCCACTTCGATCATCTGTACGGAGCGGAACGCATCGCCGCCAACACCGGGGCCACCATCGTCGGCAGCTACGAGACGGTCCGGATCATGGAACAGGCCGGGGTGCCGCTCGACAAGATGATCTGCGTTTCCGGTGGCGAGACGATCGAACTCGGTGAGCGAGTCAGCGTGAAGGTGTACCCCAGCTTGCACTCGTGCGTCTGGAGTCATGCCGAGATGGACCAGCCGGACAAGGTGTGCCTCGGCGACCTCGGGGTCACGTGGCAACAACGGCAGCAGCGGATGGAACAGCTGCTGACCTACCTCAACACCGAGTTGGCCCCGGAGGCGGTGCGCCATCTCCGGGCCAGCAACCAGGGTGACCGGGGCGACGGCGGCGCCCTGGTGTACGTGATCGAGACCCCGGACGGCACGCTGTTCTACCAGGACACCTCCGGCCATTGGACCGGGATCCTCGACGAGCTCCCTGACATCGACGTGGCCATACTGGCCGCGGCAGGCCGGGGCAACGTCGACGGAGAACCGATCCAGGGCTCCCTGGCCCAATTCGTCGCCGCCCAGGCCGAGCTGCTGCAACCGTCCAAGGTCGTCCTCGGCCATCACGACAACTGGCTCCCCGGTTTCTCCGTCGAGACCGATGTCGCCCCGATCGCAGCCGAGTTGCAGCGGCGGCTCCCCGACGTGGAACTCCTCCAACCCGGCTACGTCGACGGCACCCGGATTCTCTGAACCCCCGATGTGTGCGCCCGAGCCATGGCCCGGGCGCCGAAGTGTCTTGTCGCCGGCGACCGTGCGGGCTGCGTGCCCGTTGGCCGGCCAGCTAGTCGGCCGGGGTCATCGCATCGGCCGGGAACGGCTTCCCGCCGAGGACGGTGCCCCAGACCCCGATGTCCTTGATCGCCACGGGATCGACGGTCAGTGGGTCGTCGTCGAGGACGGCGAAGTCGGCCAGTTTGCCCGCTTCGATGCTGCCGATGTCGTGATCGAGCTTCAGCTGCCACGCCGCACCCAACGTTGCAGCGTGGAGCGCCTGGTGGGCGCTGATCCGCTCGTCTGGCCCGAGCACCCGACCGGACGCGGTCAGCCGGTTGACCGCACACCACATCGTGTGGAGATGACCCATCGGGGTCACCGGCGCATCGCAGTGGATGGAGAACGACACGCCCTCCCGCACTGCGGTGGCGCAGGCGTCCATACCCCTGGCCCGCTCCGGTCCGATCGTGACATCGTGGTGTTGGTCTCCCCAGTAGAAGATGTGGTTGGAGAAGATGTTGGCGCACATGCCAAGCGCCGCCATCCGCTTGTACTGGGCCTTGGTCGTCAACTGGCAGTGCTGCACGGTGTGGCGATGATCCCAGCGGGGGTGACGCTCCAACACCTGCTCGACCGCATCGATGAACACCTCGCTGGCCTCGTCGCCGTTGCAGTGGGCATGCACGGTGAGCCCCGCAACGTGGAACGCTTCGACGATGTCGGCCACCTGATCGGGGGCCAGGAGCCACAGGCCGTTGCCCGGGTGCCCTTCCGGGGCCGCGTAGTAGTGGGGCCAGCTGATGCGGGCGGTGAATCCCTGGATCGAACCATCGAGCACGATCTTCACGATCCCGAAGCGAAGTTTCTCGCTGGCCGTTGGCTTGATGTCAGCGCCGATGGCGGCCAGCCGGGACGGGTCGTTCTGGCCACCCATCATCGATGAGACCGCAACCATCACCCGGCTCGGATAGTCCGGATCGTCCACCGCCTTACGCCACCGTTGCAGCTGCTCGGAGTCCGAGACCTGGCTGGTCCCGAGGTCGGTGATCAAGGTGGCCCCGACATTGCGGGCCTCCCTGGCGTAGTTCCACATCGCCTCCTCGGTGTGCATCATCGTCCCAAGGCGGGCGAAGGCATCGCCGGCCAGCCGCATGGCTGCGGGCTCCTGCAGTTCGCCGTCCGGCCGGCCGGCGTCGTCGAGTGAGATTCCCGGCGTCGGGTCCTCGGCGGTGATCTCGGAACGGGTCAGCATGGCGGTGTTCACCGTGGCCAGGTGACCACTGGCGTGGTAGACGAAGATCGGCCTGGTCTCGCTGACCCGGTCGAGGTGGCGGGCCAGCATCCGCTCACCGTCGAAGTAGATCGGATCCAGCCCCCACGCCATCAAGGGCTCGGCCGGTCCCGCTCCCTGTGCGGCCATCGCCGATTCGGCCTCGACCAGGCGATCGATCACATCGTCGAAGCCGGTGCAGCCGGACCACAGCTTCCCATCCGCCCCCCGCCGATCGAAGTACCCGACGTAGGGCATCGCCCACATGCCGCCGGCCATCACGTGGCTGTGGGCCTCGATGAAACCGGGGACCAGGACGTGGTCGGCGAAACGATCGTCGACCACGATCGGACCGTCGCCGACACGCTGCCAGCCCTGCAACTCGGCCGTCGAACCGACGGCCAGGACCCGGTCACCCTTGACCGCAACCGCTTCGGCCGATGGCTGGGCCGGGTTCATGGTGACGATCCTCCGGGCCCGATAGATACGAATGTCGTCTGCTGTGCCCGGTTCAGTCATTGATCTCGATCATCCGTCCCGTCGGTGCTGAGCGTCCTGTTGTCGGTGCGTTCGGTTGAAAACTAGTCCGCTCCACTCGATCGATCCATCGCCGAGCGGCCCGGTTTGTACTGAAAGCCCGCCGAGGTGTCGGAGGAGATCGACGATTGTGAACAGCAGTTGACGGAGGTTGCAGTCTATTGAAGCCTCTCCGGGGTCGCTGCTAAGGTCCGTCGCACCGCCGGCGTCCACCGAGCCGGCGCGATGGGAGAGTTGTTATGAAGGCATGGCGCACATTGCTGACCCTGCTCGTTGTGTTCGGGATGTTCGCCGCCGCTTGCGGCGGCGACGACGATGACGCCGCAGGCGACGACGCGACCGCCACCGAAACCGACGGAACCGGCGGCGAGGATGCCGATGACGGCGCCTCCTCCGACGGTGACGCCGCCGAGGGCTCCGACGGCGATGCGGCGGCCGACGCCGGTGAGATCAAGACCGGCGGCACGTTGACCTACGCCGCGGTCGGTGCACTCCGCCACCTCAACGGCACGGTCCAGTCCGGTCTGGCCACCGCGGTGCCCGGGACCCAGGTCAACGCCAGCCCGCTGTTGCTCGATGAGAACTACGAGCCACAGCCGTACCTGGCCGAGAGCTGGGAGATCTCAGACGACGGCCTGACCGTGACGCTCAACCTCCGGGACAATGCGGTGTTCCACGACGGCGTGCCGATCACCTCCGAGGACGTTGCCTTCAGCATCTTCACCTCGAAGGAGAACCATCCGTTCAAGCCGATGTTCGAGCCGGTGGAATCGGTCGACACGTCCGACCCGTTGAAGGCGGTCATCACCCTCAGCAAGCCTCACCCGGCCATCCTGATCGCCATGTCGCCCGGGCTGTTGCCGATCATCCCCAAGCACATCTTCGACGACGGCCAGGACATCCAGACCCACCCCCGCAACGGTGGCTCCGACTTCGTCGGCTCCGGTCCCTTCCGGGTCGTCGAGTACGATGCCGCCGAGCTGGTGCGGCTGGAGAAGTTCGACGACTTCTTCCTCGAGGGTCGCCCCTATCTCGACGAGATCATCATCGACATCGTTGCCGATCCCAACTCGGTGATCATCGGCATGGACAACGGCGACTACGACATGGCGACCAACCCCAATGCGGCCGCCGTCGAGCAGTTCCAGAACGACGACCGGTTCGTGGTCGACCCCAAGGGTCACGAGGCGATCGGCAAGATCAGTTGGGTGCACCTGAACATCCGCAGCGAGAATCTCTCCACCAAGGAGGCCCGGCAGGCCATCGCGCTGGCGATCGATCAGCAGGGTTGGCGTGACATCGTCGCCCTCGGCCAGAGCACCCCGAACATCACCGGCATCCAGAACGCCAGCCCGTTCTACAATCCCGATGCCACCAACTTCGATCGTCGGGATTTGGACGAGGCCGCGGCGCTGCTGGAGTCGGTCGGCCTGGCCGACGGGTTCGAGGTGGACATGCCGGCCGATCCGAGCATGCTGCCGACCGCCGAGTTCATCAAGCAGAACCTGGAGGACATCAACGTCACGTTGAACATCAGGTCCGTGCCGGACTTCCCGACCTGGGCCGCCGACGTTGCGGCCGGCAATTACGACATGGCCTTCACCCAGCTCTGGAACTGGGGTGATCCGGTGATCGGTGTCCACCGCTCCTACAACTGCGACAATCGCATCGATCCGCCGGGCGTGATCTTCTCCAACAACAGCTGGTACTGCAGCGAAGAAGTGGACGCGCTGCTGGACAAGGCGGGGTCGACCTTCGACAACGACGAGCGCAAGGACCTGTACTTCCAGGCCACCGAGCTGATCAACGAGGATGTCCCGGTGGTGTATCTGGGGTTCGCCGAGACCTACGAGATCCGCAAGACCCGGGTGCAGAATCCGCCGGACGGTGTGTGGGGCTTCATGAGCCCTTGGCACGAAGTGTGGCTCTCGGAATGATGCCGGGAAGCTCGACGTCGTGAAAGCGATCGTGGTCAGGATCGCCCAGTCCCTGGGATTGATCCTGGCCGTCATCGTTCTCAACTTCTTCCTCATCCAGATCGCCCCCGGAGACGCCGCAACCGCCATCGCAGGCGACCAGTCGGCGTCGGATCCCGCCGTCCTGGAGCAGATCCGGGAGCAGTACGGGCTCGATGAACCGCTGGTCGTGCAGTTGGGGATCTACATCGGCAACGTCGTCCAGGGCGATTTGGGAGAGTCGATCTGGTTCAACGAACCGGTGACCGAGCTGCTCAAGGATCGGATCTGGCCGACGGTCCTGCTCGCCGGCGCCGCACTGACCTTCGCCGTTGTTGTCGGGGTGACGATCGGCACCATCGCCGCCAGGCGGCCGGAGAGCACGCTCAGCCATGCCACCACGGTGCTGGCCCTGGTCGGGTTCTCCATGCCGGCGTTCTGGACCGGCCTGTTGTTGCTGATCATCGTGGGAGTGAATGTCGACTTCTTTCCCGTGTCCGGTATCCACGATCTCGACTTCGAGGGCAACTGGTTCCAGTCCTGGCTCGACGTCGCTCAACACCTGATCCTCCCGGCGCTCACCCTCGGCATCATCTACCTGGCCCAGTACAGCCGGTTGTCGCGGGCATCGATGCTCGAGGTCCTGGAGTCGGACTACGTCCGGACGGCCAGAGCGAAGGGTCTGAGCGAGCGGTCGGTCACCTTCAAACACGGGCTCCGGAACGGGATCATCCCGGTGGTGACCATCCTCGGCCTCCAGTTCGGGGCGGTGCTGTCCGGTGCGATCCTGGTGGAGAGCGTGTTCGCCTGGCCCGGCCTCGGGCGCCTGGCCTTCGAGGCGGTCAACCGGCGGGATACGCCGGTCCTGCTGGGTGTGCTGCTGCTCGTCTCGGTGACGGTCATCATCGCCAACCTGTTGACCGACCTCGTCTACCGGCTCATCGATCCGCGGATACGGGTCTCGGGGAGTGCCAATGGCTGAGGTCTTCGTCGACCAGGCAGACATCGGGGGCGGAACCCAGGGCCAGGCCCTGCGCCTGTTCCTCCGTAACAGGGCGGCGGTGTTCGGGGCGCTGCTCCTGGTGGCCATCTTCATCATGACGTTCATCGTGCCGATCTGGTACGTCCGGGATCCCGGCGACCTGGTGGCCCGGCCTCACCTCCGGCCCGGTGAGGACGGCCTGCTCCTCGGGACCGACAACCTCGGTCGAGACATGACGGCGGTCGTGGTCTACGGCGGTCGCACCACGTTGCGGGTGGCTGCCGGTGCTGCACTGTTGATCGTGTTCCTCGGCGTCACCATCGGGGCCATCGCCGGCTACTACGGCGGCTGGGTCGACAGTGCCCTGATGCGGTTCACCGAGTTCTTCCAGGTCCTCCCCGGGCTGCTGTTCGCCATCGTGGTGGTGGCCCTGTTCGAACCGTCGTTCTGGACCATCACGTTCGCCATCGGCTCCATCGCCTGGCCCGGTATCGCCCGGTTGACCCGGGCCGATTTCCTTCGGCTCAAGAATCTGGAGTTCGTCAAGGCCGCCCGTGCCATCGGCACCACCGACTTCCGAATCATCACCAGGGTGATTCTGCCGAACGCCATGCCGACCTTGATCGTCTCCAGCACGCTGATCATGGGCTCGGCCATCCTGTTCGAAGCGGGGCTGGCCTTCCTCGGCCTGGCCGACGTCAACAGCCCGAGTTGGGGCCTGGCCATCGGTCGAGGCCGGGATTTCTTCACCATCAACTGGTGGGCGGTCACCTTCCCCGGCCTGGCCATCTTTGCCACCGTGCTCGGCCTCAGCCTGGTCGGCGACGGGCTCCAGGATGCATTCAATCCCAAGCTCCGGGGGCGGTAGCCGGTGACCGAGTACCGGCTCCCGTCCGTCATGTCGGCCGCTCCGTTGCTGTCGATCAACGACCTGACGGTGGCCTTCGACGACTTCGTTGCCGTGTCCGGTGTCTCCTTCGACCTGTTCGAGGGCCAGACACTGGCCGTCGTCGGTGAATCGGGATCCGGCAAATCGGTGACCGCCCTTTCGATCATGCGATTGGTCGAGCTCGGAACCAGGGCCAAGATCAAGCGAGGCGAGATCCTGTTCCGCAGCCCCGGCGGTCAGACCATCGATCTGGTGACCGAACCGGAACCGGCCATGCGACAGATCCGGGGCAACTCCATCTCCATGATCTTCCAGGAGCCGTTGACCAGCCTCAATCCTGTCTACACCGTTGGGAACCAGGTCGCCGAGGCGGTGCGGTTGCACCAGGGGCTCGGCAAGGCCGAAGCGGAGGCCCGAGCGCTCGAGATGTTCGAGCTGGTCAGGATCCCCGAGGCCAAACGCCGGCTCAAGGAGTATCCCCATCAGATGTCGGGTGGGATGCGGCAGCGGGTCATGATCGCCATGGCGCTCTCCTGTGATCCGACGGTTCTGATCGCCGATGAGCCGACGACCGCACTGGATGTGACCATCCAGGCCCAGATCCTGGCGCTGATGAGGGAGCTGCAGGCCGAGACGAACGCGGCGGTGATCATCATCACCCACGACATGGGCGTGGTGGCCGAAGTGGCGGACGACGTGGTTGTGATGAACCGATCGAAGGTGGTGGAGCAGGGCTCGGTCTATGACATCTTCGAGAAACCGGCCGAGCCGTACACCAGGGCCTTGCTGGCCTCGGTACCCCAGCTCGGCTCGATGGCCGGAACGACCGGACCCGCCCGATTCGATCTGGTGGTCGAGCAGTGACCGCCCAGGCCGCCGATGTCGGCGGCACGGGGGTCGTGCCGGCTGTGGACGATCCACTGGTCACGGTGGAGAGCCTCTGCAAGGTCTTTCCGGTCTCGGGCGGAGCCAAGGTCCACGCCGTCGAGCACGTCTCGCTGCAGGTGGGTCGAGGGGAGACCCTGGCCGTTGTCGGCGAGAGCGGCTGCGGCAAGTCGACGCTGGCCCACCTGATCATCCGGCTGCTCGACCCGACGTCGGGGCGGATCGAGCTCGACGGGGCCGACATCACCAACCTGTCGCCTCGGGCGATGCGGGAGCATCGTCAGAAGATGCAGATCGTTTTCCAAGACCCGTTTGCCAGCCTCGACCCCCGGCGGACGGTGGGTCGGGCGGTCGGTGAGCCGCTGCGGGTGCACAAGGTGGCATCCGGCGACAAGCTGAAGAAACAGGTCGGCGACCTTTTCGAACGCGTCGGTCTGGAGCGCAGCCAGACCGGGCAGTACCCCCACCAGTTCTCCGGCGGTCAACGGCAACGGATCTGTATCGCCAGGGCGCTGGCTCTGGAGCCGGAACTGGTCATCGCAGACGAGGCGGTTTCGGCTCTCGACGTGTCGATCCAGGCCCAGGTCATCAACCTGATGATGGACCTGCAGACCGAGATGGGGCTGAGCTACTTGTTCATCAGCCACGACCTGGCGGTGGTGGAGCGGATCAGCCATCGGGTGGCGGTGATGTACCTCGGCCAGATCGTGGAGCTCGGGTCGAGAGCGGCGATCTTCGAGAACCCGCAGCACTCCTACACCAAGCGCTTGCTCGACGCCGTCCCCATCGCCGATCCCCGTCGTCGTCGGGAACGGCCCCTGCTCACAAGCGAGATCCCCAGCCCCCGGTGGGGCCCGGGTGAATCTCCCGATCGGGTCGAGTTGGTCGAGGTGGAGCCGGGCCATTTCGTCGGCGCCGAGTAGCGGCCGACCGGCGGATGGCGATCCTGAGCCGGTTGCTGGCCGTGTGCGTGCTGGTGCTGGCCGCCTGCTCGCAGAACACCGGCGAGAACGCCGCGGCGACGACGTCGCAACGGGGCGAGGTCGCCGAGCAGAGCGACCCCGTTGCTGCGCCCAGCGATCGGCCCGGCGAGCCGAGCGTCGCATTCTGCTCGGAGGCCGGCCGATTCATCGACGATCCCTCGGTCACCGATGTGGCCAACGTCGGGCCCCAATTCTTCGACGATGTCGATCGGCGGTTGGCCCGGCTGGTCGAGACAGCTCCAGCCGGTGTGGTGGCCGATGTCGAGGCGCTCCGAGCCGGGTTCGTCGACAGCGATCGGATCTTCGCCGAGTTCGACTACCAGACCGACGATGCCGGACTGGCCGAGGCGCTTGGCCGGGTTGACAACCAGTCGATGTTGACCGCCACCGACAACATTCGGCGGTTCCTGGGCCATGAGTGCGGCAACGAACGCGGGGAGGCAGTCGATACGGCCCAGGTCGACGACATCGTCGACGCGTTCGGGGTGGATCGTGCGCTGGCCGAGTGCATCAACGTCGAGCTCGGCGATGTGGCCAACATCGATTCCAGCGAGCTCACTCCCGAGTTGTTGGGCAGGCCGGTCTGCGGAACCTCGCTGCTGGCCATCCTGTCGGCGGGCGGTGGCGGCTGAGTTTCGGACCTGCGGAGCAGGTCCGACAGAGGCGAGCGGAGCCGCCCGAGGCTGGTTCGATCGTGTCGCTCAGAGGTCGGACCCGCCGGAGTCGGTGCCGCGCAGATGTCGGTCCCGCCGGAGTCGGTGCCGCTCAGAGGTCGGTCTCGCCGGAGTCGGCGGTCAGATGACGTTCGAGCCACCCGTCGGTGATGGCCCCCGGCGTCCCGATCACCACCAGCCGGGAGTCCGACCCGTCGCGCCGACCGGGGCCGGGTCGAAGTGTCCAGCGACCTCCCACCCGCTGCAGGATCATCCGCCGATCCGGTTCCTCGATCAACCGCAGGACGCCCTTCACCCGGACGACCGTCTCCGGGAGCTCGGCCATCAGCCGCTCGATCCGTTCTCGGGGGACCGGCTCTGCGCCACCCCACGACCAACTCTGGAAGATGTCGTCGGCCGGAGCCGGCATCGGTCCGGCCGACGAGGGCCGCCGGCGCCTGCTGCGGTCCGCATCGGTGACGCCGAACAGCAGCGACGGGGCGACGCGGGCCCGGTCGGCCTCGACGATCACGGCATCGGGAGCCCGATCCCGAAGCCAGTCGGTGGTGGCGACGACGAGTTCGGGTTCGACCAGATCGATCTTGTTCAGGACGATGATGTCCGCCGATCGCAGCTGGGCCAGGACCGTGTCGCCGACGTACTTGTCCCGTGATCGCCGCTGGACCGTCTCGGCGTCGACGACGACCACCACTGCGTCGAGGGCCAGGCCCGGTCCGTGACCGTAGGCTGCGACCATCGCCGGGTCGGCGACACCACTGGCTTCGATGACCAGCCGCCGGGGGAGCGGATCGAGCGCCCTGACGGTTGTCAGCGCCGCGGCGAAGCCGTCGACCAGGCTGCAGCAGATACAGCCGTTGGCCAGCGAGATGGTGTCGCCGTCCTCGCTCTCGACCAGTTCCTCGTCGATGTTCACATCGCCGAAGTCGTTGACCAGCACCGCCACCTGTTCGTCGGCGGTCCGCAGAATATGGTTGACCAGGGTGGTCTTGCCGGCACCGAGGTAGCCGCCGATCACCGTGACCGCAATCCTGTCGTCGCCGGCCGCGTCGTCCGTCACGGTGTCTTGGGTCGCCGTGTCTTGGGTCGCCGTGTCGTCGGTCGCCGTGTCTTGGGTCGCCGTGTCGTCGGTCGCCGTGTCTTGGGTCGCCGTGTCCTCGGTCGCCGTGTGATCCTGCAAGCCGGGGCTTCCTTTCCGCTGGTGATGTGATCCATCTTGGCCGGGGTGGGCCTGGCCGACAACCGTGGCTCGATCCGGTTCCTGCTACTGTCGCCCGACAGGGCAAGGACGGAGGCGGCGGCCATGGACCAAACCACGATCTTCACGGCCAGGCGGGTGGTCACGATGAACCCCGCCAATCCGAGCGGGGCGGCGATGGCGGTCCGGTCCGGCCGGGTGCTCGGTGTCGGGTCGGTCGAGGAGCTGGCCGGTTGGGGATCCCATGAGGTGGACGAGCGCTTCGCAGACAAGGTCCTGGTGCCGGGCTTCGTCGAAGCCCACTGTCACGCCGGAACCGGTGCGGTGTGGATCAACCCCTACGTGGGGTTCTTCGACCGGCGAGCCCCCGACGGCACGACCTGGACGGGTTGCCGCAACATCGACCAGGTGATCGACCGGTTGATCGAGGTCGATGCTCGCATGCGGTCCGATGGCGCGCCGGAAGATGAGCTGCTCTACGCCTGGGGTCTCGATCCGCTGTATTTCGACGGAGCCCGGATGTATGCCGAGCATCTCGACCGGGTGTCGCCGACCCGGCCCATCTTCGTCCACCACGTCTCGGGGCATCTGGCAACGGTGAACAGCGTGGTCATGCGACGGGAGAACATCACCGCCGACACGCTGACCCCCGGGGTGGGTCGGCGGGCCGATGGGGAACCGAACGGGGAGCTGCAGGAGCCACCAGCCATCCAGCTGGCCACCGAGGCATTCGCCAAGGCCATGGCCAACCGGGAAACGTCCGAAGGGCTCTGGAACTTCGGCCACGAGGCTCGAAACGCCGGCCACACCACGGTCATCGATCTGGCCAGCGGACCGCTCGACGCCGAATCCAACCAGCGGTGGTCGGCGATCGTCGAACAGCCGTCGTTCCCGGTGCGGGTCATGCGGGCCTCGTCGTTCCCCCGGGACCGTCGTAGCGATGCATCGGACCTGGCCGCGGCGGCGGCCGCCCTCGGTTCCAGCCACAAGCTTCGCTACGGCGTGGTCAAGCTGTTCCTCGACGGCTCGATCCAGGGATTCACCGCCCGAGTCGGCTGGCCCCACTACTACGATCCGCCCGAGGGCAACCCGGAGAACGGGATCTGGCTCACCGCCCCCGACCAGATGGCCGACATCGTCGAGGCGTTCCACGTTGCCGGGCTGACCGTGCACTGCCACTGCAACGGCGACCAGGCCAGCGAGGTGTTCATCGATGCGGTCGAGCAGGTGTTGGAGCGTCACCCCCGATGGGATCACCGCCACACCGTGCAGCACTGCCAGTTGACGACCAAGGCCCAGTACAAGCGGATGGCGGCGCTTGGCATGTGCGCCAACATCTTCTCCAACCACATCTTCTACTGGGGAGACCAGCACCGTGACTTCACCGTCGGGCCGGAGCGGGCCAGAGGTATGGATGCCTGTGCCACCGCAGTGCGGGAGGGCGTGTCGTTCTCGATCCACTCCGATGCGCCGGTGACCCCGCTCGGGCACCTGCACACGATGTGGTGTGCAGTCAACCGGCTCACCGCCTCGGGGGAGGTGCTCGGGGCCGACGAGCGGATCACCGTGCACCAGGCGCTTCACGCCGCCACTCTCGGCGCGGCCCACCAGATCAAGATGGACCACGACGTCGGCAGTCTCGAGGCGGGCAAGTTCGCAGACGTCGCCGTGCTGGACGCCGACCCCTACGAGGTCGACCCGGTCGACCTGAAGGACATCGGCGTCTGGGGCACGATGCTGGCGGGCCAGCCGTTCCCGGCCGACGATCTCGACGATACGGCATGAGCGGCTCACCCGACAGCGCCGCCACGCCGACAACCGTGACCAGGATCGGCGATGCGGCGTGGGTCGCCGCATGGGATCGGGATTCGGCGACCCACCACTATCTGAGGAACGTGGACGTGGTGTTCGAGGGCGACCGTATCGGCCACATCGGGCCCGGTTACCGCGGCCCGGTCGATACCGAGATCGATGGCCGGGAACGGTTGGTGATGCCCGGCCTCATCGACGTCCATGCCCATCCATCCACCGAGCCGCTCAAGAAGGGCTTCCGGGAGGAGTTCGGCAACCCGCTGATGTACATGAGTCCCCTGTACGACCGGTCGTTCATGCTGCAGACCGACGCCGCCGGCCAACGGATCGGTCTTCGATACGCCCTGTGGGAACTGCTGCGCAGCGGGGTGACGTCGGTTGTCGACCTGTCGTTCCCCTACGAGGGATGGATGGAGACCATGGCCGATACCGGTGTTCGGGCGTGGCTGGTGCCGAGCTATGCCTCGGCCCGCTGGTCGACCGACAATGGCCACAGCGTCGTCTACCAATGGGACGAGGCCCGAGGGATGGCGCTGCTCGACGAGGCCGTGGCGCTTGGCCATTCGATCGAGCAGCACCCGTCAGGGCGGTTGGCCACGATGCTGGGGCCGGCCCAGATCGACACCTGCACCGAGGAGCTGTTGCTGACCAGCCTCGCCGCGGCCAGGGACAACCGGTGGACGCTCCACACCCACGCCTCCCAGAGCCTGGTGGAATTCCAGGAGATGACCCGCAGGCATGGGATCACCCCGGTGCAATGGGCGGCGGACATCGGTCTCCTCGGCCCGGACTGCATCCTGGCCCACGCCATCTTCACCGACGAGCACAGCTGGACCCGCTGGCCCGGCCGGACCGACCGGGGCCTGCTGGCCGACTCCGGGACCGGCGTGGCCCATTGCCCCGGCGTGTTCGCCAGGAACGGCCAGGTTCTCGAGGATCTCGGCGGCTATCTCCGCAGCGGCGTGCGACTGGGCATCGGAACCGACAGCTTCCCCCACAACATGCTGGAGGAGATGCGCCAAGCGGCGATCCTGGCCCGGGTGGCAACCGGCGACGTCGCCTCGGTGACCACCGCCGAGGTGTTCGCCGCCGCCACGGTGGGGGGCGCAGACCTGCTGGGCCGGGCCGATCTCGGTCGGTTGACGGTCGGGGCCAAGGCCGATGTCGTCCTCGTCGACCTCGGCCATCCCGCCATGCAACCGATCCGCGACCCGCTGCGGAGCCTGATCTACACCGCCGCCGATCGGGCGGTCAGCGACGTCTTCGTCGACGGCCGCCACGTCGTTGCCGGCGGCCAGGTCACCACGATCGACATCGAGGCGATCACCGCCGGTCTGGCGGCGGCCCGGGACCGGGCAGAACAGAGCTCGGCGGCCCACCACTTCGCCGGTCACAGCGCACTGGAGGTCTCCCCGCTCAGTCTGCCGGTCGCCACCGTTCGGTAGCGGCCGAGCCCTTGGGACGGCTCGCCAAGCGCGTCAGAGGAGGTCGCCGTCCACGGGCTCGACCTGGCGGCAGAACTCGGCGAATCGCCCGATGAAATCGGTCAGTCCGGCGACGGTCTCCGGGTCGACCAGGGCACCGTGCTCGTCGATCTTGTCGCCGTAGCCACCGATGCCATGGGTGTCGAACAGCCTGATCGGCTGGAACGCCATGATGGCCGAGAAATGGCTCCGTAGGCCCTTGCCGGCGCGAGGACCCGGTGAGGTGACGATCAGCGTCATCGGTTTTTGCTCCCATCGCCGCGGCGGTCGAGACAACCAGTCGATCACGTTCTTGGTGACAGCGGGAAACGACCCGTTGTACTCGGGCGAGAACAGCATCATCCCGTCGGCGGCGCCGACGACGTCGTGGAGCTCGGCGACCGACGGCGGAAGGCCGGCCTGTTCGGTGTCCCCGTTGTAGAGAGGGACATCGGCCACGTCGTGCAGGCTGATGGTCACGCCGTCGGGCACGGCGGCGACGGCGGCCCTGGCCGTGGCGGCATTGACCGAGGTCGAACGCAGGCTTCCGATGATCCCGATGAGGTGCAGGTTGGACATAGGCGACCAGTCAACCATCTGCGCCCCCCGATCCGGAGATCGAGGCGGAAGCCGCTCGAGGCTGTGATGAGGCCGTGCGGGGCCACCTCTGAGCCGTCCCTGTAGCCCAGCGACCGATGTTTTCGCAGGTCACCGAGGGTTGAAGGGATGAAGACATGTTGGCAAGGGTTGTTGGACCATGTCGCCGGAGATGATATGAGTGAGGGGCGACGAACCAGTTCGGGCGTCGAGAACTATCCAAGATCAAAGGGTTTTCGCTATGAAAGACATGCAGATCGCCGGCATCGGGCTTGGTGCCATCATCACCGCGCTGGGATTGCTGCTCATCTGGCCGATCGATGGCTACAACGTCATCGGCATCATCCTGACCCTGGTCGGGCTGATCGGGTTTGGTGGTTTCTCCAAAGGCAAGTGGTACTGAGCACCTACCGGTGATGGGGTCTTCGCTGGTCCGGGTGCCGTGGCGGGTGACCATACCCAACGGCGCCCGGACGGCCGGGCCGCTAGCTTTAGGCGGTCTATGAAACCTGTTCCCCCGGATTCCGCCTCCCCCGAGCCGTCTGCGCAACGGGGAGCGGTCCACGAAGCCGGTCCGAGCGGGCCATCGGTGAGCGTCATCATCTGCGCCCACACCATGGAGCGCCTCGACGACATTCGGGCCGCGTTCGAATCGGTCCGGACCCAGACCCTGGCCCCCGATGAGATCATGCTGGTCATCGACCACAACCCGCAGCTGCTGGCGGCGGTGGCCGATCTCGGTCCCGAGGTCGTGGCCAACAGCCACGAGAAGGGCTTGTCCGGTGCCCGTAACACCGGCACCGAGCTGGCCGTCGGCGATGTGGTGGCCTACCTCGACGACCAGCGCGGTCGCAGAACCCGACTGGCTGGCGAACCTCGTCGCACCTTTCTCGGACCCCGGGGTGGTGGCGGTGGGAGGCCGGGCCATCCCCAACTGGGACACCGGGGCGCCGGACTGGTTCCCGCCGGAGTACAACTGGGTGGTCGGCTGCAGCCATCGTGGCCTTCCCAAGCAGCGGGCCGAGGTCCGCAACGTGATCGGCTGCAACATGGCGTTCCGGCGGCGGGCGGTGCTCGACCTCGGTGGGTTCGAGGTGGAGCTCGGCCGCACCGCCTCGCGACCTTTGGGGTGTGAGGAAACCGAGCTGTGCATCCGGCTCCGCCAGGCCGATGGCCAGGCGGTGATCCTCCTGGAACCACAGGCTCGTGTCAGGCATCGGGTCCCGGCCCAGCGGACCACCTGGCGCTACTTCTTCGACCGGTGCCGGGCCGAGGGCAACTCCAAGGCCTACGTGGTCGGTCTCGTCGGCGCAGACGACGGGTTGGCGTCGGAGCGGGCATACGTGACCTCGGTGCTGCCCCGGGCGTTCCTTCGGGCGCTGGCCGACGCCTCCCGCCGACCGATCGGGGCCGGAGGGCAGATGGTGGCCCTGACCGGCGGTCTGGCGGTCACCGCAGCCGGTTACCTGGAGATGAAGGCCCGTTGACGGCGCCATCGGGCGACCGCCGATTGAGCGTCGGGCTATCGTGCATCGCATGGCAGGCTCCCCGATCCTCGGTGGCAACCGGTCGACTGTCGGCCGGTGATTGTGATCTCGAAGCCTTCGTGGCGATCGTGTCGGAACCGACCGATGCTTCGGCCTACCCGAACGCGGCATCGTTGGTCGATGGGGTGGTGGTGTACGACAGCGACCTGGTCGGTCAGCTGGCCGATCACGGCGCGTCGCGGCCGGCGGTGCTGGAGGAACTGGCCGCGGTGCTCCTGAGCGGCCCCGGCGTCGTGGTGATTCGGGGAGCGTTCTCCCACGATCGGATCGATGCTGCCACCGAGGTGTTCGAACGGATCATCGACCGGCAGCGCCGCAGCGGCTCCGTTGGCGGCGACCACTTTGCCAAGCCGGGAAGCAACGATCGGGTGTGGAACGCACTGGAGAAACTGGCCCTGACCGATCCCGAGGTCTTCTGCGATTACTACGACAACAGCCTCCTGGCCCTCGCCTGTGAGGCGTGGTTGGGCCCGGCCTACCAGTTGACCTCCCAGATCAATGTGGTCAACCCGGGCGGCGAGGCCCAGCAGCCCCATCGGGACTACCACCTCGGTTTCATGACCGACGACCAGGCGGAACGCTTCCCGGCCCACGTCCATCGGCTGTCACCGATGTTGACCCTCCAGGGCGCGGTGGCCCACTGCGACATGCCGGTCGAGACCGGGCCGACGATGTACCTGCCGCACTCCCACAAGTACGAGGCCGGGTACTTCGCTGGCGCCGACCGGACTTCGTCGACTACTTCGCCACCCACCGCCTGCAATTGCCCCTGGACAAGGGCGACGCCATCTTCTTCAACCCGGCGGTGTTCCACGCTGCGGGGACCAATCGAACCGAGAATGTGAAACGGATGGCCAACCTGCTCCAGGTGTCCTCGGCCATGGGGCGGGCCATGGAGAAGATCGACAGACAGGCGATGTGCAACGCCCTGTTCCGGTCCTGCGGCAGTGGCGGGCCGATGGCCGGCCCGCTGCGGCGATCGACAGGGTGATCGCCGCCTCCGCCGAAGGGTACGCCTTCCCCGCCGACCTCGACATCGACCAGCCGGTCGACGGGCTGGCTCCACCGTCGCAGGCCGATCTGTTGTCCGTCGCGGTCGAAAGCGGGTGCGCGTCCGGAGCGGTTGGTCGAGGCGCTGCGGATGCAATCGCTGACCAGGACCGCATGAGCGGACCGACCGTCGAACGACCGGTTCCGGTTCCGGTCCCGATGGGCTCACGCCTCGACCGCCACCGGGCCGTCGCCGGATGACGGTTCGCATCGGGGTCTTCGGGACCAGCTGGTCGGCCGACGCCATGTACCTTCCCCCCATCGCGGCCCATCCCGACGCCGACTCGTCGCGCTGTGCGGCCGCCGCTCCGAACCGACCGAGGCACTCGCCACCACCTGGGGGATCCCGCTCGCTTCACCGATCCGGCCGAGATGCTGCGGTCGGCCGACCTGGACACGGTCGTCGTCGCCACCTCAACGACACCCATCACGACCTGACCATGGCCGCCCTCGACGCCGGACTCCACGTGCTGTGCGAGAGCCGCTGGCCTTGAACGCCGGGCAGGCCGAGGCCATGGCGGCGCGGGCCGAGGAGCGAGGGGCGATCACGCTGGTTCCGTTCACCTACCGCTGCATGCCCGTCAACCGGTGGGTCCGTCGGCTCGTCGCCGACGGCTTCGTCCGGCAGGCCACTGCACATCAACCTGCGGTACTACACCGAATTCGGGTTCGACACCGGCTACTCGTGGCGGTTCGATCCCGCGGTGGCCGGAACCGGCATCATCGGTGATCTCGGATCGCATTGGGTCCACCTCGCCCGCTGGTTGCTGGCCGACGAGGAGACGTCGGTCTCGGCGGTGTCGTCGGTGTTCGTCGATCGGGGTCCGCGGCCGAACGGCCCTCCCTCGAATCGAGCTCGAGGACAGCGTCGCCATGACCGTGCGCTACCGGTCCGGGGCTTACGGGATACTCCAGGCCAGCGCTGTCTGCTGGGAGGGGACACCGTTCGGCCAGTCCCACCACCTCGAGATCCACGGTGACGACGGCACGATCTACGCCACCTGCGACTGGGACACGGTCCAGGAGGTCCGGGGACTGAACGAGGGGATCGGCAGGGCCCACAGCCGCTGCCGATCCCCGATGACATCTGGAACGGGGTTCGGCGCGACACCGTGCACAACACCTACCGGGACGTGTTCCGAAAGACAGACGCCATGACCCGGGGCTGGATCTCGGCCATCGTGGACGAGCGGACCATCGAGCCCGGTTTCGAGGAAGGGCTGGCGGTCCAGCGGGTGCTCGACGCCGCCGCCGACAGTGCAGCCTCCGGCGGCTGCCCGGTGGCGATCGTTCACCGATAGCAGCCGACCGGGTCACGCCGCCGCCGCCGACGGCCTCGATCGAACCCTCCCGGTCCCCGGTGTCGTCGTTGCGGGCCGAGTCGGCGGATTTTCTCGCCGAGGATGTCGAAACGGCGCCGGACCGTTCGTCGGGTGGGTACAAGCGCAACAGGGGGCGGCCAAGAGGGCCGACGCCACGAAACAGGAGGAACAGCAATGCCGAAGTATGTACTGGCCTATCACGGTGGCAGCGGGATGCCCGAGTCCGAGGCGGAGCAGGCCGAGATCATGGAAGCGTGGGGTGCCTGGTTCGCCGGAATGGGCGATGCCGTTGTCGACGGTGGCAATCCGGTGGGCCGAACGATCACGGTTGCCCCCGACCGGTCGACCACAGACGGGGGAGGGGCGAACCCGATCACCGGCTACAGCCTGATCAACGCCGACGATCTCGACGCCGCGGTGAAGCTCGCCTCGGGGTGCCCGGTTCTGGAGAACGGCGGCAGCGTGGAGGTGGCGGAAGCGGTCGACATGTAGCTTGCGCCGCCCGCCGTGGTGCCGGTCGGTTGTCGCCGACCGGCACCACCGCCCCGCCCCGCCCCGGTTCGGCATCGTCCACCGGAGACTGGGCTCCGCCTCCCGGCGGATCCTCCTATGCTGGCTCTGACCGGTCGAGAGGAGCGCGATCATGGCGGCCACCGGGTCGACAAGTCGAGAAGCGCCGATGGCCCCACCACCGCTCTGCGACGACTTCGCCGACATGTTGCGAGGGGCAAAGACGGCCCTGGTCGCCAGCGCCGACGGTGGCTCGACCGTGACCCAGACCGGTGCGGCCTCTCTGCCGGACCCGTTCCCCGTTCCGGCCCCTGGCGATTGCCCCGGTCCTGTCACCGAGGCGCTGATCGAGACCTTCGTCATCGAAGCCGATGGATCGTGCACCGCAACCGGGACCGACGCGGACCTGATCGCCGGCTGGCTGCCGATCGTCGGTTCCATGACCGACCGTCTGCTGGACGCACTGTCCCGCCATCGGATCCCGGTGCGTTGGCCCGCCTACCTGACCGCCTCGTTGACGCCGATCGAACAGGTGAACACCGATCCCCATTTCGATGACGACCTCTACGTCGAGGACGACGGTGTTGGTGTGGTGGCGATCGCCGCCAGCCACGCCGGACCGACGATCGCCTACCATCCCTTGCAGGCTCGCCGGGCCACCCCGAGGCAGCCGCTCGAACCGGTCGAGGGTGTGTTCGAGCGGTTCTCGGCCGGCGCCATGGCCCGCCAACACGCATCGGCCGACCGGATCGTGGTGTTCCCAGGCTTTGGTCAGCTCCACGCCGGGCCGGTGATCGACGAACCGACCACCGACCCGGTCCGGAGGTTGCTGGTGTTTCGGGCCGGCTCGGACCCTGTGGCGGTGCGGCGGGGCTCCGGGCCGACTGCGGGCGCTGGGCCGGATGATCTTTCCGTCGGCTGCCTGTTCGAGCAGGTGCGCGCCCATCCGACGATCCGGCTGACCGCGAAGGTCGGGGTGAACATCTCGGCGGGGGAGGCCGGCCAGGTGTAACACGATCGACGGCGTAGTACTCGACGTTCGTGACGATCACGGCGTTGGGCTTGTGGCGGGCGCGCAGCGCGCGAGCATGCGGGGCTCGATGGCTCGACCGCCCGGTCGACGAGGTCGCCCCCGATGCCCTGGGCCACCTCTCGCAACAGGCTCGAGCGGGGATCGTCGGCGCGGTACACGGCGTGGCCGAAGCCCATGATCTTCCCGCCGTTCGCCAGTCGGTCGGTGACCCATGCCTCGGTGTTCGGCGGGGTCGCCAATGGCGTCGACCATGTCGAGGGCCCGGCGGGGCGCACCCCCGTGGAGCGGGCCCGACAGGGCGGCAGCACCCGCGGTGAGGGCTCCGGGTACGTCGGCGCCGGTACTGGCGACGGCGCGGGTGGTGAAGGTCGAGGCGTTGAAGCCGTGGTCGGCGGTCGGCGAGAGGTAACGCTCGACGGCCCGGGCCAGCCGTGGGTTCGGAGTGGAGCCGGTGATCAGGCGGATGAAGTCCGACGCATGACCGAGACCGGGGTCGGGGTCGAGCGGTGCGGCGCCGCGCCGCCAGCCGATGGAGCCGCGGCCAGGATGGTCGGGACCGCCCCGATGCCGCGCCGAGTGCGATGTTTCGGCGTTCGGTGGGGGAGAGGTCGATCGTCGGGGTCGTCGTCGACGATGAGCGACAGGGCGGCTCGAAGCCCGGCGCCCGGAGGCATTCCCGAGCCGGCGAACGGTGCCAGGACGTCGAAGATCTGCGGGATCGACCATCCTGGCCCGGCGCCAGCTCGGCCCGGAACACCGATTCCTCGGCCGCGCTCGGCAGGTGAGCCGTCTATCAGCAGCCGGGCCGCTCCCTCGAAGGTCTGCGTGGCGTGCGATCTCGATCGCGTCGTGATCGCGGTAGTGGAAGAAGCCTTCGGCTGCCTCGCACGCTCGCCGATCGTCGTGTCGGCGACCACGAGTCCCTTGAGGCCCGGCGGGGCGATCAGTTCGTCGACCTCCGGCGCTGTGCTGTTCGGCGTTGTGGTCTCTGGCGTTGTGGTCTCTGGCGTTGTGGTTTCCGGCGTCGGCGGGTGCGGCCCGTTGTTGGTCATGATTCCACCATGAATCAACTGGCCGGACGGGAACAAGATTGATATCGTCAATGTTGATCAACATCAACATTGACGCCGTCAACCATCGGCCGGTCGGCCCGCTGGCCGTCAACCATCGGCCGGCGAGCGCCGTCACCGGCGGTGGTCGCCGCCGATTGGAAGAGACGGTGTCGGGGGACAACGAGGGGAGCGCCGTGTCGGTCGACAACTCGGAACGGGAATCGGGCCTGACCACCTCCGAGGTGGCGGAGCTCCTCGGCGTGAAGCGGCAGACGATATACGCCTACGTGAGCCGGGGCATCCTCCATCGTCAGATGGCGCTCGACGGCCGGACAAGCCTGTTCGACCGAGCGCAGGTCGAGGAGCTTCGGCTCGGGCGCCGGCCGGAGCAGGAGGGTGAGCTGCGGATCATGTTGGCCACCCGGCTGACGAGGGTCGCCGACGACGGGCTTTGGATCCGCGGCCACGATCTCATCGAGCTGGTGAAGCAGGGGGCGGGCTTCGTCGACGTCGCCGATCTGCTGTGGGACAGTCCCGCAGGCGAGGTCTGGCCGTTGCGCTCCTCGGCCGACGTGGCGCCGGCCACCGGGCCCGCCAGCACCGTTGGTGCCGGTCCCGGTGGTGGTCTGACGCTGCTCGATCAGCTCCGGCTGATCGTCGCCGCCGAGTCGAGCGCCGATCCGCTGCGTCACGATCTCTCGCCGAAGGGTGTTCGCGCCGCCGGGCGTCGGGCCATCATCGCCATGGCAAACGGCGTCGGTTCTGCGGCGGGTCTGGCCGGCATCGACAACGGCTCGCTCGGCGCCTTGTTGTGGGGCCGCTTGACCGACAGGCCCGCCGATCCGGCCCGGGTCCGAGCGGTCGACGTCTGCCTGGCGCTGCTGGCCGATCACGGCCTGGCCGCGTCGACCTTCGCGGCCCGGGTGGCGGCCTCGGTTCGGGCCGATCCCTATTCGGTCATCGGCGCCGGGCTCGGCGTGCTCGGTGGCACGCTGCACGGCGCGGCGAGTTCCGAGGTCCATCGGCTCTACCTCGACGCCGACCGTCGCGGCGATGCCGCCGCCGTTGTCGGAGAAGCGCCAACGGCACGGTCGGCTCCCCGGCTTCGGTCATGCCGTCTACCGCACCCAGGATCCCCGCTACGGCGTGCTGATCGGCCAGATCATCGAAGCGTGGTCCGACGATCGCCGCTTGCAGACCGTTTTCCGTATCAGGGACGTGGTCGGTGAACGCAGTGAGGAGATGCCGAACATCGACCTGGCCATCGGTGCCCTCACCTACCTGGCGGACATGCCCCCGAATGCCGGTGAGGCGATGTTCGGCATCTCCGAACCGCCGGTTGGCTGGCCCATGCGATCGAGGAGTACGACGAGAAGCCACTGCGATTCAGACCGAACGCCCGCTACCTGGGCGATCGGCCGGCGGCCAGATGAACCGGGCGGCCCACGATCGCCGGCCGGGCGACGAGCCTGGGGGCATCTGATGGACCGTAGCTGGCTGGCAGCGACCCGAGGCCAGTACGACGATGACACCAACCTGGCGGCCCGCCAGGCGGCGTTCCGTCATCTCGTGGCAGCCGACCCGATGCCTCCGCCGTTGAGCGACTTGTCGGTGCTGGCGGCCAAGACCGTGCTCGACGTCGGCTGCGGGAACGGATTGTTCCTCGCTGCTGCCTGCCGGGGCGGGGCCCGCGGCATCGGCGTCGATCTCTCGGCCGGGATGTTGGCCGCCGCCGCCTCGGCCTCGCCGACGGCGCCGTTGATCAGGGCCGATGCCGTTCGGCTTCCGGTGGCCGACCGGTCGATCGATGTGGTCCTGGCCCTGTGGATGCTGTATCACGTCCAGGACCGGGTGGCCGCGGTGGCCGAGTTGCGCCGGGTGACCCGACCCGAGGGCTATGTGGTGGCCAGCACGAACACCGGTGAGAACTCGTTCCTGGACGATCTGGTGGTTGGCGCCCTGGAGCAGGTGATCGGCCGCGGGGTCGAGTCCTGGCTGCCTCCGCTCGGCTTCACCAGCGAGAACGGCGCAGCAATGCTGTCCGCCGGGTTCGAACGGGTGGAGATCCACACCGGCTGGAACCGGTTCGAGTTCACCGATGTCGAGGTGGTGGTTCGCTACGTCGGGAGCATGCTGGGGGCGATCGAAGCCCAGAACGGTCCCTTCGACCACCAGGCGTTGTTGACCGAGGTCGGCGAACGGACCGCGGCGATGATCGCCGAGCGGGGCCGCGTCGAGTTCAGCCAGCGCCGAGCGGTCTTCATCTGCTCCTGAACCGGCACTGCCGGTCCCACGCCCTGCGGGCGGGCACCGGTCCGCGGCCGACGCCCGGGCCGGTGACCGGCCCCGGTCAGCCGATCGAGCGGAGATCCACGGTGAAGATCAGGGTCTCGTTCGGGCCGATCACCCCGCCGGCTCCGGCCGCCCCGTAGCCCATCTCGGGTGGGATCGTGATGGTTCGGCGACCGCCGACCCGCATGCCGGCGACGCCCTGATCCCAGCCGGCGATGACCTGCCCTGCTCCGATGGTGAACGACAACGGCTCCCCTCGGTTCCACGATGCGTCGAACTCGGCCCCGGTGCTCCAGGACACGCCGACGTAGTCGACGTTGGCCTGGACTCCGGAGGTCGCCTCGCCGCCGTCGCCGACCACGTGATCCTCGATGATCAGCTGGGTCGGGGCATCGCCTTCCGGCACGGCGATTTTCGGGCGTTGGGAAGTATCCATCGCACGGAGCCTAGTGGTTCGTTTCGCAAACCCTTTTGCCCCTGGCAACCGGTCCGTTCATCGGCCGGCCGAGTGGCCGATTCCGGGCCGGAGCGGCGACAATGGACCAGTCCCCAACCGCCCGGCTTCGACCACGAGGAAGACCAACCGATGCTGAACTTCGAACTCAACCCCGACCTGGAGACATTGCAGAAACGGGCTCGGGAGGTGGCGGCCGACGGCGTGGCCCGCTTCGGCCGTCACAACGACAGCTGGATCAACGGCTTCTCGAAGGAATTCGCTCAGGTGATGGCCGAAGAGGGCTGGATCGGGATGGGCTGGCCGAAACGGTACGGCGGCCAGGAACGGCCTCCGATCGAGCGGGTCATCGTGGCCGAGGAGATGATCGGCGCCGGGGCCCCGATCGCCGCCATGTGGTTCGCGGACCGCCAGATGGGCCCGACCCTCATCGCCTACGGCACCGAGGACCAGAAGGCCGAATACCTGCCGAAGATGCTCACCGGGGAAACAACCTGGTGCATCGGCATGAGCGAGCCGGACGCCGGATCGGACCTGGCCTCGTTGAAGACCTCCGCCACCCGTGACGGTGGCCACTGGGTCATAAACGGACAGAAGATCTGGACCAGCTTCGGTGAGGTCGCCGACTACTGCTACCTGATCTGTCGCACCACCGCCGATGGCCCGCCCCATCGGGGTATCTCCGAGATCGTGGTCCCGATGGACACGCCGGGAATCGAGGTCCGACCGATCACCGACATGACGACCAACCGCCATTTCTGCGAGGTGTACTTCACCGACGTCCGGGTTCCCATCGAGAACCTGGTCGGCGTCGAGGGCGATGCCTTCAAGCAGACGATGCGGCAACTGGAGCACGAGCGGGGCGGGATCGACCGGCTGGTCTCGAACCGGGCCCTGTACGAGATGGCGCTGGAACGAGCCGATCTGGCCGACCCGCTGGTACGCCAGGAGGTCGCCGCCCTGGAGGCCGGGTATCGGATCGGCCGGTTGCTCGTCTACCGCGAGGTGCTCAGACAGGCGCCAGCCGGCTTCAGCGCCGCCACGAAGTGCTTCTGCACCGAGCACGAGTGGCGGGTGGCGGAGTTCGTCTCCCGCACCCTCGGCCCGGAGGCGACCCTGTTCGACGATGTGACCAAGGGACTGCTGTACGCACCCGGCTATACGATCATGGGCGGCACGTCGAACGTCATGCGGAACATCCTCGGTGAGCGGGTGCTGGGACTGCCGCGGGAACCTCGCACCTGACCGAACCGGCACCCCACGACGAGGCAACGGACCAGGTGGCGGTGTCGCCGGAAGGCGGGACGCAGCGTTGAGGATCCACGCTGTCGCTCGACCGGGCCGCCATCTACGCTGAGCTGGTGCCTGCCCTCCGCTCCCTGCGACCAGACTGGCGCCGGTCGCTCGGATCCTTGATCCCCGGGCGGGCCGGACCGACCCGCTATTCGGCGGCAGGGCTGGTGGCCAGAGGTCTCACCAACCGGACCTGGCCCCGGGTGTGGCGGGACCGTCCGCTGAAGAAGAGCTACGACGTCGTCATCATCGGCGGCGGCGTGCACGGGCTGGCCACGGCGTATTACCTCACGCAGCACGGCGTCAAAAGCGTCGCCGTGCTGCGAATCGAAATATATCGGCTTCGGCGGGTCGGGCCGCAACACGGCCATCGTGCGGTCGAACTATCGCACGCCGGAAGGGATCGCGTTTTACGATCATTCCGTGAAGCTGTACGAGCAGCTCGCCGGCGATCTCGATTTCAACATCATGTTCTCGCAGCACGGCCACCTCACGCTGGCCCACAACGAGCACGGCGTGACGGGCCTGCGAGGCGGGCCAACACAACCAGCTCATGGGCGTGAATTTCCGCCTCCATCTTTCGCCGCAGGAAGTGAAAGTTCTCTGCCTCGCACATTCTGAACGTCTTCGGCGAGCAGCGGTCTCCCGATCATGGCGGCGCTGTTCCATCCGCCCGGCGGCATCATCCGCCACGACGCCGTCGTGTGGGCCTACGCCCGCGGCGTCGACCAGGGAGGCGGCCACGTCCACCAGCGCACCGAAGTCCAGGCCATGTCGAACGGATGCGAACGGCAAAGTCTCCGGCGGCCGGGTCACCGGCGTCCGCCCGCCGGGGCGGATTCGCCACACGGGCTGGTCGTGAACGCCACGGCCGGCTGCTCGACGCCGATCTCGGAAATGGCCGGGGTCAATCTCCCCATCTCGATGGTATCCGCTCCAGGCCGCCGTCACCGAACCCGTGAAGGTCTTCTCGACCGGTCATCGTCTCAGCGACGCTGCACGTCTACGTCTCGCAGTCGGACCGCGGGGGGAGCTCGTCCTCGGGGCGAAGTCGATCGCTACAGCAACTACTCGCTCCGCGGCTCGCTCGACTTCACCGAGGGGGCGGCCACGTGCTGGAGCTATTCCCGTCTGTCGAACGTGCAACTGCTGCGGCAATGGGCCGGCCTGTGCGACATGACGCCCGACTACTCGCCGATCATGGGCGTCACGCCGGTCGACGGCTTCCTGTACGACGTCGGCTGGGGCACCTACGGCTTCAAGGCCGGCCCGGTCTCGGGTGAGACGATGGCCGAGTGCATCGCCACCGGATCGACGCCGAAGCTGATCGCCCCGTTCTCACTCCAGCGCTTCTCCGCCGGCCACCTGGTCGGGGAGAAGGGCGTGGCCTCGGTCGGCCACTGACCGCGAAGGACCCCCGATGCTGCTCGTCCCCTGCCCGAACTGCGGGCCCCGGAATGCCGCCGATTTCCGGTACGTCGGCGAGGCCGGCCCTCGCCCCGATCCGACCACCGCCTCACCGCAGCAGTGGCGGGCCTACCTCTACCTCGAGGCCAACCCGGCCGGTTGGCTGCGTGAGACCTGGTACTGCCGGTCCGGTTGCCGTCGCTACTTCACCATCGAACGCAACACCGAGACCAACGAGTTCCGCGATCCGCCGCTTCCCGGAACCAAGGTCGGGGGACGGGCGTGAGCGCCGGGCGGTCGGCCCGCCTTCCCGAACAGCCGGGCGAGGTGATCGACCGCACCAGGCCGATCCGGTTCCGCTGGCTGGGCCGACGGTTGCAGGGCTTCGACGGCGACACCATCGCCTCGGCGTTGCTGGCCAACGGGGTTCGAATCGTTTCCCGGAGCATGAAATACCACCGCCCCCGAAGCTACCTGACCGCCGACTACTGGGACCCGAACGGGTTGGTCCAGGTCGGCGACGAACCGAACGTCCGCTCCGGCCATCGCCTGCTCGAGGCCGACATGGACATCTCGGCCCAGAACGTCTGGCCGTCGCTCGATCGCGACCTCAAGGCGGCCAACGGTCTGGTCGGACGGTTCCTCAGCGCCGGCTTCTACTACAAGACCTTCATCCGGCCCCGTCGGCTGTGGCCGACATACGAGCGGGTTCTGTCCACCTTCGCCCCGGGGGGAACGATCGATCCCGACACCCCCCATGGTCACTACGACAAGCGCTACGCCCACCCCGATGTGGTGGTGGCCGGTGGCGGCCCGGCCGGCATGGCCGCCGCTGCGGCCGCGGCCAGGGCCGGGGCGACGGTGCTGCTGGTGGAACACGAACACCACCTCGGCGGGCACCTCCGCTGGGGTGGCCCCGAGGACCGGGCTGCGGCGGCCGGACTGATCGACGAGGTGGAGGCGGCCGGGGTCGAGGTGTTGCTCGACGCCACCGTGACCGGCCGCTACGAGGACAACTGGATCGCCATCGTCCAGCGCAGCCATCCCGGCGTCGTCGAACGGCTGATCAAGGCCAGGGCCAAGGTGCTGGTCGTCGCTCCCGGGTTGTTGGAGCGGCCATACGTGTTCGCAGGCAACGACCGGCCGGGGGTGATGCTGTCCGGCGCGGTGCGGCGGCTGGTCAACCTCCATGCGGTGAAGCCGGGCGAGCGGGCGGTGGTGCTGACCGCCAACCCGGAGGGCGACGCCGCCGCCGCCGATCTGCGTCGGGTCGGCGTCGAGGTGGCGGCGGTCATCGACGCCCGCCATGGCGGCGACATCGCCTCGGCCGACGGTTCGCCGAGGGCCCTACGATCGGTGACCCTGGCCGACGGCTCGACCGTCGAGGCCGACCTGCTTGTCACCGCCACCGGTTGGACGGCGCCGACGTCGCTGCTGAACATGGCAGGCGATCGGCCGGTCTACGATCCGGGCCCGGCGCGCTTCTTCCCGTCCTCGCCGGCCCGTGCTGCGCTGGACACCGTTCTGGCGGCCGGCGGCCTGGCAGGCGATGGATCCACCGCCGAGCTCGTCGAGCACGCCGCCCGGACCGGGACCCTGGCTGCGGAACGGGCGGCGGTGATCGGCCATCGCCTCAGGGCCCGGACCGCCAGAGCGGTCAGCCCGGTCGGCGAGGAGCCCCCCTGGCCCACCGACGACCGTGGCCACCTCGATCGGTTGGCTCATCCCGCGCTGTTTCGTGCTTCGACCCATGGCATCGTCGACTTCTCCGAGGACGTCGGCTCCAAGGATCTCCTGGCGGCCGCAGCCGAGGGCTACGACTCGGTGGAGCTGCTCAAGCGCTTCACCACCGCAACCATGGGACCGGCCCAGGGCAAGCTGGAAACGGTCAACACCGTCGCGGTCCTGGCCGAGGCCAGGGGTGAGAGCATCGAGCAGGTCGGAACCACCGTGTGGCGGCCGCCGTACGCTCCGATCAGCCTCGGTGGGCTGGCGGGTCGGGTATTCGAACCGGTCCGGGTGTCGTCGATCCAACCGTGGCACGAGGCGAACGGGGCGGTGCCGATCGTGGCCGGTCAGTGGCTGCGGCCCGAGCACTACGGCGATCCGGCGGCCGAGGTCCGCAACACCCGCAGCAGGGTCGCCATCTCCGATGTCAGCCCGCTCGGAAAGTTCGATCTGCAGGGTCCGGACGTGCCCCGGTTGCTGGAACAGCTGTATACCAACCGATGGTCCGGCCTGGCCGTCGGCTCGGTCCGGTACGGTCTGATGTGTGCCGATGACGGGGTGGTGCTCGACGATGGCGTGACCGGCCGTCTCGGTGACGAGCGCTACCTGATGACAACGACCAGTTCCGGGGCGGCCACCGTGGGGGAGTGGGCCGAGAACTGGTTGCAGACAGAGCACCCGGAGTGGCGGATCCATCTGACCCCGATGACCACCGCGTACACCAGCATCAACGTGGCCGGTCCCGAGAGCCGGGAACTGGTGGATCGGCTGGTCGACGACGTCGATCTCGGACCGGAGGCGTTCCGCTACATGCAGGTCCGGACCGGAACGGTGGCAGGGGTCGCCAACTGCATCATGTGGCGCATCGGCTTCACCGGGGAATTGTCGTTCGAGCTGCACGTGCCTGCCGGTCATGGCCTCCACGTGTGGCAGGCTCTGCTCGAGCGTGGTGCTGATCTCGGGGTCGGTGTGTTCGGGTTGGAGGCGCAGCGGATCATGCGGCTGGAGAAGGGCCACATCATCGTCGGCCAGGACACCGACGGCTTGACCAAGGCCCCGGCCACGGGGCTGGCGTCGTTGATCAAGCTCGACAAGGACGACTTCGCGGGCAAACCCGAGCTGGCCTGGGCCATGACAGAGCCGATCCCAGGGTTGGTGGTCGCCATCCAACCGACCGACCCGACGTTGGTGCCGGACGAGGCGTGCCAGATCGTGCGGCCGAACACCAACGAGATCATCGGCCGGATCACCTCGTCCCGGTTCTCGCCGACGCTGGACCGCTCCATCTGTCTTGGCCAGGTCGGGCCCGAGGCCGCCGCTCCCGGTTCGGAGTTGACCATCGTCCTGGTCGACGGTCGGCGGGTCACCGCCACCGTGATGGAACACCACGCCCACTTCGACCCGGGAGGGGAGCGGCTCCGTGGATGAGGTCGAGGGTCGAGCAGCACCGGCGTTCGAGAGCCCGATCCACGCCGGCCACTCGGCGACCAGGGACCGCCAGGATCAACACGTCATCCTGCAGGACCTGTCGGAGACGACCAAGCTGGTGATCCGAGCCGGTGCCGACCACCCGGCCGCCTTGCGGTTGGCGGTGGCCTTCGGTCGCAGTCGACGTGACGGGACGGCGGTGGTCTGGGGCCTGCGGCCCTGCGAATGGCTGGTTGTGGGGTCGGCGACAGCGGTGAACGGCACGGTGGACGGGCTCGACACCTCGGGCGGTGTCGGCGTTGTCGACCTCACCCACGGCCTGGCCCTGTTTCGACTGACCGGCGCCGCTGCGACAAAGGTGCTGGAGAAGATCTGCAGCCTCGATTGGAGCGATGCGATGACCCCGGATGGGGCGGTCGTTTCCGCATCGGTGGCAAAGGTCACCTGTGATATCGCCCGCCACGACCGGCCCGATTCGGAGGCCGACGGGGGCGTCGGTTCGGGCGTCGGTGCTGTCGACGGGAGGCGCTCATACCTCCTGGCCTGCGACCGATCGTTCGCCAACCACCTCTTCGAGGCGACGTTGGATGCAGGCCGGGAATTCGGGATCGCCGTGGAGATTGCCGCGGTGTTCGACCCGACAGACGTTGCCACCGGGCCGGCAATCGATGCCGGGTCGTGAGACCGCATCCCCGACCGCCGGCCCGGCCGTGCGGTGCCGCTTTGGTGCCGGTGACCGTGCCGGTGACAGTGCCGGTGGCGGTGCCGCTTTGGTGCCGGTGAGCAACTGAGCCGGTCGGACACAAAACCAGCCGGGCCGGCCCGCCCTCCAACCGTTCCCGGTTGCCCGATGGCGGAGTCGAGCCGCCGGGTGCCGCACGGATTGGAGATGCGAGCCGGCTCGGTTCCCAGCCCTGCACCCCCTGGCGAACCAATGGTCCGCCAGTGAGTTCACTGTATCGAACATATGTTCGATCGTCAATTCGAGACCTGCGGCGGCCTCCTCAGCCGACCGGGACGTCCGGCGCCGGTTCCGGGCCTCGGTCCCACGCCTGGAGCACGTTCCGGGTTTCATCGTCCACCGGGAAGAAGGTTTCGAGGCGGAGTTCGTCCAGCGTCACGTCGTAGGGGGCGCCGATGGTGGCGATCGTGGTCAGCAGCCGGAGCCGGTCACCATCGAATGTTGTCAGCTCCAGTGGCAACAGGAGATCGGCGCCGGTGGGGAGCGCGGCATGGCGCCGCAACTCGGCGACGTCCGGGTATGCCAGGACCTCGTCGAGCAGCTCGGCCAGCTGCTGGTCGGCCGGCCGGTGGGCCTGCTCCCGCTCCAGGCGTTGCAGCAGGTTGGCCGCCACCGTTGTCCAATTGGCGTTTCGGGGCCGCACGCCGTCGGGGTGGAGCGAGATGCGGTGGACGTTCAGCGTCGGTGTCAGGGCCGGGCTGTCCGCGGCCACCGTGGCCGCCACCAGCTGCGCCGCCGCCTGGTTGGCCTCGACGATCTCCCCCCTACGGTCGATCACCACCGCCGGATTCGGGGCGTGGGCCCGCAGGATCCGAACCAGGACCTGGCGGACATCGTCCAGTTCCGGGGCGTCGAGATCACTCTCGGTGTAGGCCGGGGCGAACCCCGCGGCATGGAGCAGCGCGTTGCGGTCCCGCAGTGGCAGATCGAGCACGATCGACAGGTGCACCACCATCTCCCGGCTCGGTTGGGCCTTGCCGGTCTCGAGGAAGCTCAGGTGCCGACTGGACACCTCGGCCTCGTTTGCCAGCTGCTGCTGGCTGTAGCGCCGCTTGGTACGCCACCAACGGAGCGCGGATCCGAATGTATCGACGGCGATGGGCATGGTTCGAGCCTGCCACGAGCCGGTTTCGGCCGCCATTACCTCTCGGGTCATCGATCGCTGTATCGATCGCGGTGCCGGACGAACGACGGCCCTGCCCGAGCGCCGCCGATCCGGCAGTGCCCGGTCGTGGCGGTTACCTGGCAGGTCATGGCCGCCACCGGGGCCTGTGGTCGACAATCGAGCCATGAACGACACAACCAGCATCTCCACACACCTCCGGACCAGAAACGGCGAGGACACGACCACCGCTCCCACGGCCGGTTCGGCCGCCTCGGCATCGGCCGAGCGGGCGGTTGTCCTCCGACGGCTGCTCCGGGCCAATGCCGTATTCTCGGCCGTCACCGGTCTCGTGGCGACGATCGAGGCCGGCCAGGTGGCCGATGGCCTCGGCATCGGCCAAGGGTGGTTGGTCCGGGCCATGGGTGTCGGCCTCCTCGGCTTCGCATTGATGCTCACGGTGGCAGCCCGGCAGTCGCCGGCGATGTTGCGGCGGGTGACACCCGTGATCTCGGCCGCCGATTTCGGCTGGGTCCTGGGGACCGCAATGGTGATCGGCTTCGGCTGGCTGTCGGATGAGGGATCGCTGGCGATGGCACTGGTGGCGGTCGTCGTCCTGGTGTTCGGGGTGGCTCAGCTTCGCTCGGCCAGGGCCATGGAGACGGCGAACGAGCCGTCCGCACAGACGGGGCCGGCGACGGACTGACCGCCCCGGCAGGCACGACCCGACACCCGCCCCGCGCCCGGCGGCGAGCAGGCCGCACTGGGGCCCGGGGGCGGTTGCGCACTACCGTTGCGGCGATGGATGAGCGTCGCTGCCCACTGGAGGGCATCACCGTGGTCTCGATCGAGCAGGCCGTGGCGGCGCCGTTGGCAACCGGTCGCCTGGCCGACGCCGGCGCCAGGGTGATCAAGGTCGAGCGGCCGGAGGGCGATTTCGCCCGGGGCTACGACGTGGCGGCCAACGGCGTCTCGAGCTACTTCGCCTGGGCCAACCGTGGCAAGGAATCGATCGCCCTCGACCTGCGGGACGACGACGACCGCCAGGTGATGGACGCCATGTTGGAGGTCGCCGATGTCTTCGTCCAGAACCTGGCCGTCGGGGCGGCCGAACGCCTCGGCTACGGGGCCGATGCGTTGCTCGGCCGGCGTCCCGAGCTGATCGTCTGCGACATCTCCGGCTACGGCCCGGATGGCCCCTATGCCGAAATGAAGGCCTACGATCTGCTGGTCCAGGCCGAGTCCGGCATCCTCTCGGTCTCGGGCCCGCCCGGCGAGTTCGGCCGCATCGGTGTCAGCATCGCCGATGTCGGCACCGGGACCAATGCCGCGCTGGCGATCATGTTCGCCCTGTTCCGACGGGAACGGACCGGGGTCGGGGCCCATCTGACGACCTCGCTGTTCGAGTCCATGGCCGACTGGATGACGGTGCCGCTGCTGCACCATGACTACGGCGAAGGAGCCCCGCAACGGATCGGGTTGGCCCATCCCTCGATCTGTCCATACGGCGGGTTCGCATCGGCCGACGGTGAGACGGTGCTGATCTCGGTCCAGTCCGACCGGGAATGGGTGGTGCTGTGCCGCGACATCCTGGGCAGGCCGGAGATGGGCGACGATCCCCGGTTCGCCACCAACAACGTACGGGTCGCCAACCGGGCGGTAGCCGACGGGGCGGTCGCCGAGGCGTTCGTTCGTCTCGGCACGGTCGAGCTGCAGCGCCGGTTGAGCGCCGCCCGGATCGCCTATGCGATGGTCAATGACGTGGCGGCGTTGTCGGTGCACCCGCAGCTGCGGCGGGTCGAGTTGGAACACGAGCACGGCACGGCGTCGCTGCCGGCACCGCCGGTGAGGACGGACTGGGAGCGGTTCGGCCCGATCCCGGCCATCGATCAGCACGGTGCTGCGATTCGAGCCGAGTTCGGCGCGGCCTTGGGCTGAGGTGGATCGGGCGGGGTCGATCGGGCCGGCGGTGCTCAGCCGGCGAGCGGCCCCCGGTTGGGGGGAAGGCGGAGGAACGGCCACGGGTCCGGCATCTCGCCGACCGTGACCTCGACCAGGCACGGGCCGTCATGGCTGATCGCTTCGGTCAGGGCCGGACCGAGGGTCGCCGGTGAGTCGACCCGCCACGACCGCAGGCCGAACGATTCGGCCATCTTCTGGAAGTCGGGGTTCGTCAGCTTGGAGGCGATCGTCCGGTCATGACCGAACCGGTTCTGTTGGATCCGGCGAACGTTGCCGAAGGCGCCGTCGTTGAACAACACGATGTTGCAGGCGATGTCGTGCTGCACTGCGGTGGCCAGTTCGGTGGCGGTGAACATGAAGCCGCCGTCGCCGACGATGCCGACCACCGGGACGTCGGCCACCGCCGATGCCCCGATGGCCACCGCGGTGCCGGCCCCCAGGGTGCCTGCGGCCCCCGAGGTGAGGAACGTCCGCGGTGCGAGGTGGTCGTAGAACAGGTGGCAGGCGAAGCCGATCTGGGTCACGTCCTCCACCAGGACGCAGTCGTCCGGCACCGCGTCCGCGAATCGCCGCGGTGTAGGACCGCTGGGGAACGAGGTGGGCGGTGGAGCGGTCGAACTCGGCCCGTCTGGCCGCCAGATCGGCCGCCACCGACGGTCGTTCGACCGGGCCGATGGCGTCGATGAGGGCCCGGCAGGCGTCATCGGCGTCGGCGTGGATGCCGACGGCGGCGATGCCGTGTCTGTCGACCTCGTCGGCGTCGATGTTGATCTGAATGAGGCTGAGGTCGTCATCGACGCCCCAGATGTTCAGCGGCCATTCCATCCTGGTGCCGATGCCAAGCACCACGTCGACCTCGGGCCACAGGTGGTAGGCCGCGGTGAGGGGGATGAACTGGGGGTGGGCGGTCGGCACCACGCCGTGGCCCTGGCGGCGGGTGGTCACCGTCGCCTGGAGCAGCTCCGCCAATTCGACCACCGATGCCGATGCGTCATAGGCCCCGGAGCCGACGATGATCAGCGGTCGACGGGCCTCGGTGAGCAGCTTGGCGGCCCGCTCGATGTCGGCGTCGGCCGGGCTGGGGACGGTGATGGTCGGCGCCTCGATGATCCCGTCGGCCGGTCTCGGCCCAGACGTCGACCGGAACCTCGAGGCTCACCGGCCGGGGAACACCGCTGTGCAGCGAATCGATGGCCCGCTGGACCAGGGCGGCCCCGTCGGCCGGGTCGCCGATGGCGATCGCCTCCTTGGTGACCTGGCGAAGGATCGCCGTCTGATCGTTGAGATCGTGCAGGGTGCCGATGTCGCGCCCCTGCATCGTCGTGGCGATCTGGCCGATGATCGCCAGGACCCGGGCGTACCCCCAGTAGGCGCTGGTCAGGCCGGCCGTGGCGTTGAGGGCACCGGGCCCCGGGACCACGCAGAACGCGGCCGGCCGACCGGTGACCTGGGCCGCCCCCATCGCCATGTATGCCGCACCCTGCTCGTGTCTGGTCACGATGGGGGTGATGTCCCTGGCGTCGACCAGGGCATTGAAGAAGTCGTCGTTCTGGACCCCTGGGAGGCAGAACAGCGTGTCGATGTCGGACCGGCGAAGCCCGTCTATGACCAGATCGGCTATCGAGGACTCACTCATCGGGCCACCTTAGTTTCCTGGGGTCACCGCATCGACAAACCGTCGACGCGGCCGAGCGGTGGGCACCGGCGGTCTGTGTCGGAAGTGCTTCTGCCCGCCGCTTCGAACCGACATACTGGAGCGATGGCAGACAAGATTCCACCTCGATTCAGAAAGACGAAGACCGAGAAGTGGGCGGTCATGGCCCCGGTCGAGGATCTCGAGCGGGCGCTGGCCGATGGCGGGAAGATCGATGTGCAGAAGAAGTCCGGCGACTGGTCGAGCTTCGTCGTGGCCTCGCTCGGCAAGCCGTTCGACGTGGACGGGGTGCAGATGTGCTACGGCTACGGGCCGGAGGAGGACGACGACGGCCAGGCCGGCGCCATCGACCGCAGGTGCCGCCGGCCGCTCCGGGGCCGGTCGTCGGTCGACGTGCGCTCCGGTGCCGCCGGCCGCTCGGCCCAGCCGGTCCATCCGGGGCGGGACCCGTCCGAGCCGATGCCCGAATACCAAGGTGGCCCCGAGGACGAATGGACCGAGTTCTAGCGGGTTCGATCCACTGCTCGATCCACTGCCCGCTCACTGCTCGATCCACCGCTCGATCCACCGTTCGACAGCGGTGGCGAGCCGCTGCCATGCTGGAGCCCCGGTGAGAGATCTGCGCCTCGGCGACGGGGCTCGAAGCCGAAAGGGAACCGCCCGACGGGGCGGGCCACCGGCGCTGCCAGGCGCCGGTCGGTTCGATGATTGTGAGCGAGGAGCGTCACCATGAGCGAGGCGATCAAATCGATCGGAGACATCACCAGGGTCCATGCCGTCGAACGGGGCGACAAGGTGGCCCTGTCCTACCAGGACCGCTCGTGGACCTACGGTGAACTGGAGAGCGAATCCAACCGGGTGGCACAAGCCCTGCTTGCGGCCGGTGTCGGCCCCCAGGAGCGGGTGGCCTTCCTCGACAAGAATGCTCCGGAGTACTTCCCGTTCCTGTTCGGCGCCGGCAAGGTCAATGCGGTCACGGTGGCGGTCAACTGGCGCCTGGCGCCCCCGGAGATGGAGTACATCCTCGGCAACGCCGAAGCCAAGGTCCTGCTGATCGGCGACGAGTTCCTCGAGCACCTGGCCAAGATGGATCTGCCGACGGTCACCACGACGATCGTGATCGGCTCCGGTGGCGGCTTCACCACCTGGGAGGACTGGCTCTCGGGCCGGCCAGACGAAGATCCGATGGTGCCCTCCGCGCCAGACGACACCTGCTATCAGCTCTACACCTCGGGCACCACCGGACTGCCGAAGGGCGTCGAGCTGACGAACAACAACCTCTTCTCCATGCTGCCTGCGGCATCGGAGGAATGGGCCTTCGATTCCGACAGCGTCAACCTGGTGGCGATGCCGCTGTTCCACATCGCCGGCAGCGGTTGGGGGGTGGTCGGCCTCTACAACGGTGGAGCCAATGTGCTGCTGCGCGACATCGACCCGGCCGCCATTCTGGAGCTCATTCCCCGCTATGGGATCACCAATGCCCTGCTGGTTCCTGCGGTGCTGCAGTTCCTCCTGATGACACCGGGAATCGACGCCTGTGACTTCTCAACGCTGCGAACCATGATCTACGGGGCGTCGCCCATCACCGAGGAGGTCCTTGTCGGTTCGATGAAGGCCATGGGTTGCGATTTCATCCAGGCCTACGGGCTGACCGAGACCACCGGCGGGGTCACGATTCTGCGGGCCGAGGATCACGACCCCGGCGGCCCCAGGGCCGACCTGCTCCGCTCGGCCGGACGACCATGGGGCGATGTCGAACTGCGGATCGTCGACACCGCCACCGGCCAGGACCTGCCGGATGGTGAGGTCGGCGAGATCTGGTGCCGGACGATACAGAACATGAAGGGCTACTGGGCGAACGAGGAGGAGACGGCCGAGGCGTTCCCCGAGGGCCGCGATGCCGATGGTCGGGGTTGGTTCCGGACCGGCGATGCCGGCTATCTGCGCGATGGGTACCTGTTCATCCACGACCGGGTCAAGGACATGATCGTGTCGGGAGGTGAGAACGTCTACCCGGCCGAGATCGAGAACGTGCTGATGGCCCATCCCGAGATCGCAGATGCGGCGGTGATCGGCGTGCCCCACGACAAGTGGGGTGAAACGGTCAAGGCCATCATCACCCCCGTTCCCGGGGCCGACCCGAGCGAGGAGGCGATCATCGCCTACACCAGGGAGAACCTGGCCCACTACAAGTGCCCGACGTCGGTGGAGAGGATGGAGGCGATTCCCCGGAACCCGTCAGGCAAGATCCTCAAGACCGAGCTGCGGGCACCGTATTGGGAGGGTCGCGACCGGATGGTCAACTGATGGGCTTCGACATGACCGCCGCGTTCCGGTCCGACCTGCCGGACCCTGCCCTGCCATGGGTCGACCCACCGGATTTCGCCTTCGTCGGTGGCAACAACGACGCCGACAGCGTGCCGTTCGGCGGGCTGGCCGAGGCGGCGGTCAACGCGCTCAAACGGGAGGGTCGGGCGCTGGCAACCTACAATCTCGGCGGTTCAGCGCTCGGTTACCTGCCGCTTCGCCGGTTCGTGTGCGAAACACTGGGGGTCCGGGCCGACACCGCGGTCCAGCCCGACGAGGTGCTCATCACCTCCGGGTCGCTGCAGGCGTTGGATCTGGTCAACCAGGCGCTGCTGTCGCCCGGTGACACGGTGCTGATCGAGCAGGCCACCTACGGCGGCATGGTCAGCCGGCTCCAGCGACTGGGGGTGCAGTGGGTCGGCATCGACCTCGACGACGATGGAATCGATGTCGGGCACCTGGCGTCGGTGCTCGATGAGCTGGCCGCAGCCGGTCGAACACCGAAGTACCTCTACACCATCCCGACGGTGCAGAACCCGACCGGCTCGGTGATGCCTGTGGCGCGGCGCCTGGAGGTGTTGGCTTTGGCCAGACGGTACGGCGTGCCGATCTTCGAGGACGACTGCTACGCCGATCTGGTTTGGGACGGCACCCGGCCGCCGACGCTACGATCCCTCGACGACGGTGGGGGTCAGGTCATCTACTGCGGCTCGTTCTCGAAGTCGATCGCCCCGGCCCTGCGGGTTGGCTACATCGTGGCCGACGAGCCGGTGGTCCTCCAGTTGCTGGCGCTCAAGACCGATGCCGGCACCGGGGCGCTCGAACAGCTGACCCTGGCCGAGTACGCCCCGTCCCATTTCGACGAGCACGTCGAACGGCTGATCGCCGCTCTGAAGAAGAAGTGCGATCGTATGGTGGCTGCGGTGCGCCGGGAGTTCGGCGCCGAGGTCGAGGTCACGGCGCCAAAGGGTGGCATCTACGTGTGGCTGACCTTTCCCGATGGGGCGGACACCGATCGGCTCGCCCCGCTCGCCGCTGAGGCCGGGATCCAGTTCAACCCCGGTTCCGGCTGGTCGGCCGATCCGGCCTGGGGTCGGAGCAGGCTTCGGTTGTGTTTCGGCGACGCCGACGAGTCGTCGATCGATCGGGGGGTGGCCGAGCTGGCCCGGGTCTATCGGGAGAGCGGACAGGCCCACCGAGACAACGGCGGGTGATCGACCGCCGGGGCTGGGCGATGGTCGGCGCGGGGGCCGCAGCCAACTTCGTCGGCTTCGGCACGCTGTTCTCCTTCGGGCTCTTCCTCAGTCCACTGGCCGAGGAGTTCGCCACCACCACCGGAACGGTCGCCCCCCTGCTCGGCGGGTCGGTGTTCTTCTACTATCTGTCCTCGGCCGTCGGCGGGCGGCTGGCCGACCGACACGGACCCCGCCCGGTGGTCGCCTTCGGTGCGGTGGCCCTCCCGCTGGGGTTGGCATTGTCGTCGACGGCCGGTTCGCTGTGGCAGCTCTACCTGTTCTACATGCCGCTGGCCGGGCTGGCGGTCGGCTGCTCCTACTCACCGCTGATCGGCGCCGCAGGCCGGCGGTTCGCCGAGCGGCGGGCCATGGCCATCGCCGTTGTGCTCACCGGCGTCGGCGGTGGCTCGCTGATGATGCCGCTGTTGATCAGGGCCTCGCTCGACCGCTGGGACTGGCGTATCACCTTCCGGCTCCTGGCGGTCTTGAGCCTGATCGTCATCGTCGTGACCGCGGTGGCATCGACCGGCCACGCCGAACGCAGCGGAGCGACGACGGCGAATCCGCTGGCCATGTTCCGCTCGGCCCCGTTTCGCCGTCTCTATCTCTCGGTGGTGCTGGTCGCCCCCGGCTTCTATGCGCCGCTGGCGTTCCTCAACGACTACGCAGTCGGCCGTGGCGTCGGCGAGGGCCGAGCCGCCGTCCTGCTGGCCACGATCGGCCTCGGGAGCTTCACCACCCGACTGGCGTTCGGCGGAGCAGTCGAGCGCTTCGGAGCGCTGCGCCAATACCGGGCATCACACATGATGATGCTCGGTGGCCTGGTGATCTGGTTCCTGGCCGGTGGTTCGTTCTGGCTGTTGGCGGCGGCGGCCCTGCTCCACGGGTTCGGCTGGGCGGCCTGGGTCACTGCGGCCCCGCTGGTTCTGGCCGACTGGTTCGGCGCCGAGGACCTGGGGCTGCTGGTCGGCGGCTTCTACACCGGACTCGGCATCGGTGCGCTGCTCGGCCCATCGATCAGCGGGCTGATCATCGATGCCGCCGGTTATCGCCCGGCGCTCGTGGCGGTGATCGCCACCACCGCGGTATCGCTGGCGATGCTCGTGGTGCCACTTCGCTCCATGAGTTGGGACGGCACATCGCCGGCGCGGTCCGGTTCGTCGACGGCATCGGTTGCGGTGGACCCGACGACCTGATCGTCAACCGGGCCGCCGAGCCGGCCGGTTCAGGCGCCGTAGCGGGCCAGGATCGCGTTGAGCGTTTCGCTCGGTCGCATGGCTGCGGCCCGGAGCCGGGGGTCCGGATAGTAGTAGCCCCCGATGTCCATGGGCTGGCCCTGGACCCCGTTCAGCTCGCCGACGATCCGATCCTCGTTTGCCGCCAACTCCTCGGCCAGCGGGGCGAAATGGGCCGCCAGTTCGCCATCCGCGGTCTGGGCCGCCATGGCCTGGGCCCAGTAGAGGGCGAGGTAGAAGTGGCTGCCCCGGTTGTCGAGCTCGTTGACCTTGCGGGACGGCGAGCGACCTTCCTCGAGCACCCGCCCGGTGGCCTCGTCGAGCGCGTCGGCCAGCACCTGGGCCCGCTGGTTGCCGCTGACCTGGCCGAGATGCTCCAGCGAAACCGCCAGCGCCAGGAACTCGCCGAGCGAATCCCAGCGGAGGTGGTTCTCCTTCTCGAACTGCTGGACGTGCTTGGGGGCCGAGCCGCCGGCCCCGGTCTCGAACAGGCCGCCACCGTTCATCAGCGGCACGATCGACAGCATCTTGGCGCTGGTGCCGAGCTCGAGGATGGGGAACAGGTCGGTCAGGTAGTCCCGCAGCACGTTGCCGGTGACCGAGATGACCTCCTCACCTCGCTTGACCCGCTCCAGCGTGAACCGGGTTGCCTCCACCGGCGACAGGATCTCGATCTGCAGCCCGTCGAGGTCGTGGTCCTGGAGGTACCGTTCGACCTTGGTGATCAGCTGGGCGTCGTGGGCCCGGTTCCGGTCGAGCCAGAAGACCGCAGGTGCGCCAGTGGCTCGTGCCCGGGTGACCGCAAGCTTCACCCAGTCCTGGATCGGGGCGTCCTTGACCTGGCACATCCGCCAGATGTCACCCCGGGCCACCCGGTGCTCGAACACGACAGTGTCGTTGCCGTCGAGGACGCGCACGGTGCCGTCGGCCGGTATCTCGAACGTCTTGTCGTGGGAGCCGTACTCCTCGGCCTTTCTGGGCCATGAGCCCGACGTTTGGGCACCGTACCCATGGTCGTCGGGTCGAAGGCCCCGTTGCGGCGGCAGAAGTCGATGGTCTCCTGGTACACACCGGCGTAGCTGCTGTCGGGGATGATGGCCTTGGTGTCCTGCTGGTGACCTTCGGCGTTCCACATCTGGCCCGAGGTCCGGATCATGGCCGGCATCGACGCATCGATGATCACGTCGCTCGGTACGTGGAGGTTGGTGATTCCTCGATCGGAGTCGACCATCGCCATGTCCGGCCCGGTTTCGAGTCCCCTGGCGAAGGCGGCGGCGATCTCCGAGCGTCGCGGGTCCTCCATCTGATCGACCGTGGCCAGAACCTGGCCGAGCCCGTTGTTCGGATCGGCACCGGCCGCCTCGAGGTCATCGCCGTACCGATCGAACACGTCGGCGAAGTAGGCCCGGACCGCGTGGCCGAAGATGATCGGGTCCGATACCTTCATCATCGTTGCCTTGAGGTGGATCGAGAACAGCACGTCCTGGCGTTTGGCCTCGGCGATCTCGGCCTGGAGGAACGCCACCAGTTGGTCTCGACTCATGAAGGTGGCGTCCACCACCTCACCGGCCAGCACCGGCACCGACTTCTTCAGGATCGGTCGTCGTCCCGTCTGCCGCCACCAGCTCTATCCGCAACTCGCCGGCGTCGGCCATGGTGGCCGACGCCTCGTTCGAGCGGAAGTCCCCGGCCGACATCGTTGCCACGTGGGTCTTGCTGTCCGGTGACCACTGGCCCATCGAGTGGGGGTTGTTCCTGGCGTACTGCTTGACCGCCTTTGGGGCCCGGCGGTCGCTGTTGCCTTCCCGCAGCACCGGATTGACGGCGCTGCCCTTCACCTTGTCGTAGCGGGTCTGGATCTCCTGGAGCTCGGGCGTGTCCGGCTCGTCCGGATAGTCGGGCAGGGCGTAGCCTGCGGCCTGCAGCTCGGCCACCGCCGCCTTCAGCTGCGGGAATCGAGGCGCTGATGTTGGGGAGCTTGATGATGTTGGCCTCGGGGGTCAGCGCCAGCCGGCCGAGCTCGCTCAATGCATCGGGAACCCGTTGCTCTTCGGAGAGGTGGTCGCCGAAGTTGGCCAGGATTCGACCGGCCAGCGAGATGTCACTGGTCTCGACCTCTACACCGCCGGCACCGGCGAACACCTCGATGATCGGCAGGAACGATTCGGTGGCGAGGGCCGGTGCCTCGTCGGTGTGGGTGTAGATGATCTTTGTTGCGCTCATGGTGGGCCAAGCCTAGCCGTCGACCTTCCTCGGCGCAGCGCCGACGGCCCGGTCACCAGGGGTTTCGCGTCGTCCAGGCCGGTGGCCGCAGCCCCGTCGGCGATGCGGTGGCTCGTGTACTGGGCGGACCAATACAGTGGCGCCATGCAAACGGTGAGCTGGACCGCCATGGCCGACGGAACCGCAGACGACTACCGACGCCTGACCCCGGCGTTCGAGGCCAATGCCAGAGCCAATCTGGTACCGAATCTGCTGCAGCTGCTCGGGCTGCTCAAGGGCCCGAAGCTCGGCTACCGGATCGACCGCTACGACCACTCGCTGCAGTCGGCATCGAGAGCGCTGCGAAACGACGAGCCGATCGACCTGGTGGTCGGGGCACTGCTTCACGATGTGGCAGACGGGTTCGCACCGGAGAACCACAGCCAAGCGGCGGCCAGCCTGCTCGCCCCCTACGTGGACGACGAGACCCACTGGATCATCGGCCACCACGGGATCTTCCAGGGCTACTACTACTTCCACCATCTCGGCGGAGACCGCAACGCCCGGGACCAATATCGAGACACACCTCACTACGAGGCTTGCGTGGCGTTCTGCCACAACTACGATCAGAACTGCTTCGACCCCGACTACCCGAACCTGGCGATCGACGATTTCGTGCCGCTGCTGGAGGAGGTCTTCGGACGTCCGTCGCGGATCCCCGGTGTCGCACCATCGGGCTCTGACGGATCCCCACCCTCGGAGCGGACGTCTCGGCAATCACCAGGAGCAAACGATGACAACTGAGCATGCCGGTTCGAACCAAGGGGGCCGGGTGGCGCTGGTCACCGGCGGCGGTCGAGGCATCGGCCGCGAGATCTGCCTCGGTCTGGCTCGCGACGGCCGCCGGATCGCGGTTGGCGACTTCCGACCGGACGAGGCGGCAACCACGGTCGCCATGGTCCGCGAGCTGGGGGGCCAGGCCGTCGCGGTGACCATGGACGTGGCAGACAGCGATTCGGTGGCGACCGGTCTGCTCCAGGTCGTCGACGAGCTCGGGCCGGTGGAGATCCTGGTCAACTGTGCCGGCTGGGACGACCTCAAGCCGTTCCTGGAGACCGATGAGGCGTTCTGGGATCGCATCATCGAGGTCAACTACAAGGGAACGCTTCGTACGGTCCACGGTTGCCTCCCGTCGATGATCGAGGCCGGCTGGGGCCGGATCGTCAACATCGGCTCCGACGCCGGGCGGGTCGGCTCGTCGCTGGAGGCGGTGTACTCGGGAGCGAAGGGGGGCATCATCGCCTTCACCAAAACCATCGCCAGGGAGGTGGCCCGAAACGGCATCACCGCCAACACGGTTTGCCCCGGTCCGACCGCCACGCCACTCCTGGATGAGATCGTGTCGAACAGCGACGACGGGGACAAGGTGATCGGTGCCATGGCCAGGGCGGTGCCGATGAAGCGGGTCGGCCAACCCGACGAGGTGGCCTCGGCTGTGGTCTACTTCTGCTCCGAGGCCGCCGGGTTCATCTCCGGTCAGACCCTGTCGGTCTCCGGCGGGCTGACGATGGCCTGATGGTCCGCCGGCCGAGCTTCGGCCCGGCCCGGATCAGCTCTGGTCGAACAGGATCTCCCGATCGCCGATCGGCTGGTCCAATGTGACCCGGATCTCGTAGTCGACGACCTGGGCGATACAGGTCATGGCGGCGGCGTTGGGGTGCAGCCCGGTTTCGAGCTCCACCGAGATCGACGTCGGGGTTTGGGTTGTCGTGACGTTGGCCAGCGAGCACGGCTCGCTGCTGTTGCTGAAGCGCACCGCCAGGGTCTGGTCGTCGATCGGCTTCACCGAATCGATCTGACCCGGTTGGCCCGAGATCAGGTCCGGGCGGGACTCGGTGAGGACGACGCCGTCGCTCGGGGGGTCGCCGCCGTCGTCTTGGCCGTCGTCAGGGTTCGGGGCCTGCTGCCGATCACCGGCGGCGGCGGATCCGGTAACGACCTCGTCGCCCCCGCAGGCCCCGGCCACCAGAACCGAGGCCAGCAGGCAGGCCACGACGGCCAATCGACGCCGGCGCGGCGCTCGGTCGTTCCGGGGGAGATCCTTTTTGTGACCCATGTCGACTCTGACGTGGCGGACGGGCCGCCGGTTCCCACCGACCGGAGATTTCTGCTGTGGACTCCGGGGGCGATGAAGCTGGGCTGATGAGCGTCGATCTGCAACACTGGGATCGAGACCACGGAAACCAGCGGGAAACAGCACGAGACACGAGGACACCATGGCCGTACCGGGCACCCTGATCCACCCCTTTTCGGAGCCGTCGAAACCGGAGACCGATTTCATCAACATCGTCGGAGCGCAGGGCTCGGTGCTGACCGACGACACCGGGAAACAGTACATCGACGGTATGGCCAGCCTCTGGTATTGCCAGGTCGGCCACGGGCGGACCGAGATCATCGACGCCGTCACCGAGCAGATGAAGACCCTGGTGACCTACAACACGTTCGACCCGTTCACCAACGACCGGGCAAGGGAGGCGGCGGCCCTCATCGCCTCGAAGTCCCCCATGCCCGATGGCAGGGTGTTTCTCGGCTGCTCGGGCTCCGAGGCGGTCGACTCCGCACTCAAGATCGCCCGCATCGTCCAGCAGCGGCGGGGCAACACCAACAAGCAGATCATCGTCCGGCGGACCCACGGGTATCACGGCACCAACTTCGGCGGCACGTCGGCCCAGGGCATCGCACCCAATCGGGACGGCTGGGGTGATCTCGTACCGCACTTCATCGAGGTCCCGAACGACAACATCGAGGAGGCGGCCAAGGCCTTCGCAGAGCATGGCGACAACATCGCGGCGGTCATCTCCGAGCCGGTCCAGGGTGCGGGCGGGGTCTGGCCACCGGAGGACGGCTACCTGCAGGGGCTGCGGCGGCTCTGCACACAGCACGACGCCCTGCTGATCTTCGATGAGGTGATCTGCGGCTTCGGCCGCACCGGCTCGTGGTTCGCCTCCCAGACCTTCGGCGTCAAGCCGGACCTCATCACCTTCGCCAAGGGCGTCACCTCGGGCTACCTGCCACTGAGCGGGGTGATCATCAGCGAGGAGATCGGGGCCGAGCTGAGCGAACCGGGCTTCCTGCTCCGCACCGGCTACACCTACTCCGGCCATCCGGCGTCGTGCGCCGCGGCCATCGCCAACATCAACCTGATCGAGTCCGAGGGGCTGGTCGAGCGGGCGAACCACATCGGAAAGAAGACCGTCGAAGGCTTCGACGCCCTGGTGGCAGACGGGATCATCAAGAGCTACCGGGGAGTGGGAGCGGTGTGGGCCGTCGACATCGGCCACGACTCCGCCGAGACCAAGAAGACGATGCTCGACCTGGGCGTCGTGATCAGAGGTGTCGGCACCTCGATCGTGTGGTGCCCACCGCTGATCGTGACCGACGATCAGATCGGGACCTTCATCGAGACGCTGGAGAAGGCCCTGACCTAGGCCGGCCGAGGCCCGGTTGCGCCGTGGCGGCCCTGCCCGCCCCGACATCGGGTTGCGGTCCTAGGCTGGTCGCCTTGACCAGTGACGCCCCCGTTCTCAGCAAGCCTCGTGCCACCGTGCACCTCGATGCGCTGGCCGCCAACTACCGCACGATCCTCGCCGAGTTGTCCGGGGTCCCGGCGGCCGGTGTCGTCAAGGCCGACGGCTACGGCCTCGGTGCGGTGCCGGTGGCCAAGACGCTGTGGGCCCAGGGGTGCCGGCGGTTCTTCGTGGCCCGCCTCGACGAGGCGATCACGGTCCGCGCCGCCATTCCAAGGGCGGAGATCAACGTCTTCGACGGGGTGCTCCCCGGCACCGCCAAGGACCTGGACCACCACGATCTGGTGCCGATCATAAACAGCCTGGACCAGCTGGAGGCCTGGCAGCGCCTGGCCCGATCCGAGCAGCGGGAGCTGCCGACCGGACTGCACATCGACACCGGGATGCGCCGGCTCGGGCTCCCGCCGGATGAGGCGGAGCGGCTGGCCGGGCGGCCGGACCTGTTGACCGGTTTGCGGCTCCGGCACGTGATCAGCCACCTGGCCTCGGCCGATGTGTCCGGCAGCCCGCAGTCGGGCCGGCAGTTGGCCCTGTTCCGCCAGCTCCGCCGCCGCTTCCCGTTCGGCGAGGCATCGTTGGCCAACTCGGCCGGGGTGTTCCTCGGCTCGGCCTACCACTTCGATTTCGCCCGCCCCGGGATCTCCGTCTACGGCGGTTCCCCGTTCCCCGACAGCGGCAGAGCGAACCCGATGCGCTCGGTGGTCACGGTGGAGGCGCCGATCATCCAGGTCCGCCGAGCCGGTCCCGGCGAGACCGTCGGCTACGGGGCCACCCACCTGGTGGCTTCGGAGGCCAGGATCGCCACGGTGCCGGTCGGCTACGCCGACGGGTTCCTGCGGTCGGCGTCGAACAGTGGCCTGGCGGCGATCGCCGGGCGGCTCGTCCCGATCGTCGGCCGGGTCTCCATGGACCTGATAACGATCGACGTGACCACCATCGAGGACCGCCATCTGTACCCCGGTGCCCCGGTGGAGCTCCTGGGTCCACATCGCCCGGTGGACGAGGTGGCCGAGCTCGCAGGGACCATTTCTCACGAGTTCCTGGCCCACCTCGGCACCAGATTCGAGCGGTGCTACGTGACCGAGCCGGCCTGAGGTCGGGCCAGCCGGCCCGAGGGAGGTCTCGACCGAGTCTCATTCTCACTGATTCTTGCTCTTGGGTCGACCTCGGGATACCGTCGATCCATGCCGTCATCCGACCACGACGATCACAGCCGTGGCCACGGCCTCGGTGACGGCCACAGCCTCGGTGACGGCCACAGCCACAACGAGGGCCACGGCCACAGCCACAACGAGGGCCACGGCCACAGCCACGGGGTCGGGTTGGCGCGGGCCGGCGCCCGACACATGAGGCGGCTGGCGGCGGCGTTCGTCATCATCGCCGTGTTCTTCGTGGTCGAGGCGGTCGCCGGCGTCCTCACCAACTCGTTGGCCCTGCTCTCGGACGCCGGGCACATGCTGACCGACGTGATCGGCCTCGGTATGGCCCTTGCCGCCATCCAGCTGGCAAATCGATTCGAGCGCAGGGCCGAGTCGTCGCGTTCGTATCACACCTTCGGGCTCTACCGGCTGGAGATCCTGGCCGCCTTCGTCAATTCGCTGCTGCTTTTCGGCGTTGCGGTCTGGGTGCTGATCGAGGCGGTCCGGCGCCTCGGCTCGGGTTCGGAGGTACTGGAGGGGCCGATGTTCGTCGTGGCCGTGCTCGGCCTGGTCGCCAACATCGTGGCCTTCTGGCTGCTGCGGGACGGCTCGGAGGAGTCGATCAACATCGAGGCCGCCTACCTGGAGGTCCTGGCCGATCTCATCGGCTCGGTCGGCGTCATCGTCGGGGCATTGTTGTTGCGCTTCTTCGGTTGGACCTGGGTCGACCCGGTCATCGGTGCCGCCATAGGCATCTGGATCCTGCCCAGGACGTGGCGGCTCGGGCGGAATGCGGTCCGTATCCTGTTGCAGGCCGCGCCGGCACACATCGAGCTCGATCGGCTGCACGCCGATCTCGAAGGCATCCGCGGCGTCAGCGACGTCCATGATCTCCACGTCTGGACGTTGACCTCCGAGATGGAGGCGGCCTCGGCCCATCTGGTGACGAGCGCCGGAGCGGACGCCCATCACGTGCTCGATCGGGCTCGGGAGCTTCTGCAGGTGGACTACGGCATCGATCACGGCACCTTTCAGGTCGAGCCGGACACCCATCGGGGCTGTCGCAACGTCACCTGGTGACGTCCGGCCGGAAATCCGGTGACCCCAACGTCAATCGGTGGTGGGATGACCGCCCGGTCTGGCGTAGTGGAGGACATGATCCGGCACCGGAACCTGAGATCGCATGGCCGGATCGGTGAGCGGTGGCCCGTAGGTCGTCTCGATCGGCAGTACACCGGCCCAGATCGGCAGTTCATAGTCATCGTCGTCGTCCACCGGGTGGCCGGTGCGGACCTTTGCCGAGGCCTCGGTTATGGGGAGCCGGAGCACCGAGGTGGCCTTGACCTCGTCGTCGGTCATGGCCCGCAGATGGGGCAAGCCGACCCGGCACCAGCCGTTCCACCAACGCATCGAGGGCGGCGGCCTTCTCGTGCTTCGGCACCACTTCGGGCCGCCCGAGGATGACGACCGATCGGTAGTTCATCGAATGGTGCAGCGCCGAACGGGCCAGCACGAAGCCGTCGACCAGGGTGATGGTGACACAGATCTCGGACTGCTTGGCCGAGCGCAGCATGCGGCTGGCCGGAGAGCCGTGGAGGATGAGGTGATCGTCGATCCTGGCGTGCAGGGTCGGGATGACCATGGGCAGGCCGTCCTCGACCGTTCCGACGTGGCAGATCAGCGCTTCGTCGATGATCGGGTCGATCACCGCACGGTCGTAGCGGCCCCGCTCGCCGAGGCGTTTCACCGTCGTCCGGTCGGTCCGGGTGGTGTTCATCGTTGCACCTCATGTGAAGATCCTCGGGGACCCGGTTCCCGGGCATCGTCGGTGACCAGGTGGAAACCCTCATCGAGCCACCCGGTGACGCCGCCGATCATCTTCTTGACCGGGCGACCCAGTTCTGCGAGGCGGCGGGCGGCCTTGTCCGCCCCGTTGCAGTGCGGGCCGTTGCAGTAGGTGACGAAGACCGTGTCCGCCGGGTAGCGGGCCAGGTTTCGTTGCACGATCCGGCCGTGGGGGAGATTGACCGCTCCCGGCACGTGACCTGCGGCGAAGGCGTCGGGGGAGCGGACATCGAGCAGCACGAAGTCCTTGTCGCCGTTGACGGTTGCGATGTGAACGTCGTAGCAGTCCGCCTCGTAGGCCAGCAGGGCCGCGAAGTGGGCCTGGGCGTCGGCGGGGGCGGCCGGAGGCACCGCCGTGACCGGTGAACCGGTGGTCTCGAGCATGTTCGTTCCTTTCCCCCGGGTCCGATCCCACCGGTTTGACTCATCTGTATCAGAGCAATATTGTGCCAATACAGTAGTTTGTATCAATACAACAAGCTGTTTGTATTGGTCCGTTTTGATCGATCTGGACAAGGTAGTCCGACATGGTGAGGCAGCGCAACGGAGAAAGCGAACCACGGCCCCGGTCGAACCGGCGGCCGCAGCCGGTCGGTGCGGCCGACGTCGTGAAAGACGTCGAGCGGCGGATCGCCGACGGCGAGCTGGCGCCGGGCACCCGTCTCGAGCCCGTCCGCTCGGCGGCGGCCGACCTCGGCTTGGCGCCGAACACCGTGGCAACCGCATACCGGAAACTGGCCGACCGGGGACTGGTCTACGGCGACGGCCGCCGCGGCACGTTCGTCGCCGAGCTTCCGGTGGCGGCCCGCGCCGCCGATCAGGCGGTCCCCGACGGCTTGATCGACCTGGCCACCGGAAACCCCGATCGACGGCTCCTGCCCGACCTCGGTCCGGTGTTCGAACGCATCGACGCCGAGCACGTGCTCTACGGTCACGGACCGATCGATCCTCGTTTGGGGTCGTTGTTGGCCGCCGACCTGACGGCAGACGTGGCCGGGCTGCTGCCGGGCGGCATCGTTGCCGGCGAGACCCTGGCGGTGGTCGGCGGCGCCCTGGACGGGATCGAGCGGACCCTCGGCGCCCACCTCCGGCCCGGTGATCGGGTGGCGGTCGAGGATCCGGCCTACACCTCGGTGCTTGACCTGCTGAGCGCCATGAATCTCCGGACCGTGCCAGTCGCCATCGATGGTCTCGGCCCGACAGCGGACGGGTTGCGGGCCGCACTGGCCGACGGCGTCTCGGCGTTGGTCATCACTCCCCGGGCCCAGAACCCCACCGGCGCGGCCATCGATGTGCAGCGGGCGGTCGATCTCGGCTCGATCCTGGCCCGCCACCCGCACGTCGTCGTGATCGAGGACGACCACGCCGGTCCGATCGCCGGCGCCCCCTACCGCGGCGTCGTCTCGCAACGGTCCATCCACTGGGTGGTCATCCGGTCGGTGGCCAAGTCGCTCGGGCCGGACCTGCGGCTGGCTGCGCTGGTGGGGGATCAGACCACGGTCAACAGGGTGATCGGCCGTCAGCTGGTCGGCACCGGCTGGGTGTCCCACCTCCTGCAGCGGATCGTGGCCGAGCTGCTCGACTCACCAACGATCGACGGCACGCTGGCAGCCGCGGCCGCCGCCTATTCGCAGCGTAGGCGACGGTTCATCGAACGGCTCGGCAACGCCGGCATCACAGCCGAGGGACGGTCCGGCCTGAACGTCTGGGTCCCGGTCGGCGACGAGGCGGCGGTCGTGGCCGGCGCCCAGCAACGGGGGTTCGCCATACGTTCCGGGGCGCCGTTCCGTTCCCGCAGCGGACCGGCGGTCCGGGTCTCCACGGCGGCCTGCGATGTGGACACCGTCGATGCGGCGGCCGACGCGCTGATCGAGGTCATCGGCACCGGTCCGAGGTCCCGCTCGGTCTGATCCACGGTGCCGCCCGATCTGATGCCGGTCCCGCTCGGTCTGATCAACGGTGCCGCTCGGTCTGATCCGGTCGGCCGGTCGGTCTGATCAACGGTGCCGCTCGGTCTGATCCGGTCGGCCGGTCCGTCTGGAGCGAGTGCACCGTGCGCTCTATCCTTTGCCCAGCACACAGCCGGAGGAGCAGCTCTCATGTATCCAGGCACTTTCGCCGAGACCACACCGGACAAAGCGGCGGCCATCATGGCCGGCAGCGGTGAGAGCCTCACGTACCGCCAGCTCGACGATCGATCGAACCGGTTGGCCCAGCTGCTGTGGGCGGCCGGCCTGCGACCCGGCGATCACGTGTCGATCTTCATGGAGAACAGCCTCCGCTATTTCGACTGCTTCTGGGCCGCCATCCGCTCCGGACTGTACTTCACGACCATCAACCGGTACCTGCAACCGGAGGAGTCGGCGTACATCCTCCAGGATTCGGGATCGAAGGCGCTGTTCACGTCGGCCAACATGGCCGAGTTGATGGCCGAGGTCCCCGAGCGGGCCCCCGGGGTCGAGGTCCTGCTCAGCGTCGACGGCGGCATCGACGGGTTCGACGATTTCGAGCAGGCCATCGCCGGCTACCCGGCCGAGCCACTGGAGAACCAGCCCCGGGGCGAGGCCATGCTCTACAGCTCGGGCACGACCGGCCGACCAAAGGGCATCAAGCGGGCCATGACCGGTCTACAGGTCGACGATCCGGCATCGGTCGGAGGCGTCGTCATGTTGGCCAGCGGGCTGTTCGGGGCCGACGCCGACAGCGTCTATCTCTCACCGGCTCCGCTGTACCACTCGGCCCCGCTCGGCTTCACGACGTCGTTCCAGTCGCTCGGCGCAACGACGGTCATCATGGAGCGCTTCGACGCCGCCGAGGCGCTGCAGTACATCGACCGGTTCAAGATCACCCACTCCCAGTGGGTCCCGACCATGTTCAGCCGGATGCTGAAGCTGCCCCAGGAGCAGCGGGAGGGCTACGACTGGAGCAGCCACAAGGTGGCGATCCACGCTGCCGCTCCCTTGCCCGATCGAGGTCAAGCGGCAGATGTTCGACCTGTGGGGGCCGATCATCTACGAGTACTACGCAGGAACGGAGGTCAACGGCTTCGTGTTCTGCACCCCCGATGATTGGCTGAGCCACCCCGGCACCGTCGGCAAGGCCATCATCGGAACGATCCACATCTGCGACGAGATGGGAAACGAGTTGCCAAACGGCGAGCCGGGGACGATCTACTTCGAGCGGGACGAGGTGCCGTTCGAGTACCACAACGATCCCGAGCAGACCCGGTCCTCCCAGCATCCCGACCATCGCTTGTGGTCGACCCTCGGCGACGTCGGCTACGTCGACGACGAGGGCTACCTCTACCTCACCGATCGCAAGGCGTTCATGATCATCGCCGGCGGGGTCAACATCTACCCCCAGGAGATCGAGGACTGCCTCATCATGCACCCCAAGGTGGCAGACGTCGCGGTGTTCGGTGTGCCGAACCCGGATCTGGGTGAGGAGGTCAAGGCGGTTGTCCAACCGGAGGCCGGGATCGAGGGCAACGACGAGCTGGCCCGGGAGCTGCTGGCCTATGCGGCCGAGCACATCGCCAAGTTCAAGTTGCCACGGTCGATGGACTTCCGCGACGAGCTGCCCCGGCTTCCCACCGGCAAGCTCTACAAGCGGATCCTGCGGGACGAGTACTGGGGAGCCGCCGACAGCAAGATCGTCTAGGCGTGCGCTCTCGCCGCAGGTCGCCGGTCGGGTGTCCCGAACAGGGGACGACGAACGTGAGAGCGCAATGAGCGATGATGGATTCTGAGAACCGAGGAGTGAACGAGATGGATCTTGCAACGATCGACTACCGAACGAGCGAGGGGGTGGCCCACGTCCGGTTCAACCGACCGGAGGGGGCAAACGCGGTCAACCCCGCGTTCTCCGCCGATCTCCGGGCGGTGATGCTCGAGATCGAGCACGACGACGGGGTGAAGGCGGTGTCGGTCACCGCCGAAGGCAAGGTCTTCTGCGCCGGGGGCGACCTCAAGGAATTCGCCGCCGCCGGCGACGGTCTGCCTCGGTTGGCGGCTGACATGCTGGTCGACTTCCACGGCGCGATCTACAAGATGAACCGCACGCCGAAGCCGTTCGTGGCCGGTGTCGGCGGCGCCGCCGGGGGAGCGGGCATGTCTATCGTCAGCGCCTTCGACCTGGTGATCGCCGGTGAGTCCGCCAAGTTCACGATGGCATACACCAGGGCCGGGGTCACCCCGGATGGCACCTCCAGCTACTTCCTGGCCCGCCACATCGGTCTGCGGCGGATGCTCGACCTGACGCTGACCAACCGGGTGCTGACGGCCGCCGAGGCCGAATCGTGGGGCCTGGTCAATCGGGTCGTGCCCGACGGCGAGGTCGATGCTGCAACCGCCGAGCTGGCCCAGCAGCTGGCATCGGGGCCGGCCTGGGCCACCGGGCACGCCAAGACCGTGATCTACCGGGGCTACGAGTCGCCGCTGGAGGAGGCGGGGGAGTTCGAGGGAGTGACGATCACCACCGCCATGCGCACCCACGACGGCCGGGAAGGCATCGCGGCCTTCGCCGAGAAGCGGGCTCCGGAATTCGAGGGACGCTGACCATGGAGCTTCACGAGGTGATGCGGACCACGTTCTCCTGTCGGGACTGGACAGACGAACCGGTCGACGATGCCACGGTCCATCGCATCCTCGACGTCGCCCGGTTCGCCCCCAACGGCGGGAACCGCCAGGGCTGGCACGTGATCGTACTCAAGGACCGGGCCACCAGAGAGAAGCTGGTGCCGCTGATCCGGCCAACGACCGCGATCTACGTGGCGCAGCAGCGGGCCGGGGAGTCACCGTGGAACAGCGTGCACCCGACCGCGATCGACATGGACGCCGCCATCGCCGCCGACCCCGATTTCCCCGGGCTCGACAAGCTGGCCGACGTGCCGGTGCTGCTGGTGGTCACCGTCGACCTCTCGCTGGTGGCCAGCTTCGACAAGGACCTGGACCGGGTCGGGGTGATCAGCGGTGCGTCGATCTATCCGTTCGTGTGGAACATCTTGATGGCGGCCAGGGCCGAGGGGCTCGGCGGGGTGCTGACCACCTACCTGGCCGGGCGGGAGCCGGACGTCCAGCGGGTGTTGGGTCTGCCGTCCCACCACGCCATCGCCGCCATGTTGCCCATCGGTCACCCGGTCAAGCAGCTGACCAAGCTCAAGCGGGGCCCCGTCGAGGACTTCACCACCGTCGATCGATTCGACGGCCCGACGTTCACGGTCCCCTGAGCGAGGATGGCGGGGCCGCCTCTCCACGAGTCCAGGGTAGACCGGTGGGTGTTGGCGTGGGCCGAGGCGGGCGGGCAGCTCAGGCCGCCGGGTAGCGGTGGTACCAGGGGGCGGCCTCCTCCAGCTCGGCCGCCAGCCCGATCAGCAGGTCTTCGCGGCCCATGGCGCCGACCAGCTGGACGCCGACCGGGAGGCCGGCATCGGTCCAGTACACCGGGAGCGAGATGGCAGGCTGGCCGGTCACGTTGAACGGCAGGGTGAACACGCCGATCCGGCCGAAGACCGAGCCGATCTTCCACGGCTGTTCCTCGGCCGGGCGAAGCTCGTCGGTTCGCATCGGCACCGCACCGGCGGTGGGGGTCAGCAACAGGTCGTAGCCCGAGGCCCATTCGATGACCGACTTCGACCACAGCTGCTGCTGCTCGACGGCCTGGGCCATGTCGGTGGCCAGCATCGTCTTGCCCCGTTGGGCGGCAGCCCAGTTGTACGGCTCCACCTCGTCCTCGGTCAGTGGCCGCCCGGCCTTCTCGCCCAACGCCTCCACCCTGCGGGCCAGCCCGGCCATCCACATCCGGCCGTTCACCGCCGAGGCAGGGACCGAGCAGCACCTCGCTCGACACCGGCTCCACCGAGTGGCCGAGGTCCGACAGCAGCCCCGCGGCGTATTCGGTGGCGGCCACACACTCGGGGTCGACGCTGAACCGGCCGCCCTCGGTGAGCATGGCCACCCGCAGCGGCGGAGCCTTCGACCCCAGAACCGACTGATAGCTTCTGGCCGGCGGGGTGGCATGGTAGAGGTCGGCGTCGGTTGCGCCGTTCACCGCATCGAGGAGTCTGGCGGTGTCGCGAACCGATTTGGTCACCGCCAGCTCCGAGAGCAGCCGGGACGTGTCCTCCGGGGCGGGGATGCGGCCTCTGGTGGTCTTCAGCCCGACCAGGCCGCACCAGGCCGCGGGGAGCCTGGTCGAGCCGCCGCCGTCGTTGGCGTGGGCGATGGCCACCATGCCGGACGCAACGGCGGCCGCGGCGCCGCCGCTGGATCCGGCGGGGGACCGATCGAGGTCCCACGGGTTGTTGGTCGGTCCGCAGCTCAGGGGCTGGGTGGTCGGCGAACTGCCGAGCTCCGGGAGGTTTGTCTTGCCCAGGGTGAGCAGGCCGGCGTCGCGGAACCGGGCTCCGAGCTCGGTGTCGTTGTCCCTGCGATGGTCCATGTCCTTGAGCGCCTGATTGCCCATCCAATGGGGCAGGCCGGCCTGGGTTGCACCGATGTCTTTGAGCAGGAACGGCACGCCGGCAAAGGGTCGGTCCCGGTCGATCGGTGCGTCGGCCGCGGCCAACGCCGAGTCGTAGTCGGTCCAGATGACGGCGTTGATCGTCGGGTTGAGGGCTTCGATCCGTTCGATCGCCGCCTCGACCAGCTCCCGGGCCGTGACCTCTCCCTTGGCCACCAGTTCGGCCTGGGCGGTGGCGTCGAGTTCGTGCAATGCAGCCATGTCGTGGCCCTCCGGTCGAGGTCGAGCGGCTCGGGGCGTGCCGCGGCCACCCACTATCGCGCAAGCCGTCGCCGCCCGGCATCTTCGACCGTCCGCGGTTCGCGCCGACCAGGCCCGGTCGGGCCCGATCCGATCCGGAAACCTAGAGCATCACCGGCCCTGGCTGGCTGGCCGAGCGTGACAACAGCACCGCCTGGTCGACCCTGGTCACCAGTTGGACCGGTGTTTCGTGGGGGATCCGGATCGCCGCCCCGAGGAACACCTCGGCGTCGACCTCGACGTCGTGGACCGGGTAGGGCCTGGTCATGATGGCGTAGAGGTTGTGCATGCGGCTGGTCAGCACCGATGCGTCGGCCAGGGTCCGCAGCACCAGTACGAATCGGTTGTCGTCGAGCTCTGTCAGCTCGTCGTAGTCCCGAAGGGTGTTGCGCAGTCGACGACCGGCCTCGTCCATGATCAGTTCGGCGGCGGCCACCGGTTCCATGGCCGAACCGGGGACCGGTTCGATCGGCGGGTAGATCTGCAGCATCGCCAGGCACATCGGCTCCGGATGGGCCAAGGCCTCCTCCAGGCGGGCGACAGCAGAAATATTCGCCGGTGTCGGCGTGGTCTCGGCCATGCAGTCCCTGTCGACACAAGGGGGCGACGACTTGAGCCTCGTAGAGCCCCGGCCGGTTAATTCGGTTGAACGGATCGGCGATCGATGCCACGCTCTGGTCTCCGGCGTTTCACGCCCCGATCGACCGAAAGGAGTGCCATCTTGATGAATCCAATCTCGCCCCTTCGAGCGCAAGGTGCGCTCCGACAGGCGGTCGGGTCCCGGTGAGTTCGGCTTCGGTGTAACCGTCACCGAGCGGTCACCGCGGTGCCCGTTCCCGGCGCACTCTTGCGAGTCAGCGCTGTGATCCGAAGCAACGCTCACAGAAGGAAACAGCCATGCACTACCACGCACAGGAGTGGTTGCTGGTTTCCCGGACACGACACGACGAGCTGCAATCCGAGGCGAGGCTCCACCGCCTTGCATCGGAAGCGGCCCGAGATCGACCCGTCCGGGTCCGCAACCATCGACTGCGATCGACCACCGCAGCCGCACTGCAGGCCGCGGCCAGGTTGATCGCCCCATCAGCGGCGTGAACGGCCGCAGACGAGAACCGGCCGGGGGACCACACGAGTGCGTCCCCCGGCCGAGGTTCGCACTCGCCACCGGGGAACCCCTCACGCAGCAGGCTTGCTACAGGAACCGGTCGACGATGAGATCGGCCACCCGCTCCACTTCGTCCGGGGTCACCGTCACCAGGACCCGGGCGGGGTCTGGCGATTCCCAGCGGGGATCGTGATGGTCCGGTCTGGTCACCAGTACCACCGGTAGGTCGGCCGAGCGAAACCCCTCGACGAGGATCACGTCGACTCGATCGAACAGTACCGCCACTGCCGCCTCGAGCGAGGGGCCGCCGTCGTCTGGGCCGAACCAGGCCAGCTGGTTCCTCCCCATCAGCAGGGTCGCATCGGCCCCCGCTTGTCGCAATCGCCACGAGTCCTTGCCCTCGGTGTCGAGCTCGATGCGGTGGGCATCGTGCTTCACCGCACCCACCCGGTGGCCTCGCCCCTTGAGGGCGGCGATGACCCCTTCCAGCAGCGTGGTCTTGCCCGTGCCGGACGGGGCGACGAACGAGATCATCGGTGGCCCTTCGATGCGCTCGATCTTTGCGTCGTCTCCGGGCACCGGCGTAGTTTTACCGGCATCGGACGGATTCTCCCAACCATGGCCGCCCGTTGCCGGTGTCGGCACCGCCAACCACCGTTCGGGTTCGCCCCGACGGCCTGGTGGCGGGGCCGATAGCGGATGGCGCTGCTCACCGAGTCGACGTTCGGCTATCGCGTCCTCCCCAGAAGGGTTCACTACGGCTGGTGGATCACCATCGGCGTGGCCGCCCTCATGTTCGCCACGGTCGGCGTCGGTTACTACGGGCTGGCGGTGTTCCTCCGGCCTCTACAGGAGGAGAACGGCTGGTCGACCACTGCGGTGTCGGGGGCGACCGGGATGTACTTCACGGTCAGCGGCATCACCGGGTTCCTCCTCGGCCCCTACGTCGATCGGTTGGGACCTCGCCGTTTCCTGCTGGCCGGGGTGACCCTGATCGGTGCGTCGGCGATCGCCCTCGGTTCGGTGTCGACGTTGGTCGGCCTCTACGTGGTGTACCTGGTGCAGGCCATCGCCTTCGGCATGGCGGGATCGGTCCCGGTCAATTCGATCATGGCCCGTTGGTTCATCACCCGCAGGGCCGAGGCGATGAGCGTCAGCGCAACCGGGGTGTCGATGGGTGGCATCGTGTTGAGCCCCCTGGGGAGTCGGCTGGTCGGCATCGGTGGCGTGTCGCTTGCCGCCCCGGTCCTGGGCGTACTGGTGCTGGCGGTGGGACTGCCCATCGTGGCCTGGGTCCTGGTGTGGGAGCCCAAGACGGTCGGTGTCAAGCCGGATTTCGGGGCGCCGAACCGTGCCGCCGATGCCACATCGCTCGGTGACGACGTGCAACTCCGGGTCTGGACCAGGGCTGCGGCGGCCAAGACCGTGCCGTTCTGGGCCATCATGGTGGCGTTCCTGTTGGTGTTGATGGCCCAGACCGGTTTCCTGCTCCACCAGATCGCCTTCCTCGAGGACCGCCTCGGGTCCAGGGATGCGGCGGCGTTCGCCCTCAGCACGACCGCTTTCGGCAGCGTGGTGGCCCGGCTGGTCGTCGGCCGGTTCGCCGATCGCCTCGACAAGGTGCTGGTCAGTGCCATGCTGTTCCTGATCCAGGGCTGTTCGGTCTTTGCGGTGCTGCTGTTCGAGAGCCCGGTGATGACCTACGTGTTCGTGCTGATCGTCGGGTTCACCATCGGCAACATCTACATGATGCAGACGCTGCTGGTGGCCGAGAAGTTCGGTCTGGTGTCGCTCGGCACGGTGCTGGGGGTGATCGGCTTGGCGGCCCAGGCCGGGTCGGGTGCCGGGCCGTTCCTCGTCGGATGGCTCGAGGATCGGTCAGGCGATTACACCATCCCGTTCACCATGACCGCCGCGGCCACGATCGTCAGCGCCGGCGTGGTGCTGCTGGCCAAGATCCCCGTCGATCGCCGGCCCACAACGGTTGAACCGTCGATAGCTTAGGGCGGGGATGGAACTCAACCTGCAGGGGAAGCGAGCTCTCATCACCGGGGGGTCCAAGGGCATCGGGCTGGCCTGCGCCCACGGTCTCGCCGCCGAGGGCACACACCTGGCCATCGCCGCCCGTACGGTCGAGCCGCTCAAGGAGGCAACCAGGGCGCTGCGGGCCGGCTACGACGTGGAGGTCACCAGCCATTCCTGCGACCTGGGCCGGAGTGAGCATCAAGTCGCCCTGGTCGACGTGGTTGGCGACGTCGACATCCTGATCAACAACGCCGGCGCCATCCCCGGCGGCACCCTCGATGCCATCGATGAGAAGCAGTGGCGGTCGGCCTGGGATCTGAAGGTCTTCGGCTACATCAACCTTTGTCGGCTGGTGCTGCCCACGATGATCGAACGGGGCTCGGGCGTCATCATCAACGTCATCGGCGCCGCCGCCGACCACCCTCGGGCCGACTATGTGGCCGGGGCGGCCGGGAACTCGGCGCTGGTCGGGTTGACCAAGGCCCTTGGAGCGACGTCGACGAAACACGGGGTGCGGGTGGTGGGTGTCAACCCCGGCATGACCATGACCAACCGGATGGAAGCCCTGCTGCGGGTATCGGCGGAGCGCACCCTGGGAAATGCCGAGCGGTGGGAGGAACTGATCCCCTCCGATCCGGCTCCGGCCACCGCGGCCCAGGTGGCGGACGTCGTGGTGTTCCTGGCCTCCGGGCGGGCGGGCCACATCTCCGGGACCACCATCACGGTCGACGGCGGCGCCAGCGCCCGGTAGCGCCGGGGAGCGGCCGGCCGCCGAACCGAGGGTCCGGTTGGACGGCGCGATCATTGGACGGGCCGCCGTGGCACCTGCCAGGATCTTCGTTGGCGCCGACCATCGTCGCGTCGTCGATCGATGAACTAGGGGAGTACCGATGCGATCCCGGAGCCAGACCGTCGAGAATCTCGAGAGCTGTTTCGCCGCCACCGAGGCGCTGATCGAGTCGCTGTCGGCTGAGGACTGGTCGACCCGGTCGTTGTGCCCGGACTGGGATGCGCGAGGGGTGATCGTCCACCTGGTCGGTATCGAGAACATGTTGCTGGGCTGGCAGCCGGAGTCGGCGGAGACGCCGCTCCCGTTCGACAAGGTCGGCGCTTTCGCCGCCGAGGCCGCAGGCTGGTCGACCGATCGGCTGATCACCGAAACCGCGGCGGTGTTCGGCGACCGCCGCGACGATCTGGCGGCGATGACCGACGAGCAGTTCGCGGCGCCGTCGATGACCCCCATCGGTCCCGCCACCTATCACCGGTTCATGGACATCCGGGTCTTCGACTTCTGGGTTCACGAACGGGACATCACCACCCCGCTCGGCCGTACCACCGACGACGGCGGCCCGGCCGCCGAGTGCGCGGTCGACGAGGTCCACGGTTCGATCGGCTACATCGTCGGCAAGAAGATCGGCCTGCCGGACGGCATGAGCGTCGCCTTCCACCTGACCGGCCCGGTGACGCGGGACATCTTTGCCGCGGTCGACGGTCGGGCCGCAGGTGTCGATCACCTCGATGATCCATCGGTGGAGGTCACGACCGACTCGTTGACCTTCGTGCAACTGGCCTGCGGGCGGATCGACCCCCAGGCCCAGATCGACGCCGGGCGGATCACCTGGTCAGGGGATCAGGAGTGGGGCGAAAAGGCGGCCAGAAACCTGCGCTTCACCATGTAGGGACGCGTCGCTGCCAACCGAGCCCTGATGACCGGGACCCGTCCGTCACGCGTGCCGATCGGGTACACCGATCAGATCCGGAGCGACGACGGCGCTCAGGCCTGGCACACGCAGAACTCGTTGCCGTCTGGATCAGCCATCAGGATCCACGCTGTCCCGTGCTCGACGAACGGTTCCTCCCGCAACCGGACGCCGCCGAGCTCGACAAGCCGGGCCGCCTCGGTCTCGATATCTGGGCTGTGGATGTCGAGATGCATGCGGTTCTTGACGGTCTTGGGCTCGTCAACCCCCTGCAGGATCAGCTTGGGGCCAACGCCGTCTGGGTCCACTATCGATCGGTAGTTCTCGGCCTTGCCGTGGATCACGTAGCCGAGCGCCGCAGCCCAGAACGCAGCCGCCCGGTCGGGGTCTGCGCAGTCGAGGACCAATTCGAGCGTCGGGGTCATGGACCAAGTCTGCCAGTTGTGACCCGCCGTGGTTGCCGAGATCGGCAACCCGGTGGTGGTCGGCGTGCGGAAGCCCCAGGAATCGGATGGGGCACAATTCATGCGGCCGAAACTCAGCTCCGCTCTCGATCTTCTAGCATTGACCAAACGACCAGGAGGAGAACGGTGTCCATCTACGACACGATCGGCGGCGACAATCTAGTTGCTGAAGCGGTCGAGAAGTTCTATGCGAGGCTCAAGTCCGACCCGATCATCGGAGTGTTTTTCGAGCACACCGACGTGGCCAGGCTCAAGACCCTTCAACGGATGTTCCTGACGGCGGCGCTCGGCGGTCCCGACGCCTACGAAGGTCGTGACATGAGGGCTGCTCATGCTCATCTCCAGATCACCGACACTGACTTCGACGTGTTCCTCGGGCACCTCGCCGAGACCCTCGCTGAACTCGGAGCCACGCCAGCACGGATCGCCGAAGTGCTCGAGGCTCTCGAGCCGCTGCGACTCGAGATCGTGAGCGCCCCCGGCGAGGGCACCGATGAATGGGGCTCTTTGGATCCGACCGGCGGTAGCGGCTGAGGGGCGAAGGATTCGCCTTCGGCCCTGGAGATACAAGCATCGGCCCTACTCGGTTCATTCAGTCAAAGGTCCTCAGGGTTCATCGGCGCCACGACCCGGCGGCTCCGCCGAGCGTCATGAGGGTCGGTGTCACGCCGTTGACCACCTGGGCTTCTTTTCCTGACCTTCGACCCTTCTGAAGCTCGGACGAAACGGTGAAGCTCATGCTGAAGCGTTGGTTCCCTTGCTGTCTTGAGAGGCCTACACCATGCGAACCCTCATCTCCATTGCGGTCCTGGCCGCCCTCGTTCTCACATCGTGCGGAGCGGAGGACGGTGCCGGAGTCGGTACGACGGCCACGTCGCCTTCGTCAACGACGTCGTCTGAGACCGGTCCAGCGACGTCGCCCCCCAGTCAACCGGCCACCGGGTCGGTGACGCTTCGAGGAGACGGGCTGGGCGTGGTCGACTTCGGACAGGATGCGGACGCAGTGATCCCCGTACTCGAAGCGCTGATCGGGTCGTCGCCCACTGCCACCGGAAGCCAAGCGGACTGGGTCGAGTTCGTCGGATGGGACGATCTCGGCCTGTTCGTCGGGTTCGACACGCCCGCCGCCGAAAGCTACAGCGGCGCAAGCCGGTTCGTCGGTTGGGAGTACTTCGGCTCCGACGGCGGCACCACGTTCGCGACCGCCGAAGGAGCCGGCATCGGGACGACGTTGCCCGAGCTCCAAGCGCTCTACGGCGACCGGCTCGAGGTCTCCACTGTGCTCGACGAGTGCGTCTCGGGCACCGCCTATCCCATCGTCCTCGGCGGCAACATCTTCGGAAGGCTTGATCGGGCCCCGGCCGACGATGCACGAGTCAACATTCTCCGGGCCGGGGTGGGGGTTGGGTGCTGACCCGTCGAGCGGAAGTGACCGTACTGGCCCTGGGGTGTCTGGCCAGAGACGTAACCGGTCGTCGGTGGGGCTTGGCACCCGGTCAGACCCGCTGGAGGACGACAGCCACGTAGGGGCGTTGGTCGCCAACGTTCGTTTTGCGAGCTTGGAGCTCCTGGTGTTCGATGGATCGAAACTCGGGATCGAAAACCGCCGCCAGTCGGTGGGCGTCGTAGCGCTCGACTGGCAGGCCCGCACACTGCTCAGGGCCTTCGAGGGTGAACGCCGCGACAATCAGTTTTCCGTCGGCGGTCAGTGATTGCAGGGATGCGGTCTTGTATGCCTGTCGATCTTCGTCGCTGATCAGGAAGTGGAACACCGCTCGGTCGTGCCACAGGCTCCAACGCCGAGTGGGTGTCCAGCTCGTCACGTCCGCTTGTATCCAAGTCACTCTGCGAGCGGCGGATCCGAGGCGAGACCGAGCCCGGTCGAGAGCCGTCTCGGAGAGGTCAAGCATGGTGATGTCGTCGTAGCCGGCTTGGAGCAGCTCATCCGCCAACCGGCTGTCGCCGGCTCCAACATCGATGATCGAGTCCGAGGGAAGCGAAAAGCGACGCACAAGATCGAGGGTGGACGGCTTCGGCTCATACCAGCCCAGGCCTTCAGATGTCTTGGTGCGGTAGACGGTTTCCCAGTGCTCCTCGGAACCCACAAGGCCGAGTCTACGACGGTCGGTCTCTCAGGGCACGTAGTACCGGCATCGATATGCGAGGTCGACTGCCAAGCAGCGCGACAGGCCATGGCCGGGCGGTCATCGAGTTCCGCTGCGCCAGGCGGCCGGGTGGTCAGACGAGCCCGGCCAGGCCGTCGACCACCCGCTGCATGTTTGCCCGGTGCTCCGAGATCCGCCGGTGCAGGATCCTGGCCTCCAGATCCGGTCTGGCGTCGATCACCTGGGTGATCCCCGACGGGCCCGGCCCGAGGTTCAGGGTGAAGCGAACCCGAACCGATCCGGCGATCGGTTCCAGATCGAAGCGCCACCGGGCGCCCGGGTTGTCGGGATCGGAGGTCACCCAACCGAAGCTCTTCTCCGGTTCGTGGATGTTGATGAAGCAGGGGACCGTCCACGGGTCTCGGGCCTCGTGGGTGTTCGACCCGACGAATTTTGCTCCGACCGCCGGTCCGTCGTGGCCGTCCGCCCACTCCGCGCCGACGAACTCCTCGCTGAAGGCGGCGGGCATGTTGATGTCCGAGACCAGCTCCCACACCCGGGAGATCGGTGCCTTCACGTCGACCTCCACCACCGTGCCGGGCCCGTCGGCCAGCGTGATGGGCGAGCTCGGTCCCGAGTCGTAGATGCGGCCGAACCTGTCGAAGTAGGTGATGTCCCTCGCCGGGTATCGGGGGGCGGTGTTGAACTCGGTGCCCTTTGTCCACGCCACCGGCAACATGGCGATCTGGGTCATGTGCTCGGGGATGTCCAGGAGCTCGGCGATGTCGTCCTCGGCCTGGAGGATGGCGGTGGTCCAGGCGGTGCCGAGGCCCCGGGCTCGAAGGGCGACGGCGAAGCTCCACGCCGATTGGATCACCGAGTCGAACAGCCCCGGCCGGCCGCTGTTGTCGTGGCGGCCGATGATGGTGGGGATGACGATGGCCGGCACCTCGGCCAGGTGTTCTGCCAGGTGGGCCGCCGATGCCATCACCTTCTCATTGCGGTGGCCGGTGCCTCCGAGCTTGTCGCGGGCGTCCACCATCCACTGGCCGGCCGATGCCATGTACAGCTCGGCCAACCTGGCCTTCAGCGCCTCGTCGCGGATCACCAGCCAGCGCCGGCTGCCCTGGTTGCCGCCGGTCGGGGCCTGTTCGGCGATGTCGATGCAATCGAGGATGATCTGCTGATCGACGTCTCGCTCGAGGTCGAGGCGGAACCGGACCGCCCGGGTGGTGCCGAGGGCGGCGTCCACCGAGGCGGTGTCGATGTCGTCCGATGAGATTCGCATGGCCGTTCAGCTCCAATCGAGGCGGAACCCGTCGCCGTCGGCCATCAGCCGGCCGGCGGTCGGGGTACCGAAGTGGGTGCCGATCACCAACGTCTCACCGTCGGCCCACTGGGGGAACATCCGCTCCCTGGTGGCTCGGGACTCGATCGGGTCGGTGTCGAACATCGATGACAGGGTGGGGTCGGCGAGCTGCATCGGGTGGTGCAGCATGTCGCCGGTGATGATGGCCCGGTCACCCTCGGATTCGACGACCAGCGAGATGTGGCCGGGGGTGTGGCCCGGGGTCGATTCGAAGAAGACCTCGTCGCTGAGGCGATGATCCGGTGCCACCATGTCCACCAGGTCGGCGTCGACCACCGGGGCCACCGAGTCGGTGAAGGGATCCTCGCCGTCGAACAGGCTCGGCTGGTCCCGCCAGTGGGAGTACTCGGCGTCGACGAAGATGTAGCGGGCGTTGGGGAACGTCGGCACCCATTCGCCGTCGACCAGCCTGGTGTTCCAGCCCACGTGATCGACGTGGAGGTGGGTGCAGACCACGTGGGTGATGTCGTCCGGGGGATAGCCGGCTTTTTCCATATCGACCAGGAACGGCCCGTCGAGGTTTGCCCACAGCTCGTTCGTCCGCTGCTTGTCGTTGCCGACGCAGGTGTCGACGGCGATCTTCAGCTCGCCGAGCTCGACCACCAGGCACTGGATCTTCTGCAGCAGGTAGCCCTCGTCGCTCACGAAGTGGGGACGGAGCCACGGCGCCTCCTTGGCCCGTTCCAGCACGTCGATCTTGCCCATGTCCTTGTAGAGGAACCGGGGCGAGGTCGGCGTTTCGGACTCGACGACCGAGGTGATTGTGGCGTTTCCGACGTTCCAGCTCAGCATCGCGGCAACAGTAGTTGCTCAACGGTGGTGGCTGACAGTTGACGAACGGTCAGCGGTGCTCGCCGACCCAACCCAGGAACTTCGACTTCGACCAGGTGTTGACCACCAGCTCCTTGGGGGCCCAGCCCCGTTGGGCGGTGAGCACGCCGTACTCCATCCGGCCAAGCTCCGAGACGTGGTGGCTGTCGGTGTTGATGACCAGCTTCACACCGCGGTCCACCGCCCGGCGGACCACGTCGGATGCGGCGTCGAGGCGCTGCAGGGCACCGTTGATCTCCAGGGCGACGTCGTTGGCCAGCAGGGCATCGAGCATCTTGTCGACGTTGAGCTCGATGCCCGGCCGCCGTCCTATGTAGCGGCCGGTGAGGTGCCCGATCGAATTGACGGTCGGATCCTCGATGGCCCTGATCAGCCGGTCGGTCTGGTCCGCTTCTGGCTGGTCGAAATGGGAGTGGACCGAGGCCACGGTGTAGTCGAACATGGCCCGGAAGTCGGCGTCGTAGTCGAGACCGCCGTCGCCGCCGATATTGAGCTCGCAACCGTAGAGGATGGTCATCTTCGGGTACTGCTCCTGCAGCTCGTGGATGTTGTCACGGTGCTCGAGCATCTGTTCCCTGGTCGAGCCGTTGATGGCCAGATCCTCGCCGTGGTCGGTGATGGCCAGGTAGGCGTAGCCCCGGTCGGCGGCCATGGCCACCATGTCGGCCAGCGACGATCGGCCGTCGCCCGATCGGTCGGTGTGGTAGTGGAGGTCGCCCTTGATGTGCGACAGCTGGACCAGGTCCGGCAGCCCGTCTCCGGCTGCGGCCTCCACCTCACCGGTGGCCTCCCGCATCGGTGGCGGAATGAACGCCAGGTCGAGGGCCTCATAGATCGACTGCTCGGTCTTCGATGCCACAACCTCGTCTTCCCGCAGCAGCCCGTACTCGTTGAGCAGCAGCCCCCGGTCGATGGCCCGCTGCCGGAGGGCGATGTTGTGGGCCTTGGAGCCGGTGAAGTAGAGGGTGGCCGCACCGAACTGTGACGGGTCGACGACCCGGACGTCGACCTGGAGCCCACCGGCGGTGAGGAACGACGTCTTGGTGTCGCCGCTGAGCACGATCTCGGCCACCTCGGCGTGGTCGACGACGGCGGCCATCACCGCCTGGGGCTTCTTCGACGCCACGGTGATGTCGATGTCGCCGATCGTCTCCGACATGCGCCGCAGGCTGCCGCAGTACTCGACCTTGGCCACCTCGGGCAGGGCCGACAGGTCCGCCACCAGCCGCTTGGCCAGCGGGAGGGCGTCTGCGATGGGGGTCCGGCGGTCCTTGCCGGTCAGGCCGAGTCGCTCGATGGCCTTGGCGATCTTGGCTTCGCTGGTGGCCCCCATGCGAGGAAGCTCCCGGAGCTTCTCCTCGGCGATGGCCTGGCGCAGGCCCTCGACGTCCTCGACGCCCAGCTCGCTGCGGACCAGCTTCAGCGTCTTCGGTCCGAGACCGGGGATCTTCGACAGTTCGACGAATGCCGGCGGGTATTTGGTTCGCAGCTTGTCGAGCTTCTCGACGGTGCCGGTTTCGAGGTATTCCCTGATCTTGGCCGCGGTCGACTTGCCGACCCCCTTGATCTTGGTCAGTTGCGCCGCGCTCGAGCTCGGTGATGTCCTGGCCGTGGGCCTCGATGCCGAGTTTGGCGTTCTCGTATGCCCGAACCTTGAACGACTGGGGGCTCTCCTCCTCCAGCGTGGTGAGGGTGATGAGCTCGTCGAGCATGGCCGAGACGTTCGCGTTTGTCGCCATGTCTGTATGACTACCACCGGCTGGGCCCAACGCAACGGGTCCGGTCGTGGTCGGGCCATCGCAGCGTTGCCCCACGATCGTTGCCCACCCAGCCATTGTCTCGCCGGGCCGGGCCGTGGAAGACTGTCCACCAGACAATCCGAGTTCACAAAACCAGACCACCTCACGATGGGGGTTCCATGGAGCGAGTGGCGCTGATCACCGGCGGCGGAAGCGGGATCGGGCGGGCCAGCGCTTCGGCGCTGAGCGAGGACGGCTGGTCGGTTGTGGTCACCGGCCGCACCACGGCAACGCTCGACGAGACCGTGGGCCGGCTCGCCGGCCCCGGGCTGGCGATCGCGGCCGACGTGTCGGACCCCGACGACGTCGAGCGGGTCTTCGCCGCCGCGGTCGAGCGGTTCGGTCGGCTCGACCTGCTGTTCAACAACGCCGGGATCGGGGCCCCACCGGTGCCGATCGATGAGCTGACCGTCGAGCAGTGGCGAGCGGTGGTCGACGTCAACCTCACCGGGGCGTTCCTGTGCGCCAGGGCGGCGTTCCGCCAGATGCGGAACCAGGACCCCCCGGGGGGTCGGATCATCAACAACGGTTCGATCTCGGCCACCACGCCCCGGCCGTACTCGGCTCCCTACACCAGCACCAAGCACGCCATCACCGGTCTCACCAAGTCGCTGTCGCTCGATGGGCGCGACATCGGCATCGCCTGCGGCCAGATCGACATCGGCAATGCGGCGACGCCGATGACCGAACCGATGAACGACGGGATCCGGCAGGCCGACGGCTCGATCCGGCCCGAGGCCAGGATGGCGGTGGACGACGTGGCCAGGGCCGTTGTCTACATGGCCGGGTTGCCGCCGGAAGCAAACGTCTTGACCATGACGGTGATGGCAAACGCCATGCCGTTCGTCGGGCGGGGCTGAGGTTCGGCCGTGGCCAGGACCCTCGTCACCGGCGGTTGCGGGTTCCTGGGCCGCAAGCTGGCCGAGCGGTTGGTGGCCGATCTCCCGGACATCGATCTGGTGCTGGCCGACCGGGCCCCGCCGCCCGCCGATTGGAAGCTCGACCACGACCGTCTCGAACTGTTGACCGGCGACGTCACCGATCGCTCGTTCATCGAGCAGATGATGACCGACGATGTCGACACGGTGTTCCATCTGGCGTCGGTGGTCAGCGCCGGCGCGGAACAGAACTTCGATCTCGGCTATGCGGTGAACCTGCTTGGCACGATCGCCGTGCTGGAACGTTGCCGTGAGGTCGCGGACGCCACCGGCCGGCCACCGATGGTGGTGTTCACCAGCTCGCTGGCCACCTACGGATCCGGCGCCGGGAACCCGGTGGTCGACGCAACGGCCCTCCGCCCCGAGACCTCCTACGGCGTCCAGAAGGCCGCCGCCGAGCTCCTGTTGAACGATTACCACCGCAAGGGTTTCATCGACGGTCGCGGCCTCCGGTTGCCGACGGTGGTGGTCCGTCCCGGAAAACCGAACCTGGCCGCCTCGGGGTTCGCCTCCGGGATCGTCCGGGAGCCGCTGCAGGGCATCGACATGGTCTGCCCGGTGTCGGCCGACACGGTGATGGCGGTCATCTCACCCCGCCGGGTGATCGACGCCTTCGTTCGGATCGTCGAGCTCGACGCTGCCGCCCTGGGGCCGGACCGCACGGTCCTGTTGCCCGGTCTGGCGATGTCGATGTCCGAGGCGATCGAGGCGACGAGGGCCGAGGCCGGCGGCCGTGATCTCGGCACGGTGTCGTTTCTTCCCGACCCCGACGTGCAACGGATCATCGACTCCTGGCCGCCGTCGATCGTGGCGGAGCGGGCCGAGGCGCTCGGCCTGGTTGGGGATCGGTCGGTTGCTGCTATTGTCCGGCAACACATCGAGGACGAATTGGAGGACTGAAGTCCCTGTGAAGACCAACCCCGCGCCCGTGTCGACATCGATCGGCGACGTCCGGCGATGACCCGGCTGTCGGCCAACCTCGGGTTCCTGTGGCCGGAGCTGGAGCTTCTCGATGCCATCAGGGCGGCCAAGGCGGCGGGGTTCGAGGCGGTCGAGGTCCACTGGCCGTACATCACCCACGCCCTGGACGTGGCCCTGGTGCTGGAGGAGCTCGGCATGCCGATGGTGGTGCTGAACACGGTCGGCGGCGATCTGGCAAACGGCGAGTTCGGGTTGGCCGCCGTTCCCGGTCGGGAGGGCGACGCCCGTGCCGGGATCGACAAGGCGCTGGCCTATGCGGTCGACGTGTCGGCCCGTTTCGTGCACGTGCTGGCCGGCAAGTCCGACAGCAGCGAGGCCCGCGCCACGTTCGTCGAGAACCTGCGGTACGCCGCAGCCAGGGGCACCGAGTTCGGTGTCGGGGTGCTGATCGAGCCGAAAAGCACCCAGGCCCAGCCGGACTACTTCCTGACCCATGTCGATCAGGCGGCGGCCATCGTGGCCGACGTCGGTGATCCGAACCTCCGGATCATGTTCGACTGCTATCACACCCAGCTCACCGAAGGCGACGTCTTCCGCCGTATCGAGAGCCACCTCCACCTCATCGGCCATATCCAGATCGCCGCCGTTCCCGACCGGGCCGAGCCCGATCACGGCGAGCTCGACTACCCCGACCTGCTCCGGCGGATCGATGCCCTCGGCTACGACGGTTTCGTCGGCGCCGAGTACAAGCCGGCCGGCCGGACCAGCGATGGCCTCGGCTGGATGGCCGCCATGCCACTGACCACGTAGGGCCGGGGAGGGGGGGGGCGGAGAGAGCGGAGACGGAGGGAGCCCGGCGGGAGGGGCGCGAGGCCGCCGAGAGAGCAGAGACACCGTCGGTTCGGCGGCGCGACCCGGCAGCGGGCAGCACCGGCACCACAGCCGCCGAAACAGGATTCCGATCGACGGCGCTGAAGCTCCAGGAGTCGTTTCGGTGATGGAGCGGCCAGGACGCCGGTGTCGCCGCGATCCACGGGGCCTGTGTCGGCGGCGGATCGACATGGTCGCCGCCTGCGACATGGTACGCCACCGAGGATGCGTTCTTCTCATCGAGGAGATGAACATCGGGATGACCGCCGACGTCGGCACGCTGCAACGATGCCGAAGCTGTCGCCGAGGGCATCGTCCGGGAGCTGGCGTACGCCGGAGGCAGTGGTCGGCGGCCGAGCTCACGCTGCGGCTTCGTCGACGCTGTATCCCGACCGCGACACATGGTCGAGCTGGCTGAGTGGCCGAGATCGCAGCAAGAGTCCGATGGCGGTCTGGGGCACAAGAGGAGAACCGACGGACGCACGGGGCGGGACGAAGAGGAACGCCGAGCGCTACCGGGGCGGTTCGTCCGGAACCGAGCAGGTCACCTCGAGCAGCGCCGTGCCGGCGCTCAGCCCGGTCAGCGCGTAACCGGTGTCGGCACCGGCGGCACCGGCGGCACCGGCGGCATCGGCGGAAGGGATCGCAACGCTGGAGCCCTCGCCCAACCGCTCTCGTCGCCCGCCCGGGTCGGCCAGGGTGGCCTCCCCGGAGAGAACGAACAGCAGGAACAGGTCCCGATCGTGGGCCAGCGGCCACGGATCGTCGACCGCCTCGGAGGCGGTCAGCACCCGGGCCGACGCCATACCGCCGGTGGCGGCCGAGATGGCGGTGTCGTCGATGTGCATCGCCTCGCCGGTTCGGCGGTGGGCGGCGACATCGGTGGAGACATGGCGGACGAAGCGCTGGCCGCCGAAGGATCGGTTCGGCTCCAGCCTGACGTTGGGGAGCTCCATGTCGTTGTCGAGGTTGGTGCGGTGTGCGGCCGGGCAGCTGATCTCGACCACGTAGAGATCGTCGGAGGCCTCCAGTACCCGGTGGCGGATACCGGGCGGTTGGAGCACACAATCGCCGGGTTCCATGACGAACGGTGGACCTTGATCCTGGTACACCACCCGAACCCAGCCCCGGTGGCAGAAGATCATCTGGAACGCCACGTCGTGGAAGTGCACGTAGTCGGGGACGGGGCCCCCGTTCGGGATGTGGATGTGGGAGGCGATGAACGCGCCACCGTGGCGGTCGGGGAGGAGGTCCCGGTAGAGCATCCCGGCCCGGCCGGTGTTCCAGCCGGCCGCGGTCTCGTGGCTGATGACGAGCCGCTGGTCGACGTCGGGGATGATGATCGGCGGCTGTACCGCAGCCACCAGCACCTCGGGAGGTGTGTTGTCCGGCCGGTGGTGGTCGAACACCTTGATGAACGGCCCGGCCTCCGGCTCGGGGGCGGCGCCGTCGAGGACCAGGGTCACGCCGGGTATGGCCAATTCGGCCCAGGTCGGGTCGTCGGCCGGCCCGATGGCCCGCAGTTGGAACCCCACCGCCCGGTACCCGTCGATGGCGGTGTCGAGGTCTCGGCAGGGCACGACGACCACGCCGCTCGGGTCGCCGGCCGGCCCTTCGGTCGAAACGTTCGGTTCTGTGTGGTCCACAGGTCCACCGTTGTCCATCGGCCGAGTCTACGGGCCGGCCGTCGCAGGCCGATAACCGAGTCAGCCGTGCAGGGTTCGCCGGAAGAGGGCGTGCAGCCGCTCCCAATGCCGCTCCGAGGCGTCGAGGTCGTACTGGGGGCGTTCGGCGAAGGCGAACCCGTGCTCGGTGCCGGGATACCACTCGACCTCGCCCGGTGTTGTCGAGGCGTCCAGGGCGGCGGTGAACTCGTCGACCATCTCCTTCGGGGCGTGCTCGTCGTGTTCGGCGCAGCCGACGTAGACCTCACCGGTGATCGGTCCCAGATGGCGGTGGGGCGAGTCTTCGGCGTCGGTCGCCAACCGGACCCCGTGGATGGAGGCCGCGGCCTTGACCTGGTCTGGTATGCCGGCCGCCACCATCAGGGTGAACGGTCCGCTCATGCAGTACCCCACGGTGCCGACCCGTGCTGCGTCGGCGGCCGGATCGTCGGCCGCGGTGGCCAGCATGGCCCGGCAGTCGTCGACCACCATGGCGTTGCTGAGGTTGCTCATCAGCTCGAACATGCGATCCCGGTCGCCGGTCTCGAACACGTTGAACTCCTCGACGTCGCGGTAGTAGAGCTGGGAGGTCATCACGTAGTAGCCGGCCGAGGCCAGGCGGCGGGACATGTTCCGCAGCTCCTCCCGCATCCCCGGTGCGTCCATCAGGAACAGCACCACCGGGTGGGGCCCGTCTCGTTCCGGATGGACGATGAAGGTCGACATCGAACCGTCGTCGGTGATGATGGGAATCGTTTTCTCGATCACGGGTGTGGTGCTCCTGGGAGGGGCCGCCCCGGCTGCGCCGACGGCGGCTGGTTTCGAAGCCCGGTTCGGGCGAGACCAATCGTTGCCGCCTGCTCTGGTAACGGCAAGCCGGTCGCTGAGAACGGCGGCCAGGCTGGACCTGGCCGATCGTGGCCGGGGCTGGACCGATCGTGGCCTGGTCCGGGGCGCCGCCGGGTCGGTGGGCGGCGGCGGGGGGCCGGGTCGCCTGGGCCGCCGCCGGCCCCGTAGGCTGACGGTAGCGGCCGGCCTCGTCTGTAGGCCGGGTCGTCGGACGATGGGAGCGCAAATGAGCAGCACGAGTGAGACCGATCTGCCGCTGTCGGTGCTCGACCTGGCGATGGTGGCCAAGGGCCAGACCAGCGCCGAGGCACTCCAGGCGACGACCACCCTGGCCAAACATGCCGAGGCCCACGGCTACCTGCGGATCTGGGTCGCCGAGCACCACAACATGGAGACGGTGGCCAGCACCAGTCCCGCGGTGCTGATGGCCCATCTGGCGGCCAACACGGAGAGGATCCGGATCGGCTCCGGCGGCGTGATGCTGCCGAACCATGCGCCGCTGGTGGTGGCCGAGCAGTTCGCCCTGCTGGAGGCGATGAACCCGGGCCGGATCGATCTCGGCGTCGGCCGGGCCCCTGGCACCGACCGGTCGACCGCGCTGGCCCTTCGAGGCACGGCCGACAACCGTGACGCCGAGGACTTCCCCCGCCATCTCATCGACGTCATGGGTCTGCTGGGCGACCGCAGGACCGAGCACGGGCTGTGGGAGAGCTTCCGGGCCACGCCCGTACTGGACTCGTCGCCGCTGGTGGTGCCGTTGGGCTCCAGTGGGTTCAGTGCCCAGTTGGCCGGTGTGCTGGGGCTGCCGTTCGCCTTCGCCCATCACTTCGACATGGGCGGCACCCTGGAAGCGGTTGCCATCTACCGCGACCACTTCGAGCCGTCACCGGTGCTCGATCGGCCCTATACGATCGTCACCGCGTCGACCATCGCCGCCGAGAGCGAGGAGCGGGCCCAGTGGTTGTCGGCACCGGGGCGCCTCCGGCGGTTCGGTATGCGGACCGGTCGGATGGTCCCGTTGCTGTCGCCGGAGGAGGCCATCGCCCACGAGGACTATCCCCATGCCCTGCGGATGCCGAGCTCGTCGATCCTGGGCACGGCCGAGCAGGTCACCAGCGGGCTGCGGGAGCTGGCCGAGCGCACCGAGGCGTCGGAGCTGATGCTCTACACCGCGACCCATGGTCTGGCGGACCGCCTCGAAAGCCTGGCCCTCATCGCCGAGGCGTGGACCACCGCCCCCGCTCCCACCGGCTGAGCCGACGGACCGACCGACGACGGGCCGACGGGCCGACGGACCAGCGGCTGAGCCCACGGGCCGACGGACCAACGGACCGACGGCGCCCGATCGCCACTGGTCGCAAGCCCGACGATCGCCGGTCCGGCCCGGTCAGCGCAGTTGCAGCAGGGCCTGTTCCACGCGGCCGACGTAGTGACCGCCGGAGCTGATGGCGTGGCTGATGAGCGGGGCCAGTTGGTAGAGGGGTAGCCGTCGGCGCCATCCGTCGGCCAGGGGGAACAGCTCGTCGTAGGCCCCGAAGCAGGCGTCGGAGAAGCCGCCGAACAGCCGCATCATGGCCAGATCGAATTCCCGGTCGCCGCCGAAGGCTTTGGGGCTCACCAGCCAGCTCCGGCCGGCGGCGTCGATCATGCGATTGCCGGACCACAGGTCGCCGTGGAGCCTGGCCGGCGGTTCCTTCGGTCCGACCAGGATGTCGATTCGGTTCGCCAGCCGCTCGATGCCCACGATGGCTTTGCGGGGGAGGGCGCCGGCGTCGAAGGCCAGCTTGGCCAGGGGTTGGAGCCTGCGGTGGGCGTAGAACTCGGGCCAGGAGCGGCACATCACGTTCGGCAGCTCGAGGTGCCCGGTCGGCCGACCGTCCTGGCGGCCGAAGCCCGGTGCCCCCGAGGTGTGGAGCCTGGCCAGGGCTCGGCCGAGGTTCTCGTCGCCCTCGGCCGAGCCCCGACCCTCGTCGATCCATTCCAGGATCAGGAAGCCCGGTTCGCTCTTGTTGACCGCCAACACCTCCGGCACCGGCACGGCCCTGGCCGACCGGAGCCAGTCGAGTCCTGCCGCCTCCACCACCAGGTGGTCCGCGGTATTGGCCCGGTCGGTCTTGGCGAACACGTGGCGTCCGTCTGCCAGTTCCACCCTGAAGGCATCGTGGAACTCGCCACCCTTGATGTGGCGTACCGAGATGATCTCCGTGTTGAGTGCAGCGCCGACCGCCTCCCCGAGCACGTCGAGATCCTAGCAACGGTCGGAGATCGTCGGCCACCGAGCGACAACCGTCTGCCGCCATCTTCGGCGGTGCTAGCTTGCGCCCATGGCAAGCGACGCTTCGGCCCTGAACGATGCACTGGTGGTTTTCGTCTACGTCGACGACCTCGACCGTTCCTCCGCCTTCTATCACGGTGTGCTGGGGTTGCCGCTGGTGCTGGAGCAGGCCCACTGCAGGCTGTACAAGGTGGCCGATGGCGGTTTCGTCGGGATCTGCCAGTCCGGCGACCGGCCGACCACGCCAGACGGTGTGGTGGTGACCCTGGTCCGGGACGACGTCGACGAGTTCTGCGCCCGGCTGGTCGAGCGGGGTGTCGAGTTGGAGCAGCCGCCGACGCAGAACGAGCGGTTCGCCATCTACAACGCGTTCCTCCGCGACCCCGACGGTCACCTGATCGAGGTCCAACGGTTCGACGATCCCCGCTGGGGCCAGCCGATCCGCTGAATGTCGGGCGGTCAAGTCGGACGGTCAGTGCCGGGCCGTCGGTGCTGGGCGCGGTGGTGGGCCGTCGGTGCTGGGCCGTCGGTGCTGGGCCTCGAGTGCTGTGCCACCGGTGTCGCCGATGCTCATATAGACCCCACGATTCGACAAGCAAATAGCTTCAAAGAAGCGCTTGTTTGTATTCGCAATAATGCGCAAAGGGTCGTTGCAACACTCTCGAAATAGACCTATGGTCGCGATCCAAGTGCGTAGGCGATAGCAAGCAGAGCGCGGGGGCATCGCAACCCTTGTGCTTCACGGAGTCCTAGACGATCGTGCTCACCGGCCGGGCAAGGCCTGCTTGAGCGCGCTCGGATGGGGGAGGGAAGCGCAGCACATGTCATCTTCACGGCCGGCGGCCACCACACAGACCGCAGGCGAGCCACAGCAGGCGGGTTCAGCATTGGCAACCGTTTTGAAATGGGTCTACGCCCGGCCCAAGTTGTTTCCGCTGACCACCGACTGCGCGGCCTGGGTGGTCGGCCTGATGGTCGGCGCGGTGTTGAAGTTGGCCCTGCAGTGGCCGGTGGCGGTCCAGGAGTTGGCCATCGTCTGCACCATTGCCGTCGTCTCCCAGGCCGGTATCGGCACCCGGACCGGGATCTACCGCTTCCGGTGGCGGTTCAGCTCCTTCGAAGAGGTCACCGCGCTGGGGTTCACCTGGCTGGCGACCACGCTTTTGCTGGCGGTCGGGAACTACTGGTTCCGCTATTACGGGTCGGATCTGCCGACGTCGGCCATCCTCATGGGCTCGATCACCGCCTTCGCCCTCATCGCCGGCAGCCGGGCGGTGTGGCGGCGCTACTGGGAACGCCAGCGTCGCCCGAAGTCCGAGGACCTCCGTCGCACCGTCGTGTTGGGCGCCGGCGACGGGGGCACCCAGGTGATCCGGGCCATGCTGTCCGACCCCGGGTCGGCCTACCTGCCGGTGGCCCTGCTCGACGACGATCCGATGCTGGCCAACCGGGAGATCGCCGGCGTGACCGTCGAAGGCTCCCGCAACGATCTGGCCACGGTGGCGGCCCGCCACAACGCCGAGGTGCTGTTGATCGCGGTGCCGAGCGCCACGTCTGGCCTCATCCAGGAGCTGTCGGCCCTGGCGGTGGAGGCGGGGCTGGAGGTTCGGGTGCTGCCCGCCACCTCGGAGCTGGTGGGCAAGATGACGGTGGCCGATGTCCGCCCGCCAACGGTCGACGATCTGCTCGGTCGGGATCCGGTCGAGATCGACCTGGCCTCGGTGTCTGGCTACATCCGGGGCAAGCGGGTGTTGATCACCGGCGCCGGCGGCTCGATCGGCTCCGAGCTGTCCCGCCAGGTCAGCCAGTTCGAGCCATCGGAGCTGTACCTGCTCGATCGCGACGAATCGGCCCTGCACGGGCTGCAGCTGTCGATGGAGGGCCGGGCCCTGCTCGACACCGACAAGCTGGTGGTGGCCGACATCCGGGATCGGGACCGGATCTTCGAGCTGTTCGAGACCTACCGGCCGGAGGTGGTGTTCCACACCGCGGCCCTCAAGCACCTGACCCTGCTGGAGAACCACCCGATGGAGGGTGTGAAGACCAACCTGCTGGGCTCGAAGAACCTGCTCGATGCCGGGGCCAAGGTCGGCGTGAAGCGGTTCGTCAACATCAGCACCGACAAGGCGGCCGACCCGACGTCGGTCCTCGGGGCCACCAAGTTGGCCGCCGAACGGCTCACCGCAGCGGCGGCGGAGCGGACCGGCGACCCCTACCTGTCGGTCCGGTTCGGCAACGTGTTGGGGTCGCGGGGGTCGGTGCTGCCGACGTTCCTGGCCCAGCTCGAGAAGGGCAATCCGCTCACCGTCACCCATCCGGAGGCGACCCGGTTCTTCATGACCATCCCCGAGGCGGTCCGCCTCGTGGTGCAGGCCGGCGCCATCGGCGACCCCGGGGAGGTGCTGATCCTCGACATGGGCAATCCGGTCAAGATCCTCGATCTGGCCAACCAGCTGATCACCATGATCCGGCCCGGGGCCACGGTCGAGTTCACCGGGCTGCGGCCGGGGGAGAAGCTCCACGAGGCCCTGTTCGCCCACAACGAGGTGGGTCTGGCCCGGGTCCACGATCGGATCGTCCACACCACCGGCGACCTGGCCGACCCGATGCAGGCCCTGGACACGATGGCCCCCGAGGCCCTGGCCGAAGCCCGACGGCTCCTGATCGAAGAAACGGCGATCTTCGGCTGACCCGCCGCCGACCGCCCAGCACCAACGCCACTCACCTCACGAACGCCAAGAAGGAAACCACACGATGACGATGATCGCTTTCGAGCAACAACCGGGCCGCCAGCCCGAGCCACGACCACCGAGGCTGGTGGTGGTCGGCCAGGGCTATGTCGGGCTGCCGCTGGCCATGCGGGCGGTGGAGGTCGGCTACGACGTGATCGGCTTCGACCTCGACAAACGCAAGGTCTCGGCCCTCACGGCCGGCGAAACCTACATCGACGATGTGACGGCCGATGACGTCGGCGCGGCGCTGGCCACCGGTCGCTACCGGCCGACCGAGTCGGAGCGCCACCTGGCCAACTTCGACGTTGCGGTCATCACCGTGCCGACACCGCTGGCCGAGGGGGTGCCGGACATCTCGTTCATCGAGTCGGCCACCGACATCCTGGCCAAGTACCTGAACATCGGGGCCACGGTGATCCTGGAGTCCACCACCTACCAGCGGCTCGGCCGACGACAGGTCCGGGCCATGCTCGGCGGGGGTGCGTTCCCACCCCCGCCTGTTCCCCTTGCTGACCGACGGCGCGGCTTGGTCGGCGGGGCTGCTGGCTGGAGCGGCGCTGAAGTTAGCCTTTGGCCTCCCCTCGGTGGGGACGGAGCTAACCGTCGTTGCCATCTCGGCCATCTTTGTACAGATCTTCCTCCAGAGCCGGTCCGGCGTTTGCCGTCACCACTGGCGGTTCACCTCCTTCGAAGACGTCTCGGCTCTCGGTTCCGCCTGGCTGGTGGTCACCCTGTCTACTATCGGCGCCAATCGGGCGTTCCGCTACGGGCATTCGGATCTGTCGAGTTCGGCAATACTGATCGGGAGCATCGTCGCCTTCGGGTCGATGGCCGGCAGCCACATGGTCTGGCGCCGGTTCTGGGAGCTCCAGCGGCGCCCGATCGCCGGTGCCAACGCCGCCCTGATCGAGGAGGCAACAGCTATGGCCGCCGAAGTCGGTCTGGAGGTCCCTGTCCTCCCGGCCACCTTCGAGCTCGTGGGCAAGATCACGGTGGCCGACGTTCGGCCTCCGACGGTCGACGATCTGCTTGGGCGGGAGCCGGTGGAGATCGACGTCGACTCGGCCTCCGACTACATCCGGGACCGACGGGTGCGGACCACAGGTGGCGGACTGCTCCGACCTGGCGCCAACATCGGGTTCACGGGCCTCCGTCCAGGCGAGAAACTACATGAGATTCCGGTCGCAAATGACGACATCGGGGTGGCCAAGATCCACCCGCGGATCCCGCATATGAGCGCGCCGGTGGAAGATCCCGTCGCCTCGCTGATTTGCCTCGACTCGACCTCGCGGATCGCCGCCGAGCGTCTCATTGGGGCCACGCCACTGCCAACCCACGAGGCTTCAGGACTGCTCCAATGAACCCACCCCCGGTCGCCAAGCAAGCCATCCAGGCCAATACCACGGTCCGGGAGCCATGCCAGCCGGTCGCACACCCGGCCGATCGTCCAGCAAAACCAAAAAGTCGCGCTCTATCCAGTGCTCAAGCGCCTTGGCGACATCACGATCGCAAGCATCGCCCTCGTCGTGGCCCTGCCGCTGCTCGCCACGATCGCCCTCATCATCATGGCTTTGATGGGCAGACCCGTGCTGTTCCGCCAGGAACGACCGGGCCGCAACGGAAAGCTATTCACTCTTGTCAAGTTCCGCACGATGCGAGCGGGACCAGGCCACGATGCCGACCGCCTTACGAGATTTGGTCGAGTTCTGCGATCAACAAGCTTGGACGAATTACCCGAACTATGGAACATTATTCGCGGCGACATGAGCCTAGTCGGACCACGGCCGCTACTTCCTGAGTATCTCCCGCTCTATAGCGGGCGTCAGGCTCGCCGCCACGAGGTTCGTCCTGGCCTCACCGGGCTTGCCCAAGTTAACGGTCGCAACCAGGTCGGGTGGGACTATCGACTAGAACTCGATGTGCAGTACGTCGAGCATCTTTCGTTGCAGGCCGATCTCGCAATTCTATTCCGTACTATCGCGCCGGTAGTCAAACGTGAGGGTGTGTCGGCCAAGGACCACGCCACGGTAGAGCGGTTCCCGGGCTCAAATCGTATCGGCCAACCCGCCCGCCCCATGCAAGCGCCCACCCGCCAGTACCCAGGCACGCCGTTTGACGTGCCAGTCATCAAAACGCAGGCCCGCCAACTGGCACTCCCAAATCCATACTCTTCGGCAGCTATCCGCCCGATACCGGATGCGTCTTTTCGACAAGTTACAGATCACCCCCAAGGAGAAATCCAAGATGGCTGACTTTGATACATTCGCTTGCTCCGATGCTGCAGAAAAGATACTTATTACCGGGGCTGCCGGCTTTATCGGGAGTCATCTAGGCGAATCTCTTGCGCAAGAGGGACGCCAAGTGGTCGGTGTGGGACAACTTCGATGCCTACTACTCGCGGTACGAGAAGGAAGCCAACGTCCTAGCGACGAAGACAGCTGGGGCGACTTTCCGACCGTGCGATATCCGTCGGTACGAGGACATCGCCAAACTGATCAAGTCTCACAGACCCAATGTGATCGTTCATCTTGCCGCAAAAGCAGGTGTTCGCAATAGTGTTCGATATCCTAGGCAGTACTTCGAGACCAACGTGATTGGGACGCAAAATATTCTCGATTCTTGCAGGGCTGTCGACATCGAACGACTCGTACTCGCTTCGACCTCGTCCGTATACGGCCATACAAAGCAGGTTCCATTCGTCGAAGACGACCCCGCGACTCACCCCTACACCCATATGCAGCCAGCAAGCGGAGTACTGAAATACTGGCTGGAACTTACGCACGCCTCTATGGACTGCAGACGACGATCATGCGCTTTTTCACGGTCTATGGGGAGCGTGGACGACCGTATATGATGCCAAGGCTGCTTCTCGACTCCATTACCAAAGGCACCCCGGTTCCCCTGTTCGACGGTGACCTCGCTCGAGACTGGACCCACATCGCCGATGTGGTACTCGGGCTCTCGGCTGCGATCGACCGACCGCTAGGCCACGCGGTTTTGAACCTCGGCAGAGGCCAGCCGGTCGCCTTGGCCGACTTCATCGAGGAGCTTGAACACCTGGCCGGCGCGAAGGCAAACCTCACCACCAGTCCAAGACCAGAGTCGGAGATGCTCACGATACGCCAGCACCGAGCGGCTCGAGAGGTGCCTTGGGTTCCGGCCGCAGATCGACGTTGCCGAAGGGGCATCGCGCCCGTGGGATTGGTGGATTTCGCCAAGCCGTGAGACGAGATGACCACCCACAAGCGCACTGCCCAAAATCACCCAAGTAAGTGATGGAGATAATGCTCGATCAGCGTTCAAGAGCCGTCGCCCAGAAGATTCGAAGTCCGTTAAGCGGCCGCTTGGCAGGAGTGTATGGGACTCTCTTCACTGTCCCGAAGCTCCGTTGGGAAAGGAAGTCGTACTCGTGGTCGGGCCTCCCCGCAGCGGTACGTCTTGGACCGCAAGCACAGTCGGGCAGCTCTTAGATGCCGATGGGTTCACGAACTTCGTGCATGCCGCAATGGGAGTAGGGAACCTGGCATCGTTGGCCCAGTCTCGGCTCGGCGTGCGAGCGTCATGGGCAGCAACCGATGTGGGCCATGTGCAAGGCCTCTCCGGAGCATCGGAAGGAAGCCACCTGTGGAGCCATTACTTCGGCTTTGCCGTGCGACAGCGGGATGAGGTGATTCCAGCTGCGGACCGACTTCAACGCGGCCGGCAAATGATAGCCCGCGGCCCTTCCCGGTTTTTCGTCAACTCAGCCAACCTTCTCTGCATGTACTTGGAAAGCCTCGACGACCGGAATCTCGGCGGACCAGTTCATGTTATCGAGGTTAAGCGTAACCTCATTGACACGGTTCGCTCAATCCTGGCTGTCCGCTCCAGCTCTAGATCACCATCCAGTTGGTGGTCGGCCCTCCCCACTGACTGCGAGGGTTTCGTCGACGCTCCTGCGACCCTCCAGGTCGTCGCCCAGGTACTCAGCCTGCGTCGCTCGCTGGCCGCCGCCAAGTCCGAGCTCGGTCCCGTACTATGGGCCAGCGTGGACTACGACCGACTGGCATCCGAGTCTAACGCTCTACACCTACTCTCCGACGCCCTGGCCGACGCGGGCCTTGAAGCGACTGAAAGACATCGGGTCCGATCTGAACTTCGCTTTCGTCGGCCAGAGCGCTCTGAACAGCCCGCTGCTCCTTACCTCAATCCGAACCTCAACAACGGTGCTTGCCGAGCAAGCACCGGAACTCTCAGACTTCCTGACCGACCAGGAGGCCGAAGAAATTGGTGTGTAGGCCGTGTTCAATATACTCCTGACCTCCTCGGGCAGAAGAGGCTCGCTGGTCCAGCTCTTAAAGCAGAGCATGGGTACAGCTGGGTTCCCTGAGGGACTAGTGCTCACTGCTGACATGCAGTCTCTCTCGGCGGCCGCCCTTCTAGCTGACGGCCATCACGTTGTCCCGCCTTGCAGTACTCACGCTTACGTCGACGTCCTGATTGAGCTCTGCGGCTCGGAAAGGGTTGGCTCCTCATGCCCACAATTGATACCGAACTTGGTGTCTTGGCCGCAGCCAGGGAAAGATTCGCTGCCCAGGGGACCTACGTGATGGTGTCTGATCCTGAGACGATCGCGGCGGTAGCTAGCGACAAGCAGGCAAGCAGTGCCTGGCTAGCGAGCGCCGGATTCCCGGTGCCGCTACAGATGGACCGCGATGCCGCCCTTGAGCTTATTGTCGATCACCGTGTGTTCTTTAAGCCCCGAGATGGAAGCTCGTCGACCGGGGCTGAACTCGTAGAAGACCAGCAACATCTTCGCTACTTGGAATCTCGGTTCGACGGCGTCTACGAGGAATACGTAGGAGGTGCTGAATACACGGTCGACTGTTACGTCGACCGCACGGGGAAGCGCTCGCGCAGCCGTTCCCGCCGTAGGTTGGCCACTCGGTCCGGTGAGATTCAAAGGGCCTGAACAGCTCACCATCCCAAAATCGAGGAGCTGTGTCGGGGTTGTCGAAGCTCTGCCCGGAGCCCGAGGACCTATCACAGTACAGGCTATCGATGGGCCGGAGGGCCCGAAGATTATTGAGATCAACCCTCGATTGGGTGGCGGATACCCATTGTCGCACAGAGCCGGCGTCGACTTCTTTCTCGCAGGGATGTGGGAGGCCGATGGCCGTCCGCCCGACTGCTCATTCTTCGAGTGGCGGTCACAGGTACTCATGCTCAGGTATGACGCGGGGTAGTCTTTGCAGACGAGTACCACCTCCCGGAGTCGCGCTGATGAAGGCCAGGTCAGACCGGCTGCTGCGTCTTCGATATGGATGACGACGCTATACCTGGAGCGTTTCTGCCGCCAGTGGATTCGAGCACGTTTCTCAGTTCTGCGAGCGAACGTTCGGCGTCCGAACATTCGAGCATCTCTGGCGCCTCTTCGAGGAGGGTGCACGAGGAAACACATTCGACCGTATGATCGAAAGGGCAGGGCTCGACGCTGACTCTACAATTGTCGAAACACTAGTCCGGGAATACCGTTCACATCGCCCATCGATCGGGCCTCGCCGACGACGCGCAGCGGATTCTGACGTCCATGAGAACTGCGAGCGTGGCGACAGGGCTGATAACGGATGGGCCGGCGATCGCTCAGAGCGGCCAAAATCGAGGCCTTGGGTCTGCAGGGCCTGATTGACGTCATGATCCTGACTGACGAGCTTTGCCCGCCGAGGCCCAAGCCGAGTCGGGAAGCTTACCGGCAACTGGAGACTCGAGTGCGAGGTGGCGAGGCGATGGTCTATGTAGGCGATAATCCTTTGAAAGATTTTGAGGCGCCGAACCAGATGGGATGGACCACAGTTCGAATCCGGCGCCATCACTCACTTCATTTCGAACTGCCGACACCTGGATACGTCAATGCAGAAATAGCGACCTTGACAGAACTGCCCCAGGCCTTGTTGGAGGGCCCCCATTCGGACCTGTGGAGGGTCATTGGCCTTCACTAGAACTCGCTATCGCACCGGCCGAGGGAGAGTCCAGGCCAGCACCCAACCACTGGAGCGCGCCCGGCCAGCGCTCGATCTGAAGAGACAGCTCACGCAGCTGGCCCAAACGGCCGAGATGAAGGGCCTCCTTGGGCGTTGGTCGGTCGACTTCTTCCACTCGTGGCCTTCATGACCGCCGTCAACATCGGCTCGACAACTGTGGTCGCCCAAATCGCCATCATCAGCGCAACGGTGACAGCGGTAGGTGCGGTGGCTGCAAGCCCGGCGGGTCCTTACTGGAGTCCGGGACGTCTCCTCGGCGTCCGACCGGTCGGGTGCCGGTGGCTCGCTCCTTGCCATGTCCAGGCGAGCGTTTTCCCATCGGATCTCTGTCGGCGATAGCGATACTCCTGTTCAGCAGCTTCGATGATTGCTCGGTCTCGGGTCCTTGAGTTCGGCCGGCGTCCTCGCTGTTGCAGCAGCGCTGACCTGCAGCTGGGCATCAACCCTTGCGAATTGTTACCTAACGGGGGCCCGGCTCTACGGGCATGCAATGGTCCCTCGGATTCTGCGGGGCATCGTGGTCTCCATCGGCACGGTGACCGCGGCTGTCTTCGCGGACGCTCACCTTGTCGGTGTGGTCGATCGTCGTGTCAGAGCTGCTCAGCTTGGCGTTCGCTGTATGGAAGCTTGGTCCCAGCCGCCAGCCAGGCAACCGATTGTCTGTCGGGGGCACCCGAGTATGGTCCACGTTGATCGTAGGAGGGGTTTTCAAGCGGCGAACCTTAGCCTTGTGGCCACACTCTCAGCGCAGGCCGAGTTCGGCGAGCTTGAAGTGACGGAGTTCGCAGTCGTGCAACGTTGGACCCTCATCCTCACCTTTGCTGCCTCGGCACTAGCGCCAACGTTTATCTCGAGAATGGCCGTCGCGACCAATGGGTCCAGCCGTCAGAGCGCTCGGGCCCGCCGCCGGCTCTTCTACACATACGGGCTTTTCACAGCGGTGCCGGCCCTCGGTGTCTTCTTACTAGCTGATCAGATCGTCGCCGCCACGACCCCGACAGTTCCAGGGGCGGCTTGGCCGGTACGACTGGCTGCCGTCGGGGTCGGGGCCCGATTGGCAAATCAGCTCCTGGGCAACACTGCCGTTGCTGAGGACCGTTGGAAGATGTGGCTCGCTAGTGATCTGGTGCTCGCAGCCGGTCTACTTGCTTCCGGGGGCATCGCAGCCAGGAGCTATGGAGCGCCAGGCGCTGTCCTCGCTGCATCTACAGCGTACGCCGTCTCCGCCGCCTTCCTAGCTGTAGCGCCAAGACTGGTTCACCGGAACGCGGGGACTCGACTCGTGAGGCCCAAGGCCCCAGCATCGGACGCCTTCGGTGCGGCCAACTGTCTTGATTCTTGCTGAACAATCCTGGTTCCGTTGGCGAATTACCTCATCCACGTATATGTGGGCTCCACGAGAGGTCCATCCAATAGGGTCAGCCTCGCACCAGAGTCCGTCGCCTTGGGATGGCGAATACTGGCGTCTTCGTCGTTCGGCACCCTCTGCGGCCTGGCCTTCGACAAGATTGCGCTGCGGCACATAGGTGGCACCGGAATCCCTCTGACAAAGACCCTGCAAGGGTCGCGGACGACCGCTGCACTCGTCGGTCTTCTGTTCGCTGCGCCCCTCACACTCAATCGGGCGATTGCGAGCCGACCCGACCTCGAAGTCTCCTCAGGCAACCCCGTCCGAACCGGCATCATGTTCGTCGCCCCAGCAGCCTGTACGGTCCTGGCGGTCTTCGTTCTTCACAACGCGTGCTCGACTCGTATAGCGGTTCGTTCCTCAGCAAGCTCAAGATCGCACTAATTGTCGCCCTCGCCATCCTGCCCGGCTTGGCCTACTCATTGAACAGAGCGGCCGTGCTTCTCCCGGCACTTGCCATCATCTTCGGGCTTCCAAAACGAGGACTCGCTCTGTCTCTCGTCGCCAGAGCCGGTCTCGCGGCCGTAGCGTTGATCGGTGCCGGGTACTTGTCGAACGCACGACTGGCCGACAATCCCCACTACATTGCACCGGAGAATGGTCTCTGGGACACTTTCCAGGTCTACGCTGCAGCTCCACAGTTCGTGGCGAGCGGCGCGGAACTCTCCGCCCACAGAGCCAACCTCACGACGTTGTCCGCCTCGATTGTCAGCCCAGTGCCGATAGTCGGCAAGCTCGGTCGGGAGGCGAGCGGCACAACCGTTTACAATCAGGAACTCTACGGGTCGGGCGGGTTTCGCGACCAACTCCTCTTCGCCAATGCCGAGTTATACGCAGTAGGTGGACATGCGCTCGTCATAGCCACGTTTGCCGCAGCGGCTCTTGCGCTACGCAGAGTCGAGCGAGCGGCACTCCGATCCACAAGCACCACCGACACCTACGTCTATGCGCTCAGCGGCTTCTGTCTGGCGATGCTTCCCGTCTCTTCGATCCTCTCGGTCTCCCAGGGCTTGGTCGTGTTCGCAGCGCCAGCCCTTGTCGTCGGACGCGCGTTTTTGAGCAACCTTCACCTCCAGTCGTACGCCTGCGGCACCCTCCAACGGTTAGGAGCACACCATGAGAATTGCGATCGTCGGTGGCCTATTCCGCAAGGGGTCCTGGCAAGCGTCCGGCGTCCGAACACCTGAGACTATACTCAGAACGGGGCTCCTAGAATCCGGACACGATATCGAAGTCTTTAGCCATCAGGCACCGGAGTTGAGCACGCTAGGCAGTTTCGATGTCATTCATGTGCACCACCTCTCCTGGGAGCAGTCCTTGCCGCCGAACTTCGCCGTCGGCGCCGAATCGGCCCTGTTGTTCTGACGACGCATGCCAATATTGACAACGGGCTTCGTCGCTTCCTCGCAAGCAAGCTTGTATATCGCTCGGTCGATGCCATCGTGGCACTCAGCGAATCGGAGGCCCTACGCTATCCGAGCGAGAGTAAGACGATCGTCATTCCCAACGGAGTTGACGTGGGCGACGCCTACGCAAAAGGCCCGTGCTACCCTTATGCTGGCGGAACGTTCAAATTGCTCTATGTCGGCCAACTCGTTCCGGTCAAGCAGCTCGACAAGCTGTTAGAGGCCGTCGCCCTGGCGAGCCGTCGGGTCCACGTGCGGCTCCGCCTCGTCTACCATAACGCTCAACTGGAAGGCGAGCTTCGCCAGCAGGCCGCCGAACTGGCATCAATGATCACATTGATTTCATAGGGCTAAAGACGGGTACCGATCTGTGGCATCAGTTCCGGGAGAACCACTGTTCGACTCCTTCCGTCCCGCACAGAGGCACTGCCATCCGTCCTCACAGAGGCAGCTCTAATCGGTTTGCCCGTTATCGCCAGCGATGTCGGTGGGGTCAGATCGCAGGTCGCAAGCGAAGACTCGTTGGTCGCGTGGGATTGCTCAGCCGAAGAACTATCCGACAGGATCTGCATGCGGTCCAAGGAGTGGAGCACGGCGCTCGCTCGGTCGCTTAGATTCTGCGCCTCGGCCGACGATCACTTCGGAGTAGCGAAGATGATTCGGGCGCACGAGAGCCTTTACGAGCTGCTGCGGGAGCCAGAGTCGGACCGACCGCCAGCGCTAGGCCTTCTCCCTTCAAGGGCTCTGAGCGTCGCTGCCAGATACCTGACCGTGAGGGCTGAATCATTTGGCTACGACGACGCGCATAGTCCACCTCCTACACCATTCCTCGAGGTAGCCTTGGGATCTGGAGGCGCCACTCAGCGCCGAATTATTGAGTTAGCAAGATCGCAAAGAGAAGACGGCCATGAGGTAGCGATTGTCGGCCCCGCAGTC
>CAVQRR010000004.1:0-145062 GCA_963715325.1 uncultured Acidimicrobiales bacterium
GATGGAGCCCGGCCGGGTATCGTCGCCCGGTGAGAGGTCACAGGCGATGACGGCCGAGGCAGCCGACCTTCTGGCATCGCTGAACGCCCAGCGGACGCCATGTGCTGGCGGCGGTCGACGGGTTGTCGGTGCGCCAGCTGCGGCAACCGGTGCTGCCGTCGGGTTGGGACTGTCTCGGTATGGTCAAACATCTTGCGTTGGCTGACGAACACTACTGGTTTCGGAGCATCGTCGGCGGGCAACCACTCGACTTCTTCCCGCCGGAACCGGGGGCCGACTGGCAGGTCGATGTCGATGAGTCGGCGGCATCGGTGCTCGACCTCTATCGCAACGAGATCGAGCATGCCAACCGGATCATCGACGCCACCGACCTCGACGCTCCTCCCCGGCAACGGGATCCGCAGTGGGATGCCTGGGGCATCGATTTTCCGAGCCTGCGATACATCATGCTCCACGTGATCGCCGAGACCGCCTGCCATGCCGGGCACCTGGACGCCGCACGGGAGTTGCTCGACGGCAAGCAGTGGCTCGTCCTGTGAGGAACGGTGACGAACACTAGGATCTGGTCATGACATCATCATCCCGGCCCGACGGCCCGTCCGGCGAACGGCCGAGGACCCAGCGGCCAGGATCGACGCCTTGGCCGCCCGGTTGATCGAGGCCAGGGAGCACGGCAGGGCCATCGATCAGATCCCGGAGGCCGAAACGCCCGTCGATGCGGTGGAGGCCCAGCTGGTCGATGATCGGGTGGCGGGCATGACCGGCTGGCCGGTGCTGGGCTGGAAGATCGGGTGCACCTCCGAGCAGGCTCAGCAGATGCTGGGCTACCCCGAGCCCTTCGCCGGGCGGATCTACTCGATGTTCGACAGCGGCCACACCCTCACCGGCGACCAGCTCTGTTCCGAGCCACGGTTGGAGGGGGAGTTCGCCTTCACCCTCGGCCGGGATCTCGAACCGGGCGTCGTCGATCGATCGGGTTTCGGTCGGGAGGCGGCCCTGGCTTCGGTCGCCGAGCTCCGGCCGGCCATCGAGCTCGTCGGCGGCCGCTATGCCAACTTCGTCGGCCTGCCGGTCCCGTTGCTGATCGCAGACGGCGGTGCGAATTCCCATCTGGTGCTGGGCCCGTCGGTGACCGAGCCGGACCTGGCCGGCTTGGCGTCGGTGGCGGTGACGATGTCGGTCGACGGCTCGATCGTCGGTCGTGGTTCCGGGGCCGACGTGCTCGGTCATCCTCTGGACGCCCTGGCCTGGCTCGTCTCCCATCTCGGCGGCCGAGGGATCTCGTTGACAGAGGGTCAGATGGTGACCACCGGATCGGCCACCGGGGTCTCGCCGTTTCCCGGCGGCACGACCGCCACCGCCACGTTCGACGGGATCGGTTCGGTGTCGGTGAGCCGATCGGGTTGACGGCGACGGCGCCGAACGGTCCATCGGTGCTCAGCGCGGCGGCGAGCTCTGCCGGAGATGGAATTCGGCGGAGGCAACGACCCGACCGGCGACCTGCAGGTCGACCCGGTGGAGCCCTCGGTGGTAACGACGGGTCGAGGCGGTCTGGACGAGCCGCTTCTTCGACAGTTCGAGGGTTTGTCCTGGTTCGACGGTCGGCGTTGCCCACTTGAACACCTTGGGTGTGGTCCCACCGGATGCGGTGACGTGGTGGATCACGAAGTCGATGACCAGCAGTTGGTCGCTGTCGGCCGTCGATCGGAGCCGGGCCGTGAGCTCGATCCGCTCCCCGAGCTCGACCGATGCCGGCCTGCACTCGAAGGCCTCGATCTCGATCTGCGGATCGACGGTGAACCCGAGGAGCCGGAGCGCCCCGGTGTGACCCCGCTTGACCAGGGTTCGCAGGGCGTGGCGGACCATGCGCTCGTCGATCGGCCGCTCGCCGCTCATCCACTCGGTGATGGTGGCCACCACCAGCTCGGCATCGAACTTGGCAAGATCGTTCAGGTGGTTGGCCACCGATCGGCGAACGGCCTCGGAATCGTCGTGTCGCAGCGCCCGCAGCAGCTCCAGCCCGATCTCCGGATCGTCGAGGATGGCCTGGACCTTCGGCCCCCAGGGCAGCAGGGGTCGGGTTCCCTCAGACGCCAGGCGGCGGATCGCCTCGTCCGGATCGTCGACCCAGCGCTGCAGATGGCGCCGTGTCTCGTCGAGGTGGTGGTCGAGGAACGGGCGGATGGCGAACTCGCATGACCACCGCCTGGTCAGGGTTTCCATGGCGTCGAGAGATTCGGTCGGGTGGTCGAGGCCGTGACGCTCAACGAATGAACACAGCGGCCACGAAGCCCACGCCCCCGGGTCGGTCTCGGCCACCGCCATCACCATCGACAGTGCGGTCGGGTAGTCGTCGGGGAGGTGGTCGGCCAACAGGTCGGCCACGAGGTTGACCCGATCCTTCAGCTCCAGCTCAGGGAATCGGCTCATGGCTTCGGCGATAAAGGCCGGGCCGTCGAACTCCGGGTGGACCTCGGCGAAGCGCTCGGCCAGGACTTCCACCGTCGTGCGGTCGAGCTGGTTCTTCAGCGGTTCGGCCATCGGCCCTCCATCGGCTCTACGGACGCCACTGCCACAACGTAGACCGCACTGTGGCCGATCGCGACCCCGACCGGTCATGTCCCGGTTCGACCATGGCGAATCCCCGGTCACCGTCGGGCCGAGGCCGGGCTGACCGGCCGCCGGCGATGGCCGGGGAGTGGTGGCGGGCGGAGTGGGCGCATAGTGTCGGACCATGAACGAAGGCGAGGATGGACTCGACGGCAAGGTCGCGATCGTCACCGGCGGCGGAGCACTCGATGACGGGATCGGCAACGGTCGGGCGGCGGCGATCCTGCTGGCCAGGGCCGGCGCCAGCGTGGTGGTCGTCGACCGCAAACCGGCGTTGGCCGAGCGCACCGTGACGATGATCGGCGACGAGGGGGGAACCGCGGTGGCCGTCGGCGGCGATGTCACCTCCGACGACGACTGCGCCTCGATCGTCGCCGCGGCGATGGATGCCTTCGGCGGCGTCGACATCCTGGACAACAACGTCGGCATCGGCAGCCGAGGATCGGTCCTCGATCTCGAGCCTGGCGATTGGGAGCGGGTGATGAACGTCAACGTCGCCTCGATGTTCCTCATGTCGAAACATGCGATCCCGGCCATGATCGATCGAGGTGGGGGCGCCATCGTCAACGTGTCGTCGATCTCCGCCTTGCGGCCCAGGGGCCTCACCGCCTACTCGACCTCGAAGGGGGCCGTGATCGCCCTCACCAGGGCTATGGCCGTCGATCACGGCCGTGACGGGATCAGGGTCAACTGCGTCGCCCCCGGACCGGTCTACACACCGATGGTGGCCGGCCCCGGGATGAGCGACGAGTTGCGGGAGCGGCGTCGCAATGCCTCCCCGTTGAAGATGGAGGGAAGCGGCTGGGACGTTGGCAACGCGGTCGTGTTCCTGGCCTCGGCCCGGGCCCGCTACATCACCGGCCAGACCCTGGCCGTCGACGGAGGGGTGACCCTGACCGCGGCCAGCCGGTGATGCCGATCTGACCGCCGGAGGTCGGCCGTTCTACGATCGGTGCGATCGATTCCATCTCGTGCCGTCATCTCGTCAGGAGTCCCGATGACCGAACGCCGTCGTACCCATCGCTCCCACGTCAGCTACATCGACAAGTCGAGGGAGTACTACGCCGCCCACGGCTACGAGCAGCCGTACCAGTGGACGGCCAACGACGACGCCCCGTTCACCGCGCTGGCGAAGCCGCTTTCGGAGTGCAAGATCGGTGTTGTCACCACCGCCTACTTCCTGCCGGACGGCTTCGTCTACCGGGTCCCCTCCGACCTGCCCCGGGTACCGGCCACCGCCACCAGGGAGCAGGTCGGCAACCTCGACACCAGCCATCTCTCGTGGGCCAAGGACGAGACCCATACCGACGACCCCAACAGCTTCCTGCCGCTGGGACAGCTGGAACGCCTCGTCGACGAGGGTCGGCTCGGTTCGCTGTCGGAGCGGTTCTACTGCCTGCCGACCCAGTTCAGCCACCGTCAGACCCAGCGTCGCGACGCGCCACAGATCCTGGAGTGGATGCAGGACGACGAGGTCGATGTTGCGTTGCTGGTCCCGCTTTGACCGGTCTGCCACCAGTCCGTGAGTCTGGGCGCAAGACATTTCGAACAGGCCGGCATCCCGACCGTGGTGATCGGCTCGGCCCGCGACATCGTGGAGGAGGCCGGGGTGGCCCGGTTCTTGTTCGTCGACTTCCCGCTGGGTAATCCGTGCGGGAAGCCGGGTGATGTCGAGATGCAGCAGGCCATCGTCGAGCTGGCCGTCGATCTGCTGGAGCGGGCGTTCGTGGCTCGGACCACGGTGCAGGCCCCGTTCGTCTGGGATGAGGCCGACGACGACTGGCGGCTCCGGTTCATGCACGTCGGTGACGACAACCGGGAAGCCCTTGCCGAGGCCGGGGTCGAGCGCCGGCGGCTCCAGGAGGAGACCCGCGAACGTAAGGAGGCGGGCTGAAGGTTCGCCGAAGACCGTCCGGGGAGTGCCGAATACCGTCCGGGGAGCGCCGAGGGTCGATCAGAGGTCCAACGGCAGGCCCGCCGCCTGCCACTCGCTCAGTGAGCCGTCGTAGATCCCGATGTTGTCGTGGCCGAGCCTGGCCAGCGTGAAGGCGTCGCTGGTGGCGGCGATGCCCCCGCCGCACCAGGTGATGATGCGGTCGCCGCCGACCCCGGCCTGGTCGAACATCGACCGCAGCTCGTCGAGCGGTCGGTAGCGGTGGGTTTCGGGGTCGACCAGGTGCACGGCGTACACGTTCTTCGATGACGGGATGTGGCCGGGGCGGCCATAGCCGGTGTCGGTGCCGTCGTGGACCGCCGGCGACAGGGCGTTGACCAGGCACACCGCTTCGTCACCGGTGGCGGCCTCGACCTCGGATCGGCCGACCACCATGCCCGCTCGGGGCCGGGCGGTGAGCGCGGTGGGCTCGTTGTCGGACCCGGCGCCGGCTTCTGTCGGTCGGCCGTCGCCGGTCCACGCTTTCCAGCCCCCGTCCAGCACGGCGGCGTCGTCGAAGCCGATCGAGCGCAACAGCCACCACACCCTGGTGGCCCACATGTTGAACGCCCGGTCGTAGAGCACGACCCGGGTACCGGGCCCAATGCCCCGCTTGGCGAAGGCCTCGGCCAGTCCGGCCGGCTCCAGGGCGGTGAATCGAAGGGCGGAGTGGGAATCGGAGAGCTCGTCGACCTGGTCGATGAAGCCACTCCCCGGTATGTGGGCGGCGGCGAAGGTCTCGGCGCCGGACTCGATCCGGTAGCCACCCCCATCGGCCGGCCGCAGGAACACCGTGCAGTCGAAAACCCGGAGATCGTCGGCTCCGAGTTCGGCCGCCAGTTCATCGGTCGAGATGAGCACGTCCATCGATTCGCCTTTCCGCAGGTGGGCCTGGAATCGCAACCTAGGCCCCATTCCCCCCTGGGCACCAGCCGAGGGGGCCCTAGTCTGATGGCGGTATGACGTTCCAGCCAAGCACCGACGAACTCCTGCAGCACAACACCGGGTACGCCGTCGAGTTCCACGACAGCGCGCTGCAGGTCCGGCCGAAACGGCAGTTGGCCATCGTGGCCTGCATGGACTCCCGGATCGACACCTTCGCCATCCTCGGTCTCGGCAACGGTGACGCCCACATCATCCGCAACGCAGGGGGGATCATCACCGATGACGTGATCCGCTCGCTGTGCCTCTCCCAGCGCTTCATGGGGACGAAGGAGATCATCCTGGTCCACCACACCGACTGCGGCCTGCAGTCGGTCGACGAGGCCGCTTTCCGCGACGAGCTCAACGCCGAACTCGGCGTGAAGCCGTGGTGGTCGCTCGAGGCCTTCTCCGACCCGTTCGACGATGTTCGCCAGTCGATCCAACGGCTCTACATGACACCGTTCGTGGCCCACAAGGAACACATCCGGGGCTTCGTGTACGACGTGACGACCGGGCTGCTCGACGAGGTGACGGGCAGCGGACGGGTCGACGAAGCTGGTCGCCCCTGAACCGAGGCTCCCCGGCCTGTCATCGGCGGCCCCGCCGGCCGGGCTGGTGGGAAAGGGCACCGATCGGGGCTCAAGCCGCTTCCAGCACGGTGACCGTTCCTGCGGTGCCGTCGACCTCGACCAGCATGCCGTCGCGGAGCTTCGAGGTCGCGCCATCCACCGCAACCACGCAGGGGATGGCCAGTTCCCTGGCCACGATCACCGCATGGCTCATCAGCGCCCCGACGTTGACCACAACGGCGGCGGCCGGCAGGAACAGCGGCGTCCAGGACGGGTCCGTCAAGGGGGCCACCAGGACCTCGCCCGGTTCCAGTGAGCCGCAGTCCGCCGGGTCGAGCACCACCCGGACCCGGCCGGTGGCCACCCCACTGGATCCGGCATTGCCCGACAGCTGCTCGCCGGGCCCGATCGCCGCCGGTGGGTCCTGCTGCTCGGCCTCCAGTTCCTCGATGGTCGGGACGTCCTCCTGGGAGGAGATGAAGAAGCGGGGCTCGACCGCGCTGAACCGGGCGTGGAGGGCCGAGCGCTCGGCCAGGACGTCGGCCATCGATGCCGGATTCTCGAGATAGGCCGGCAGTTCCGTTCTGGGGTAGAGCAGGGCCACCGCCACCGGGTCGGGGTTGCCGCCCCGTTCGGCCGCTCGGCGAACCAGCTCCCGGTAGGCCTGTTTCGCGGCCAGTGACGCTCGCACCGCCCGATCTCTGGTGGCCTCCCGAGCCTGAGCCCAGTACGGGGCGGCCTTGACGGCCCGATCGAAGTTGACCCGGTCCAAGAAGCCGAGGTCTGGGCGGATCTTGGCGATGGCCGCTTCCCGGTTGGCCTGATCGGCGCCCAGTCTGGACTCCGGCGACAGGTCGGTGTCCGACCGCCGCATCACGTCGATCGCGGCCAGGGCCAACTCCGGGGTGTTGTCCCAGGTCCGGCTCGACAGCTCCCAGTCGTTGGGACCCCGGTGACCGTGCTTGGAAACGAAGGCCCGGAACCCGGTCAGGAAACCCTCGGCCGCCGGCTCGTCGGCGAGACGATCCAGGAGTCCCTCGGTCCCGGCGTCGAATGCCTCGATCAGTTTCGGTTCGTTCTTCACCAGCTTGGCGATCGAGTTCAGATCGTGGGAGTACTGGGCCGAGCGGACATCTCCGGCGGCCCCGATCAGGTGGGTGACGAGGCCTGGCTCTCCTGCCGCCACTGCGGCATCGGACAGGATCCCGGTCACGATGGCCGCCACCGCAGTGGTCTTCATGTGGTTGCCGAACACCGGCCCGAAGGTGTCGCGGTAGAAGTCGAGGTAGTCCAGCAGCACCGAGTCGGGGGCATCGAGCGGCGGCCGCCTGGCCTCGATCACCGCGGTCCTGGTGAAGCTGTCGGCCACAACCGGGGGCAGCTCCCTGGTGGCCAGGGCCTTCAACACGGTGCGCAGGATCCTGACCGATGACCGCAGGTTCTTGTCGCCCCTGCGAGGCACGTACGGTGGCGGACTGCCCTCGCCGAAGAACGACACGTCTATGGCCTCGGCCGATGATCCTGGCGCTCGGACGCCCATCATCCGCAGATACGAGAGGTTGAGGTAGGAGTAGCCGCCGTAGAGGCCGATGATCACCGGGTCGTCGCTGGTGAAGTCGGACTTGGACAGGATGCCGAGCTCGTCGTAGGCGGTGCGCCATGCGGCTTCGGCCGGGATGACGGCCAACTCGTAGGTCAGCGCGGTGATCACTTCGGGGAACACCTCACCGATGTTGCCCCTGGTGTTGATCGGCCACCGGGGGTCGATCCTGCCCTCGATGATCCAGCGTTGTCCCATGCCCGCTCCTCGTCCGCGATGTGGGGTCAGAGGGTACCGCACCGGTCGGGGTGCCGATAGTCGATCGGCGACCCGGTCCGAGCTCAGGAGAAGTCGTACAGCGTTGTCGGGTTGTCGACCAGGATCCGGTTCCGTAGGCGCTCGTCCGGGGCGTAGCGGGCCAACAGGTCGAGCAGGTGACCCTCGTCCGGCATCACCGCCATGTTGGGATGGGGCCAGTCAGTGCCCCACAGGACCCGGTCCGGCGCGGCCTCGATCAACGCCCTGGCGAACGGGATCACGTCGTCGTAGGGGGCGACCTTTCCCGCGGTGAGCCGTTCGGCGCAGGAGATCTTGACCCAGCACCGCTCGTCACGGGCCATCAGGGCCAGCAGCTGTTGGAACGGCTCCTGCTCCACCCCCAGCTCGGCAGGCGGGCGGGCCATGTGATCGATCACGTAGGGCACCGGCATGGCGTCGAGCAGATCACCGTAGGTGGGGAGATCCTTGGCGTCGAAGTGGAGGACGACGTGCCAGTCCAGCCCGGCCACCCGGTCGACCAGCCGCCAGAAGGTGTCGAGGTCCGGAGCACCGCCGAGGTGGGCGACGAAGTTGAATCGGGTGCCCCGAACCCCGACCTCGTGGAGCTCGACCAGGTCGGCGTCGGTGAACGAATCGTCGATCATCGCCACCCCGGCGTAGCGGCCGCCACCTCGCCTGATGGCGTCGACCATGGCCGTGTTGTCCGTGCCGTGACAGCTGGCCTGGACGAAGACGGCCCGACTCAGTCCCAGCCGTTCCTGGAGTCGCTCGAAGTCCTCGATACCCGAATCGGGCGGGGTGTAGGAACGATCGGGCGAGAACGGGTAGCGGGCCGCCGGTCCGAAGACGTGGCAGTGGGCGTCGCAGGCATCCGGCGGCGGGGTGAACGCCGTCGGCGGTGACGCCAACGGGATCGGGCCCGGCACGGTCGGAATCGGGGCCTCGTCGTGAGCTGGGTTTCGGGGGGCCAAGGTTCTGTCCTGGAGTCGGGGCCTGGAGTCGGGGCCGGAATCGGAGTCGGCGCATCGGACGCCGACCGGTCTCAGGGCCTGGGGTACGCCATGCCGTCCATCAGCTTGCGGGCGGTCCGGATGATGCCCGATCGTTCGGCCACCGGCATCCCGTCGGCGTCGAACGAGATCGTGACTGCGGCTTCGAAGGTGCCGGTCGGGTGTTCGAGGAGCACGGTGTCGGCCGCGCCTGTGTCTCCGGCTTCGCCGGTGTCTCCGGTTTCTCCGCTGTGTGCGGCAACCTGGGCCGCCGGCGAGCCGGGTAGCCGGGCCGCGGTGGCGACGCTCACCGCACCGAGTACCCCGATGGCCTGGTGGCAGCGGTGGGGAATGAACGTCCTGGTACCGAGGGCACCGGGTCCCGTCGGCGCCGAGACCATGGTCAGCTTGGGGACGGTGGCCTGCGAGACGTCGCCGAGGCCCATGAGCGGCCCGGCCGCCAGCCGGATCGACTCCAACCGTCGCCGCAGCCCGGCGTCGGCCTCCAGTTCGTCCGGAGACTCGGTGCCGGTGATGCCCATGGCGTCGGCCCGCAGCACCACCACCGGCATGCCGTTGTCGATCAGGGTCACGTCGACACCGTCGATGGTGTCCACCACGTTGCCGGTCGGGAGCAGCGCCCCGCACGACGAGCCGGCGATGTCGTCGAAGTCGAGTCGGATCGGCGCCCCGGTACCGGGCACACCGGCGACCACCGCATCGCCGCTGTACACCACCCGATCTCCGTCGAGCTGCAGGGTTGCGGTGGCGGTCCCGCCGGTGTTGCGGAGTCGGATCCTGACCTCGACCCGGCCATCGCCGGAGCGGGGAAACGCCGAGGGGTCGAGCAGGCGGCGCTCGAAGGCGAACGGCGCCACCGCGGCCAGCATGTTGCCGCAGTTCTGCCGGTCGCTGACCAGCGCCTCGTCGACTGCGACCTGGAGGAACAGATAGTCGAGATCGGCATCGCCGTCGCCGGCCGTCACGACCGCCACCTTGCTGGTCAGCGGGTGGGCGCCACCCAACCCATCGATCTGGCGCTCGTCGGGGGACCCCATCAACCGCAACAGCAGGTCGTCGCGCCGGCCAGGCTCGTCCGGGAGATCGGCGCCTTCGAACACCAGGCCCTTGGAGGTACCGCCCCGCATCAGCATCACGGCAACACCATCGGCCGTCGGGTCGCGGGACACTGGTCAAGTGTGCCAAGTGGCGTCGCGGTTGTCGATTGCGGTCAGGGCGTCTCCTGCTCCACCCGCTTCACGAGATCGAGCGCTCGGCCGAGCGTGGCCACCCGCTCGTCAAGCGTGGCCCCGGCCGGGGCCAGTCGCAACGTGTCGACGCCGGCGTCGCGGTAGGCCCGGATCCTGGCCATCACGCTCTGATCATCGCCGAGGAGATTGGTCTGCAGCACCAGCTCGTCGGGCACTGCGGCGATGGCTTCGTCCCGCTTGCCGTCGACCCACAGTCGCTGGACCTCGATGCAGGCCTCCTCGAAGCCGGCTCGGCGGTAGGCCTCGTTGTAGAAGTTGGTGGTCGGCGAGCCCATCGCCCCCAGGGAGAAGGCGGTGCCGGCCCGATGGGGCTCCATCAACCGGTCGAGATCGTCGCCGAACCGCACCGAACCGCCGACCTGGACGTCGATGTCGGCCATCGACCGGCCTGCGGTCTCGGCCCCGTGGCGGATCGAGTCGAGCAGTGCGTCGCCGGCCTCGGGCACAAAAGAGGTGCCGACCCAGCCGTCGGCCATCGCCCCGGTCAGCTCCAGCGCCTTCGGCCCCAGTGTTGCCAGGTAGATCGGGATACGATCATCGGCCGGTTGGGCCAGCCGCAGCGGCTTGCCCTGACCGCCCGGCCGGGGCAGGACGTACTGGTTTCCGTCGTAGATCAGCTTCTCCCCGGCGAAGGCCAGCCGAAGGATGTCGACGTATTCCCGCAGCCGCTCGAGAGGCCGGGCGAAAGGTTGGCCGATCAGTCCCTCGACGACCTGCGGTCCGCTGACCCCGAGCCCCAAAACGAATCGGCCGTCTGAGATCGTCGACAGCGTCATGGCGCTCATCGCCGCCATCGACGGGGCCCGGGCGCTGACCTGCATGATGCCGGTACCGAGCTTGATCCGATCGGTCACCGCCGCCAGGTAGGCCAGCGTGGTGAGACAATCCTGGCCCCAGGCCTCGGCCGACCAGCAGTAATCGACACCGAGTCGCTCGGCCTCCTTGATGAAATCGACCTGCTGCTGCCAGTCCTCCTTGCCGCTGGCCGCCCCTCCCACTCCCACTGCTGTTCTCATGGCCCGACACTACGCCTCCCGGCTGTGTCGGCCAAAGTGTCCCGGCCAAGTGTCCCGCCAAGTGTCTCGGCCAACGTGCGGCCGTTCCGTCCTGCCGCTCCGCCCGGCCGCTTTCCCGTCGCCGGTCGGTGCACCATGATGTGAGCCATGTCGACACCAGCATTGCCACTGGCCGGTTCCCCCCGTGACTCGTTCGCCCCCGACAGCTCGGCGACCGAGATCGGCCCTCGTGGCCAGGTCGCCCACCGTGATCACATCGCCCACAGCGAGCGCCTGGTCAAGAAGCTGTGGGCCGTCGGTCCCGGGGTGTGGTGCCTGGTCGGCAACGGCCTCTCGAACCAGACCTTCATCGAGGGCCCGGAGGGGCTGATCGCCATCGACACCGGCGAGTCCCGGGAGGAGATGGCCGAAGCGCTGCGCACGGTGCGAGCCGAAACCGACGCCCCGGTGGTGGCGGTGATCTACACCCACTTCCATTACGTCGCCGGCACCGCGGCCATCATCGACGCCGACCCGGGAGCCGAGGGACTGCCGATCTGGGGCCACGAACGGATCGTCGACAACCGCAAGCGGATGGGCTCGGAGGTCAACACCGTTGCCGGCCGGGGGCTGGTCCACCAGTTCGGTATGTTGCTACCGGAACAGGGCCCGGATGCACTGGTCAACGTCGGCCTCGGGTTGGAGTTCCGTCGCCGCGACCACGCCCCGTTCACCCCCGGCTTCCTGCCGCCGACCAACATCATCGCCGGCGAGACGTCGGCCACCATCGCCGGGTTGCAGGTCGACTTCATGCCGGCTCCGTCCGATGCCGACGATTCGCTGACGATCTGGTTCCCGGAACTGTCGGTCTGCGTCAACAACCTGTTCTGGCCGGCACTGTTCAACGTGTTCGCCATCCGAGGTGAGGAATACCGAGATCCCAGGCTGTTGCTGACCGGGCTCGACCACATGATCTCGCTCGGTGCCGACCATCAGCTCGGCACCCACGGTCCGCCGATGTCGGGTGCCGACGACATCCGAGCCGAGCTGACGATCTACCGGGATTCGATCCAGTTCCTGTGGGATCAGACGGTTCGGGGGATCAACCGGGGACTGACAACGGACGAGTTGATCGGCTTCGTCCAGCTCCCCCAGAGCTACCAGCGGTCGTTCCGGACCCGGCAGTTCTACGGCATCGCCGAGCATCACGTCCGCCAGATCCACGCCGGGTTGCGGGGTTGGTTCGATGGGAACGAGGCGTCGCTGCTGGCGATGCCACCGCTCGAGCGGGCCAAGCGGTTGATCGCCGGGTTCGGCGGTGCGGACCAGGTCCGGTCCCAGGCCGAGGCCGCCCTGGAGGCCGACGATCTGCGGTGGGCGCTGGAGCTCGCCAGCTGGTTGGTTCGCTGCGAGGAGGACCGGACCGGCCGGGTCGACGGCGGGACCGCAGCGGATCGGGCCCTGCTGGCATCGGTGCTGCGGACCGTTGCCAAACGAACGACATCGGCCAACCTGCGCAACCATTGCCTGACCCGGGCCCTGGAGCTCGACGGTGTGCTCGATCTGAGCCGGTTCCGGGTCCATCGGTTCGGTCGGGCCGAGGTGCTGGCCAACCCGCCGGAGATGTACGTCCACACCCTTCGGGTCTTGCTCGACCCGGCCGCCGTCGAGGGCATCGACCTGCACCTGCGGTTCGAGTTCGAACACGGGGCCGGCGCCGGGCTCCACTTCCGCAACGGGGTGGCGGTCCCGACCGACGGGGTCGGTGCGGCATCGGCCATCGCCCTCGACCACCAGACGTGGGCCGATGTGCTGTCGAACCGGCTCACCTACGACGATGCGGTCGCCGCAGGACGGATCCGCCAGACCGGCGATCCGGCCGCGATCCGTCGGGCGCTGGGTGGACTGGACCTCGACTCGTTCCGCCTGCCCCGATCGGGCAACGCTGATTCGGCGTCATGAGCGATACCGACGCCGTGAACGCCATACCCCGACCGACCCCATCGTTCGAGGGCAGGATCGGGACCTACATCCCGGACTCGGAAGGTGTGCCGCTGGAGGCGCCAGGAGCCCCAGACGGGGCGCCGAACGTGGTGCTGATCATGCTCGACGACGTCGGCTTCGGAGCGCCCTCGACCTTCGGCGGTCCGGTCCCGATGCCGACCGTCGACCGGGTGGCGGCCGCCGGGCTTCGCTACAACCGCTTCCACACCACCGCCCTGTGCTCACCGACCAGGGCCTCACTGCTGACCGGCCGCAACCACCACGCGGTCCACATGGGCGGCATCACCGAGATCTCCAACAGCTTTCCCGGCTACGACTCGGCCATCCCACGTGAATCGGCGACGGTGGCCGAGATCCTCCGCAACCACGGGTATTCCACGGGCTGTTTCGGCAAGTGGCATCTGACGCCGTCCTGGGAGCAGAGCCCGGCCGGCCCGTTCGACCGGTGGCCCACCGGCATGGGCTTCGACCGCTTCTACGGGATCATCGGTGCCGAGGCCTCCCACTGGGAACCGGCGGCCTACGACCAGACCACCCCGGTCGAACCCCACCTGAACCGGCCGGAGGGCGCGGCCCCGTACCACCTGACCGAGGATCTGGCCGACAAGGCCATCGAGTGGATCCAGCGCCAGAAGGTGTCTGCCCCGGACCGGCCGTTCTTCTGCTACTTCGCCCCGGCTGCGGTGCACACCCCCCACCACGTCGGCCCGGAGTGGATCGAGCGGTTCAAAGGTCGCTTCGATGACGGCTGGGACGCGCTGCGAACCGAGATCTACGAGCGGCAGCTGGCATCGGGGGTGATCCCGGCCGACACGGTCCTCACGCCCCGGCCCGAACAGGTACCGGCGTGGGACGACTATCCCGATCGCTACAAGCCGGTGGCGTCCAGGCTCATGGAGACCTTCGCCGCCTTCCTGGCCCACACCGACGCCCAGGTCGGTCGGGTGCTCGACGCCGTCGACCAGCTCGGTGTCGGCGACGACACGCTGGTGATCTACCTCACCGGCGACAACGGCGCCTCGGCCGAGGGCACGATTCACGGGGCCTGGAGCGCACCGTCATTCCAGAACGGGGTCGACGAGGACCCGGAATGGCTGTTGGCGCACATGGACGACTTCGGCTCGGCCCGGTGCGAGAACCATTTCAACATCGGCTGGGCCTGGGCCCTCGACGCCCCCTTCCAATGGATGAAGCAGGTGGCGTCGCACTTCGGCGGAACCCGCAACGGGCTCGCGGTCTCGTGGCCGAATCGGATCGCCGAAGCCGGTGGGCTGCGGAGTCAGTTCCATCACGTCAACGACATCGCACCGACGATCCTGGGGGCGGCCGGCATCGCCTGGCCGGACCGGGTCGACGGCATCGAGCAGATGCCGGTCGACGGTATGTCGATGGTCCCGTCGTTCGACCAACCGGACGAACCGAGCAGCCACCGGACCCAGTACTTCGAGATCCTCGGCAACCGGGCCATCTACCACGACGGCTGGATGGCCTCCTGCTTCCACGGTCGGGTGCCGTGGATTCGCCTCGCCGCGTTCGAGTTCGACGGGCCCCAGGAGCGATGGGAGCTCTACGACGTGTCGAACGACTTCTCCCAGAGCAACGACTTGGCAGACCGGTACCCGGAGAGGCTCGCCGAGTTGCGGGCATTGTTCGATACCGAGGCCGGCCGAAACGGCGTCCACCCGCTGCGAGACGCCGGCTCGCCCCGGGGTGGTCCGCTGAGCACACCACGGTCTCTGGGCTCGCGGCGGCGAATGACCTACACCACCGCCCATGTCCGGATGCCCGAGCGCTCGGTGATCGATCTGAAGAACGCATCGTCGGAGATCACCGCCGAGATCGTCGTCCCCGACGGCGGCGCCCGTGGGGTCATCGCCTGCCAAGGGGGCAACATGGCCGGTTGGTCGCTCTATCTCGACACCGACGGTCGGCCCCACTATCTCTACAACTGGTTCGGCAAGGACCTCACCGCGGTGTCTGGTGATGGCTTGGCCCCCGGCCGCCACGAGCTGGTGGTGCACTACGACCACGACGGCGGCTTCGGCGCCGGCGGGGAGGTGTCGTTGGCGATCGACGGGGATGTGGCCGACCGGGCCCGTATCGAGCGGACGGTGCCGATCGTGTTCTCCATGAGCGGCGAGACCTTCGACGTCGGGGTCGACACCGGGGCGCCGGTCGGCGACTACCCCCACGATTTCCGCTGCACCGCCGAGATCATCGGCGTCACCCTGGAACGGCTGACGACCCCCGACGTTGCGACCAGGCGAGCCAAGGCCGACGGTGAGGTTCGAGCCGGACTGAGCGCCCAGTAGTGCCCGGTTACAGATCGTAGAGGTTGCCGAGGCCGAGGAGGGCGGTCAGCTCATCGAGGGCCCGGTTCGACTCCGCGACCAGTGCCGGGTCGGTCAGATCGCCCGGGGCCAGCTCGTCCCGGTAGTGGGCGTCGACCCACGCCTCGAGCTCGGCCAGGAGCTGCTGGTCGACCAGGACACGGCCGGTCAGGGCGCGGCGCTCCTGGTCGGTCAACACCACCCGGAGGCGCAGGCAGGCCGGTCCGCCGCCGTTGTACATGCTCTCCCGGAGGTCCAGGCTGTGGACCGAGTCGACCGGGTGGTCGGGATCGGCCACGGCCGCCGCCAGGTAGGCGGCGGTGGACGGGGTCCGATCGACTTCGCTTGGCGCGATCAGCGTCATCGTTCCATCCGGCAGGGTGACCAGCTGGGAGTTGAACAGGTAGGACGAGATGGCGTCCGGCAGCGGTACGCGATCGGCCGGCACCTCGATGAACCTGATGGGCAGCAGCTCGCCGAGCGCAGTCTCGAACGACCGGCGATCGGCGAACGCCGCTTGATGGGCGAAGACCACGTCTCCGTTCATGACCGACACGACGTCGTTGTGGAAGGCGCCGGCGTCGATCGCCTCCCCGGCCTGGCGGACGAACACCACCCGATCGGGCACCAGCCCGTGGCTGCGGCTGATCAGCTCGCCGGCCAGCCTGGTCTGGCGGCGGGGGAAACCGCCCTGGCTCACCGGTTCGTCTGCTCGTCGACCGTAGACGAACACGCCGACACCCGGCTCGCCGTGGCGGCCGGCCAGGCGCCCGTGGTTGGCTGCGCCCTCGTCGGCGAACGCCGCAGCCGGGGGGAGCGGATCGTGGACCCGGAATCGGGCCGGGTCGGCGAAGATGGCGGCCAGGATCCGCCCGGTCTGGCCGGACTCGAACGATCGGTGGGTCGTCGAGGACAGGTTGGCCGGGGTCAGGTGGACCCGCCGGTCTGCGGTGTCGGCCGACGGCGACACGGTTGCCGCGTTCGCCGCCCACATCGGCGAGGCCGACATGATGGTTGGAACCAGTTCCGGAGCCACACGGCCGACGTCGGCCGGGGTGGCGTCTGGGTCGAAGCCGAGCCGGCGGAGGATCACCGGATCGGGCCGGCGCTGCGGTGGCAGCACACCCTGGTGCAGGCCGAGCTCGGTCAGCAACCGCATCTTCGCCAGACCTTGGAGGGCGGCCCGGCGTGGGCTCGAGACCTTGCCGGCGTTGCCCATCGATGCCCGGTTTCCGAGCGACAGCCCGGCGTAGTTGTGGGTTGGGCCGACCAGCCCGTCGAAGTTGACCTCGGTGGTCATGGTGCCGACCCGTCCAGTGGGGCCGCGGCCAGGAGGGCATCTTCTGCGATCCCGACCGCCGCCGCCAGCTCGCGGTCGATGGTGATGGTGGAGGAGCGCTCGATGGTCACCGGGGCCCGGATGACCAGGAACGGCTCGACGGTTGCCACCGACACCAAAGCGTCGGTCGGCCCCCGTCGACCGAGTCTGGCTCGGCCATGGGTCCGGCGCCGACCGGTGACGGTCTCGTCGAGCTCGGCCACCACGGTGGGGCCGCCGTCGATCGGGTCGTACATGCCGTTGGGCTTCAGGCCCTCGGCCCGAAGGAGGTGGAAGGCCGGCAGCGACGCCCGGTTCACCGGCCCGAGCGATTCGAGGACCTCGGCGGTCAGGGGGCGAACATGGCCGGCCAACTCGTCGAGCCGCCCCGGTTCTGCGATGAGGGCCAGTTCGGCTTCGGTGGAGGTCTGCCAATGGGGGGCCAGGTGGGCGCCGAAACAGCGCCAGAACGGTGCCGAGCCGTCGGCGTCGAACCGACCGCGGAGATGTGAGGCCACCGTTTCGGGGACCTGGCTGTGGACCAGGTGGAGCAACATGAACCGGCCTCGCGACAGCAGCGTGCCGAGGCGCCTTCCCCGGGCGGCGGGCCCGAGGAAGCTGGAATCGAGCTCGGTCCGGGTCCAGGGGGCGGAGGAGCTGTGCATGATCAGCCCCTCTCCGTCGTCGCTGGTGGTGACCTGGACCGCCAGGTTGGGAACGGCCCGCTTGAAGGTCACGCCGGTCAAGCCCAGCAGCCGACCGCCGGTGTCGCAGGCCACGAACAGGAGCCGCCGTTGGGTCCCCTCGTCGAGCTGGAACGACCCGGTGGCCAGCGCGGCAACCGTCTCCGCGGTGTCGAGGCACACCTGTTTGACCGCCGTCGCCGAGCCGGGCAACGATGACATGCCGATCACCTCGGCCGCGGCGGGGGCCAGCAGCTCCCAGATCGCCTCGGTGTCATCGGCACCGGCCGGCCGCAGCACCACCGGATCGGTCACGACGGCCGGCCAGAGGATCCGCCCGCTCGGGGGGTTGCCGGCCCGCCCCGCAGCGCTGCGGCCGATCGGTTCACGATCGATGCTCCCGTTCGACCGACCGGCGGTATGCCCGGTGCAGCACCTCGGCCACCACCGCAGCCCGATCGGGGATGCTGTCGATGTCTGCGAACTCGGCTGAGCTGTGGATCCCGCCACCGACGATGCCAAGGCTGTCGACGTTGGGCAGCCCGGCCGCGGCCAGGTCGTTGCCGTCACAGCAGCCCCCGGTGTCCTCGGGGGTGATCTCCTGGCCCAGCTGGGCGGCGGCGGCGGAGACGTCGGCCAGCATCCGGTCCAGCGCTGCGGTTCGGACCTTGGGAGGCCGGGTCGAGATCCAGATCAGCTCGACATCGAGAGCCGACTCCTCGGCCGCCTCGGCGAAGCGCTGCTCGATCCACCGCTGGTCCTCGGGGGTTTCCACCCGCATGTTGAACCCGGCCATGGCGAAGTCGGGGACCACGTTCAGGGCACCGCCACCGGCGATCCGACCGCAGTTCACGGTGACGCCGGGCCGCTCGTTGTGCGACTCGAGGCGGGTGATGAGCTCGGCGATGCCCAGGATGGCCGAGCGGCCTTCGTGGTGAGCCCGCCCGGCGTGGGCCGCCACCCCGTGCACGACCAGATGACCGATCAGTGAACCCTTGCGGGCCGCGGCGACACCACCGGACGGCAGGGCCGGCTCGAATCCCAGTCCGATGTCGGCCGCGTCGGCCGCCTCACGAAGCAGGCCCTTGGAGCTGATCGAGCCGATCTCCTCGTCCGGCACCACCAGGAGCTCCCAGCCGACGTCGGCCCCCCACTGGACGGTGTCGAGATGGCGCAGCACCTCGGTGGCCAGGACCAGCCCACCCTTGCAGTCGGCAACGCCAGGACCCAGCAGCCGCCGATCGGCCACGGTGACCGATTGGAACGGATCATCGGGCGAGAACACGGTGTCGAGGTGGCCGAACAGGCAGACCCGGAACGGGGCGTCTGCTCGTTTGAGGGCCCGAATGGCGTTGCCCACCGGTCGGCTGCCGGGGATCCCGTTGGCGTCGAGCACCGGGGAGGGGTCGACCGGGAGCGACTCCAGCCTGTCAGGCGAGAGCTCGGCCACGAGATCGGACAGCCTCTCGCCGCAGCGGTTGACCCCGTCTGCGTTGTAGGAGCCGGAGTTGATCTCGGCCAAGGACACCACCGTGGCCGTCAGCTCGTCCAGTCTGCCGGCCAGCGCCTGGCGGAGCGGTTCGGTGGTGATCGTCATGTCGATTCGTCTTTCCGTTCAGGATGGTGCGGCCGGTCACGGCTGTCGATGACGGGCCGCCTCGGCCAGCATGGCTCGAAGGGTTCGGGAGGAGACGTTTGCCCCGCACGACACAACGGCCACCGTGCAGCCGGGATGCTCGTGGCCGTAGCGCTCGGCGGCGGCCAGCGCCACCCCGGCCGCGCCCTCGACCAATTCGTGGTGATCGTCGATCATGTTTGCCACCGCCACCGCGATGTCGGCCTCGGACACCATGGACCACCGATCGACCAACGCACGACAGATCGGGAACGTGATCGATCCCGCTTCGACGGCGCCGGCGGTGCCGTCGGAGAACGTCGGGGCCGCCGGCGGAGCCACGATCGCACCGGCCGCGACCGAAGCCGCCATCGCATGATCGTTGGCCGGGGAGGCGCCGATGACCGCGGTGTGCGGCGAGCGCTCGACCAGCCCCGATGCGATGCCGGAGATCAAGCCGCCGCCGCCGACGGCCACGACCACCGCGTCGAGTGATCCGGTGCCGAGGGTCGCCACATCATCCAGCAGCTCGGCGGCGATCGTGGCCTGACCGGCGATGATGTCTCGATCGTTGTACGGCGAGATGTAGACCAGGCCATGCGCCCGGGCCGCCTCGCCGGCCGCCGATTCGGCCAACGCCGTATCCGTCCCGTCGACGGTGACGATCGTGGCACCCAGGCGGGCGATGGCGTCGACCTTGGACGGAGACGCCCCGGCCGGCAGATAGACGGTGCACGGCACCCCTCGGGCCGCGGCTGCAGTTGCCACCCCGATGCCGTGGTTGCCCGATGAGGCGGTGACGACGCCGCCTGTGGCCTGCTTCTCGGGCAGGGCGAAGACCTTGTTCAAGGCCCCTCGGAGCTTGAAGCTGCCGGTCAATTGCCGGTGTTCGGCCTTGATCAGCACCGTCGCCCCCGACCGTTGCGACATCGGGGCCGAATGCAGCAGCGGCGTTCTGATGGCCCGACCGGCGATTCGAGCCGCGGCGGCGTCGATGTCGGCTGGAGAAACGCCAGGATCACGCCCTGCCCCGGTCGCCGTCGATCCCGGTCGAGATGGTTTCTCGGCGGTGTGGTCATCACGGGGCGAGGTCATGGGAAAGTCCAGTCTAGGGACGATTGCATTTGCCCGAGCCATAGTGGGTTCCATCGGCGCCATACCTATATTTGGAAACCCACACGCATCGTTTCTTCGCTGCGGGCCGCCGGTGGGGGAGGGAATCCTCGGTTCGGAGCCGAGGTCGACGAAAGAAGGAACAGCGATGAGTTTGCGTCTCGGGGACGAAGCCCCCAACTTCACTGCGATGACCACCGAAGGCGAGATCGACTTCCATGACTGGAAGAAGGATTCCTGGGCCGTGTTCTTCAGTCACCCGGCGGACTTCACGCCGGTGTGCACCACCGAGCTCGGCCGAACCGCAGCGCTGAAGGACGGTTTCGCCGCCCGCAACACCAAGGTCATCGCCGTCTCGGTGGATTCGGTCGAGGATCATCACGGCTGGGCTCCCGATATCGGCGAGGTGTCCGGCACAGAACTGAACTTCCCCATCATCGCCGACCCCGATCGGGCGGTGTCGGAGCTCTACGACATGATTCACCCCGGCGAGGGTGACACCTCGACGGTGCGCTCGGTGTTCGTCATCGACCAGAACAACAAGATCCGCCTGTCGCTCACCTACCCGAAGTCGACCGGTCGCAACTTCGACGAGATCCTCAGGGTCATCGACAGCATGCAGCTGACCGACCAGTATGCGGTGTCGACTCCCGTGGATTGGGTCAAGGGTGATCGGGTGATCGCCTCGCCTGCGATGTCGAACGATGACGTCGAGGCCAAGTTCGACAACGTCGAGGTGGTCAAGCCGTACCTCCGCTACGTCGACGATCCCTCGGTCAGCGCCTCCCAGTAGGAATCCTGCCGGCTCGGTGCCGGCATCGGTGGCGCCGCTTGCGGCGATCAGAGCCGTGCCGGGCGGTATCGTCGTTCCATGCACTCCGATCATCCAGCAACCGAATACGCCACCGCGGTCGGCGCCGACGGTCAGCTCGTCGATGTCCGCGAACCGGCCGAGGTCGCCGAGGGCACACTCCCCGGCGCGGTCAACATCCCGCTCGGCGAACTGCCGAGCCGGGTCGCCGAACTGGACCGGTCCCGCCGGGTCGTCGTGCTGTGCCGCAGCGGCGGCCGGAGCACCCAGGCCGCCGAGTTCCTGACCGCGGCCGGCTTCGACGATGTCGTCAACCTGTCGGGTGGGATGCTCTCGCTGCAGGAATGAAGCGGCGTCGGTGAGGCGCAATCTTGAAAAAAGTGCGATTCTTTCGGCTCGAACCAAAGAAAGTTCGAAGTTCTAAGGTGAACAGCATGGAATCTTGTCGCTGGTGACCCCATCGTTGAGGACAGGCACGAGAAGCGGCTCGTGTCGATGACCCCGGACCAGCACCGGGCCGAAAAAAGGGGTACGCCATGACCAGTTACATGTCCGACATCGAAACGTTCGCCTCACTCCGTGAGAGCCGGGGCGAGGCCTGGAACGCCATCAGCCCCGAGTACGCCGCCAGAATGAAGTTGCAGAACCGGTTCAAGACCGGGCTGGACATCGCCAAGTACACCGCGGCCATCATGCGCCGCGACATGGCCGAGTACGACGCCGACTCCACCCAGTACACCCAGAGCCTCGGTTGCTGGCACGGCTTCATCGGCCAGCAGAAGATGATCGCCGTCAAGAAGCACCATGGCACCACCGCCAAGCGCTACCTCTACCTCTCGGGGTGGATGGTGGCCGCGCTCCGCTCGGAACTGGGCCCGCTGCCCGACCAGTCGATGCACGAAAAGACCACCGTCCCCGAGCTGGTCGAGGAGCTGTACACCTTCCTCAAGCAGGCGGACGCCCGAGAGCTGAACCACCTGTTCCGCGATCTCGACTCGGCCAGGGCGGCAGGCGACACCGCAGCCGAGCAGGAGACCCTGGATGCCATCGACAACTTCGAGACCCACGTGGTGCCGATCATCGCCGACATCGATGCCGGTTTCGGCAACGAGGAGGCCACCTACCTGCTGGCGAAGAGGATGATCGAGGCCGGGGCCTGCTGCATCCAGATCGAGAACCAGGTCTCCGATGCCAAGCAGTGCGGGCACCAGGCCGGCAAGGTCACCGTCCCCCATGAGGATTTCCTGTCGAAGATCAACGCCGTTCGCTACGCGTTCCTCGAGCTCGGCGTCGACGACGGTGTGATCGTCGCTCGAACCGACTCCCTCGGCGCCGGCCTGACCCAGAAGATCCCGGTCTCGTCCCAGCCCGGCGATCTGGCCGGCCAATACCTGTCGTTCCTCGACACCCAGCCGGTCACCATCGACGACGTCAACGAAGGCGAAGTGGTTCTCAAGCAGGACGGGCAGCTGGTGCGGCCCGTTCGCATGCCGAACGGCCTGTACAAGTTCCGCGACGGCACCGGCTTCGATCGGGTGGTCCTCGATTGCGTGACCAGCCTCCGCAACGGCGCCGATCTGTTGTGGATCGAGACCGAGAAGCCGCACGTCGGTCAGATCAAGGAGATGGTCGACGCGGTCCGCCAAGTCGTCCCGGACGCCAAGCTGGTCTACAACAACTCACCGTCGTTCAACTGGACCGTGAACTTCCGCCAGCAGGTCTATGACGCATGGGCCGAGGAGGGCAAGGATGTGTCGGCCTACAGCCGCGACGAGCTGATGAGCGCGGACTACGACGACACCCCGCTGGCCACCGAGGCCGACGTTCGGATCCAGTCGTTCCAGGCCGACGCCGCCCGCGACGCCGGCATCTTCCACCACCTGATCACCCTCCCGACCTACCACACCGCAGCGCTTTCGACCGACAACCTGGCCCGCGGCTACTTCGGCAAGGACGGAATGCTGGCCTACGTGGCCGGCGTCCAGCGCCAGGAGATCCGCCAGGGCGTGCAGACCGTGAAGCACCAGGACATGGCAGGCTCCAACATCGGCGACGATCACAAGGAGTACTTCTCCGGGGAGCAGGCGCTCCTGGCGGGCGGCAAGGACAACACGATGAACCAGTTCTAGGAATCAGTTCTAGGAATCAGTTCTGGAATATGGTCGGGGAATCTGTTCTGGAATCTGGTCGGGGAATCGGCACTGCAAATGGGGAATCGGTGGCTGCGGCTGCCGATTCCCCGCCGTTTTCCCTTCTCCTCGTATCATCCTGCCCAGATGGTGGTCCTATCGGTGACGGCATGGCGCACGTCGGGGAGGGCGGATGCCGAGCGCAGCGAGCGACCAGCGAACCACACGATCCGGGCACCGGTGGACTTGAGGTGCCTGCGGGGCAGCTCTAGGTTCTGGCGGGTGGAAGATGTTCATGCGCTGCTGCGGTCCCATCGCTCGATCCGTGCGTTCGTCGACGAGCCGCTCGACGATGATGTGGTTGCCGACATCGTCCGCAGCGGTTTGTCGGCGGCGACGTCGAGCAACCTCCAGGCCACGACCGTGCTACGGGTCCGCGATGCCGACAAGCGGCGCAGGATCTCCGAGGTTGCCGGTGGCCAGCAGCAGATCCTGACCGCGGGGGTGTTCATGGTGTGGTGCGCCGACCTGGCCAGAACCAGGAAAGCGTGCGAAATGGCGGGCGGAACGATGACGTCGGGCATGACCGAGCAGTTCATCATCGCCACCGTCGATGTGGCCCTGGCGGCCCAGAACGCCGTTGTGGCGGCCGAGGCCCAGGGGCTCGGCATCTGCTACATCGGGGCCATCCGCAACGATCCGCAGACAGTTGCCGATCTGCTCGAGTTGCCCGACCACGTCTACCCGGTGTTCGGGCTGTGCATCGGTGTGCCGGCCCAGGATCCCGAGGTCAAGCCCCGGCTCCCGATCGAGGTGGTGTTGAAGGACGACGTGTACCGGGACGACGGTGACGAGGAACGGATCGCCGCCTACGACGAGACGATGCGGGCCTACTACAGAACCAGGAGCGGCGGGACCAAGGACAGCTCCTGGACCGAGGAGATGGCACGGCTGGTCGACGGCGAGCGAAGGCCCCACATGCGGGAGTTCCTGGCCAAGCGGGGCTTCGAACTGCGATGACCGCGCCGTCCATGCGTTTGCGACAGATCGCCCTGGTGGCGGCCGAGCTCCGGCCCGTCGAGCAGGCCATCATCGATCGGCTCGGCCTGGAGGTCTGCTACCGGGACCCGGGCCTGGCCGCGTTCGGCCTCCGCCACGGCCTGTACCCCATCGGCGACAGGATCCTGGAGGTGGTCGTGCCCAAGCAGCCGGGCACCACCGCCGAACGGTATCTCGAACGGCGAGGCGGCGATGGCGGCTATATGGTGCTGGTCCAGGTCGACGACGTCGAGGCCGAGCGAACCCGGGTGCTCGACGCCGGTTTTCGTATCGTCCACGACGGCGGCACCACCCAGCCGACGGTGGCACCGGGGGAGCGGCCGGCCCGAATCCGAGGCATCCATCTCCACCCGAAGGACGTGGGCGGTGCCATCCTGTCCATCGACCAGGCCGACCCGCCCCGGAGCTGGGGCTGGGCCGGCTACGACTGGGAGTATCACCGCCGCGACGACGTGGTCACCGATCTGGTGGCGGTCGAGATCCAGGCCGATGATCCGGCTGACCTGGCCGATCGATGGGCACGGGCCCTGGGCCGGCCGGCCGACAACGGTCGGATCGAGCTCAGCGATGCGGCGATTCGATTCGTTCAAGCGACAGACGGGCGTGGCGATGGCCTGGCCGCCGCCGATCTGGTGGCCGCCGATCGCTCCCGGGTGGGGGAGACGATCGAACTGTGCGGGACCCGGTTCAACCTGCTCTGAGCCGAGGCGGGCGGCGAACGTCGTCGGCCGGGGTGCCCCTGGGGTGGACCGGATGATGCTTCGTGAGCCGGGGCGGGCGGAGCCGCCGACCCGGGCCTACCGGCCGGCGCGGTTGTCGAACAGGGCGTCGACGGTGGTGAAGTCGGCGGCTGCGATGTCGTCGACGGCGGAGTTGGCGGCGCCGCCCAGTTCGTGAAGCGCCAGTTCGTCCCGAAGTCCGGCGCTGACCGCGGCCAGACCGTCGTCGATGGGGATACCGGTGGCGTCCGCCACCCTGACCAGCCCGGAGAAGGCGGCGATCGTCGCTGCGGCATGGCCGGTTGCCGCCGGTCCGAGACGGTCGAGCAGCTCGGCACGGAGCCGGGCAACATCGTCGGTGGCCCGGACGACCGCCTCGCCGAAATCGATCAGCAGCCGGCCTTCGGCGATGCCGATGGCCGCATCGTCGGGCCGTTCGGCCCGGTCGCCGCCGTCGACGGTTGCCGACAGGTCGACGTCGAGTCCCGCCTGTTGGCTGCTCGCACGGAGCAGCGTCGTGTGGGCGGTCGTTCAATAGAAGCACTCGTTCAGCGCCGCCACCCGCGACGCCACCAACTCCACCTGGGGCCGGCTCAACGGTGTCTCCCACTGCAGTGACGAGAACCCGGGAGCGGAATAGGTGGGCACCGAGACGCACCGGAACAACGCGTTGGCATCGGGAACCAGACTCAGCGCCCGGGCGACGTTTGCCGCCGGGAACGGGTCGAGCACCGCCACATGAGCTCCGATGTCGCCCAGGCCGTCCGGCCGGCGGCGGGTCGGCTCGCCTGCTTCGGGTCTCGGGAGGGGTGTTCTGGCAACGCCGACCGCTTCGGCGAAGACGTCGATCATCACCACGGTGGCGACGACGGCGATCAGCTCGACGTAGGCACCGTCGCCGATCTGGGTGATCGCCTGCTCGGCCCAGGCCCAGTCGATGTTGCCGGCGTCGAAGGTGATCTTGTCGACGATGGCCACCACCTCGTCGTCGAGTCCGGCGTGGGATCGGGGGGCCTCACGGAGCCATGGCGGGGTCTCCCGCAGCGAGAACATGTGGCGGGCCCGTTCGGCGATGGCGAGCCGTTCATCGGCGGTCCACCACGTGCCGGGGCGAGCCAGCATGGCCCAGGCCTCTCGATGGGACCGGGCGATCTCGTCGGCGACCGCGACCGGCGTGTCCTGGTAGGTGAACAGGTCCATCGACGAAGCTTAGGCCGACGCCGTCCGCCCAGCCCAGCGACGCAGCGCTGATCGACCATCGCTCGGACCGTACGGCGCGGCGGTGCCGACGATCGGAGAACTGTACGTGCCGGGCCCGGCGATCGGAGAACTGTACAAGCCGGGCTCGCCGATGCCAGGCTGAGACCCTTGGCAGAAGATCCCACTGCGCTCCCCGACCACGACCCCTATCACAGCCACAGCTTCGAGGAGCTGTGCGTCCTGCCGATCGCCTACCGGGACGGCCTGTTCGACGGCCAGGTCATCGTGATCACCGGCGGTGGGGGAGCCATCGGGACGGCGATGGCAACGCTGTTCGGCCGCCTCGGGGCCACCATCGTGGCCTGCGGCCGCAACCCGGAATCGCTCGGTATTCTCGCCGATCGGCTCCGCTCGATCGACGTCGAGGTGTTCACGAAGCCGATGACGATCCGTGATCCCGACCAGGTGGCCGAGCTGATCGACGGCACCTGGCGGCGCTACGGCAGGCTGGACCTCGCCATCAACAACGCCGGCGGCCAGTTCACCAGCCCTGCTCTCGACATCTCGCCGAAGGGCTGGAATGCGGTGGTCGAGACCAACCTCTACGGCACCTGGTATGTGATGCAGGCCGCGGCGAGGCGGTGGGTGGCCGAAGGGCGGCCGGGCAACATCATCAACATCTCCACCATCCAGGGCCGGGCCGGGGTCGGCATTCCTCACACCGCGGCGTCCAGGGCCGGTGGCGTTGCCCTCACCAGATCGCTGGCCGTAGAATGGGCACCGCATCGGATCCGGGTCAACTCGATCGCGGTGGGGGTGATCGCCAGCGAAGGCCTCAAGACCTATCCTCCCGAGGCGAGGGCCAGCTTCGGTCACAACCCGATGCGGCGCCTTGGTGATGTCTGGGACGTGGCCCAGGGGGCGGCGTACCTGGCAGGCCCAACCGGCGATTTCGTGACCGGAACCCACCTGGAGATCACCGGTGGCGAGCACGTCTGGGGCGAGTACTGGCCGCTCGGCAAGCCGGACTACTTCAAGCTCGAAGACCCCGGGACAGTGGAGTGAGAACCGACCGAGCGGACCGAGCTGATGAAACGGCCGAACCGGATTCGGCGGATTGAAAGGAAGGCCATGGACCAGCGCACGATCAAGGGCCGGGTTGCCGTCGTCGGCATCGGCGAGACCACCTACTACAAGCGGGGACAGTCGCCCGATCCGGAGTTCAAGCTGGTGTTGCGGGCCATCCTCAACGCCTGCGAGGACGCCGGTCTCGATCCGAGGACGATCGACGGCTTCACCTCCTACAGCAACGATCGCAACATGCCGGCCCGTCTGGCAAACGCCTTCGGTCTACCGGAGCTGCGGTACTCGGTGATGCAATGGGGCTCCGGCGGTGGCGGCGCGGCCGCCGCCATCGGCAATGCGGCGGCGGCGGTCAACGCCGGCTACGCCGAATGTGTCGTGGCCTATCGCGGCCTGGCCCAGGGCCAGTTCGGACGGTTCGGGGCCGGGGCCACGGTGAACTCGGTCAGCGGTCCAGCCGCCTTCACCGTGCCATACGGCGTGATGTCGCCGGCCCAGACCTACGCCATGCGAACCACCAGGCTCTTCCACGAGCACGACATCTCCCCGGACACCCTCAAGGCGGTGGCCATGGCCGCCTACCATCACGCCCAGAACAACCCGAGGGCGGTGATGCAGGGTCGGGTGCTCGACTCCGACACCTATGACCAGGCCCGGTGGATCACCGAACCGTTCCGGCTCTACGACTGCTGCCTCGAGAACGACGGCGCAGCGGCGGTGATCGTGATGTCCGCCGACCGGGCCCGGGACGTGACAGACACCCCGGTCTACCCGTTGTCGATCCAGCAGGGTGGCCCCCATCGATCCGGGGCCGGTGTCCACAACCAGACCGATTATGCAACGTCGAGCTTCAAGGACATGGTGCCCCATCTCTACGCCCAGGCCGGCGTCGGCCCGCACGACGTCGACGTGGTCCAGTCGTACGAGAACTTCACCGGGGCGGTGGTGATGAGCCTCATCGAGCACGGCCTGTGCAGCTACGAGAACGCAAACGAGGTGCTTACCTTCGAGAACCTCATCGCTCCGGACGGCGGCCTGCCGCTCAACACCAGCGGCGGCAACCTTGCCGAGTGCTACATGCACGGGTTGGGCCTGCAGATCGAGGCCATCCGCCAGATCCGAGGGACGTCGACCAATCAGGTGGCCGGTGCCAAGGTCGCTCTGGCCAACGCCGGACCGATGGTCGAGGTCGCCAGCACCGCCCTCTACGGCACCGAGGAGACCCTCTCGTGAACGAGCACAATGTCGGTGAAGCGGCCGGACCGTACCTGGCGCCCGGTCTGGCCACCCCCCGACCGGCCAGGGACGGCCTCGACGAGCCGTACTGGTCCGGCGCCAGGGACCATGTGCTGCGGGTGCAGCGTTGCGACGCATGCGGCACCTTCCAGTGGGGGCCGGAATGGATGTGTCACAACTGCATGAGCTTCGACGTCGGCTGGGTCGATGTCGAAGCGAGGGGCACGATCTACAGCTGGCAACGCCCCCACCACCCGGTCCATCCGGCGCTCAACGAGCAGGGACCGTACATCGTGGTCCTGGTCGAGTTGGCTCACGCCGGCGGTGTACGAATGGTCGGCAACCTGCTGGGCGATCCGTTGCAGGACGTGGTGATCGATACCGAGGTCGAGGCGGTGTTCGAGGACCACGAAGACGCGGACCCACCGTTCACCCTCGTCCAGTGGCGGGTCGCCGGCGTCGGCTGAGTGGGACCTGCGGGGCAGGTCCGGTCGGTGGTTGGGCGATACTGGGGCGACGGAGCACAAGCCACACCAGGAGAGAACCGATGACAGTGACCGCCTCGACCGAAGACAATCCAGGAGACGGCGGAACCGGAGCCGCGGCCGGCGGCGCCGAGCCGGTCTACGCGGTGGTGTGGCCAAAATCGCCGATGGGTGTCCAGCGCCGGCGATCGGCCCCCCGGCTCGAATCACTCGATGGCAAGCGGATCGCCTTCCTGTGGGACCACCTGTTCCGGGGCGACGAGTTGTTCCCGGTCCTGGAGCAGGCGTTGCTCGATCGGTTCGAGGGTGTCGAGATCGTGGGCCATGAGGAGTTCGGCAACACCCATGGTGCCGATGAGAAGGAACGGATCGCCGTCCTGGCCGACTTCCTGCGGGATCGCCAAATCGACGCGGTGGTCTCGGGGATGGGCTGTTGAGGGAGCTGCACGCCCGCCGTGATGCGGGCATCCATCGCAGCCGAGACCGCCGGATTCGCCTCGGTGTCGATTTTGTGCCGTGGTTTCGAAGGCCAGGCCGCGGCCACCGCCCGGGGTCACGGGTTCGACGAGCTGGCACTGGCGGTGACCACCGGTCACGTCGACGCCCAGTCCACCGAGCAGATGCTGCGGGACTTCCTCGGCCACACCGTCGAGCAGATCGTGGCCGGTCTGACCGACCCGGCCCCGAGCGACCTGGCGTCGAATGCCAACGACCGAAGCGGTGCGGCGCCGGCCGAACCGGCGGCGTCGGAGATTGCCATGGTCGGCACGATCGACGAGATCAACCGCGGCTTCGTCGATCGGGGCTGGTCTGACGGGTCACCGATCATCCCGCCGACCAGGAGCCGGGTCGAGGCGTTCATCGAGCCATCGGGCCACGACCCGTGGAAACGGCTCGGGGTCGCCACCTCGTCCGGCCGGGACATCACCATCTGGTCCATCGCCGTCAACGCGGTGATGGCCGGCTGCCGCCCCGAGGACCTGCCGGTGTTGATCGCAGCAGCCGAGGTTCTGGCCGACCCCGGCTATGGCATGGAGCATTCCGGCAACACCACCGGCGCCGATGCCCTGATGATCGTCAACGGTCCGGTGGTGAACGACCTGGGGTTCAACCACGGGCCGGGCGCCCTGCGGGACGGCGCTGCGGTCAACACCACCATCGGCCGCTGGCTTCGGCTCTACCTCCGCAACGTCGGTGGTTTCACCGCAGACGAGCATGACAAGGCAACCTTTGGCAACACCTACCGGGTGGTGCTGGCCGAGGATGAGACGGCGCTGGCCGACATCGGCTGGGAACCGCTCAGCGCCGACTTCGGCTTTGCCAGAGGCGACGACGTGTTGACCATGGCCCGCCTCAACTCCGGGGCCATCATCGGTAGCGTGTTCGGCTCAACACCGCCCCAGATCGTGCCGTACCTGGCGGACGGCCTGGCCAGGATCGGCGGCTGGGACCTGACCCACAATCACGGCCTGGGTCACCACCAATTCCGACCGCTGCTGGTGCTGTCGCCGATCCTGGCCCGCACCTTCGCCGCCGCCGGGTGGTCGAAATCCGACGTCCGCCGGGCCCTGTTCGAGCAGGCCCGAATCCCGGCCTGGCGCTACGAGAAGCTGATAGGCGAGTGGAGCAATCTCAGCGCCGGGCGCCCCCGGTTGGTCGACGTGGTGGCGGCCGGGGACCTGCCGGCGGCCTTCGCCGAGAGCGAAGACCCCGACCGCCCGGTCCCCATCGTCGTCGATCCGGCCCACATCATGATCGCCGTCGCCGGCGACCCGAATCGCACCAACGCCTACGTGTTCAGCAACGACGGACCGCACGGGGACTACACGTCAAAGCCGATCGACCGCCGGCCGTCGGTCGATCTGGTCTGTCTGGTCGAGCCCTGAGCCGGGCGGCCGACGCCCGGTCCGCAGAGGGACCTGGTGGCTGGGCGGTCCTGGCCGGCGTGTGGGCGGTCTATGCCGCCTTCGGTCTCCTGGTGGCCAGCACCGGGGCCCTGGTACCGCTGATCCAACCCGATCTCGGGCTGACCGACGGCGAGATGGGCCTGGTGCTCGGCGCCTGGCAACTGCTCTTCATCGGCTCCTCCATTCCGGCCGGTCGGATCATCGATCGTTTCGGAATCCGCCGGGCCCTGCTCGGTTCGATGGTGGTGATGCTGGCGTCCGGCCTCGGTCGGGCCGTCGCCCACGATTTCGTCACCCTGTTCGCCGCCGTTGCGTTGTTCGGGGTCGGAGCACCGATCGTCTCCACCGGTGCCCCGAAGGTGGCGGCCAGCCTGTTCGACGGTTCCCGTCGCCGGACCGCGGTTGCCGTCTACAGCACCGCCCCCGGCATCGGTGGGGTGCTCGGCCTGGTGTTGCCGACCAACGTGATCGGTCCACTGGTCGGCCAGGACTGGCGATCGGTGATGGTGGTCATCACCGCGGTGGCGGCAGTCGGTCTGGTCATGTGGGCTGTGGCTTCCCGGGGTCTCGATTCTGTGATGGCGCCCGGAGGCGGGCCAGACCTCTCGCAGTACCGGGCCATCGCTCGAACGCCGGTCGTGCGTTTCGTCCTGGCCCTGTCGATCGTCAACTTCTTCACCGTCCACGGGGTCGGACAGTGGATCGTCGCCATCCTCACCGATGCCGGCTGGACCAGCCAGGAAGCAGGACTGTGGGCCGCCTTCGGTACCGCCGGTGGCCTGGTGGCCAGCTTCGTGTTGCCTCGGGCCGCCAGCTCCCGGCTCCGGCCCCATCTGATGGTCGGCTCGCTCGTGCTCGGCGCCGGGTCGCTGTTCTTCCTCCAGTCCACGAGTGTGGCGGTCCTGGTCCCGGCGGTCCTGGTGGCGATGATGGCCCGGTCCGCGCTGATGCCGCTGTTCTCCCTGACGTTGATGGACCACCCCGACGTCGGGCCGGAGAAGATCGCCGCCGCCACCGGCCTGTTCTTCACCATGGCCCAGATCGGTGGCGTCGCCGGCCCGGCCGCCACCGGGTTCCTGTCGGATCGCACCGGGGGCTTCACCGTGCCGCTGCTGGTCCACAGCGGGCTGATGCTGGGCATCGCAGCGGCGATCGGCGTCGGCTACCGGCGGGCGCTGGCCGGGCCGGGCCCGACGCACCAGACACCCCCGGCCGCGATCTCGATTTCTCCGACCGGTGGCCAGCGGCGATGATGAGGCCATGACCGAGGATGGCAACGGGAAGGTCGGCGGCGCTGAGCTGTCGTGGCGGATCGGCGAGGTGACCGTGGCCCGGGTCGAGGAGAACATCATCGGCCTGCCGACCAAGGTGCTGGTGCCGGACATCACCCCGAGCCAGATCGAGGCTCAGCGACCCTGGATCGACCCCTACTTCATGGATCGTGCCGCTGGAGGCGCTGCGCTGGACCATGGTGGCAGTGCAGATCGCAGTGCAGATCGCAGTGCAGATCGCAGTGCAGATGGCGGTGCAGATGGCGGTGCAGATGGCAACTTCGATGGCAACGCCGATGGCGACGGCCCGGTGCTGCGGCTCTCGCTGCACTCGTTCGTGATCGAGTCGGGCGAGACGACCATCGTCGTCGACACCTGCGTCGGCCCCGACCCCGAGCGGGCGCTGCAGGGGGACCCCGGCTTCGGAGATCGCTTGGCGTCGGCCATCGACGGCGGGCTGGAAGCGGTGGACGTCGTGGTCTGCACCCACCTGCACTTCGACCATGTCGGTTGGAACACGGTGGCGGTCGACGGTCGTCTCGTCCCCACCTTCGGTAACGCCCGCTACCTGATCACCAGGGCGGAGATCGAGGAGATGGAGCGTGACGACCACATGGCGGTGAACGAACCGTCGGTCAGACCGCTGGCCGAGGCCGGCGTGCTCGACGTGATCGACCTCGCCGGAGACGGGGACGGGTCCGGCCACCGCATCACCGACCACGTCACCCTCATCTCGACTCCCGGCCACACGAAGGGGCACGTCTCGGTATTGATCGAATCGGCGGGAGCCCAGGCGCTGATCACCGGCGACGCCTTCCACAGCCCGCTGCAGTTCGCCTACCCCGAGCTGGCGGCGTGGCGGTTCGACAGCGACTCCGAGCAGTCGACCAGGACCAGACTGTCGTTGATCGATCGCTTTGTCGACACCGACACCCTGGTGCTCGGCACCCACTTCGCCCCGCCGACCGGAGGCCGGCTACGACGTCGCCATCCCGGCGACCACAAACCCGACGGTCCAGCCGATCCAGGCGAAGCCCCCGTCCCGGGCGGCCCGGCCGGACCCGATGATCGTTCGGTGTGGTTCGACGACGGCACCACCGGGTCCCGGCCCTGAAACCCGATCACCGGTGGCGGCCTTGGGAGGCGGGGCCGACCCCGTCGTGAACGGTGCAGCGCCGGCCGGCCGCCGCCGGCCCCCGATCAGGGGGCGCAACCCTCGGGGGCCAGCCGCACGTCGATGGCCCGCACCGCGACACCATGATCGGGATGGAGGTCGATCAGGTTGAACACCTCGGTGGCCGCCACCCCGTAGGGGGCACCGGAGTACCAGGCCGGCACCGTTTCCGAGCTCACGTCGGTCCGCACGTGCCAGTGACCAAGGGCCACGTAGTCGGCCGCCGTCGCCTCGATGTCGAGCGGCGTGAGCGGCGATGAACGGCCGAGCCCCCCGAGGTCGCTCGACTCGTAGTGGCCGTGGCCGAGCACCACCCACCAGGCGTCGTCGCGGGGCCTGCTCGGCGCGTCCTGCAGCGGTCGAAAGGTCCGGTCGTGGACCGGCATGGCCTTGCCCCACAGCATCAGCGCCCCGTCGAGCAGTTCGATGGTCGTTCCGGTCGGGTCATCGAGGAAGACGACCTCCGACGGCCCGACGGCGTGCGGTTTGTAGGGCGAGCCGTCGTCGTGGACGTCGTGGTTGCCGTTGATGACGACGCAGGGCGCGCCGAGGCTGCCGAGACGCTCGAGCACCATGGTGACGAACCGGTCGTCGACCCGCTGATTGTCGAACAGGTCGCCGACAACCAGGACCGCATCGGGTTGCTGCTCCGCAACCGTCGCCTCGATGGCGCTCAGCGGACAGAGGCAGTGGTCGGCGTGGTGGCCGTTGTCCGGGGCTCGGAAGCCCCCACCGAGATGGACGTCGGACGTGTGGAGGAGCCGCACCGGCCTCATCGGGGTGGGCCCGTCCCGGGGCCGGTGGCCGCACCGGCTTCGAGCAGGTTGTCCAGCGAGCGGTGGAAGTGGCTGAGGGCCGCCTCGTTTCGCCCGTACATCACCTCCGGGAGGGCCCCGGAATCGAGGTTGCGCTGGATCTGCTCCATCAGGGGAAAGTCCTCGGTTCCGGTCACCTCGAGCAGCACGTCGAGATTTTTGATCAGATGATCCTTGACCGTGTCGGTCACCGGGGCGCCGATGGCGTACACCGAGGTGGTGGTCCTGGTGGTTCGCACGTCGATCGGCTCGATCCGCCACACCTCGAAATGGTCGAGCTGGAACACGATCAGGGCGTTGGGCACCACGAAGTATTGGATGGTGGCGTACGGCAGGATCGAGCGCTGGGGTCGTGGCTTGTCCAACTCGTCGAGGATGTTCTTGCGGAACGCGGTGGCCGACATGTTGCGGCCCAGCGGTTCGAAGATCATGCAGTCGGAGTTGAAGTAGGGGGCGATCGTTGCTCGATGCAGGGTCCGGATGTGGTACACCTCGGTGAAGGTGTCGAGCACCAGCTTCCAGTTCATGTTCCAGGTGTTGACCCTCGACTCGACGTGGACCTGATCGGCGATGCCGAAATCGGCCAGGTCGCCGGCGGCGCCGTCGAGGACGGCGTCGAGGTCGATCGGCTCGATGCCGCCCGGTCGGACGAAGACCAGCCCGTCCCGTTCGGCCACCGCAACCGGATGGAGTGCGCAGTCCCGGTCGACGTCGTCGAACGATCCGTAGGACGCCGGTCTGGCCTTCAGGATGCCGTCGAGTGCGTAGGTCCAGGCGTGGTAGGGACACGACATGGTGCGCAACGCCGATGTCTCGGTGTGGGGTTCCACGGTGTGGTCCAGCACCGGCGCACCCCGATGGCGGCAGGCGTTGACCATGGCCCGCAGGCCCCCATCGGGCTGGCGGATCACCGCAACCGGGATGCCGTCGAACACGCCGGTGCGATGGTGGCCCGGTTCCGGCAGCTCACAGCTGAGGGCGAAGAACACCGGGCCGTCCCGGAACAGCACCCGTTGCTCGGTGTCGAACCGGCAGGGGTCGGTGTATGCCGACGCCGGATTGACCATGCTGTGCTCGCCATGGAGGCCTGCCATCCCGGGCCCGGCCGCGGCCACCCGATCCAGCAGTTCCATCTGACGTTCGTGACGCATACCGACAACCGACCTCTCGAGCTGCCAAAACCCTATGTGGGTCGAACGCCCGGGGCAAAGCAGCCCCGGGTGTGGTGGTAGGCATCGGGCTTGTCGGCCGGTCCGATGGTGGTGGAGGATGTTGCCATGGTTGCGCCACAGGTTCAGGACCAGAGCCCCGAGCATGCAGCGTCCGGCCCAGCGGCGGGGGACACCTCCGGGGCCGAGGCGGTCCTCCGGCGGGAGGTTCGGGACTGGTTGGGCGACCATTGGCATGAGGATCACCTCCGGGGCGATCGGCGGGCCGAGTGGCTCGAGCTGGTCGTCGATTCAGGCTGGGCCGCCCCCAGCTGGCCGCTCGATCGTCACGGCCGGGGGCTGGATCCCAGGTCGAGCCGGGTGGTCGAATCCGAGTTCAGGGCGGTCGGGGCCGACGGATCCGGCCAGGACATGGCAAACCTGTGGGCCAACACGTTGCTGGCCTACGGCAGCGACGAGCTCAAGGACCGGTTCATCCGGCCCCTGATGCTGGGCCAGGTCAAGATGTGCCTGCTGTACTCCGAGCCGGGAGCCGGGTCCGATCTGGCCGGCATCCAGACCAGAGCCGAACGCGACGGCGACGAGTGGATCGTGAACGGTCAGAAGGTCTGGACCTCGGGCGGTCGTCAGGCCCAGTACGCACTGCTGATCGCCCGGACCGACTGGGACGTGCCGAAACACCAGGGCATCAGCTTCTTCTTCTTTCCCATGGACCAGCCGGGCGTCGAGGTTCGGCCCCTCCGTCAGGCCACCGGGGACTCACGGTTCAACGAGGTGTTCCTCACAGACGCCCGGGTCCCGCAGGCCAACATGCTCGGCCAGACCAACACCGGCTGGCGGGTGTTGCAGACGGCCCTGGCCTACGAGCGGGTGGCGATGGGTCAATCGCAGCTCCGCCGGGCCGCAACCGAGGACGGCGGTGCGGTCCGCTCGGCCGACGATGAACGGGCCGCTCCGGTACCGGACCTGTCGCTGCTCGATCTGGCCGCCGACGTCGGCCGGGCCGGCGACCCGGTGACCCGCCAGCAGCTGATGGCGCTCCGGGCCATCCGCCAGGTCAACGAGTGGAACGGGCAGCGGGCCAAGGCCGAGTTGGAGAACGGCACATCGTCCCCGACCGCATCGTTCGGCAAGCTCGCCATGTCGGGCATCCTCCACACCGCAGGGAGCCTCCAGACCGGGTTGCTGGGAGCCGAAGCCACCATCGGTGGCGCCGACTCGCCCCGCTCGGCGGAGGCCACCTACTCGCTGCTCAACGCCTTCTTCACCTCGATCGGTGGCGGCACCGATCAGATCCAGCGCAACATCATCGGCGAACGCATCCTCGGCCTGCCGAAGGAGCCGTCGGTCGATCGGGACCTGCCGTTCCGCGACGTCCCGAAACCGACCGGCTGACGCCTGGCCGGCGTCGAGCGAATTTCCGGCCGACGGGCCGGGTCCTGTAGCTTCGACTGGTGGCTGCATCTCTGCTGTACCGGTCCGGGCGATGAGCGCCGGTGAGCGACTGCCCGGCGCGCCGGTTCCGATGGAGTACTGGGACGGGGCCGGGGTCCGCATCGCCGGCGACCGTTGGGGTGATCCGTCCGGCCCGTTGGTCATCCTCCAACACGGCGGCGGTCAGACCCGCCACGCCTGGCGGGGCGTCGGCGAGACCCTGGGCGACGCCGGCTACAACGCGGTGGCCATCGACGCCAGGGGCCACGGCGATTCCGAGTGGGCCACCGACGGCAACTACGACCGGGACATCATGATCGAGGACCTGGCCCTGGTGGTCGAGCAACTCGATGCCGGCCCACCGATCCTGGTCGGCGCATCGATGGGGGGCAACACCAGCCTGGCCGCCCTGGGGGAGGGACGCATCGAGGGCCGGGCTCTGGTGCTGGTCGACATCGCCCCCCGGATCCGGGCCAGTGGCACCAAGAAGATCGGCCAGTTCATGAGCCAGAAGCCGAACGGTTTCGACTCGCTGGAGGAGGTGTCGGACGCCATCGCCAACTACCAACCCCACCGCAAACGGCCCCGCTCACTCGACGGGTTGGCCAAGAACATTCGGCTCGGGGCCGATGGTCGCTACTACTGGCATTGGGACCCGGCGTATCGGAAACGCCCGTACATGACCAGGGAGGAGATCCGGGTCCGGACCCGACGGTTGGAGGAGTGCGCCCGCAAGCTCACCCTGCCGACGTTGCTGGTTCGCGGCGGCCTGTCCGATGTCCTCGACGAGGAGGGCGCCCAGGCGTTCCTGGCCCTTGTGCCCCAGGCCGAGTACGTCAACGTCAAGGACGCGGCCCATATGGTGGCCGGCGACCGAAACGACATCTTCGGCGATCGGGTGATCGAGTTCTTGCACCGGGTCGCCCCGCCGAGCACCGTGACCTGACCTGACCTGACCTGACCTGACCTGACCTGACCTGACCTGACCTGACCTGACCTGACCTGACCCGGATCGGCGTGCGATCGGTCAGTCTGCGGCTGCGGCCCGCGGTCCGTAGTGGAGGGCCATGTTGTCGGGGTAGCTGCGGGTGAAGTAGTTCCACAGCTGCTCGCCGTAGGTGTCCGGCTTGTGATCACTTCGCATGTCGCCGACCCCGGATTCGGTCTCGTGCTTGCGGGCCATGAACCCGGCCGAGGCGTGGCGAGGACTGGCCGCCACCGCATCGCTGAACCGGCGATCGAGGGGCAACGGCGCCAGCGGGGTGTCGAGCGAGGGGCCGTGGAAGTAGCCGGTCGAGAGCCGCTCCCGGGGCGAGAGGACCCGGTGGGGGGTTGCCACGAGATAGTTGCCGGTGACCCCCTGGAGCATCTCACCGAGGTTGATCACGAACGAGTCGGCGACCACCGGGACATCGATCCATGCCCCGTCCTGGTTCTGGACCTGCAGGCCCGGTGCGTCTCCCGTTGCCAGCACGGTGAGGAAGCCGGCGTCGTGGTGGGCGTTGACTCCGGCGCCACCTTCGGGCGTCGGCGGGTAGTGGATGAACTTGGCCAGCGACATCGGCTTGGACCCGAAGAACCGTTGCAGGTGGTCGGCTTCCAATCCCAACCCGATCGACAGCGATCCCAGCAGGCGCTCCGCCAACCGCCCGAGCGCTTCGAACCAGGCCAGCGACAGTTCTCGGTGGCGGGGCAGAACGTCCCGGGGCAGCCACTGGTTCGGGCCGAGTAGACGGAGGTAGGCCGGCTCGACGCTCGGGGCCATGGCCGGCCACTCGGTCCAGATGTCGATCTGTTCCCGGATGTCGGGCCGGTTGTTGGTGAACTCGGTGCCGACGGGCTCCCAGCCCCGGAAGTGGCGGGAGGTCCGCTTGTCGATCAGCAGTTTCTGTTCCCGATCGAGGGAGAAGAAACGGTCCATCATGTCGAACACCGCGTCGACGAGAGCGGTTTCAACGCCGTGATCGACCACCAGGAAGAAACCGACCTCGTGGCAGATCCGGCACAGCTCGTCAGCCAGGTCACGGTCGGGCTCCCCGGCGCCGAGGCCGGCCAGGCTGACGACGGGAATCTCGTCGAAGGCTGCGATCGTCATGACCTGAGCCTAGGAGGTCCGGCAGCAGGCGGACGAGGTCCTTCCTTGGTGTTTGCCCGGCCAGCAGCGAGCTGGGGCGGGCCGGTGTGGTCTTGCTACGGTGACCGGGCGAGGAGGACCGTGGCCACAATCGATCGTTGGATCGCCCACTGGGCCGATCATCGCCCGCAGCATCGCGCGATCCGGTTCGAGAGGCGGACCCTCACCTACCTGCAACTGCATCACCACGTTCTGGCCATGGCCAGATGGCTGGCGGTCCAAGGGGTCGACCGGGGCGACCGGGTGGTGTTCTGCGGCTTGAATCGACCGGAACAGATCATCGCGCTCTTCGCCTGTGGCCGGATCGGGGCCGTCCTGGTGCCGCTCAACAACCGGCTGTCGGTGGCCGAGCATCGCTACCAGCTCCAAGACGCCGAGCCGACCCTGGCGCTGGTCGGCGACGGGTTCGGCGAAGCCATTGCCGTCGCGTCGGCCGAGGTGGCCGGGCGGTCGATGCCGATCGTCGATCTCGACGCCGACCCCGGCTGGACCTCGGCCGGCACCGAGGCGGCGACGATCGGTCCAGAATCTCCGTCGTCCGGTGCGGTCGGTGCCGACGATCCGGTGCTCATGGTCTACACCTCCGGCACCACCGGTCGTCCGAAAGGGGCGATCCACAGCCAGCGTTCGCTGCTCCATACCGTGCTGAACGGTGTGGCCCACCAGGATCTGACCGCCGGGGACCGGGTGCTCACCGTCCTGCCGCTGTTCCACGTCGGTGGGCTGAACATCCAGACCCTACCTGCGCTCCACGTCGGTGCGACCGTACTGTTGCAGCGGCGTTTCGACGCCGGCGACTGCCTGGAGGCGATCCGCAACCATCGCCCGACCCAGACCCTGTTCGTTCCGGCGGTGATGCAGGCGGTGCTGGCCCACCCCGACGCCGAGTCCGTCGACTTCGGATGCCTCCGTGGCCTCAACTCCGGATCGTCGGTGATCCCCGAGCACCTGATTCGGGGCTTCATGGATCTCGGTGTTCCGGTTGGTCAGGTCTACGGATCGACCGAGACCGGACCGACCGCAATCGTCCTGCGCTACGACGACGGACCGGACCACATCGGCTCCTGCGGCAAACCGGCGTTGCACACCGAGATGCGGATCGTGGACGCCGATGGGGTCGACGTCGGCCCCGGCGTGGCCGGGGAGATCCTGGTTCGGGGCCAGAATCTGTTCGTCGGCTACTGGCGCCAGCCGGCCGCCACCGCCGCGGCGTTCCTCGACGGCTGGTACCGGACCGGTGATGTGGCCCGCCGTGACCGCCAGGGGTTCGTCCACATCGAGGACCGATTGGGCGATGTGTTGATCTCCGGCGGTGAGAACGTGTACCCGGCGGAGGTGGAGAACGTGCTCTTGGAGCATCCGGCCATCGCCCAGATCGCGGTGATCGGTCGGGCCGACGAGAAGTGGGGGGAGGTCCCGGTGGCGGTCATCGAGGCCGTGGCCGGTCGTCGGGTGCCGACCATCGACGAGCTGCGGGCATGGTGCGATGAGCGGCTGGCCCGGTTCAAGCAGCCTCGGGAGATCGTCGTGGTCGATGAGCTGCCCCGCACCGCGCTGGGCAAGGTCACCAAACACGTGCTCCGCCAACAGCTGGCCGACGCATCGCAGGGATCCGACCCCGCTACTCGGTGAGGCGGACCGGGTCGCCGACCACCGATGCTCGCCAGGTGGTGGTCTCGTTGCTGTCGTTGGAGTTGTTGATGTACACCAGTTTCCACCAGCAATCTGTTCCGTTGCACGGTGTGGTGGAGATCGGGACCCGCAACCGGACGGTGCGGTCCTGGAACCAGTTGCGTTGGCTCTGCGACGGGTTGCAGTTGCCGCCGGCCGGCGATGTGACCGCAGAGTCGCCGTTGCAGCGCTGGTCGAACGGGCCGGCGTCTGTGGTGTAGAAGTTGCCCCCGTCATAGCCGAACTCGTCGACGTCGATCGTGTCCCAGGTGAAATCGGCGAAGTTGCCGAACGGGTCCTTGACCTTGACCGCGTCGATGCCGTCCGCCGGGTCGAACAGCAGGATCTCCAGCGTGTTCCCCGCGTACTGATCGTCGACCTCGGCCAGGTAGAGCTCGGAGTTCGTGAACGAGCTCGGCGACCCGGCACCGAACATGGCGGCCTGGGTGAACGCCCCCATCCAGTTGAGGGCCGAGACCACGGGACAGTTCGGGTTCGACGTGGAAACGCAGGTATTGCCTGAGCCGTCGACCACTCGGATCGAATACAGCACCCGGCCGCCTCCGCCAGTGTGTTTGGCCTGGAACACCCAGCGTCCTGCGACGCCGCCGACGTCGTAGAAATCGTTCCAGGTTGCGTCATCGCCGGCCGCCGACCAGTTGCACGGCCCGGTGTTCACCTCACGGCCGAAGGTGTCGGTCGTGACCATGTTGGTTGCGGTCACGTTGTCGTAGTCGTTGAACGGTGTGAGGTCCGGGGCATAGAGGGTGTAGTCCGCCCGGCCCTGGTTCTGGGTGAAGCAGCTGCTCCTGATCTGGAGAAACCAGTTGGCACCCGAGGCCCCGGCCGGAACGTCGATCACATAGAGGTAGCCCCGGCTGTCGTAGTTGGGATTCGAGCCGGTCCGACCGTTGATCGAACTCAGCAGGTCGCCGGCGTTTCGATCGTTGGATTCGGGCAGGATGTTGAGCCAGAAGTTGTCGGGATTCGGCGCATCGACGCCGTTGCCGAGGGCCGAGGTCGGGTTGCTCATCGACAGCGGCTTCACGTACGCCGCGGTTCCCTGGCCGGGGATACCGACGCTGCTCACGCCGGCCAAGCCGGCCAGGAAGATGTCGCCAGACGATTTCATCGAGACCCGTAGCTCCTGGGGTCGGATGGAGTCGACGAGCACCGCCGGGTTGCCGCCGACCGCCGCCGCGTCGAGGTCGGCCTGCGTCGCCACCAGCACGGCGGACGGGTAGCCGTTGAGCCGGATGGTCTCCAGCGCGATCTGCGCCGCCTTGGCCTCGTCCGGCAGCCACACCACTCCGGCCAATGCCCCGGCGTCGACGGCCCGCTGGACTCGTTGACCCTCGACGTACCATGCGCCGACGTCGGTGGCGAAGGCGGCGAAGATCATCAGCGGGATCAACAGCAGCGCCGTCGCCGCCATGACATAGCCACCTTCGGTGGCGCCGGTGTTGTTGCCACCTTGGCGCCGGTGTTGTTGCCACCTCGGTGGCGCCGGTGTTGTTGCCGCCTTGAGCGGCGTTGGTGTTGTTGCCGCCTTGAGCGGCGTTGGGGTTGTTGCCGCCTTGAGCGGCGTTGGGAGTGCTGTCGAGTTCGTTCGATTGCCTGGTCGTCGACCGTCTCATCCGGACCTCGGTTCCATCCGCATCACGGTTCGCTCGGTGATGGTGTAACCGCCGATCGGAAACAGACCGGTGAGCCACGGTTGGTCGTACTCGACCCACACCCCGACCCAGTCGGCGGTGTTGAGGCCCCGGTCCCGGACCGACGGGCACCAATTCGACGATTTGCCGCTGCCGCAGTTCGGGCCGTCGGTGAACCGGCTCTCGTCGAGCACATCGGCCAGGTCGGCGCTCACGTACACGTTGCAGTTGACCCCGCCCGGCGAGACCGTCACCCCGGAGCTGATGCAGGCCGTCGGCGGCGACCCGTCTGCAGACGTCGCCTCGTACACCACCACCCTCTGGACTTCGGTCCATCGATCGTCGAAGGTCGCCTTGACCGACCGGAGGGCCACCTGGTCGGCCCGCTCGTCCTGGCCGGTCTGGGTCACCGCTCTGGCGCCGCTCCTGGCCGCCTGGACCACGGTCTGATCCTGACTCCAGGCCACCGTGATCTCGAAGATACCGAGCACCAACACGATGACCAGCGGCGCAACGATCGCCAACTCGACCAGGATCGCCCCTCGTTCGGCGTCGGATCCGGTCCGGCCGCCCTTGCGGTCCGTCCGGCGTCGGCGGTCCGACATCAGCTCTCGACCGGTTCGACTTGGGAGACCGTCGACCCGGACAGGTCCTGGGTCTGGCCGATGACGCCGGTGATGTAGTGGTGGTCGGTCCTGACGTAGACCCCGACCAGGTCGAGGGCGCCGGACAAGGAGGTGTTGCGGTCGGCCGGGCACCAGAATCGATCGACCGCGCCGACACCGCACCCGAAGTCCGTCGACTCGGTGACGCCATCGGCCAGGTAATAGGGTCGGTTCAGGTCGGCGGGGACGTAGCGGTTGCATGGCCGGACCGGATCGGCGGCGCTGGAAACCGACTGGCTGTGGCAAAGCGGGTTCATGTCGTCGCCGACCTGGTCGATCCGGTAGACCACCACGTAGTCCAGTTTCAGCAAACCGAAGTCCCCCAGTTTCTCGCCGACGGTGGCGAGGATCTCGAAATCGGCGTTGCGTCTGGCATCGAACACGCCGGCCGATCGGGCGCCGGCCCGGGATGCATTCGTCGTCGTCAGATCACTGAATGCCAGGAGGCCGAGCTCGAACACGGTGAAGATCAGCAGCAGGAACAGCGGCGTTGCCAGTGCGGCTTCGATCAGGGATGCGCCCCGTTCGTTGCTCCTCCCTCTCGTCCGGTGCCAAGCCATCGTCCACCTGTCGGCCGGCAACGATCATTTCTGATGTTTGTGACCCTCTGGGCCGACTCAGAACGGTTCCAGCTGCTCGCCGAGCACGAAGCGACCGAGCTGGTGGTGAACACGGTCCCGGTGGGCGTTGATGTGCAGCGGCATGGCCTGGAAGTCCCGCCACCGTCGATCGAACGAGCCCGACTCCCGAAGGCCGTTGCCGCCGATGGAGCGCAGGATCAATCCCATCGCCTGTTGGAGTTGATCGAGCACCGCGGCCGAAACCGCCATCTGTCGCAGGTAGTCCGCCTCGTCCGGGGACCCGCTGGTCGGCCAGTCGGCGATCCACCTCGGCGCAGGCCGCCGTCATCGCCGCTTCGGCGGCGGCGATCAGGGCTGCAGCATGGCCGAGGTTGACCTGGATCGTCGGTCTGGTCACCATGGCCTTGCCCATGATCGATCGCCTGGTCCGAACCTGTTCGGTGACTTCCTCGAACGCCGCCCTGACCAGGCCGATGCCCATCCAGGCCAGCCACAGGTCGCTGAGCCCGACCCAGTCCTCCCGATAGCGATGGGCGACCACCGGCGCTGCCCGGAGGGTCTCGGCCCGGTTCGCCCCGTACCACCGGACGCAGCGATCGAGGTTGACGACGACATCGGTGTAGTGGATGTCGTCGGTGGCCGATGCCCGAACCCCGCTGCCGTCCCAGGAGGGATCGATCTTGACCCCCTCCTGATCGATGGCGACGACCGTGAATCGGATGTCGAGCGGCTCGATCCGATCACCGTTCTGATCGCACACGACGAAGGCCGTTCCGGCCCAGTCGGCATAGCGGCAACCAGAACCGAACGAGCCGCGGCCGCTGATGCGGACCCGCCCGTTCTCGATGACCCCCTGCACGCCGGACCCGGCGCCGGCAGGAAAGCAGACCCATTGACCCCGCTCGACGATGCCGGTCAGGAGCTCCCGGTGGTCGGGGCCGAGCGTCCCTGCGAACAGGTGGAAGACCGCCAGGTGGTTCCACAGCGTCCAGGCGGTGCTGGTGCAGTTGGCGGCCACCGCCTCCAGCTCCCGACCGATCTGGAGGATCGAGGCTTCGAGCCCGCCGATGTTCTCGGTGGCGGCGAGCTTCATGATCGGTGCCGCCTTGAGGGCTGCCACCAGGTCGGGATCGAGGTCACGGGTGCGGTCCGCCCGCTCCGCCTGGGCGGCGATGGTCGGGAGCAGACCGTCGATCGATCTGGGTGGTCCGGGGGGAAAGAAGACCGACGTCATGATCCGAAACCCTAGTGTCGGACGGTCATCGGCCGCCCATCGGCGGTCGCCCGTCCTACAACAGCATCGTGAACAATCCCCAGCGGAGTCCGAGCATGGTCATGATCAGTGAGCAGACCATGGTCATCGTCGTCAATACCCGGAACCCGACCCGCCACCGCCGGGTGAGCCAGGCCCAGGTGGTGATGGCGGTCAGCGCCAGGCTGGCCGCGCCGACCAGGGGCGAGATCCAGGCCAGAAGATCGGCGGAGGCCAGGTCACGGCTCGGGCCGAGCGAGAAGGCCAGGGCGCCACGGCTCTTGTAGGCGTCGTTGAGTTGCGTGGTCAGCACGGCGATGGCGATGATCAGCGGCATTGCCAGCAGGCCGAGCCCGTAGGCGACGAGAGCGGTCCGATCCCGGCCGGGTTCGGTGGCGCAGCCTGACCAGCCGATCAGCCCGAGCACGATCAGGACTGCGGTGAGCACGATGGCGCCGTAGATGCTTGTGGCGGCCAGGGCCTCGATCCAGGCCACCCCTCCGGCGGCCCCGAGGCTGACCTCTTCGCCACTGGCGGCCAGACCCGGCGCTCGGTACACATCGTCGACCACGACGAAGGAGGGACCCGGTGTCGCCGCGACACAACCGGTGTCGAGCTCCTTGGTCGGGTCGGCCACGAAGCGCGCTTCGAGGTCGGCTGCGCAGGGGTTGTCGGTGTTGACGTCGGGGCCGTGACCGGGGAACTCGACGTAGGTGCTGTTCGGCAGGTGGTTCGCTGTCGTGCTGCTCCAGACCGGCGGTGTGACAGGGTCGTAGGACCCGGCAAGCACCAGTGCCGGTATCTCACTCCGCACGTAGTCGGTGGCGGCGGGCGGCAACGGAGCGAGATCCCAGGCGTTGCAGATGTCTCGCTGCGCCCTCGACCGGGCGAACCCGTCGAGACGGTCGCTGGCAGCCAGATCGGCGGCCGGTCGGTCAGGGCCTGCGGCCGGCATGTCCTGCTGGCAGTTGACGGCGAACATCAGCCCCCACGCCCAGTTGGGGTTCTCGATGCCGTTGGTCCAGAACCGTCTGGCCACGATTTCGAGCGGCCTGACGTTGCCTCGGTTCATCTCGTCGACGAGCAGGGGCAGGTAGGCGGCGTCGTGGTGAGGGAAAACCGGTCCGTACAGCGGGTTGACGACAACCCAATCGACGAACCGGTCACCGTCCACCGTCAGGGGGATCGGTTCACCGTCGATCGAGCTGTCGATCTCCAGCTCGATCGGTTCGGTATTGAGTCGCCGTACGAGGGCGAAGAAGTCATCGGCCAGATCCGGGTGGGAGGCGGCGCATCGCTCGTCGGCTGCGCAATCGGTGAACATCTGCTCGATCGCCCGCAGCGGTGAGTCCGCCTCGTGGGCGAACGTCGTCTCGTTCGGAGGCTTGACCGACTGCAGGATGGCACTGCGGGTGCCGCCGGGATCTGCCTCCATGGCCAGCAGCATCACCGATGTGCTGAACGAGGAACCGTACAGGTTCCACGCCTCGTATCCCATTGCCTCACGGAGGGAGACGACGTCGCTGACGATGTTGTCGGTGGTGTACTGGGTGATGTCGATTCCCTTGGCCCGGATGGCGTCGAGGCAGGGCGTGTGCCCCGGCACCTCCTCCCACCAGACGGCGGTGTCGCACGTCAGCGCCGGCTCGGCGTAGCGGTTGCCGCGTTGTTCGAAGACGATGATGTCGCGATCATCGAGGAGACGGGTCGGCGAGCCACAGGCCGAGTCCAGCGAGCTGTATCCGGGCCGCCGGCGGTGAAGACGATCGGATCCGGCTCCGGATCCGCGCTCCGGCTGTGGAGGATGATGTAGGGGCGCCGAGTCGGCGGCGATCGGGTTGGTTGCGATCTTCGGGCACGACCAGCTCCCCGCACTCGACTGCCACGTCATCCGGAACGGAGATGGGGCAGGCAACCGACCGGGTTGACACCGATCCGCGAGGGGTCGACGCTTTCGCGGGCCCGAGCGTCTCCAACTCGAGAGCGTGAGGACCACACAGCCAGCCAAGTGGGAGAACATGTCGATCCAGCACGGACAACCCGGTGACAATCGTCGTGGTCGGCGGCGCTGCCGGCAGGGCAGAACGTCCTTCCTGAGGCACATTTCCGGCCGCTGCGCCGAGCACGACCGATGACGGCCCACCTCGATCGATGCATCCCGTTCGAGGAGCGTCTGGTCGATCGGGTCCAACCGTGGACCGTCTCGGCCGAGATCGTCGCAGGGAGGCGATCATGGCCGTGATCGGAACATCAACAACACCGCAAGAGCAGGTCGGGATCCGGGGATCTGATGGTCGCCGCCGACTTCGAAGCCCGACTCCGGCGGCTGGAGGACATCGAGGCCATCAAGCAGCTCAAGGCCCGGTACTGCGCCTACTGCGACGACGACTATGACGCAGACGGGCTGGCCTCGCTGTTCACCGAGGACGCGTTGTGGGACGGTGGCGGCACGTTCGGCCTGGCCGAAGGCCGGGAGGGGATTCGGCGGCACTTCGCCGGGGCCGGGGACCGGGTGACCATCGCCCGCCATCAGGTCATGAACCCGATCATCGAGGTCGGTGTCGATGGTGACGACGACTCGGCCACCGGTCACTGGCTGCTGTTCCAGCCGTGCACCAACGTCGGGCCGGACGGTGAGGAGGCGGTGTGGCTGGCCGCCACCTACGCCGACCGCTATCGGCGCAGCGGCGACGGCTGGTTGATTTCGGCGACGATCATCGACGTGGCGTTCTTCACGCCGTTCGACACCGGTTGGCTCGATCAACGCTACCTCCCCGGCCGCGAGCCAAGGCCCGACCCGGCCGACGGCCGACCCGCCGAGCGGCGATGACGTCGGACGCCAGGCCCGGAACCAAGGTCTTTCCATGGTTCGACTGAGCGATCTCCATCCCAGCGAGGCCGAGCACATGCTGGCCCGGGCGGCGGCGATGCCGGAGATCCCACCCGGGCCGTGGATCGACCCGCCACCGCTCAGTGAGTCGACGGTTGCCATCATCTCCACCGCCGGCATGCACCGCCGGTCGGACGAGCGGTTCCGGCCCGGCTCGGTGGACTACCGGATCATCCCCGGCGACATCGACTTCGCCGATGTGGTGTCGTCCCACATCAGCGCCAACTTCGATCGCAGTGCCTTCCAGCAGGACCCGAACATCATGTTCCCCATCGATCGGCTCCGGGAGTTGGCCGAAACGGGAGAGATCGCTGCGGTCTCGCGCTGGCACTACTCGTTCATGGGGGCTCAGCCCAATCCGACCAGGCTGGAGAAGACCGGCGAAGAGGTCGGCCGCCTCCTGGCCGCCGACGGCGTCGACGTCGCTCTGCTGGTGCCGGTCTGACCGATCTGCTCGGGCGCGGTCGGCGCCCTCGCCCATTACATCGAGCGGGCCGGGGTGGCCACGACATCGATCAGCCTCGTCCGGGAGCAGACCGAGAAGGTTCGCCCGCCCAGGGCGCTGTGGGTGCCCTACGCCCTGGGTCGACCGCTCGGCTCGGCCGGCGACCCGGAGTTTCAGCGCCATGTCCTGCGGGCCGCCCTGGCCATGCTCGACTCCGCCACTGAGCCGACCATCGAGGACTACCCGGTTGAGGCGCCGGAGGAGGCCGGGCCCGGTCAGTGGTCCTGCCCGCTCAGCATCGCAGCCTCCCGATGGAGAGGAGACGCTGGTGGGGCGGTTGCTGGTGGAGGTCGGCGGGCTTCGCCCGTGGTCGGCCGAGACCAGGCGAGTCCGGGGTCGGACACTGTTCGGGGCCAGTGGTGCATCGGTGGAACAGGTCGACGATGTCGCCCGGGCCCTGGCCGCCGTGGCCGAGACCGGTGAGCTGGCCGATCCACCGGCCGGCGACGTGGCCTGGGCCTTTCCCCAACCGCTGCTGCTCCGGCACCTGGCCGATGATCTTCGTACCTTCTATCACGAGGCCATCGCGGCCCAGCCCGGACCCGGAGCACCGAACCATGCCGCCCTCAACGAGTGGATCTTCGGCGGGACCGTGTTGGGGGAGGTCCTGGCGGTGGTGGCCGAGCGGCTCACCGCCGATGGCACACCGGCCGCCCTGCTGGTTCGGGGCCTGCTGATTCCCGAAGGCCACTACAAGGGCGGCTCGGCGTTCCCGGCCACCGCCGAGTTCGGGGCCACCCCCGGCACCGGCCGGTAGCGCCACGGAGCCGCAGACGGGAATGGGCGGTAGCGGCCACCGGTTCCCGCTCCGTGGCCGAACCTCGAACCAGCCGATGGCGCCGTCGGGTCAAGACCATCCCCGCCATGCTCGCCGTCACCGCGGCGGCGCTCCTGTGGCTGCCGGTCCTGGTGTTGGTGGCGATCGCGGTCGATGTCGTCAGGCTCCGATTCCGGTTTCCGATCCTGCGGGTCTACCTGTTCCTGGTGCAGTACCTGATCAACGACAGTGTCGAGATCGTCTTGGCTCCGATCTACTGGGCCATGGCCGGGTTCGGCACACGGCTCGGCTCCGAATCGTCGATCAGCCGCCACGAAGGGTTGCAGTGGTGGTCGGTCCGGTTGCTGCAGAAACGGGCCGAGCAGCTGTTGGGGCTTCGGATCGAGATCGACGACCCGGACCGGTCGATCCTTGGAGATGGGCCGGTGATCGTGATCAGCCGCCACGTCAGTGTGTTCGACGCATCGATACCGACCCTCGTGTTCCAGCCGGCGGGGTTCAGGGTGGGCGGTGTGGTCATGGCCGAGATGTTGGCCGACCCCGGGTTCGATCTGATCTACGGACGGCTGGGCTCGGTGTTCGTGCCGAGGGACGGCGGTCCCGATGCGATTGCCGGGATCACCGACATGGTCGATCGGCTCGGCCCGACCGAAGACACGGCCCTGGTGATCTTCCCCGAGGGTCGGCTGTTTCGCCCGTCGGTCCGGGATCGCCTGCTGGCCAGGTTGGGTCGGTCCGATCCGGTGCGGGCCGAACGGTTGGCCGGCCTGACGAACCTGCTGCCGCCGCGACCGCAGGGCCTGCACACCATGTTGAGCGCCGTGCCGGGGGCCGACGTCGTCGTGGTTGACCACAGCGGTTTCGAGCGGCTCCGTTCCGTCTCCGATCTGTTGTCGGTGGTGCCGCTCGATCGGCCGATCCGGGTTCGGCTGCGGCGGATCGTCAGAGCGGAGATCCCCGATGATCTCCAGGGTCGGACGGCGTGGCTCGACCAGCTCTGGCTCGATCTCGACGAGGCCCACCAACCGACGTGACCGCCGGGGATTCGAACCGGCCCGCAATCGCCCGGCGCCTGCCGAGCAGACGCTACAGAACCGTGACGGTACCGGTATCGCCGTTGACCTCGATCTCGGCCCCGTCAGGGATCATCCGGGTGGCGTTCCTGGCCGACACCACACAGGGGATGCCCAGTTCCCGACTGACGATGATGGCGTGGCTCAGGGCGGCGCCGACATCGACCACGACCGCCCCGGCGGTCACGAACAGCGGCGTCCAGGCCGGGTCGGTCATGGGGGCGACGAGGATGTCACCCGGCTGCAACGCCGTCGGGTCGGACGGATCGAGCACCACTCTGGCCCGACCTCGGTAGACGCCGGGACAACCAGGGTTGCCGACCAGGACCTCGCCGGCCCCGGCCGAGGCCACCGCCTGGGAGCCCTTGGTCGGCCACTGGTCGTTCGGTGGCACCGAGCCGTTGATGATGAATGGCGGTTCGAGGGTCCGTAGCCAGCCGTGATGTCGTTGACGTTCGGCCACCGTCGCACCGATGGACGGGAGGCCCCCATCGAGGTACCGCTCGACCTCATCGAGGAACAGCATGCAGAGGTCACGGGGTTGTTCGATGTCACCCCGGGCGGTGGCCCGGCGACCGAGTTCGAACGCCGCCATCCGGACCTCGTGGATGACCTTGATGATGCTGGTCTTCGATCGCTCCCGGCCGGGGACGAACACCTTGGCCGATGCCAGTGCGGCCCGGAATTGACCCTGGGTCTCCGGGTCGGCGGCCAGGGCTTCGGTCACGGTCGCCGACAGCTGCTCCCGTTCGGCCTCGCGGGCCGCGTTCTCGGCCAGCGGTGACCGGTCGTCGTCGGCGAACCGCATACGGTCAACGGCGGCCAGGACCAGGTCGGGATTGGTCTCCCAGGTGTTGGCGTGGATGTCCCACTCGTTGGGGCCTCGGGAGCCGAACTCGGCCAGGAAGTCGCCAAGTGCCCCGGCGAAGGACACGGCGTCGGGATGATCGGAGGCGGCGATTCGCTCCGTCAGGCCGCGGTGGCCGGTGTCGAACAGCTCGGTGAGCGCCGCCGAACCCCTGACGGTGCGGGACAGGTCCCACATGGCGTACGACGGCGCCGCCGAATCGACCCCGCCGAGGCCGGCGAACAGCCGCATGGCCAATGTCGGCTGTCCGATGGCGGCGCAGACCGCACCGATCACGCCCGGTCCCACCGACGCCGCCCCGCTCTGGTTGATGTGTTGATTGAAGAGGCGCCGGATCGTCGGTTCGAACGACTTGGCCCTGGCCAGCACCTCGGCATCCGACAGCGCCGTGAGGTCGGGCCGGGAGGCTCTGGCATCGATGCTCAGCTGCCGATCGGCCTCCAGCTCTTGCTGTTCCATCGTGCCCATCACCCAGCCCAGCCACTGGGCCAGCGTGGCCGAGCCGGCTTCGCTGTCGTGCCAATCCTCGTGGACATAGGGCGGGACGTCCGGGTGGTCACCGAAGTACGCCATGTCGATGTCGGCCGCGGTCATGCCGGGCGTGCGGACCCCGAACAGCCGTATGCCGGTGGCGCACAGGTAGGCGTAGCCGCCGAACATCCCGGCCACTTCCGGCCGCTTCGGGTTCATGCCGACGTCGCCATACCCCAGCCGCTCCACCGCACAGTCGTACCAGCCGGGCAGCGTGCCTCCCTCCCACACCAGGTCCCAGCCCAGCGGCGACGGCGGCTCCGGGAGCACCTCACCGACGTTGGCCCGTGTCCAGAAGGGCCACTTCTCGGTCAGTTCGTTGTCGGCAATCCACCGGTCGATGGCCATGTCGTTCCCCCTTGCGCAGGGCCGCCGGCCGTGTAGCTGCCGTTCACCCCGTGTTCAGCTTGGCGCAAAGGTACAGCAAATCGGGGAGCGGTACGAACGAGACTCACACACCGTTCGGTCGCACCAGGACCTTGACCTGATCGTCGGGGTTGGCCAGCGCGGCGAACGCCGCCGGTACCTCGTCGATCGACACCTCACCGGTGACCAGCGCCGCCCCGTCGATCCGGCCATCGGCCAGGTTGTGGAGCGAGGTTGCGAACTCCTCGGGTGTCCAGCCGAGAACGAAGCGCACGGTCAGGTGCTTGTAGATGCCCATGATCGGTCGGAAGTCGTCGGACTCCATGCAGACCCCGGCCACCACCAACTCCGCTCCCCGGGGGGCGCCGGTCATCGCCATGTCGATCATGCCGGGAACCCCGACCGCCTCGAAGATGACCGGGGGTGCAGGCTCGGCGCCGGTCACGTTGGCCGCCCAGGCCTCGGTGGCCAGGGCGAACCCGGCCTGGCGGCTGTCGGTGGCGCCGGGATCGACCACGAGATGGGCCCCCATCGTGGTTGCCAGGGCCCGGCGCGACGGCGAGAGGTCGGCGGCGATGATCGGCTCCGCACCGGCCAGCGCCAGGGCGGCGATGATGGCCAGTCCAACCGGGCCGGCACCGATCACGATCGCCGCCCGACCCTGTCCGATCGACGACTGGTTGACGGCGTGGAGGCCGACCGCCATCGGTTCGGTCAACGCCGCCAGCGGGGGAGCGAGGCCGTTCGGAACCGGCAGCAGGGCGGCCGGATCGAGCAGCATCCGTTGGCTGTAGCCGCCGGGATACCGATTGTCGTAGCCCGGCACCGCTGGTCCGTCCGCAGTGTTGAGCATCGGCATGGCGGCCATCGCCGCGCCGACGTCGACCCCGTCCACCCCGGCACCGGTTTCGAGCACCTCGACCGACAGCTCGTGGCCCATGACCAGATCGGCGGTGGGATCGAAGTTGAAGGTGGCGATGCCCGCTTCCCGGGCCGTTTCGGCCATGTGGTCAGCGTGGTCGACGGTGTGCAGATCACTGCCGCAGATGCCGCAGGCGATCGTCTCGACCAGGACCTGGCCCGGCCCGGGAGTGAGATCGGGAATCTCATCCACCACCATCGCCCCCTGACGGAGCACCGCGGCCTTCATGACTCGGAGCGGTCGATGGTCGGGGGATTGCTGGTCATGTCCTGGCTCCGGTTCTGCGGTCGTGCTCGGGGTTCGGCCAGCCTAAGCCACTCCTCGAGGCGGCCGCACGCCGACGGTGCAGCCGCGGCGCGCCGTCGTGGCCGGCCCGGCATCACGCTGGTGGCGATGGCGACATGCTTACACTGGCAACCCTTGGGGCGACCATCGGGTTGCCCTTGGCGACGGGCTGGAACAAAGGGGAACTGCGGATGAGTTTTTGGAAGAAGCTTGGTGCGGCATGTCTGGTCGTGTCGATGTTGTCCGTGGCCGGCGTCGCCGGTGCCACGGTCAGCGGTGTGTGGACGAGGGGGTCCGGCGACGGTCGGGTGGCCACCGTGGCCTGCCCGGGAGGGATGAGCCGCCTCGGCCACCCCTTCGCAGAAGACATGACGATCTTCGAGGGCGACCCGGCGATCCTGATCGAGAACGAGTACACGGTCGCCTCCGACGGCTTCCTCGTCGAGGACATCGACACCGGGGCCCACGCCGGCACCCACCTCGATGCACCGGCCCACTTCATCGAAGGGGCCCGTTCGGTCGACCAGCTCGCGGCCGAGGAGTTCGTCTGGCCGATCTACAAGATCGACGTCCGGGGCAAGAGCTTCGAGAACGGCTTGATCGAGTGGTCCGATATCCGGGACTACGAGCGCCACAACGGCTGGATCGCCAAGGGATCGTTGGTCGTCCTGCAGACCGGGGCCGAGGAGTTCTGGGGCGCCGAGCAGGTCATCACCGACGGAGACGGCAACGCGGCGAACGTCGACGACTTCTTCGACTTCGAGAACCCCGGCTTCTCCGGCGATGCGGTGCAGAAGCTGTTCGACCGCCGCCACATCGACGGGGTCGGCTCCGACGCCTACGGCCCGGATGCCTTCAGCGACGAGAACTTCGACGCCACCTTCACCACCCTGGCAAACGACGGTGTTGCGCTCGTCGCCCTGGCCAACCTCGATTCGGTCAACGTCCGGGGTGATGTGGTCATCGCCTCGACCGTCGCCCTGATCGACGGGTCCGGTTTCACCACCGATCCCATCGCCTGCCACGGGCGTCCCCGTCGATAGTCTCTGCCGGTTCTGCCCCGCCACCCGGCCCGGGTGGCGGGGCGGCGGGGCCCGACCCGTTCTCAGGCCGTGACCCAGGCCCGCTCCGGGTCGTCGGCGTGGTGAACCTCTCCGTCTGGATCGAAGATCAGGAACCGATCGAAGGATCGGAGGAACCAGCGGTCGTGGCTGACCGCGATCACGGTGCCCTGGAACGAGGCCAGCCCCGCCTCCAAGGCTTCGGCCGATGCGACGTCGAGGTTGTCGGTCGGCTCGTCGAGGAGCAGCAGGGTGGCACCGCTCAACTCCAACTGGAGGATCTGGAACCGGGCCTGCTGGCCGCCGGAAAGGCTCTCCCAGGTTTGGTCTGCCGCGTCCTGGAGCTCGTAGCGCCGTAGCAGCCCCATCGCCCTGCCGACGGCATTGATCTGGGAGTCGATGTGGTCCTCGGTCAGGATCGCCGACAGCGTCCGCCCCGCCAGCTCGGGGTGTTCATGGGTTTGGGAGAACAACCCGGGAACCACATTGGCCCCCAGCCGCCACCGGCCGTCGTGGTCGATCGGCTGGCCTGCCAGCAGACGCAGGAAGTGGCTCTTGCCAGTCCCGTTCCGCCCCACGACCGCCACCCGATCCCCGAACCAGGTCTCGTCGTCGAACGGGAAGGTCAGATCGGTCAACTCCAGCCGCTCCAGGATCACCGCCCGCTTGCCGGTTCGTCCGCCGGATAACCGCATGTCGATCTCCTGGTCGGCGATCTTGGCCGGCGGCCGTCCCCGCTCGTCGTACTGCCGTAGTCGCGACTCGGCGGCCTTGGCCCGGGGGGCGAACTTCTCGCTCATGGCGGCCCGGCGCTTCATCTCCTTGAGGTGGAGCACCAGCCGGTGCCGCTCGTCCTCCCACCGCTTGTTCTCGTCGTCGATCTGGATCTGGCGGGACCGGCGGGCCTCGGCCCAGGTCGCGAACGAGGCGCCGTGGGTCCACGCCCCTTTGGCCTCGATGGTGATGACCTTGCGGGACGTCGCAGCCAGCAGCTCCCGGTCATGGGAGATGTAGAGGATCGTCTTCTGGCTGGCGTTCAACTGGTCGGCCAGCCAGTTCTTGCCCTGCACGTCGAGGAAGTTGTCCGGCTCGTCGAGGAGCAGCACATCGTCGTCGGACCGGAACAGCAGCTCCAGGGCCAGTCGTTTCTGCTCGCCGCCGGAGAACGTCTCGCTCGGCCGATCGGCCAGTTCCGACCACGGCAATCCGATCGCCCGGTCGGCGCATTCGGCCCACAGGACCTCCAGGTCGTAGCCGCCGATCGCCTCCCAGCGGCCGAGCGCCTCGGCGTATCGAATGCCTGCCCGCTCGCCCCCGTCGCCCTCCGCCCCGTCGACCAGGCCCGCCTCGGCGGTCCGGAGCCGGTCGGCGGCTTCGACGAATTCGGTTGGCGAGAGCGACAGGTACAGCTCCCGTAGCGTCAAACCCTCGGCGATACCGATCATCTGGTTCATGTAGTTCCACGAGCCGGAGATGCCGATGGTGCCCTCGGTCGGCGACAGCTCATCGGCGATCAGCCGCAGGATGGTGGTCTTGCCGGCGCCGTTGGCCCCCACCAGGGCACTGTGGTCACCATCTCCGACCTTGAACGATACGTCGTCGAGCACCGGCGGCCCGATCGAATAGCCGAAGGAGACGTTTGAGAACTCGACCGAACCCACCCCAGGACACTAGACCACGGCGCCATGGTGAAGGCCCGCTTTTTCGGTGGCTACCGACACCAAACACCAGGTCGTTGATCCTATGGTTGGCTGGCGACGAGCCCGGAACCTCACCGAAAGCAGCCACCACCCGATGCCCGGTTCACGCCCCGATGCAACACGTCCCGCAGCGCCGATCACCCCGGCCGCTCGTTCGATGGTGCTCGCGGTGTTGTTGTCGGTCGTGACGCTGGCCGCAGCCTGCGTCGACACCGCCGACGACGGTGCGGGTTCCGGGCGATGCAACCGGCCACCGGCGAGGAGATCGGTTCATCGGCCGGCGAGGAAACCGGATCGGCCGTGACGATGGCGGGACCGACGGTGGCCCCCTGCCCATCGGTGCCGTTGCCGACCCGGCCGGCCTCGGATCGATCGAAGCCGTGCCCTGCTCGTTCGACGAGCTGGTACCGCTACCGGTCCAGCCGTCGTGCCACGAGCTGTCGGTCCCCGAGGACTGGGCCGACCCGGACCCCGACGATCGGGTGGTGCTCCAGGTCGCGGTCTTCGAAGGTGACGGTTCGATTGCCGACCCGATCATCTACTTCGACGGCGGCCCCGGAGGCCACACCCTCGACAGCCTTGCCTTCAGTTACTCGAACCTGATCGAGCCGTTTCTCGGCCGGCGGGACTACATCGTGTTCGATCAGCGGGGGCTCGGCGAGTCGGAGCCGTCGCTGGCCTGCCCCGAGGTGAACGAGATCGCATTCGAGGATCTGGCGGGCCGTCTCGATGATCCCGCCGGGGCTCAGATCGACGCTTCCGATGCCTGCAGGGAACGGCTGGTCGACAGCGGCGTGAACCTCGAGGCCTACAACAGCATCGCCAGCGCCAACGACGTCGAGGCATTGCGATCCCTGCTCGGCTACGAGCAGGTCAACGTCGTCGGCATCTCCTACGGCACCAGACTGGCCCAGTCGTACATGCGCATGTACCCGCAATCGATCCGGTCGGTGGTGCTCGACTCGGTGTTCCCCACCGGTTACGACCTGTGGACCAACTTCGAGCCGGGGGCGGCCCGGGCATTCGATCAGCTGTTCGACGGCTGCGCCCGGTCGAGCGAGTGCGCTGCGGCCTATCCCGACTTCGAGGACCGGTTCTTCGAGTTCCTGGATCGCCTCGATGCGCAGCCCATCGAGGTCCAGGCCCGTGACCTGCTCGACGGCTCGACGGTGCAGGTGGTGCTCGATGGCGATGATGTGATGGGGCTGGTGTTCAACGCCCTGTACGACCGGTCCCAGTTCGCCGCAGTCCCGCAGATGGTGGTCGATGGGCTCGAGGGTCGCTACGAGACCATCGAGCTGTTGGCCTCGGTGCTGGTCACCAACCTGGATTTCGTGTCGCTCGGCATGCGACTGTCGGTCGAGTGCAACGAGGAGATTCCGTTCGAGTCCGAGGAGACCATGCTGGCCAACCGGGCCGCCGAGGGTCCCTACGCACGGCTGGCAGATCTCGACGGCGGCCTCACCCTGTTCGATCTGTGTGAGACGTGGCCGGCCGGGACCGCACCGACCGTCGAGGCCATGCCGGTCGAAAGCGATATCCCGACCCTCGTGCTCGCCGGTCAATACGATCCGATCACCCCGCCGGCCGGAGCCGATCAGGTCACCGCCGGCTTGACGAATGCGTACTCGTTCCTGTTGCCACACGAAGGCCACGGCATCACCCCCACCGGTTGCGGATCGGAGCTGGTGGCGGCCTTCATCGACGATCCGGGAACCGAGCCCAACGACTCCTGCATCGCCGACAGCCCGGCGCCGTTCTGGACTCCCCTGGCCGAACAGCCGGCGATCGAGCTCGTCGAGTTCCAGTCCGACGGCCTGGTGACGATCAGCGGCGTTCGACCGGACGGTTGGACCGATGCCGGCAACGGCGTCTTCGTCCGCCAGCAGACCGCGGTCGACCCGACCTCGCTGGTGATCCAGCCGACCGGGGGCCTCGGCGGTGAGGCGTTGATCAACCTGCTGGCCGGCCAACTCGAGCTCAACCTGGTCGCCGACGAGCCGGTGGAGATCGACGGCACCGTCTGGGAGCGGTTCTCGTCTCCGACGTCGTCGCAGCAGGCCGCACGGGCCGCGGTGAAGCCGGGAACCGATGGGGTGCTGGTGTTGCTGGTGGCCAGAAGCGAAGAGATCGATGCCCTCTTCGACGAGATCTTCGTCCCGGTGGCCTCGGCCGCCACCCCGGGCTGAGGACCACCACCGCCCTCAGCCGGCGTCTTCCGGCACGGGCGTCGGGGCCGGGCCCAGTTCGTGGTCTGTCCCTGGGCCAGCCCGAGGCGCAAAGCGCAACCAGAAGATTGCGCATACGGTACGCCGATCTATACTGAGGGCCATGCGCAGCCCGAACGTCGATGAAGCACCCCCCGTTGCCCGATCCTCGATCGATGTGGAGGTGTCGGCCGACCGGGTGTGGCGAGCGCTGACCACCGACGGCGGTCTCGAATCGTGGATGGGCGCGGGAGGCGCGTCACGGTCACCGAAGCCGCCCCCCTGTCACTCCGCGGCCATCGGGCCACGAACGCCTCGATCTCGCGGCTGCGGCGGACCAGCGGCCCACGGCGTTCTCGGCTCGTCAGCGTCGTCGGGGCGTGGTCGTGGCCGCTGGCCATGCTGGCTCTGGCCTGTCGCATCGTCCGGCTCTGAACGCCGGGCGACCGCCGCCATGAGCGACCCCGATCCCTTCGCCGCCCTGGCCGACCCCACCCGCCGTCACATCGTCGAGCTGCTGGTCGGCGCCGGCCCCTCGACGGCCACCGCGCTTGCCGGTCAACTCGACATCACCCGCCAGGCGGTGTCGAAGCATCTCCAACTCCTGGCCGGGGCCGGGATTGCAACGTCGGAGCGGGTTGGACGGGAGACCAGGTTCCAGGCCACGGTCGACGGATTCGGCGATGTGCGGGACTGGATCGATCGGGTGGAGGGGCAATGGTCGGCCAGGCTCGACCTGCTGGAGGCCGACAGCGAGCACCGCTGAGGCTCGGGCGATGATCAGTTGCCGCCGGTGGGTCGGCGATGGACGGTTGAGGACCCGGCCGGTGGACGAAGCTGCGTCGGACTCGGTGTCGGGGCTAGGTTGCTGGCATGTCTGACACTGACGCAACCGCCATGCCCCACCTGGCCATCTTCGGCATCAACATGGGGGGCAACGGCGACCCCCACTCCATGATTCGATTGGCGTCGGCGGCCGAGGCCGCGGGCTACGAATCGGTGTGGACCGGCGAGCACATCGTGTTGCCCGATCCCCAGGCGCCGCCTTCGCCGGCGCCGCCGGAGACGCCGATGGTCGACACCGCGGTGGCCCTCAGCTACCTGGCCGGGGCGACATCGACGATCAAGCTCGGATCGGGGATCATCATCCTTCCCCAGCGCCAGCCCGCCGTGCTGGCGAAGAGCCTGGCCTCGCTGGACTACGTCTCGGGCGGGCGGCTGCTGTTCGGTCTCGGCGTCGGCTACCTGGAGCCGGAGATGACCGCCTGCTCGACACCGATGGAACGTCGGGGGGAGCGGGCAGACGAGTATCTGGCTGCGATGCGCAAGTTGTGGACCGAGGACGCCACCAGCTTCGACGGCGAGTTCGTGCGGTTCTCGGAGGTGACCGCCAACCCGAAACCGGTCCAGGCCGATGTCCATACCGTCGTCGGCGGCCACAGCGGGCGCGCGGCCCGTCGGGCGGTCGAATCGGCCCACGGCTGGTACGGCTTCATGCGTGACCTCGAAACGACGGCGGCCGACATCGCCCGCCTCGGCGAAGCCGCCGACCGCTACGAGCGGCCTGATTCGTTCGGTCGACTGGAGATCTCGATCACGCCGGCCAGGCGTTTGGCCCCCGGTGATCTGGAGGCCTACGCCGAGCTGGGCGTCGATCGGCTCATCCTGCAACCGGGCTGGCACCGGGGCGAGGACGAGATCCTGGCCTACATCGAGCAGTACGCGCCAAACGGCTGAGGGACTCCCACCGGTGGTTTGCGACTTGGTGCGCCGATCGGTCGGCGCATAGCGTTGAGGCTCGGGTTCGGTTCGGTGATCCACCGGCAACGACGAGGGGAACGGTCATGGACGTTGGTATGCAGTTGGTGTTCGCCAGTTGGGGGTGGCCGGACCACAGCGATGCCCAGGTCATGGACGAGGAGCTCCGGCTGGCGCTCCAGGCCGAGGAGTTGGGCTTCGACTGCCTGTGGCCGGTCGAGCACCACTTCTTCGACTACTCGTTCTGCCCAGACAACACCCAGCTGCTTTCCTATCTGGCCGGGGTCACCGAGCGCATCGATCTCGGGACCGCGGCGGTGATCATGCCGTGGAACGAGCCGCTCCGGGTAGCGGAGAAGATCTCGCTCCTCGACAACATCTCCGGCGGTCGGGTCCGTTTCGGGATGGGTCGCGGGTTGTCCCGCCGGGAGTACGACCGGATGCGGGGTATCGAGATGAGCGAGTCCCGGGGTCGCTTCGACGAAGGGGCGACGATGGTGCTCGATGCGCTGCGCACCGGGTACATCGAGGGTGACGGACCGTTCTATCCCCAGATGCGGGCCCAGATCCGTCCGGCGCCGGCCAGGGACTTCTCGGAGAGGATCTACGCCGTTGCCAGCTCAGACGACTCGGTGGAGTCGGCGGCCCGATTGCGGGCCAGGATGGTGATGTTCGCCGACCGATCGTGGAACGCCCGGCTGCCGGGGATCGAGCGGTGGCGGGAGCTGTACCGGGAGTTCCACAACGAGGAGCCGCCGCCGCCGATGACGGCCGACTTCGTCTACTGCCACGAGGATCCGGACGTTGCCAAGGAGCGGGCGGTCGAGTATCAGGGCAACTACCTGGCCAGCGTGCTCCACCACTACGAGGTCATGGGCGACCACTTCGCCGGGATCGACGGCTACGAGGCCTACGCAAAAGCCTCCCAGGTCCTGAACAAGATCGGGGAGAGCGGGTTCCTCCAGGGGTTCATGGACGCCTGCGCCCACGGGACGCCGGAGCAGATCATCGAGAACTTCCGGGCCCGCAGGGAACTGATCGGACCTTTCGAGTTGGCCACCTGCTTCCGCTACGGCGGCATCCCGATCGACCAGGCCGAAGCCAGCATGCAGCTGTTCGCGGCCGAGGTGCTGCCGGTCATCAAGCGCTGGGATTGAGCGGTTTTCGCCCGATCACGGCGCTGCGCCGCTGATCCGGAACGTGGTGGTCTTCCCGCTGGAGGCGCCGGTGGCGGTCAGATCCCAGAGGTGGTCGATGTCGCCGGCCCCGCATTGCCAGCGGATCGCCAGCGTGCCGCTCCCGTCGGCCTGACCCTGGCGCAGCGCCGAGGCCTGGGGGGAGGAGAAGTCGACGAACTCACCGGGGAGGAAGTTGGCAATGGTGGCGAACACCCGGCTCTGTCCATCGCAGGCGAAGGGGTTCTCGGTGAAGCTCACCGCCAGCTCGTCGAGCGAGCCCGGTGGCGCGGCGCCGGCGAAGCCGACGGTGATCGTCCGTCCCGATTCGACCCCCCGAGCGGTCAGATCCCAGGTCTTGCCAATGCCGGTTGTGTCGCACTGCCAGCGGATGGGCAACCGGCCATCCCCATCGGCTCGACCGTCGATCAGTCCCGACGCCTGTTCCGACGAGAAGTCGACCACCTCGAACGGCACGAAGTTGGAGATCGTCGCGAACTCGCGGCCGACGCCGTCGCAGACGAACGGGCTCTCCTGGAGCTCGACGGTCAGCTCGACCGTCTCAGCCGGGTCCGGCGCCTGCCCGACGACTTCGAACGAGCCGGTCTTCCCCGATTCCAGCCCGGTGGCGGTGACCGTCCAGGTGGTGCCTGCCTGGTCGTTGCCACAGACCCAGTGCAGGGTCAGCGAGCCCTGGTCATCGGCCTGTGCCCCTCGGAGCTGAGCCGCCGGGACCGACTGGAAGTCGATCGTCTCCAAGGGCTGCGATCCGCCGATGGTGCCGATCGCCCGACGGACACCGTCACAGAGGAACCCATCGGCGTCGACGTCGACGGCCAGCCCGGTGGCGGCCGCCGGGTCGTCGGCCGCACCGCCGATGGTGAAATCGACCCGTCGCCCGCTGTCATGGCCGACGGCGGTGATGGTCCAGCGGAGTCTGGCTTCGGACTGCTCGCAGGCCCAGGCCAGGCGGTAGGTTCCCTGCTCGTCTGCCAAGCCGGTCTCCAGCTCAACCGGGAGCTCGGAGGCCAACAGAATCTGCTCTCCCGGTTCGGCGCCCCGGAGGTCGGCGACGTCGTGGGGCCGCCCGTCACAGTGGACTTCGAGCACGCCGCTGTCGTCGACGAGTCCGGCGCCGACCGCTACGATCTCGAGGCCGCCCGGTTCCGGGGCCGGCCCGGCGTCGGGCTCGGCGGTCCGAGTCTGACCATTGCAGCCGGTGAGGATCAGCCAGCAGGCGGCGACCAGCACCCACAGCGGCGAGCGACGGTTGCCGACCGAACCCGAGCAGCACCGCCTCGACTCCTCGATTCGAGCCCATGATCTCAGCGTAGTCACCGTTGCGCCCCGGCTGGGGCCACGGGCCGGACCCACCGGGCCGACCGGGCCGCTCAGCCCGAGGACCGGTCCACGAATCGGGGCGGCTCGAAGGCGGTGACCGGAGGTGGTGGCCCCTCGAAACGCTCCACCTCCACCAGGCAGGTATGGGCCGTCGGTCCCTGGGCCAGCCTGGACGTGCCCTTGTCCCTTGTCAACACGTTGGGGTTGCCGTGCTTGCACATGCCGGTGTCGTCCGGGTCGTACCAGGCACCGGTCGAGAGCTGGATCACCCCCGGCGACACCCGATCGCTGAGCACCGCACCGGCCAGGCAGGCCCCGCGGTCGTTGAACAACCGGATCACGTCACCGTCGACGATGCCGCGGGCGGCAGCATCGGCGGGGTGGAGGCGGGCCGGTTCCCGGCCTCCCGCCACCTTGGTGGCCAGGCTCGCCTCACCGTGGTCGTACTGGCTGTGGAGCCGGTTGCGAGGTTGATTCGACACCAGATGGAGGGGATGTCGCTCGGCCGCTGCGGTTCCCAGTCGCTCGTATGGCTCGAGCCAGGTCGGATGCGGTGGGCAGTCGTCGTAGCCGAAGGCTTCGATCACCTCGGAGAACAGCTCGATCCGCCCGGACGGGGTCCGCAGGGGGTTGGCCACCGGATCGGTCCGGAACCGGCTGAGGAAGACCTGATCCGACCCGCCCATCGGCTCCATGTCGGCGTGGACGACATAGCCGTCGCGCCAGAACTCGTCGAACGGCGGCGCGTAGTCGTTGTCCTGCTCGAACCGATCGTAGAGTCGGCGAACCCACTGATCGGCGGTCAGCCCCTCGGTGAACCTCTCGCCGAAGCCGAGCCGCTGCAGACAATTCGGCGAAGATCTCGTAGTCGTGCTTGGCCTCACCCTGGGGGGCGATGGCGGCCTGCATGGCCACCAGTACCGTCTCCGCACCGCCGAGATCGTTCCGCTCCAGTGGGGTGGTGGCCGGGAGCACGATGTCGGCCCGCTTCGACATCGGGTTCCAGAACGGCTCGTGGACCACGATCGTCTCCGGCCGTTGCCACGCCTCGACGAGGCGGTTCAGGTCCTGATGATGGTGGAACGGGTTTCCCCCGATCCAATAGACGAGGCGGATGTCGGGGTAGGTGCTCGTGACCCCGTTGAACTGGAACGATCGGCCGGGGCCGCCGAGCAGCTCGGTGATCCGCGACACCGGGATGACCGGCATCTCGGCCGGTTGCATCGGCACCGAGATGCCGGGAATGCGCTTGCGGACCTGGCCGGCCCCGGCATTGCCGTTCGCCCCGAACCCGAGGGCCAGCCCACCCCCGGGCAGGCCGACCTGGCCCAGCGCACAGGCCAGCGCCAGGGCCATCCAGTAGCTCTGCTCGCCGTGGTCGCCTCGCTGGATCGACAGGCTGACGCTCACCGTCGTCCGCTTGCCGACCATCTCCCTGGCCAGGGCGGTGATGCGGCCCGGCTCGATCCCGGTGATGGCCGAGGCCCAGCCGGCGTCCTTGGCCCGCCCGTCGCTCTCGCCGGTCAGGTAGGCCCGGAGCCGGGGCCAGCCGTGGGTGTAGCGGTCGAGGAACTCCTCGTCGGTGGTCCCGTCGGCGATCAGGGTGTGGATCAGGGCCGCCATCAGCGCAACGTCGGTGCCGGGGCGGATCGGCTGCCACCGGCCGTTCACGAAGTCGGCGTCGTCGTCGGCCAGCGGTCCGACGCTGATGAACTCCACACCGTCGCACTTGCGGAGCCATTCCGCGGTGTGATGGGGTCCGGATCCGCCGAAGGTCACCTGGGCGTTCGACAGCCGGAGCCCACCGAAGCTCAGGAACAACTCGGTGTGCTCGGCGATCATCGACCACGACGTCTGCTGGCCGATCGCCTGGTGATAGCCGAGACCCAGGATGTGGGGGACGATGGCTTCGGCCGCCGCTGCCGAGTAGGTGCCCTTGGCGTCGGTGTAGCCGCCGTAGTGGCGAAGGAATCGGTAGATCTGGTTCGACGGTTGGTGGAACCGACCGGCCGAGCCCCATCCGTAGGACCCGCCGTAGATCGCCTGGTTGCCGAAGTCCCGCTTGACCCGGCGCAACTCGCCGGCCACCAGTTCGAGTGCCTCGTCCCATTCGATCTCGACGAACGGCTCCCGGCCACGACCTTCGGTGGCGGTACCCGGCCCGCCCTCCAGCCAGGACCAGCGGACCGCCGGCTTGGCGATCCGCAGCTCGGTGGCGGCCTTGAGGTTCTGGCCGATCGGGGACGGGTCGGGGTCGGTGGGGTGCCCGTCGACCGAGGTGATGGTGGTGCCGTCCGACTCGACGAGGAACGGGCCCCAGTGGGTCACCGTGCTGGTGGTGTTGGTCACCGGACAAGTATCGGCCATCGCATCGGAGACGACCAACCGCACCTTCCGTCGGGCCGCGGTCCGCCGGTGGCGGGCCGGAACTCCCCCTCGACGACAATCGGGAGTGGTTTCGGTTCTTCGGGTACCATTCTGCGATGGGACGTGGTGCGGTGCCACCGGTGTGATCGGATCCGACGGTGTGCTCGGGCACCGGCGAGGCTCAACGTGACCGCTCCCAGGGGGACGGGACGACGAAGCGGTGGCCGGGCCGCCAGCCTGCGGCGGTCGAACGGCGAGCGGTCGGCCATCATCGAGCAGCCGCCGATCTCGTTGCATCGCCGCTGGTTCGAGCCGACGAGGGCCGTGTCGGACGACGAGTTGGAGGCCATCCATCTCGCTTCGTTGACGGTGCTGGCCGAGACCGGGATCGACGTGTTGAACAGCCAGGCCCGCCGACTACTTGCCGAGCAGGGTGCCGGCGTCTCGGGCGACCGGGTTCGCTTCGATCCCGAGATGGTGCTGGAGTTCGTCGCCGCCGCTCCCGAGCGGTTCGTCCTGCATGCCAGGAACCCCGAACACAACGTGGTCCTCGGCGGCGACCATGTGGTCTTCAGCGCGGTGGCCAGCCCGCCGAACGTCTCGGACGTCGTGCGGGGTCGCCGCTCCGGCAATCGCCACGACTTCCAGAACCTGGTCCGGCTGAGTCAGCACCTCAACGCGATCCAGATCCACGGCGGCTACCCGGTGGAGCCGGCCGATCTCCATCCGTCTGTCCGCCACCTGCACGCCACCTATGACCTGCTGACGCTCAGCGACAAGGCGGTCAACGCCTACAGCCTTGGCGCCGAACGAAACCGGGACTGCCTGGAGATGACCCGTATCGCCCGGCAGGTCACCGATGACCGCCTGGACGCCGAGCCGTCGATCACCACCATCATCAACACCTCTTCACCGCTGCGACTCGATGACCCGATGGCCCAGGGCATCATCGAATACGCCGGACGGAACCAGGCCTGCATCATCACCCCGTTCACCCTGGCCGGCGCCATGGCCCCCATCACCATCGCCGGGGCGGTGACCCAGCAGAACGCCGAGGCGCTGGCCGCCATCGCCCTCAGTCAGGTCGTCCGCCGGGGGGCACCGGTGGTTTACGGCGGTTTCACGTCCAATGTCGACATGCGGTCGGGTTCGCCGGCGTTCGGCACCCCCGAGTTCATCCGCTCCGCCATGATCGGTGGTCAGCTGGCCCGCCGCTATGGCCTGCCGTACCGGTCGTCGAACGTCAATGCGGCCAATTCGGTCGACGCCCAGGCCGGCTACGAGTCCGCCTTCTCGTTGTGGGGGGCGCTGATGGGCGGGGCGAACCTGGTGTTCCACGGCGCCGGCTGGTTGGAGGGCGGCCTGCGGGCCTCGTTCGAGAAGATGGTGCTCGACGCCGATCTGCTGCAGATGATGGCGTCGTTTCTCCAGCCGATGGTCGTCGACGATGCAAGCCTGGCGGTCGAGACCATCGCCGAGGTCGGCCCCGGCGGCCACTTCTTCGGCGTGCAACACACCCAGGACCGGTACCGCAACGCCTTCTTCTCGCCGATGGTCTCGGACTGGCGGAACTTCGAGAGCTGGCAGGAGGCCGGTTCGCCGACGGCCGAGGACAAGGCCGCCGACCTGGTTCCGGCGCTGCTGGCCGAGTACCGGCGGCCGCCGATGGCCCCCGATGTGCTGGCCGAGCTCGATGAGTTCGTGGCCCACCGGGTGAACGAGGGTGGCGTTGCCACCGACTACTGACCGCCGTCGGCGGCCGGCAATCGCCGTCGATCGCTGATGACCGCAGGTGACGGTTCGCCGTCGGAGGATGAGAGAACTCGATGAAAACCGAAGCACAGGTGGTGGTGGTCGGGGGTGGCGTCGTCGGCGCCAGCGTTGCCTATCACCTGACCAGGAACGGATGGACCGATGTGGTGCTTCTGGAGCGGACCGAACTGACCGCCGGTTCGACCTGGCACTCGGCGGGCGGCATGCACACCCTCAACGGCGACCCGAACGTGGCCAAGCTCCAGCAGTACACCATCGAGCTGTACCGGGAGATCGAGCGGGAATCGGGAAGGGACTGTGGTATCCACCTCACCGGCGGCGTCATGTTGGCCGACACCGAGGAGCGCATGGACTGGCTGCGGATGGCCCACGCCAGGGGCCGCTACCTCGGGATGGAAACCGAGTTGATCTCGGTGGCCGAGGCCAAGCGGCTCATGCCGCTGCTGGAGGAGGAGTACTTCGTCGGTGCGATGTACGACGCCCATGAGGGCCACGTCGACCCGTCGGGGGTGACCCACGCCTACGCCCAGTGCGCCAGGAACAACGGGGCCGAAATCCACCGCAACTCCTGGGTCCGCAGCATCACCAGAACCGGCGACGGCGCCGATGCCCGCTACCTGCTGGAGGTCTACGACCCTCGAGCCGCCGGCACCAGTGGGGCTTCGGGCGGCACAGCCGGTACCGGCGGCGACGAGGTCATCGCCACGATCAGGGCCGAACACGTCGTCAACGCCGGTGGGCTGTGGGCCAGGGAGGTCGGCCGGATGGTCGGCCTCGAGCTGCCCCTGCTGGCCATGGAGCACATGTACCTCTTGACCGAGGACATCCCGGCCATCGCCGAGTACAACGCCGAGCATGGTGAGGTGCTGCACTGCATCGACTTCGGCGGCGAGATCTACATGCGACAGGAGGCAGGCGGGCTCCTGCTCGGCACCTACGAGCGCAACGGCAAGCCGTGGTCGCCGATCGACACACCGTGGGACTTCGGCATGAAGCTCCTGGAGCCCGATCTCGATCGGATCGCCGAATCGTTGGATGTCGGTTTCAAGCACTTCCCGGTCTTCGCCGAGGCCGGGATCAAACAGGTGATCAACGGGCCGTTCACCTTCGCCCCAGACGGCAATCCGCTGCTCGGCCCGATCCGGGGCCTGCCCGGCTTCTGGAGTGCCTGTGCGGTCATGGCCGGTCTGTCCCAGGGGGGCGGTGTCGGCCTGGCCCTGGCCAACTGGATGACCGAAGGCGACCCCGGCTTCGACGTCTGGGGCATGGACGTCTCACGGTTCGGTGACTACGCCACGCTCGGCTATACGAACGAGAAGGTGCGGGAGAACTACTCCCGTCGATTCAGGATCCAGTTCCCGAACGAGGTGCTGCCGGCCGGCCGACCGTTGCAGACTTCACCGATCCACGATCGGTTGGTGGCCGAGAACGCGGTGTGGGGCGACTCGTTCGGTCTGGAGAGCGCCCTGTGGTTCCAGCGCCCCGGCCTGGAGCCGGTGGAGGACGTGACCTTCGGTCGCTCAAACGCCTGGGAGCCGGTACGCGACGAGGTGGAGGCGGTACGGACCGGGGTCGCCATGATGGAGACCACCGGGTTCTCGAAGTTCCTGTTCTCCGGTCCGGGGGCCCGGGGCTTCCTCGATCGGCTGTTCACGAACAGGGTGCCGAAGCCGGGCCGGATGGCCCTGGCCCCCATGGTCAACCACGGCGGCAAGCTGATCGGTGACCTGACGGTGGCCTGCCTCGGGCCGACCGACGGAGTGGCCGGGGGATCGTGGGGGGCGGCCACCGGCGGGGCGACCCAGAACGTGTCCGGCGGCGAGCGGTTCGTGGTGTTCGGCTCCGGTATCGCCCAGCGGTACTACGAGCGATGGTTCGATCAACAGCTGTGGGCAGGGCCGTTGGCCGCCGAGCGGTCGGTCGAGTACTCGACACTGGGCTGGGAGACGTGCGGTCTCTCCATCGCCGGGCCCCGGTCTCGGGAGCTGCTGGCGCTGGTCGCCGGCCAGGACGTGTCGGCCGAGGCGTTCCGGTTCATGGACTTTCGTCGCCTGGATCTGGGCAACATCCCGGTGTGGTGCGGTCGGGTGACCTTCACCGGGGACCTGGGCTACGAGTTCTGGATGCCGGCCTCCTACCAGCGAGCGGCCTTCGATCTCCTGCGGGACCAGGGTCGGGACCTCGGCCTGCGGCTGTTCGGCCTCGCCGCGCTCAACTCGCTGCGGCTCGACAAGAGCTTCGGCTCGTGGGCTCGGGAGTACCGGCCGATCTACGACCCCTACGAGGCCGGGCTCGGGCGGTTCGTCGAGCTCGGCAAGGACTTCGTCGGCCGTGACGCCCTGACCGCGGTCGCCGATTCGGCCGGCGGCCCCGAGCGGCGGCTGCTGACCTTCACCGTCGAGACCGGCGTTCCCCAGGCGGCCGGGCCGGCCGTCGATGTGATCGGTGACGAACCGATCTGGCACGACGGTGAGGTGGTCGGCTCGGTGACGTCCGGTGGCTACGCCCACCACAGCGAGGCCTCGGTGGCCCTGGGCTACGTGCCGGCTGCACTGGAGCGCGATCACGGTGACTTCGAGATCGAGATCGTTGGCGTCCGCCGCAGGGCCACCATGGTCGACGGCTGTCTGTGGGACCGCCACGGCGAACGGATGAGAAGTTGACCGCGATGACACCGGGAGCTGCGACCAACGACGACGATCGTGCTCGCCACCAGCAGCTCTCGCCACGATCATCGCTACGACGCCATCGTCATCGGCGCCGGCGTGATCGGTGCCGCGGTCGGCTACGAGCTGGCCCGGCGAGGCAGGCGCACGCTCAACATCGACAAGTTGCCGGCCGCCGGCTACGGCTCGACCAGCAACAGTTGCGCCATCATCCGCTTCAGCTACTCGACATACGACGGCGTTGCGATGTCGTGGGAGGGGCGGCACTACTGGGCCGATTGGGCCGGCTATCTCGGCGGCCAGGTCGACGAACGGGGTCTGGCCCGATTCGTCCAGTGCGGAACGGCGCTGCTCAAGAAACCCGACGGCGGTCACCATGAGAAGGTCATCCCGCTGCTCACCGAATTGGGGATCCCCTTCGAGGACTGGTCGCTCGAGCAGTTGCTGGCTCGCTTCCCGGCGTTCGACGGATCTGTCTTCGGTCCTCCGAAACGGCCAGACGACGACGAGTTCTGGGCCGAGCCCACCGAGCACCTGTCAGGGGCGGTGTGGACCGGCCAGTCCGGCTACATCAGCGACCCGCAGCTCTCGGCCCACAACCTGCAGCGGGCGGCCGAGGCGGTCGGCGGCCGCTTCCGGTTCGCCACCGAGGTCACGGCCATCACAACCGACGGGGGTCGGGTCACCGGCGTCGAGGTCCGGCCCGCCGGTGCCGGGGCCGACACCGAGGGATCGGCGGGCGAGACGCTGTCGGCTCCGGTGGTCGTCAACGTTGCCGGACCGCACAGTTTCGTGATCAACCGCATGGCGGGGCTCGACGGCACGATGAAGATCGGCACCAGGGCGCTGCGCCACGAGGTCCACCACGTGGCCTCCCCGCCGGGGGTGAACTACGAGGCCACCGGCTGCCATGTCCAGGACGGCGACACCGGCATCTACATCCGGCCCGAGGCGGGAGACAACATCCTCATCGGCTCCGAGGATCCGGAGTGCGACCCCCGGGAATGGGTCGAGGACCCCGACACTTCGAGCGGGAGATCACGCCGGCCCAGTGGGAGGCCCAGGTGCTGCGGTTGGCCAGGCGGATGCCGGACCTCGGGGTGCCGAACCAGCGGCGGGGTGTCGTCGACCTCTACGACGTCGCAGACGACTGGATCCCGATCTACGACAAGACCGACCTCGGCGGGTTCTACGTGGCCATCGGTACCAGCGGGAATCAGTACAAGAACGCCGGGGTCGCCGCCCACTGCATGGCCGAGCTGATCGAGGCGGTCGAGGCCGGCCACGATCACGACGCCGATCCGTTGATCGTGTCCGGCCGGTACACGGGCCTGGAGTTGAACCTCGGTTCGTTCAGCCGCAACCGGGAGATCAACCAGAACTCCAGCTTCTCAGTCAACGGCTGAGAAGCCCTTCTCACGTCAACGGCTGAGAAGCCCTTCTCATGTCAACGGCTGAGAAGCCCTTCTCACGTCAACGGCTGAGAAGCCCTTCTCATGTCAACGGCTGAGAAGCCCTTCTCACGTCAACGGCTGAGAACGCCGGTCCCGCGCCCCGCTCCCTTCTTCCCCTAACCGGGAGCGGAGCGCGTTTCCGATTTGCCGGGGCAAGCGCCTCGGCGTTCGAGCGTCGAAGTCGACACTCACTACAACAAGCGCGTCGGCCCCCGGTTCCGTTACAGCGCCGCAAGGAATCTCCCACGGCTTGTCGCCGACGCCGCCCGGCCAAGCACTACAGTGCTGAGCGCTGGACATCAGGGCGACGTGCCGTGATCCGATCGAGAGGACCGTGGAGATGGCAGGAAGTGGCGAGCTCTACAAGCGCAAGGACGGGCAGTGGGCGTTCCGGGTCAAGGCGTCGAACGGTCAGGTCGTGGCCACCGACGGCGGCCAGGGTTACAGCAGCAAAGCCGCTGCCATGTCGACGCTCACCAAGCTGCTGGCCGGGGAGTACAACGGGTCGGTGAACGAGATCGACGGCTAGGATCGGCTCGGGCTGGGCCCGAGCAACGCCGGGCCCGATCGGGCTCGAAGGTGTGCATCGACGAGGGATCGCCGACAAGGTTCTGCCTTGAGTCGTAAGGCCGGGCCCCTGTTGGCCTATAGCCTGGATGAGTACAGCCGAGTCCAACCCGTTGTCTCGAGGAATCATGACCGACCAGTCGGGCTCAGTCCCTGCATCATCATCGTCCGGCCACGCCGTGGACGAACTCCCGCTGGGATTGCGCAGCGATCTCCGCAACGTGGCGATCGTCGCCCACGTCGACCACGGTAAGACCACCCTGGTGGACGCCATGCTCCGCCAGACCGGCGCGTTCGGCGCCCATCAGGAAGTGACCGATCGGGTCATGGATTCCGGCGACCTGGAACGTGAGAAGGGCATCACCATCCTGGCCAAGAACACCTCGGTGACCTGGTCGGGAACCACGATCAACGTGGTCGACACCCCGGGCCACGCCGACTTCGGTGGCGAGGTCGAACGGGCGTTGACCATGGTCGACGGTGTGGTACTGCTGGTCGATGCCGCCGAAGGCCCACTCCCGCAGACCCGATTCGTGCTGCGAAAGGCCCTGGCCCGGGATCTGCCGGTAATCCTCGTCATCAACAAGGTCGACCGGCCGGATGCCCGGATCGACGCGGTGGTCGACGAGGTCTACGAGCTCTTCCTCGACATCGACGCCCGCGACGACCAGATCGAGTTCCCCATCGTCTACTGCGCAGCCAGGAACGGCTGGGCGTCGTTGGACGCGACCTCCCCCGGCACCGATCTCGAACCGTTGTTCAAGCTGCTGGTCGAGCACATCCCGGCGCCATCGTTCCGGGAGGGCCATCCGCTCCAGGCCTGGGTGACCAATATCGACGCCGACCCCTATGTCGGCCGCTTGGCCCTGTGCCGGGTGGTCAACGGCACCCTTCGGCGAGGCCAGTCGCTGGCGCTGAGCAGGGTCGACGGCACGATCCAGCGGGTCAAGCTGGCCGAGCTGTACCTCACCGAGCAGCTGGATCGGGTGCCGGCGGACGCCGCCGGACCGGGCGATCTGGTTGCGGTGGCCGGCATCGCCGACATCATGATCGGCGAGACGCTGACCGACCCGGAGGATCCACGGCCGCTGCCGGTGATCGAGGTCGACGAGCCTGCACTGTCGATGACCATCGGCACCAACAGCTCACCGCTGGCCGGAAACGAGGGGGACAAGCTCACCGCCAGGCTGGTCAAGTCCCGCCTCGACGCCGAGCTGGTCGGCAACGTGAGCCTTCGGGTCGGCAACCTGGACCGGCCCGATGCCTGGGAGGTCCAGGCTCGTGGCGAGCTGCAGCTTGCCGTGCTCGTCGAGCAGATGCGGCGGGAGGGCTTCGAGCTCACCGTCGGCAAACCCCAGGTCGTGACCCGCCAGATCGACGGCAAGCTCCACGAGCCGGTGGAACGGGTGACCATCGACGTACCAGAGGAGCATCTCGGCGCAGTGACCCAGCTCCTGGCCACCCGCAAGGGCCGGATGGAGAACATGGTCAACCACGGCACCGGCTGGGTTCGCCTCGATTACCTGGTGCCGGCCCGAGGCCTCATCGGCTTCCGGACCGAGTTCCTGACCGAGACCCGCGGCTCGGGTGTGCTCAATCAGACCTTCGAGGGTTTCGAACCGTGGTTCGGCGAGCTTCGCACCAGACGGACCGGCTCGGTGGTGGCCGATCGGCGCGGCCCGGTCACCGCCTACGCCCTGATCGGGCTCCAGGAACGGGCCGAGATGCTGGTCGGGCCGACCACCGAGGTCTACTGCGGGATGATCGTCGGGGAGAACAGCCGTTCCGAGGACATGGACGTCAACGTCTGCAAAGAGAAGCAGTTGACAAACCACCGGGCGGCGGCCGCTGATCAAACCGTCAAGCTCACCCCGGCGAGGATCCTCTCGCTCGAGCAGGCCCTGGAGTTCATCTCCGATGACGAATGCGTCGAGGTGACCCCGGCCAGCATCCGGCTCCGCAAGGTCGAACTCGATCCGATCGTACGGGCTCGCCGGGTCAAAGACCTGAAGGCCTCCCGAAACTGATCCTGTCCCCGGAGCCGCTGCCCCGGGGCAGGATCAGCGCCGCGGTTTTCCAGGCTGGCCATGGCTGGCTAACGTCAGGCATGAGCCGGGCCATCGGGCCCGACCCACCGCCCGCCATGTCGGCGGCCCCGATCGGCCAGCACCCGATCGCTTTCGGGAGGAAACAGCCATGCACGACCTGGTCATTCGGGAAGGATCGATCGTCGACGGCACCGGCGGGCCGGCCGCGGTCGGGGATGTGGCGGTGAGCGGAGGCAGGATCGTGGCCGTCGGCTCCGATGTCGGACCGGGGTCCAGGGAGATGCACGCCGATGGCCGGCTTGTCCTTCCCGGATGGGTCGACATCCACACCCACTACGACGGCCAGGCGACCTGGGATCCCGAGCTCACGCCATCCTCCTGGCACGGCGTCACCACCGCGGTCTTCGGCAACTGCGGGGTCGGATTCGCCCCCCTCCGACCGGGCAGCGAGGACTACCTGATCAACCTGATGGAAGGGGTGGAGGACATCCCCGGCACGGTGTTGGCAGAAGGGATCGATTTCACCTGGTCGAGTTTCGAGGAATACCTGGACGAACTCGACAGGACCTCCCGGATCATGGACATCGGAACCCAGATCCCTCACGGTGCCCTGCGATTCTTCGTGATGGGGGAGCGGGGAGCGGATCACAGTGAGGTTCCGACCGAGGACGAAACCGAGCGGATGGCGGCCGCCGTGGCCTCGGCCCTCGAGGCCGGTGCGCTCGGGTTCTCGACGTCGCGGACCACGAAACACAAGGCAGCCGACGGCACGCTGACACCGAGCCTCACGGCCACGGAACCGGAACTGGCGGGCATCGCAAGGGCCATGGGCCGCGTCGGCAAAGGCATGATCCAGTGCAACAGCGACTTCGGCGAAGGTGAGGTGGACGTGCTGGCCGAGATGGCCAGGCTGTCCGGCCGTCCCGTCTCGGTGTTGCTGCTCCAGGTCGACCACGACCCGGACCGGTGGCGCCGAACGCTGGCCGGCATCCACCGGGCCAACCAGGAAGGGCTCACCATGACCGGACAGGTCGGGTGCCGCCCCATCGGCATCATGATGGGACTGGACACCAGCGTGCATCCCTTCGGCAACAGCCCCGCCTACCGCTCGGTCAGCCAGCTGCCATTGGCCGAACGCGCGGCCAGGATCCGCAACGATCAGGCCCTGCGATCGGCCATCCTCGGCGATCGGCCGGACGACGGCTTCACGAAGTGGATTCGCTACGCACTGGCCAGGACCTTCGAATTGGGCACCCCACCGAACTACGAGCCGGACCCTGCCGACAGCATCGCCGCCCAGGCCGAGCGGGCGGGCGGGTCACCGTGGGAGCTGGCGCTCGACCTGCTGACCGCGGGCGATGGAGAAACGCTGCTGCTGTACCCGTTCGAGAACTATGCCGAAGGCAACCTCGATGTCATCCGGGAGATGCTGGTCGACGAGCACACGATCTGTGGTCTCGGGGACGGCGGCGCCCACGTCGCCACCATCTGCGACGCCAGTTACCCCACGTACCTGCTGTCGCACTGGGCCCGGGACCGCAGCCGAGGGGAGCGAATCCCACTCGAGCAGCTGGTCCGAAAGCAGACCATGGACACCGCAACGGCGTACGGGCTCGGCGACCGCGGCGTCCTCGCTCCGGGATACAAAGCGGACATCAACATCGTGGACTTCGACAACCTGTCGGTGGGCAGGCCGACGGTCGCCTACGACCTTCCGGCCGGTGGAAGGCGGCTGGTCCAACACAGCCAGGGTTATGACCACACCTTCGTCTCGGGGGTCGAGGTCTCCGCCGGAGGCCTACCAACGGGCCTGCGGCCCGGCCGGTTGCTCCGTGGGGGAGCGACCCCTCCCCGATAGGGCCCAAAAAGGGTCCCGGGTGGTGCCGACCTAGGGGGTGTCGGTTGTCGGGGACGGTTTCAGCCTCCTGGTGAGTCCGCCAAGCGGTCCCTGGGGAGCCTCCCCGCGGGCGACACCATCGACGGTGTCCTCCACGGTGTCCGTCATCCGTTCGACGGTGGTCCGATGGTTCCGGCGGGCGACCAACGCGCCGAGCCCCGCCGAGAGCGGCAGGCCGACCAACGCCACCGGGGCGGTCGCCAGCGACACCGCAACCAACAACACCGCGGTACCGGCCGCCGCGGCGGAGCCGCCGATGATCGCCTCCTTGCGTTGGGCCGAGACATCGGCTGCCAGGCACAGCAGGCTGCTGGCCCCCTCGGGTTCGTTCTCGGCGACCACGGCGGCGGCCTGCACCCGATCGACCGTGCTCAACGCACCCAGGCCCTGGACCCGTCGCAAACCCGAACCCAGCTTGCCGGCCAGGTCTCGCCGTTTCCTGGCCACGATCACACCATCCTGGCGGACCCGGGGCCGCAGGCCGTGGGTCACCGACAGCCACTCGACCAGCCGTTGCCTTGTCTGCTCATCACCGGCCGACACCGTCCGACTCGACCACACCCAGCGGGGCCCGACCAGGCGGTCGACGAACGTCCGCTCGGTTGGTACCCCGGCCCGTCCGCCGGCGATGGCCGTTGCCAACGCCGTCGCCGAAACGCCGAGCTCGGCTGCGATGTCGGACAGCGTGTGGTGATCGAGCGCCGTGAGATGTGATTCGACGTCTGGCTCGTGATCCAGCTCGATCGCCCTGCGAAGCACCTCGCCGGGGTCCAGTGGGATGATCTCATCGTTGCTCATGGGGCGGGCCGGTTCTGCTGCCGAGGTCGGTCCCGTCCAGTCTAGAAGACCCGATGGAGAATCTCGATCGCTGTGATCTGCTATACATCGACTATGGCTCTGGGAGACGACGATCAGCAGGGGGTTGGAGACCCGGCCGCCCCCGCCGGGTGGTACCCGGTCGACGGCGGCATGCAACGGTACTGGGACGGTGGGGCGTGGACCGATCAGGTCGCTCCGGCGTCGCCACCGGCATCGGGGCCCACACCGAACCCGGACCCGCTCAGCCCCGAGAATGCGCCCACCCCCTGGGTCGACGGCTCACCTGCGGGCCAGCCGACGGCGGGCCAGCCCCCTGCCACCCAACCATTTCCCGGCCAGCCCCCGCAGGCGTCACAGCCCATGAACTGGGCGGTTCCCGGTCCGGCCATCGCCGGCTCCCCGGCACCCCCGGGAACCATCACCTCCGACGACCGGTCGATGGCAATGTTGATCCACCTGCTGAGCCTCGTTGCCGGATTCATCGGGCCGCTGATCGTTTGGCTGATCAAGCGGGACCAGTCGGCATTCATCGACTACCACGGCAAAGAGGCCCTGAACTTTCAGATCAGCATGTTCATCTACTGGATCGTTGCGCTGCTCGCCATGATCATCCTCATCGGTTTCCTGCTGATACCGGTGCTGCTGGTTCTGCAACTCCTGTTCCCGATACTGGCCGCCGTTGCCGCCAACAAAGGCGAGTACTACCGGTACCCGCTGTCCATACGCCTCATCAGCTGACGATCGCCGTGCGCCGCCCGGTTCGATGTTGAGATGGCAATCGTCGTCAACGATCAGCTGACCATCCCCGACGCCGAGCTGGAATGGCGGTTCAGTCCTTCCGGCGGCCCCGGAGGCCAGCACGCCAACAGGGCCAACACCAGGGTGGAGCTGATATGGGACCTGGCCGGGTCGGCGTCGCTTGGCAACGGCAGGCGGCGCCGGCTGAGTGCCAAGCTCGGCTCGACCGTTTCGGTCATCGCCGACGACGAGCGGTCCCAGGCCCGGAACAGGGACATCGCCGAGCGCCGATTGGCGGCCCGGATCCGTGAGGCGTTGGTGGTGGAGAAGCCGAGGAGGCCGACGAAGCCGTCCCGAGGGTCCAAGGAGCGCCGCCTCAAACAGAAGCGGGGGCGAAGCGAGGACAAGCGGCTCCGGAGGCGACCATCGGCCGACGATTGACCGGCCGCCGTTTCCGGTGACCGGCGATCAGCGGACGGACCGCTCAGGCGTCCCGAAAACCGGCTTCGACGTGGGAACCGTCGCACAGAGGTTTGTTGGCCGACGCGCCGCATCGGCACAGCGTCACCCGATTCCGGGTCTCCAGCTCAACGCCGCCGGCGGTTGTCACGGTGGCGCCACCGGAGACCCACAGCGGCCCGTCGTCGATGACGCCGACCTGGGTCGGCAGGTCGGGTTCGGTGTTGGCGTCCTCGCCGTCGAACCGGTAGGTGAGCGCACCGGACGGGCACTTTTCGATCTCGTTGATCACCGCCATCCTGACCGAGGTGTCGCCGGTCTCGGCGACCTGTTTCCACACGTTGGTGACCCGGGTGCCGCAGAAGCCGGCGTGGACGCAAATCGAGCGGTCATCGCCGACGGTGAGCCCCGTCCCGCCCAGGGCCGTGGCCCGCTCGGCGTACGACGAGCCGTCAGCGGTGTCGGTTCCTTCGAACTCGGCCGCCTTGTGGGCGCCGTCGCAGAACGGCTTGGTCGCCGAGTGACCGCAGCGGCAGAGTGCGTAGGTGTCCTTGTCGGTCAGCGGCTCCGAGGTCTGCCAGGTCATCGGCTCACCGTGTTCGGAGTGAACTGGTCGTTTCCGTACCACCGGCAGGCCACCGGTGACCATGAGCGGGCCACCTGGTCGACTGGTGATTTTGGCTCCGTCCGACATCGTTCGCCTCCTGGCAGTCTCGATCGAGTCGGATCAGCCTACTGGGCCAGGCAATGGGAGCCGTCCGCCGCGTTGGCTACTCGGCGGGGATGAACATCGAGACGGCCGGGTCGTCGAACAAGTGGTCGCAGGCCGAAAGAGCCGCTTCGACCGTCGGATCCGCCGGGTCGAGACCGTAGAAATGGCTGAAGGTGGCTCCTTGATCGGCGTCGATCGGCAGATCGGGGAGCTTGGCCAGCAACTCCTGCAGGCTGAGCGTCGGCGCGTTGGCCCCTGCCCCGTTGAGACAGCTGCTGAACTCGACCAGCAGTTGGTCGATGGCGGCGAAACTCGGCAGATCCCCGATGTCGAGATCGGCACCGGGGATCGTGGATTCACCTTCCCCGGCCCCGGCCTCACCTTCCTCGGCCTCACCTTTCCCGGCCTCGGCCTCGGCCTCGGTGGCGTTGTCCGCTCCGGTGTCTGTCACGGCCACCGACGCCAGTTCGGCGGGGACCGCCTCGCTCCCGATGGTCCCCGTGGCGTCTGGCTCGGCGCCGGCGCAGCCGAGCAAGAGCACCGAGGTGGCAACCACCGTGAGGGAGATACGGATCAGCGCGGCGGATGAACCAAGGGCGCCGTTCGAGGCTGTCATTACTCCTTGATCGGCCGGAGCGAGGCCGCTCTTGAGCGGTCTGGCCGGTTGGGTAGGTTGCTGTCGGCCACTCGACCGGTCGGCTCGCTGCGTTCGCTAGGGTTGGCCGCCGTATGGTCGCGGTTCACAAACGGGAATTCATCGAGCTGATGGCCGAGGCCGGGGTGCTGACCTTCGGCGACTTCGTGACCAAGAGTGGCCGAGCCACGCCGTACTTCATAAACACCGGGCTCTATCGAACCGGCGATCACATCCGCCGCCTCGGCCGGCACTATGCCGAGGCGATCCTGGCCGAGATCGGCCCGAACTTCGATGTGCTGTTCGGACCGGCCTACAAAGGCATACCGCTGGCCGTCACCACCGCCATCGCAATGTCGGACCTCGGTCACGATGTGGCGTACTGCTTCAATCGCAAGGAGGAGAAGGACCACGGCGAGGGCGGGATGATGGTCGGCCATCCTCTGGCCGACGGCGACCGGGTTCTGATCGTGGAGGACATCACCACCGCCGGCACCGCAATCCGGGAATCGGTGCCACTGCTTCGAGCCTCGGCCGACATCGTCCTGGCGGGACTGGTGGTCTCGGTCGATCGTTGCGAGCGCGGCCTGGACCAGCGGTCGGCCCTCCAGGCCCTGGCCGATGAGTTCTCGATGCCGACTTTCGCCATCGTCGACGTCCACGAGATCATGGCCATGGTCGACCTCGCCCCGGAACTCGAAGCGTCGATGCGGGCCTACCTGGAGGAGTACGGCGCCGGTACCACCGACGACCGATGAAGCTCCCGAAGGGGCCGGGCTGGGATCACGCCGGCCCGGCGGTCGCCGCCTCCCTGCGATCGGTGTTGATCCACACCAGCTGAACCGACACCGCTATGGCGATGACGACGGCCCCCATCATGGCCAACGTGGCCCGGAGCCCGATGGCGTCGGCCAGGATCCCCAGTGGCAGCGACGCCAGCCCGAAGGCGCTGAAACCGAGGCCGAGCAGCGACTGGACTCGGCCATGGAGCGAGGGATCGGCGGCGCTCAGGGCCATGGTTCCGTTCATCGATTGGAACCCGGCCGTCGAAGCACCCAGGAGTGTCGCCGCAACCCCGGCGATGACGAACGATGGTGCCCAGCCGAGGAAGATCAGGCTGGCCCCGATCCCCAACGCGGACAGGAACTGGATTCGTCGCCCCTGGGCCAGCGACGATCTTGCGATGTAGAGCCCGGCCACCAGGCCTCCGACCGCCCCCACCAGCGACAACCGGGCATAGCCGGCGGCCCCGGCGTCGAAGAAGTCCTCCGACACACTGGGCAGGAATGCCACATAGGGGAACCCCACCATGGTGATGGCGATGGCAAGCACCATGACCAGCCGGATGGTGGTGTTCGACCTTGCGTAGTTCAAGCCCTCGATCATCTCGGCCAGCGGAGCCCGGTTCGGACGGTTCGGATCGGGGTTGCCTGGTGCGAGAAAGGAGAAACAGACCATGGCCAGGACGGCCAGGACGGCGGCGCTGAGATAGATGGCCCGATAGCTGAGCGTGCTCACCCCGAGCATGGCCCCCGCAACCGCCGGACCGAGGACCCGGTTGAAGTTCATCGAGACCTGCGACAGCGCCACCGCGTTCGGTATCAGACCGGGGCCGACCAGTTCGACGGTGTAGGCCATTCTCGAAGGCACCAGCAGGGCAAACGCAACGGCCTGGATCGCCGACACGACGATCAGCATCCAGAACCGGGTGACGTCGAAGAGTTCGGTGACGCCCAGCCAGGCCGAGGAGAAGGCAAGGAGGCTGGTGGAGGCCACCATCACTCGGCGCTTGGGAAAGCGGTCGGCCACCACCCCGCCGATCGGGGTGCACAGCAACGACGTGGCCCCGAAGGCCAGCGTGACCAGCCCGAGGGCGGTGTTGGTGCCGCCAAGCTCCTTGGCCAGCGCCCCACGGGCGATGATCCCGGTGAAGATCGAGAGGTAGTACAGGAAGGTGCCGATCCAGATGATCCGGAATGCCACCACCTCGAACGAGGCGAACATGGAGCTGCCAGCGGCATCGGCGGTGTTGCGAGACTCGGTCGAGGTCACCGGACCAACTATTGCATCGTCGGGTTGTTGCGGCCCAGTTGAGCCTGCGTTCGCAGGGCCGGCTGGTCGTCGTCCGGTCCGCCGACCTACCGAAGATCGATTCGACGCAGATCCCAGAGCCACAGGTGGCCGTCCAACACGAATTCGGGGTTTCGAACCCTCGACGATGCGAACGACCTCGCCGGTCGTCCTATCGATCTGCGTGATCTCATCCACCCCGGTCTGATCGAGGACGAAGTCGTCGGTCACGAGCGACCACATCGGCGACTCGAAGAACGGCACCGGCTCACCGAGCTCGAAACTGTCCGGGTCCAGCGGATGGGCAAGCCAGAAATCGGCCGGGTCCCCCGCTGTCAAGACCCGCTCCATGACCCAAACCGTGCCGTCGTGGACTTCGAACCGCGGTCGCAGGGCGAAGTCGATGTCGAGCACGGCAACGATCTCCCGCCGATCGATCGAATACTTGATGATCGAGTGCGGGAAACGGCCCTGGACATACAGGTGATCATCGAGCCGCACGGCCCCCATCACGAAGCCGACCGGTTCTGCGCCAGCCTCCTCGTATTCGAGCGCGAGCTCGGTCTTGACGTCGAGAAGCTCCACGACTTCCAGCGACTCGGGGTCGACAACCTCGAACCGCCGCTCGAAGTAGCTCAACAACCAAAGACGCCCGTCGATCATCAACCTCGGGGTATCGATCCCGGGCCCGACTCGTACCGTGCCCACGGTCTCGCCGGTCTCAGGATCGATCTTCACCAGGTGCTCCGGAGCTTCGGCGACGCCATCGTGGGCTGCTCGGTCGTTGACGACGACCCAGAGGTGGTCCCCGTGGATGACGCCGCCGACGTCACTGGACGGGATAGGCCGACTCCAGAGCTGCCGGCCGTTCGGGCTGAACTTGATCAGTTGTGAACCGGTCTCCAACTTGGTGACCGCATAGACCGCCTCGCCGTCGGTGGTCGTCGACTGGACCGACGTCACCTCCACCGAAGTGTTTCCGGAACAGGCAGCGACGATGGCCGCGAGGAGCAGCGCTGCGATCGGTGGGCCGAAGGCTCGTCCTGGTGTCAATTGATCTGGATCCATTCGTCCGGAACCGTCGTTGCTTCCACGTTCGCGTTCTGGACGCCGCGGTCGATGAGGTGCTGGCCGTCGATGTAGTGGTCGTGGATCTGGCTGGTGGTGTCGTTGCGGGCGTCGCCAACCTTGCCGTCGGGGTGCCAGGTGATGGTGGGATCGATCTCGCGGTCGCCGGTGGTGGGGTCGGTCGCAATGAGCACCGGTTTGGCTCCTTCGTGTTCGATGCGTGAGAACCCTGCCGGAAGTCGTTCGCACCGGTCGACCGGCCGAGGCCGCGGCCATGACCGCGGGCCCGATGACCGCGTCCTGCCAGATCCGGCCTGCTCTGCGCTGGTCGGCGATGCGCTGTCGGAGCTCGATGCCGGCGAGGTCGGCGTCCCAGTAGTCGATGGGCCACTGGGCGAGTGCCAACGATCCGCCGCTACCGATGACGACACCCGCCGCTGCTCCAGCGGCGGACATCGGCAGGGCAGAGGCGGCGCCGATGGCCAGACCGACGCTCAGCCCGGCCGCAGCGTAGCCGTTCCTGGTTGCTGCGTCGGCGTCGTGTTGTTCGCTGATCTCGAGCACCCGTTGAAACCACTGCTCGTCGAGTGCCCCGCTGTTGCGTGCCATCAGGCTGTAGCCTCTGCGGGTCGCTGCTGAGATCGCCGTCGGCCAGATCGTGGCCGATGGCCTCGAAGATCAGCCCGTTGTTCCCGGCGACCAGGCCGCCACCCATGCCGTGCTCCAGCACTCGGGAGCGAATGAGCCTCCACTGCTCCGGTCCGAAGCCGAGCTCGCTCCAGTCCGCCTGGGTCAGTCGTCGGTCGAGCGAGACGCCACGGTGCTCGAGGTGTTCGCCCGGATACATCACCGTGGCGTGCTGGCCCATCACGGCGTCGACACCCCCGGCCACGCCGGGGTCGGAGAAGCTGATGCCATCCGCGGTGGCGGCGGTGAGGATGATCGAGGCACCGGCGGGGTCACGCCCGGCGGCGGCGAGAAACATCGTGACCGGGTGGTGCCGGACTATTCCGGCTGAACGGCCGGTCCGGCGTCAGGTAGGTGGCGGCCCTGTCCGGGCCCAGATCCCGGATGACGGCGGTGCTGACCGTCGGTGATTCGGCGGCCCGTTCGAGGAGGATGTTGGTTGCGCTGGCACCGAAGTCCGTACCGAGTAGGCGGTCGCCGTGGCGGTGCCGTTGCAGCTGGGTGATGGTGGCGTCGACCAGGAACCGATGGTCGAACTCGCCACCGGTGAACAACAGCGACACGTGGGGAGCTCCGTAGCCTTCGTCGTGCTGTTCGATGAGATCCCCACCGCCGAAGGTGAGGTCGCCGGTTCTGGATGCCGCAGCCAGTGCGGTCGACAGCAGCAGCACCTCCTGGCGCCCGACGGTGCCCAACCGTCCGTCTGCTGGGTCGAGGCTGGGAAGCTCGGCCGTTCCCCGGGCGCCGAGGCGGTTGAAGAAGGCCGCGGCCGCGGTGGGGGACTGGTTCAGCTGGCGGGCCAGCGGCAGCCCGGCCGCCGAGTCGCCATCACCGGGGCTGACCCCGAGCGGGTCGACCGGCCGATCTGCCAGATACCATTCGGCCAGCGCTCGACCCTGCCACTGCCGACCGAGATGTGAGCCGGTGAGTGCGATGGCCGCCAGGCGACCGGGGTCGGGATCGTCGAGGCCCGGGCCGAACGTTCGTCGTTGCCAGTTCGCAGTGTCTCCCGGTCCCGGGGAGCGGGAGCGATCGAGGGCGGAGCGGTACGCCGGTGGGAAGTAGAGCGGATCGATCCCGACCTCGGCCGGCGTGAGGCCGTCACCGATGGCTGTCGCCACCGCATCACGGAGCTCGTCGCTGGGAGGGGCAAGCCGTCTGGCCAGAATCAGATCGCCGATCGGACTGTCGGCCGGGATCCCGGCCAAGCAGCATGGCCATCAGGTCGTCCCGCCTGGCCTGCGACAAGGCGCCGTCGTCGAGCTCGAGAAGGCCTGCCTCCCACAGTGAACGATCGAGGTGAACCGCGGCGCGTGACCGCACCGAGGCGACATCAGGACCGGTCGATGTGGCGACCCCGGCCAGACCGACCGGACTCGCCGGTGCCGGTCAGCGCATCGTGGATCGTCGCCACGAACCGGTTGCCCCGCTCGGCCGCCGCAACGGCGGCGCCGAAGGACAGCGTGGTGTGCAGGCCCTCGGTGATCGGCCCCTCACCGACCGCCGCCGCCACCCGGGATCGGGCCTCGGCGACCTCGGCCTCCAGCCGGCGAAGGGAATCGAGATACCGCTCCCCGTACTCGACGAAGAACCTCAGGTGGTCGGTGTCTGCTGCCACCCGATCGGTTTGCTCCGCCATCCAACCAACTCCGAACCGTCCCGCCGGGTCCAGGTCACCCGTCCTTGCCATGAGGCAAGGACGAACCTAACGGCGGACGGCGCAGCCGCCCATGGGGACCGGTCCCCACGGTGCGGCCGATGCCCGAGCCGGAGCCTCAGGTCCGATCGATGCCGGTGAACAGCACGATCACCCGGCCACCGTGGGGCCGGGCCTGGAGGAGCCCGGCCAATCCGGCGGCGCCGGTGGCGCACACTGGAATCTCGGTATGGGTGTGGGCCAGGGCGTAGGCCCGCTCGACCAACGACTCGGCGACCACGATCGGTTCCCCGCCGCTCTGCTTCGTCCGCTGCAGCAACGGCAGCCAGTCGTAGGTCACGTCATCGAGAATGCCGGTGGCGAGGCTCGTCGGTTCCTGCTCCCAGGGCCACATGTACCGCTCGGGGGTCCTGGCCGCCTGCTCGAAGTCGAAGTCCGGCGACAGCAGATCCCAGGCCCGCCGCAGCGGGGCGCAACCCTCGGCCTGGACCGGATACAGCCGGGCCCGGGGCACCGCAGTCGAAACGGCAGACGGCCAGCGCCCCGCCGCCGACCTGGATGAACAGCGAATCGTGCTCGGTGACCCCACCGGGGATTTGGTCGTCGAGTTCCCACCCGAGGGTTCGGCCGCCGTCGAAGGTGGTCGGGGTGTCGGTGGCCTGGACGCTGAACGGGCGGGCCCCGGCCGCCACCGCCTCGGCGAATCGCAGGTAGGCCGGATCCCCGATCTCGCCCTGGCGGCGGGGGCAGCGATTGACCTCGGCACCCAACTCGACGAGGCGGTCGACGATCGCTTGATCGGCCCAGGTCGGCACGTACACGTCGAGAGGCCGCCGCATCGCCGCCGCCACCACCCCGGCCCCCATGGCAGCATTGCCGCAGCTGGCGATGGCCAACCGTTCGGCCCGGGGTCGGCCCAGCTCCTCGTCGACCAGCAGCTGCAGCGCCACACCGAACAGGTGCCTGGCCTTGTGGGAACCGCCGACGTTGCCGGGCTCGGCCTTGATCCACAGCTCGACCTCGAGCCCTGCCTCGTCGGCCAGCGCCCACCATCGACCAGTGGCGTCACCTCGAAACCGTGGCCCTCGATGGCGGCAACCGCATCGTCGAGTCCGGTGACGATCTCGACGAACCGGTCGTCGCTCAGCTCGCCCGATCGCACCGCCTCGAAGGAATCCAGCCGCTCCCGGTACAGCAGGAACGGGTTGCCGGACGGCCGGACGGCGGTTCGGTCGGCCTCGGGGTCGGTCACCCGTGGGAGGCGCCGGTATCGGCGTTGAACTGCTCGATCATCGTGTCCCAGGTCCCGATCAGCGGACGGAGGCCCTCCCACCACTCCTGGTTGCGACGTACCTCGAAGTCGGGGATCGAAACGCCCTGCTGCTCCACCCAGGTGAAGTAGCCGAGGTTGAAGATCCGGTCCCGTTCGATGTCGCCCATCTCCAGGGCATGGGTGGTGGAAACGTCCTCGAGGTGCTCGGCGAACACCGCCCGGGCTTCGGCATCGTCGAAACCGCCGGGGTAGTGGGTCGACATGACCTTCTCCCGTTCCGAGTTGTAGAGCTCGGACCCGTCGGTGGCCACGCTGACGATCACGTCTTCGGGGCCCAGGTGCCATCGCTTTGCCGCGGTGATGGCGGCCAACGTGTTGCAGATCGACGAGTAGCCCATGTCGACCAGCTGGTCGACGATGGCGCCGTCGACCCCTCGTTGTGCGAGCAGCCGTTTGCCGGCCGGGGTGTTGAAGAGCACGTCGAGCGTGTCGGTCGAGCGATCGCTGATGGCAACCACGAGGTCGGTGTTCGTCACGTTGTGAATCAGCGGGATGTGCTTGTCGCCGATGCCCTGGATGTTGTGGTCGCCGAAGCCGTTGTACAGCATCGTCGGGACCTGCAGGGCCTCGACCGCCACGATCTTGGCTCCCTGGCTGTTCTTCAGGTAGTCCCCGGCTCCGAGGGTGCCGGCCGATCCCGAGGCCGAGACGAACGCCGCCAGCCTGCCGGGACGTTCGGCGGTGACGTGCCGGTAGACGGTCTCCAGGGATGGCCCGGTCACCGCGTAGTGTCCGAGGTGGTTCGAGAACTCGCTGAACTGGTTGAGGATCACGTTCTCCGGATCCCGGGCCAGTCGGTTGCACTCGTCGTAGATCTCCTTGACGTTGCTCTCGGTGCCGTAGGTGCGGATCACGTCTTCCGGATGCTCGATCCAGCGGTCGAGCCATTCGAATCGCTCCCGGCTCATACCCTCGGGTAGTACCGCAACGCCCCGGCAGTTCATGATCCGGCTGATGGCGATGCCACCCCGGGCGTAGTTGCCGGTTGACGGCCAGATCGCCCGGTTGGCGGTCGGGTCGAAGCGACCGGTGACCAATCTGGCCACCAGGGTGGAGTAGGCGGCCAGCACCTTGTGGGCCCGGATCATGGGGAACCGGTTGCCGAATGCCAATACGATCCTGGCGTCGACCCCGGTCATCTCCGATGGCAACTCGATGTGGTCGGGAACGTCGACGAACCCGGGGTAGTTGCCGCCGCCGACGTTGTCGGCGTGCTCGTTGAACCAGTGGACCCGGAAGAGGTTGCGGGCGTCCGGGGCGTCCTTTTCCACCTCGGTCAAGGCGGCCACGATCGGCGTCGGGATGGTCGACGGATCCCGGAGCTGGGCGAAGGTCGGCAGGACGATGTTGTTCTCCCGGAATCGGGCCACCGCGTTCTCGTAGGCCTGGCGGCCGTCGGGGTTGAACTCCCCGAACACCGCAAGGCCCGAACCGGGGGCGTTGGTGCTCTCGCTTGCCGTTGCTGTTGTCACGTGATGGTCGATCCTTGGGGGTTGCGGCGTTCGCCTCAGAGCTTGGCGAACAGTCTGGTCGCGGCCTCGGCCGCTTTGGCTTTGATCTCGTCGCCGTCGACCCTGGTGGGGCGGCCGTCGGTCAGCACGACCTCGCCGTCGATGGCGACCTCGATGGGCGACACCTGGGTGGTGTAGGCCAGCCGCCACGGATCCATGACGTCGTAGTTCCAACTCACCACGTCGGCTGCGGTTTCGGGGAAGATCGATCGGCCTGTGGCCAGCCAGTCCCACATCACATCGGGGGTGACGGTCACGTCGGCTTCCCTGGCCCGCACGAAGGCCACCCGGAACTCGTCGAGCATGTCGGCGCCGATCCCGTCGGTACCCAAGGCGATCGGGTTGGTGAACCGGCGGGGGTTGGCGTAGCCGACGGCGTTGTTCATGTTCGACCGGGGGTTGTGCACGATCGTGCCCCGCAGGTCATGGTCGTCTGGCAGATGCACGCCGTGGATCAGCCACCAGTCGTCGGCGGTGTGGCCCCGGAGTCGCTGCCAGGTGTCCTCCGGTCCTTCGGCGACGTGGACATGGACCCCGACCCCGTGCCTGGCCGCCAGCTCGGCGGCGGCGGCGATCGTGTCGTCGCGGCAGGTGAACGGGGCATGGATCCCGACCATGCCCCGGCCGCCGGCCGAGAGGAAGCGGTCGTTCTCGGCCAGCCCGGCCGCCGCCCCCTGCGGGCCGTGGCGGTCGGTGACACCATAGGCACAGTTGACCCGGACCCCGACCTCGGCGCAGGCGTCTGCGATGACCGAGAGCGAACCTTCGATGGCCTGTGGCGACTCGTGATGGTCGACGATGGCGGTGCAGCCACTCTCCAGGGCATTGAGCGCGCCGAGCTTTGCCGACCATTCGATGAGGTCGAGGTCGAGGGCGCAGTCAAGTCGCCACCACACCAACTCCAGTATCTCCTGGAACCCGGTCGGTGTTCTCGGCGGGGCCGGCATGCCCCGGGCCAGGGCCGAGTACAGATGATGGTGAGCACAGACAAGGCCGAACGTCTCGTTCGGCCCCAGGTCATGGCCGAACGTCTCGTTCGGCCCCAGGTCATGGCCGGACGTCTCGTTCGGCCCCAGGTCATGGCCGGACGTCTCGTTCGGCCCCAGGTCATGGCCGGACGTCTCGTTCGGCCCCAGGTCATGGCCGGACGTCTCGTTCGGCCCCGGGTCATGGCCGGACGTCTGGTTCGGCCCCAGGTCATGGCCGGACGTCTCGTTCGGCCCGGGCCCGCCGGGGGTCTGGTTGTCGGTCGGGCTCACCGCTCAATCATCCCCGAACACGTCCTGGAACAACTGGCGCAGCGAGCCGGTGGACTGGACCAGCTCCCGGTTCGCTTCGTTGACAAGGGGCAGCTCGTTGCGCCATCGGCCGTCGGCCGCCTGCATCGCCGCCGCCACCGCACCGGCGGTGGGAACCAGCCCGATCTCACCGACCCCCTTGATGCCGTACGGTGCGTCCGGCTCCGGCGACTCGACCAGAATGACGTCGACGTCCGGCATGTCCTTTGGTCGGATGATGTCGAGGCTGCGCAGTGTCTCGTTGCGAGGTCGACCGTCGGCATCGCAGGGGAAAGCCCTCCGACAGGGCGTAGCCGAGACCCATGTGGACCGCTCCTTCGACCTGACCCTCGCACAGCAGTGGATTGACCGCCCTGCCGACGTCGTGGGCGGCCACCACCCGGTCGATCAGGCCGGTCTCCCGATCCATGATCACAAGCTGGGCCGCGTAGCCGAAGGTGGAGTGGATGATCGGGTTCTCGACCCCTTCGCTGAGCGAGTTGGTCCAGTCGATCCGGTACTCGCCCTCGTAGTCGACGCCGATCCTGCAGCCGTCGGCCTTGGCCCTGCGGCAGGCGTCGGCCACCGAGCCGGCCCCCATCAGCGTGCCCCGGCTGCCGGTGGTCTGACCCGCCCCCAGTTCCCGGGTGGAGTCGACGATGACCTCGACCTGCTCGGCGGCCACGCCCAGTTCCTCGACCGCGACCTGGAGTGCCACGGTGTGGACGCCCTGGCCCATCTCGGTCCAGCAGTGGCGAACCTCGACCTTGCCGTCGTGGCGAAAGTGGACCACCGCCCTGGCGATCTCCTTGAAGCCGTTGCCGAGACCGGAGTTCTTCAATCCCAAGCCGATGCCGACCGCCTTGCCGGCGGCCACCGCTTCGTCGAACGCCGGTTTGACCGCATCGAGGCAGGCCCGGGCGCCGAGGCAGCCGTCGCTCATGATCTGACCCGGCCCCCACACCGCTCCCGGCTCGACCACATTGCGGTTCCGCATCTCCCAACCGCTGATCCCGACCTCGGCCGCCAACCGGTCCATCATGCCTTCCATGGCGAACTGGGCCTGGTTGGCGCCGAATCCCCGGAACGCGCCGCACACCGAGTTGTTGGTCCTGGCCGCAATGGCCTCGACGTCGATGTTCTCCACGACGTAAGGCCCCGAGGCGTGGCCGGCCGCCCGCTCCAACACCTTCATGCCCACCGACGCGTATGGCCCGGAGTCACCGAGCAGCCTGGCCCGTAGCGCCATGAGACGCCCCGCGGCGTCGCACCCTGCTTCGTACTCCATCCGGATCGGATGTCGCTTGGTGTGGACCAGCAGCGACTCCTCCCGGGAGAAGGTCGTCTTGACCGGCCGCTTCAGCAGCCATGCCGCCAGGGCGGTCTGGCCCTGGTTCGACATGTCCTCCTTGCCGCCGAACGCGCCGCCGTTCGACACCAGCTCGGTGACCACGGTTTCGGTCGGGACGTCGAGGATCCTGGCGATGTCATCTCGATCGTCCCAGATGCCCTGGCCGCCGCTGTAGACCATCAGCCGATCGAAATCGGCGGTCAGGCCGGGATTGCCCTCACCGCCGCCGGCGGTGAGCGGCAGCGGCCGACCGGCGGGCACCGGCACCGCCAAGGTCGACTCCGGCTCGACGAAGGCGTGATCGATCCGCTGGGTCTGGAAGGTCTCCCGGACGACGTGGGCCGAGGTGGCAAGGGCGGTGTCGATGTCACCCCGAGCGTAGACCGACCGGGACAGCACGTTGCCGTCGAGTTCCCACACGGCGTCGCCGTCCCCGGATTTCGCCGCGGCGATGGCCTGGGCCGGATCGGTGATCGGCGCCAGCACGCCGTAGTCGACCCTGATCAACTCGGCGGCCCGCCTGGCGGTCGGCCGATCCTCGGCCACCACCATGGCCAGCACGTCGCCGAGATAGCTGGTGCGACCGCCAACCGGGATGAAGATCGGCCAGTCCTTGTGGATCAGGCCGGACCGGAGCTCGCCCGGCACGTCTGCACCGGTCAACACCCGCACGACGCCGGGGACGGCCTCGGCCTCGGAGGTGTCGATCGCCAGCACGTCGGCCCTGGCGTGCTCGGAAAGATGGAACGCTCCGTGGAGCGTGCCGGGGGGCGCCATGTCGTCGATGAAGGGCCGGCTTCCCAGGCTCAGCTCTCTCGCCTCGTACTTGCTGCCCCGGCTGCCGACCCCGCCCGGCATGACCGCCACCGGGACCTCGCCTGCGGCCAGGTCGTCGATGGCGTCGAGGATCTTGATGTAGCCGGTGCAACGGCACAGGTGGGCCCCCAGCAGCCGGGCCGCATCGTCGCGCTGGAGGGCCGAACCCTTCTTGTCGATCATGGCCTTGGCCCGCATCATGATGCCCGGGGTGCAGAACCCGCATTGCAGGGCACCATGGGCGGCGAAGGCAGCGGCCATCCGGGACGCCTCGGCCTCGTCGAGGCCCTCCAGCGTCAGCACCTCGGAGCCGGCGGTCTTGTCCATCGAGGTCTGGCAGGCGACCCGGGCCTTGCCGTCGACGATCACCGTGCAGCAGCCGCACTGGCCGGACGGTGCGCAGCCGTCCTTGGGCGACATGACGCCCAGCTCGTCCCGCAGGGCTGCCAGCAGGTGCTCATGGGTGCCGTCGACGGTCACCGGTGTGCCGTTGAGCTGGAATCGGGTTGTGGCGGCGCTGATCTCGGTGCCGCTTTCGGCCGGTGTCCGACTGATGGTCATGTCGATGGGTTCCCTTGGTTGCGGAGGCTGGTCGGTGGCGGGGGCGTCATGGTTCGATGACGCCCTTCTGGGCGGTGATCCGTTGGTAGACCTCGGGCCTGCGATAGCGGGCGAAGTCGAACAGGGTTTCCTTGTAGTGACGGCACCAATCCAGGTCGCAGTCGGCGACGACCAGCTCGTCGCCGGTGGTCACCGCCTGGGCCACGATCTGGCCCGATGGGGCGATGATGGCCGACTGGGCCAGCGACTCGACACCCTCCTCGGTGCCGCCCTTTGCCACCCCCACCACCCAGGTGCCGTTCTGATAGGCACCGGCCTGCATACAGAGGTGATTGTGGAAGCCCTGGAGCGGGTTCTGGCCGGGATCGGGAGCGTAGTGGATCGGGGTGTTGTAGCCGATCAGGATCAGCTCCACGCCCTGGAGGCCCATCTCCCGGTAGGTCTCCGGCCAGCGGCGATCGTTGCAGGTGGCCATGCCGACCAGCCCGCCGAACGCCCGCCAGACCCCGAAACCATCGTCCGATTCCTCGAAGTAGCGGCGCTCCAGGTGCTGGAACGGCCGCCACGGCTCGTCGTTCTCGTGCCCGGGGATGTGGACCTTGCGGAACTTGGCAACCGTTGCGCCGTCCCGCTCGACCAGGATCGTGGTGTTGTAGCGATGGCCGTCCTCGGTCAGCTCCGCATAACCCAATGAGAAGCCGATCCCCCGATCCCGGGCCACATCGAACAGCGGCTGGGTGTCCTGGCCGGGCATCGACCGCTCGTAGTAGTGGTCATGGCCGGAGAGGTCCTCGGTGTACCAGCGGGGGAAGAACGTGGTCAGGGCCAGCTCGGGGAACGCCACCAGCTCGACGCCCCGGTCCGCCGCATGGTCGAGCAGGGCGATCAGGCGCTTGACCACGTCCGGCCGCCCCTCGTCCCGAGCGATCGGCCCCAATTGGGCCGCCCCCACTCGAAGGATCCGGTTCCCGACCGCTCGGCCATCGCTCATTGCGGCCGCCCCGCCGGATCACCGAGGGGGTTGCCGGCGGTGGAGCCGAGCAGCCGTTTCACGATGGCCCCGGCCTCCTCGTCGCCGGGCCGGGCCGCCAGCGTGTCCCCGTCGAGTAGGAACCCCTGGCCGGTCCGGCCGCTGAACACCGAGCGATCGGTGAACAGCCTCGGCTTGACCTTGGCCGGGTCGCCGTCCTCGGGGCAGAACGTCATGCAGTTGCCGCACTCGTTGCACAGCTCGGCGAACAGCAGGTACTGCTGGCGGCCGGACATCTCCGGCAGATCAGGATCGTCGGGGGTGGGGACGGAGAAGAAGGCGTCGTTCGGGCAGACCGTGATGCAGAAGTTGCAGGCGACACAGCCGAACATCGCCAGCTGGTTGTCGACCTCACGGGGGAGCTTGCTGTTGCCGTCGAGGTGGTATGGCCCGACGTCGGGGCCGGTGATCCTGGCCACGTGATGGGTCACCGTCGAGGGATGGCCGGCCGCACCGGCCTCGGCCAGGCGGTGGCGGCGCCAGTCCGCCAGGTTGGTGGCGCCCGACGTGCGGACCTCGGCGGTCAGGGCCTTGAGCATCGGGGCCAGGCGACCGTAGCCCCCCGGCTTCAACAGGTCGGAGCAGACCGTGGCCGGGTTGACCCCGGTGGCGATGGTGTCTGCCAGGTTCTCCTTGCAGACCCCGGCCGAGAAGCTGACCATGATCTCGCCGTCGCCATCGGCGCCGTTGTGGCCCGGGATATCGAGCAGCCCGGGCAGCGCGCCGGACAGCTTCTCCAACAGGCGCATGGCCAGCACGTGCAGCGGGGGCCCCGAGAGGTACATCGTGTCCTCCGGCATCCACTGCTTGATGTTGTTGACCACCAGGGTGTTGGTCAGCTTGATCCCGAAACGATGGCCGCGGTCTTTGGCGTACTGGTTGAGCTCACCGATCAGCTCGATGCCCCGATCGAACTGGAGATCATCGGCGAACGCCTGCTCCTTGACCTCCACGTCGTGGTAGCCGAGCTGCCGATTCACGATGTCGGCCACCGTCTCGTAGCCGAGCAGCGTTGGGTTGAGCTTCACGATGACGTCCAGGTCGTGGACATCGATCAGGTGCTTGGTGATGGCCTCGATCTCGTCGGGCGGGCAGCCGTGGAACGTCGACAGGGTCAGGGTGTCGGACAGCGCCGTCGTGAAGTCGAGGTCAGCGAACTCGGCGAAGGAGTCCGGGATGGCGGCCCGGAGTCTCGCGACCTCCGAGGTGGCATCTCGCATGCCGCTTATGAAGGCGGCCACCCGGGGGTTGGAGATGCCTGCCAGGTCATAGCCGACCGACATGTCGAAGATGTGGGGGCCGGGCTCGGAGCCGACATGGTCGGTCAGTGGCGCCCACCGACGGAGGATGTCGAGCAGCATCGACGCCTTGACGTACTCGGTGAGGCTCTGGCCGAGGGTCAGCTCCTGACTCCACTCGATGTTGTAGCCGATGGTCTGCATATCTATGCAGGGCCTGGCGATCTCGAGCTCGTCGAGGATCTGCACGGTCTTCAGCTCGAACAGACGGGAGCCGCCGAGCCAGGACAACACGATGTTCTGGGCCAGCTGGCTGTGGGGTCCGGCCGCCGGGCCGATCGGACTGGCCGCCCGACGGCCGAGGAAATCGAACCCGAGATCGATCTCGGTGTCCGGGGACCAGAACCGACCGGTCGGTAGGTCGAAGATCCGGCGCCGGGTTGCGAACTCGTTGGCAACCCGATCGAGCAACACGTCGAGCCCCATGGGGGTGAGCGGCGCGGTCTCACCGACCGAATCCTCGCTCGCCTGATCGGTGGGGCTGCCTGACGGGGCGGTGCCGGATCGATGGCCTGGGTGGGCGCGCTGTGTCACCGAACTAGCGTACCAAACTTGTACAAATTGTAAAGTCCATAACGGTGCCGACCTTCTGTCGGTTCAGAGCCGGCAGCCACGACAACCATCGTTGGTCGTGATCGGTCGCCGGGTCTACGGTAGCGCCCATGGCTTCTGGAAGCGGTAACACCAAACTCGCGGCGGAGTTCCTCGTCGAGCCCTTCACCGAGGGCAGTCCCGGCGCCCACGTGCAGGCCGCGGTCGAGGCGTTCGCAGAACACGGGCTCGATGTCGAGCTCGGGCCCTTCGCCTCGGTCAGCGCCGGCGGCCCCGATGAGATCGCGGGGGCGGTGGCCGACATGATCCGCAAGTCGATGGCGGCGGGGGCGACCTCGATTCGCATCCACGTCGGCGCCGATGCCGAGAAGCTCAACGTCGGCCCACTGCACGATGCACTGGCCAGCATGATCAGGGCCGCAGAACGAGACATCGGCTCGAGCTCCGTCGAATGGACCAGGGCCGAGAAGCAACAGGTCGTCCGCATGCTCGACGAGCAGGGGGCGTTCCTGCTTCGGGGTGCGGTCGACGACATGGCGAGAATCATGGGCGTCAGCAGAATTACCATTTACAACTACCTGAATGCCATCGATCGGAGCTGAAATCCGCCGGTCGTTGCCGTTCATGACCATTTGTTACGGCTACCTTGCCCTGGTGCGGCAGGATCGACGGTGGACTACATTGACCCCCCGGAGGTGGCGGAGGTGCAAGTGGCGTGTGCATGGCGCCTGACGAACCGCCGGAATCATGAACAGTGATCGTTCGTAAGTGATCAGGAAATCCCTCGGCGGAGTGATCCCCCTCGGCGCAGCCCTGGTTGCCTTTCTTTTCGGCGCGGTCATGATCCTGGCCCTCGGTGCCAATCCGATCGATGGCCTGAGAGCGATACTCGACGGCGCATTCGGCACCAGGGAGCGGTTGGCAACGACCGCGGTGCGAGCCACGCCGCTGCTGCTGGTCGGCACCGGCATCTGCGTGGCGTTCCGGGCCCGGGTGATCAACATCGGAGGTGAGGGCCAGATCGTCGTCGGCGCTCTGCTGGCGACCTGGGTGGCCCTCGCCATCCCCGGCACGCCGAAGCCGATCCTGTTGCCGGTGGTGGTGATCGCAGGCATGATCGGCGGCGGCTTCTGGGGTGCCATCCCCGGTGCGCTGAAGGCCTATGCCTCGGTCAACGAGATCCTGAGCACCATCATGTTGAACCTGGTGGCGGTGCAGGTCATGAACTACCTGCTGCGGGGGCCGATGATCGACCCCGGCGAGCTGACCGGTTCCCGGATCCCCCAGACCGAACGGCTGACCGACAATGCCGCCCTGCCCATCCTGTTGCCGGGTACCCGCCTCCATCTCGGGGTGCTGATCGCCGTGCTGGCCGCAGTGGCGGCCTACATCATGTTGTGGCGGACACCGCTGGGGTTCCGACTCCGGGCGGTGGGCCACAATCCCGATGCAGCCCGGGCCTCGGGCATCTCGGTCGAGCGAAACATCGTCACCGCCATGGCCATCAGCGGATCGCTGTCGGGGCTGGCAGGGGCGATCCTCGTCTTCGGCAGCGAGAGCCTGCGGATGGTCACCGACGGCTCCACCGCCGGGTTCACCGGAGCGGCCGGCTTCAACGGCATCGTGGCCGCCCTGTTCGGCGGTCTCCACCCGCTGTGGACCATCCCCTCGGCCTTCCTGTTCGGCAGCCTGCTGACCGGGGCCAACAACCTCCAGCGGGCGTTGCAGATCCCCTCCCCGCTGGCCGTCGCCCTCAACGGGATCGTGGTGATCTTCGTGGTGTCGAGCGGTCGGCTCCGAACCTGGATCGAGCGGCGGATCGATCAGCGGGCGGTTGTGGCGGGAGGTGAAGGGTGAGGGACATGTTCACCCTCTCGGTGCTGGTGTCCACCTTGGCTTCGGGGGTCCGGTTGGCAACCCCCTACCTGCTGGCGTCCCTCGGCGAGACGATCGGTCAGCGCAGCGGGGTGCTCAACCTCGGTGTCGACGGGGTCATGCTGCTCAGCGCCTTCGGGGCCTACTGGACCGCCCTGGAAACCGAGAACCTGTGGTTGGCGGCGGCTGCCGGTCTGGCGGTCGGCCTGGTGATGGGGGTGGTCTACGCCGTCATCACCATCGCCTTCCATGCCGAGCAGGGGATCAGCGGCATCGGCATCTTCCTGTTCGGCCTTGGCTTCAGTGACCTGCTGTTCGAGGAGATCGTCGGGACCCCGACGCCGATCCGGGGTCTGCCCAAGGTCGGGATCATCGGCTTGAAGGACATCCCCTACGTCGGCGAGGCCCTGTTCGATCACACCCTGATGACCTATCTGGCGTTCGCCCTTGTCCCGGTCATGGCGCTGCTGCTGCTCAAGACGACGTTCGGCATGAACGTCCGGGCGGTCGGCGAGAATCCCGAGGCTGCGGACAGTCTCGGGGTCTCCGTTGCCCGGACCCGGGTGATCGCCATCCTGATCGGCAACGGCATGGCCGGACTGGCCGGCGCCTCCCTGACCCTCGGCCTCGGCATCTTCCAGAACAACCTCACCCAGGGGTTGGGTTTCATCGCCGTCGCCCTGGTGTACTTCGGCGCCTGGCGGCCCCGGGGCGTGATGCTCGGCGCCCTGCTGTATGGCATCGTGGGGGCGCTGGTGCTCCAGCTGAAAGCCCGGCAGATCATCCCGCTGGAGGCCTCCGATCTGGCCGCCATGGCGCCTGCGGTCCTGACCATCCTGGCCCTGATCGTCGTGGCCGGGCGGGTCGAGGCCCCGGCGGCCCTGACCCAAACCTTCTCCCGTGACTCGTGACCGGTGACGCTCGGTCCGGAGAACACCGCAATATCCTTCAACCGCAATCCACCTGAGGAGACAAGAATGAGCACACCAACTTCGACCGGGTCGCCGACCCGGCGATGGTTCCACCTGCTGGCCGCCATGCTGGCCTTCGCCTTCCTGGCCGCGGCCTGTGGCGACGACGGAGGCGACACCGAGTCCGACGGAGGCACCGACACAACAGCGGAAACCACGGAGACCACCGAGGCCGACGAGGGATCGACCGAGACCACCGAGGACGCCGGCGAGTCGACCGAGACCACCGAGGACGGCGATGCGATGGCCGAAGGTGACACGTCGAACGTCGTGGTCCTGGAGTGCGGCGACGAGGGCGGCGGGTTCGCCTCGCCATCGGAACCGGCCACCGACCTGACCGTGGCCATCGTGGCCCCGTCGGCCAGCCAGGACCTGGCCTTCACCCAGTCGATGATCGACTCGTTGGCGGCGTTGGGCATCGAACCCCAGGTCACAGACGGCACCTTCGTCGTCGAGGAGGCGGCGGCCGCAATCCGGGGCTATGCAGACAGCGGGGTCGATGTGGTCATCGCCCACGGCACCCAGTTCGGCGGCTCCCTGGTGGAGATCGCCCCCGACTTCCCCGAGACCAGCTTCCTGTGGGGGACCTCGGCCGACACCCAGGGCCTGGACAACGTCTTCGCCTATACGCCGGCTGCCGACCAGGGCGGTTACGTCCTGGGCACGATTGCGGCCGCGCTGACCGAGAGCGGCACGATCGGCATGGTCGGTCCGGTGGAGGCCGGTGACGCCGCGCTGTACGTCGACGGCTTCACCGCCGGGGCCGAGGCCGCCGGAGCGTCTGTCAACACCACCTACACCGGCTCGTTCGGTGACGTGCAGCTGGCAACCGAGGCGGCAACCGCCCAGGTCGAGGTCGGCGCCGACGTGCTGACCGGTACCGCCCAGCACGTCGTCGGGGCCATCAACGTCGCCACCACCAACGACATCCCGTGGTTCGGGACCCAGTCAAACCAGACCTCGCTGGCCGGCGACCTGGTGGTGGCCTCGCAGGTCTACCACTGGGAGGTCGTCCTGGCCGACATCTTCGATCAGATCGAGTCGGGGACCCTTGGCGGTGACGTGTACGAGATCAACCTGGAGAACAACGGCCTGGTGATCGAGTTCAACGGCTGCTACGACCTGCCGGAGGGCCTGGTCGACACGGCGATCGCGACGGTGGCCGGCATCGTCGACGGCTCGATCGACACCGGCGTCTGATCCGGCGATGAGCGGTCCGGACGCCGTGGAACGAGACGACGACCCGGACCGCGCCGGGGAGGGGGTCCCCGAGCGGGGCCCCCTGCCCGACCCGGGGCCCGGCCCGCTCCTACTGGAGATGCGGGGGATCACCAAGCGGTTCCCCGGAGTTCTGGCCAACGACAACGTCGACTTCGATCTCCGGGCCGGCGAGGTCCATGCCCTGCTGGGGGAGAACGGGGCCGGCAAGAGCACCCTGATGAAGATCCTGTTCGGGCTGTACCGGCCAGACGAGGGCGAGCTCCTCCTCCGGGGGGAGCGGGTCGACATCGCATCACCGACCGATGCCATCAACCACCACATCGGGATGGTCCACCAGCACTTCATGCTGGTTCCCACCTTGACGGTGGCCGAGAACGTGGCCCTCGGGCTGCGCTCGTCGCGGGGGCCGCTGACCGACCTGCAGACGGTTTCGCAGCGCATGGGCGAGATCTCCGACCAGTATGGGCTCTCGGTGGATCCCTCCATCGAGGTCTGGAAGCTCTCGGTTGGCGAGCGCCAGCGGGTCGAGATCATCAAGGCGCTGTATCGCGACGCCGAGTTGCTGGTGTTGGACGAACCCACCGCGGTGTTGACCCCCCAGGAGGTCGACGATCTGTTCGTCATCCTCCGGCAGATGACCGGAGCCGGTCGGGGCTTGATCTTCATCTCCCACAAGCTCCGGGAGGTGATGGATCTCAGCGATCGCATCACCGTGCTCCGCAACGGTGCGGTGACCGGGCAGACGACGCCGGCCGAAACCAGCCGCCAGGAGCTGGCCAGAATGATGGTCGGTCGCGACGTCTCGTTCGCCCCCGACAAGCCGGCGGTCGCCGCCGGGCGGGCCAGGTTGACGATCCGCAACCTCACGGTCACCGGTGATCGGGGCACGGTCGCCGTGGACGGGGTCGACCTGGAGGTCCGGGCCGGGGAGATCGTCGGCATCGCCGGGGTTTCCGGCAACGGGCAGCGGGAGTTGGCCGAGACCGTGGCCGGGCTCCGCCCGGCCCGCGCCGGTTCGACGATTGAGATCGACGGGGTCGATCTCACCGCCGCCAACCCGGCCACCACCAGAGCGGCCGGTCTGGCCTACGTGCCGGAGGAACGCATGCGGGACGGGGCGATCGGGGAGTTCCAGGTCAGCGAGAACCTGCTGTTGATCAACCACGGCGACTCGGCCTTCCTGCGGGGCAGGCTGTTCCATTTCGATCGCATTCGTGAGCACTGCCAGCGGCTGGTCGATGCCTTCTCGGTCAAGACCCCGACGTTGCAGACGCCGACCAAGAGCCTGTCCGGGGGCAACATCCAGAAGTTGATCATGGCCAGGGAGCTCGACAGCGAACCCTCGGTGGTCCTGGCCGCCCAACCGACTCGTGGGGTCGACATCGGCGCCGCCGAATACATCCACGGCCAATTGATCGAGCAGCGAAGCGACGGGGTCGCCATCCTGGTTATCTCCGAAGACCTCGACGAGATCCTCGCCCTGGCCGACCGGATCGCCGTGATGTACGAGGGCCGAGTCGTCCAGATCATCGATCGGGCAGACGCAACCCGGGAGGGTCTCGGTCTGGCCATGGCCGGGGTCGTCGATTGAGCTCGACCGCGCCCCGGGTCGCAACCGGGGCCGTCGACCGGCCGGACCCCGCGGATCTGTTGATCGCCGACGCCTGGCTGCTGGCAACGGTCGACGACCAACGGCGGGAGCTGGCCGGCGGCTGGTTGGCCATCACCGGGGCCGTCGTCTCAGGGATCGGCCGGTCAGACGAGCGTCCACCGGAGGCGGCCCGGGTGATCTCGGCCGCCGACTGTCTCGTCACCCCGGGCCTGATCAACACCCACCACCACCTCTATCAGAACCTGACCAGGGCCTACCGGCCGATGACCTCGGCTCCGCTGTTCGGCTGGCTGGAGCAGCTGTACCCGATCTGGACCGACAACCTCGACGAGGAGGCGGTCAACGTTGCGGCATGGGTCGGCCTCGCCGAGTTGGCGCTGTCGGGTTGCACCACCTCCAGCGACCACCACTACGTCCATCCGGCCGGTGCCGGCGACCTGTTGGCGGCCGAGATCGAGGCGGCCGGCGACCTCGGCATGCGGTTCCACCCGACCTATGGGTCGATGAGTCTGTCGCACAAGGACGGCGGCCTGCCGCCCGACGACGCGGTCCAGGACGAGGACGACATCCTCGCCGAGTCGAAGCGCCACGTCGAACGATGGCACGACCCCGGTGCCGGTTCGATGCTGCGCATCGCCCTCGCCCCATGCTCACCGTTCAGCGTCAGCGCCGACCTGATGCGGCGGACCGCGGTGTTGGCCGAGTCCCTCGACGTCCGGCTCCACACCCACCTGGCAGAGAACGCCCAAGACGACGAGTTCGCCCTCGCCAGCTTCGGCATGCGCCCGGTCGAGCTGTACGAGGAGGTCGGGTGGCTCAGCGATCGGAGCTGGGCGGCCCACGTTGTTCGGCCGAACGGGGACGAGGTGGCCGCTCTCGGTCTGGCCGGGGTCGGCATCGCCCATTGTCCCAGTTCGAACATGATCCTCAGTTCCGGCATCGCCCCTGCCGTCGACCTGCGGGCCGCCGGGTGCCCGGTCGGGATCGGCTGTGACGGCTCCTCCTCGGCAGACAGCGGCTCGCTGTGGCAGGAGACGAGGCTGGCGATGCTCCAGGGCAAGCTCCGCTCCGGTGCCGGGGCGATGTCGGCCCGTGATGGGCTGGAGATGGCCACTCGGGGCGGAGCCGCCTGCCTCGGCCGCAACGGTGAGCTCGGCGCCCTGATGGTCGGGTCCCCGGCCGACGTCGCCATCTGGCGACTCGACGGCCCCACCTTCGCCGGCGTTGTCGGCGATCCGATCGAGGGTTGGCTGCGCAGCGGCCCCACCTCGGCCTGGTACACGCTCATCAACGGCCGCCCGGTGGTGGAACAGGGGCGGTTGGTATCGCCCCGGCTCGACGAGATGCTGGCCGCCCATCGGAGAATAGCCGGTCGTTTCCAGCGACCGAGATGAGCCTGCGGTTCGCGGCGTAGGTCGGCATTCGCACAAGCAACCACAACCAACGGGAAGTGGGAACAGTGGCAATCGGGGTGTTGCCAGCCGGTTGATTCGAGTCTATAGGGAGGCGATTTCCGGCCGGGGTCGGCCAAATCGAGATCGGACTCGATTACCCTTGGCTGCTCTCGACGATTCGTCGTCCGACATATCTCGCCGTCACGAAACCGAGCCCACGCCGCACTTCGGGCTCCTGACCCCTGGATCAGTGTTCATGAGTTCCGAGCGCGCCAGCACAACGATCGGCTGGCGGGAATGGGTGACCCTGCCACGGTTTTCCCCGTCGAAGATCAAGGCCAAGGTCGATACCGGCGCCAAAACGTCGTCCCTGCACGCCGAGGACCTCACCATTTTCGAAGCCGATGGCCAGACGTTGGCCCGGTTCCGGTTGTACCCCGACACCGAGTCGACCGATGGTGTTGCCGACGTCGAGGCCCCGGTCGTGGAGTTCCGGACCATCCGGTCGTCGAACGGGCAGGCCGAGAGCCGGCCGGTGGTGAGAACCGAAGTCGAGCTCGGCCAACAGCGATTCGAGATCGACCTGACGTTGACATCTCGGACATCGATGGGACACAGAATGCTGCTGGGGCGTCGGGCGCTGAAGGACCGGTTCTGGGTCGATTCAGGACGGTCGTTCCTCCTCACGGGGGAGGGCACCGCCTGAGAAGGCAGAACCAACAATGAGACTGGCAATCCTTTCACGGGAACCCTCCAACTATTCCACCCAACGGCTGCTGTCTGCGGCCATCGGCAACGGCCACGATGTCGAGATTCTCGACACCATGCGCATGGCAATCGATCTGTCGGGAGACGAGCCGAACCTGCTCTACCGAGGCCTCCCGGTCAACCGGGTCGACGCGGTGCTCCCTCGGATCGGGACGTCGATCACGTTCTATGGCATGGCGGTGGTCCGCCAGTTCGAACAGATGGACGTCTACACCCCGAACACCGCAAACGGGATCGCCAACTCCCGGGACAAGCTCCGGGCATACCAGATCCTGTCCCGCCACGAGATCGGCATGCCGGGCACCACCTTCGTCCGCAATCGGGCAGACGTGTTGCCGGCCATCGAACGGGTCGGCGGCGCCCCGGTCATCATCAAGCTGCTCGAGGGCACCCAGGGCATCGGGGTCATTCTGGCCCCCGATGCCCGGGTGGCCGAAACGGTGATCGAGACGCTGCAGTCGACGCGCCAGAACGTGCTGATTCAGCGGTTCGTCGCCGAGAGCCGTGGCCGGGACGTCCGGGCCCTCGTCGTCGGTGACCAGGTGGTCGCCGCCATGCGAAGAATCGGCAAAGAGGACGACTTCCGGTCGAACGTGCACCGCGGTGGACGAACCGAACTGGTCGAACTCGACGACGATGCAAAGACCTTGGCCATTCGAGCGGCCCACATCATGGGTTTACGGGTGGCCGGGGTCGATCTGCTGGAGAGCGACGACGGCCCACTGGTCATGGAGGTCAATTCGTCGCCCGGCCTGGAGGGCATCGAGAGCGCCACCGGTCTCGACATCGCAGGCGCCATCATCGACTACATGTCACGACAGGTGCGGTTCCCCGAGCTCGACATCCGCCAGCGTCTGGCGGTCAGCACCGGCTACGGCGTTGTCGAACTGGTGGTCGGGGAGTGCGCCGATCTGGTCGGCACCAGCATCGGGGCGGGGCTTCGCCGGCGCGACATCTCGGTTCTGACGCTGCACCAGGGAAGCAGGGTCATCCCCAATCCCCGCGACGACCGCCTCCTCGAACCGGACGATCGCCTGCTCTGCTTCGGTGAATTGGAGGCGATGCGGTCCCTGGTGTCGGAACGGCGGCGGCGACGGGGCAGACCCGTGGTCAGGCCCCTCGACGGTGACTCGGCGATGGCCGCAACGGTGGAACGACAGCTTCCGACCCCGGCGCCGGTCCAGGCCGACACCTCGGGCCCGATTGCCGTTGTCGGCCGACTGGCGCCGTCGACGCCAGATCGATGCGACAGCCGGAGCGGCGGCCCGCCTCCAACCGTCGGTGGTCGAACCGGCAGTCGCTCCAATGGGGTGCCCTGAAGATCAATTCTGCCGGCGGCTGAGCCGGACAACCCAGCCGGGTTTCCCGCCTGTTCGAGGCTCGACTTCCACGTTGTTCACCGGGTCGTCGACGATCATCGGGGTTCCGTGCCCACCGGCTCGGCTCCTAAGGTCAACATGCCAAGTGACCGACTTGTTCTACAATGCGAGTTCGCCTCTTCACCCTGCTGGTCGTTCCAGCTGCGGCGGCTCTGGTCTTGGCGTCCCTGATCGTCGTCGAACGAAACGCCGACTACGAGGCGGCAAAGACCTCGTTCTCGGTGGCGGTCCTGGCCGACGAGGTGGCGGCGCTGGACAAGGCACTGGGCGACGAAGCGTTGGCGTCGTCGCAGCTGGTGCAGTCGACCGAGGCATCCGACCGATCCGGCGGGTTCGTCCATTTCTTCTCGACCAGCGAAACGACAGACCGCGAGCTGACCAGGGTGGAGGCAAGGCTGGCGAACGGCCACTACCACCCCGAGTTGGCAGAGGCGGTGGCGGTGGTCAAGGCCACGCTGGCGTTCCGCGAGGATGTGGCCTCCGGCACCGTCTCGCCGCTGCAGATCCTCGACCGCTACTCCTATGTCAGAGGTCTGGTGATCGATGCGCTGACCACCCAGGCCCTGGTGCTGACGACGGCCATCGGCCAGCAGCACCTGCTGGCCCTGGTCGACCTGATCGAGGCCCGGAGCGCTCATCTCGACGAACGGGTCGCGGTCGAGCTGGCCCGCCGATACCGGCAGTGGGCCCCCGGCCTCCACTCCGCGGTCGTCACGTCGGTGGCCAACCAGAACGACCATCTTCGAAACGCCAACCGGTTCCTGTTCGGAGACGAGGTGAGGCCACCGCCGACCCTGCGGGCGTGGCGGAAGGAGATCTCGATCTCCGACGAGGCGCCCCGTATCGACGCCGGGACGTGGTCGGCGTTGAGCGACGCCTGGATCGCAGAGCTCGACGGCGAGATCCAGCAGCAGCGAACAACGACGATGAGCTTCCTGGCGGGGGAGGAGTCGGCGGCCAACGCCACCCAGTGGGCGGCCATCGGCGGTGTCGGCATCGCCATCGTGGTGGCGATCCTGATCGCCTCGGTGGTTTCGGTTCGACTCGTCAGGAGGGTCTCGATCATCACCCAGCAGGCCCGGCGAATGGCCGCCGGGTCGGCCATAGAGAAGACCTCGCCCCGGGTGAGGGGGACAGACGAGCTCGGCCAGCTGGCAACCGCCTTCGACGAGATGACGACCCAGATCGAAACCAGGACCAAGAACCAGTGGATCGAGTCGACGGTGCTGGAGGCGATCGTGCAGGGTGCATCGATCGACGAGGTGATGGAACGAACCGCTCCGCTGCTGGGTACCGGCCCCCGGGGTGAACCGCTGTATCGATTCGTCGGCGGTGCCGAGGAGCTGGCGATCGAGATCCCGCACCGAGGTGTCGGGCGAAGCGGATGCCGGGCCGACCCCGGCCTCGGTGGTGGCCGCCGACACGCCCGAGGCCAGGACCGCCATCGGGCTGGTGAGGATGGCCCGCCAGCGCGACGACGACCACGCCAAGTTGGCCTGGCAGGCCAGCCGGGATGAACTGACCGGTCTCCTGAACCGGGGGGCGATCCTCAGTCAGGCCCTGATGATGTCCCCGTCCGGTGATGGCGTTGCCGGCCCTCGACCGGCCCTTCTGTACATCGACCTCGATCATTTCAAGGCCATCAACGACCAGTTCGGCCACAGCGCCGGGGATCGGGTGCTGATCGCCCAGGCGGCCCGGCTGACCGACATCGTGTCGGAGTACGACGGCATCGCCGGCCGGCTCGGGGGCGACGAGTTCCTGGTCCTGCTGCCCCGGGTCGAGGACGAGGCGACGCTGCGGAAGATCACCAATCGAATGGTGGGGGAGCTGGCCGAGCCGGTGCCCGCCAGCAAGGGGTCGTATCAGGTCGGCGTCAGCATCGGTGGAGTGTTGACCAGGCCGGATGTGCCGGCCCTGAAGCTGTTGAACGACGCCGACGCAGCACTGTACGAGGCGAAGAAACAGGGCCGAGGCCATTCGTTGATCTCCGACCAGCGGCTGCGGGATCAGATACTGGAGGCGGAGCAGCTCAATCGAGACGTGCTGCTCGGCCTCGAGAACCAGCAGTTCACGCCGTGGTTCCAACCCATCTGGGGCGATGGCGGGGCCACCTTGGCGGGCATGGAGGCCTTGGCCCGGTGGCAGCATCCCGAACGGGGTCTGGTTTCGCCGGGGGTCTTCCTCCCGGTGGCCGAGGAGGCCAACATGCTGTCACGGCTTGATCGCCTCATGTTCGAACAGGTGTGCCGCCAGGTCGTTCTCTGGCGAGAAGCCGGTCTGGAACTCGACATGGTGCACTACAACATGTCGACCGCCTGGCTGGAGGAACCGGACTTCGTGGCCGAGACGGCACGGATCCTGGACGAGACCGGCTGCCCACCGGAGGCCATCGTCGCCGAGGTGACCGAGTCCGGCCTGATGACCGACATCAGCTCCAACTCCCATCGCCTGCAGGAGCTGCGGGAGAGCGGTATCAGGATCGCAGTCGACGACTTCGGGCAGGGCTACTCATCGCTGGCATACCTCAGCGACCTCCCGGTCGATCTACTGAAGATCGACAGGCGATTCGTCGATCGGATCGACCAGGAGGAATCGAACCAGGCCATCGTCTCGGCGGTGGTCAACCTCGGATCCTCGCTGGGGCTGCGGATCGTGGCCGAGGGGGTGGAACGAACCGAGGAGCTCGACTACCTGGTCGATGCCGGTACCGATCTGTTCCAGGGATTCCTGCTGGCGAAACCACTGCCGGTCGAGGAGGCAACGGCGCTGCTCGGCCGGACACGACCCCCGGCGGCGGACGCCTCAGCTGCGCCCCTCGCCTCCACCGACCCGGTCCGTCCCTCGCCCGTCCGTCCCACCGACCCGATTCGGAGCCTCTGATGCAGCCCACGAAACCATCGGGCGGTCCGGCCGATCGGGCCCGCCACCGCCGGTCGGCGACCGGCAGGTCATACCGGGCGCTGCTGGTGGCGGTCATGCTGTGGCTCGTTGCGGCATGCAGTTCGCCGCCCGAGGCCCCGCTGGAGGCCGGCGACCGGATCAACCTCAGCACCGCCTTGGCCTATCGAGAGGGTGATCCCGAGATAGAGGTGGTCAGCCCGGAAGATGGGGCGACGGTCATGTCCCCGGTGGAGATCGTCGTCGAAACCAGGAATCTGACACTCAGCCCCCCTGGCGAAACCCAGGACGGTGAGGGACACCTCCATGTGATGGTCGATCTGCCGTGCGAGCAACCGGGTGTGGTGATTCCCACCGACGCCGAGACCGTGCACGGAAGTGAGGGCATGGGGCGGATCGCCGTCGAGTTGGCACCCGGCAGGCACGAACTGTGCGTACAGGTCGGAGACGGGTTCCACATCGCCGTCGCCATCCAGGATCGGATCGTGGTGAACGTCGTCGAGGATCAGCGCCTCGACAGCACCGACCTCGACAGCACCGACCTCGACAGCACCGACCGGAGGCCATGATCCGCCCCGGCTGACGGCCGGGAGGCCGGTCGGGCCGTTCGAGCCCATAGCCTGCTGAGAGATGCACCATCGTTTCGCTCCTTCCGGCGGGCCGGTAGCCGGCAGCCCGGCGCTTCGTGCCGGGCCCGGGGCTTCGACAAGGCCGGGGGATCGGCGGCCCGCTCGGTGAGCGTGGCGGTCGATCAACCGGGACGATGGGACCAGCAGGCCTCCCGGTCACTGGCGGCAGTGGCGGCCCAGTTCTGGGTCAATGGCATGGTCTATGCCGCCGTGGTACCCCGGCTGCCGGACATTCGTGACCGTCTCGCCATCGACGTTGCCACGCTGGGCCTGATCCTCACCATCGCCGGCCTGGCCGGCCTGGCCGGCAGCGCACTGTCGGGGACGGCGATCAACAGATTCGGCACCCGGAACTGCATCATCGTCGCCACCGCGTTCACGCTGACCATCCTCCCGATGGTCGGCCTGGCCCGATCTGCGGTCCTGTTCACCGCAGCGTTGATCGGATTGGCCGTGTTCGACGTCGTGATGGATATCAGCATGAACATCCAGGGGTCGCGGCTCAGCGCACGGCGATCGAAACCGGTGATGAACCGGTTGCACGGGCTCTGGAGCCTCGGCACAGTCCTGGGCGGTCTTGTCGCCGTCAGGGCGACCGCAGCCGGGGTGCCGCTGTGGCTCCACATGGCGGGAATCTCCGGGCTGCTGGCCGTCACCCTCGCCATCTCCGGTCGATTCCTGCTCACGACCGACGAACCGGCACCGGAGGAGCCGGGGCTCCCTGGGTCGCCAGACGCGCCGATTGGGGCCGGACCGGTGTCCCCAGGACCATCCCGGCTGAGCTACGGGGTGGTTCTGGGGCTGCTCGGCGGCGGGGCGGTCACGATGGAGCTGACCGCCAGCGACTGGGCGTCGTTTCGACTGGCCGACGACCTGAACGTCGAAGACGGTCTGGTCGGGCTGGGGTTCGTGGCCTTCACCGCGGGGATGGTGACCGGGCGTTTCGCCGGTGACAGTGTCCAGAGCGTCATCGGCCCGGCGAAGCTCGTACGGTACGCCGCGGCCTTGGCGGCATCCGGGCTGGTGCTGGCCACCGTCGTCCCGCCCCGAGCCCTCGAGCGCCTCGGCTTGGACGGGATCAACCCGGCGGTGCTGTCGATCACCGGGTTCTACATCGCGGCGTTGGGGGTCTCGGTGATCTTTCCCCAGCTCTACGACCGCGCTGCCAAGGCGCCGGGACCGCCCGGCCGTGGCCTGGCCGCCTTGACCGCAGGCACCCGTATCGCCGGGCTGGCGGCCCCGGTCGTCGTCGGTCTGCTGGCAGACTCGGCACTGTCGGTCGGCACTGCGCTGGCCATCGTCACCCTGCCGAGCTGCGTCGTCACGATGGCCGGCCCCGCGCTGCTGGCCCGGGTCGGTGCAGTAGCATCCCCCCATGGCCGCTGACCCCCGTCTCGAACACGCTCCGGCCGGTGCGCCGGAGGGTCCGAGCGACGAGGCCGACGGGCCGCCGGGGGAGATCGAGGTCATCGCCTCCGAGGCCGATTTCGAGGCGCTGCTGAATGCCTCGGCCGGTGGACCATCGCCGGGCGGTGTGCGCCGCTGGTCGGCGCTCGGCGTGATCCTGTGGGTACTGGGCCTGGTTCCGGTGGCCGCCCTGGCGCTGCTGTTGTCGATGGCGGTTCGGGTCCGGCTGGTCGACGGCCGATGGCCGACCCGGAATCAACCCGATCCCAAGGACCTCGGTTTCCACAACACGATCACCTTGCTGGTCATGCTGGCCTCGTTCGTTGTGGTGCTGGTCGTGCCGGTGCTTGCCCTCGTGGCGTCACTGGCCGGCCATCGTGGGCGCATCCCTGTCAAACCACCGATCGTGGCGGTGGCCGGATTGGCGGCATTGATGGTCGTTCTGGTCGGCGACCTTGGCGGGCTCGGGACCTGGATCGGCGACTGAGCCGAACCTGCGGAGCAGGTCCTCGGGCCCCCTTCGGGTGCCTTCGAGATTCGCGGGAACCCTTCGGTTTCCTGTCGAACGTCGTCGGCTGGAGGGGGGTGCCCCTGGGGTCGATTCTGCCGCAGGTCCTGAGGTCGATCAGGGGGGTGTGCTGTTTCGCCGGAACCCACCGGCCCACATTATGGCGCCGAACTCCAGTGTCCCGTAGACCAGGTAGGCCGCCGACAGCGGCGTGACGGAATCGTCGATGAACCGATCGGTGATCCCGGCCAGCAGCGCACCGCCGCCCATGCTGATGGTGCCCATGACCGCCGCCGCGGTGCCCGCCAGGTCACCCATCGACTGCATGGCTTCCGACCCGGCCAGCGGGTTGACCACCGCCCGCATCGCATTGCTGGCCGTCAACAGGCCGAACCACAACCAGAAGTTCGGCCCACCGCCAGCAGCGATCGAGACCACCAGCAGCACCGCGGCACTGATGAGGTTCACCTTGAACAGCGAGCGGATCAGCCTCCGGGCACCGAGGCGCCCAACCGCCCGGGACCCGGTGAGAGCGGTGGCGCCCATGACTGCGCTCATCAGGCCGAACATGAGGGGGAACTGGCTCGATCGCCCGTACACCCGGTCGAAGAGCAGTTCTGACGAGGCCAGGAAGGAGGCGAAGGACGCAAAATCGAACAGCAGGGCCAGGGAGTAGCCCAGGGCCACCCGGTCGGTCGTGACCGCCCTGAACGCCGCCGCGGTCCGAGCCAGGGTCAGCGGCCTGCGAGCGGACGGATGCAGGGTCTCGTCCAACCGACGGAACGTCCACACCGCAAGGGCCACCGCAGGCACCAGCGGTGCGGCGAACACCAGTCGCCAATTGCCGGCGGCCAGAATGGCCTGGCCGGCCAGGGGCGCGATGGCGGGCACGATCATGAACATCGCCGCCGCCAATGACAGGGTCCTGGCCAGCGTGTCGCCGTGGTAGACGTCCCGGGCGATGGCCAGCAGCAGCACCCGGGGACCGGCCGCGCCGATGCCCCACAGCAGTCTTGCCAACAGCAGGAAGGTCAGCCCGGGGGCCAGGGCGGCCGCCACCGCCGCCACCCCGTACAGGGTCAGGCTCAGCAACAGGATCGGCTTGCGGCCGAACCGATCGGCCAGCGGCCCGTACAGCAGCTGAGCCAGGGACAGACCCAGGAAGTAGACGGTCACCGTCAACGCGACCTGCGTGGAGTCCGCGGGGAGCCCGTAGGCCTCCCGGACCTGGCTGAAGGCCGGGATGATCAGATCGATGCCGAGGGCGGTGGTGGCCGAGATGGTGGCCAGGAATGCCACCGTCTCCCGTTCCGACATGAGCCGGCGACCCCGGGCCGAGCCCGAGCCGCCGACCGGGATCGGGCCGCCCGCCGAGCCCGGGCCGCCGGTCGACGGTGGCGAATGGTCGGCTCCCGAGCTGGGCGCGCCGCCGTTGCTGTGCCTTGACACGGTCCACCATCGGCCAGGTCCCGCTCGGGGCGAGCCGTTCAACTAGGATCGCTCGATGCGTGGCCGCCGATCGCCATCAACGTCGATGCTATCGAGACGATCGGTTGAGCCGATCTGCGGCATCGGTCTCGTTGTGGCAGCGGCGGCCCTGGTCTCCAGCTCGATGCTGCTCGGCTGTTCGCTTCCCTCGATCCCCGGTGTCGATGACAGCCAGGCATCCGGCGCCGGCGACCCGACGACCCAGATCGGGGCGAGCGCCGACGGGCCCCGTTCGGTGCCCCTGCTGCGGGTGGTCGACGGGGACTCGATCGAGGTCGAGGTCGACGGCGAGACCGTCTCCGTCCGACTGATCGGCTACAACGCGCCGGAATTGTTCGCTCCGACCCCCGACGGTGGCGGTGACACCAGAACCTGCAATGGTCAGGCGGCCAAGGACACCCTGGCCGAGCTGCTCGGCGATGGCCCGGTCACGCTGGTCGGCGATCGAACCGACCGGTTCGGCCGGCGGCTGGCCTCGGCGATGGTCGATGACCTCGCCGTCGGCCGGGAGATGATCGACAGAGGTTGGGGTCTGGCCATCGGCGACGGCGATGGTCGAGCCGATGGGGCCGAGGCCTCCGCCGACCGAGATCGCATGAAACGTGCGGCGGGCGACCATCGGGGGATGTGGGGTCCACGGTGCGGAGAGGCCGTGCAGCCCGGACCGGCCGTCGAGGACTGGCAGGTCGATCCACCCGGGCCCGACGGTGACCGCCTCGACGAGGAGTGGATCGGCATCGTCAATCGCTCGGAGGAAACAATCGATCTCGATGGTTGGGTCATTCGCGACGCCACCTCCAGCAACCGGTTCCCGCTCCGAGGATCGCTCCGACCCGGTCGGTCCTTGACCGTCCGTACCGGGTCCGGCGCCTCGACCCAAACCGACCTCTATCTCGGCGAGAGCTTCCCGGTGTGGTCGAACGACGGCGAGACGGTGCTGCTGGTCGACCCCGCCGGGGTGATCGCGTCCTGGGCCTTCATCGACTGACCGGCGATCATCGGCTCCCACCGCCGGCTCCCACCGCCGGCTCGCACCGCCGGCTCGCACCGCCCGCCGCGAAGACGCTCGACGCCGGCTTTCCCCTCGGAGCGGCTGCGTCTAGGTTGGCCGCGTGTCGCAGGAAATCCTCGTGAACGACTCCCGGCCGGCCTACATGGATTCGTCCGCCGGTTGGATCGTCGTGGCTGCAACCTTCGTCGCCACCTTCACCGTCTTCGGCATCGCCTACAGCTTCGGGTCGTTCTTCGGCTCGATGGCCGACGAGTTCGGCAGCGGCCGCAGCGCCATCGCCCTGTTCTTCTCCATCACCACGTTCCTGTACTTCGCCCTCGGTGTTGTCACCGGTCGTGTCGCCGATCGGATCGGGCCCCGGCCGGTGCTGCTGTTCGGTGCGGCCTGCCTGGTGGTGGGGCTGCTCATCACGTCCAAGGTCCAGAGCCTTTGGCTCGGCTACCTGACCTACGGCATCGGTGTCGGTATCGGCGTGGCCTGCGCCTACGTGCCGATGGTGGCGACGGTCGGATTGTGGTTCGAACGTCGCCGCAGCGCCGCCATGGGGGCCTCGGTGGCCGGGATCGGTGTCGGCACGCTGGTGGCGGCGCCGGTGACCGAGGAACTGATCGAGCGGCACGGTTGGCGCCAGACCTACGTGTACATGGCGGTGGCGGCGGCGATCCTGTTGAGCCTGGCCTCCTTCGGTGCCCGACGGCCGGCCGGGCCCGGTGGCCCGGTGGCCATGGTTCCGCTCCGTCAGGTCATCGGCGGTTCTCGAACCTTCGGTCTGCTCTACCTATCGACCGCGCTGGTGGCGTTCTCGCTGTTCATCCCCTTCGTGTTCCTCGACGACTACATCGGCGAGAAGGCCATGACCGGCTCCGCCGGGCTGCTGGTCGGCACGATCGGCTTCACGTCGGTCATCGGCCGCCTGGGGTTGGGAGCCATGGCCGCCGTGCTCACCCCGCTTCGGCTGTACCAGGGTTCGTTCCTGGTGATCGCCCTCAGCTTTCTGCTGTGGCTGGCGGCGGGAACCAACTACGCCGTGCTGGTCGTGTTCGCGGTGGTGCTCGGCGTGGCCTACGGCGGTTTCATCGCCCTGGCGCCGGCGGTGGCGGCCGACTTCTTCGGCCCGATCGGTCTCGGCGGGGTCCTGGGCGCGCTCTACACCGCGGCCGGTGTCGGTGGTCTGATCGGCCCCCCTGCGGCCGGGGCCCTGATCGACCGGTTCGGCTACTCCACCACCATCCTGGTTGCGCTCGGTTTCGGCCTCGTCAGCTTCGCTGCCCTGTTGCCGCTGCGCTCGCCCGGTACCTGACCGGGAGCGATCAGCCAGGCCGAATCGAGACCTCGGTGGCCTTCACCACGGCCCAGATGGCGTCGCCGGGCCGGAGCCCGAGCGCCGCTGCGGCCGAGGGCGTGATGTCGGCCATCAGCGGCAGGGGCGAGCCGAGCCGGACCCGGGTCGTCTCACCGAGCGGTTCGATCCAGTCGATCGACGTCGGCCAGGTGTTGCGGGGGCTGCCATCGGGCCGGTGCCGGTACAGCGAGATGGCCCGGGGATCGATGACGGCGGTGACCGGCCCACCGTCGGTTCCCGAGGTCCGGAGCTCGAAGTCGAACCCGTCGACCTTGATGACCCCCCGGTCGTTCACGCCCGTCAGGAAGTTGGTACCGGTCAAGGCGGCGACATAGGGGGTTGCGGGGTGACGTCGGATCTCGGCCACCGTGCCACGTTGGGAGGCTCGGCCGTTCTCCAGCACCACGATCGAATCGGCCATGGCGAACGCCTCCGCCGGTTCGTGGGTGATAAGCAGCCGGGGCCCGGCGAACTGCGACAGGTGCTCCCGCAACAGGCGCCTCAGCGCCGTCCGGGTCGCAACGTCGAGAGCAGACAGCGGTTCGTCCAGGAGCAACAGCTCCGGTTCCGAGGCGAGGGCCCGGGCCACCGCCACCCGCTGGGCCTGCCCCCCCGACAGCGACGACGGTCGACGGTGGTCGAAACCGGCGAGATCGAGGCGTTCCAACCAGCGGGCTGCGATCGCCCTCGCCCGGTGTCGTTTGACACCCCGAGCCACCGGTCCGAAGGCAACGTTGTCGACCACCGACAGGTGGTCGAAGAGGAGGTACTGCTGGAAGACCACCCCGATCCGTCGTTGCTCCGGCGGGACGAAGCGCTCGGTCGCCGGTTCGTCCAACACCCGGCCGCCGAGGGCGATGCGGCCCCGTTCGATGGCCATCGTCCCGGCCAGGGTCTCCACCGTGGTCGACTTGCCGGCGCCGTTCGGTCCGAGCAGGGCCAAGGTGGTTCCCGGCTCGACGTCGAGCTCCAGGTCGAGCCGGAAGCCGCCAGCACGGCTCACCTGGATACGGGCGCTGAGCCCGGCGCCGGTACCGGCACCGCCGGTCGTCCGGCCATCGTCCGTCACGGGCGCGACCACCATCGGTCCCGCAGGGTCACCAGCACCGCCAACGAGACCGAGACCAGCACCAGGCTGATGGCGATGGCGGTGTCCCGATCGGACTCCAGAGCCACGAAGACGGCCAACGGCAGGGTCTGGGTCCGACCGGGCAGGTTGCCGGCGAATGTGATGGTCGCCCCGAACTCGCCGAGCGCCCTGGCCCAGGCCAGGACCATCCCGGCCCGCAGCGAGGGGGCGATCATCGGCAGGGTCACCCGCCGGAACACGGTCAGCGGTCGGGCCCCCAGGGTGGCCGCCGCCGCCTCGAAGCGGCGGTCGACACCGGTGAACGCCCCTTCGACCGCGACCACCAGGAACGGCATCGCGACGAAGGTGTTGGCGATGATCACGCCGGCGGTCGAGAATGGCAACACCAGTCCCGTGGCTTCGTAAAGGGGCTCGCCCAGCAGCCCTCGCCTGCCGACGGCGAACAGCAGCGCCGCACCCCCGACCACCGGCGGAAGCACCATCGGCAGGGTCACCAGCGCTCGCAGCAGTTGCTTGCCCCGGAACTCGGTTCGACTGAGCACCCAGGCCAGCGGAACGCCGAGCACCGCTGCAACGACGGTGGCGGCGATCGACGTGACGAGCGACAGCCGCAGGGCGTCGAGCACCACCTCGTCGGTGATCAGTGCCGGCAGCTCGGTGATCGGTGCCCGCCCGATCAGGCCGATCAACGGCAGCACGAACAGCGCCGCCCCGACGACGGCCGGCACCACCAGCAGCGCCGGTGGCCGCCGATGTTGTCGTCGTCTCATGGTCGGCCGAACCCGTTGGCGGCCATGATCCGGCGACCGTCGGCCGACCCGACGAAGGAGACGAACCGCTCACCGCCGTCGGGATTGTCGGCCCCGGCCAACACCGCGATCCGATACTCGGTCGATCCGGTGCCGTCGGGCGAGGGCACAGCTGCCGCAGCGCCGCCGCCGTCGACCGGTTCAGGTGGGTCGATGCCGTCGACCGGTTCAGGTAGGTCGATGCCGTCGACCTGGTCAGGTGGGTCGATGCCGTCGACCGGTTCAGGTGGGTCGATGCCGTCGACCGGTTCAGGTAGGTCGATGCCGTCGACCTGTTCAGGTAGGTCGATGCCGTCGACCTGGTCTCCCAGGGCCAGGATGTCGGTCCGGTAGACCAGCCCCGCATCGAGCTCGCCGAGGGCCACCTTGGTGATGAGCGCCCGGACATCGGGCTCCCGACTGTCGATCGACGGGTCGATCCCGGCCGCGGCCAGCACCTCATCGGCCAGGGCCCCGCACGGTACCTCGGAGGCGCAGAGCCCGATGAACAGCTCGGATCTGGCCAGGTCGGCCAGTTCGGTCACACCGGCCGGGTTCCCCTTCGGCACCGCGATCTGCAGCCGGTTGGTGGCGAACGTGACGGGCCGGCCCCGGGTCTCGCCCGCCGCAACCACCTGGTCCATGACCGCAGCCCCGGCCGAGGCGAAAACATCGGCCGGTGCCCCGGAGAGGATCTGGGCCCGCAGCGACGAGCTGCCGCCGAGGTTGAGCTCCACGTCGGCATCGGGATTGGCCGCTTCGTATGCCGCTTCCATCTCGGCGAACGCATCGGTCAACGACGCGGCGGCAAACACGCTGATCACCTCCGGTCGCCCGGCGCCCGAGGAGGTGCCACAGGCCGCGGCGGCGGCCAGGGCCAGCATCGTGGCCAACGGGGCCAAGACGTTCGACGGCCTCGTCGCCCGGCGACCCGACCTGTCCGGGGCGATGGCCCTGTAGCGCCGATCGGCTGGCATCGCCCTGGTCACCGCGCTGGTCGCCGCCCTGGTCGCCGCCCTGGTCGTCACGGTGGTCACTGCCCTGGTCACCGCGCTGGTCGCCGCCCTGGTCGTCACGGTGGTCACTGCGTTGGTCATGGCCCTCGTGGTCTCCCTGGTTGCCGCAGCCGGGTGCTCGGGTCGAGCGACGTTGTTGCTTCGACGTGGTGGTGGCCCACCAATCGCCTGTCTCGTGCCCTGTCCATCTGAGTAGTCACGATGAGACTACTGTCGTTCCCGAGGGTACACTCCGCCCTATGGGCCGACAATCGACGCCGCCCCGCCGCGAGGCCGCCGTGGACGGCGAGGAGGAGCGGTCGGCCGTTCGGTCCCTCACCGAGTGGGTCGTGCTCGCGCTGCTTGTCGAAGCCCCGGCCCACGGCTTCGCCCTGGCCAAGGGCCTGACCCCCGACAGCGATCTCGGCCGAATCGTCACGGTCCGTCGACCCCTGGTCTACCGGGCGCTCGATCGGCTGGTGGAGGCCGGCCTGGCGGTACCGCTGCAGACCGAGCCCGGCGATTCCGGACCGCGCAGGACCGTCTTCCGGCCCACCACCGACGGTTCCGCCGCAGCCGAGCGCTGGCTGTCGACGCCGGTGGAACACGTCCGGGATCTGCGGGTGGAGTTCCTGGTCAAGTTGCGCCTCCTGCAACGTCGAGGACGCAGCGATCGACTCCTGGTCGAGGCCCAGCGGGCATCGCTCGACGAGACCATCGCCCGGCTGATCGAGCGACCCCGCGGGACCGCCGTCGACCACCACGGTGCTGCCACCGGGGGGAGCCCGGAATCGTCGCAGGATCTGGGAGCGCCCGATGTCGTCGACCTCTGGCGGGCCCACAACGCATCGGCGGTCAGCCGTTTCCTCGACGAGCTCCAGACCCGGCCCTAACCGCTCGTCTTCACCGCCACGATGGGACGGTTCGGCCCGCCTCGACTCAGATCGGCAGGTCGCCGGTGGCGGTCCTGGTCGATCCGTGGTCCTTGTAGGCGGCGATGGTCCGCTGGGCGATCCGCATCTGATGCACCTCATCGGCCCCGTCGGCGAAGCGGGCCCAGCGTGCGTGCTGGTACATGTGGGCCAGTGGCGTGTCGGTCGAGTAGCCCAACGCCCCGTGTACCTGGATGCTGCGATCGATGATCCGGTTCAACGCATTGGCGACGAAGTGTTTCGCCATCGACACCTCTGATTTGAAGTCCACGCTGTCGTCGATCCGGGAGGCGTCGATCTTCGACGCGGCGTGGAGCACCATCAGCTTCGACTGGTACAGCTCCATGGCCGAATCGGCGATCAGCCACTGGATGCCCTGCTTCTCGGCCAGGATCGAACCGTGGCTGTAGCGATTGAGGGAACGGTCGACCATCATGTCCAGCGCCGTTTCGGCCTGGGCGATCCACCGCATGCAGTGGGCCAGCCGTGCCGGCCCGAGCCGGTACTGCCCGAGCAGATGGCCCTGGCCCCGGCCGCCGAGCATCTGCGATTGGTGGACCCGCAGGTCCTCGATCACGATCTCGGAGTGGCCGGTGCCACCGTGCATGGTCTCGATCTGTCTGATCTCGTTCCAGCCCTCGGCCGGGAGATCGACGATGAACGCCGTGTTCGCCGCCTGTGGGAGCTCGGGATCATCCTCGGTCCTGGCGATGAGGATGGCGAAGTCGGCCCGGTGGGCGTTGGAGATGAACCACTTGTGCCCGTTGATCACCCACTCCTCGCCGTCGGGATAGGCACTGGTCCTGATGAGGGTCGGGTCCGAACCGGCGACCTCCGGCTCGGTCATGGCGAAACACGACCAGGCGGTGCCGTCGCACAGTGGCTTCAGGTACTTCTGGGCCTGCTGCTCGGTGGCCCAGTGCAGCAGCGTGTGCATGTTTCCCTCGTCGGGGGCCTGGCAGTTCAGCACCCAGGGCCCGATTCGGGACTTCGCCGCCTCGGCCTGGACCATCGCCAGCTCCACATGGCCGAGGCCCATCCCGCCCCAGTCGGCGGGCATGTGGGGCAACCAGAGCCCGTCGGCGAACGCCAGCTTGCGGAGCCCGACCAGGGCCGCCCCGTAGGCTTTGCGATCGGTCTCGGCCAGGCCCGCCTCCTCGACGCGGGTCTCCTCGGGAATGACCACATCGGTGATGAACCGCCGGACCCGGTCGCGGATCTGTTCCAGCTCGGGGGTGAGGGTGAAGTCGATTGCCATCGCGCTGCCATCCGTTTCTTCGTCGTCGGTTGTCGCGAACCTACTCGCAGCGCCCGCTCCCGGTGTAGGCCGGCCGGCCCCGTACCCGCCGTTCCACAGCGTTGGAGGGTGAACCGGTGGTCGGAGCTGATAAATTCTTGGCCTGAACGAGCTGCCGAACATCTGCGTTTTCGGGCTGGGAGAGGCCGGTTCGCTGATCGCCGCCGACCTGGTGGCGGCCGGTGCGGTGGTCGTCGCGTTCGACCCGGCCGAGGTGCCGACCCCGGACGGGGTGACGAGGCTCGTCCATCCCGCGTTGGCCGTCGCCGATGCCGGCCTCGTGCTGGCGCTCACCGCAGCCTGTGATGCGCCGCTGGCGCTGCTCCAGGCCCTCGAAGCCATCGGCGGCGACGCGCTCTACGTCGATCTGTCGACCGGCTCACCGCAGATGAAGCGCGAGCTGGCGGGCCATGCCGCTCAGCGGGACCTGGACTTCGCGGACGCTGCGCTCATGGCCATGGTGCCCGGCACCGGCCTGGCGACCCCCACCCTGGTGTCCGGCCATGGCGCCGAGCGCTACTGCTCGATGATCAACCCCCTCGGCGGTCGGGCCGATCCGCTGGACGGACCAGCGGGAGCGGCGGCGGCCAGGAAACTGTTGCGAAGCGTCATGATGAAAGGCACGGCCGCGGTGCTGATCGAGGCGCTCAGGGCCGGGGCGGCGGCCGATGACCTGGATTGGCTCTGGGCCAACCTGTCCGGCGAGATCGAGGCCGCCGATGAGCAGTGGCTGTTCCGGCTGGTGACCGGGTCGAAGACCCATGCCGGACGGCGCAAGGCCGAGATGGAGGCGGTGGCCGCCATGCTCGACGATCTGGGCCAGCCGGCGGTGATGACCAGGGCCACCATCGAGAGCCTCACCGAGTTGCTCGACGGTGATGCCCCGGATCTGACCGGCCTGTCGGCCTCGGATCCGACCGGCCTGTCGGCCTCGGATCTGACCGGCCTGTCGGCCTCGGAGCGGGACGAGCCGGTGCCTGCGACCGACGAGGACGCAGTCGGTGTTGCCGGTGACCGGACCTTGGCTCGAGACGGGCCATCGAGTCCGGCACACTCCGATCCCGATCCCGATCCCGATCCCGATCCCGGCGCCGACTCCGATCTCGCTCCGGATCTCGAGCTCGAGCCCGACGCCGGCGCCGACCAGGTCGACGACGACTGACGAGACGACACACGACAATGGCCTGATCGACGGGCGACACCCTGCCCGGGTCGGTCGCCGGGTTCGGCGTCCCGGATCAGCCCTCGATGGCCCACCGGACGGTGAGCGTGGCGGAGCGATCCAGTTCGCCGGCCTCGATCGGGATGTCGCCGCCGGCGTAGGCAACGGCCGATCGCATCATCGGCATCGGCGCCCCGTGCTGGACGTCGGCCTCGACGATGGCCAGGACCGGCCCGAGGCCGACGCCGGCCAATCGGGCCAGATGCACCGCCTTGTGCTTTGCGTCCTCGAACGCCAGCTCCATGGCCTCGTCCCGACCGGTGTTCGGGTCCTCGACGCCGAACGTCAGGCCCCGCATGTCGAGCCCGTCGCCGATCGCGGTGAACAACTCGTTGGTGATCGACTGGGCCGAGTCGAGATCCCGAATGGTGGCGTCGAGTGCGGTCGAAAGGTGATAGGTCCGGCGCCGTGTCGACCGGTCGTACGAGGTGTGGACGTTGAGCCGGGAGGTCTTGATGTCGCGCTGCTCCACCCCGGCGCCGAGCAGATGGTCTCTCGCCGCGGTGATCTTCGATGCCGCAGCCGCCCTGGCCGCCGCCAGGCTTCGATCCTCCAGCGACACCCCGGCCTGGAGGGTGGCGATCTGCGGCTCGATGGCCACCCGGCCGGTGCCGGTCACGGTGATACCGGTACGGCTTTCGAGCGGTTCCATCGTTCGAAGCTACCGGTCGACGGTTCGCTTCTGCGCCGTCGAGGTTCGGCGCAGGCCCGGCACGGCCCGCCAGGCGCTGCTCGACGGCCGGTCTGGCGGCCGCCGCCGATCGCCGGGCGATGATCACCGGTGGCTACAGTCGAATGACGATGGGAGGACTGTCAGCAACCGGGGCGAAGTCGGGGCCGGAGTGAACCGATCCACCACCACCGTGGCCCGGGCGCTGCTGGCCCCGGTCTACGGGCCGTGGCTCGGGATGTCGCTGTGCCTGGGGATGATCAGTATCGCCCTGCCGCTGTACCTGGCCGAGGTCGGGATGAGCTACGTCGCCCTGTCGGCCGTCCTGGCCGCCATCGGTGTCGGCTCCGCGGTTGGCGGTGTCCCCACCGGCGACCTGATCGCCCGTCACGGTCCGAGACGGGCGTTGTTCTTCGGCGCCGTCACCATCTCCGCCACCGTGATGCTGCTGGCCGCCACCGAAGCGTTCCCGGTGCTGTTCGCCCTGCAGTTCCTGGCCGGGGTCGGGGCCATTGCGCTGCGGATCTCCGGCCAGACATGGATCGCCCTGTCCGTGGAGACGAACCTCCGTGGCCGGTTCCTGTCCACCATGGGCGGCACCAGGCGGTTCGGCATGTTCGTCGGCCCGTTCCTGGCCGGTCTGATCATCGAAGGCCTCGGCTTCGCCGCGGTGTTCGTCATCGCCGGCTGCCTGGCCGGGCTGGGCATCATCCCGCTGTTGAGCACTGCGTCGGTGCCGCCGGCCTCGCCGGTCGATCGGCTGTCCCTGCGAGAGGTGTTCCGACGTCACTGGCGGCTGCTCCTGGTGGCGACCGCCGGGCCGATCCTGATCATGGCGGCCCGTCGTGGTCGCGCCGTGGTCCTGCCGCTGATCGGCGACGAGCTCGGCATGAGCCCGACCGCGGTGGGGCTGATGGTGTCGGTCGGTACCGGGGCCGACCTCATCCTGTTCCCGGTTGCCGGCTACCTGATGGACAACTTCGGCAGACTCAACGCCATCGTCCCCGCCTTCTGCCTGATGGGGTTCGGCCTGTTCTTCCTGGCGGTGGCCGATACCGGGACCCAGGTGGCGATTGCGGGCGGGGTGATCGGGATCGGGAACGGTCTGAGCGCCGGCACCATGATGACACTGGGGGCCGACCTGGCCCCCGCCGATTCGACCAGCCAGTTCCTGGCCGGCTTCGCCTCGCTGCAGGACTGGGGATCGATCCTGGGTCCGCTGATCGTCGGTTGGGTGGCCGCCGGCATCGGCTTGGGGGCGTCTGCCGCGGTACTCGGTGCGGTGATCTTCGTCGGGGTGGCGCTGATCGTTCGCAATGTCGGGGAAACCGGCGCCGGTCGCCCGGTTGGGCCCGGCGCCGGTGTGCGGCCGTGATCGAGGGCAACGCTGGTGGCCACCAGTCCAGGTCGGTCACGCACCAGCACCGCCGCCGGCGGCGATGCCCCGCCGAACACCAACCAGGACGACGACCAGCCCGCCAGGTTGCCGACCACCTTCGATTCGGTGATCAGCAGACCGAAAACCAGCCAGAAGATCGGGGCCGGGGGCAGACCCCATCCCATGTCAGTCCTGTCGTGGCGGTCTGACGAAGAACCGGACCCGCCAGTCGGGCTGGGTGTGATCATCGATCGCCAAGCCGAACGTGTAGCTCGACCCCGACGGCAGGGGCAACGGGGAGAGGTTGATGGCCAGCGATACGCCGAGCGGTGCTCCGGGGCGAAGGCCGGCCGGGCGGCCGGCCTCGAAGCTACCCTGGATGAGCACCGGCTTCTCCTTGACGGTGACGACGTGACCGTCCTCGTCGAACAACTCGATCCGCCATTGGTGCCGGCGATTGGCCCGGTCCCACGGCACCGTGATCTGCAACGCCAGCGCCAGCGGCTGCGGTTTCGGCCCGACGACGGCGACACCGCCACCGAGGATGTAGAGCTTCCCACCCGCCACCTGTGCGGAGTCGCACAACAGCATGTCCACCGTCAGACCAGAGCCGGCCAGAAAATCCTCCACTAGTCCGTCCCGCCCGCCCATCGACCCATGGTTGAACCCTACTGGTGGCGACCGCGACCTTGCGGTGCCAGAAGGGTCCGGAGGACGCCAGGGACCACCGCGATGGCGGCAATCGACATGCTCCACCGGTCGAGCCGTGCAAGGCTGAGGGGGTGATCACGGTAACCCAGCTCTCCGACACCCACTTCTCGACCCCGGGGAATCGCAGCCACGGCGGCTTCGGCTATGACACCGACCGGGCGTTCGAGGCGGTGCTCGACCACGCCTTCGGTCGACGGCGGGGAACCGATCTGGCGGTCGTGACCGGTGACGTCGCCGACCACGGCCGGCCCGACGAGTACGCGGTTGCCATCGAAGCCCTCAGCCGGATCCCCGTTCCGACCAACGTGGTGCCGGGCAATCACGACTTCGACACGCCGCTTCGGGCCGCGGTCCCTCGGCCCGGCCTCGGCATGGACCGCACCCAGCGTGTCGGACCGTGGCTTTTCGTCTACGCCGACTCGAACCATCTGGGGCGAGCGCTCGACGAGCACGGTCGCCTCGTCGATCGGGAGGATCGCATCGACGCCGCCGCCGCCCTGGGCCCGCACGAGGCGTCGTGGATCGGGGAGATGATCGAGGCGTCAGATGCCGAGTACACGTTTCTGTGGATGCACCACCCGCCGGGCATGCCGGGATCCTACGGATCGCCGACCCTCGACCGCGAGGTCTCGACGTTGCTCGAACGCCACCGGTCGATCCGAGGCGTTGCCGCAGGGCACATCCACAGCGATTCGGTACTGGAGATCGCCGACCGGCCGGTGTACGTGTGCCCGGCGCTGACCATCAGCTTCGACTTCGAGGCCTGGACGACGCTCCCGCCCGGTTACCGGACCTACCGTTTCGGCGACGACGGCTCAATCGACAGCCGTTGCCACCTGCTCGACGACGACCGCTGGCCCCGGTACGACCTCCCGCCAGCGGTGGTCAGGCACTTCAAGGGAGACCTTGGTTGGAACGAGCTGATGGCCGAGCTCGGCGGCGGGGCCGGCTGACAGGACGGTACGAAGACTCACCGACGACCAGGTCCCTCCGGCGAGCACATCGTCTCGTTCTGGTCACCGATGGCAGGACGCCCGGCGGGTGGGTCCTTGTCCGATGCCGCAACCGTCGCCCTCGACGCAATACTGTTTTCCTCCTCGGTTGTCACAGCTCCGATCCTGGTCGGCTGCTCGACCACCATCCCCTCTCGTCCGGTTGTCCTAGGAGCCCGCCTTGCTACGGCGTATCGTTCAGTTCTTCGCTGCCAACACCTACATCACCCTGCCGCTGTGGGTTCTGCTGATCGGCTTCGGCAGCGTGGCGTACCTCGGTCTGATGCCGCGGGAGGGCTTTCCCTCGGTGGAGATCCCCCTCGGCGTTGCCAATGGGACCTACTTCGTCGACGATCGGGAACAGGTCGACGCCGACATCACCCGGCCGATCACCGAGGCCCTCAGCGACCGCCCGGAGATCGTCGGTGTGACCACGAACGCCAGGGACAACTCGTTCGTCGTCCTGGCCGAGCTCGACGCCCAGTACAGCTCCCAGTTCGGTGCCGACCTGCTGGCCGAGGAGCTGGCCCAGCTCGATCTGCCGCCCGAGGCCAACTTCGAGGTCCAGGTGGTCAACGCCGCCAAGTTCCTCAACCAGTTCGATCTCCTGGTCGGCGTCTACGGGCCACCGGGTGCGTCGGCCGAGGAGCTGGAGGATGCGGCCAACCGGCTCCTACCGGCGTTCGAGGGCCGGGCCGACATCGACAGTGCCGAGGTCATCGAGTTGGTCAGCACCGGCACCAACCCCCAGACCGGTGAGATCGTCGAGAACGAAACCGGTTTCAACCAGGCCACCGTCGCCGACGGGGGCGAAGTCTCCTTCCGACCGTCGGTGGCGGTCGGGGTCCTCGCCGCCCCCGATGTCGACGCGTTGACGATCCGCGACGCCACCGACGAAGCGTTGGCCGCCGCCGGCCGGGACCAGCTCCTGCCCTCGGGCTTCGAGGGCTTCGTCGCAGCCGACTTCGCGTCCCAGATCCGCCAGCAGATCGGTTCGTTGCAGAACAACGTGCTGACCGGTCTCATCGCAGTGGCGCTGATCGCCCTGGTGTTGATCTCGTGGCGGGCATCGATCATCACCGCGCTGTTCATCGTGACCGTTCTGGCCACGTCGGTCGGGGTGCTGTATCTGGTCGGGATCTCGCTCAACACCATCTCGCTGTTCGGCTTGATCCTCGCCCTCGGCTTGTTCGTCGACGACGCCATCGTCATCACCGAGGCCATCGACGCCTTCCGGGAGGGCAGCACCGACAAGATCGAGATCATAGGCAACGCCATCAAACGGGTCGGCGCGGCCAGTATCTCGGGCACGGTGACCACCGTGTTGGTGTTCGCCCCGATGCTGGCCATCAGCGGCATCCTCGGCGATTTCATCCGGATCCTGCCGATCTCGGTGATCGTGGCCCTGGTCACCTCGCTGCTGCTGTCGTTGCTGTTCATCCCCTTTGCGGCCCGATTCCTCATCCTGTCGGCCCCTCCCAGCGACGGCCCGCTGTCCCGGCTCGAGGACCGGGTGGCGTCCGCGGTGGCCTCGTTGCCCGGGACCACCGGTCCCAAGGGCATCATCATCGGCATCGGCGGCTTCGCCGTCAGCTTGACCATGATCGGTGTCGCGTTGTTCGTTTTCGCCCCCCGGGTCGGGTTCAACATCTTCCCGCCCCAGAAGGACTCGACCGAGATCGCCGCCGAATTCAGCTTCGAACCGGGAACGACGATCGAGCAGGCGAAGTCGCTGGCGCTCGAGGTCAACCAGCAGGCCGCCGAGCTGCTCGGCGACGATCTGGTTCGTGGCTACACCTACATCGGCAATCAACGGGAGGCCTACACCCAGTTCACCCTCACCGAGATCGGCGGCCGGACCGCGGCCCCCGACCTGGTGGATGAGCAGCTGACACCGCTCGGCGATTCGGTCGAGGGGGCCAGGGTCGTGTTCAACCAGCTCTCGGCCGGTCCACCCGAGGCGTTGTTCCCGTTCCAGATGCAGGTTCGCAACGAGGATCCCGAGGTGCTGGCGGCCGCCGGCGAGGAGCTGGCGGCGGCGCTCGACGGGGCCGAGATCGAACGGCCGAACGGCACCACCTTCACCGTCGTCGAAACCGACGTTGCCCTCACCGACGTGGTCTCACGCCAGGATGGCAGGCGGTCGATCGAGGTCAGGGCCCGATTCGACGCCGATGACGTCACCACCACCACCGCCGAGACGCAGGCCTTCGTCGAGGAGAACTTCGGGCCGGCCGAACTGGCCGCACTCGGCCTGGAAGCCGACGCCTTGGCATTCGATTTCGGCATCGAGAGCGACAACCAGGAGTCCTTCGCCTCGATCCCGCTGGCCTTCGCCATCGCCCTCGGCGGCATGTTCCTGTTGCTGGTGGTCCAGTTCCGCTCACTGGTTCAGTGGGTGCTGGTGTTCCTCGCCATCCCGTTCAGCCTCTTCGGTGTGTTCGGCGGCCTGCTGTTGACAGACAACGTGTTGAGTTTCTTCGTGATGCTCGGGCTGCTGGGCTTGATCGGTATCGCGGTCAACAACACCATCCTGCTCACCGACTTCGCCAACCAGGAGCGGCGGGCCGGAGCCAACCGAAAGCAGGCCATCGAGATCGCCCTCCGCCGTCGATTCCGACCACTGGTGGCCACGTCGCTGACGACCGTGGCCGGTGTGTTGCCCCTCGCCCTCTCCGATCCGTTCTGGGAGGCCCTCGGCTACACGATCATCTTCGGGTTGCTGTCGAGCACCTTCCTGGTGCTGGTGGCCTTCCCCTACTACTACCTGGCGATCGAGGCGGTGCGGGACCGGATCATCACCCCGTGGCGGCCGAAGTCGATGCGGCCCGGCGCCACAACGGCCGACGAATCAGCCCCCGGTCCGCTCGATGTGGTGGAGGAGTCCGGTGAGGGCGACCCGGTAACCGTCTGAGCCGAACCCGGCAACCACGCCCAGGCAGACCGGCGCCAGCAGGGATCGGTGGCGGAACTCCTCCCTGGCGTGAACGTTCGAGAGGTGGGTCTCCACCACCGGCAACCGGCAGGCGGCGATGGCGTCGCGGAGGGCGACGCTGGTGTGGGTGTAACCGCCGGCATTGAAGACCACACCGTCGGCCCAACCCATCGCATCGTGGAGGGCATCGACCAGCGCCCCCTCGGAGTTCGACTGCACATGACGGATGTCGCAGCCCAGGCCGCGGCCGATAACGGTCAGGGCGTCGATGATGTCGGTCAACGATTCCGAACCGTAGATCTCGGGCTCCCTGGTGCCGAGCAGGTTGAGGTTCGGTCCGTTGAGGACCAGGACCCGACGGTCGCTCATCGGTTGTCGCCCGATCCGTTGACGGTCCCGGCCGTCGGCGTTGGGGTGGCCTCGGCTCTCTCGACGGTTCTCGTGTGTGGCACGACCGCTCCTCTCGGCAGCTCGGGTCGGGTCGAGACGAATTCGTCACACGATCGTTGGAACAGTGTCTCGACAAATGCGTCTCAATGCTATGGCTGCAATCCGGAAAGTGTCCGTTTGCTCCAAGTCGTGATGCCACGGTGACGTGGAAGCCCATTGGGTTACCGGGTGCTGCGGCGGCTGCGCCAGCGGTCGAGTGCACTGCTGGCGCGCCTGTTGACCGACGGCGGTTGGTGAACAACGCCGGCTCGGCGGGAGATGATGTCGTTCAGTTCGGCGCCGAGCAGCAGCACGACGCTGAGCAGGTACATCAGCGTGAGCGCCAGCAGGATCGCCCCGACGCTCGTCTGGATGTCGTTGCCGGCCGGGGCGAATCGAACGTAGAGAGCGAATCCCTGGGTGGCGATGATCCAGCCGGCGGTGGTCAAGATCGCACCAGGGAGGTCGTACAGCCACGGGGTCTTGTGGTACGGACCGAGATGGAAGAGCGTCGCAGACCAGAGGACCAGCCCGACGATGACGGCGGGTGCCGTCAGCCAGCGTAAGAACTCCGTGAGTGGCAGGGAGGGCAGGACGGCGAGCGCAGTGGCGGCGGCGGCGACGACGACGACGGTGCCGACGAGGGTAGAGCGTCGGCGGGGCGAATTGGATTCGTATTCTGGGGCGACGACCACGGGTCCGTGGGTGCTTCGATCGGTTGTCACCGTCGAGATCACCGGCGTTCGATGCCTCTGGCATGTTGGTGCCGTCGATGGTGTTCGACAGACTGGGCAGGTGTCTCGATCAAGGTCACCTGGGAGTGGCGTCATAGCGGCCGGTCACCGGCTGACGGCCGAGGCCGGCGCCGACGTGTTGCGGGCCGGCGGAACTGCGCTGGACGCCGCAATTGCGTCGATCGCCATGGCCTGCGTGTGCGAGCCGGTGCTGTGCTCGCCCGGTGGAGCCGGCTTCGCGATGATCCGCGACGGTTCGAGCGGTGCGACTTCGGTGGTCGACTTCTTCGCCCAGACTCCGTTGGCGTCACGCCAACCGGAGGGGATCGGGGTGCGAGCGGTGCATGCCGACTTCGGTCCGGCGACGCAGGCCTTCCAGATCGGGCCGGCGACGTCGGCGACGCCGGGATTCTTCTGGGGGGTCGAGGCGCTGCACGGCTCGGGTGCGACGTGGCCGTTGGCCGACCTCTTCGCTGGTGCGATTCGCTGGGCCCGGTCCGGCGTCGACGTCACGCCGTTCCAGCACTACCTGGCGACCGTCGTGCGACCGATCCTGGTCGCCTCTCCTGCCAGCGCAGCGCTGTTCGCTCCCGGCGGGGAGGTGTTGGCGGCCGGTGATCGGTTCCGCAATCCTGCGCTCGCCGATTGCCTCGAGATCCTTTCGAACGAGGGCTTCGCCCGGAGCGAGGTCGGGCTGGCGTGCATCGCAGCCCAATCCGATGAAGGCCATCTGACGGCAGTTGATTTCGAGGCGTACGCCGCCGTCGAACGGCAACCGCTGACATTGCGGGTGGGGGCGTCGACCGTTCACGTGAATCCGCCGCCGGCCGCGAGCGGTCTGTTGATCGGACATTCGCTTCGGCAGCTCGACGGGCCTGATCCCGTCGCCATGGCGCAGGCCCTGCATGCGACCGGTCGGGCCCGACTGCGCTCCCGTGGTGACCTCGCCGGTCTCGACCGGCGTACCCTTCGCCAACGTGGCACGAGCCACGTGTCGGTGATCGACTCGTCCGGCGCTGCCTGCGCCGTCAGTGTCTCCAACGGTGAGGGCAACGGCGAACTCGTCGACGGCTTCGGGTTCATGCTCAACAACATCCTTGGCGAAGAGGACGTGAACCCGGCCGGGGTGGCCGGTTGGCCGGTCGACTCCCGGTTGTCGTCGATGATGTGCCCGACGATGATCGAGTCGGCCGATGGTGGCCTGGTCGTGCTCGGTTCTGGTGGATCGAATCGGATTCGCTCAGCCATCGCGCAGGTGATCGCCGGGTTGTGCCTCGACGGCGCCGAGCTGCGCGATGCGATCGTGGCGCCGCGTCTGCATGTCGAGGGGGATCACCTCGATTTCGAGGATCGCGAGGATCAAGACACCTGCGACGAGTTGTGCGCTCTCTTCGCCGACCACCGCGTGTGGCCGGAACCGAACCTCTTCTTCGGAGGAGTCCACGCCGCCAGTGTCGACGGCGGCGGCCGGTTCACGGGTTGCGGCGACGCCCGCCGGGACGGGGTGAGCATCGTCGTGACCGGCTGAGTCGATGCTGCGGAGCAGATCGCCGGCCGAGGCTCACGGATCGATCGGTTGCAGATCGAATTCGGTGGAGATCACGATTTCGATGAGCTCCGGTCCCCTGGCGGTGGCGAACTCCACCAGGAACTGACGTCCTTCGGTGTCGATCAGTACCAGCGGAGCGGCATTCTCGCCGCTCCCGTCCGGCGCCGGCGTGTCGAATTCGTTGGAACGGACCAGCGCGCTGACGTCCTCCCTGACGGCCGAGGCGGTCTCGCCGGGGATCCGGTAGACGGCTTCGAGTCTGCCGAGGTCCTCGGCGGTGCCGATCCTCGCTTCGATGAGATCTGCGGACTGGGGCAACCGAACGGCCTCCTGCCAGGCCAGCAACGACGCCAGGGTGTCCACCGCTTCCTCTTCGTCGTCGGTTGCGGCCGCGGGGTCGGTGACGATCAGGTAGTCCACCCGGTAGACCGAGAAAGGGCCGTCGATGATGGTGACCGTCATCTCGTTGTCGTCTCCGGAGTAACCGGGATTTCGGAACACCTGGGTGATCTTGGCCGCCCGATCGACCGTCTCTTCGACCTCGCTGACCATGTTCCAGGCCTGGGACTGGCGGTCGATGTCGAAGTGCTCGGCCAACACCGTTGCCGACAGGGGGCTGCGCAATGCAACCCAGGCCGATATCCGGAGTTCGTCGTCTTCGGTCGGGGCGACCGAGATCGACAGGTCGGTGATCTGCGAGTTCGACGGTGTGTCGAAGTCGACGAACGGAGCCAGCCGGAGCATCTGCTCGGAGACATCGTTCGTCGGGCCTCGCATGTCGTCGACCACCGCCGCCAGCTCCGATGCGGTTGCATCCTCCGGCAACGGCGTGGTGCTCTGATTCGGCACCCGATCGAAGTCGACGGTCGGGCCGGTTTGGGCGGGAATGGCCGTTGTGGTGGAGCCGGTCGTGGATGGCAGGGTCTCATTGCCGATGCCCGGTGCTTCGTTGCCGCCGCACGCTGCCAGGCACACCAGTGCCGTCGCAGCCAGCACCGGTGGGACGGCGCGCCGGGGTAGCTGCCGCCAAGACCGTGGATTCGACCGCTCGTCCGCCGTCATGATTTCGTTTACCCGGACCGATACTAGTGCAGCAACCGCGGCCGGTGACATCGGGGGATTCTTACGATCGCCGATCGCCCGCTGGAAGCGCGCGACGCCGGGGCTCGGACCAGGATCTCAGGGCTCAACCGGGGCGATCTCGCCGGGTCCGAGCAGGGCGGCCATGGACGTGAAGATGGCCTCGACGTTCGACCGGTTCCGGCCCCAGTCGACGAAGCCGAACACCAGCTTCGACTCGACGATCACCTGGGTGCCACCCCCGGGAGAGGTGGCCAGCAGCACCTTGACCTGCTCCCCCCAGGAAAGCGTGCTCATCGAGCGAGCCCCCCTGACCTCGTACTCGGTGGCATCCGGCTTGATCTCCAGGCCCAACTCATACATCGCCCGCTCCACGGCCTGGCCGACCTCGGTTTGCCGGTGGTCGTAGATCCGCCGCTGCCGATAGGTCCGTGCCATGGGCGGCCAACGATAGCAATCGTTGGGTGGCACCGGGCCGCATGCCGATCGCCGGATCGACGTGGCGTTGAGACGGCCATGAGACGACAGGATCGACGGAGCCCGGCGTTTGCGTGACAATGGGCCGGTGACCGAGGGGACCGATGACCAGAGGCCACCACGGGGTAACCCGGCGGGCTGTGAGCGAATCCGAACCAGGAGAACCATCGTCGATGCTCGATCCACTCGATGACTACCCCATCCATCAGACCCCGGTGTCGATCACCGAGAACAGCCTCGGGACCAACGCCTATGACCGCTACTTCTTCAACGGCTACAGCCGCGACGGTTCGCTGTTCTTCGCCATGGCCCTCGGCGTGTATCCCAACCGCAGGATCATCGACGGCGCCCTGTGCGTGATGGTCGACGGGATCCAGCACTCGGTCTATGCCAGCGGCCGGTTGGGGTCCGATCGGCGCCGCACCTCCGTCGGTCCGATCTCCATCGACATCACCGAGCCGATGTCGGCCATGACCATCACCGTCGATCATCCCGACGTCGGCATCGAGGCCCGGTTCGGCGCCCGGACCCCTCCGATCGAGGAGCCCCGCTTCTCCAATCACCAGCTGACCCTCGGCGTCTTCGACTACACCCGCTACACCCAGTTCGGAGACTGGACCGGTACAGCCCGGGTCAACGGCTCCGAAATCGACGTGACCGGCACCCGGGGGTGTCGTGACCGGTCGTGGGGACAACGTGGTGGGCGGGGCGCCGACAGCCCACCGGCCGCCCCCCAGTTCTTCTGGCTGTGGACCCCGATCAACTTCGAAGACGGGGCGGTGCATCTCGACGTCAACGAGAACAGCGACGGCTCCCGATGGCACGAGGGCGGTTTCGCGGCCGAGCTGTTGCGGCCGGGAACCGATCCGTGGTTGCAGCCGGTCGAACCGATGGCCTCGGTCGGCTACGACCTCGAACTCGAGCCCGGAACGAGATGGATGCGAACCGCCAACCTGCGTCTCCGGCCGTGGCGAGGCGACGAGATCGTGGTCGAGCTCACACCGCTGAGCCGGTTCCAGATGTCCGGCGTCGGCTACGGCCATCCCAGATTCCGTCACGGATCATGGTTGGGTGACGACGTGGTGGAGGTCGAGCGGCTGGTGCTGGCCGACCTCGATCCGGCCCACCCCGGTAATTTCCATGTTCAGCACATCGTCGAGGCCCGCACCGGTGATCGCCGGGGGACGGGTGTGCTGGAGCTGGCGATCATCGGGCCCCACGAACCTCTGGGCCTCCGGGAGACCGCCGATGTGGCCAGGGTGCGGTAGCGGGCCGATCGTCGAGTGCGGTTGAAGGTTGTGTGACACCTCGGTTGTCGTCGTCGTCGACAATTGCGCAGACGGCTGATGTGTGGTGCCATAAGCATCTTGCTACATCAGAGACATCGACGATCGGTGCCGTTGGCCCCGTGTAGTGACCCCGACCACCTCGTCCCGGCGTGTTCTCGTGGTCGGATACGACGATCGTGACCGACCACTCGCGGCACGAGGCGGAGGGCGATCTCCTGGTCGTCGACAACCTCCGGACCCACTTCGAGACGCCGGTCGGTGTCGTCAAGGCGGTCGACGGCGTCTCCTTCTCGCTGCCCCGGGGCAGCACGCTCGGCATCGTCGGCGAATCGGGCTCCGGCAAGACCGTTCTCAGCCGATCGATCATGCGGCTGAACATCGCCGAAAACGCCATCGCCACCGGATCGGTCCTCTACGACGGGACCGAGCTTCTCGACCTCTCGGCCAAGGAGATGAAGAGGCTCTGGGGCATCGAGATGGCCATGGTCTTCCAGGATCCGATGACATCGCTCAATCCGGTGGTGAAGATCGGCCGCCAGCTGACCGAACACATCCGTTATCACCTCGGGTTCTCGAAGGCCGACGCCACCGAGAACGCCATCCAGCTGCTGCGAAGCGTCCGCATCCCCGAACCCGAGGCCCGGATCTCCAACTACCCCCACGAGCTGTCCGGCGGGATGCGGCAACGGGTCTGCATCGCCATCGCCTTGGCCTGCGGGCCGAAGATGTTGTTTGCCGACGAGCCGACCACCGCCCTCGATGTGACCGTCCAACATCAGATCCTGAATCTGTTGGCCAGCCAGCAGCGGGACCGGTTCATGACGATGATCCTGGTGACCCACGATCTCGGGGTCGTCGCCGGCCGGACCGACCAGATCGCGGTGATGTACGCGGGCAAGATCGTGGAGAAGGCCCCGACGGGTCAGCTGTTCGCCGACATGCGTCATCCGTACACCGAGGCGCTGCTCAAAGCCATCCCCAAGGTGGACCAGCCGAAGCACACCCGGCTGGCGGCCATCGCCGGTCGTCCACCGGACCTGATCAGCCCGCCGGCGGGCTGCAGCTTCGCCCCCCGCTGTCCCTATGCCCAGGCCCGCTGTCGGGAGGAGGAGCCACCTCTGGCTCCTGCCGCCGGCCCCGACCACACGTTTGCCTGCTGGTATCCGGTCGGCAGCGACGAGAATCGTCAGGCCTACGAGCACAACCTCGAACATGGCCTCCCGCAGGCCCTGGCGGTGGCAGGGGAGATCCAGGCCACCGAGGAGCTGATCGACCAAGGGGTGCCGGGCTGATGGCAGGTACCGGCAAGGCCCATCTTCGGCCCGAGGACGAGACGCTGCTCCGGGTCGAGGGGCTCACCGTCGAGTTCGATGCCGGGCGGGGCAGGAAGGTCCATGCCGTCAGCGGCATCAGTTTCGATATCGCCCAGGGGGAGACCCTGGGGCTGGTCGGGGAGTCCGGTTGCGGGAAATCCACCACCGGCCGGGCACTGCTGCAGCTCCCGAAGCCGACGTCGGGATCGGTGGTGCTGAACGGCGAGGACCTCACCCAACTCGGTCCGGAGCAGATGCGGGAGCACCGAACCGATCTCCAGATGATCTTCCAGGATCCGATCTCCTCGCTGAATCCCCGGAGGCGGATCGGCGACGTGGTTGCCGAACCGTTGAAGGTCTGGGGTCCGGCCAACGCCGAAGAGCAGTGGGCACTGGTGAGCGAACTGCTTCATGCGGTCGGCATCGACCCCGATGCTGCCCGCTACAAACGGCCCCACGAGTTCTCCGGCGGTCAATGCCAGCGGATCTCGATTGCCAGGGCTCTGGTCACCGAGCCCGAGTTGATCATCTGCGACGAACCGGTGTCGGCGCTCGACGTGTCGGTCCAGGCCCAGATTCTCAACATGTTGGAGGATCTGAAACAGAAGTACGGCCTGACGCTGGTCTTCATCGCCCACGACCTTGCGGTGGTGAAGAACATCAGCGATCGGGTGGCGGTGATGTACCTCGGCAAGATGTGCGAGATGTCCGAGTCGGACGAGCTCTACGCCCATCCGGCCCACCCCTACACCCAACTCCTGCTCGGCTCCAGCCCGATCCCCGATCCGCTGGTGGCCATCGACGAGACGGTCGAAGCCGAGGGTGACCTGCCATCGCCCATCGATCCTCCTTCCGGTTGCCGGTTTCGCACCCGCTGCCCGTTTGCCGACGAGATCTGCGAGCGGGCGGAGCCGCAGATGCGCAAGGTGTCCGACGACCACTTCGTGGCCTGCCATCACCCATTGGTCGAGCTGGAAGTGAGCGAAGTGGGGGACGTTTAGCGTTTCGAAACAGTCTCGGACAGGAGCACCGGGCCGGTGGCTGTCCGATGTCGACATGGCGACGATTGGCGTCGCTGACCCTATGGTCGAGTACCAATCATGTATTCAATTCTAGAGAGGCGTCAGGTCCAGGAAGGTCCGGCGCATTGCCAGAATCAAATTGGGAGAGGAAATCAATGACGAAGCGAAGCTTGTACAGGCTCTTCGCGTTGCTACTTGCGTTCACCCTCGTCGCTGCCGCCTGCGGCAGCGACGACGGGGATGACGCAACCGCAGACGGGGAGTCGAGCGAAACCGAAACCGAGGGCGACACCGAAACATCGGCCGGGGAGGAAGCCGAAGGCGATGTCGATACCGAGGTCGCGGCCTCGGATGAGGTTGCGACCCCCGGTGGCGAGATCGCCATCGGTCTCGAGGCCGAAATCGTCGGCATGCGCCCCTGGGAGGACACCTGCGGTTCGCCCTGCTACAACGTGCTGACCACCGTCTACGACAAGCTGATGGAGACCACCTCCGAAGGCACCTACGAGGGTTGGCTGCTGGAGGACATCTCCTCAAACGAGGACTTCACGGTGTGGACCGGCAACCTCCGCAGTGGCGTGGTCTTCCACGACGGCACCCCGCTCACCGCTCAGACCATCGCCGACATGTTCCCGGTCCAACAGGAGGGAAGCCAGTCTTCCAGCCAGATCACGGCCTCGAACCTGCAAGCGGTCGAAGCCACCGGCGACCTCGAGGTCACCTACACGCTGAGCTCGTCAAACTCCGCCTTTCCGGCGTACCTGTCCCGGGCCCAGTTGGGCTTCGTGTTCGAGCCCTCGTTCGCCGCCTCCGACCCGGACGGCTACAACGAGGCGCCGATCGGCACCGGACCGTTCAAGTTCGTCAGCCGCGACCTCGACAACGAAACCATCGTGGAGCGCAACCCCGACTACTGGGGCGTCGATGCCAACGGTACGCAGCTGCCGTACCTCGACAAGATCAGCTTCCGGCCGATCCCCGACGAGGGCACCCGGCTCGACTCACTGCTGTCGGGTACCACCCAGGTGATGCACACCCTGCGTCAGGGAACCATCCGTGATGCCCGGGCCGCCATCGCCGACGGTTCGGAGATCTTCCTGTTCGAGTTCCAGGGCAACAACGTGGGGGGTGGCATGTTCAACGTGCTCGTCCCGCCGTTCGATGATGTCCGGGTCCGTCGTGGCCTGACCCAGATGAACAGCCAGGAGAACGTGATCGAGGCCCTCGGCGGCACCGGTATCTCGTTGCCCGGCACCCAGTGGTTCAGCCCCGACTCCCCGTGGTACTCCGATAAGGCCGCTGCGGCCTGGCCGACGTTCGACTTCGAGGCCGGCGTTGCGACGCTGCAGGAGTACATCGACGACCCGGAGCGTTCCGACGGCAAAGCGGTCGGTGAGCCGATCGACGCCGAGTTGTCGTGCCCGCCCGATCCGACCCTGATCGCCGCCATGCAGGTGCTGGAGCAGACCTGGAGCGGTAGCGAGTTGGTGAACGTCGAGCTGACGAACTACGACCAGCAGACCCACATCGACTACGCCCTCGGTTCAGACAACGGGTTCGTAGGTTCGCACACCACCCACTGCTGGCGTGTGGCCACCGATGAGGATCCGTCGACCTTCCTGAACGCGGCGCTTGCGCCGCCGACGGCGGAGATCGCCGAGGCCGCCGGGGTGCCTGCCCCGTCGCCGCTGAACTGGTCGAACTACTTCAACGCAGATGTGTTCGCCAACCTGATCGCCGCCATCCAGACCGACGACTTCGACGAGCGCTATGCGCTCTACGAGGCGGTCATGCTGCAGCTGGCAGAGGATGTGCCGATCTGGTTCTCCGGTCACACCGCCACCGCCCTCGGCGTGCGCGATGACATCAAGGGCCTGAACAGCTGGCAGTTGCCGAACGGCACGCTCGGTGCGGGGCATCCAAACGCCGAGGGCCGCTGGGGCATGGCCTGGATCGCCCAGTAAGGGCAGGCCGGTTACTCTGATGGTTCGTCGGTAAGGGGGAGCGAGCGCTCATGGGAAAAATCCTGGCAACAAGGCTGTTGCGGTTGGTGGCAACACTGTTCGCAGTAACGCTGTTGTCATTTCTCATGACCTCGCTCCTTCCCGGCGATCCCGCCGCCGCGGTGCTCGGCCAGGAGGGCATCCAGAACGAGGAACTGCTCGAAGAGGTCAGGGCCGAACTGGGCCTCAACGATCCGATACCGGTCCGCTACGTGAAGTGGCTCGGTCGGGCCGTCCAGGGAGACCTGGGCGAGTCGTACATCAACAGCGGCCAATCGGTTTCCGACACCATCAAGGACCGCCTGCCGGTCACCGCCCAACTGGCGTTCATGGCCATCGTCATCGCGGTGTTGCTGGCCATCCCCATCGGCATCATCGGCGCCTACCGCCAAGGGAAATGGCAGGACCAGACCACATCGGCGGGGGTGCAGGTTGCGCTTTCGGTGCCGAACTTCATCACCGGGATCATGTTGATCTGGCTGTTTGCGGTCCAGCTCAAGTGGTTACCGGCATCGAACTGGAACCGGATCAGCGACAAGGGCCTGCTGGAGAACCTCAAGACCGCCATCCTGCCCGCCACCGCACTGGCCCTGACCCAGATGGCCATCTTCTCCCGGCTGATCCGATCCGACATGATCGCCACGCTGCAGGAGAACTTCGTGCTCTCGGCGAGAGCCAAGGGTCTGTCCGATCGCTACATCCTGTTCCGCCACGCCCTGCGGCCCAGTTCGCTGAGCCTGGCCACGATCGTCGGCATCAACTTCGGTGCCTTGCTGGGCGGCACCGTCGTCATCGAGACGCTGTTCGCCATTCCCGGTCTCGGCTTCCGGTTGATCAACGCCATCAGCCAGCGCGACATCCTGGTCATCCAGGGCATCACGGTATTCGTGGCCGTGGCGTACGTGATCATCAACACCGTGGTGGATCTGTTCTACACGGTGCTCGATCCTCGAATCAGGAGGAGCTGACCGGGTGACAGATGCGGGAATGTTCGATGAGGCGGCGGCCAGGACGACGGTCGCGGTTGCGGAAAGGTCTGGTCCGGCGGCCGCCGGCGATGGGAAGCCGAAACGGGCCTCGCTTCGCGAGGTCTTTCGGGACATGCCGATCCTGGTCAAGCTCTCCACCGTCTGGTTGATTCTGGTCTTCGGCGGTGCCATCTACGCCAAGATCGACACGGTGGTGTTCGATGGTGCGCTGCCGCTTCAGGACCCGAACTTCCAGACCAACAACTTCAATCCCAAGACCGGCGAGTTCGGAAACGGCGAACCGATCGAGGGACCGTCGGCCCGGCACTGGCTCGGCACCGATGCCATCGCACGCGACACCTTTGCTCGAATCGTCCACGGTGGCTGGGTCAGCCTCATCGTGGCAACGGTGGCGGCCGGTTTCGGCGTGATCGTCGGCGGGTTCCTGGGCTCCCTGGTCGGCTACGTTCGAGGTCGGACCGAAACGGTCATCATGTCGGTCATCGACGTGATCCTCGCCTTCCCGGCCCTGATCCTGCTGCTGGCAATGGTCTCCATCTTCAAGGTCCGGGATCTGTTCGTCATCAGTCTGGTGATCGGCTTCCTGTCGATCCCGGCCTACACCAGGGTGTCGAGAGCCATCAGCCTGGCCATCAGCAACCGGGAGTTCGTGTTGGCGGCGCGGGCCATCGGCACCAAGCCGGCCACCATTCTCCGCAAGGAGATCATCCCCAATGTGGCGCCGACGGTGCTGTCCTATGCGATGGTGGCGGCGGCGTTCGTCATCGTGGTCGAGGGCTCGCTGAGCTTCCTCGGGCTCAGCGTGCAGTTGCCGACCTCGACGTGGGGCAACATGATCAACCAGGCCAGGCGGGACATCGACATCAACCTGCTACAGGTGATCGCCCCGTCGCTGGCCCTGGTTTTCACGGTGTTGTCCCTCAACCAGGTCGGCGACTGGTTCCAGAAACGAGCGGCATACCGTAGCTCGGCCCTGTAGGCCTCTCGGTCCGGACCGTTCGTCTGGCCCGTTCGCCCGACGTGTAACTTGCGTCACACCTCGTTGTTTGCGACGATGTCACGTCACGACAACAAAAGGGGGAGAGGCATGCTGTCTCGCATCGCAAGGTTGCTCGCCATCGTACTGGCCTTGTCACTGATCGCGGCCGCATGCGGTAGCGACGGCGGCGACGAAGGCGCCGACGTCACCACAGGTGGCGACGAGGGCGATCAGCAGATCGACGCCGACCGGGCGGCCAACGATGCCGCCGGCGACGACACCCGGACCAGCGACACCGGTCCGGTCCGGGGCGGCACGCTGGTATACGGCATCGAGGCCGACTCCGCCAACCCCTGGACCCACTACGCCACCTCGTGCGCCATCAGCTGCCGCATGATCCTGCGTGCCATCAGCGACGCCCTGTTCATCACCGACGAGAACGGTGAGATCCAGCCCTACCTGGTGGACACCGTCGAACCCAACGACGACTACACCGTCTGGACGATGACCATCAAGGAAGGCATCTCCTTCCACGACGGCACCCCCCTCGACGGCGCGGCGGTGAAGTACAACATCGACGCCTGCCGCATGAGCCCGCTGACCGGTCCGGCCTTCCTGGGCCTGGCTGACGTCACCGCCGAAGGCCAGACCGTGACGATGACCTACAGCACCCCCGAGGCTCTCGGCCCCCGGGCGCTACGGACCGAGGTCTGCGGCCTGATGTTGTCGCCGACCTGGATGGCCACCCTGTCCAACAACCCGTTGCTCACCGAGGAAGAGGCGGCAGCGGCCGACGGGAATCCGTCCGAGCCGGTCGGTGTCGGGGCCTTCAAGTTCGAGTCCTACACCCCGGGTAACGGCAACAGCTTCAACGCCGTCCGCAACGAGGACTACTGGCGGGGCGACGGCCCCAACTCGGTCACCGGTGAGGGCCTGCCCTACCTGGACGGGGTGGAGTTCGTAGTGGCGGTCGACATCCAGGGCCGATCCAACGGTCTCAAGTCCGGCCAGTTCGACATCATCCACACCGCCAACGCCGACGAGGTCGCCAAGTACGAGGGCGACTCCGACTTCTTCCTGATCCAGGCCAACGATTTCGGCGAGACCAGCTACACGCTGCTCAACGTCGGTGCCGGTGAGAACCCGACGCTGGCCGCCGTCCGGGGCCTCGACAGCCTGGCCATGGACCCGGGCGACCTGAACTCGTCAAGCCCGATCCTGCAGCTCAGCTGCCGGCGGGCCCTGGCCCACGCCATCGACCTCGAGCGCTATGTGGCCGAGCGTGGCGCCGGCATCGTGGCACCGGCCAATGGCCCCTTCCCTCCGGGCTCGATCGGCTACCTCGAGGACAGCGGCTACCCGGCCTACGATCTGGATGCCGCGGCCGCCGAGTGGGAGACCTGCAAGACCGACCACGGAACGGTGCCGGTCGCCTTCAGCTTCAACACCACCAACGACGCCTTCAACGTCGAGTCCAACGAGCTCGTCGCCTCGATGTGGCGCGACGCCTTCGGCGACGAGATCGATGTCAGCATCACCCCGATCGAGCAGGGCCAGTACATCGGCCTGGCTCTGGCCGGGGCCTTCCAGGCCCAGGGTTGGCGTAACCACGCCGGGGTCGATCCGAGCGAGCAGTGGTACTGGTGGAACTCGGCGACGGCCAGCCCCATCGACCCGTCCATACCGGAGCTGGCCCTGAACTTCGGCCGGTTCCAGGACGCCGAGATGGATGCCCAGTTCGCCATCATCCGCCAGAACCCTGACCCGGCGGCCCGCAAGGCGGCCACCGAGGAGGTCAACCGGCTGTTCGGCAAGAACGTCTGGAACTTCTGGACCTACTGGACCCTGTGGGGGATCATCGCCAACCCGAGGGTCCAGAACATCACCGATCTGGAGATCCCCGATCACGGACTGGCCAAGCCGGTCATCGCCGGAAAGCACCACCTCACCCAGATCTGGTGCCTGGACGGCGACTGCAAGGGCTGACGCCACACCGATCGGTCCAGCTGCTCAATCGGCGCCGGGAGCGTCCCGTTGAGGGACCCTCCCGGCGCTCGACAAACGAAACTCGAGCTTCAGACAATCGACATCAAGGAGCGAAGCCGACCGTGCGGATGATTAGGGGCAAGCCAGGTCTCTCGGTTGTCGTCGTCGCCGCCCTGGCGGCCATCGGGTCGTCGCTGGCCGCATCGGAGCGGCTGGCGTGGTCGTTCGCCATCCTGGTCCTGGGCGTGATCGTCGGCGCCATCGTCGCCACGACCAGCCGGGAGCCGGCGGGGCCGCTGGCCGTTGCCGGATTGGCGCTGACCATCGTCTGGGCTTTCGTCGAACGCCCTCCCGTGAGCTGGACCTTCGGGCTGGTGGTCCTGATTGGGACGTCGGCCGCCTTCTTGACCAATGGTCCGTACGCAGTGCGCCGGGTGCTGGGAATCGTTCCCATCATGTTGGCGGTGTCGTTCGTGGTCTTCTCGCTGATGGCCTCCCTGCCCGGTGATCCGGCCATCAACATCCTGGGCCCTTCTGCCACTCCGGACGCGGTGGCCCGGGTCAACGCCGAGATGGGTCTCGACCAGCCGTTCTTCACCCGCTACGGCGACTGGCTCGGCGATGCCGCGGTGGGCGACCTCGGAACTTCGATCCTGCTCCGGGAGGACGTGGCCGACGGGATCTCCCGGTCCATCACCCCGTCGCTGCAGTTGATGCTCTATGCCCTGATCCTGGCCACCCTGATCTCGTTTCCGCTTGGCGTGTACACCGCCTACCGAAACGGGCAGCGAGCCGACCGGTCGATCAATGCGGTCATGCTCGGCTTCTTCGCCGTTCCACCCTTCGTGCTGGCAATCGCCTTCGTCTTGTTCCTGGCCATCGGCGGTATCACGATCTTCGGGGTCGATGTCGGCCTCAAGATTCTGCCCGGCTCCCGCTACGTGCCCTTCGGGGACAACAAGGCCGATCACTTCAAGCACATGTTGCTTCCGGCACTTTCTCTGGCCCTGGGTCAGGCCGCGGTGTTCATGCGGTTGCTCCGGGCAGACATGATCGGCACGCTCCGCCAGCCCTTCATCGATCTGGCCCGCTCCAAAGGTCTCAAGACCCGCCGGATCCTGTGGCGCCATGCCCTTCGACCGTCGATGTTCACGCTCCTGACGGTCATGGGCTTCACGGTCGGGGCCCTGATCGGAGGGGCGCTCATCACCGAGATCATCTTCGTGCTCCCCGGCATCGGTGGCTACATGTTCAATGCGATAACCCAGCGCGACTTCATCGCTGTGCAAGGAGGAACGATGGTCATAGCCACCCTCTACATCCTGATCCTGGTGATGGTGGACTTTTCCTACCTGGCGCTCGATCCCCGATTGCGGACCGGCGGCAGCGGGCTGGGAGGCGACAGTGGCTGATACCGGGATCACCTCGATCGATCAACCGGCCGCCCCGGCAACCCCGGTGACCGACGATCGCGGCGTCGGGATCCACAAGGCCAAGCCGTTCGGCACCATGTTCTGGCTGGCCGTTGGGTTCCTGATCGTGCTGACCCTGGCCGCCATCTTCGCCGAGGCCCTCCCGTTGAAGGACCCGGCCAAGACGTTCGCCGGCAACAACCGGGCCGGGCCGAGTGCCGAATTCTGGTTCGGCAACGACGGGGCCGGCCACGACATCTTCTCCCGGATCATCTACGGGGCCCAGGTGAGCCTGATCGTGGCCTCGGTGGGGGCGTTGCTGGCCATCATGGTGGGCGGCATGATCGGCATGTCGGCCGGCTACTACCGGAACCGGGTCGACACGATGATCACCAGCTTCACCGACGCCACCCTGGTCATCCCGCCGCTGATCCTGGCCCTGTCGTTGATCCTGTTCCTCGACAGCGAGGCCACCAGGCGGGTGTTCATCCTGATCGTGGTTTTCGTGCTGCTGTCGATCGCCCCCATCGCCAGGGTGGTCCGAGCCTCGACCCTGGTGTGGTCTGAACGGGAGTTCGTGCTGGCGGCCAAGACGATGGGGGCCCGGAACGGTCGGATCATGTTCCGGGAGGTGCTGCCGAACGTCGCTCCGGCCCTGGTGAGCTACTCGCTGATCGTGATGGCCAACCTGATCGTGGTGGAAGGTGCGGTGGCGTTCCTCGGGCTGTCGGTCCGGCCTCCGACCCCGACGTGGGGTGACATGATCAACAAGGGCAGAACCGACCTCGACACTGCGGCCCACATCAGCCTGATCCCAGCCGCAGCGATGTTCCTCACCGTTCTGGCCCTCAACTTCGTTGGCGACAAACTGCAGGAGCACTACGAGCCCCGGGAGTCGGTCCTGTAGTGGCCGGTACCGGAAAAGCCCATCTACGGAGCGCAGCCGACACGTTGCTGCGGGCCGAGGACCTGGTGGTCGAGTTCCCGGTCGGGGCCGGCGGCGCCGTTGTCCATGCCGTGAGCGGTATCTCCATCGATCTCATCGAGGGTGAGACCTTGGGCCTGGTGGGCGAGTCCGGGTGCGGCAAGTCGACCACCGGCAAGGCCATGATGCAGGTCCCTCAGCCGACCTCCGGGTCGGTTGTCCTGGACCAGGTGGAGCTCACCAAGCTCGACGACGAGACCCTGCGGCGAACCCGGCCGGTGCTGCAGATGATCTTCCAGGATCCGATCTCTGCTCTCAATCCTCGGCGAACCGTTCGGGACATCATCGGTGAACCGTTGATGATCTGGTGGGAGGAGGAAGGGGGCCGGCCACCGACCTCCATCTGGTTCGAGCGTTTCGGCCGGTTCTTTCAGCGGGTCGCCGCGGTGGCGGTCAAACCGCTGCGTTACGTGATGCCGCTGGCCCTGGTGGCTCTGGTGCTGTGGGTGGTGAGCGAAGCGGCCGAGGGCCGTCGCCTGGAGGACCAACTGGGTTGGCTGCAGGTCCCGGCCCGGATAATCGGGTTCCCGGTCCTCGCCATACTGGTGGTGATATTCGGTGCCCTGTTCCTGCTCGGCGCGGCCTGGGTCGCCCTGGCCATCGTGGTGCCGTTCGGCGTGGTATCCCGGGTTCTCGGCACGGTTTCGAACGCAGTCGGGCTCCTCGGTGCGGCGTTCGCCCTGGCCGTCACCGTGTTCATGGTGTACCGAACCTGGAACAGTCTGGACGGCTATCCGGCATGGATCCTGAGGGTGCTGGTACTGGCTGCGGCGGCGACACTGGCCGTCTGGTTCATCGCCGCACTGCTCAAGCCGGCCAGGGCCGGAGCCTCGGGTATCGCCGCAGCGCTGGTGGCGCTGGTCGGGCTCGAGGTGTTCTACATCGCCGGCCTCGACGGTATTCCGAAGCTGTTGGTGCTCATCGGCACGGTTGCGGTCAACTACGCCCTGTACCGAGTGGTCAGGCGGCAGCTCAAGGCCCGCCGGGACGAGCTTCGGGCCCGGGCCGAGCCCCGGGTCCGGGAGATGCTGGAAACCGTGGGAATGAACGCCGATCAGGCGCTCGACCGCAAGCCCTATGAGTTCTCCGGTGGCCAGGCCCAGCGGTTGTCGATCGCCCGGGCGCTGATCATGAATCCCAAGATCATCATCTGCGACGAGCCGGTTTCGGCCCTCGACGTGTCGGTTCAGGCCCAGATCCTGAACCTGCTGGAGGACATGAAGCAGCGCTACGGCCTGACCCTGGTGTTCATCGCCCATGACCTGGCGGTGGTGAAGAACGTCAGCGACCGGGTGGCGGTCATGTACCTCGGCAAGATCTGCGAGGTTGCCAAGCCCGATTCGCTCTACGCCGCTCCGACCCACCACTACTCCAAGCTGTTGCTGTCGGCCATTCCCCACCCCGATCCGCTGATCGAGGCCAGGGTCACCCAGATCGCCGCCGACCTGCCGTCGCCGATCAACCCGCCCAGCGGCTGCCGGTTCCGGACCCGCTGCCCGGCCGCCCAGGACAGGTGTGGGGAGGAGGAACCGGAGATACGCAAGGTCGAGGAGGACCACTACGTGGCCTGTCACTTCCCCGATCTGAGCAACCTCAACGGCCAGGGCGCCGCCGCCGAGCAACCGCTGAGCGGCCAAGGGGCAACGCCGGAGGTCGTGCGATGAGTGCCGAAGACGAGCGTCCGGTCCTGGAGGTGCGGAACCTCACAACGGAGTTCGCGACCCCGGCCGGGCCACTGACCGCAACCGACGACGTGTCGTTCAGCCTGGATCGGGGCAAGGCCCTGGGCATCGTCGGCGAGTCCGGCTCGGGCAAGAGCGTGACCGCCCGATCCATCATGCGGCTGTTGCCGAAGAGCAACGTGACGACCAGGGGCGAGGTGACGATCAACGGGATCGACATCATGTCGCTGAGCGACGCCGAACTTCGGGATGTGTGGGGCCCGGAAGTGGCCATGGTCTTCCAGGATCCGCTCGGGTCGCTCAACCCGGTGATGCGCATCGGCCAGCAGGTCGCCGAGGGCCTGAGGGTTCACCTCGGCGTGTCGAAGAAGGAGGGCAGGATCGCTGCGCTGGCCCTGCTTCGCAGCGTTGGTATCCCATCTCCGGAGACCAGGATCGACGACTACCCGCACCAGATGTCGGGCGGCATGCGGCAACGGGTGGTGATCGCCATCGCCCTGGCCTGCGGGCCGAAGCTGTTGATCGCAGACGAGCCGACGACCGCCCTCGACGTGACGGTCCAGGCCCAGATCCTCGATCTGCTCCAGGATCAGCAGCGTGACCGTTTCATGCCGCTGGTGTTGATCACCCACGATCTCGGCGTCGTCGCCGGTCGTACCGACGAGGTCATCGTCATGTACGCAGGACGGATCATGGAGCGGGCGCCGACGTCGGTGCTGTTCCGGGACATGCGGATGCCGTACACCGAGGCGCTGTTCCGGTCTATTCCCAAGATCGAGTACCCGAGCCACACCCGGCTGGCCACCATCCCCGGGCGACCGCCGAACATGGTCGATCCTCCCACCGGCTGCAAGTTCGCCCCCCGCTGCCGCTATGCCCAGCCTCGTTGTGTCGAGGAGGAGCCGGAGTTGACCCCGGCCACCCGGGCCGACCACGTGTACCGATGCTTCTACCCGGTCGGGACCCCGGAGGGTGCCGATGCGTTGGGCCGCAACATCGCAGACGGCAAACTCACCCCCGAGGGCGACCTGATCCAGATCGAATGACCGACCGACGTTCGTCAACCGGCGGTGATGGAACGTCACCTTGGCCATCGTCCTGTCGTTGATCACCGCTGCGGTCTTCGGCATCGGTGACTTCTGCGGCGGTATCGCCGCCAAGCGAGCCCGCGTGCTGCAGGTCGTGGCCGGTTCCCACCTGGTGGGGGCGGTCGGCGCCACGATCGCCGCCCTGGTCCTGGCCGACGGCCACGGAGGCACGGTGCTGTCGGCCCTGTATCCGATCTCGACGGTGATCCTGGCCAGGCTGATCCTGTCCGAGCGCATGACCAGGACCCAGGGTCTCGGTTTCGCCGCCGCGATCGCGGCCACCGAACTGTTGGTTACCGGCTGATCGGCCGACCACCAGACGGTTGGGAACGGGCGGGAACCTCAGGAGAACTTGGTGGTCGGTCTGGCCAGCGGTTCACCGTCGATCTCCATATCGACCTTCTCGTTGTAGAAGCAGATGCGGCCCCTGACAAGCTCGGACTCCGGAAGCGGATCGTCGTAGCCCCAGGCGATGTCGGGATAGGTCACGCCGTCGACGGTCACCGACCAGTAACGGGCTTCACCCTTGTACGGGCAAGCGGTCGACGTGTCGGTGGGGGTCAACAGGTCGGTACGAACATCGTCGACCGGGAGGTAGTAGCGAGGGGGCAGGCCTGTCTCGTAGAGGATCGAGGGGCGAACGGAATCGGCGACCACCGTGCCTGCGATGCCGACCTCGACCCGCCGCGTCGACGGCAGCACGTCGACCCGGGTGTACGGGGAGCGGGGGTGGACGAACACCTCGACCTCCTCCTCCAGCCAGTGATCCATCGCCGACCACGAGAACCTGATCCGGTCCCGGAGCTCGTCGATCGGTGAGTCCGGATGGCCGATGGCGGCCCCGGCGATGATCGTCTCGCCCGGTCCGGTGCCCAGCACAAGGTCGTGGACCACGCCATCGCCACGGTTCTCGGTGTGGCGGACCTCACCGGTCGGTCGCAGGTCGCCCGCGACGTCGGCGATCGGTATGTACCACTGCGGGTAGTACTGGTGCTCCCAAACCAGGAGCGTCCGGCGACTGTCGACCACGGTCCGGTCGCCGATCCTGGCGCGAATCCATCGCGGGTTCGGCTCGAACCTGGCCAGCGTTGTTGTTGTTG
>CAVQRR010000005.1:0-272817 GCA_963715325.1 uncultured Acidimicrobiales bacterium
ACCTGCTGGGATTCAAGCAGGTCGGCGGGTGAAGCCCCGCACCGACGGCGTGCCGAGCATGAACATGCGGTTCTACAGCGGCGTGGTGGAAGACGTGAACCACCACGACCTCGCCCTCGTCGAGCGACGCGGCCTGCCGGAGCCGCCGCCGGAGTGGAGCATGTTCGAAGGTGTCCTGGCCATCAATCACATCGCCATCAGCTATCCCGACCGGGAGTCCTGGATGGAGCAGCTGGCCTTCCTCGACCAGAACGACGTGAAGATGAACCTGCGGGTCGATCACGGCATGACCCACAGCATGTACATCAACGACCCCAACGGCTACGGGGTCGAAGTGCTCTACGAGCTGCCGGAAGAAGTGTGGCGGGCCGACATCGACGGCGCCCTCAACTATGCGGTCGTGCTCCCACCCGACGAGCTCACCGACTCCACGGACTACGTCACCAGCTTCAACTCACGCGTCCGCAGCGACGCGGCGGAGGCCGTCAGCGGGCGCTCAAGCCGATCCAGCAGTTCACCCACGGCTGGCCCGACGACCCGAGTTGGCCTCGACGAACTCGCCGCCCCGGACCGGGCCGGGGTATGCGGCGAGGATGGGGTTCAAGGGTCCGTTTCGGGACCCCGACGAGGTGCGGCCGGCCCGCCTGGAAGCCGAGAAGCTCACCGCCGGGATCCTCGAGCCGTAGTTCGCGGTCCTGACTCCCCAGGAGCTGGCCGAATTCGGTGAGGTGGTCGAGACCACCCGCAATGCAATAGACAGTAGGCGGACCGGAGCGGAACCGGGTCCGCCGCCCGAGTCCGGCCCAGGCCGAACATCCCGAGACGACCCCACGATCCGGGGTTGGTCGCCGCTGCGGCCGGCTCGGCTGCAAGTTCAGCTCAGGCGAGGTGCCGAACGAGCGCTTGGTCGATAGCCGATGAGAGCGACCACGAGGTAGGCAGTCGCCGGTCCCACTATCCGCCACGAACGAGCTGGCGAAGACAACCCGTACCAGAAGGCTCTGCAGGAAGGACTGTGATCTCTCGGTGGCCCGGCGACCACAAACGACCCGGACGAAGGGCACGACCAACAACACGACCGAGAGGGCCCGCAACGGCACCGATCGCCGCCGGGAGCTGCTCGACCTGGCGGCCGAGGTCTTCGCAGACAAGGGAGTGGCTCATACCACCGTTCGCGACATCGCCGATCGGGCCGGCATCCTGTCCGGCAGCCTGTATCACCACTTCCAGTCCAAGAACCAGATGGTGGCCGAGGTATTGGAGCGGGGCCTACGGGAGTCGGCGAAACGCGGTGCGAGGTATCGTGGCCGATGCCGGCGACCCGCTCGACGCCATCGGCACGCTCATCTACAACCTGGTGCTGTGGGTGGGGCAGGAGCCGTACGTTGCCCGCATCCTGGCCAGTGACCAGCAGTACCTCAAGGACTCGACCGATCTCGTCGACGTCGAGCGGGAGCGTCAGACCAATCTCCTGTTGTGGATCGACGTGGTGAGGTCGGGCATCGAAGCGAGGTCTTCGATCGGCGGCTCGATCCCGAGGTGAGCGTGCGGCTGATCCTGACCGGGGTACTGGCCTGCACGCGGTGGCTCCCACCGCTGGGCAAGGACGAGCCCGATGCAGTCGGCCGGCAGTTGGCGTCGTTCTATGTCAGCGGGCTCGTCGGTTCGGGGACGGAGTGACGATCGGCCAGGAGTTCCTGCTGGTCGACGTTGCGGTTCACAACCAGGACGGGCGCCAGACCTTGGCCGGGTCGGCCACCGCCGGGCTGGAGCCCCGCTGACCCGGCTCCCGCTGGCCCGGCTCCCGCCAACCCGGCTCCAGGTCGTGCGGCTCCCGCCGGCCCGGGTCAGGGTCCGGGTGAGTCGAACAGGTCCGGGTCCGTTTCGGCGATCTCGTCCCACACCGTCTGGAACGAGAGCCACCCGAACTCGGCCGACCCCAAACCGGCGCTGAGTCCTCGGGCCATCTCGTCCGGCCACCGTTGCGGGCTGCCGGCCGCTTCGGCCAGCAACTGGACCTGACAGGCTCGGTCCATCGACATGAACCACCAGGCCGCCTCGTCGATCGTTTGTCCCGTGGTGAAGATGCCGTGGCCGGTCTGAATGGCCACCTTCCGGTCCCCGAAACCGGCGGCGAACCGGTCGGCCTCCGCGGCGTCGAAGGCGACCCGAGGCTCGGTGATGATCGCCTGCTGCTCGAAGAAGACCGCGGTGTCCTGCGTGATCGGGTCACCGGCCGGCCGAACGCCGACCAGGCCGAACCGTAGGTGGAGTGGGCATGGCACACGCCGATCACATCCGGCCGGGCCCGGTGCACCGCCGCATGGAGTAGGACACCGACCGGATTCACCGGCCGGTCGCCCTCCAGCAGGTTGCCCTCGTGGTCCACCAGGACGAGGTCGGACACTCGCATGCGACCGAGCGAGATGCCCATCGGGTTGGCCCAGAGGCGGTCGGCGTGTCGGGATCCCGAACCGTCACATGACCCAGCAGGCCTTCCGAGAGAATCCGGCCCGACCGAACACCCGACAAACCCCGGCCAGGCGTTCCAACCGGTGGCGCCGCTCCAGATCGGGGGTATCGAACGCCGGTGGGGTCCTGGTGATGAAACGGTTCGACACGGTCTGGTCTTCCATGGTTTTCTCCGTCACCTCAATCGACGATAGTCGGTCTTCGGGCCCACCTCGGTCTCGATCGGGGATGGTCGGCGACAGACGCGTTGACCATGATGCCGTCGACACCCAGCTCCGCGGCCAGGCCGGTGAACGGAGGGCCGGCCTCATCGGGCCGGCCCTCCGTTGCTGTTGTGGTGAAGGGCCGCCGTGGCTACTGCACGTTGGCGGTCACCTCGTACAGGTAGCCCGATGACGTGGCGGTCAGTGTCTTGTTGCCGGTCGGGGTGGCGTAGACCGTCCACTTACCGAGCGACTTGTCCTTCTTGGGGTTGTTGCCGTCTCGCTCCTTCAGCTCCACGAGGATGCTGTTGGAGAACTGCTCGACCTCGTTCGGGAACCTGGTGTCGCCTTTGCCCATCTTGCCGGTCCACCGCTGCTGCCCGCCGATGTCGATCACGGGCTCATCGTCGCCTGTGACATCCTGCTTGCGGCTGCAGTGGATCTTGGTGATTGTCAGTGTTGCCATGATGTTGTAGTCCCTCCGTGGACTGGTGTGTTGTCTAGGTTCAGCATCTGCCGGCCCGGCTAACAACCGGCTAACAGATCGCCCCGGAGGGTGTGCTGATTGGCCGCCCGGGTCGACGCCGTTGTGGTAGCTGGGGCTTCCGGGCCTCACGAACTGCGCCATCGGCAGGACCGCCGAACTCTCACCGATACCCCATCACTGATTGTGCGACAGACCACTGGCAATCGGACCCGCCGGCGATGGATGATCTCTGCAGAGGTGGTCGTGGTGATGGGTTCCTCTGGCTCCTTGGTCCGAACCACAGAACCCATAATCAGACCCATCAACTCAGGGACCTGCAACCTCAACATCCGGACAGGAAGAGCGGGAGCGTCATGGCGGTGCCGACGGAATTGAGATGGGATCCGGATCTCGAGCGCCGAGAGGTCGACATGAGCCGGATCGAGGACATCGCATTCACCCCGATGCCGGTGAGGCTCCGCAACGAGCTGATCAGCGTGGCCTACGGCGACCTGGCCCAGGCCATGGCCGAGCTGCTGGGAACCGGAGGGACGCGACCTGGGCCGCCTTCGGCCAGTGGGCCAGCCACACGATCGGCGGCTACCTCACGTTGCCGGTGCCGGTGCTCGGTTCGTTGATCGCCAAGGCCTTCGCAGACGGCGATCGCGATGTGTTCGCCGACATCGGCCGAGCCCACACCACCTTCCTGGCGACCGTCGGCGCCGCCTCCCGGTCCGGTGACGATCTGGCCGAGGCATGGGACCGGTGCGAGCGGGAGCTCCGCAAGCGGCTCTTCAACCCACCAGGCGACCCCGGGGGTGGGACCGAAGACGAGTTCTGGGTGTCGCTCAACGACCCCCGCCTACGGCCCGGCGGGCCCCATCACAACGAGTTGCTGGTACTCGGGTTCCGGGCCTACTACCGCGCCATGGAAGCTGCGACCGACGACCAGAGGTCGCAGCGGATGCTGGTCGGCAACTGCCTGCTGGCTCTTCACGAGCAGAAGCTGCTGTCGCTGGCCATCAGCGTCGGGTTCCGATCCTGGCTGCGGACCATCACGACCCCATGGGCCAGCCTCGAGACCCGCTACCACTGGCGCCACCGCGAACCCGGCTCGTTCCGGCTGTGGCTGGAGCACCGTTGGATCCGCTTCGCCACCCGGCACCTGACTGGCGTCGAGCTGCCGATCGGGGTCGTCAAGACCGGCCGCTCCGTCCCGGCCGGGGAGCGACCCATCGCCGTTGATCCGTTGCCGACCGGCGATGGCGGATCGGGCCGGCGCCGGATCGACGAGCTGAGCGATGAGGTGCTGCTGGGGAAGCTCTTCGGCCACTTCTCGGTCGACGGCCGGCGGGCCCGGTGCTGGAACGACCTCGGGGATCGGATGGCCTTCATCATGGCCCTGTTCGCCAGACACCAGCGATCCCGGTGGTGGTTCGACGAGGCCGGGACCGTGGTCCGGCCCCAGCCGTGGGCCGACCTGGGCGCGGCCCTGGAGGAGCAATTGGCGGCCATGGCCCCACCTCCTGAGCCCGACGAGACCGACGGGTCGGGGGGCTGCCACCTCAGCGATGCGGAGCTCGACGCCCTACGATCGCAACCGACACACCTGGCCCTGGCCGACGCCGACCAGCTGGCGCTGGAGACGGTGGCCGACGAGGCCAACGCCGAGCGGGCCCGTGCCATCCGCAAGGATGTGGCCGAGCGACTCCGGCGGGCCGCCGAGCCGGGCGGACTGCTGGACCCGTCGACCTGCAGCACGGCCCGTCGGGCCTTCACCAGGTGGTCGACCGTGTGGTTCATGGCGCTGGTGTTCCGGAGCCTTCCAGACAGCTATGCCGCGGCGGCCGGTGTGCATGTGCTGGGCCGGGTGTCCGATCTGGCCACCGACCCGTTCCGCCGGGCCGGCGAAACTGCTTTCTTCGTCATCGACCTGCTGGACTCGGAACAGGGTTGGCGCAATGGCGAGATGGAGGCCGACGGGGCGGCCCTGCGATCGGTTCAGGGGGTGCGGGTCATGCACGCCCTGGCCGCCCACCGGCTCCTGGCCCACAGCTGGCCCAGTGACGATTTCGGCCTGCCGTTCAACCAGGAGGACGTCATCGGGGCCGCCCTGGGCTTCGGGGTGTCGCCCATCGAGATGCTCGATGGGTTGGGCATCGACATCGGGGACGAAACCCGCAACGCCGTCGTCCGGTTCTGGCTGGGGATCGGCTTCCTCCTGGGTGCCCCTCACGACGCGTTGACCGTGCCCGGTCGACACGGGCGCCGCCCACTCGACTACCGTCAGGCCCGCGACCTGGCGATCGCCATCCGCCGACGTCATCATGCCAGATCACTCGACGGGGTGCGGCTGAGCGAGGCTCTGCAGGAAGGGGTGGCCGACGGCTTCCCCCGCTGGTTCGGTTGGCTCGCCCCCGGGCTCACCGGGGCTCTCGGCGACGATCGGGTGTCGGCCCTGCTCATGGTGGGCAACGGTGACGCCCGCCGCACGGCGGCCCTGGTGACCAAGCTGATCGGCGGACTGCTGCGAGTCCGCCCCTTGCGCCCGATCTCGAGGGCGATGATCCAGGCCGTCGGCAGGCGATGGATCCGGCCGTTCCTGGCCCAGGGCCGGACCCGACCCTACCGCCGGCCTCTCACCGCCGATGATGTGGCCCGCCTGGAGGCCGAGGCCCGACTACCCGACCTGTGGCCCGCCGGGTGCCGGGTCGCCGATCTCCCTCAGGATGATCAGGTCGAGCGACGCTGACCCTGGATCCGGTGGCGGCTCATCGAACGGGTTGGGGAGCGTGGTCAAGTGGTCCAAACGAGCCTGGTCATCGGCCGCCACCGGATAGGGCGGTCCGACGAGCTCGAGGTTGGCCAGCAGCCGGGCTCCGGCGCGGTCCTCGCCGCTGTCGGCCAGGAGGAGCACGGCTTCTCGCCCGGCCCGGGCCAGCTGGCCGACCGAGCGGCTCCGGCCCCACAGGTCGACCACCTCCAGGCACAGCCTCCGGGCGTGATCCGTCTGCCCCTGACGTCGCAGCACGGTGACCAGGCCCGACAGCGCCATGCCCTCGACCCATCGGTTCCGCACGGTCCGGGCCAATCGGCCAGCAGCCGAAAGGGCATGGGCCGCCTGGCGAGGCTCGGACCGAAGCAGGGCCATCCCGGTGGCCACCCCGGCCCAGGCGATCGAGGTCGGGTTGCTGGTGGTCCGGGCCAGCTTCACCGCCCGCTCGGCGGTCCCGATCGCCTCGGTATCGAGACCGGCCTGGGCCAGACCCAGGGTGGTCACCACCAGGTTGTCGGCGTGGTGGCGGTCGTCGGCCCGTGCGGCCGACTCGACGAACAGCCGTTGGAGCCAGGAGCCGGCGTCGTCCAGACGGCCGTCCTCGATGGCTATGTTGAACCGGGCCTTGAGCGCAGACAGGGGCACCGGGCGGCCTCGAGCCCGGGCCACGGCCTCGGCCCGATCGGCCAGTTCGGCGCCGGCGGTGAGTCGATCGCGGGCCCAGGCTGCCAGGGCGGCCTCGGCCAGTAGCAGGTCGAGCTGGGCCAGCTCGCCGGACCCGGGCAAGGCCAGAGTCTCGTCGAGCCAGTGGTAGTGACCGTAGTTCTGGCGGAAGAAGGTGTACTCCCACAGCGCCAGGTTGAACGCCGCCGCCTCTTCGACCGCCTGTCGGGAGATCAGCCAGCGATGGGTCGCTCGGAGCTGGTCGGTGGCGCTCTCCAACCGGGCCACCGCCAGATCCTCGTCCGGACCAGCCAGCTCGGGGGCCGCTGCCGTCACGAGGGCGACGGAGCGGTCGACGAGGCGTCGTTCCAGTCGATCGAGATCACCCGATGCCCGGAGCCGTGACCGAGCGTGAACCCGCAGGACGTGAAGTTGCGACCAGCCGGCACCGATTCCCCCGTCGATGTCGCCATCGGACGGCGACAGGAGACCCCCTCGGGCCAGCCTGATGAGTCCAGCCTCCACCTCCGGTTCGGCCCGCCCGGTGAGCTCGGCCACATCGGCCGCCACGAACCGCCCGGAGATGGCTCCGAGGGCAGCGAACAACCGCCGGTCGTCCTCGTCGAGCAGATCGACAGACGAGCCGAGGGCCAGATCGAGCGAGCGGTGTCTCCTGTCGCTCTGGCCGTGCCCGGTGGCCAGCTCCAGGGAGTGGCCCAGTTGGGTGGCGAGCTGGGCCGCGGTGGCCGATCCCAGCATCGGGGCGACCAGCTCGATCGACAGCGGCAGCCGATCGACCCGGTCGGCCAGGAGGGCCAGATCCTCGGCCCGGTCCCGGGTGCCGGTCCCGGTCGCCCGGTCGGCCAGGAGCCGGAGCGCCTCGTCCGCCTCGAGCGGACCGAGCGGATGCCGGTTCTCCGACGGGCAGGCCAGCGGCGCCCGGCTGGTGGCCAGGATGGTGAGGGGCGGGCAGGCGGCGAGGAGTCGCTCGGACAACTCCGCCGCCCGGTCGACGGCGTGCTCACAGTTGTCGAGCACCAGCAGGGTCGGTTGGCGGGTGAAGGCGGCGGCCAACTCCTCGCTCGCTTCGGGACCGGTCAGTCGGACGCCGACGAGGTTGGCCAGTTGACCGGTGACCGAGGCCGGGGCCACACCGACGAGATCGAGCCAGATGACCCGGCGGCCGACAACGCCGGCCGCCAGTTCGGCCGCCAGCCGGCTCTTGCCGACGCCCGGCGGCCCGGTGACCGAGATCAGCCGGGCCCGCTCCACCAGTTCGGCCAGTGCGGCCAGATCGCCGTCCCGACCTACGAAACTGCCCCGCCGGGCCGGCACCGGGCCGCGCCGATGGCGCACGTTGATCCGGGGATCGGCCAGCTCGATCCCGCCCGGGTCGGCGGCGTCGCCCCTCGGGTGGTCCAGGTGGGGGGCCTGATTCAGGATGTCGGCTTCGAGACCCCGCAGGGAAGGCCCGGGCTCGATGCCCAGGTCGTTGCGCAGCATCATCGTGGCCCGTTGGGCCACCCGGAGGGCCTCGGCCTGGCGGCCCGAGCGGTACAGGGCCAGCATCAGCTGCTCCCAGCGCCGCTCGCGGTACGGTTCGGCCTCCACCAGGGGGGTGGCCCAGGTGGCGGCACTGTCCGATCGGCCGCTGTCGAGGAACGCTGAAACCAGCAGCTCCTCGGCCTCCCGGCGCCGCTCCTCCAGGTAGCCGGCCCGAGCCTGGAGCCGGGCGGTGTTGTAGAACGGGGCGTAGGCGTCGCCCCGCCACAGGTCCAGGGCCGCCCGGAGCTGGGTCACCGCCCGCTCCGGGTCCGACGGTAGGACCTGGGCCCCCCGGTCGAGCAGCCTCAGGAACCGGAGCTGGTCGAACTGGTCGTCGTCCAGCTCCAACTGGTACGCGCCCCCACGGTGGACCACCACCGGCTCATCGGACCTGAGCCGCTCCCGCAGCCTGGTCAGGACGACCCGAACCGCAGTGCGGGCCGATGCCGGTGCCCGCTCGGGCCAGAGCTCGTCGATGAGTGCCTCGGTGGTGACGGGATTGGGGTGGGCGGCGGCCAGCACGCTCAGGATCAATCCCTGCTGGCCCCTCACGGCCTGAAGTCCGTCTCGAGACGCCACGGCGACAGGACCGAGCACCAGCACCCGGGCCGGCGAGCGCACAGGGACGGTCTTGGCCATCGCCGGCGAGCTTAGTGGGGGTCGGCGACGGAACCGGTTTCGGGGCCCGGGCGAATGCGGTGGTCATGGCTTGCCGGCCCGTGTCTCGCTCGGCCCGACGTTGTCGGGGCACAGGGTCATGGCACTGCCGGCGATCGCAATGTGTGAGAAGGCCTGCGGGAAGTTGCCAAGCTGTCGCCCGCCCGCGGCGTCGTATTCCTCGGACAGCAGGCCCACGTCGTTTCGCAGGCCCAGCAGACGCTCATAGAGCGCGGTTGCCTCCGCGTGGCGACCCATCAGCGCGAGGCAGTCGACGAGCCAGAACGAGCAAAGCAGGAACGCCCCCTCCTTCCCCCCGACCCCGTCACCGTCACCGTCACCGTCATCTTCGACCTGGTAGCGCATGACGAACCCGTCGACGGTGAGCTCACGTTGGATGGCTTCGACGGTTGCCACCACCCGCCGATCGGTGGCGGGGAGGAAGCCGACGAGGGGGATCATCAGCGTCGAGGCGTCGAGGGCCTGACGTCCATAGGCCTGGGTGAAGACGCCTCGGCGGTCAACGGCGTTGGCCAGGACCTCGGCGTGCACCCGATCCCGGGCCTCACGCCATCGGGTGGCATCGCCGTCCACGCCCTGCTGCTCGACCGCTTGGACGGCGCGATCGAACGCGACCCACGCCAACACCTTGGAGTGGGTGAACTGCGCCCGCCCGCCTCGCACTTCCCAGATCCCCTCGTCCGGGGACTGCCAGTTACCCTCGAGCCATTCCATCATGGCGTGCTGTACCCGCCAGGCGTTCTCATCCGGGGCCATGCCGCTCAGCCGGGCCTGGTGCATCGCATCCATGACCTCACCGAACACGTCGAGCTGCAGCTGGTCGGCCGCCCCGTTGCCGATCCGGACCGGCTTGGATCCTTCGAACCCGTCCAGCCACGGGAGCTCGAGTTCAGGCAGTCGCCGCTCGCCGGCCAGTCCGTACATGATCTGGATTCTCGACGGATCGCCGGCAACCGCACGGACCAGCCAGTCCCGCCACGATCGGGCGTCCTCGACACAGCCGGCCTGGAGCAGCGCCAGGAGCGTGAAGGTTGCATCGCGTAGCCAGCAGTAGCGGTAGTCCCAGTTCCGTCCGCCCCCGATCCATTCGGGCAGTGACGTCGTCGGCGCCGCCACGAAGGATCCGGTCGCGGCGTGGGACAGCCCCTTCAGAACCGTCAGCGACTGATGGACGTCGCTGCGGTAGGCGCCGTCGTATCCCAGGCGGGACGACCATTCGGTCCACCATGCAACGGTTGCCTCGAGCATCGAGTCGACGTCGATGGGATCAGGGACCGCTTGGTGGGATCGGCTCCAGGCCAGGTCGAACCCGACTCGGTCCCCGGCCACCACGGTGAACTCCCCCACGGTGGCGTACCCCTCGCCGTGCATCTCGACAGGAGTGCGGAGCGTCAGCGATTCCGGGCCTGCCACGGCGCTGATGCCATCGCCCCGCCGGCTGACCCAGGGGATGACACTGCCGTAGTCGAACCGGACCCGCAGCTCGCTTCGCATCACAACCGAACCGCTGCGACCCTCGACCCGGCGGACGAGCCGGTTGACGTCTCCAACTGGCACCAGCGCGTCGACCACGGCCACCACACCGCCGGCGGTGGAGTGGACGGTCTCCAGAACCAGCGAACCGGGTCGGTAGCTCCTGACCGATCGAGTGGTTCCCGCCGGCGCCAACGACCAATGGCCGTTGTCCTCGTTTCCAAGCAGTGACGCGAAGCAGGCTCCGGAGTCGAACCGCGGGAAGCACAGCCACTCGATCGACCCCGCCCGCGACACCAATGCGGCCGACCTCGAGTCGCTGAGCAACGCATAGTCCTCGATGCGTCTCACGACGGCTGGGATCCGGCTGGCCGGCGTTCCTGGCGAAGCGAGCAGCCCCAGCCACTCGCCAGGCCTCTGACAAGGCGTTCGTCCACAGGCCCGTCGCTTTCGTCGTGGTCCGAATCTCACGATACGCCGGTGTCGACCGGGAGTCTGCGAATCGTCGGCTGTGCCCATCCCCCCACTCGTCGCCTAGTGTCTCGTGGGTGGTGGCTCGTGCGTGGTGGCTCGTGCGTGAACCGCAGGATCTCGGCACCGAGGACTCCAGTGAAGGGCTTGCGATGAGCGACACGACCACACCGATGCCGGCGGTGTTCGTCGGCCACGGCAGCCCCATGAACACCCTCGAGGAGAATCGCTGGACCAGGGCCTGGGCCGAGTTCGGGCGGACGACACCACGGCCCCGGGCCATCGTTGCCATCTCGGCCCACTGGTACATCAACGCCACGGCCGTGACGGCGATGGAGCGACCGCAGACGATCCACGATTTCTACGGGTTCCCGCCCGAGCTGTTCGCCGTCGACTATCCGGCCCCCGGCGACCCCGGGCTCGCCGACGAGATCATCGAACTGGTCGCTCCCACGTGGGTCGGGCGCGACGTCGACAGCTGGGGCCTCGACCACGGGACCTGGTCGGTCCTGACCCACATGTACCCCGAGGCGGAGATACCGGTGGTCCAGCTCTCGATCGACGCCACGAAGCCTGGCACCTACCACGTCGAGCTCGGCGTCGCGCTGGAGCCCCTCCGACATGCCGGCGTCCTCATCCTCGGCTCGGGGAACGTCGTGCACAACCTCGGTCGCCTCCAATGGCAGGAGCCCGACGCCGCTGCGGACTGGAACACCGCCTTCGACGGGGCGGCCACGCAGCTCATGACGAAACGACCGGTCGACATCACCGAGCTGGCCGACCATCCGAACCACGACCTGGCCGCCCCCACCCCCGAGCACCTGCTCCCGCTGTTCTACATCGCGGGCGTTGCAGCCGCCGCCAACACAACCGCCACGGTGCTGACCGCCGGCCCCCACATGGGATCGCTGTCGATGAGCAGCTACGTGGTCCCCGGCTGATTGCCACCGCCGCGCCCGCAACCGGACTCGCAGGGCTGCACCGGCATCGGGGTGCGTCCCAGCGGGCCCGCAGCGATCAGTCCGACACCGGGACCGCCTTCATGAAGCGCACATTGGTGTGGAGATAGGCTCCGGGATTCGGATGCTCGGCCCAGACCTCCTGCCAGCCCGGATCGTCGCGGAATGCCCGCCAACCCTCATCGCGGGCCGATGTGCTTGGCCAGCGAATGATCCAGCAGACATTCGGCTGGCCGTTCGCCGATACCATCGGTGCTGATCCGGAGACCTCGGGCTCGATGCCGTCATCGACCCAGAAGTCGATCACATCGAGGTTTGCCTTGAGCCACGGCACGGCGAACCTGGAAGCCCAGTCCCGATAGGCAGGGAACCATTGCGGCTCGATCGTGTAATCCCTGATCTCGACGATCCCATCCGACATGGAACTCCTCCTCGCTCTGCCAGCGGCGACGGTCCGGCGGCCCATCGGTCGATGGCGACGCCGACCATGATGACACGCTCCGCCCGACCGGAGTGAGTCCGTGTCATGGCTTGTCGATGACTTGGCAACGACTTGTTGGGCCCAGGTCCCTATCCTCGAAACGAGCAGGTCCCCTCACAGACATCAGAAATGAGAAACCGGGATATGGCAGACAAGAAGTGGAAAGCCGACGACATCCCCGATCAGACCGGGCGGATCGCCGTGGTGACCGGGGCCAACTCGGGGCTCGGTCTGGAAACGGCCAGGGAGCTGGCCAGGCGTGGTGCGTCGGTGGTGCTGGCCGTCCGCAACCCGGACAAGGGCCAAGCGGCCGTCGACGACATCCGCAGCGATATCCCGGACGCCGATCTGCGGCTCCTGCAGCTCGACCTGGCTTCGTTGGACTCGGTCCGGACGGCAGCCGAAGAGCTACGCCAAACCGTCGATCGGATCGATCTGGCGATCAACAACGCCGGGGTCATGTACACCCCGGCGATGAAGACGGCAGACGGGTTCGAGATGCAATTCGGCACCAACCATCTCGGCCACTTCGCGTGGACCGGCCTGTTGCTCGATCGGCTGCTCCCGGTCGAGGGATCGCGGGTCGTCACCGTCAGCAGCGTCGGCCACCGGATCCGGTCCCGGATCGACTTCGACGACCTCAACGCCGACAAGGGCTACAACCGGGTGGTGGCCTACGGCCGTTCCAAGCTGGCCAACCTGCTGTTCACCTACGAACTGCAGCGACGGCTCGATGCCGCCGGCGCCCCCACCGCTGCCCTGGCGGCCCACCCCGGAGGTTCCGACACCGAACTCGGTCGCCACATCCCCGGCGGCCGTTTCATGCAACCGCTGCTCCGACCGCTGACCCAGAGCGCGGCACGGGGCGCCCTCCCGACCCTGCGAGCCGCCACCGACCCGGCGGCCACCGGCGGCCAGTACTACGGCCCGAACGGGTTCCTGGAAACCCGCGGCGACCCGGTGATCGTCACCTCCAGCGAGCGATCCCACGAAGCCGACACCCAGCAGCGGCTGTGGGCCGTCTCCGAGGAGCTCACCAGCGTCACCTACCCCGTCTGATGCCCACCCCCTCAAAGCACCGATGATGGATCCCGGAGTTTCGGAACCGCTGAACGAGCTCGGGTTCTACACCCTGGCCGGCGCTCCGCAGTCGGCCCGGGACCTCATCGACGAAGTGCGGGCCGCAGAAGACATGGGCATCGGCTCGGCCTTCGTGTCGGAGCGGCTCAACATCAAGGAGGCGGCCACCATCTGCGGGGCGGTCGGGGCGGTCTCGGAGCGGATCGGGATCGCCACCGCCGCCACCAACCACAACACCCGCCATCCGGCCGTCACCGCGGCCCATGCCATGACCATGCACAGCCTCACCGGTGGACGGTTCGCCCTGGGACTGGGCCGAGGCATCGACCGGGCGTCGACGGCCCGGGGCCTGGCCCCCATCACGACCGCTCAGATGGAGGACTTCGTGGGCCTCATGCGACGGATGTGGGCCGGCGAGACCATCGTCAACCACGACGGGCCGGCCGGCCGCTACCCGGTCCTGGCCATGCGAGGCATCGAGGCGACCCACATCCCCATCGCCCTCGTGGCCTTCGGCCCCAACTCCCTGGCCCTCGGCGGCCGATGCTTCGACGCGGTGGTGCTGCACACCTTCTTCACCGACGAGACGACGGCCCGGGTGGTGGGCGCGGTCAAGGAGGCGGCCGAGCGGGCCGGGCGGGACCCGGCCTCGGTACGGGTCTGGTCGTGCTTCGCCACCATCGGCGACCACCTGCCCGAGCCGGTCAGGCTGAACAAGACGGTCGGCCGCATGGCCACCTACCTCCAGGCCTACGGCGACCTCATGGTCCGCACCAACGGCTGGGACCCGGCCGTGCTGGCGCGATTCCGGGCCGACCCCCTCGTCGCCGACTTCCCCGGCGCCCTCGACCAACTGGCCACCACCGAGCAGCTGGAACACCTGGCCACCCTGATCCCCGACGAGTGGCTGGCACCCGCCGCCACCGGCACCCCGGCCCGGTGCGTCGAGGCCGTTCGTGGCCAGTTCGATCTCGGCTGCGACGGCGTCATCCTCCACGGGGCCAGCCCTGACCAGCTCAAACCGATCGTCGAGCAGTACCGCCGGACCCGACCGGCCGGGGTCTTCGACCACCTGGCCGCCAACCCCGGCAACTGAAGGAGGCTTGGAAATGGCAGCGACGGAAGACCAGCTCAACGTCGAAGACAGCGGCAATCCCGACGGCCCACCAGTGCTGTTTCTCCACGGATTCATGTCGAGCAACCTGCAGTGGGAGCCGAACCGGGCCGGGCTGGGGGCCGAGCTCCGGCTCCTGCTGGCCGAGCAACCCGGCCACGGCCGCTCCCCCGGCCCAGACGACCCGGCGGCCTACCGGGCAGAGACCGTCCTCGACCAGCTCGACCGGATTCGCATCCGCCTTGGTATCGACCGGTGGTGGCTCGTCGGTCAATCCCTCGGGGGTGCGGTGCTCATGCGCTACGCCCTGCGTCAGCCGGATCGAGTGGCCGGCCTGATCTTCACCAACTCCCGGGCCGTGTTCGGCCTCGCCGGACGCCAAGCCCCGGAAGACGAACTCGATGGCAGCGCCGAGGGCCAGCGGGGAGGCAGTGGGCTCCCGGCCGAACCGACCAGGGAGGTGATCCGGGCCCTGCCCTACCACCCGAGCAACGCCAAGCGCATTCCCCCGCAGCTCCAGGCCCGAATGATCGAGACCGCAGACGCCATGCCGATGGCGGTGTTCCGCCACATGCGGACCGGAGGCCCCTGGAACTCCAACGATGAGCTCCACCTCCTCGAGGTGCCGACATTGCTGATCAACGGGAGATTCGAGAAGGCGTTCCAACCCTGCGTCGAGGAGGCCAGGGCCGCCGTTCGTGACCTCCGGGTGGTCGACCTCGACGGCGGCCACTCGGTCAACATCGACCAGCCCCAAGCCTTCAATCAAGCCGTGCTCGACTTCATCCACTCCCAACCGCACGGTTAGCGACTCCGGGTGGCGCGGTTGACCGTCGTCCCGACGGCTCGCCATTGCAAACGGGCACGTCATCGGGCTCCTCGTCGAGCACCGGGACGAAGTGGCGTGGCATCGTCACAGCTGGCAATCTGGACATCGGATCGCCTGGGACGATCTGCTGGTGGCCAACGCCAGGCGGAACGTCGTCAAACCGAGCCGCGGACGCTTCGCCATACCTCGATCGTTGCGGCCTGAGGCCTGAGGTTGCCATGACCACCAACGAAGCCCGAGAATCCCGCAGCGCCGAGGTCAAGGCCGCGGTCACCGCCCTGCTCCCCGAGCTGAACGAGCGCAGCGACGAGATCGACCGCCTGCGTCAGCTGCCCCAGGACATCGCAAAGAAGCTGGCCGAAGCGGGGTGCTACCGGCTCTGCGCTCCGACCGGGGCCGGCGGGCTCGACCTCGGTGTCCGGGGCATGTGCGAGGTGTCGGAGCTCCTCGCCACGGCCAACGGCTCGGCCGCCTGGTGCGCCTTCATCGCATCCACCAGCCAGATGAACGCCGCAGGCGCCACGGTGTCGTTCCGGGAAGCGGAGCTGCTCGACCCCGGGATCATCCTGGCCGGCGTCTTCTCCCCCAGCGGCACGGCGATGGCCGAGGCCCGAGACGGCGTCGACGGCTACCTGGTCAACGGGCACTGGCGGTGGGGCTCGGGTTGCCACAATGCCCACTGGATCTCCGGCGCCCTCACCGAGGTCGATCACGACGGCGCCCCGATCAAGGGGTCGACGATGACCCGGGTCTTCCTCCACCCCGATGAGGTCGACATCCAGGACAACTGGCACGTCACCGGCATGCGGGGCACCGGGTCGAGCGACTTCCTGGCCACCGACCTGTGGGTCCCCGCCAGCCGGGCCATCCGCAGCAACCGCAGCGGCGCCTTTGCCGACGAGCCGGTGTTCCGGTTCCCGCTGTTCGGCGTGCTGTCGACCCCGATGGGGGCCATCGCCCTGGGCATGGCCCGGGCCTGCGTCGACGAGGTGGCGACCCTGGCTCTGACCAAGACACCGAACGGCAGCCGCCGGACCCTGGCCACCAGGCCCCTCGTCCACTTCCAGTTCGCCGAGGCCAAGACCAAGCTGCAAGCGGCCCGGGCCCTGTTCTACCAGGCCATCGACGAGGCGTGGGCCAAGGCCCTCGTCGGCGACACCGACCTCGAAGACCGGCTCGCCGTCCGCACCGCCAACTACCATGCGGTCCACACCTCGGCCGCGGTGATCGACCGGATGTACTCGATCGTCGGCGGCTCGTCGGTCTACGAGACCTCACCGCTCCAGCGTCACAAGCGCGACGTCCACGTTGCCACCCAGCACATGATGAACGCCGACTCGGTCATGGAACTTGCAGGGCGGGTCATGTTCGGGGTCGACGAGCGGGGCGCCGGCCTCTGAGCCGAGACGGGCGGAGCCGCATCCGGCGCAGGCCGTGGACCCTCGGCACTCACACGACGCCGAGCTCTCGAGCTCGACGGGCGGCGTCGCGCCGGGTCTCGGCGCCGAGCTTCTGCAGGATGGCTCCGACGTGGGTGTCCACGGTTCGCACCGAGACGAACAACTCCTCGGCGATCTCGGCGTTGGTTCGGCCATCGGCCAGAAGGGCCAGGACATCGAGCTGGCGAGCGGTGAGACCGGCGAGGCCCTGCCGGGGCTCGCCGTCGTCGGCGGCTGTTGCGGCACCGACCTCGCCCACGTCGACGCCATCAGCGCCGCCATCGCCAACTGAGCCGGCCCGCCTGCGGTGCGTGGGCCTTGACGGTTCTTGGCTGTGTTATGTTTTCGACGGCCGTTGCTGCTCGCCTTCTGATGGGATGGGTGATGGTCGTGAGGCTTCTCCTTCGTCGGCTCGCAAAGTGGGCGGGGGAGAAGCTGTCGTTCTCCTGTGACTAGGCCAACGAAGCGTCGGCAGCAACCGACAGGAGAGTGCCAACAGGTAGAAACTCCCCCGCTTTGGCGCCAGCGACGAAGGCTCCCCACTCCTCTGCCGTGTAGCTGAGCACCTTGCCGTCAGCAATCGACCGCAGACCTTTCATCCCGGCGGCGTCTTCAACGGTGAGCGCTCCGTTTGAGTACGTTGATGCGTCGCTCGTGACCTCCGAAAGGAACGCCAACCAGTCTTGTTCCGGGATCTCGATCGTCGGCTGGAGGGCCGGATCGTTCTTCGGATTCCGGAGGTACTTGCTGTCCCGGATCAGGACCATGCCGAGACCGAACATGACCATCACGCAAGCGCAGGTTCCAGTGCTGAAACTGCTCTTGAACCAACCTCGTTGTCGGTGGTGAGTATTCGTCACTTGCTTTCTCCTACTGGATTGGCTTACCTCTCGTCGAACCAAACCTGCACGCAAGACCGGCCCCGAGAGTCCTAGCTCCATAGCTAGTTCTTTGCTACCAACCGCTCCACGCACTGTGGTTGGTAAAGGACTGTCCAAGGCCGACGACGTGAGATACTCGGTCAGGCTCAACGACCGGATACTTGTCGACGCGGTGCAATGTCGTCGGCGTTTGCAGCGAGCCGTGATCGGTGCTCACGAGAGGTCCGCGATTCGGCGCTCTATCATTGCCAACGAATCTTCCCGACCGAGACTGGACTCCTCCAGGGCCTGCAGAAAAGAGACCCTGAGGGTTTCCACTTCTTCCGGTTGCTCGGCAAAGCCGATGGGTGTCACAGCGTCGCGCCAGACGACGGTAGGAAGATGGGGGCTCGAGAAGTCGAGAAGGTACAGGGTCGAGGCTCCCGTCATCCCGAGCGGCGATCGGTCGAACGGCAGGATACGGACTTCGAGCGTTTCTGAAAGGTCCTCGATGGCCTTCGCCAAGAACTTGAGCTGCTCTCGCAAAACTCCGGAGTCACCGAAGTGCTGCTTCAGCGCAGCCTCACTCATGAGTGCCGTGAGCTGCAGTGGATCGTCGTCGGTCAGACGACGCTGGCGACGCTTGCGCAACTCCCACCGCTGCTTCATCGTTACGGTGCTGGCGGCTGGGTCTGCGCCAATCACGGCCTCAGCGTACTCCCGGGTTTGGAGCAGCCCGGTGACGAGGCGACCCTCATGAATCCGAACACTCTCGGCGCCAGCCTCGAGTCCGAACAGCTGCATCAGGTCGTCGTCCAGAAGGTCGGCATACCTCGTCCACCATCGCGGTCTCTTGGCCGCCTCGTGTAGTTCAGCGAGTCGCGTGTGCTGCGGGCCTCCTCGTCGTCGAACTCGAAGAGACCATTGAGTTTGGCGAGCTTGTCTCTCGCGAGAACGGTCCGGTCGTTCTCGACGGCCGACCAGTAGTTTGGCGAGAAGCCCATGTACTTCGCAACTGCGCTCGTCGTGAGGTGCAGTTCCTTGCGGCGTTCGCGAAGTCGGACAGTCAACTCAAGCTGCGCGACCGCGGGAGAAGTCGGTTTCGACAATCCTCTTCCTCCCCCTGCATCGACAAGCACTTACCGTAACCGGTTTCCTGAAGAACCCTAGCCCCTTTTCGTCTGAGCGAATACCAGTGTTTGAACGCTTTCGGTCAGGTATCGACCATCCTGGTGCGATCATCGACGGGGGCTCGAGATGAGCTGGTAGTGCAATCGCGAGGATCGACGCCGTTGGGCCCTCGGTGCGCTTCGGGGTCCTCGACGATTGTCGCCCGTGATCGCTGCCCCGTGCTACACGGTGGAACCGCCGACTGAGACCCCATCGCCCTGGATGGTGCACGTCCCCGGTTTGTTGGTCCGAAGCGCCACTTCGGCTCTAGAGAGGGCCGGGATGGAGACCGACCGCGGTTCTGTCGGTGGTGCGGGTATGACCTTGGGCCCTGGATGGTTGCGGTATGGACATGCATGCTGACAGACATGGGCCAACCTGCTGATGAGGCCACGATGTCTGACGCTGCCGCAATCTTGGCATCGTCCACGCTGCTCATCGACGAGTATCTTCCTCGGTTCGATACGACTCGGCGGGAGCATCTCGTTGTTCGGGGTGAACCGGCGGCGGTGTTGGACGAGGCCCGCAACCTGGATCTGCTGTCGCTGCATGGTGAACCGTCGGCGGTGTTGGAGGAGGTCCGCAACCTGGATCTGCTGTCCCTGCACTCGCCCCTGCTCGACACCGTGATGTGGGTCCGCACCCTCCCGGAGAAGATGGGCCGCAAGGAGCCGGCCGACGTCCCGTCGATGAGACTCGGCGACCTGTTCGACGAGGCGGCGGAGTCGACGGCCGACCAGCCCTGGGTCGGTCTAGGCGAACGGAAGGGCCGGGAGCTGGTCATCGGCGTGGTCGGGAAATTCTGGCAGCCTTCGATCTCCTGGAACACGGTGCCGGCTGAGTCGTTTCGTGTCGTTCGACGAACCCGGCTGGGGAAAGATCGCAGCGTCGATCTCCGTTCTGCCGTACGGCACCGACCGGACACTGGTCACCTACGAGGCCCGCACACGCACCACCGACCAGCGGAGCAGGCGGAGATTCGGAATCTACTGGCGGGTGGTGTCGCCATTCGTCGGCGTCGTCATGCGGTCGCTGCTCACTGCGGTGTCACGTCGGATGGAAGAGCTGGAACGGTCCACGAGTTCGTAACGACGACTCCAATCCGGATTGACCCGTGGATTCACCATGATGGCGGACCGGCGCGGATCGGGCTCGGTCTGGTTCGGGTCCCTGGCCGCGATCCGCATCGCTCGGCCCCATCGAGGCCATATGGCAACATTCGCCCTTGTAGCTGACTACTGTCGGTCAATGGCCAAGCAACGATCGGGGATGCGACAGGTCGCGCCGATCCGTTCCAGCCATCGCTAGCACAAGGGATTCTTTGATGCGTGTCGTGATCACCCAGTCGAACTACATCCCGTGGAAGGGCTATTTCGACACGATCGACAGGGCGGACGTCGTCGTCCTCTACGACGACGTGCAATACACCCGCCGGGATTGGCGAAATCGAAACCGGATCAAGACCGAGCAAGGGCTCCGGTGGCTCACCATACCGGTTGCGGTCAAGGGCAAATACCACCAGCCGATCAACGAGGTGGAGATCGCCGAATCCGGGTGGACCACGAGCCATTGGAGCTCGATCGCCCAAGCCTATGCCGAGGCACCGTCGATGGGCGAGTATCGAGACCGGCTCTTCGACCTGTACCAGCGGGCCGAGAAGCTCACCATGCTCAGCGACGTGAACCACCTGTTCCTGACCGAGATGTGCGGCTGGCTGGACATCGAAACACCCTTCCGCTGGTCGACAGAATTCGACGCACCGGGCAATCCCACCGAGCGCCTCGTCACCATCTGCCGCCAACTCGAAGCCACCACCTACGTGAGTGGCCCCGCCGCCAAGAGCTACCTCGAGACCGACCGCTTCACCGAGGTCGGTATCGCAGTGGAGTGGGCGGACTACGTCGGCTTCCCCGCGTACGCCCAACTCCACGGCGATTTCGAGGAACACGTCAGCATCGTCGACGCCTTCCTCAATCTCGGTGACAACACCTCACGCCACGCCCTACGGAGACCATCATGACCGTCGCCAACACCCGCCCCGTCGTCATCTTCGGTGCAACCAGTCAGGCCCGGCTGGCCGCTCGGTACTTCGAGACCGACAGCGACCGCAAGCCGGTGGCGTTCACCGTCGACAGGGCCTACCTCGAAGCCGACGAGTTCTGCGGCCTGCCGACGGTGGCCTTCGAGGACGTGGTCGAGCGATATCCCCCCGAGGACCACGATCTCTTCGTCGCCCTCGGCTACACCGACATGAACCGATTGCGGGCCGACAAGTACAACGCGGCCAAGGCCAAGGGCTACCGGCTCCCCAGTTACGTGAGCAGCCACTGCACCTATCTCTCCGAGTTCGAGCCGGGCGACAACTGCCTCATCCTGGAGGACAACACGATCCAGCCCGGCGTCCGGATCGGCAACAACGTGACACTGTGGAGCGGAAACCATATCGGTCATGACTCCACGATCGCCGACCACGTCTTCATCGCCAGCCAGGTGGTGGTGTCCGGGTTCGTGACGGTGAAGTCGTACTGCTTCCTCGGGGTGAACGCCACCCTCCGGGACGACATCACCATCGCCGAGGCCACCTTGGTCGGCGCCGGGGCGGTGATCATGGGCGACACCGACGAGGCAGGCGTCTACCTGCCTCCCCGGGCCACCAAGATCGACAAGCTCAGCCACGAGCTCGAGATCTCGGGCTGACAGAGGGGTGCAACGCTGGGAGAAGTTGGGCCTCGTGTTCTGTCCGGCCGGTGAGCGCCCGTGGCTGTCCGGCTGGGCCGCGGTGCCGTTCCTCGACTGGATCGACGAGCACCGATGTCATGTCTACTTCTCCAGTCGCGACGAGCAGAACCGGTCGGTGACCGGTCGGATCACCCTCGACCTGCGCCATCCGTTCGACTCGGTCGACCTCGACCTCCAACCGGTGTTGGAACCGGGTCCCCCCGGCTCCTTCGATGCCGACGGGGCGATGGGAACCGAGCTGCTACGGATCGGCGATCGCCGCCACCTCTACTACATCGGTTGGAACCGGGCCCACGTCGTCCCGTTCCGCAACGCGGTGGGGCTGGCGACCTCGGACGACGGCGACCGCTTCACCAGGTTCGCCCCTGGGCCGGTCCTGGACCGCAGCGTTCACGACCCGTGCTTCGTGGCCAGCAACTGTGTGCGGCCGTGGGCCGACGGCTACCGGATGTGGTACCTGTCGTGCCGGCGGTGGGAACAGTTGTCGGACGGTTCATGGCGACACCACTACAACATCGCCGTCGCCGACTCACCCGACGGCGTCTCCTGGACCCCGACCGGTCGGACCGCCATCGACTTCGCCCACGACGGCGAGTACGCCATCAGCGTGCCCCGCGTGCTGAGCAGCCCGGACGGCCATCGGATGTGGTACTCCTACCGGGGCGGACCGTTCGGGCCGACCTACCGGATCGGCTACGCCGAATCGGCGGACGGCGAGACCTGGGACCGGCTGGACCGCTGCGTCGACCTGCCCCCCGGCGACGACGGTTGGGATGCCGAGATGGTCTGCTACCCCTACGTCTTCGCCTACGACGGCAGGCTTTTCATGTTCTACAACGGCAACGGCTACGGCCGGACCGGCTTCGGCCTGGCGGTGCTCGACGAGTAGACACCAGCCGGTCGCCACCGACCAGCAACGGCCGCCCCGCGCCGGGTCCAGCTGCGGCCGGAACGCGCCAGGTCCAGCAACGCCGTCCCGCGACGCCAGGTCCAGCAACGGCCGGCACGCGACGGCCGGGCCAGAACCCGATGTGGCCTGGGTCAGGCGTCCGGCTCGAAGCGGGCCAGCCCCAGGCCGTCGCGCCCGTAGCCGTTCCCGCAGTACAGCATCCAGAGCCGGCCGCCGTGCTCGAAGACGTGGGGATAGGCCTGCTCGTCGCCGTCCCAGTCCGACAGCGGACCGATCGTCAGGTGGTCGTCCACTCGGTCCCAGGTTCGCCCATCGTTCGACACCGCATAGCCCAGTCGATACCGATCCCCACGATGGCAGAACCACATGTGCCAGCCGTCGTCGCCCCGGATCACCGAGGGGCGGGAGATCGAGTGCTCGCCGGCGTGGACGGCCGAGATGCAGATTATGTCATCGCGGTGCCAGACGATCCCGTCGTTCGACGATGCGTACTTGATGACGTAGCGGTGCTTCGGCTCGTCCGGTTGCCGGCCCCATCCCTCGAACGCGGTGTACCACATGTGCCAGAGGCGGCCGTCGGACCGGTCCTCGGCCATGACGTAGCACGATCCCATCGAAAGGTGGTCGGCGTCGGTGCGGGGAAGGACCGGCGCCCGCGACACCCGCTCGAAGTCGCCGTCGGCCTGGAGCCGAGCCAGTCCGATGTGGTTCTGGAACGGCGTCAGCACCGTCGGCATCCAGCCGGTGTAGTACAGCCGGGTCCCCTCATCGTCGGCGACGACACAGGGGTAGGACACCCCGTTCTCGTCGAAGGCCCCGAGATCCCCGACCGTCAGGCAGGGTTCCGGGTCGACCACGAGACGAGGGACCGGTTCGGCGAGGTCGCAGCGACCGCGGCCGATGAGCGATCGGTTGTCGGCGTCACGGCCGGTGACGTAGATCGTCACCACCGAGCTGCCGGGCTCGGTCACCGCGCAGGCCGCGCCGGTGTAGCCGTGCATCCAGGGCACCGAACCGTCGGCTCGGGCGATCGGTCCGAGGGTGGACCAACGTCCGGTCAGCGGCGTCACCGGTGCCGACACGGCCGCTCCGCTCAACCCTGGCGTCACCGGTGCCGACACGGCCGCTCTGCTCAACCCTGGCCGCCCTTGTACAGCCGCTGGTCAGGGGGCCGGTAGAACTCCTCCATGGTGGTCGGCACCCGGACGTCGAAGCCGAGGATGCGCCGCAATCGTTCGCTTGCGCCGTCGACCATTCCCGGCTCCAGCAGCCGAGGGAAATCCAGCCGCTGCTTCATGAACGAACGGCAACCGTAGACGGTGAGGCCGGACCTGGTCCGGTCGGTCTCGTTGTGGCCGCCGGCGTGCCAGACCCGGGGATGGAAGAACACGGCGTCGCCGGCCTTGCGGACCACCCGAACCGCGCCGTCGTAGAACTCCTGCTCGGTGGGGGCCTCCCGGTGGGTCAGATGTGAGCCGGGCAGGTAGTAGGTGGCGCCGTTCTCGCAGGTGAAGTCGTCCAGCGCCACGGTCATCACAGCGCCGAGATCGTAGTCCGGCGACCAGCGGAAGGTGTCGGTGTGGATGTTTGCCGTGTACTGCTCGGTCTTGGCCAGGGCCACGGTGGAGGTGTACGAATACAGCACCCACCGCTCACCGAGAATGGCCCCGAAGAGCGAGTCCAACCTGTCGTTGTCGAGCAGATCGAGGAACGGGCCGCCGTACTGGGTGAGGTCGAGGGCGATGAAGCGCTCCTTCCCCGGTAGCCGGCCGTAGCGTTCCCAGTCGGCGTCGAGGGCGCCGTCGACCGCCTCCCGGAGCCGAGCGATCTCGGGTAGATCGACAACCCCGCCCACCAACGTGTAGCCCTGCTCGTGCCATTGCGCCACATGGTTGGCGATATCGGTGCTCCCGTTGACCTGACTCATCTCGACCTCTCCGTTGTTTGCAGTACTGTTTGTCCGACATGGCCGACGATTCCTGGCAGCTGCGTCGACCAGCGGTCGATGGCAGCGGTCACCGCTGCCCGGCGGTGGAAGGCTACTGCTCGACGCCGAGCGTCGAAGCGGGCCAGCCCGTCATCATCCACGTGAGCGCCGACCCACCGTCGCCGGTGCTGGTGGAGGTGTTCCGCTCCGGCTACGAGGGCGGCGCCGGCGCCAGGTTGGTGGCCGAGCTTGGGCCGTTCGACGTGACACCGCAACCGCTGCCCGACATCGGCCTTCGTCGGGTTCGTCATTGCCGGTGGGAGCCGACGGTCGAGCTGACCGTCGAGCACAGCTGGCGCAGCGGCGTGTACCTGATCCGGCTCACCGCGTTGCGGAGCGGGATCGACTCCTATGCCATCTTCGTTGTCCGCGATCGACGGCGTGCCGACCTGGTGGTCCAGTGCAGCGACTTCACCTGGCAGGCCTACAACAGGTGGCCGTCGCAGTGGTCGCTGTACGACGACGGCGTGAAGCAGTGGTACGTCGGCCCCGAGGTGGCGGTGGGCTTCGACCGGCCGTACGGCAAATACTGCCAGATCGTGGACGCACCGCTCTCGTGCGGTTCCGGGGAGTGGCTGCTGTGGGAGTACCCGATGAGCTACTGGTTGGAGGCCGAGGGCTACGACGTCACCTACGTCTCCAATCTCGACCTCCACCGAGGCACGGCAGGCCTCGACCGAGCCGCAGCGTTCCTCTCGGTCGGCCACGACGAGTACTACACACGGGCGATGTTCGACGGGCTTCGTCAGGCGGTCGAGGCGGGAACCAGCATCGGCTTCTTCAGCGCAAACACCTGCTCGATGTCGGTCGATTTGACCGAGGACGGTGAGGGCGGCGGGCCGACCATGCGTCGGGTCGATCGATTCGGTCCGCAAGGACGGCGCGACACCACTCGGTCCTCCGAGCTGGCCCTGTTCCCCGAGCTGGCGGAGTTCCCGGGCAAGATGCCGCCGGAGAACACCCTGATCGGGGGACGAACCGACGATCCGGCCACCGGGCGGGGTGACTGGATCTGCACCTCGCCCGACCACTGGATCTACCAGGGCACCGGCATGGCGATGGGAGACCGGGTGCCCGGACTGGTCGGCTGGGAGTACCACGGCGACCCGGCACCGATCCCCGGGCTCGAGATCGTGTCGGAAGGGCCGACCCACCACCCCCGGGGCGAAGGCCACTACTCGACGACCGTCTACGAGGGACCGACCGGCAACACCGTGTTCAATGCCGCCACCATCTGGTGGGCCGACGGGCTGAGCCAACCGCCGGGCTACGTTCGACCGACCGAGTTCACGTCGCTCGCCGGACCAGACGAGCGGGTTCGCCAGGTGACCCGCAACGTCATCGACCGGCTCATCGGCACCGGCCGTGGACGCGGCCGGACCGAATCGTGATCGCCGGATCAGCATCGTCCACAATCGGTCAGCACCCCACTCAGCGCTTGATCAGATTGAGCAGGTACTCGCCGTAGCCGCTGTTGAGCAACGGCTGAGCCAGCCGCTCGAGTTGCTCGTCGTCGATCCGTGACATCTCCCAGGCGATCTCCTCGGGACAGCCGATCTTCACCCCTTGACGATCCTCCAGCACCCGAACGAGTTCGGAGGCCTCCACCAGCGAACCGAACGTGCCGGCATCGAGCCAGGCAAAGCCACGGCCGAAGCGCTCCACCGACAGGGTGCCTTCGTCGAGGTAGGTCTGGATGATCGACGTGATCTCCAACTGGTTCCGGTCGGACGGCGAGACCTGCTTGGCAAGGTCGACGATGCGGTGATCGAAGAAATAGAGGCCGGTGATGGCCCAGTTCGATCTGGGTTCGAGGGGTTTCTCATCGATCCGTACCGGCCGGTCGGCGGCGTCGAAGGTCACCACCCCGAACGGCCTCGGATCGGCGACGTGATAGGCGAACACCGTTGCCCCGGTCGGCCGGCTCGCAACCTCCCGAAGTCGGGCGGTGAAGCCGTGGCCGTAGAACAGGTTGTCGCCGAGCACGAGGGCGCAGCCGGAGCCTGCGAGGAACTCCTCGCCGATGAGGAACGCCTGAGCAACGCCGTCCGGCGAGGGTTGGGTGGCGAACCGGATCGACAAACCCCACTGGGAACCGTCTCCCAGGAGCCGCCGGAACGAGTCCTCGGCCTCCGGGGAGGTGACGACCAGAAAGTCTTCGATCCCGGCCAACATGAGTACCGACAGCGGGTAGTAGATCATCGGCTTGTCGTAGACCGGCAGCAACTGCTTGGAGGTGACCGTGGTCAATGGCCGTAGTCGGGATCCGGTTCCCCCGGCGAGGATGATGCCCTTCATGAGATGGCTCCCAAACGTTCGAGGTTGTAGCCGTCTTCGAGAACGGCCTCGATCCAGGCTTCGTGGCGGAGGTACCAGTCGATGGTCATCGCCAGACCCTCGGTGAACGAGAACGACGGCTCCCAGCCCAGTCGCCGCCGTATCTGCGAGTGGTCCATGGCGTAGCGCCGGTCATGGCCAGGCCGATCGACCACGAAGTCGATCAGGCGGCCGTGGGGCGCACCCTCGGGCCGCCGCTCGTCGAGCAGGCGGCACAGGGTCTCGACCACCTCCAGGTTGGTCCGTTCGCTGTTGCCACCGATGGCGAAGCGCTCCCCGGGTTCGGCGTGTTCGAGCACGGCCACCAGGCCCCGGGCATGATCGTCGACGTGGAGCCAGTCCCGAACCTGGTCCCCTCGACCGTAGATCGGCAACCTCTTCTGCTGGACCGCCCGGGCCACCATCAGGGGAATGAGCTTCTCCGGGAACTGGTACGGCCCGTAGTTGTTCGAGCAGTTGGTCACGATGACCGGGAGGCCGAAGGTGTGGTACCAGGCGGCGGCCAGATGATCCGAGGAGGCCTTGGATGCCGCGTACGGCGAGCGGGGGGCGTAGTTCGACTCCTCGGAGAACGGCGGATCGGTTGGCCCGAGCGTGCCGAACACCTCGTCGGTGGAGACGTGCACGAAGCGGAACCGGTGCTGGCGGGACGGGGGCAGGCCGGCGAAGTGCGACCTCGCCACCTCCAGCATGGTGAATGTGCCGACGACGTTCGTCTCGACGAACGCCGCAGGGTCGGTGATCGAGCGATCGACGTGGGTTTCGGCCGCCAGATGCAGGACGGCGTCCGGGTCGAACGCAGCGAAGCCGTCGACCATTGCCGACCGGTCGGTGACGTCGGCGTCGAGGTGGTGGTATCGCCGACTCTGCGCCACCGATGCCACCGACTCCCGGCTGCCGGCATAGCCGCCGTTGTCGACGTTGAGCACCTCGTGATCGGTCACGGTGAGCAGATATCGGATGGCGGCCGAGCCGATGAATCCCAGCCCTCCGGTCACAAGCACTCTCATGAATTCACGTCATTCGCCCAATCGTCGGGACTGCCGTGGCGGCCTCGGCCTGCCCTGAGCTCCACGACCCCTCCGGTCGTGAGCTGCAGCAGTACTGCATCCATGATGGTAGAAGGTTGTGGCGCTATATTGTTGGACCACATAGGACAAATCCACCGCCGGGATTGTTTCCGGCATTGCATCGGATGGATCACGACCATATTTGGACCCGAACAACGGTGACGACCGGCAGCGGTTGAGGCAAAGGGCGGGCGGGTTCCCGCATCATCGGCGTCGTTTCAGGTCACTGCCCGATGCGGTACGGCGGAAAGCGGCCGGCGAACGGCGTCGGTCGACACAACGGGTTGGAAACGGGCGGGAGGAGCGCAGGTGAACGATGAACCGAGCAGCGAGCCAAAGGGTCGACGCTGGCCACCGGTGGTGCTCGGGGCCGGCCCCGCCCTCCGGGCCGCCATCAGCGGCGTCGCCACCGAAGAGGGTACAGGACGGATCCCGTTCAACAAGCCGTACATGACCGGCCGGGAGCTCTACCACATCGCCCAGGCGGTCAGCTTCGAGAACATCGCAGGCGACGGCTACTTCACGCAGCAGTGCGCCCGGTTCCTGGAGACCCGCTTCGGTGTCGGCAGCGCCCTGATGGTGACGTCGTGCACCGCGGCGCTGGAGATGGCCGCCATGCTGTGCGACCTCGAACCCGGCGACGAGGTCATCATGCCGTCGTTCACCTTCGTCTCGACCGCCAGCGCGGTCATGCGGGCCGGCGGCAGACCGGTGTTCGCCGATATCCGCCCTGACACCCTCAACGTCGATGTCGATCACGTGGAGCAGCTGATCAACGAACGAACCAAGGCGTTGCTCCCCATCCACTACGCCGGCGTCGGCTGCGAGATGGACCGATTGATGGCGCTGGCCGACCGCCACGACCTGATCGTGATCGAGGATGCGGCCCAGGGTGTCAACGCCGGCTACCGAGGCCGGGCGCTCGGCACCATCGGCCACCTCGGCTGCTACAGCTTCCACGACACGAAGAACTTCGTCTGCGGGGAGGGCGGGGCGCTGGCGGTCAACGACCCGGAGATGATCCGGCGGGCCGAGATCCTGCGCGACAAGGGCACGAACCGCCGTCAGTTCTGGCGGGGCGAGGTCGACAAGTACACCTGGGTCGACCTCGGCTCGTCGTTCGTGCCGAGCGAGATCTCCTGTGCGTTCCTCCTGGCCCAGTTCGAGTCGATGGATGCCATGCAGGACCGTCGGGACCAGCTGTGGAACGGCTACCAGGACCGCCTGAAACCGCTGGCGGCCGATGGCCTCGTCACCCTGCCGACCGTGCCTGCCGACAGCCGTTCGAACAGTCACATCTTCCATCTGCTCATGGCCGACGAGCGGGCCCGCGACGGCCTCATCGCCCACTTGGCCGAACAGGACATCCACGCCGTGTTCCACTATGTGCCCTTGCATTCCTCACCGATGGGCCGCAAGCTCACACCGGAGCCGACCAAGCTGCCGGTCACCGACGACATCACCGGCCGGCTGGTGCGACTACCGATGTACTACGAGCTGACCGAGGCCGATATCGACCGGGTCTGCTCGGCCATCGACACGTTCTGCCGTTCGTAGCCCAGAGGGGCGGCCGGCCTTGGTTCGGTTCGGAGACCCGGCGTTCTGTCCGGGGGGGCGGGCAGCCGTCGGACGCCAACAGGTTCGACTCAAGACATGCGGCAGAATTGACCCCAGGGGCACGCCCGACCAGCCGACGACGTTCGCAGGAACCGAAAGGTTCCCCGCGAACTCGCCGAGAGGCGGCTCAGCCCGCCACGACTCAGTCGGTCGATGCGATGTTGAGCTGCTCCCGAATGAGGTAGAGGGGCCGCTCCTTGGTCTGCTCGAAGATGTTGCCGAGATAGATCCCGGCCACGCCGAGCGACGACAGGATGAGCCCGATCCCCAACAGGTTGACGACCATCAGCGAGGTCCAGCCCTGGAGGAATCCCGAGGTCAGCCACAGCACCATCAGCGACAACGCCAGGATGACGGCCAGCGCAACGAACACGAAACCACCGACCACCGAGAGCCGCAGCAGCCGCTCCGATTCGGAGGTGATGCCAACGGTGGCCTCCCGGAGCAGCCTCCGGAACGTGTAGCTGGTCGAGCCTGAGGCCCGCTCGTGGTGATCGATTTCGATCACGCTGGTGTGGAAGCCCATCCATCGGATCAGGCCGAGGTAGTGGCGGTGGCGGTCGTTCATCGCCAGGAAGCCGTCGACCACCTTGCGGCTGAGGATCGAGTAGTTCCCGATGCCCTTGTGATCTCGGAGCCGGCCGTCGGCCATCAAGGCGTTGAACACCATCGAGTAGGCGGCGCCGGTCCAGTTCCTGACCCCGCCGTGGGCCCTGCTGTGTTTTCGGGTCAGCACCAGGTCGTAGCCCTTGGTGATCTCCTCGTAGAGCCGGGGGATGTCGCGGGGGTGGTCCTGCAGGTCGCAGTCCATCACCACCACATATTCACCTGCCGCCGTTGCCAACCCCGCGGTCAGCGCCTGATGCTGACCGAAGTTGCGGCTCAGCTGAACGCCCTTGACCCGAGGGTCGGACCGGCATTGCTTCTCGATCTTCTCCCACGAGTCGTCCGGACTGCCATCGTCGACCAGCACGATCTCGAAGTCGCTGGTCAGCTCCGATACCGACATCCTGATCTGATCGGTCAGATCATCGATCAGGTCTTCGGCGAGATAGACCGGACTGACGACGGAGATGAGCGGCGCATTGTCATCTGTCGACATCCACACAATCTAGGCCAATCATGTCGACGGTGGTGTCATGTGCCCTGGGCAATCACAACAAGTCCGCCACACACGATCAACAGGCCGATGATCTTGCTGGCGTTGAGTACTTCCCCGAAGACGGCGACACCGATGACGACGACGATCAGGAAATTGAGCGCCATGAACGGATAGGCGAAGCTCAATTCGAATCGGGTGAGCGTCGCCATCCAGAACAGCGACGCAACGAACGCAGCGGCCAGGCCGGACAGGACGAGCGGGCGGGTGAAGATGAACTCCACCAGGAAGCGGAAGAGGCCAAGACCGTTCGGTACCTCGGCGATCTCACCGATCTGCTGGCGAACGATCAACTGGCCGTAGACGGTGAACAGAATCGTTCCCGCGATGAACACGTACCCCATCGGATCTCGTCCCTTCAAGGTTGCGACTCGACTCGACAAGCTCATCGGGCTCGGCAGGCGCTTCGCTCGCCACCGCTCCCCCGCTGCTCGGTTCGGATCGAAACCGACGAGCGCCCCGCCATTGCCGTTCCCATATCCCTCGAAGGCTACCGCACCCAAGCCGGCTCGCGGATCGACACCCATGGCCACACGTCGTGTCGTTGCTGACTACGTATTCAGTCCTTGGCGAACGGTGGGCGGTTGGTCATCACGGAAGAGGAGGTCGATGTCGTCTCCGACGTCTCCGTCGACGAGCCAAGAGCGGCACGGCAGAAGGCCGATATCTCCTATTGGGTGATACTTGGCTGTATCGCTGTCGCCGGCATGGTATTGCGGCTATGGGACCTCGACGGGATCAGTATTTGGGGTGACGAGGTCTTCGAAGGCCGTGAGTCGGTCAGCGTCTACCGGCTCGATATCGTGGCCGGCCTCGAAGGATTCGTCGGCCACTTCGCCTCCGTGCTCGCGTTGCTGGTGAGCGGCGCCAACCTCCAAGGGCTCGAACCAAGCGATTTCGGGGCCTTTCGAGACGCCGGGATCACGTCCTCATCGCTCCGCCTGGCTCCGGCCGTCATCGGCTCGTTGACGATTCCCGTCGTCGGGATCGTGACCAGGCGCTTCCTGGGCCGACGAGAATCCCTGGTGCTTGCACTCCTCCTGGCGGTGGCCCCGTGGCACCTCTACTGGTCTCAAGGTGCTCGCTTCTATGCGATCCAGTTCCTCTTCTACGCCATCGCTTTCGTCTGGTACTTCGAGGCGACCGAGAGTGGCTCCTCGAAAAGGCTGGCCCTGGCCATGCTCTTCTTCGTGCTCGCCTTCAACGCGCAGTACACCAGCTTCGTGCTCATCCCTGTGATCGCCGTCGATTGGCTGATCGGTCGGCTCACCGATCGTCCTCCCCGGCTCGACACGAGATCGTTCACCATCATCGGCATCGGGGTGGCCTGCGCCGTTGCCATGCCGTTGTTCCTGCTGCTCGAGGTCGACTCCTATACGGCCAATCACTTCGAGACACGGGGCAGCCCCCCATGGCACATCGCGTTCGGCATCATCGTATTGATACATCCGGTGGTGGTGGCGACCGCGGTGGTGTCGGCATCGCTGCGAGACACCATCTCATCCCGGAAACGGGTCTACCTGCTGCTGGGCGGTTTCCTTCCGATACTTCTCATGTCCGCGATGTCCTTCCGGAGCTTCTCGGGCTCCCGCTACGGCTTCGTCGCCCTGTTTCCGATGCTGGCACTGGCCGCGGTCGGCCTGGTGCACCTGTACGACGTCCTGGCACCGAGGGTCGGCCGTCTCGTCGCGGTTCTCCCCTTCCTGCTGGTGCTCGGCACGTACCTCATCGCAGACGCCGACTACTACCTCTTCAACCGCGGATTCCGTCCCCAATGGGAGAATGCGGCCGAGGTGGTCCTGTCGCAACACGAGCCGGGGGAGAAAGTGGCGATGGGGCTGAACCAGCTCGGTCGGTATCTCCTCGAGGAGGACCTTGGCCAGGACGTCGTTGTCGGACTCGACACGATCGAGCGAGAGGACACCGGCGTGTGGGTGATCACCACCAGCGTCGATTCGCAGGCGCTGCTCGACGAGTCGGTGCTCGGCCCGTCGGACTTCGTCCAGTCCTTCGTCACCCGGTACGTGCTGCCGAGACACCGGATCGATGTCTGGTACGTGCCTTCGGAGGCGGAACCGAGGGAGACGCCGCCCGAGCCGGATCTCTGACGCCGGATCTCCGAACCCCGGGTCCGGTCAGCCGGATCTCCGCCGGCAAATCGGTCAGCCGAGTCGATCAGCCGAAGGCGTCGATTCCGCACCCGGTGCCGGCCTCTTCCAGGGCGGCGAACTGGTCGGCGTTCGGCACATAGCCGGGGCCGATCGGTTCGGAGAACGCCCCCGAGGCTTCCAACGCATCGCTCATGCAGGCCCGAGCCGACTCGGAGACCAAGGTCGGCGGTAGTCCGAGCGCAACCAGCAGCTGCGTCGCCAGGTCGTCGTCGGCGCCGGCGGTGGCCGGTGGGGTGGATATGGCTTCGGCCGCCAGGTCCACCCCGCAGACGTCTGCGTTGTAGGCGTCGACCCTGGCACCGGCGGCATCGAGTGTGTCGTCCTCGAACGCCTCGGTGAACGCAGGATCGGTACCCATGGCCTGGAAGTCCCATGCCGCTTCGTTGCCCAGATCGACGAACATCCGGTAGGCGTCGACGACGACATCCACATCCTCGTCGATCTCGGGCGGCGCGACCTCGGCCCACTGCTCCATCACATCGAGGTTGGTTTCGAATTGGTCCTGCAACTCGTCTGGCGTCATCCCGAGAAGCGTGAAGGTCAGCGGGCTCGGCTCGTCTGACTCGGCGATGGCCCGGATCCGGCCGCACCAATCGGAGTCGCCGTCGCCCGACACCTCGACCGCCGAGGCGTCGGCGCCCTCATCGGAATCGGCGGTGGCCTCCTGGCCGTCATCGGCATCGTCGGAGCCGGTGACCTCGGTCGAGGTGTCGACGGCCTCGTCCCCGCCTGCGCTGTCGCCGCCGTCGTCACTCCCGCAGGCCGCGCCAAGCAGCGCCAGCGTCAGCAGGAGTGCAACGAATCGGTACTCTGTCATGGCGTCTCTCCCTCACGAGCCATTGCCTGATGGCGACCGTAGCAGCGACGGAGCCGTCGGTGGTGGGGGCGACTCAGAGTTGGGGACCCTCTCGTTGTCGGTCCGCGCAACGAGCCTGGCGATTCGCCCGTTTCGGCTCGAGGCCGTCTTGGCTTCCGATCATCGGCGTCAGGATCCCGGCGGGCCGCTTCGTTGCTCGTGGGCGGCGCCGGTGTGCTTGCCGATATCCCAGCCGACCGAGCCGAGATTGGCGGTGGCCCAGTCGACCGATTCGGCATCGGTGACCGTGGCCAGCGCATCGTTGTAACGGTTCATGAAGCCGCCGAGTGCCACTACCGCCAGCAGGCTCCTGGCCTCCTCATCGCTGAAGTGGGCTCGGATGTCCCCGTGGTGGGTTGCGTCCACCGCACTCGGCACCGACCCGGCGGCCAGCGGCGAACCGCAGCGCGGCCCGTTCCCGATCGTCGAATCGGTCCGAGGTCTCGAACGACCAGAGCGCCTGGATCTTGTCGACCGGGACGCCCCGCCGGTCGAGCCCGTAGGCACCATGGGCCTGGCAGTGGCGGCACCCGGCGGCCAGGCTGGCCATGGTGAACACCATCAGGTTCAGCTCGATGCCGGGCGGGCTGAGGAACACCAATGCCTGCAGTTCCTTCACCTTTCCGTACATCTCGGGCCAGGCGTTGAGGTCCCAGTTCTGTCGATTCTCGTAGTCGGTCATCAGCCGTCCTGTGATGGGGCCGCCGCCGCTAGCGGCCGTGCTCTCGGGGCCGCCCGTCAGCGGCCGTGCTCTCGGGGCCGCCCGTCAGCGGCCGTGCTCTCGGGGCCGCTAGCGGCCTTTGCTCTCGGGGCCGCCCGTCAGCGGCCGTGCTCTCGGGGCCGCCGTCAGCGGCCGTGCTCTCGGGGCCGCTAGCGGCCTTTGCTCTCGGGGCCGCTAGCGGCCTTTGAACTCCGGTTCCCGTTTCTCGCCGAAGGCCTTTGCCGCTTCCTTGGCGTCGGCGCTGCGCATTGTGGCGCCCTCCATCGAGAGCGAGAGCGGCAGTATCTGGGCCGAAACCGTCCGCAGCCAGTTGTTGATCGGCACCTTGGAGGCGGCGATGGCCAGACCGGGGCCGGCGGCCAGGCGGTCGGCGATCTCCAGCGCCTTGTCCATCAGCTCGTCGTCCGGCACCACGAAGTTGACGAGGCCCATGCGCTCGGCCTCGGTGGCGTCGAGTCGATCGCCGGTCATCAAGAAGTACTTGGCCCGGTTCACCCCCATCAGGAACGGCCAGATCACCTGGCCACCATCGCCGGCGCCGATGCCCAGCTTCACGTGGGTGTCGGCGAACACGGCGCTCTCGGCCGCCACCACGATGTCGCACAGCAGCGCCACCGTGGCCCCGAGGCCCATGGCGTAGCCGTTGACGGCGGAGATGATCGGGATATGGGCCTCCAGCAGATGGTCGACGATCATCCTGGCGTCCTCCAGGGTGATGGCGTGGGTGGTCTCGCTGCCGGGGCTGAAGTCGCCGCCGGCGCAGAACGCCCGGCCGGCACCGGTGAAGATCAGCACCTTGACGTCGGGGTCGGCGTCGGCATCGCGGCAGATGTGGGCCAGCTCGTGGTGCATGTCGCCGTTGACCGCATTGAGCCGTTCCGGACGGTTCAGGGTGGCGACGGCAACCCCGTTCTGCCGTTTTTCGATGGCGATGGTGGTGTAGTTTGCCGCTTCGAGTGACATGGTTCCCCCGTTTGTCGTCCGGCCGAACTGGTGAAATCACGCTAGTCGCAGCGGAGTAGTGTTACAGCATGGACAGCGACCTCGGGCTGCGGCCGGCCACCGAGCAACTACGGATGCTCCACGACGGTGAGGTGAGTAGTGTCGAACTGCTCGACCATCACCTGGAGCGCAACGACCGGCTCGGCCCGGACCTCAACGCCATCGTCACCCTCGACGTCGAGCGGGCAACGGCCTCGGCCGAAGCGGCGGATGCGGCCCGAAGGTCGGGGGCGCCGACCGGCGTGCTGGACGGGCTGCCGATGACGGTGAAGGACGCGCTGGCCACCGCCGGGCTGCGCTCCACCGGCGGGGCCACCGAGCTGGCAGACAACGTGCCGGACCGGGACGCCGAGGTGGTGACCAGGGTCCGAGACGCAGGGGCCATCATCTTCGGCAAGACCAACCTGCCCCGTTGGTCAGGTGATGTGCAGGCCTACAACGACATCTTCGGCACCACCAACAATCCGTGGGACCTGACCAGGGGTCCCGGCGGCTCCTCCGGCGGTGCGTCTGCCGCGGTGGCAGCCGGTTTGACCCCGCTGGAGATCGGCACCGACATCGGGGGCTCGGTCCGGCTTCCGGCCCACTTCGCCGGCGTCTGCGGCCACAAACCGACGTTCGGCATCGTGCCCCAGCTCGGCTACGTCGACCACGTGACCTACGGGGTCGGCGAGGCCGACGTCAACGTGGTCGGGCCGCTGGCCCGCACCGTCGACGATGTCGCCCTCCTGTTCGACGTGTTGATCGGGCCCCGGGCCGATCAGGCCGGAGCCTGGACGTTGGAGCTGCCGAAACCCCGGGCCCCGGCCAGGGAGCTGCGGGTGGCGGCCTGGCTCGACGACCGGGGCTGCCCGACCAGCGATGCGGTGCGAGAGGTCCTGGAAGCGGCGACCGATGCCATCGCCGCCGACGGCATCGCCGTGGATCGCAAGGCCCGACCCGGCCACCGGTTCGAGGACGTGTTCGACGTCGGCCTGCCGCTCATCTCGGCGGCAACGTCGCCGGCCAGGACCGACGAGGAATACCAACGGTTGCGCAGCCTGGCCGACGATCCCGACCCCGAGGACCCGACCCTGGCCATGCGGGCCCGAGCCTCCACCCTGTCCCATCGGGACTGGGTGTTGCTGACCGAGCGGCGGGAGGCCAACCGGGCGAGCTGGGCCGAGTTCTTCACCGACCACGACATCCTCCTGGCCCCGGTGTCGTTCACCGCCGCCTTCCATCACCAACACGACGGGAACCTCTACACCAGACGGCTGGAGGTCGACGGGGTGGAGCGTCCCTACGTCGATCTCATCGCCTGGACGTCCCAGTTCGGCTATGTCTACCTCCCGGCCACCGTCGTGCCGGTGGGCCTGACCGGCGACGGGCTCCCGGTCGGGCTACAGATCGTCGGCCCCTATCTCGGCGACCGGACAACCATCGAGTTCGCCCGCCACGTCGAATCGCTCCTCGGCGGCTATCGGGTGCCCCCGATGGCCAGGTTGGGCTGACACCCTCAGCGGGCGAGCGCTCTGGTCTGGCTGGTGACGATGACCGCCAGGGAGCTCAGTACGATCGCCATCCCGACGAACTGCCACAACACGACGGTCTCGCCGAGGAAGACCCAGGCCAGCAACGTGGAGGTCACGGGGATGGCCAGCGTGAGCGTCGAGCCGAACCAGGCCGGGATCTCCCCCAATGCCCAGTTCATCAGCATGTGGGAGGCGAAGCCCGGGCCGACCGAGAGGATCACCAGCCACAGCCAGGCCGACGGTGACGGCATGACGAACACCTGCCCGGAGAACACGGCGAACGGTGTTGCCACCAGCGCCGCCAGCAGTGCGGTCGCTCCGGTGTACTGGACCGAATCGATGTGCTGCCTGGACAGTTTCGAGAACACGAAATAGAGGGTCCACGCCACCAGCGTCACGACCGACAGCGCGTCGCCGGCCGGGCTCCACTCCGGCCGCCCGCTCGACCCGAACATCACGACGGCCACGCCGAGCAGAGCCACCGCGGCCAGGGCCCAGTCGAGCCGGCGGGGCCGCTCACCGAACAGTCGGGCGGCGATCAACAGCATGAAGATCGGCTGCAGCGACCCGATCACCGTTGCGTTGGCCACCGTTGTCAGCCGGATCGAAACGAAGAACAGCATGATGTCGGCCCCGAGGGCCAAGCCGCCCCACAGCGACACCCTGATCGACGACAACCGGAGCGGGCTTCCCCGAAGGTGCAGGAACAGCAGCACGATGGCGGCGTAGATCCACATCCGCCAGAACACCACCGACAACGGGCCAAGCTCGGAGATGCCCTTGGAGATCACCCCGGAGGCGGCCCAGCCGACCATGGCCAGCGCTGCGGCGGGGATGCCCCGGGGGTCGGCGGTCGAGGCCGGGGTTCTGGTCGAGGTGGTCAACGACCGACCGGGGTTCCACTCATCGGCCCACGCTACTCACATCTCCTGCGACGACCGAAAACGCCGGACCTCGCATTCGTGCCGGGACCGGAGGCTGTCTAACCTGGCGGCGGTGAGGGACCTGCAGAACAAGACAGCGGTGATCACCGGCGCCGGATCGGGGATGGGCCGAGCCATGTCGCTGCGCCTGGCCGAGGCCGGCATGAACGTGGTGCTGGCCGACGTCGACGATGATGCCATGGCCGCGGTGGCCGAAACCATCACCGGCGGGGGCGGCCGGGCCATTTCCGTTCATACCGACGTGGCGGACAGCACGGCCAACGCCGAACTGTTCGAGGCGGCGGTGGCGGCCTTCGAACGAGTCAACGTCGTGGCCCTCAATGCCGGGGTCACCGGCTCGGTCGGGCGGTCGTGGACGCTCACCGAACAGGACTGGCGGTGGAGCCTCGGCATCCTGCTCGACGGCGTGATCCACGGGGTCCGGACTTTCGTGCCTCATCTGGTCGACCACGGCGACGGCCACGTCGTGATCACCGCCTCGATCGCCGGGCACGTCTCGTCGCCGTTCAGCGGGCCGTATGCGGTGGCCAAGCACGGGGTCGTCGCCCTGGCCGAGACCCTCCATCACGACCTGGCGGCAGAGCGGTCGAGCGTCGGCGTGACCTGCCTGTGCCCCGGGTTCGTCAACACCAACATCGTGACCGCGGCCCGAGCCCGTGAAGGGGCCGAGGTCGGCACCCATACCGACGAACGGGGCAACAAGTGGCTGGAGGTCTCCGGCCGGTTCCTGGAGACCGGGCTGGAGCCGGAGATCGTGGCCCAACAGGTCCACGACGCCATCATCGAGAACCGGTTCTGGCTCTTCACCGACAGGGCCTGGGACGATGCCATCGCCCGCCGCAACGAGGAGATCATCAACCGGCGGCCGCCGACCATCGGCCGGCCCTCACCGTAGAACGGCGGCGGCCGCAACGGTGTCCACCGCGGCGGCCACCTGGAGAGAACGACGGATTCGAGACCGGAGGTAGGACATGGGCAGCGGAGACCGATTGGCCGGCAAGGTGGCGTTGATAACCGGCGGCGCCCGGGGCCAGGGTGCGGCGGAGGCAAGGCTGTTCACCGAGCAGGGGGCGACGGTGGTGATCAGCGACGTGCTGACCGATCTCGGCGAGCAGCTGGCAGGCGAGATCGGCTGTGAGTTCCTCGAGCACGACGTGGCCTCCGAAGAACGGTGGGCTGACGTGGTGGCCGACATCACGGGACGCCACGGCCGGTTGGATGTGCTGGTCAACAACGCCGGCATCCTCAGCGGGGCCAGGCTGGTCAACACCACCAGCGAGGATTGGCATCGGGTGATCGCAGTCAACCAGACCGGCGTGTTCTACGGCATGCGGGCCGTTGCCCCGATCATGATGGAGGCCGGGGCGGGATCGATCATCAACATCTCGTCGGTGGCCGGTCTCGAGGGGCCGTTCGGTTCGATGGCCTACACCGCCTCGAAGTTCGCGGTCCGAGGGATGACCAAGGTGGCGGCCAAGGAGCTGGGCCCATCCGGGGTCCGGGTCAACTCGGTTCACCCCGGGCTGATCGACACCGTCATGACCACCGAGTTCCCAAAGGAACAGATGCTGCGCACGGTCCCCATGGGCCGGGAGGCCGACCCGATCGAGGTGGCCAACCTGGTGCTGTTCCTGGCCAGCGACGACGCAAGCTACTGCACCGGCCAGGAGTTCGTGGTCGACGGCGGCATGCACGGTTAGTGATCGGTTGGTGAGGCTCGACGAGTTGCCTGGCGACCGGCGGCACCGCCGGAACTAGACTGGGTCGAAAGGCCCACCGCCCCGACCACAAGGCGAGACCATGGTTCGCCGTGCGAAATCCATCGGCAACGATCCGGATCCGATCGAAGTCGTCCTGCTCAATCCCGATGGCACGCCGTTGCGCCGATACGAGCCAACCGAAGGGTCGGCGGCCGAGGTCGGTGCTGCCATCGCGGCCGGGATCCGCCAGCTGGGTCGGACAACGGCGGCCCCCGGCCCTCGGGCCGGCGGGACCGGCGACAGGGTGACCCGCCAGGGCTGCGATGAGGAGGTGGTCACGCCGGTTCTGGTGTCACCCCAGCTGGCTGCGGTCGCCATGGCCGGTCGGGGATTCTTCCGCAACGCCGCGGCCGGGCTGGAGGTGGATCCGACATCGCTCCAGGTCGACCGGACCGGGCTGCAGTGGCGGGCCCGGTTACGAACCGGAGCGCTGTGCAGCCGGGCTGCCAACCTGCGACTGTATTCGTCGCCGTCGCAGAACGTGACGGTGCTGGAGCTGATCCCCGAGGCCCGGCGGCTGATCAGGACCCGGGCCTTCGTCCGGCGAGGCGTGCCTGCGGTGAGCGAGCTGGCCGCCAGACTCGATCGGCTGGAACGCCCGAACCGTGGATCGTGAGCGCAAACCGTCTGGCGCTTCGGACAAGCCCAGCACTTGCCGAGCCGGTTCGGGGATCGCCAGTGCGAACCGTCAGGCGTTGTCGAGGCCAACCGAGTGCTCGGCGCCGAGGTAGGCGGCGATCACGTCTGGGTTGGCCTGGACTGCGTTCGGTGAGCCGAGGGCGATAGGTGAGCCGAAATCGACGACCAGCACCCGGTCGGCAATGTCCATCACCAGGCCCATGTCGTGCTCGACCAGGATCATGGCGATACCGAGCTCCCGCTGGACATCGAGGATGAACCGGGCCATGTCCTCGGTTTCCTCCAGGTTCATGCCGGCCACCGGCTCGTCGAGCAGGAGCAGCTCGGGGTCCATGGCCAGGGCCCTTCCCAGCTCCACCCGTTTCTGGAACCCGTACGGCAGGAGAGCCACCGGGTGTTTGCGCCACTGCTCGATCTCCAGGAAGTCGATGATGTCCTCCACCCGGCGGCGGTTCTCGACCTCCTCCTGCTTGGCCCCCCACGGGCCCCAGTAGGTCGCTCCGGCCAACCAGCTCCTGTTCATCTGGATGTGGCGTCCGGTCAGCAGATTGTCGATCACCGTCATCTGGGGAAACAGCTCGATGTTCTGAAAGGTCCGGGCGATCCCCAGCCGGGCCACGTTGTCGGGACGCATGCCCGTGATGCTCTCGCCCTTCCAGCGGATGTCTCCTTCCTGGGGGCGATACACCTGACTGATGGCGTTGAAGATCGACGTCTTGCCGGCGCCGTTCGGACCGATGATGGCGAACAGCTCGCCTGGTTCGACACCGAAGCTGACCTCGTTGATGGCCGTCACGCCACCGAAGCGGAGCACGATGTTGTCCACCTCGAGCAATGGCTCACTCATCTCAAAACCCCTTGACCGCCGCGACTTGTCGACCGACGCTTCGCCACCGGCGAAACTCGTGAGTGACCGGCTCCGCCGGTCACGACGCCCACCGCTTCCGTCGCCGGTAGTGCTTGACGTCGCGGAACGACCGCTTCTCCCCGCTCTCGTCGGTGTGGAGGCCGAGATAGAACTCCTTGACGTCATCATCGCCGAGCAGTTTCTTGGCCTCGCCGTCCATCACCACTTTTCCGGTTTCCAACACGTAGCCGTAGTCGGCCACCGACAGGGCCATCATGGCGTTCTGCTCGATCAGCAACACGCTGGTGCCCTGGGAGTTGATGTCGACGATGATGTCCCGAATCTGCTCGACCAGCTTCGGCGCAAGACCGAGCGACGGTTCATCGAGGATGAGCAACTTGGGACTGGTCATCAAGGCCCGCCCGATGGCCAGCATCTGCTGCTCGCCGCCCGACAGGTAGCCGGCCACCGAGCGGCGGCGCTCCTGGAGCACGGGAAAGAGATCCATGATCCGGCCGTAGCTGTCATCGCGCTGGCCTTTGTCGGTCACCGTGAAGCCACCACACATCAGGTTCTCATCCACGGTGAGCTCGGCGAAGGTTCGCCGGCCCTCCATCACCTGGGTGATGCCGGCCTTCACCGTGGCCGAGGGCTCGGCGCTGGTGATGTCGTCGCCGTTCCAGCTGATCGATCCCTTGGTCACCTTGCCGTTGTGGACCTTGAGCAGGCCACCGATGGCCCTGGCGGTCGTGGTCTTGCCCGCCCCATTGGCCCCCAACAGCGCAACGATCTTGCCGTCGGGGACATGGATCGAGAGCCCCCGAAGCACGAGGATCACCTCGCTGTACACCACTTCCAGATTGGAAACCTCGAGCATGAGGCGATCCTTTCCCCGGGCCGAGCCCGGACCCGGATGCCGGGGCCGGGGAGCTCGATGGCTCCCCGACCCCACCGGACTGTCAACAAACGGAACGTCCAGGCAACGTCACTCGGCGACGAAGCACGGTCCGGTGTAGTCGAACTCCTCCGCCAATGGTGAGGCGTACGGACCCTTTGTCAGGGTGTACCCGGAGCCGCCCTCCTCGTCGGACACGGTGGCGTCCGGCGTGTACTTCGAGGAGTCGACGTCGTACAGGTAGCTCTCCCGCACGATGTAGTCGTTTGGCTCACCACCCCAGGTCTGGTTGGGAGCCAGGCCCTTCATGTCGACCGTGATCTCCCGGGCGGCCTGGGTCACTCCGGCCCGGGTCATGTCGCCGTCTGCCACAGCCTGCTCCAGCACCTGCTGGACGATGATGCCGTTGACCCAGCCGAGAATATAGTAGTCGGTCACCACGGCCTCCGGGCGGCGCAGCCGCATCTGCTCGATGAGCTCCTTCATACCGGGCGAGCCGTTGGGATCCCACAGCTCGGTGTAGGTCGAGTGGGTGTAGTACTCGTCGAGGGCGCCACCGAGGTCGGTATCGAGCAGGTTCGGGTTGTAGGTCGGCGCATTGCCGGACCAGTGACCGGTGAAGCCCTGGGACACCGCGCCGCCCATGATCTCCGAGAGGGTGGTCGGGTTGATGGTGGCCCACACGAAATCGGCACCCGAGTTCACGATCTCGGTGATCACCGGCGTCTGGTCTGAGCCGGGAACCACGGCGCCCTCCCCGTCGTAGACCACCTCGAGTCCGAGCTTTTCGGCCGCGATCTTTGCGCCCTGGGCCCCGTCCTGCCCGTACTCGCCGGGGAAGGAGATGATGGCCACCTTGGGGCCGTACTCCTCGGACATGTAGGTCATGCCGTTCTGGGACTCGACGCAGTAGGTGGTCTGGACCTCGAACACGTTGATGCCGAATTCGGGATCGGCCCAGCCGGAGTACCAGCTGAGCGGGATGGCCGCCATGTCGTCCTCGACCAGCAGCCCGGCGGTGGCCGCGGTATGGGGCGAGCCGCTGGACTGACCGATCATCACCACCGACTCCGGCCCGTCGCCGGAGAAGATCTCGTAGTTCTCCAGGTGCTTCGGGACGTCGTAGGCGTTGTCGAGGATGACCGGCACCACCTCACGCCCGGCGATGCCACCGTTGTCGTTGACGAACTCCCAGTAGACCTCGGTGGCCTCGACGATGGGGAGCACCGAAGCGGCGAAGATGCCGGAGAGGTCGGCGTTGTAGCCGATCCGGATCTCATCGTCTGTCACCCCGAAGTCGGTCGCCAACTCGGCGGGCGCAGCCCCGGAGTCACCGCCGGAATCACCGGAATCACCGCCGCTCTCGGCGGTTGTTTCGGTCCCGGTATCACCGGTACTGGTTTCATCATCGCCGCCACCGCAGGCGGCGGCGACAAGTACGAGGGCCAGCAGTATGGCCCACCATTTCGTGGCTTTCATTGGGTTCTCTCCCTTGATTGGTTCTGGAAAACACTCAGTAGCTGAAAGGCCAACGCCGGAAGTAGCTCTTGATGTTGAGCCAGATTCCGTAGAGGCCCAGGGGCTCGAAGATCAGGAACACGATGATCAACAGGCCGTAGATCACCACGTTCCAGTCGAACACGTTCATCGGCCAGCCCGGCGATTGGGTGGCGGTCGACACCGCACCGAAGTCGCTGGGCCCGTCGGTCAGGACCGCGTCGGCCACGAGAGACAAGGGCCCGCCGGCTCCGGTCTGGCGGTCGAGCCAGCGGGTGACCTCCTCGATCAGTCGCGGGCCGAGGACGACGAAGAGGGCGCCCAGAACGGTGCCCGAGATCGTGCCGACGCCGCCGATCAGCAGGATGGCAACGAACTCCACCGACAGGAACAGGTTCCACTGGGCGGCCGGGAGCTTCCCGACCAGGGAGGCGAACAGCGCCCCGCCGACACCGGCGAAGAACGACGAGATGGCGAACGCCATCAGCTTGTACTTGAACTCGGGGATGCCCATCACCTCGGCCGCCACGTCACGATCCCGGATGGCCTGGAGGGCCCGACCGGTGCGGCTCCGGACCAGGTTCTTGGCCAGGAGCAGCATGACCAGGGTCAACCCCAGCAACACCAGGTAGGTCTTCTGGGCGCTCGTGACGTCGAACCACAGCCAACGACCGTCTTCGGCCGCCGTCACCAGCGGTTCCTGGCCCTTCCACACCGCCAACTCCAGGGATGGGAAATCCCGGCCGAGACCGGGATCCCCGGCGAACTTACGACCCCAGTCCATGTTGCCGAGGTGGATGCCGATGAAGACCAGTCCCAGGGTGACGATGGCCAGGTAGAGACCCCGGAGCCGAACCGCCACCGGCGCCATCAGGATGCCGATCAGGGCCGCGGTGATGCCGGCCCCGGGGAGCCAGATCCAGATCGGCAGGCCGTGGCCGTAGACCGTGCTGGTTGCCTGGCCGCCGAGGAAGGCGGCGGCGTAGGCCCCGGACCCCATGAAGAAGGCATGGCCGAGCGACACCTGGCCGGCGACGCCGAGCAACAGGTTCAATCCCAGTGCGGCGATGATGTAGATCAGCGTGGTCGACACCGGCCGCAGGTAGTCGCCGTCTCCCAGGAAACGGATGAGTGGGATCTGGTTGATGACCGGTAGGTCGAATGGCATCAGCACCAGCACCGTGACCACCACCGCCGCCACCGTCTTCTGGGTACCGGTGGCGAAGATCCGGCTCTCACTCTCGTAGGAGGTGAACATGTTCGGCCGGCCACGCAGGCTCGAGCCGCGACCACCGGGGGCCGACCAAGGCAGCGACAACGTCCTCATACCCGCCTCACCTCGGGGGTGCCGAAGAACCCGTATGGCCTGACCAGTAGTCCGACGATCATGACCAGGTAGGGCACGATCAGCGGATAACCGGATCCGAGGGTCCCGGCGTACTGCGACAGGTATTGGCCGGCGGATATCTCCGCCAGTCCGATGATCAACCCCCCGACCAGCGCCCCCTGGACCGAGTCGAGCCCGCCCAGGATGACCGCTGGCAGGGCCCGGAAGGCGATGAACTGCGTCTCGACCTGGACGGCCCCGGTCTGGGCGATCGGGGGCTGGGTGGCCATGATCCCGCCGATGGCGGCCAGCACCGCTCCGGCGATCCAGGCGATGGCGAAGACCCGCCCGACGTTGATGCCCTGGGCCATGGCCGCTTCCTGATCGAAGGCCACGGCCCGCATCGCCACCCCCATCCGACTCCGGTAGAAGAAGAACACCGCCAGGAAAGCCACCACGGCGGCGACGATCGAGGCAACATATGACCAGGCGATGAAGGCGCCACCGGTGGTGGCCCCGGCGGCGTCGGTCTCCCCGCCGAGGGTGAACCCGCTGGTGCCCCAGGGGATGTTGAGGGGCCGGAGCTGGATGCGGACCGTGTCGTTGGCCATCGTCCGCAGCATGGTCTCCAGGCCGAGCGTGATGACCGCCACCGAGAACAACGGCTGGCCGATCATGGGCCGGATGACCAACCGCTCCAGCACCATGCCGAGCACACCGGCAAAGGCCAGCGCGACCAGCACGCTCAGGGACCAACCGAGCCAGCTCGGGTCGATGTCGACCAACGGATTCCTGATCGTGGTGAGCGGGATGTGGCCGTCGCTGACCATGAACGACACGAACAGGGCGCCGACCATGGCCAGGGCCCCCTGGGCGAAGTTGACGACCTGGGTCCCTTTGAAGATCAGCACGAAGCCGAGGGCGACCAGGGCGTAGGTGGCACCAAGGCCGAGCGCCTTGGCCAGGGTCTGGATCATCACCGTCGGGTTGACGATGGCCTGCACGATGTAGAACACCACCGCGGCCACCACGACGCCGGTCATCGCCGCCGACGACGGCGATGACAAGGGGTTGAACTGCTTGAGTCGATCCATCAGTACATCGACTCCACCAGCTCGCCGAAGGTGTCTTCCATCGCCGAGCGTTTCAGTTTCTGCGTTGCGGTCAACTCACCGTCCTCGTGATCGAGCTCCTTGGGGATCAGGCGGAAGGATTTGATGCCTTCAACCCGGGCGAACTTCTCGTTTGTCCTGTCGACCGCCTCCTGGATCAGTTCGACGACCTCTTCCTTCTCGGCCAGATCCCGGTAGGTGGTGTACGGGATGTTCTTCTTCAGGCACCAGTTGCCGACGGTCTCCAGCTCGATGGCGATCAGGGCGGTGAGGTACTTGCGGCCATCGCCGATCACCATCGCCTCGTTGATGAACGGCGACGTCTTGAGCGAGTTCTCGATCTCCGATGGGGAGATGTTCTTGCCGCCGGAAGTGATGATGATGTGTTTGATGCGGTCGACGATCTTCACGTGGGTCCCGTCGACCCACTCACCCACATCGCCGGTCTTCAACCAGCCGTCCTCGGTGAAGGTCTCGGCGGTCTGTTCCGGTTTGCCCCAGTAGCCGGCGAACACGCCGTCGTGCTTGACCTGGATCTCGCCGGTCACCTCGTCGATCCGGAATCCATCACGCAGTTGGGGATAGGGCTCACCGACGGTACCGAGCTTCATCCGGCCGTCGAGGTTGACGGTGGCCACCGCGGTGTTCTCGGTCATGCCGTAGAGCTCGAACACGTTGAGCCCGATACCGATGAAGAACTCCAGAACCTCGGGGGCGATCGGCGCCGCACCGGAGGCGGCATAGCGGCAGTGGCGCAGCCCGAGCCGCTCCCGCAGCGCCCGGTAGACCAGCACCCAGCCGATGCCGTAGACCACCCTGGTCGACAGCGTCCAGCGGCCGGCGTTCTCCACCCGCTTCCGGCCGATCCATCCCGCCACCGACAACGCCCGGTTCAGCACGAACCGCTTCAGAAGTGAGGCGTCGGCTCCCCTGATCAACACCCCGGCGTGGAGCTTCTCCCAGATCCGGGGCACGGCGAAGAAGAGCGTCGGCTGAACCTCCCGCAAGTTGGTGTTGAGGGCCTCGATGTTCTCGGCGAAGTTGAGCACCGTCGCCGCCGACGCCAGATGCCAAGTGGAGAAGAGCCGCTCGGCGACGTGACACAACGGCAGGTAGGTGAGGATCTGATCCTTGGCGTTCGGTGGCACGCCTCCTGGCATCCGCTCCTCGGCATTGATCAACATGTTGATCCCGAACTCGGCGTTGGCGTTGGTGAGCATCGCCCCCTTGGGCGGCCCGGTGGTTCCCGAGGTGTAGACCAGGGTCATGACGTCGTCCGGTTCGGCGGCGGCCATGCGGGCCTCGACGGCCTCGGGATGCTGCGCCCGGTGTTCGGCACCGAGGACCAGGAACTCCTCCCACGGCATCAACCGATCGTCGACGTACTCCGAGAAGCCCCTCGGCTCGAGGTAGATGATCTTGGCCACGGTGGGGAAGGTGTCCGGTGGTGGCTCCAACACCTTGTCGGCCTGCTCTTGATCCTCGACGATGTGGATCTTGGCCCCGCAGTCGTTGAGGGTGTACGCCACCTCCGCCGCGGGGTTGGTCGGGTACAGACCGACCGTGATCCCTCGGACCGCAACCGTTGCGAAGTCCATCAGGACCCACTCCTTGCGGTCCTCGGAGTGGATCGACACCCGGTCGCCGACATCGACGCCGAGGGCCAGCAGGCCGTGAGCAGCGGTGAGGATGGTGTCCCACGCCTCGGCCCAGGTCGTCTCCCGCCAGATGCCGTAGTCCTTCTGACGCATCGCCACCTGGTCGGGATGCCGCTCCGCCCAGCGCCTGGCGCGCGACGCCAACGTGGCGAACCCACGATCCGATGCCGTACCTGTTGTCGACGCAGTAGCTACTGCCACAAGTCCCTCCCCCGAGAATGAAGGTGAGACTACTTCAAGTCCGCGCTGCGACTCCACTGCTATCGATCATTGTTTGTTGATCGTCGCGGGGTCTGGGTCGAACGGCCCGAATCCGGTAGGCAGACCCTCATATCACCGCCGCCGGTTTCAGGTCGGTTGTCGTGGCGCCGAAACAAAAACCGTCTCTATGAGTCCTGGCGCAACGAAGTGGGAACGTCGGCCGCTCCTGGCCGCGATGATACGAATCGCCATCTACGCCGCACCGATCGCGGCCTCGATCGCCGCGGTGATCGCCGTCGGCAGGGTGATTCCACGTCCGGGCTCGTTCGTCGCGACCGCGATCTGGTGGGTCGGGCTGACCGCGATCGCCACCATCGTGCTGTGGTTGGCCGATCGATCCCTTCGTCGCCTCCTGCCCGTGGCCGCGCTCTTCAAGCTGTCGCTCGTCTTTCCCGACCGGGCGCCGTCGCGCTTCAAGACCGCGATACGGGCCGGGACCGTCCGTCAGCTCCAACGTCAGGTCGAAGCGGGCACGTTCAGCTCCTCCACCCCCCAGGAGGCGGCGGAGCAGCTCATCGGCCTGGCCGCCACGCTCAACTCCCACGACCGGCTCACGAGGGGCCATACCGAACGGGTTCGGGCCTACGCCACGATGATCGGCGAGGAGATGGGCCTGGAGGGCAGCGACCTCGAGCTGCTCAACTGGTCCGGCCTGGTCCACGACATCGGCAAGCTGGCGGTGCCGCCCGAGATCCTCAACAAGCCGGGGAAGCCGACGGAGGAGGAATGGGTGATTCTGCGGAATCACCCCGCCATGGCCGACGAGTTGGTGGAGCCACTGCGGGCATGGCTCGGTCAGTGGGCCGAGTCGGCGACCCAGCACCACGAGCGCTACGACGGCCAGGGGTACCCACTGGGCCTGGCCGGCGACGAGATCACCCTGGCCGGACGGATCGTCGCCGTCGCAGACGCCTACGACGTGATGACCTCGACCCGCTCGTACAAGAAGCCGATGTCGACCGTGACCGCCAGGGCCGAACTGGCAGACAACGCCGGCACCCAGTTCGACCCCACGGTGGTGCGAGCCTTCCTCAACATCGCCATCGGCCGCCTCCGGCTGGTGATGGGACCGCTGTCCTCGCTGGTGCAGATCCCGGCCGGCGGTGCCTCGCTCGGTTCCTCGGTGGCGACGGGCGCCGGCGCCGTCGGGGCGGTTGCGGTTGCCGCGGTGGCCGGTGCCTTCCCCGCCCCGATCGAGCCGCCACCGGAGACCGAGGCCATGGCCTTCACCACCCCGGAGCTGGAGCCGGAGGTCGTCCCGGCGCCGATCTACGCCGTAGGCGATGTCGATCTGCAAACCGGCGAGGACCAGTCGCTGACCTTCGACCTCGGTGCTCTGGTGGACGCGCCGATGGTCAGCATCGATCTGTTCGGGCGGCCCCATGCCGGCACCGCCACGCTTTCGGGCGACGGCATCATGACCTTCGAACCGCCGCCGGACTTCCACGGCACGGTCTCGGTGCCGTATCGGGTCTGCTTCGTTGACGGCTCCTGCGACGAGGGGCTGATCACGATCACCGTTGGCAGCGTCAACGATGCGCCCCGGGCCGGGCCGGACCAGGTGACCATCCGCGAGGACACAACCGCCGCGGTCGAGGTGCTGCTCAACGACTACGACGTCGACGAGGGCGAACGGCTCACGATCACCGGGGTCTCCGTGATTGGGATTCGAGCCGGAACCGCGACCGGCGAACGACCGGTTCGCCTCGAGGCGACGATCGAGAATGACACCGTCGTGTTGACCCCGGGCCCCAACTGGTGGGGGCAGGCCGTGGTCGAATACACCCTCGCCGACCCGACCGGCCTCACTGCCACCGGCGTTGTGGACATCGACGTGGTCTCGGTCAACGACCTCCCGGTGGCGGTCGACGACGAGGCGACCGGGTACGAGAACACCCCGCTCGTCATCGACGTTCTGGCCAACGACGGGGACGACGATGGCGATCGACTGAGAATCGTCTCGGTGGCCGCAGCCAAGGGAGGCGCTGCCACCACCGACGGCTCGACCGTGACCTTCGTGCCCCACCCCAGATACTTCGGGCCGGCCGGTTTCAGCTATGCGATCACCGACGGCAAGGTTTCGTCGTCGGCCACCGTGACCATCGACATCGTCGACATCACGTCCCAGCCGCTGCTGAGCGCCGACACCGCAACCGGTGTCGAGGATCAGACCATCCTGATCGACCCGTTGGCCAACGATGTGGGGGTGAACGCCCTGCTCAACCGGGACAGCATGACCATCGTCCGCCCTCCGGCCAACGGTGACGCGACCTGGAACGGGGCCGAGGTGGCCTACAAGCCGGACCTGAACTGGTCGGGCCAGGACAGCTTCGACTATCTCGTCTGCAATGCGCTGGAGTTCTGCAACGTGGCCAGGGTCGAGGTGACCGTGGATCCGGTCAACGACAAGCCGACCCTGGCACTGGGCGCCGACCTCACCGAGGCCGAAGACGCCGGCCCCCAAGCCGAGGCCGCCTGGGCCACCACCGTGCCCGGCCCGGCCGACGAGGCCGGCCAGACCATCAGCTACACCGTTTCAAACGACAACCCCACCCTGTTCACCACCCAACCGAGCATCGCCCCCAACGGCGAGCTCAGCTACACCCCCATCCCCGACGGCAACGGCACCGCCACCATCACCATCACCGCCAGCGACGACGGCGGCACCGCCAACGGCGGCATCGACACCACGACCACCACCGCCACCATCACCATCACCCCGGTCAACGACGTGCCGATCCTGGCACTGGGCGCCGACCTCACCGTGGCCGAAGACGCCGGCCCCCAAGCCGAGGCCGCCTGGGCCACCACCGTGCCCGGCCCGGCCGACGAGGCCGGCCAGACCATCAGCTACACCGTTTCAAACGACAACCCCACCCTGTTCACCACCCAACCGAGCATCGCCCCCAACGGCGAGCTCAGCTACACCCCCATCCCCGACGGCAACGGCACCGCCACCATCACCATCACCGCCAGCGACGACGGCGGCACCGCCAACGGCGGCCAAGACACCGCGGCGACCACCGCCACCATCACCGTCACCCCGGTCAACGACGACCCGGTCGGCGTCGACGATGCCCGATCCATCGACGAGGACGATCTGGCCGGCATCATCTTCGATGTGCTGACAAACGACAGCGACGTCGACGGCGACACCCCCCAGTACGCAAGCGCGGTCTTGTCGACCGTGGTCGGCGGGACGATCACCGACAACGCCGATGGCACGTTCGACTATGTGCCGGACGAGAACTTCAACGGCGTGGAGACATTCGTTTACACCCTGATCGACGGCAACGGCGGCTCCGACACCGCAACCGTCACCATCACCGTCAACCCGCTGCCGGACGCCCCGAGCGCCGGCGACGACGCCAGGGTCACCGTCGTCGACACCCCGCTGTCGGTGCCGGCGCCGGGTGTCCTGGCCAACGACTACGACGTCGACGGCGAGGCACTGACGGTGAACACCACGCCGGTCACCCCGCCGGCAAACGGGGCGCTGACCCTGAACGCCGACGGCTCCTACCTCTATACCCCGAATGCGGCCTGGGCCGGTACCGACAGCTTCACCTACGAGGTGACCGATCCCGGCGGCAGCACCGACACCGCAACGGTGACCATCACGGTCGACACCGGCAGCGTGAACCAGGTCTTCTACCTCGGCGATTCCGGATCGACCAGTTGGCTCTACGACCTGGTGAGCACCGTGCCACCGTCGACGGTGCCACCGTTCGACTCCGACGGCGACGGCGACCCCGGCCTGACGATCGACAAGAGCTACGGCTCCGAGTTCGAGTTCAACAGCGCCAAGTACCAGCTCTGGGCCCACACCGCCACGGCGCCACTGGAGCTCGATGGACCGGTGGTGCTCGACCTGTGGGCCACCACCAAGAACTACAACATCAACGACAACGGCCACCTCTACGTCTACCTCTACGACTGCCTTGGCTTCGCCTGTACCAAGCTGGCCGAAGCCGACCTGCACCTCGACCCGTTCAATGATGGCGTCGCCGACTTCGTCAACCGTCCGATCGACCTCGGTTCGGTGACCCACACCGTGCCCACCGGTCGGGCCCTGGTGGTCAAGCTCCTGTTCAATCACGCGGACGCCTGGATCGGCATGACCGCCGACTACCCGAGCGCCCTCAACCTCACCCTGGCCAACCAGGACCCGACCGCGGTCGATGACGCACTCGCCGTCGACGAGGACGCCACCACCACCAACATCGCGGTCCTGGCAAACGACAGCGACGCCGACATCGACCCGACGTCGGTCGGCATCACCATCGCCGCCTCCCTGGGCACCGCCACACCGGTCGGCGACGGGACAATCGACTACACCCCGAACCCAGATGCCAACGGGGTCGACAGCTTCGATTACCAGGTCTGCGATCTCGGCGGCAACTGCGCCACCGCCACCGTCACCGTGACCATCACCCCGGTGAACGATCAGCCGACCTTCACCGGGGGCGGCAACGTGGTCAGCACCGGACCGGGGGCGAACTCGTTCGCCGGCTGGGCCACCGCCATCGATGTCGGCGCGGCCAACGAGTCGAGCCAGAACCTGACGTTCACCGTCACCGCCAACGACAACCCCGGCCAGTTCTCGGTTGCACCGAGCATCGATCCCATCACCGGCGAGCTGACGTTCACCGCACTGGCCGGTCCCGCAACGGCCAACCTCACCATCGAGCTGAGCGACGACGGTGGTACGGCCAACGGCGGGGTCGACACGTCGACAAGCTACGGCTTCACGATCACGTTCCCGTAGCCCTCGGCCGCTGAACCGAGGTCGGTTTCTCGATCGACCGGGTTTGGAATCGCTGCCGATGGGGTAGACAGAGGATCGCCGGTCGCGGTTCCGGTGAATGCAGCTCCGAAGCTCGGCGGCCCGATGTCGCTTACCGTTCGACGCTTCGAATCGCATCCATACCCGGCGCCACGCCGTGGCCAGCAGAAACGGAAACGGAACACCCAGTCATGACAACGACCACGATCGATTTTCAGCGGGAAACGGTCTCGATCGACGACTCGAGGTTCGGCAAGCTCCGGCTCTTCAACCTGGTCATGGGTGTCTTCCACCTCGTCTCCGGGCTGTTGATGGTCGTGCTGGGAAACGACTTCAAGCTGGAGGTCAGCACCTTCAGCCTCAACGGCCCACCCGGCACCCCGCTGGCCGACGGCACGATCAACGGCGTGCTGGACGTGCCGCTGGCGTGGGCCACGGCCTCGTTCCTGTTCCTGTCCGCCCTGTTCCACTTCATCATCGCCTCGCCGTTGGGCTTCAGCGGCTACAAGTCCGAGCTCCGTCGAGGTCGAAACCGGTTCCGATGGGTGGAGTACTCGATCTCGTCGACACTGATGATCGTGCTGATCTCGTTGGTCACCGGGATCACCGACCTGGCGGCGCTGATCAGCCTGGCGTTCGCCAACGCCGCCATGATCCTGTTCGGCTGGATCATGGAGATGGTCAACCACCAGGATCGCAGGACCTGGTGGACGCCGTTCTGGTTCGGCTGCATCGCCGGCATCGGCCCCTGGCTCGCCATCGCCGTCTACATCGCGGTCAACGTCAACCAGGGCGACGGCGAGGGCCCACCGGGATTCGTGTACGGCATCATCTTCACCATCTTCTTCTTCTTCAACACCTTCGCCATCAACCAGTGGCTGCAGTACCGGCGGATCGGGAAATGGTCCGACTACGTGTACGGCGAGACCGTCTACATCGTGCTGAGCCTGGTGGCCAAGAGCCTGCTGGCATGGCAGATCTTCGCCAACACCCTGATCGACTGACCGACTGATCGACCGTCCCCGAACCACAACCAGAACCACAACCAGAAACAGAACCAGAAGAGGAATCTCATGGCCCACTACAGCACGACCGTGCAATCACCGTGGGACGCCGACCGGGCGTTCGACTACATGGCCGACCTTCGCAATTTCGAGCGCTGGGATCCGGGCGTGCAATCGTCGAAGCTGGTGGAGGGCACCGAGCCCGGAACCGGCGCCGCCTACGACGTCAAGGTCAGCGGGACCACCCTTCGCTACGAGACCCTGGAGTTCGACCGGCCACGGCGGACCGTGGTCGAGGCCAACTCCTCCCTGCTCCGCAGCTACGACGTGATCGAAGTCACGCCGGCCGACACCGGTTCGACGGTGCGCTACGAGGCAACCCTCGAGCTCAAGGGCATCCTCCAGTTCGCAGATCCGATCCTCGGCCTGATCTTCAACCGGATCGGCGACCGGGCGGCGTCCGGCATGGCCAAGGCGTTGGAGTCGGCCAAGGTTCGATAAAGCACCACTCGTCGAGCACTGCCCGTTCTGATCGGCTGCACCGACCCGCGCTTCGCCGGCGGGGGCCGGCCGTCGGTCAAGGCCGGGCTCGGCCGGTCGGGGAGCCCACTGCGGTGGTAGCGCCCGGTACCGGATGGGCCGGGAGTCGCAGCGCCGCCGCCAGCGTGACCGCCGACAATCCGGCGGCGATCAGGTACGCCACCTTCCAGCCGCTGATGAAGGCCGAGGCGGCCCCCGCGGTCTCCCCCAGCTCGTCCAGCGGAACGTCGAAGCCCTTCGACGCCATCACCCCGGCCACCACCGCGGTGGCCAAGGCCTGCCCGATCACATTGCCGACGGTTCTGGTCACGTTGGTGAACGCCCCGCCGACGCCCAGCGAGGCAACTGGGGTTGCGGCCAGCATGGCGCTGTTGTTGGGCACGTTCCACAGCGCCATGGCAACGCCGGCCAGGAACGCCACCACCGCGACGACACCGAGCGGCGTCGACTCGTTCGAGAAGGCCAATGACCCGGCGGTGCCGATCTGTAACGTCAGCCCCAGCACCGATGGCAGCCGTGGCCCCAGCCGGTCGTAGAGTCGTCCCGACACCTGGGCCGACAGGCCCATGCCGAGGGCCAGGACCGAGATCAGCACCCCGGCCAGACCGGACGAGACCTCGCGGGCGCTGAGCAGGTACACCGGGATCAGCAGCAGGTTGGCGGTGGCGGCGACGAACCCCAAGACTCGGACCAGCACCGCGTTTCGAAACAGCGGGATGGCGAACAGTCGCAGTTCCAGCATCGGATGGTCGATCGACAGCTCGCGGCGAATGAACGCCGCCAACAGCGCCGCCGCCAACACTCCACCGGCCAACACACCGGGCGACAACCAGGGCAAGGCGAACGGGTTGTTGATGGTGAGCACCAACACCACGACGGTGAGTGCCGACAGCACACCGCCGAGATGATCGAAGCGGCGGCCGGCGGGCCCGGCTGCGGGGCCCGGGTCGTTGCCGGCGATCCTGTCCGGTTCGATGAGGGCCCGGATCGACAGCAGCGATGCCGCCACCGGCACCAGGAGCAACAGGAACAACGTGTTCCACGACAGGACCTGGAGGGCGATGCCACCGACCAACGGGGCGATGGCGGAGCCGACCGCCACCGCGGTGGTCTGCCCGCCGATGGCGAGCCCCCGCTCCTCAGGCGGGAAGGCGGCGGCGAGCATGCCGGTGGCCACCGATTGGATCAGGGCGCTGCCGAGGGCCATCACCACCCGGGCCGCGATGACCAGCGCGAACGTCGGCGCCAGCCCGGTGAACAGCGTGCCGAACCCGAACACGACCATGCCGGCGGTGAGAACCCGCTTCCGCCCAACGGCGTCGGCCACCCCGCCGAGGGGCAGCAGCAGGGCGGCGATGAGCAGCGATTCGGTGATGACCACCCAGCCCACCGCTCGCAGCGTGACCCCGAAATCCTCGGAAATGGACGGCAGGGCCAGGAACGAGAACGAGGTGGCGAGGACGATGATGAGGTAGGTGGAGCCGAGGGCCAGGAAGGCCCGCCACTTGCTCTGCCGCCACCATCGGGCCTGTTCGGACACTCAGTTCTGGGTGCCGACCTTGAGCTCCTTGAACGGCACCTCGCGATCGACGCTGATGTCGCGGGGCAGGCCGAGCACCCGATCGCCGATGATGTTCTTCTGGATCTCGTCGGTCCCGCCGGCGATGTTGGAAGAGAAGCTGCGGAGGGTGGAGTTGGCAAGCCGGTCACCGTCCTCGGCGGCCGGGTCCCAGGCCGCACCGGCCGGCCCGGCCAGGTTCATCATCAGCAGCCGGGACATCCTGGCGATCTTGGCCCCGTGGAGCTTGCCGAGGGAGCCGCCCGGTCCGGGGGTGTTTCCCGCTTTGAGCTCGGCCCTGGTCCGCAGCGACACCAGGCTCTTGGTGGTCTCCTCGGCGTAGAGCTTCATCAGTGCCTGGCGGGTCACCCGGTCACCGAGCTTGTCGTGGTGGCGGGCGGTCTTGATCAAGAAGTCCGAGGTCGGGGTCTTGATGCCGGAGCTGGAGCCGGTGCCGATGGCCACCCGCTCGTACATCAGCATGGCGGTGGCCAACCGCCAACCGGCGTTCAGCTCACCGATGAGGGCGTTCTTCGGCAGCCGGACGTCGGTGAAGAAGATCTCGTTGAAGTGCTTGCCGCCGTCGATCTGGTTGATGGCTCGGATCTCCACCCCCGGTGCCCGCATGTCGACGATGAACATCGAGATGCCGGCGTGCTTCGGAACGTCGGGGTTGGTCCTGGCGACGATGATCCCGTAGTCCGACACGTGGGCCAGGGTGGTCCACACCTTCTGGCCGTTGAGGGTCCACTCGTCGCCGTCGAGCTCGGCCCTGGTCTGGAGGCTGGCGACATCGGAGCCGGCGCCGGGCTCGGAGAACATCTGGCACCACACGGTCCGCCCGGCGATGGCATCGGCCAGGTAGGCCGCCTTCTGCTCGTCGCTGCCGTATTCGGCGAGCATCGGCACGCACATCCCGTGGCTGATGGTCAACTGGCTGGTCATGTCGTGGTGCTTCGAGTACTCCTCCCGCCAGATCCGGTCGTAGCTCTTCGACAGGCCGAGACCGCCGTAGGCCGCCGGATAGGTCACACCGGCCAGCCCCGCCGCGGCCACCTTCTGCTGGAACGCCTTGCACGCCTCCAGTTCGTTGGCCCCACGGGGATCGGGCTGGTCGAACACCAGCCCGGTTGCGTGCTCGGACAGGAACGCCTGGCAGCGGGCTCGGAACTCGTCCTCGGTCTCGGCCGGTGCGTCTGTCTGGTCGGTGGCGGTCGAATCGGTCGCAGTCATGCCCCTATTGTTATCGCACTCGGCCGCACCGGGGCGAGGCGGGAACCAACGGCGGCGGCCGGGTCGACCTGGCCGGTTTGTGGCCCGGGCGAGGCCGATGGTAAACCCATCGACGGTGACCGAATCCTATTTCCACCTCGGCGACAACGGCTTCGAGCCGGAGGACCGGGCCCGCGGCCCGTGGGCCGCGGACATGCTCCACGGTCGGCTGCTCGGCGGGCTGGCGGCCCGGGCCCTGGAGGGCGAGTGCGGCGGGCCCGGCTGGCGGGCGGCCCGGCTGACCGTCGACCTGTTCCGCCCCGCCGCCATGGCCCCGGTGCAGATCACCACCGCCACGGTCCGAAACGGGCGCAAGGTCAGGGTGGCAGACGCCATCGCCACCTGCCAGGGCCACGAGGTGGCCAGGGTGACCGGCTTGTTCCTGGTGGAGGGTGACGAGCCGCCGGGCCGGATCTGGCAGCCCCGGTCGAGCCCCTGGCCCGATCCCCAGGCGGTGCCGACCGACAACGGCAACACCGGGGCCGCCGAGGACGACGGCTGGCTGTTCCGTACCGTCGAAGGCGGTATGGGAACCGGTGAGCGGAGCCGGGTCTGGACCAACGACACCCTGACACTGGTCGACGACGAGCCGCTGTCGCCTCTGGTCAGAGCTGCGGTTTCCGGCGACATCGCCTGCCCGCTGGCCAACAGCGGCACCGAGGGCATCCACTACATCAACGCCGACTACACGATGTTCCTGGCCCGCTACCCGGTCGGCCCCTGGGTGGGGCTGGAAGTGGTCCAGCAGATCGCCGCCGACGGGATCGCGGTGGCGTCTGCCACCCTGGTCGACCAGCAGGGGCCGTTCGCCACCAGCACCGGCGCGTCCATCTCCCGCCCGCCGCTCACCGACGACGGGCCACCGACCACGAACGAAGCGTCGAAAGGCCTGAACCGATGAGCTCGCTGCAGACATGGTCGACCACCGCCGTCAACCTGGCGGACCATGCAGACAACGTGATCCACACCGACGAGGGTGCCCGGGCTGCCGGCTTCGAGCGGGCGCTGGTGGCGGGCACCACGGTGTACGCCTACATGACCCACCCGCTGGTCGTGGCCTGGGGAACCGAGTGGTTGACGTCGGGCGGTGGTGAGCTCCGGTTGCGCAGGCCGGTGTTCGACGGCGACCGGGTGGACGTCACGATCGGGACCGACCAACAAGACGGTGATGTGGTGGTGGCGGCCGAGGTCGGAGGCGAACCGAGGGCAACGCTCGAGGCCTGGCGGTCGGTCGATGCGCCGGAGCCTCGCCGCGGCGAGGCGTTGTCCACGCTGGAAGTGGTGCTCGACCAGACCCACCTCGACTACGGCGCAAGAGCGGGAGACGATCTCGGCCTCTACGCCGAGCAACGGATCGCCCATCCGGTGACCTTCGCCAACCTGGCCAACACGGTGTTCAAGGAGAACCTGGTGACCGGACCGTGGGTCCATGTCCGCAGCAGGATCCACCACCAGGGGACGGCCCCGATCGGGGCGACGATCAGGGCCGAGTCGTGGCTGATCGAACGGTTCGACTCCAGGGCCGGCGAGCGGGCCATCGTCGACATGCGGATGTACGCCGACGACCGGCCGGTGGTCACCATCGAACACGAGGCGATCATCGTCCTGCCCTGAGGATGGGGCGGTCGGTCGGCGGTCGTTTCGCCGGGCCCGGCCGCTGGTCATAGCATCGGGCGATGGAAACCAACGAGATCATCTACGAGGTGGAGAACGGGCGGGCCCGCATCATCCTCAACCGTCCGGAGAAGCTGAACGCCCTCAATCGTCGGATCCAGCAGGAGATCCACGACGCCCTGTGGGAGGCCGACAACGACACATCGGTCCACTGCGTGATCATCAAGGGAGCGGGCCGGTCGTTCTGCTCCGGCTACGACCTGACCGGCGGCGGCAACCTCGGAGCCGACCGTGACCCGAACAAGACCTACCGCGGCTCCCGCAGCTTCGACGACGACACCTGGCAGCTGGAACGGATGCAGCAGTATCTGATGCCGCTGTTCGACATGCACAAGCCCAGCATCGCCCAGGTCCACGGTCACTGCCTCGCCGGCGGGACCGGCATCATCGGCCTCTGCGATCTGGTGATCGCCGCCACCGACGCCAGCATCGGCTTCCCCCCGGCCCGGGACCTCGGGGTGCTGCCGATCACGACCTGGCTCTACAACGCCGGCCCGCAGTGGGCGAAACGACTGATCCTCACCGGCGACACGGTCAGCGGGGCAGACGCGGCGGAGATCGGGCTGGTGTTGAAGGCGGTGCCGCCCGACCTGCTGGAGGCCGAAGTGGAACAGCTGGCAGACCGCTTGGCCATGATCGACGCCGATCTGCTGGCGGCCAACAAGCGGGTCATCAACCTCGGTATGGAGCTGATGGGGGCGCGGACCATGCAGCGGGTGGCGGCCGAGATCGACGCCAGGGGCCACCTGGCTCCAAGCGCCAAGCAGTGGGTGGCCGACGTCAAGGAGATGGGTCTGCACGAGGTGCTCCATCAGCGCGACGCCAAGTTCGGCGACGGCAGGGCCCGGGTACGAGGGCCGGAGATTCGAGATGAGAACGGTCGACTGGTCGACGACGCCGATGGACCAGCCGATCGAACCCCGACGGACACCACAAGGAGCAGACCGTGAGAATCGCACTGCAAGCAAGTCCCTGGAACCGGGCCGACCTCTTCGAGGCCGCCGGGTTCGACGTCGTCGAGAAGCCGGTGCGGACCGAGGACGAGCTGATCGACCTGCTGGCCGAGGCGGACGGGGCCGAGGTGGGGGTGGTCCCCCTGACCTCCCGCCGGGTGCTGGAAGCCTGCCCAAACCTCAAGGTGGTCAGCCGGATGGGGGTCGGCGTCGACTCGATCGATCTCGACGCCGCCACCGAGCTGGGGATCCTGGCCTGCAACGTCCCCGGGGTGAACACCGCCGAGGTGGCGGACCACGCCATGGCGATGCTGCTCAGCATCACCCGCCGGATCCACGACGCGGTCCCGGCGATGCGGGAAGGAACCTGGAGCAGCGACAGGCCCGGGACCGTCCAGCGATTCCATCAGCGGACCCGCCGGATCGCCGGGCACACCGTCGGCATCATCGGCTTCGGCGACATCGGTCGGGGCTTCGCGGCCCGGGTCCGGGGCTTCGGACCGTCCAGGGTCGTGGCCTACGACCCGTACGTCCCTGCGACCACGGCCGAGATCTTCGGGGTCGAGATGCTGTCGCTGGAGGAGCTGCTGACCCAGTCGGACTTCGTCTCCATCCACTGCTCGGCCACCGCCGAGACCCGTCATCTGATCAACGCCGACACCCTGTCGCTGATGAAGCCGACGGCGATCCTGGTCAACACCGCCCGCGGCCCCATCGTCGACGGCGCGGCACTGGCAGACGCCCTGGAGGCCGGGGCCATCGAAGCGGCGGCCCTCGACGTGACCGAGGTGGAACCGATCGACCCAGACGACCGGTTGCTGAAACTGGCCAATTGCATCGTCACCCCGCACATCGCCGGGTTCTCGCCGACCTTCCTCGAGCAGTGCCCGATCCGCCAGGCCGAGAACGTGATCCGGGTGCTGACCGGCGAGGCCCCCCACGGGCTGGCCAATCCCGAGGTCATCAAGACGATCGCCGTGATGCGGGCCTCGGGCAATGCCGGCCGCTGGCAGGGCGTGCCCGACTTCTCCACCGCCCTTCGGCTGTAGCGACAGCCGGGCCGTCGAACCGCCGGGGGGCATCGCCGCACCTTCCGCCTCGGGGGGCGGAAGGACGGTAACCTGACGGCCATGTCATCCGAGGGCACCAACATCGCGGCGGGCTGGTACCGGGACCCGTCGATGGAGAACACCCAGCGCTACTGGGACGGGACGCAGTGGACCGAGCACGTGCAGCCGTTGCACCCTCCCGCCCCGCAGGGATTCCAGAGCGGCGGGGCGCCGATGGACCCGACACAGCAGTACCCCTACGCGGCGGCGCCGATGGACCCGACCATGCAGCAGGCCTACGCCCCGGCCCCTCCCCCGGCCGGGCCCCAGAAGTCGGGCATGTCCACCGGGCTCAAGGTGGTGATCGGAATCGGCGTCCTGCTGCTGGCCACCCTCGGCGGCTGTGTGGCCCTGGTCGCCCTTGTGGCCTCGAACACCGAACTACCGGACGGAACCGTGGTGGTGGAGGACGTTGCTGAGGAGCCGGTCGTCGGCCAACCCACCGATGACGTCACCGATGGGGAGCAGGTCGGACAGGCCGACCAGGAGGAGCCGACGACGGGCTTCGAAGCCGACGGCGGCGCCGCACTCGGCACCCGGGACTCCCCCCTGCCATACGATCAGCCGGTCAACATCACCTGGAACACCTTCGGCGATGCCGACGGATCGGTCTGGACCACCACCATCGGCCCACCTCGGGACATCACGGCCGAGGTGCTGGCCGACAACCAGTTCAACAGCCCACCGCCGGACGGGGTGCTGTTCGTCGGCTTCGATGTCGAACTCGTGCTGCAGGAAGCGGTCAAGGAACCGCTGTCGCCGGGCTTCAACTTCAGTTGGGAGCTGCTCGGTGGGGCCACCGCCGCCGCCTACGACCCCTCGACCATCGAGACCGAGTTCTTCGGTTGCGGGGTGCTCGACGGCGGGTTCGACGACTTCGCAGAGGTGTTCGCCGGTGGCACCCTTTCCGGCACGGTCTGCATCCCGCTTCCGGCCGAAGACCTCGGCCACGCCGAAACCCAGGTCGCCCTGCACTTCATCGACGACAGTCGAGCGGTCTTCGGCAGCTGATTCCCCCGAATCGGGGATGCGGAGGCCGGCTCCGGCCGAACGGCGACCGAGCGCAGCTGGTCAGCCGATCGGCTCGTGGTGCAGCATCCGGCCGGCGCCGACGCCGGTGTGGGTGCCGGACCGGTAGGCCAGCTCACCGTTGACGATCACCGCCTCGATGCCGACCGGTTCCTGTTTCGGGTCGTCGTAGGTTGCGGTGTCGATCACCGACTCGGGGTCGAAGAGCACCAGGTCGGCGAAACGACCTTCGGCGATCAGCCCCCGATCGGTGAGGCCGAAGCGGCGGGCCGACAGCTCGGTCATTCGGCGGATCGCCTCCTCGAGGGGGAGCACCGCCTGATCCCGGACGTAGTGGCCGAGCACCCGGGGGAAGGTGCCGAACAGGCGGGGATGGGGTTGACCCCGCAGATCGACAACGCCGTCCGAGCCGACCATCATCAGCGGGTGCCGGAGGTTGGTGGCAATGTCGGCCTCGTCGATGATGAACTGGATGCAGATCGTCTTGTCGCCGTCGGGGGCGGTGAGGACCTGGCGGATCACGTCGACCACGTCGACTCCCTGGGCGGCGGCGACGTCGACCGCCATCTTGCCCTCGTAGTCCCGGAAGGCCGGGCAACTGGCGAAGCGGATGACCGACGCCAGCTCGGGGTCGATCCGCTCGATGTCGAAGTACTGGGCCATCGGGCCGCTCCCCGCGGTGTAGGGGTAGACGTCGAGGGTGATGTCGGCCCCGGCGGCGTTTGCCTCATCGACCCTGGCCAGCGACTCGACGACCTTGCCCCAGTTCTTCCTGCCCGCCGCCTTGTGGTGGGAGATCTGGACCGGCAACCCGGCCTCGGCACCGATCCGGATCGCCTCGTCGATCGCCTCCAGCAGACGGTCGCCCTCGTTGCGGATGTGGCTGGCGTAGAGACCGCCGGCGGCGGCGGACTCCCGGGCCAATTCGATCACCTCTTCGGTACCGCTGTAGCGGCCGGGCTCGTAGATCAGTCCGGTGGAGAACCCGCACGCCCCCTGTGCCATGGCCCTGGCGACGTGCTGTTTCATCTCCGCCAGCTCGGAGTCGCTTGGATCCCGCCGTTCGTTGCCCATCACCAGGCTGCGGATGCTGTTGTGGCCGATCAACGCCATGGCGTTGACCGCCGGCCGGGCCTCGGTCACCGCGGCGGCGAAACCCTCGAGGTCGGACCAGGTCGGTCGGACCCCGATCAGCCCGCTGGAGTCGTGCTCGCCCTCGCGGGCCGGGGCCGCACTGAAGCCACAGTTCCCGATCACGACACTGGTGCAGCCCTGGGCCAGCTTGAATTCCATACCGGGATGACGCAGCAGCGCCCCGTCGTCGTGGGTGTGGACGTCGACGAAGCCAGGGGCCAGGCAGAGGCCCTGGCCGTCGATGGTCCTGGTCGAGGCGTCGGCCGAGCCGACGTCGCCGAGCTCGGCGATGCGATCTCCCTCGACCGCCACATCGCCGCTGCGGGAGGGACCGCCGGTGCCGTCGATGATTCGCACGTTACGGATGACGAGATCTCTGGCCATCGTCGCAGCATAGGAGCAGTGCCGGGCCGGGATCGAGGTGAGGCCCAACGGGCGGCGGGCTCCGGCAGCCAGACGTTGACAGAGGTCCGTCGGGCGTGAATGGTTGGGCGATGTCGCCAACCGAAGCCCCTGACCAGACCGATCCGATCGACGTGCTGGTGGTCGGTGGTGGAGCGGCCGGGGCCGTGGTCGCAGCCAGAGCCAGCGAGAACCCTCACCTCCGGGTCGTGCTGGTCGAGGCCGGGCCGGACTACGAGTCGGCATCGGCGGTGCCCGAAGACCTGATCGACGGCCACCGCAACTCCCTCGTCGACCACGACTGGGGTTTCGACTACCGGGCCGTGCCCGAAGGTCGGCCGGTGCATTTCCCCCGGGGTCGGGTCACCGGCGGGTCGACCGCGGTCAACACCACCATCGCCCTTCGCGGCATCCCGGCCGACTACGACGGCTGGGCCGAACTGGGCAACCCGGCGTGGGCCTGGGCCGAGGTGCTGCCGGCGTTCTGTCGCCTCGAGCGGGACCTCGATTACGGCTCCGAGCCCCACCACGGCGACGCCGGACCGATCACCGTCCGGCGCTGGCAACCGGATGAGTTGGTGCCGACCCAGGCCGCCTTCATCGAGGCCGCAAGAGCAATCGGTCACCCGGCGTGCGACGACGTCAACCACCCCGACGCCTCAGGGGTGGGGGTGATGGCGATGAACAAGCTCGGCCGAGTCCGGATCTCCACCGCGGTCGGCTACCTGGCACCGGCAAGGCTGCGGGAGAACCTCACCATCCGGGCCGACACCATGGCGGTTCGGGTGCTGGTCGACGGTGGCCGGGCCACCGGGGTCGAGGTTCAGGACGGGGCGGGAAACCGATCGACGATCGGGGCCAGGCTGGTGGTGCTGGCCACCGGGGCGATCCAGACCCCCGGGGTCCTGGTCCGATCCGGTATCGGCGACCCCACCGAGCTGGCGTCGCTCGGGGTCGACCAGGTGGCCGATCTCCCCGGCGTGGGGGCCAACCTGTCAGACCACCCGGCGCTGCTGGTGGCGATGACGGCCAAGGCCCCCGAGCTGTGCGCCGCCGACCTGCCGTTGGTCCAGACCATCTCCCGCTACACCACAGACCGCAGCGACCAGCCGCTCGACGTCAACATCGAGCTGATCACCAGGGTGCCGCGGCGGAGCGGGCCACCTGCGTTCGGGCTGGCGGCCAGCCTGGAGTGGGTGGAGGGCCGGGGCTCGGTCCGCCAGCGGGGCATCGATCCCAGCGCCATGCCGATCATCGAGACCGGCTTCGGCGTGACCGACCGGGACGTGGCCCGAAACGTCGCTGCGCTCCAGGACGCGTTGGAGCTGACGAGGCAGCCGGCGCTGGCCGAGTTGATCGAAGACGTCGTCTTCCCCGATCCCGGCCGAAGCGATCAAGACCAGCTCACCGAGCTGGCCCGCCGAGCCTCCGGGTCCGGCTACCACCCGGTGGGAACGGCCAAGATGGGACCGGCCGAGGACCGGGCCTCGGTGGTCGACCAGTACGGTCGGTGTCATGCCGTGGATGGGTTGGTGATCGCCGACGCCTCGATCATGCCGACGGTGCCTCGAGCGAACACCAACCTCACGGCGATCATGATCGGTGAACGAATCGGTGAGTGGATTCGCACCGAAACGACCCGATACGGCCTGTAGCCTCGTCGTCGGAGACCGGCGGTCGACCGCCGGTCTCACCGCCACCACGGACCGAGACGGGGCCGAACAATCGTATGACCGAGACTTCCCATCATGAAACACCGACCCGGCCCGGGGCGGTGGCGCTGCTGACCCTGGGTGCGCTCGGCGTGGTTTTCGGCGACATCGGGACCAGTCCGCTCTACGCCTTCCGGGAAGCGTTCCATGTGGCCGACCTCGATGCCGAACGAGCGGCGGTGCTCGGGGTGCTGTCGTTGATCTTCTGGGCGCTCGTGCTGGTGGTCACCATCAAGTACCTGATCTTCGTGATGCGGGCCGACAACGATGGCGAAGGCGGCATCCTCGCACTGACCGCCTTGATCATGCGCAAGGGATCGACGTCGAAGGGCCGGGGGGCGTTGATCGCCGTCGGGCTCTTCGGTACTGCGCTGCTCTACGGCGACGGCATGATCACCCCCGCCATCTCGGTGCTCTCGGCGGTGGAAGGCCTCGAGGTGGCGGCACCGTCGCTTGGAGACGGGCCCTGGGTGCTGATCATCGCCTCGGTGATCCTCGTCATCCTGTTCGCAAATCAACACCGGGGCACCGCGGTGCTCGGCGCCCTGTTCGGCCCGATCATGGTGGCCTGGTTCAGCATCCTGGCTCTGCTCGGCATCATCCAGATCGTGCAGGACCCCGGCGTCCTTGCCGCCATCAACCCGATCTACGCCATCCGGTTCGTGGCAGATGACATCCGGGTCTTCTTCCTGGCCCTTGGCGGGGTGTTCCTGGTGGTCACCGGCAGCGAGGCGCTCTACGCCGACATGGGACACTTCGGCCTGCGGCCGATCCGCCTCGGCTGGTTCGGACTGGTGTTCCCGGCGTTGGTGCTCAACTACTTCGGCCAGGGGGCGCTGCTGCTGCGGGAGCCGGAGGCCATCGAGAACCCGTTCTACGAGCTGGCCCCCGGTTGGGGAGTCTTGCCGCTGGTCGTCCTGGCGACCATGGCCACGGTCATCGCCTCCCAGGCCCTGATCTCCGGCGCCTACTCGCTGACCGCCCAGGCCATCCAGCTCGGCTACCTACCCCGCCAACACATCGACCACACCTCCTCCAGGCAGTTCGGCCAGATCTACGTCTCCACCATCAACTGGGTGCTGATGGTGGCGGCCATCGGGCTGGTGTTCTCGTTCCGGTCTTCGAGCAACCTGGCCGCCGCCTACGGCGTCGGGGTCGCCACCGACATGGTGATCACGACGCTCCTGCTGTTCCTCGTCATGAGGGATCGCTGGGGCTGGGCCACGCCGGCCTCGGTCGGACTGACCGGGGCGTTCCTGCTGGTCGACCTGACCTTCTTCGGCTCCAACATCATCAAGGTCCCCTCCGGCGGCTGGTTCCCGCTGGTGATCGGCGTCATCGGGTTCACCCTGATGACCACCTGGAAGCGGGGCCGGCAGCTGCTGGCGACCAGGCTGTCCGAGTCGAAGGTGCCACCGGAGCAGTTCGTCTCGTCGATCGCCAAGAGCGTGCCCCAGCGGGTGTCGGGAACCGGGATCTACCTGTCGGCCGATCCCGACGCCACCCCTCGCACCCTGCTGACCAACCTGCGACATCACGAGGTGCTGCACGAGACGGTTGTGCTGGTGTCGGTCGACTTCGGCGAGCGGCCACGGGTCGAGCGGGCTCGCCGGTCGACGGTGGAAGACCTCGGCGAGGGCTTCTACCGGATCCGGCTGTTCTACGGCTTCATGGAGGAGCCGGACGTTCCGGTGGCGCTTGGCGAAATCGTTTCCTCCCAGTTCGGTTTCACCGCCGAGGACACCACCTACTTCATCGGCCGGGAAACGGTGCTGGCCACCGAAGTGCCTGGCATGGCCCTGTGGCGGGAGCACCTGTTCGCCTTCACCCACCGCAACGCCGCCGACGCGGCCCGGTTCTTCGGCCTACCCCACGACCGGGTGGTGGAGGTCGGCGTCCAGGTCGCCATCTAGCGGTATGAGGCCTCAGGCCACGGTCAGCCCCCTGGCTCAGGGCTGGATCAGGAGGTAGTCGATCTACATCGTGACCGGTGCGCCGACCGTCGGTTGCCGGCCCGCCTCGTCCGGCGGGTCGACAGCGGCGGGGTCGAGCCGGTGCGGGGTCGACTCCACCGGCCGGATCACCGACACCGGCGCTCGCAGCGGCAACATGATGGACCCCTGGTGATCGACGATCGTAAGCTTCGTTCGTGGCCGAGATCCCCGTTCGTTACCGGTCGCCAGACGAGGACAGCGGCCGTTGGTCGGCCCTGCGGTTCCGACCGGACGACATCGTCATCACGACCAGATCGAAGAGCGGCACGACGTGGATGCAGATGCTGTGTGCGCTGCTGATCTTCGGCCGAGCCGAGCTGCCACGACCACTGCGCGAGCTCTCCCCCTGGCTCGACTGGCTGGTCAACCCCCTCGACGAGGTGCTGGCCTCACTGGAGGCCCAGACCCACCGCCGGTTCATCAAGACCCACACCCCGCTCGACGGTCTCCCGATCCGAGACGATGTGAGCTACATCACCATGGCCCGTCACCCGCTGGACATGGCGCTGTCGCTCCACCACCAGAGCCTCAACATCGACCGTCAACGAGTCCGCCAACTGACGCAAGCGGCAACCGCCGGCCCGGCGGAACCGCAGGCCGAAGCCACGGCAACGACCACGCCCACGACCCAGGCCGATCAGCCCGATGAGCCGGCTACGGAGCCAAGCAACGACGCCGAGACGGGCGACCCGGCCCACTGGCTGCGGACCTGGATCGCCTGGCGGGGCGAGCCGGCCCGGCGGCTCGATTCGCTGCCCGGCGTGCTGCACCATCTCTCGCTTGCCTGGGCCATACGGGATCGGCCGAACATGATCCTGGTCCACTTCGACGATCTGCTGGCCGACCTGCCCCGGGAGATGGCAAGGCTGGCCGAGGGACTGGGGATCGACATCGCCGAACCCGACCTCCGGGAGTTGAGCGAGGCTGCGAGCTTCGCCAGCATGAAGGCGTCCAGTGCGATGCTGGTGCCCGATGGGCTCGGTGTGCTCAAGAGCAGCTCGGCGTTCTTCCGGGCCGGGCGATCCGGCACCGCAGCGGAGATCCTCGACCCGGTCGACCTCGAGGCCTATCACCGCCGGGCCGCCGAGTTGGCAGGGCCCGATCTGCTGGCGTGGCTGCACCGCCACTGATCGCTCGCCGAGTGTCAGCGGAAGGCGGGGATGACGGCCTCGGCGATGGCGGTGGTGTTCTCGTCGACGTAGTCCGGCGGGCAACCCTGGCTGAGCATGATGGTGCCGGCACCGGCGTCGATGTACTCCTGAAGCCTGGCGATGCAGTCTTCTGGGGAACCGGCGACCGTGTACTTGCTGACCAGCTTGGAGAAGTCCTGGTTGTACTGCCTGCTGAGCTGGCGGTTCGCCAACTCCAGGGCGGTGTCGCGATCCTCGTGCACGCAGGTGAAGATGTAGAGCCCGCCCGCCACGGACCCCTCGGAACGGCCCGCGGCGTCGGTGAAGGTGGCGATCTTGTCCATGCTCTCGGCCAGCATCTCCGGGGTGTACATGTAGGGCATCCAGCCCTCGGCGTAGCGGGCGGCCCGCTTCATCGCCACGTCCTTGCGGCCGGCGACCCAGATCGGCACACGCGGCTGCTGCACCCCGCGGGGGGCGATGGTCACCCCGTCCAGGGTGGTGAACCGGCCGTTGAACGTCACGTCGGTTTCGGTCAACAGCTTGTCGATGACCTCCAGGGCTTCGTTGGTCCTGGCCCCCCGCTCCTCCACCGGCACGTTGACCGCCTGGAACTCCTTTGGGAACTCCCCGCCGACCCCGACGCCCAGGTGGAACCGACCGTCGGAGACGACGTCGAGCACCGCCACCTGCTTGGCCAGCAGCGCCGGTGGGTACAGCGGCACCAGCACGATCCCGCTCATCAACTTGATCCGCTCCGTGGCTCCGGCAGCAGCCGCCAACGACACCATGTTGTTGGCCGTCGGGCCGTGGAACATGATGTGCTCGCCGGTGGCCAGGTAGTCGAAGCCGAGCGCCTCGGCGTTGCGGGCCTCGGCCTTGGCCCCCCGCAGGAGCCGCAGGGCGATGCCGAATTCGGGTCGTTCGCTCATTGGCCAATAGTGGTTTGGCCCCGGTTCGGTGGCAAGCCGTGGTTCCCTCGCTCAACGAGATCGAGATCGGTCAGTGGCGGCTCGCGGCTCTCCGAGGCCCGGGTCAGGCGCCGCTCGGGCCGGCGGCGACCTCGACCTCGAACTCCAGCAGGGTCGCTCCCATGCTGACCGGCGCTCTGCCGGCCTGGCCCTCCCCGGTCTCCTGCTCGGCATGGCTCCTGCGGGCCCCTTCGCCGTCGCGCCAGGCCTCATATGCGGCCTGATCGGCCCAACGGGTGTACACGAACCAGCGGGTCTCGGTGTCGGCGGTCGGCCGCAGCAGCTCGAAACCTTCGAACCCGGCAACGTCGGCCAGGCTGTCGAGCCGGGCGGTGAACCGCTTCACGATCTCATCTCCCGCTTGAGGTGGAATCTCCAGTGCGTTGATCTTCACGATGGTCATGGCGCCCATCTAACCGGGCCGACGCCGCGGTGACGACCTCGGACCGGCCCCGTACCGGCCCCGCACCCGCCCCGTACCAACCCCGATCGCCTGTTCCGTACCGACCCCGTACCGGCCCCGCACCCGCCCCGTACCGACCCCGATCGCCTGTTCCGGCGTGGCCGGAGGTATCGTCCGGGCTACCTGGCAGTTTGATGTCAATCCGCCCGGTGAATGCTCAAAACCGCCCTGTTTCAGCCGATCTTGAGAGTGGCTTCGACGAACTTGCGTTCTGGACACTAGTATGTATGTGCGGGTGGAGCCGTCGAACCTTAGAGTTGACCCCTTTTGGGCGTCTCGGAGGCAAAAATGCCAAAATGGGTGTATCCACTAGCTTTCGCATTCGTCATCTTCCTCATCTACAGCGACGGCGCCGCGGCCGGTGACACTGCGGGCAACTTCGCCAGCTTCATCGTGCAACTGCTGAGTTCGATCGGCCAGTTCCTGACCGGGCTGTTCGAGGGAGCCGGCTCGGCCGGCTCCTCGGTCGGCAGCAACCCGCCCGTGATTCCCAGAGGCAGCGGAGGAACGACAACCACCCTGCTCGACAGCTTCACCCATACCCACGATGGCATCACCCACAGCCATCCGATAACCGGGAACTAGTCGAACCAGTGGCGCAGGTCGGCACGAACGGCGAGTATCAACGACGGGGAGCCCTGTCGTCGCTGTTCGTTCCGCCGGACCCGACAAGCGTTCTCATCAAAACCGAGTCGATCCTCTACAACGAGCGGAAGCACTGGGCCATCCTCATTCAGCCATTCCTGGAGACGCTGGCCGGTCTGATCCTGCTCACCGTCCTGGCCGGCGACCGCCAGTTGGGTACATTCGGGATCTTCGTGGTCGTGTCAACGGTCACCATGGCCTTCCTCCGGTTCCGGAAGCGGGAATGGAACCGGGGCCTGGCCTATGCCGGCATCGCGGCGCTCATCCTGGGCTACGTCATCGTCGGCCGGCAGGGGCTTGCGCTGGTTGCGGTGCTGTTCATCACGACCCGCTTCGCCTACCGATTCATGAAGTGGGCCTTCTTCGACCGGCTCTACATCACCAACCGGCGTATCATCGGCCTCACCGGTTTTCTCGGCTCCGAGATCTCCACCATGCCGCTCACCCGCGTCACCGATATCTCCTACAAGACCACCATCCCGGCCGAGATCTTCCACTACGGCATCCTTCGGGTGGAGTCCGCAGGTCAGGACCAGGCCCTCGGTCTCATCCCCTACCTCGACAAGCCGGAGAAGTTCTACGACATCCTGATCGACCGCTCCACCGCCGCGGTCGGCTCGGTCACCCCGGAGGGAACCCCCGAGGAGATCGGTGTCCTCGACGAGGATGACGGCAGCGGCACGCTTCAGCCCTGAGCCGCACCGCCGATAGACTGGCCGCGGAGCGGCCGAGCCCCCGTGGGGCCATGATGGGGGGATGCGTGGCATGAGCAGCGGACGGGCCAACCTGGGGTGGCTTGCCGTCCCGGGCTTTCTGCTGGCCCTGGTGCTGGTCGGTATGGCGGTCACCACCGAACCGAAGGAGCAGTTCGAGCAGCGGAGCCGCCAACAGTCCGATCAGGGCGATGGCGGTGCTGGAGCCGAGGGCGAGCGCGGTGAGCGATCCAACGGTTCCGAGCCGGCCGCCGACGAGGCCGGTCAGGGCGGCGGCAACCTGGACGGCGGCGGGAGCGATGGCGACGTTGGCCGCAGGCCGATCGTGATCCGGACCGAAGGCGGCGAGGTCGTCATCGAGGTCGACGAGGACGGCAATCCCCGCCGGGCGATCCCTGGCGACTCGGCATGGCCATCCGACACCTCCAGGGTGTTGACCCCCGCCGCCGACGGCGAGTTCGTCGGCATCCGGATCACCGACGATGGCGAACTGGAACCGGTGGGTCCCGACGAGATCGGCGACGGCGACTTCCTGCTCCGACCGGTTGATGACGGGCTGGAGATCACCAGGCCGGACGGCTCACGGCTGAGGCTCCGGCCCGGCGAAGACGGCGGACTCAGCGGCACCGAGATCGCGGCCGGCGGCGCCTCGTCGGCGGTGGCGAGCGACGATGGCGACGTGGTGATTCGGCCCGGTGACGGATCCGGCCCCGAAGGCGGCACCGATCCCGGCGGTGAACCGATCGTGGTCGACACCGAGGCGGGCCCGGTCAGAATCGAGCTGGAACCGAACGGTGATCTGGTGGCCAACCAGCCCGATCCCGGGAGCGGGGTTGCGTTCGACGACGGGGATCTGTCTGCCATCCGGGTCGACGAGAACGGCAACCTCGAGATCGTGCCACTCGACGAGATCGGCCCGGACGACACCGTGCTGGTACCGAGCGGTGGTGGCTTCGACCTCGTCAGACCGGACGGGACTGTGGTCGAATTCCGGGCCGACGGTGAGAACGACGGCATCACCGCCACCGAGATCTCGCCGGGGGGTGAAGCCCGGGAGCTCACCCCGAATGCCGACGGAACGGTGACCCTCGACGACGGCCCCACCATCGGCCCGATCGACATCGCCGAGGACGGTGGCCCGATCGAACAACTCCTCGATCAGACCAGTGACCTCCCATGGGCGTGGGTGGCGACGGCCATCGCCGTTCTGGCGGCGCTCAGCATCGCCACCGCGGTGTACCTGCACCGCAACCGTCCTCCGGCCGGCTTCGACTACGGGCGGCTGGCCGGCACCGAAGTTTCGGAGGATCAGCTGGAGAAGCTCCTCTCGATGCTGGCCAACGACGAGGATCCGACCCGGTCGATCCGGTTGGCGTTCTACGCCGTCGAGCGGGGAATGGCCGGTCTGCCGAGCAGGCGGCCGAACGAGACCCCGTTCGAATGGCACGCCAGAGTGGAGCGGACCCGGCCCGACCTCGCGGTGCCGCTGGCCCCGATCTGCGATCTGTTCGCACTGGCCCGGTTCGCCCCCGGCCAGGCCAGCGCGGCCGACCGTGACCTGATGGTGGAACACGTCCGGGAGCTCAACGAGGTGGCCCGCCGCAGCACCGCCGATCGACCGATGGCCGGCGTGTGATGGCAGAACGATCCACCGGGGTTCCTGCGTCGGCGGTTGTCCGGTGATGGGGACCCTGGCTTCGATCTTCCCGCTGTTGGTGGTGGTGGCCGGCCTGGCACTGGCGTTCTTCGCCTTCCGGCTCAACCGCAAGCTGAGCCGGGGCGCCCAGAGCGCCGGACCCTGGGAGGTCGTCCAGCCGGAACAGGTCGGCCTGCAGCGGACCCCGTGGGAGCTCAAAGCCATAGACGACCAGGTCCGGGTACCGTCGAACAGCCGGGCCAGGGGTGATCTGGTGCAGACGATCAACCGGTTGACCAAGGCGGCCGGCGTCACCGATCCGGCCTACCTCCTGGCCCCGAACGCCTCCGATGCCATGATCGAGGCGGTGATCGGCCACCTGGAACGGGGCCTCGACCTGGCGCCGCTCGGTTCGACGGCCACCTCGATGGCCGTCCCCCACGGTTAGGATCACCAGACCGATGAGCCACGCTGATGTACAACGCGCCGCCGATGCGCTGATCGCCGAGTTGGAGCGGGCCATCGTTGGCAAGCGCCAGGTGCTGGAACTGATCATCACCGCGGTCCTGGCCGACGGCCACATCCTCCTGGAGGACGTACCGGGGGTCGCCAAGACGGCGATCGCCAGAGCGGTCGCCGAAGCGGCGGGGCTGCGATTCTCCCGGGTCCAGTTCACCCCCGATCTGATCCCGGCCGACATCACCGGCGCAACGGTGCTCGCCGGGGCGAACGCCGAACCGGAGTTCCGACCGGGCCCGGTCTTCGCCAATCTGGTGCTTGGCGACGAGATCAACCGGGCTCCACCCAAAACCCAGTCCGCGCTGCTCGAAGCGATGGAGGAACGACAAGTCACCGCCGACGCGGTCACCCGGCAGCTGCCACGACCGTTTCTGGTGATCGGCACCCAGAACCCCATCGAACAGGAGGGGACCTACCCCCTCCCCGAGGCCCAGCTCGACCGATTCCTGATCCGGACCGAGATCGGCTACCCCGGCCGGGACCACGAGGTCGAGCTGATCATGCGGCGGGCCGGGCGCAAGACCGACCGCACCAGCCTCAACCCGGTGCTGACCGGCGAGCACGTCCTGGCGCTCCAGCGACGGGTCGAGGACGTGCACATCAGCCAACCGGTCGCCCAGTACGTGGTGGACCTGGTGGAGGCGACGAGGCTCAGCACCAGGACCGAGGCCGGGGCCAGCCCCCGGGGTTCGCTCGCTCTGCTGAAGACCAGCCGGGCCAGGGCGGCGATGGCCGGCCGATCCCACGTGCTACCAGACGATGTCAAGGCGATGGCGGTCCCGTGCCTGGCCCATCGCCTGCTGTTGCAGCCGGATCAGTGGGTGCGCGGCGTTCGGGCCGACCAGGTCATCAACGAAGTGGTGGGGCAGGTGCCGGCACCTCGGGCCATCGATCCCGGTGATCGGCCGGCCCAGCAATACCGTGACCCACAGCCGGCCCAACAACACGGTGGCCCACAGCCGGCCCAACAACACGGTGGCCCACAGCCGGCCCAACAACACGGCGGCCCACAGCCGGCCCAACAACACGGCGGCCCACAGCCGGCCCAACAACACGGCGGCCCACAGCCGGCCCAACAACACGGTGGCCCACAGCCGGCCCAGCAACACGGTGGCCCCCCGACCCGGCACCAGCCGGTGTCTCAGCAGTACGTCGCACCGCAACCGACCCCGGCACCGCCCACCCCAGCCCCGCCGAACGCCGCCCAACCCCAGCCCCGATCGGGGTCCGGTCCCGGATTGGGAGAGCCGCTCTCGCCGACGGGGCCGCCCACCCAGCCTGGCTTCGAGCCCCGGCCGGGACCGGCACCACATCCCCAGGTACCACCGGCACGGTAATGAGCCGTCACCTGACCCACCGATTCTGGATCTGTTTCTTCGTCGGCTGGGGCGGAGCGGCCATCGCCCTACTGACCAAGTCGATCGAACCGGCGGCGATCGCCGCCCCGTTCTTCGGCGCACTGGCACTCTCCGTGGCCGACGGTTGGTGGCCGGAGGCCCGAGCGGAACGACCGATCGTCTCCTCCCCACGGCTGGTGGAGGGCGACACCCTGGAGTTCGGGATCGACCTCGTCACCGAGCGACCGACCTGGGTCGAGCTCGAGGTGCAGTTCCCGGCCGCACTGGTGCCGCTCGGCCCGACTCGACTGGTCACCATCGTCGACGGCCGCCAGCACTTCACCGTTTCGGTGAGGGCCGATCGGTGGGGGGCGGCAGGCCCGGAATGGGCGGTGGTCACCAGCCGAGACCGGCTCGGCATCTCCGAGCGGGTCGCCCGCTATCCGCTGCATCTGCCGGTCCGGGTCCACCCTCCGGCCGAGCGGTTGAACAGCCTCATCCCGCTGTATCGGGAGCGCCCCGTCACCGGTGAGCACCGGGCGAGGAGCAAGGGCTCCGGCAGCGAACTGGCCGAGGTCAGGCCGTACCGGTTCGGCGACCCGGTTCGCATGATCCATCCCCGGCTCACCGCCCGTCGAGGCACGCCGATGGTGATCGAACGCCACCCCGACCGCTCATCGGACGTCGTGCTGCTCATCGATTCGGCCCAGGATCTGGGGGTCGACCTCAACACCACCCTGCGGTGGACGGTGACCGCGGCCATGGCCCTCGGGGAGCGGCACCTCCGGGCCCAGGACCGGGTCGGGCTGATCGACATCGGCCGCGGGGTTCGGTGGCTGCCGGCCAGGCTGGGCCGGCGACACCTCCACACCGTGATCGACGCGCTGCTGTCCACCGAGGTGCTGCCCCGGCGCCAGAGCGAACTCGGCTACGTCCCCCCGGCCAAGTTGCCGAAGTCGGCGACCATCGTGGCCATCTCGCCCCTGCTGAGCGAGATCACCCTCTCGGCCCTGGTCGACCTTCGGAGCCGTGGTCACGAGATCCTCGTCGTCAAGCCGACGATCCCCGAACCGGAGCCGGGCATCGGGCTGCTGGCCAGACGGATCTTCCGGGTCGGCAACGAGTTGAACGAACGGTGGCTGCAGGAGCGGGGGGCGATCGTGATCCCCTGGTCGACCGGCGACTCGTTGGAGCACGTGATGCGGCGGGTGGTTCGCAATCTCGGCCGATCACGGCAGCCGGTGTAGCGGGTGAGGGAGCGACGGCGATGGATCGATTGACAACCTGGTTCAATTCCCTGGGCGACCGGCTGACCGGTTTCGTGCTGCGTCGGGCCGAGCGACTGGGCAACCCGGAGTCGATGATCGGCGCTTTCATCGTCACCGTGTGGACGGTCCTGGCCGGGATGTGGGGCGGCTGGGTCGTGATCCTGTTGTTCCTGCTCGTCACCTTGTCGTTGCACGCCATGGCCGTCGAGTCCGGCAACCACGTCGTGCTGTGGCTGACCACATCGGCGATGCTGATCCTGATCGTCATCGCCTCCCAGACGGTGTTCGGCGGGCTGGCGCCGGTGTTGCTGGCCGCGGCGGGGGCCACCGCGCTGGCCCACAACGAGCTGGTCAGGATCAACTACGCCCGCCGTCGCAATGCCATCGTTCACGATGCGGTCTTCCAGTCCTCGGCCTTGGCGCTGGCCGGGGCGTCGCTCATCGGCATCGTGGGGGTGGCGCTGGCCGAGGTTGCCTCCGGCGGCGGTCAGCGGAGTTGGCTGTGGATGCCGGGTGCGGTTGTGCTGCTCCTGGTGATCGGCTTCGCGCTGGCCATCGGACCGACCAGGCGGGCCACCGAGGCCAGCCGGCAGCGTTGGCAGCCCGGCGATCGGATCCCACCCCAACCGCTGGCTCCGGACGATCTCGAACAGTTCTGAACCCGTTTCCCGGTCCCGAACCCACCATGTCCGAAGCCGGGTTTGCGATGCTGGAGAAACTGGACGGAACCCGAAGGGTTCCCGCTAGCCTTAGAAGGTCCGTACTGGCGCTCCCCATGGACTCGTGCCAACCCGGTTTCCGGCGATGGGTCCTGGCTTGCGCCCCGCAAGCAACGCATGCAGAGGTTCCCACGATGTCGAAGATCTGCCAAGTGACCGGTCGGAAGCCGTCATTCGGTAACAGCGTTTCCCACTCCCACCGGGTAACGAGCCGTCGATGGAACCCGAACATCCAGCGCCAACGGTTCTGGCTGCCCAGTGAGAAGCGGTGGGTCACGCTCACCGTCAGCGCCAAGGGCATCAAGACGATCAACAAGAAGGGCATCGAGTCGGTCGTTGCCGACATTCGAGGCCGGGGGGTGAAGGTCTGATGGCCAAGTCGAGCGACAAGCGACCGATCATCAAGCTTCGTTCCACCGCCGGCACCGGCTACATGTACGTGACCAAGAAGAACAAGGTCAACAGCCGGGAGCGGATCGAGCTGAAGAAGTACGATCCGGTGGTACGCAAGCACGTGGTGTTCAAAGAAGAGCGATAGCTCGACGAAGTGTCGCATCCCGCGCCACGGTGACCGCGGGGTGGAGCACGGCGTTGGCGGACGGCGTGGGTGTCTGGCAAAACGCCGACTGGGTCGGTTGCCCCGCGCCACGGATGACCGGCCATGAATGACTCGACGATCGTGCGGCGGGCCGTCTCCATCGGCGCGGTCGGGCTCGGGTTGCCCCTCTGGCTCCTGCTGAGTCCGATCTGGCTCGTGGTCTCACTGCTCGCCGACCTCGTCGGTCGGCTGTGGCGGCTACCGACTTTGCGCCTCTGCGCCTTTGCCGCGGTGTACCTGGCCCACGAGTGGATTGCGATCGGGGCCGCAGCTTGGCTGTGGCTGACCGGTTCGTTCGGTCGGAGCCCTGACCTGGCGACCTACCGCTCGATCCAGAGCTGGTGGGCCGCCTCGCTGTACCGGTGGGCTGGTCGACTGCTCAACATCCGGCTCGACCTCGGCGATCCGACGAGGCTGCCGGCCGGCCGGTTCATCATGCTGAGCCGTCACGCCAGCATGGTCGATGCCGTGATCCCGGCGCTGGTGGTGGCGGCCGAAGGTGGCCGCTACATCCACTACGTCATCAAACGGGAGTTGCGGTGGGACCCGGCTCTCGACCTGTTCGGGACCCGGCTCGGCAATCACTTCGTGGCCCGGGGCCGTGACACCGACGCCGAGGCGGCGGCGATCGCCGGTCTGGCCATGGACGCCAAGCCCGAATCGGCGCTGGTGATCTTCCCCGAAGGGACCTACGCCACGCCCCACACCAGGGAGCGGGTGTTGCAGTCGCTCCGGCGAGCGGGCGATGCCGCAGCGCTGGCCAGAGCCGAAGCGCTCGAGGTGCTCCTGCCCCCGAAACCGGCCGGAACCCTGGCCCTGCTGCGGGGTCGACCCGACGCGGCCGTCGTCATCGTCGGACACGTCGGCCTGGGCGGGGTCGCCCGGTTGCGGGGCCTGCGCCGCCGATTGCCCTTGACGGACCCGGTGGTGGTCCGGTGGTGGATCTATGACCGAGACCAACTGCCCACGGGCGAGGGCGCCCAAGCCGAGTGGCTGGCCGAGCGATGGGCCGAGCTCGACCGTTGGGTCGCCACCAGCCGACCGGTACGCGGCTGAGCTTTCGGTCACGGGCCACCGGGCGCTCCGGACGGCCGGCTTCTTTGCCCACCCAGCCCGGCCCTGCAATCACACGGGCTAGATTTGGCGGGTGACCAATCTCTCCGCTTCCGACTATCGGCATCTGCTGCGAGTGGAGGCCGCCCGGTTGTCACAAATCGTCCCCCAGCAGCTCCCATTGGATCTCCCCCACATCGAGGGTTGGACGGTGCGCTCGGTGATCGGCCACACCGGCTGGCTGTTCCGGTTCGCCCGCTTGGCGTTGACCTCCGATGCCGACAGTCCACCCTCCAGGTCGTCGGTGCCCGAACCCCCGCCCGGAGACGAGGTGATCGGGTGGTTCACCGAAGGTGCCACCGATCTCCAGGCCACGCTCGAGGACATCGACCTCGAAACCCTCCGGCCGACCTTCACCGGGCCCCAACCGGCGGTGTGGTGGTTGCGGCGATTGAGCCACGAGATCTCCATTCACCGCTGGGATGCCGAGTCGGCCTTCACCAGCCCCGAGCCGATCGAGGCCCGCCAGGCCCGGGACGGGATCGACGAGGTCCTCGAAGTCTTCACCCCGATGCGGATGCAGTTCGCCACCCTCGATGGCAAGGGGGAGACGGTTCACCTCCACGCAACCGACATCGAACACGGCGAGTGGTTCATGACCTTTCACCCCGACTCGGTGTCGTGGGACCACTCCCATGCCAAAGCCGACGTGGCGGCCAGGGGCACGGTGTCGGATCTGCTGCTCCTGCTGTGGAGCCGGATCCCTCCCAGTCGCCTCGAGATCTTCGGTGATGCCTCGTTGCTCGATCGCTGGCAGGACGCCGCCAAGTTCTAGGAATCGCTCCCCCGGCAATACCTCAGTGCGAGCTACCGGCTCGCACTCGCCTGATCGGCAGGAGCGGCTCCTCCGGCACGTCGTATTCGTCGTCCCAGGGGTTGAGGCGATTCTTCCACTCCGACGCCTCACCGATCTGATCGACGTAGGCCGCCTGCCGCTTCGCCACCCGGCCGACCGGAGCTTCATCGGCTTCGTTGCTGTACTGGGCCTCGATGCCGAGCTTGAGGTTGCGGAGTGCCTCGCTGCGCAGCTGGGAGACCCGTGACTCGGTGACCCCGAGGAAACGGGCCAGGTCCTGCGACGTCTTCCCGTCCAGGAAGTAGCCGACGATCACGAAGCGCTGACGCTCCGGCAACAGCTTCACCGCATCCCGCAGGTAGGTGTGCAGCTCCCGGCTCTCCAGCTCCTCGGAGGGCTCGACCGCCGATTGATCACGCAGCACATCGACCAGGGTCAGGTCCTCGTCGGAATCGTCGCTGGTCTCGTGATCGAGGGCCAGGACGACCGAACGGAACAACCGATCCCGGAGCCGGGCCAACTCGTCGTGCGATACCCCGAGGGCCTCGGCCATCTCGTCGACGTTCGGGACCCGACCGAGTTCGCTCGCCAGGTGCTGCTCGGTGCTCTCGAGCCTACGGGCCAGCAACCGAACGGAACGAGGCGCCCAATCGGCGGCCCGAACCGAGTCCAGGATCGCCCCCCGGATCCGCTGAGCGGCGAAGCGTTCGAACGGCACACCCCGGCCGTCGTCGTAGCGGCGGGCCGCTTCGACCAATCCCAGTGCGCCGGCCCTTGCCAGTTCCTCCCGGTCGACGTGGCGGGGAAAGTGCACCGCCACCTGGAACACCACGTGTTTGACGAGCGGTAGATTCGCTTCGATCCGAGCGTTCAGTTCTTCCTTGCTCACAGCAGTCTTGCTGGCAGCCATTGTCGTTACACCCTTCGAGTTATCCTCCATGACAGAAGAGGTTCTCGACACGAAGTGCTCAGAACTTGAGGAAAATCTTCGGACGATTTCCCTTCGTTAGATTCGACGCCGCAGCCCAAGAACTTGAGCGGATCATTCTCGAACGGGTCGGGCGACCTATGCGAAGCGGCATCCCGGCTGCTACCGACCTTCGGACCGGCGGCGTTGGAGGGCCGGTTCAGAGGATGCTCGGGTCGAGCTCGCCGCTGAAGGTGGCCACCTTGACGCCTCGGGCGTGAAGTTCGCCGAGCAGCGATCGGGCGTCCGGCCAGGCCGCCAGACCCTTGGCCCCCGGCGGCGCCTCACCGAGGCCGGCCCTGACCGCAACCAGCGCGCCGACCGTACCGGCGGCCACGGAGGGATGGTCCATGACCCCGTAGACGAGGGTCTCCACCGCCCCGTTCAAGCGACCGCGGACCTCGGCCCTGATCGCACCGGGACCACCGTCGCTGTGGGGCCGGCGGAGCATGGGAAGCCTGCTGGTGAACCGGTCCCGGCGGGTGGCGGCCATCCTGGCCGAGATCCGGTGGGCGTCGGCGAACTCCCGCTGCAACAGGATCGGGTTGGCCAATGCCCCCCGGTAGCAGTCCCGAGCGCCGATCGGATCGGGGAACCAGGCCAGGTCCCGACCCGAGCCGCCCCGGCGGAGCTCCCAGGTACCGGCTCGCCAGTCCCGACCACTCCGTTTGAGCGCTCGATGGTGCTGGCGAGCGCAGGCCGGACCGCCGGTTCCGACCCGGGAAACGCTTATGGCCTCCACCACGTCGAGTTGGGAGGCCGCAAGGCGGACCAGGACCTCGCTCAAACCGGGGCAGAAACCGGCGCCGACAACCAGGGACCGCCCGTGCCGCAGTGCCACCGCGTCCAGGTCGAGCAGTGCCTCGACCTCGTCCGGGTCGTCTGCGATGGAAACCACGTGGCTACCGGCGGCCAGCATCTGCTCGGCCCGCGCCACGTGGGTACCGGCGGGGGTTGCCAGCACGGTCACGTCCGGCGGATCGTCGGGATCGGGGGCGGCAGCCATCACCTCGATCCGTCGATCGATGGCGCCACGGACCGGACCCAGCCGCTGTTGATCCACGTCGAACAGCAGCAGCTCCGTGACCTCGGGTGGCCGGAGTTGTCGAGCGAGATGGGCGCCGGTGGTACCGAGGCCGGCCAGAGCGATCCTCATTGACGCAGTTCGGATTCCGGAACCTCGCGCCAACCGCCGGACTGGGGCGGCACGCCACCTTTGCCCCGGAGCCGGAACAGGGTGGCGATCAGCCCGGCCAGCCCCAACGCCGCCGCAACCCGTCGAGCGAGAGTCAACATGGCGCCAGCCTACTGTCTGGCTTCGATCACCGTTCGGTCGATGACTCCGCACCCTGGCGTTCGACGGTGCCATCGGTGGTGCCATCGGTCGTGACATCGCCCGTGCCATCGGTGGTGCCATCGGTCGTGCCATCGACGGTGCGGTAGGCCATCATCGACAGGATTTCGAACAGCATCTGGGCTCCGACATGGGCGGTGTTGGTCGTTGCGTCGTACTGGGGGGCGACCTCCACCACATCACCGCCGACGATGTCGAAGTCGGCCAGTCCCCGCAGGATGGTCTGGACCTCGAGCGGGGTCAGGCCACCGACCTCGGGTGTTCCCGTTCCCGGCGCATACGCCGGGTCGATGCCATCGACATCGACACTGACGTAGACCGGACCCTGCCCGAGGACCGAACGGCTGGTCTCGATCACGTCGTCGAGGCCACGCCGGGCCACGTCCTCGGCATGGATCACCGTCATCCCGGCGTCGTAGGAGAACTCCCAGGCGAACTCGGCACTGCCCCGAATGCCGATCTGCACGGTCCGCTCCGGGTCGAGCACGCCATCGAGCACGGCGTTGCGGAACGGTGCTCCGTGATGGAATTTCGAGCCGTCGAACGGACCCTGGGTGTCGCAGTGGGCGTCGATGTGGATCAACCCGACCGGCCGGGACGCCCCGACCGCCTTGAGGATCGGGTGGGTGATCGAGTGGTCACCCCCAACCGTGAGCGGCCGGGCCCCGGTGGCCACCACGCCGTGGACGAAGGCCTCGATGTCCTCGATGCTCTTCTCCAGGTCGTAGCGGGACCGGAACGGCACATCGCCGATGTCGCCGCACCGCATCGAAGCCAGCGGCACGACATCGAGGACGTGGTTGTACGGCCCGACCCGTTCCATGGCTCGTAGCGCCCGTGGCCCGAAGCGGGCACCGGGACGATTCGTCACGCCGAGATCCATGGGGGCACCGAGCAGGGCGACGTCGAGTGAGCCGCCGTCTTCCGGGTCGTCGAGATCGGCCACCGGGGCGTCGAGCAGCGTCGGGATGCCGCTGTAGGGCTTGGTCCTGTTGCCGGGCTCGGTGTAGAGCAGCCGGGCCACTTGACGAAACCGTTCGTTGGGACGATGTCGCCACCGGCGTCGGCGTAGGTTTCCCGCAAGCGGGCCAGCAGGTTCTCATCCATCACCGACTCCTTCGATTCCCCGACCGATCATAGGGGTGGCAGGTCGGCCGGGGTCGCCAGACCGCCGGTTCGGCTCGAGACCCGGAGCAGGGCCCGAGGGGCGTCCCCGCTCAGCGCACGACGCCGGGTTCACAAGGCCCGACTCGTATCGTAAGATAGTAATCAGTCCCGCCGAAATCCTTCGGACGAACCCAGGGCGAACAGGAGTGGTTCGAATGGCAGAGGTAGGAGCGCACCAATCGCTGCGAATGATCATGCGATCGTTGCCTGCAGTGGTGCTGCTGCTCGCCGCGACCATGACGTCTCCCGTGGCGGCGGCCGAGCCACCGAGCGGCGGGTCGGTTTCGGAGGTGGTGATCTTCGCCCGGGGCCGACAGGGAACCGAAGACATGAACCTGACCATCAACGGCCAGGTCATCGGAACCTGGAACAACCTGGCCACCACCACCCGACCGTACCCACAAACCATCACCCAAGAACTCACCATCAACAGCCTTCGAACATCGATCAAAAACGGCGGCTGGCCCGAAGCACTCATCGTCGACCGAATCGAAATCAACGGCACCCAGTACCAAACCGAAGACCCCACCACCCAATCAACCGGCTCCTGGAACCCGGCAACCGGCTGCAGCCAAGGCACCAAACAATCCGAATGGCTCCAATGCGCAAACGGCTGGTTCGACTACACCGCAACCCACGGCAAACCCTCAACCCCCAAACCGACCCGAACCCCGACCCCGACCCGAACCCCGGCCCCGGCGGGTCGGTTTCGGAGGTGGTGATCTTCGCCCGCGGCCGACAGGGAACCGAAGACATGAACCTGACCATCAACGGCCAGGTCATCGGAACCTGGAACAACCTGGCCACCACCACCCGACCGTACACACAAACCATCACCCAAGAACTCACCATCAACAGCCTTCGAACATCGATCAAAAACGGCGGCTGGCCCGAAGCACTCATCGTCGACCGAATCGAAATCGACGGCACCCCGTACCAAACCGAAGACCCCGCCACCCAATCAACCGGCTCCTGGAACCCGGCAACCGGCTGCAGCCAAGGCACCAAACAATCCGAATGGCTCCAATGCGCAAGCGGCTGGTTCGACTACACCGCAACCCACGGCAAGACCCTCAACCCCCAAACCGACCCGAACCCCGACCCCAGACCCCGACCCGACCGACCCCGGCGGGGTACCGCTGGTCATTCTCGATTCCGATATGGGGCCCGACATCGACGATGCGCTGGCTCTGGCGATGCTGCACGCCTACGAGAAACTCGGTCGAGCTGACATCGTGGCGGTGACGGTCTCGCGCAACTCCGATATCGGGGCCCGATACGTCGATCTGCTGAACACGTTCTACGGCCGACCCGACATCCCGATAGGGGTCTATCGTGGATCGACCCCCCAAGACGGGAACGAGTACTACTACACGAACGACGTTGTCAACAGCGGTCGCTACGCCTATGACGTCAACGAGAACCCGATCCCCCAGGGTTTCGAGGTCATGAGACGGGTTCTGGCCGACGCCCCTGACCAGGGCGTCATTCTGGTGCAGATCGGCTACTCGACGAACACGGCACAGCTCCTCCAGAGCGGCCCGGATGAGATCTCACCGTTGACCGGCAGGGAACTCGTCGAGTCGAAGGTCAGGCTGCTTTCGGTGATGGGAGGAAGAAACGACAGCAGTGCCACCGAATTCAACATCCAGGCGGACGTACCGAGTGCTCGGCTCGTCTTCGGCAGTTGGCCGGGTCACTTGATCCAGAGCGATGCCAATCTCGGTCAGGGCATCCTCTACCCTCTTGCGAGCATCGTCGAGGACTTCGACGACGTGCAACCTCACCCGATACCGGACTCCTATCTCAACAAGCCCATCCCCTGGCATCAGGCGAACGGCGACTTCTACGACATGAGGTCGTGGGATCTCACCTCCGTCATGGCGGCGTTGGAAGACCCGTCGAGCTACTTCCCGCTTACGGGTCCCGGCTCGGTCACGGTGGACGACGAGGGTCGCTCGAGATTCGTGGCCGATCCCGATGGTCTGCACCGATCGCTGGGCACCCACTGGCAGTTGACCGCCGCCGAGAAGCAACGGGTGGTGGGCAGGATGGTGGAGATGGTCACAGAGGCTCCGTGAGTCTCTGCTCCACGACGCGGCTCGGCCCGCCCCGACTCAATCTCAAGACATGCGGCAGAATTGATGTTCAGGGCACCCCATCGGAGCTGACGACGTTCGCCAGGAACCCGAAGGGTGGACAGCGGGGCCGCGCTCCGGTCCGAGCTGTGATCGAGTTCCAGACGATTCGGTGGGCCGGGCGGGCGGGCGGGGCCGCTCAGTAGAGGAACATCGGTTTACCGGCGACGTGGCGGACCTTTGGTCGGTACTCCATCGTGTCGTACAACTCGTCGACGTCGACCCGTTTCGAGCCTTCACCGGTGAGCGAGATCGGCACGTTGGTGTAGGTGCCGGCCCGAAGTGCTGCCATCCGTCCCGACTGGCCTTCCAGGGCCAGGTCGACGGCCAGCTTGGCGTAGTTGTTGGCCACCATGAGATCCAGGCTGTCCGGTCGCCCCGATCGCATCAGGTACGCCACCTCCTGCAACACGATCCCCTGGCCGGTCCGCTCCGACAGCAGGTCACCGGTTCGTCTTCCGATGCCACCCAATTTGCGATGGCCGTAGGCATCCTCTTCGCCGGAGAGATGCATATCGCCGCCCTCCAGGACCGCCCCTTCGGACACGGTCACCATGGCGTAGTTCGACGGGTTCGCCGCCTTGTCCCGCATGATCAGTTCCGCCAGCCGGTCGATGTCGAACGGGACCTCGGAGATCAGGGCACGGTCCACGTCGGCAAGGTAGGCGGTGATCAGGGACGTCTCACCGGAGTACCGCCCGAACAACTCGATCACCGCTATCCGTTCGTGCGAGCCGGTGCTGGTGCGGAGATTGCCGATGAACTCGACCCCGCGGGTGATCGCGGTCGAGAACCCGATGCAGTAGTCGGTGCCGTGCACATCGTTGTCCATCGTCTTGGGGATGGCGATCACCGGCACGCCCTCGTTGTGCATCCTCAGGCCGTAGCTCAGGGTGTCGTCGCCGCCGATGGGGATGAGCACATCGATGCCGAGGGACTCGATCGATCGCAGGACCGACGGTGTCAGGTCGTGCACACCGTCGGGATCGCCGGTATCGATCTCGCCCTTGAGGAAGTCCGGCACGTCGACGGTCCGGACCCGACCGGGGTTGGTGCGGCTGGTGTGGAGGAACGTTCCCCCGGTCCGGTCGACGGTTCGCACCACGTCCCGATTCAGGGCCATGGTGTTGGCGGCAATCGACGCGGGATCCTCGGGATTGGCGTTGAGCAAACCACCCCAACCCCGGCGGATCCCGATGATCTCGCCGCCGTTGTCGGCGACCCGGTTCACCGCCGCCTTGATACAGGGGTTCAACCCCGGAACATCGCCACCACCGGTCAGAATCGCTGCTCGCATCCCGACATCATCGCAGATCCCCTGGCGATCCGCTGGACCCGCTCGGGATATGACGATTTCAGCCCGTACTCCGGGGCGAGGCCCCGACAACGAGACCCCGCCGGTCACGGTCGGTCAGGCGACCATTCGGACCAAGGGTCAAATCGGCTCATCGGTCGCATACGGAGGAACTGACCCACACCCGTTCCACCTCGCTGGCCAACGCCGACATCCGCGTGCAATTCATCAACAACGCCATCGTCGACGGCAAGGACCGCAACGTCCGCATCGACGCCATCGCCATCGACGGCACCCGCTACGAATCCGAAGACCCGACCGTGATCGGCACCGGAGTCTGGCGCAACGGCGGCAACTGCCAGCCCGGCAACTGGAGCTCCGAATACCTCCACTGCAACGGCTACTTCCGGTACGCCATCGACTGATTCCCGCCGAGCGATGGAACTGCAACGCCTGCTCCGGCGACCCTGTACTAACGATGACCAGGTCAGCTCGAGACGAGACCGCAGGCCGGCGCGGTCATATGTTGTCGGCCGCCGCCAGGTTGCTCGCCATCGCGACGGTGTTGGCCACATCGAGCCTGGCAGCGGCCTGCGGCGATGACGGACCGCCGCTGACGGGTGCGGCCGAGGCGGGGCGGGACGTTGCGAGATCGAAGGGCTGCGCCGCCTGCCATGGACGCAACGGGGAGGGCAGCGTCGGTCCGTCCTGGATCGGGCTGTACGGCTCCACGGTGACGCTCGACGGCGGAGCGACGGTCCTGGCCGACGATGACTACCTTCGCCGCTCCATCACCAACCCCGCCGACGAGATCGTGGCCGACTACACGGTGGTGATGCCGGAGAACAACCTCGATGGCGGCGAGGTCGAGGCCGTCGTCGCCTACATTCGGGAGCTGGGATGAGTCTTCGAAGCCCGACGATCGGACTGCTGTGGCTCGGAATGGCGGTGCTGAGCCTGGCATCGTGTGGAAGCGACGAGCCCCGCCCTTTCGCCGGCTTCGAGCGCACGCCGACGCCGGTCGTTGCCGAACTCACGCTCCCGGCCGTCGAGGCCGACGGGGCCGAGACGCCGTTCGACTTCGTGGCAGACGAGGGTCACATCCTGGTGGTCTACTTCGGCTACACCAGCTGCCCGGACGTGTGCCCGACGACGCTGGCCGATCTCAGACGGGCGACCGACCGCAACGACGTCGACGGTGAACGGGTCGACCTGGCGATGGTCACGATCGACCCCACCGTCGACACCCCGGAGGTGCTGACGAACTACGTCCGTTCGTTCATGCCACGGGCCACCGTGATCCGCACCATGGACGACGAGAGACTGCGGGCCGTGACCGATGCGTTCGGGGCGGACTACGGCGTCCTCGAAGGCGACGACGGCGAGAGCCAGGTCTACCACACCGGCTCGCTCTATGCGGTCGACAGCTCCGGTGGCCTCCTGCTGACCTGGCCGTTCGGGACGTCCGTCGACGATCTGGAGAACGACCTGTCCCGACTGCTGAGCGAGGCGGCGTGACGATGGGCCGGCGAGGGTGGTTCCGGTTTCGGGGTCGGCTGCAGGGTCGGCTGCGGGGTGCCGCGGCGGCGACACCCGTCTGGATGCTCGGCGCGCTCCTGGTGGCAAGCGCCCTGCTGGCCGGATGCGGCCAGTCGGACGGGCCGTCGGTCGACGCCGCCGACCCGACCAGCGAAGCCGATTTCCGCTACGTGATAGCGCTCGGGACCGGGGAGGCGATGGACCGGGGCGAGTTGGTGGAGATCCTCCCTCCGGAGCTGGAGGTCAGGGTCGGGCAGGTCCTGGAGCTGGTGAACGAGGACGACCGTGGCCATATCGTCGGTCCGTTCTTCGTGGGTGCTGGCGAGACGCTGCGACAGGAATTCGCCTCGCCGGGTGAGTACCAGGGCATCTGCACCGTCCACCCCAGCGGCGAGTTCACCCTGACGGTGCTGTGATCGCCCGTCGCATGGCGGCCAGAGTCGCCATGGTGATGGCCGGCGCCGCCGGGGCCCTGGGTGTGCTGGCCGGCCCGGCCGCGGCCGATCCCGCCGGGCCGACCGACTACCGGACAGACGTCATCGAGATCGAGCCCGCTGCGGCGGGCATCGAGGTCCGGATCATCGGCGGAGACAGCTTCGTTCGGCTCCGGGCCGAGCCGGGCGTCGAAGTACTGGTGATGGGGTATCGGGGCGAGCCCTACCTCCGGTTCGCAGCAGACGGAACGGTGTGGCAGAACGAGCGGTCCCCCAGCAGGTGGCTGAACGACGACCGGTTCGGCGAGGCCGAAATCCCGCCCGAGGCTGAACCGGACGCCGAGCCGGAGTGGCTGGCGGTTGCATCGGACGGGTCCTATGCCTGGCACGACCATCGGACCCACTGGATGAACCCCGCCCGGCCAATCGGGGCCGAACCGGGTGACACCATCCTCGAGGCGGTGGTCCCGCTCGTCGTCGACGGCCGGCCGACCTCGATCAGCGTCCGCTCGACGCTGTTGCCCGGACCATCGATCGTTGCCACGGCGATCGGAGCGGTGGCGGCGCTGGCCGCGGCGGCGGTCGCTGTTTCGACCGCTCGCCGGCGTCGCCGCCTGCTGCCTGTGGTGGTGGTCGTCTGGTCCGGCGGTGCGCTCGGGCTCGGCTGGTGGGCCTACCGAAGCGTGCCGGCCGAGACCGGGCCGAGCCGGTTGCTCTGGCTGCTCCCGCTGGTGGCGGTGGCCGCCGCCTGTTTCACCGCAGTCGTCGACCGGTCGGATCGGTCGACGACGGCGAGGAACGCGCTCCTCCCTCAGGCGACGCTGGCCCTGAGCGGCCTCGAACTTGCCATCTGGGGGTGGTTCCGCCGCGATGCGCTGGTCAGAGCCCTGATACCGAGCGATGCACCCGCATCCGTTGACCGGGCGGTGATCATCGGGGCCCTGATCGTCGGGCTGGCGGCGGTGGCCGGTGCCGGGCTGGCGATCGTCACGGCGCCTCGGACCGCACCTCGACCGGCACCGTGATCTCGTCACCGGCGTCGGTCGTCAAGGTCAGATCGAAGGTCTCACCCTCTTCGAGAGGATCGGGGAGATCGAGGAGCATCAGATGCAGGCCGCCCGGCTCCAGGACCACCTCGCCGCCGGCCGGGATGTCGATGGACGGAACCTGACGCATCGTCATCGGCACGTCGCCCATGGCCTGATCATCGCCGCCCTCCATCGATTCCTCATCGTCCATCGACTCGCCCTCCTCCATGTTCCCGTCGGGATCGACGGCAACGGTCTCGTGGAGCTCGACCGTTCCCGCCACGTCGGCCGGCGCCGAAGCGGAGACGATCGACACAGCCTCGTCGGACGACAAGACCATGTAGGCTGCGCCGGCTTCGGCCGACATCGGGCTGGTCCTGGCCCAGGCATCGCCGGCCACCACCCCGCCGGCGTCGTCCGATCCACATGCTGTGCCGATCAGGCCGAGCATCAGCACACCTGACACCAGCATGGACAGAGATCTGGACGTTGACATGGGTTCCTCCTCCGATCATGAGCCGTCACCGGCCCGGGGCGTCTGGGTCTTCATCGACCCGACCGAAAGCAAGGTCGTCCCAGCGCGGTCGTCGGTTCCCGCATCGCCAACTCTTCGCCTTCAGCCCGGCAGCAGGGGCACCGGCACCGAACCGGCTGCCGGTTCAGCCGGTTTCGGCGCTGCCGTCGTCCTCGGTGACGACCGGAAGCAGCTGCCGGCGGGCCCGTGAGACCCGGGACCGAACGGTCCCGATCGGGCAGCCGATCACCGTCGCCGCGTCCTCGTAGGAAAGACCGGCGAGCTGGGTCAGGACGAACGCTTCCCGCCGCTCGGGATCGAGCACCGCGAGCACGGAATCGACAACGGTCCTGTCGGCGTCTTCGATCGCCTGTTCCTCAAACGGCTGGGAGTCGTGGCGTCGGCGGCGCCGGATCCTCTTGCGGGTGGCGTCGGCGCAGGTTCGGCGGGCGATGCTGAGCAGCCAGTTCCGGGCCGGGCCGTCCGCCCGGTAGCCGGCAATGGCCCGCAGCGCCCGAACGTAGACGTCCTGGACCAGGTCCTCGGTGTTGTCGGCATCACCGAGGCTACGACAGACGACCCAGACATCGTGTTGGGTCCGGTGCACGAATGCATCCAGCGCCGCCTCGTCGCCGTCGCTTGCTCTGATGAGGAGCCGGGTCAGTGGATCGTCCACGGCCCCCAGTGTGCCAAGGCGGGAACTGAATCGGGCGGACGATCGACCTGAAAGACATGGACTGTGACGCTGCGATTGTCGCCATCTCGGCTCGGGTCGATGGCGAGCTTGCCGAGACCGACCCTCTACACGTCGCACTGGAGGGCCACCTCTCCAGCTGCTCGTCGTGCCGGGCGTGGGAGAGTCGATCGTTCGCCCTCCGGCGGACGCTGGTGCTTCGCCGTCCCGCCCCGCCGGAGGGGCTGGCGGTTCGTGTCCTGGCCAACATGAGCGTGCCCCACACCGGCGCCGGGCAGTGGGTCCGCTACTGCCTCGGTGTGGTTGCGGCATCGATCGTGGTGCTGAACATCCCGCTGCTGCTCGGTCTGACCGCCACCGCATCGAGCCATGAGGTTCGCCATCTCGGCACCTTCGGGGTGGCCCTCGGCATCGGCCTCTTGTGGGCGGCACGGAAACCGGAACGGGCCATCGGGCTCGTTCCCCTGGCGACGGCGCTGGCGATGGCGATGCTCCTGGGATCGGTGGCCGACATCGGCAGGCGGCAGGCGACCCTGGTGTCGGAATCGATCCACCTGCTGGAATTCACCGGCCTCGGTCTGCTGTGGTACCTGTCCGGCGGAGCGGCCCGGTTGCGTCACAACGCGCAGTCGTTGAGCCTGCGGAACTCGCCGTCCCGGAGCTGAGAGGCGCAACCGGGCGAACCGGGGCGGCCGACGCCGTCAGCGGCGCTTGCGGTCCTTGGCCCGCGGCGTCGGCCCCGGTTTCGCGACGAAGCGATGGTCCTCGATGAGATGCAGCAGGTCGAAGGCGCTCACGATGCCGACGGCCTTGTGGTCCTCGGTGACCACGAGGTGGTGGATCCGGTGGTTCCGCATGATACGGGCCGCGATGTGCGGCTTCTCGTAGCGGGGCACGGTCAACACCGGTGAGCTCATGAAGGTGCTGACCGGGGCGCCATCGGGATGGTCGAGCAGCAGATCGGCCGCCGTGACCATGCCGACGGGGACATTCTCAGGATCGACGATCGGGAAGGCCGAGATCCGGTGCTCGGCCATGACCTGCCGCACATGACCCTTGGTTTGATGGGGCGTCCCGGTCATGACCGATCCCCGCATGATCTGATCGATTTCCACGTTCATCCCTTCGACCGTACTCGTCGACTGCGACTTTCGAACACGCCGCGACCGATACCGGCGCCCCTGGCCCGGCGGCCGAAGTACCGGCGTGGATCGGTCGACATCGCCGTGACGCCGTCAGGTGGCAGTCAGGATGGAGATGGCCCAATGGAACCCATGGCGATCACTTTCGGCCACTACGGTTCATGGAGCAGCACCCGGCCCGCCGGCTCGAGCGCGGCCGCAATCGTCGCCGAACACGCCGATTCCGACCTCCAAATCGTCGACTCGGCCCCGATCCGGGGCCGAGTCGGACCATCACCGCAGATGAAACTGCTCCTGATCGAAGACGACAAGAAGATCGCAACCGCCGTCAAACGCGGCCTCGAGGGCGACGGGTTCACCGTCGAGGTGGCGTTCGACGGGACCGACGGCCTGTGGATGGCGACCGAGGGCGGCTTCGACGCCCTCATCGTGGATCTCATGCTCCCGGGAAAGAACGGCTTCGTGATCTGCCGGGAGCTGAGGGAGCGGCAGATCTGGACTCCCATCCTGGTGCTGACCGCGAAAGACGGCGACCTCGACGAGGCGGAAGCGCTCGACACCGGCGCAGACGACTACCTGACGAAGCCGTTCTCCTATCCGGTGCTGGTGGCCAGACTCCGAGCGTTGCTGCGTCGCACGACCGGCCGGAACCCGGTTCCGGTGGCGGTCGGGGACCTTCGCATCGACCCCGGCCAACGCCGAACCTGGCGAGGGGACACCGAGATCGAGCTCACCGCCCGGCAGTTCGAGGTGCTGGAGTTCCTGATGCGGCGGGCCGGCCAGGTCATGTCCAAGGGGGAGATCCTGGCCGGGGTCTGGGAGAGCGACTTCGACGGCGATCCCAACATCGTCGAGGTGTACGTTGGCAGGCTCCGCTCCCGCGTCGATCACCCCTTCGGCCGAAACACGATCCAGACCGTCCGAGGAGCCGGGTACCGCCTCACCGACGACGGCGGGTAGACAGACCCCATGCATCCGTCGGCTCTGCGATTCGGCACCATACGGTTCAGGATCACCGCCATCGCCGCCGTCGCCGTGGCCGCGGTGCTCACCATCGTGGCCATCGCACTGATCGCGCTGGTCCGTCGGGAGCTGTTCACCAACCTCGACGCCTCCCTCGAACAGCGGGCCGACACCTACCAGAGCTCGTTGATCGACATCGAGAGCGACGGTGATCAGGTGTCGGTGCTGCTGAACAGCAACGACGAGGATCGGGCGGCCCAACTGGTGGGTGCAGACGGTGTGGTCATCGCATCCACCCCGAACCTCGCCGGGGTCGAACCCCTCGGCGACACGACCGCGGCACCCGGAGGCGAAACGGTGCGCAGCACGGCCATCGCCGAACTGGAGGACGACGCATACCGGCTGCTGTCGAGACCGTTCGAGACCGCTTCGGGGCCGGCGGTGCTCCACGTCGCCCAGAACATCGATGATCTGAACGAGACCCTGCTCAGCCTGACCGTCGCCATGACGATCACCGTCCCGTCGGTCGTCGCCATCTTCGCTGCGCTGGTGTGGTGGCTCGTCGGCCGAACCCTGCTGCCGGTCGAGCTCATCAGGGCCGAGGTGGCAGCCATCAGCGGCACCGATCTGCGGCGCCGACTGCCCGTACCGGACCAGGCCGACGAGATCGCCAGACTGGCATCGACGATGAACCAGATGCTCGATCGCATCGACACCGCGGCCCGCCGCCAGCGACAGTTCGTCGCCGATGCGTCCCACGAGCTGCGGACCCCGCTGACCCGCATCAGAACCGAACTGGAAGTCGATCGCAACCGACCGGAGCTGGCCGATCCGGCCAAGACGAACGCAACCCTTCTCGAAGAGGCCATCGGCCTGCAGCATCTGCTCGACGATCTGCTGTTCCTGGCCAGGTCGGACGAGCACCAGCACGTCCGGCGCCGGGTGCCGACCGACCTCGACGACATCGTGCTCCAGGAGGTGCAGCGGCAACGGATCGACACCGAGGTTCGCATCGACACCTCGGCGGTGTCGGCCGCCCACCTCGCCGCCGATCCGGGCCAGCTGACCAGGGTGGTGCGAAATCTCCTGGCCAACGCGGTCCGCCACGCCGACGAAGTGGTGACGGTCGCCCTCGGCGAAGACGACGACACGATCCGCCTCGCCATCACCGACGACGGCCCCGGTGTGGCGCCGGAAGCACGCGGTCGGATCTTCGAACGGTTCGGCCGGGCCGACGACGCCCGGACCCGGGCCGAGGGCGGCGCCGGACTGGGTCTGGCCATCGTGCGCGACATCGTCGACCGTCATCACGGAACGGTTCGATACGACGACGGGTGGGAGACCGGGGCCCGATTCATCGTCGAGCTCCCGTCGAGCCAGCCGCCGGACGCTCAACCGAATGTGCCCTGAAACCTGGTGCTTCACGCGGGACCTTGGGCCCTGGCCGGGCCGGGCCGTCGCAACGGATACTTCGGCCTGTGTACCTCCTGTCGGTGGACCATCTCGACGAGATCGGTCGTCGTTTGCGCGGCCGGGGTGTCAAGACCATCGGCCCCGTCGTACGGGACGGGGTCATCACCCACGACGAGTTCGACTCGGTTCGGGAGTTTCCGACAGGTTGGACCGAGGAACAGGACGGCGGCCGGTACCGGCTCCAGCCGACGGGGACCGATGAGGTCTTCGCATACTCGAGCCCGTCGACGTCGTGGAAGCGCTACCTCTACCCGGAGCGAACGCTGCTGATCACGGCTCGCCGAGCCGATGGTCGGACCGAGGTGGTGCTGCCGGCGGTCGACGCAACACCGATGGCGTTCTTCGGCATCAGATCCTGCGACCTGGCGGCGCTGGCCATCCTCGACCGGGTGTTCCTCGATCCGGATGCCACCGATCCCAGCTACGCCGCCCGCCGCCCGGGAACCTTCATCGTCGCAGCCGCCTGCAACCACCCCGGCGGAACCTGCTTCTGCGTCTCGATGGACACCGGTCCGACGCCGAGCGTCGGCTTCGATCTGTCGATTCGCGAGATCTGGACAGACGACCGACACCAGTTCCTGGCCGAAATCGGAAGCGATGCCGGCGCAGCGATCCTGGCCGAGGTCGACGCCCGAGAGGCGACCGAGGACGACGTCCTGCTCGGAGAGCGGGCCCACGAGGATGCGTCTGCTGCCATGGGCCGGAGACTGCAGAGCGACGATCCGCCCCGAGCGGCCGCCTCGCCCGATCATCCCCAGTGGGACGACATCGCGGCCCGGTGCCTGGCCTGCGGCAACTGCACCATGGCCTGCCCCACCTGCTTCTGCAGCGCCACCGAGGACAGCACCGATCTCTCGGGAACCGAGGCCGAGCGGTGGCGGGTGTGGGATTCGTGCTTCACCATCGACTTCAGCCACCTCCACGGCGGGGCGGCACGGTCGGGTATCAAGGCCCGTTACCGGCAATGGCTGCTGCACAAACTGGTCACCTGGCACGACCAGTTCGGGTCCTCGGGGTGCGTCGGCTGCGGGCGCTGCATCACCTGGTGCCCGGTCGGCATCGATCTCACCGCCGAGATCGAGGTGCTGGCCCGGCCCCCGCTCGCAGCCGGCACGACCGGAAGCAACCACCGAAGCGAGACCATCATGAAATCGATCGCCGACCTGCTGGCCGAGCACACGTTCTTCCGGGGGCTGCCGCCGGAAACGCTCGAACTGATCTCGGGATGTGGCCACAACGTCCACTACCGGGCCGATGCCAGGATCATCAGCGAGAACGACGCGGCCGACCGGTTCTTCGTGTTGCGCAGCGGTCGGGTTGCATTGGAGGTGGACTCGCCCCGGAAGGGGCCGCTGGTCATCGAGACGCTGGAGGCGGGTCAGATACTCGGCGTCTCCTGGCTGTTGCCCCCGTACCGGTGGACCTTCGATGCCAGGGCGGTCGAACCGGTCCGGGCCGTGTCGATCGATGCCGCCTGCCTCCGGCTGAAGTGCGACGACGACCACGATCTCGGCTACGAGCTGTACAAGCGCTTCGCCGAGCTCATCCGCAGCCGGCTGCAGGCCACCCGACTCCGACTCGTCGACCTCTACGGCGTTGGCGCATCATGAACCGGGACCGGCTGATCATGAACAGGACCGACCGTTGATGAACCGCGCTGCCACGGCCGGACCGGCCGGGCTCCGGGCCCCGGCGACCGCGCCGATGGCCCCGGTGATGCACCGGGTGGTACGACGCCGCCAAGACCTGGAAGACACCGTGACCCTGTGGCTGGAACCGGTCGACGAAGGGCTCCCCCGGCCGGCACCCGGCCAGTTCATGATGCTGTGGGCGTTCGGCATCGGCGAAGCACCGATCTCGTCGGCCGGCAACGAAGACGGCCTGCTGGTCCACACGATCCGAGCCGTCGGTGCGGTCACCACCGCCCTGTGCTCGGCGCCCGAGGGGTCCGACATCGGCGTCCGAGGCCCGTTCGGAACGGGCTGGGGGCTGGCGGACGCCGAGGGGTGCGACGTCGTGGTCGTCGCCGGCGGTCTCGGGCTGGCACCGGTTCGCCCCATCATCACCGCCATCCTCGACGACCGGGAACGGTTCGAGGCGGTGTCGCTGCTGGTCGGTGCCCGCTCGCCGGACACGCTGCTCTACCGGGACGAGCTGGCGCAGTGGGGCCGGCAGGGGTCGATCGATGTCGGGGTCACCGTCGACGGCGCAACGCCGTCGTGGCGAGGCCACGTCGGCGTTGTCACCAGCCTCATCGAACACATCACGGCGGCGCCGGAGGCCCGGTCCTTCGTCTGCGGTCCCGAGATCATGATGCGCTTCACCGCTCACGCCCTCGTCGATCGGGGCCTGGAACCGTCGGCCATCGCCGTGTCGCTGGAGCGGAACATGCACTGCGCCATCGGGCACTGCGGACACTGCCAGCTCGGTCCGGCCTTCCTCTGCAAGGACGGGCCGGTGTTGGCCTGGTCTCTGGTCGAACCGCTGCTCAAGGTCCGGGAACGATGACCGGGGCCACGAAACCGACGCTGGCGGTGTGGAAGTTCGCCAGCTGCGACGGCTGTCAGCTGACCCTGCTCGACTGTGAGGACGAGCTGCTGGCGGTGGCCGATCAGCTCGACATCGCCTACTTCCTCGAAGCATCGAGCGCCACCGTGGCCGGGCCGTACGACCTCTCGCTGGTCGAGGGGTCGATCACGACGGCCGAGGATGTGCGAACGGATCGAGGAGGTCCGCCGCCAGTCCAAGGTGCTGGTCACGATCGGGGCCTGCGCCACCGCCGGTGGGATCCAGGCACTGCGAAACTTCGGAGACGTCGAGGAGCTGCTGCGCATCGTCTACGCCACGCCGGCGTTCCTGTCGACCCTCGACACCTCGACCGCCATCGCCGACCACGTGCCGGTCGACTTCGAGCTGCGGGGCTGCCCGATCGATCGAACCCAACTGCTGGAAGTCATCGCCGCCCACCTGGCCGGCCGGGCGCCGGTCATCCCGTCCCACAGCGTCTGCATCGAGTGCAAGCAGAAGGGCAACCCGTGCGTGATGGTGGCCGACGGCACCCCTTGCCTCGGCCCGGTGACCCACGCCGGTTGCGGCGCGCTGTGCCCCACCTTCAGCCGGGGCTGCTACGGATGCTTCGGGCCCGCCGAGTCGGCCAACACCCCGTCCATGATCGCCGCCCTCGAAGCCCAGGGGATGTCGGGCCCCGAGATCGAACGGATCTTCCACACCTTCAACGCCTGGACCGAGCCGTTCCGCTCGGCTCCGGTCATGGTTGGCCGCCGCCGACACCGAAGTACACCGAACACACCGAGTACCCCGAGCACCCCGAGTACCCCGAGCACACTGCAGACGCCACCGCCATCGCCGCCGGTCGAGACCGGCAAGGAGCGCGACCGATGACCCACCGGGCCGGAGCGGGGCGGAGCCTGAGTACCGGGGCGCTGGCCCGGGTCGAGGGTGAAGGGGCCATGCGGGTGGAGATCCGCGACGGCCGCCTCATCGACGTCCAGCTCAACATCTACGAGCCGCCCCGGTTCTTCGAGGGGTTCCTTCGTGGCCGGGGGTACGGCGAACCGGTCGACATCACCGCCCGCATCTGCGGGATCTGTCCCGTCGCCTACCAGCTGAGCGCCTGCGCCGCGCTGGAGGACGCCCTGGCGGTGACGGTGGACGGCCACCTCCGCGACCTGCGGACGCTGCTGTACTGCGGCGAGTGGATCGAGAGCCACACCCTGCACATCCACTTCCTCCACGCCCCGGACTTCCTGGGGTTCGACAACGCCGTCGAGCTGGCGGCGGTCGATCGGGCGGTGGTGGAGCGTGGGCTGGAGGTGAAGAAGATCGGCAACGAGATCCTCGAGGTCATCGGCGGTCGGGCCATCCATCCGGTCAACGTCAGACTCGGTGGCTTCTATCGAGTGCCGACCGAACGGGAATTGGTACCGCTGCGGCAGCGGCTGGAACGAGGCCTGGAGTTGGCGGTGGAGGTGGTGGAGCTGGTGGCCGGCTTCGACTTCCCGGACCAGGAGATGCCATACGAGTTCGTGGCCGTCGACCATCCCGACGAGTACCCGATGATGGGCAGCCGCATCATCTCCGACCGCGGTCTCGACATCGACGTCTGCGAGTTCGGCGACCACATCCAGGAGCACCAGGTCGAGCACTCCACCGCCCTCCACGCCCGCCTGCTGGAGCGGGGAGAGTACCTGGTCGGACCGCTGGCCCGGTTCGCCCTGCACCGGGCGAAGCTGTCGCCGGCTGCACTGGCCGCTGCAGACGCCGCCGGACTGAGCGGAACCTGCCGCAACCCGTTCCGGAGCATCATCGTGCGAGCGGTCGAGGTGGTGCACGCCTTCGAGACCGGGTTGGCCGTCATCGACCGCTACCAGCGGCCGGCCGAGCCCCACCTCGACGTGGAGCCCCGGCCGGGCGTGGGCCACGGCGTCACCGAGGCCCCCCGGGGGCTGTTGTACCACCGCTACGAGATCGACCGAGACGGCCTCATCGCCGACGCCGTGATCGTTCCTCCCACCTCGCAGAACCAGGCCACCATCGAACACGATCTGTGGCACTACGTGGAACGCCACCTCGACCTGGCCGACGACGAGCTGCGGCGTCGGGCCGAGGTCACCATACGCAACCACGACCCCTGCATCAGCTGCGCCACCCACTTCCTCGACCTGACCGTGGACAGACGATGACCCCGCCGTCCGACCGCGACCCGCTGCCTCACCGGGCCGCGGTGCTGGTCGTCGGCATCGGAAACCCGATGCGCCGTGACGACGGCGTCGGCCAGGCGGCGATCGACCGGCTGCGAGCCCGGTCGGATCTACCGGCGACGGTCGAGCTGCTGGTGCTCGACGGTGAACCGACCCGGCTGATCGACGCCTGGGACGGACGGGATCGGGTGGTGGTGATCGACGCCACCTGCAGCGGCGCCACGCCGGGCACGGTGCAGCGCATCGATCCGGCGGCGGTCGGGATGCCGCAGGGCCGGCGTGATCACAGTTCACATCGGGCCGGCCTCGATACGGCCATCGATCTCGGCTCGGCCCTCGATCGGCTGCCGAGGGAGCTGGTGGTCTTCGGTGTCGAACCGGCAGAGCTTTGCCTCGGCCCCGACCTGTCCGAGGCGGTGACCCGAGCCCTCCCGGAGCTGATCGAACGGGTCGTCGACGAGGTGACCCCGTGACCGCCGTGACCGGCGACGAGCGCCGCCGGCTCCTGGTGACCGGGCTGGTCCAGGGGGTCGGGTTCCGGCCATTCGTCCATCGCCTCGGGAAACGGTTGGCCCTGACCGGCCTGGTCCGCAACGAATCGAACCGGGTCCGTATCGAAGCCCAGGGGCGGCCACACGACCTCGACCAATTCGGGCGCCTGCTGCGAGACGAGGCGCCGCCGCTGGCCACCATCCACACCATCGATTGCGTCCGGATCGCCCCCCGCCACCACGAGCGCGACTTCGTGATCGCCGACAGCGCCGACGAGCTCACCGGGCGCGCCGTCAGCTCGGTGCCGCCCGATGCCGCAACCTGCGCCGACTGCCTGACCGAGCTTTTCGACCCGGCCGATCGGCGGTATCGGCACCCGTTCATCAACTGCACCAACTGCGGGCCCCGGTTCACGATCGCCACGGCGCTGCCATACGACCGCCACCACACCACGATGGAGCCGTTCCCGATGTGTCGGGCGTGCGCCGCCGACTACCGGGACCCCGACGATCGACGCCATCATGCCCAACCGATCTGTTGCCCCGGCTGTGGGCCCCGCCTGCTCTACCGCCGCACCGCTACGAGCACCGACAGCACCGACAGCACCGACAGCACCGACAGCACCGACAGCACCGACAGCACCGACAGCACCGACGATGTGCTGGTTGCGGTCCATGTCGATCTGGCCGCCGGATCGACGGTGGCGGTCAAGGGCATCGGGGGCTATCACCTCGCGGTGGACGCCACCAACGACGATGCGGTGGCCCTGCTGCGCAACCGCAAGGCCCGACCACACCAGCCCCTGGCGGTGATGGTCCCCGACCTGGCGGCGGCCCACTCGATCGCCCACATCGATCCTGTCGAGGCGGCAGCCCTCACCTCACCGGCCAGACCGATCGTCTTGTTGGCGGCCCGAGACGGTGCAGGCCTCTCGACGCTGGTGGCCCCCGGGCTTCCCGTCATCGGGGTGATGCTCGCCTACTCCCCCGTCCACCACCTGCTGTTCCGGCCCGTGCCCGGCCACCCCGGACCGGTCCCCCGGGTGCTGGTGATGACCAGCGGCAACCGCAGCGGCGAACCGATCTGTTTCGACGACGAGGATGCGGCCGTCCGGTTGGGTCCGCTGGCCGACGGCTTCTGCGGCCACGATCGCGCCATCCACCGGCCATGCGACGACTCGGTGGTTCGGGTCATCGGCGGCGTCGTCCGTGCCGGTCCGCCGCAGCCGGGGACTGGCTCCGACCCCGATCCCGTTACCGGTCGACGTCGCACCAATGGTGGCCACCGGAGGCGACGTGAAGAACACGGTGGGCGTCGCCGTCGGCCGGCGGGCCTGGCTCAGCCAGCACCTGGGCGACATGGAGAACCTGGAGACGGTCCAGGCCTTCGAAGCTGCGCTCTCGTCGCTTCGTGACCTCTGCCGGGTCGACCCCGACACGATCGTGGTCGACGCCCATCCCGACTACCACACCCACCGATGGGCCCGTCGCACGGCCGGTGCACAGGACGGTGATCGAGGTCCAGCATCACCATGCCCACCTGGCCTCACTGCTGGCCGAGCACCAACTGTCGGAGCAGGACACGGTCATCGGCTTCGTGTTCGACGGAACCGGATACGGCTGCGATCGAACGATCTGGGGTGGTGAGGTCCTGGTCGGCGGCTACCGCTCGGTGCACCGGGTCGGCCATCTGCGGACCGTGACCCTCCCCGGCGGCGCGGCCGCGGTGGCCAGACCGTACCGCATGGCACTGAGCCACCTGGCGGCGGCCCGGCTGCCGCTGACCGACGATCTGGCGCCGGTACGGGCCTGCGATCCGGCCGAACTGGATCTGCTGACCCGCCAACTCACCGCAGCGGCGCCGGCCTCGCCGATCACATCGAGCATGGGTCGCCTGTTCGACGCCGTGGCCGCCCTGCTCGATGTCCGGCAGCGCATCAGCTACGAAGCCCAGGCGGCGATCGAGCTGGAACACCTGGCAGCCGGCGCGGTCGGAGAACGCCCGCCCGCGTGGCGCTTCGGGGCCGGGCCACGAGGTGTGCTCGACCCGGCACCGGTGCTGGCGGCGCTGGTCGACGGCCTGGGGCGGGGTGTCGACAGGGCGGTGCTGGCGCTCGGCTTCCACCATGCCGTGGCCGACGCCGTCGTTCGCTCCAGCCTGACGGTCCAGCGCCACCACCGCGCACCGCAGCACCACGGCCCGGCCCGATGCGGGTCGGACTCACCGGCGGGGTGTTCCAGAATGCACTGCTCACCACCCTGGCCGCCGACGGTCTGACGGCCGCCGGGTTCGAGGTGTTGACCCATCGGCTCGTCCCGGCCAACGACGGCGGCCTGGCACTGGGTCAGCTCATGGTGGCCGCCCACCAACATCCACCGCAGCCCATCGGAAGGTTCTCGTCATGTGTCTCGGCGTCCCCAGTTTGATCCTCGAAACCCACGACGATCGGGGCACACCGATGGCCACGGTCGATTTCGGAGGGGCGACCAAGGTGGTTTGCGTGGCCTTCACCCCCGAGGCCCGGATCGGCGACTACGTGATCGTCCATGCCGGGGTGGCGATCGGCATCGTCGACGAGGCGGCGGCCAAGGCCTCACTCGAACTGTTCGCCGAGCTGGGCATCGTCGACGGGGGCGTCGACGGGGGCGGGTCGTGAAGCATCTGACCGAGTTCGCCGACCCGACCCTGGCCCGCCGACTGCTGGACGAGATCGCGGCCACGGTGACCCGCCACTGGTCGATCATGGAGGTCTGCGGCGGCCAGACCCACTCGATCATCCGAAACGGGATCGACCAACTCCTGCCGGACCAGATCGAGCTGATCCACGGTCCGGGCTGCCCGGTCTGCGTCACCCCGATCGCAATCATCGACCGTGCGCTGCATGTCGCGGCCCGGCCGGACGTCGTGTTCTGCACCTTCGGCGACATGCTCCGGGTTCCCGGCTCGGAACGGGACCTCTACGCGGTGCGAGCCGACGGCGGCGACGTCCGGGTGGTCTACTCCCCGCTCGATGCCGTTGCCATCGCCGAGCGCCATCCCGACAAGCAGGTGGTGTTCCTGGCCGTCGGCTTCGAGACCACCGCCCCGGCGAACGCCATGGCGGTTCGCCAGGCCCGGGATCGGCAACTGGACAACTTCTCGCTGCTGGTCAGCCACGTGCTGGTGCCGCCGGCCATCGAGGCCATCGCAGCATCCCCCGACTCCCGGGTCGACGCCTTCCTGGCCGCCGGTCATGTCTGCGCGGTGATGGGAACCGCCCAGTACCAGCCGATCGCCGCCGCCTACTCGGTGCCGATCGTGGTGACCGGCTTCGAGCCGCTCGACGTGCTCGACGGCATCCGCTGCGCGGTCCACCAACTCGAATCGGGCCGGGCCGAAGTGGAGAACGCCTACGAACGGGTGGCCAGAACCGAAGGAAACCTGGCGGCCCAGGCCCTGCTCGGTGAGGTGTTCGAGCCGACGGACAGGGCATGGCGTGGCGTCGGCACCCTCCCGGCCAGCGGATGGCGCCTCACCCCGGCCTACCGCTCGTTCGACGCCGAGGTTCGTTTCGCCCTCGACCAGGTCGACGCCGAGGAGAGCCCGCGTTGCCGGGCCGGCGATGTACTGACCGGCCGCATCAAACCGAACCAATGTGAGGCGTTCGGCTCGGACTGCACCCCCCGCAGCCCGCTTGGCGCACCGATGGTGTCCGACGAGGGCGCATGTGCCGCCTACCACCAGTACCGGCGATTGGAGATCGGAGCCGGCAGCGGTGGTTGACGGCTGGGCGTGCCCCGCCCCGCTCCGGTCGACCGATCGGATCACCATCGGCCACGGCGGCGGCGGTCTCCTCACCGCGGAGCTGATCGAGCACCTGTTCCTGCCCGGCTTCGGCGGTGCCGCTGTCGAAACGACCGCCACCGCGGCCAACCGACTCGGCCGTGCTCGACGTCGGCGACCAGCGCATCGCCTTCACCACCGACGGCTACGTCGTGCGGCCGCTGTTCTTCCCCGGGGGCAACATCGGCGATCTGGCGGTGAACGGCACGGTCAACGACCTGGCCGTGGTCGGTGCCCGACCGCTGGCCATCTCGACCGCGTTCGTGCTGGAGGAGGGACTGGAGCTGGAGGTGCTCCATCGAGTGGTGGCCGCCATGGGGGCGGCGGCGGAACGGGCCGGGGTCCGCATCGTCACCGGCGACACCAAGGTCGTCGACGCCGGCCTGGCCGACGGCATGTACATCACCACCAGCGGGGTCGGCGTCGTGCCCGCCGGGGTCGACCTTCGTCCGGAGCGGATCGCCCCCGGCGACAAGGTGATCGTGAGCGGCACGCTCGGCCTGCACGGCATCGCCGTGCTCAGCGTCCGGGAAGGGCTCGAATTCGGCACCGACCTGGTGACCGACAGTGCCCCGCTCAACGGGCTCGTCGGCGCCATGTTGGATCGGTCCGGTGCGTCGATCCACGCGCTGCGGGATCTGACCAGGGGCGGGCTGGCGGCCGCGCTGTGCGAGCTGGCGGAAGGCGCCGGGGTCGGCATCGCCTATCGGGAAACGGCCCTGCCGATTCCCGACGCGGTCGAGGCGGGATGCGGCTTTCTCGGGCTCGATCCCGTCCACGTGGCAAACGAGGGTCGGCTGGTGGCCTTCGTGACGCCGGACGCAGCCGACGCCGTCCTGGCCGCGATGCGATCGCACCCCGACGGCGCCGACGCCACCGTCATCGGCGAGGTCAACGCCGACCACGCGGCCACGGTCGTGGCGCAGACCGCCCTCGGCGCCCGCCGAGTGGTCAGCCGCCCCCTCGGCGAACAGCTGCCCCGCATCTGCTGAACGGCGGCGACCCCGTCTGGCACCGATGGGGTCAATCGAGTGGCCGGACGGCCGATGGGATCACGTGTTGTTACAGCCATCCGACAAGATCCTGTTGGCCCACCGCCGTCTGTTCGAGGGCGACGTGCCCCGCTACTTCATCGGCGACGTCACCGCCTACGAGGACGGGATCGCCAAGGTGCACGGGTTCACCTTCGTTCGGGACCCGTCCAGCGGCGAGTACCTCCGCAAGCAGGACCCCAGAACCAAGATCGTCTCGTTGACCTCACCGGCGTTCCTGGTCTACGAGCTCCCCCCGACGACCGACATCGCCGGCCTGGCCTTCGCCGTGTACGACCAACACGTCGTGCTCACCGACGGTCAGGGGCTCGAGATGAACATGGCCGAAACGGCGTCGATGGGCGTCATCTGACGCCAACCCGAGCCGGAGGCCTGATCCACAGCCGGGCCAACCCGAGCCGGGGCCTGATCCACGGCCGGTCGTCAGCATCGTCCGATCATCCTGACGACCGGCCGGTCATCGTTGGAAGTGCTGGTAGTCGCGTAGCGTCTGGAACTCACCGCCCCATCGCCACCCGACGTCGGCGAACGCCGTGGTGACCAGATCACCCGGTCTGACCATCGCCGGGTGGTAGCGGGTCCGGTCGACATGATCACGACCGGCGGGCGGCAGGATCACCTGCCCGGTCACGTACGGGTTCTGGACCGGATTGATGTCGATCGCCCTCCCGTAGGAGTGGCTCGACCACGAGCGTCCACCGGTGACGGCCCGACAGTTGAAGGCGCTGCTGTTGTTGGCCGCCATCGACGCATCGTCGTCGCCTGCGAACCCGTCGATCGGTACGATGCCGGCGATCGGATATCGGGCGCGGTACAGGCGACCGAAAACCGCGACGACCTCGTCGACCACATCGGCGTTGACCAGCAGGGTTCCCCGACGGTGGTCGCCTCCGAAGTCGACGTGATCGACCTCGACGGCCCGCAGTCGATCGGGACCGACCGGGCACCCCGGCCGCCACGACAACGCAACATCGGACTCGGTCACCGCCGTCACCACCGGCCGGTAGGCGGGAAGGTCGGCCGCGGTGGTACCGGTCCGGGCACGGTTCTCCCGTGACTCGGAGAACAGCAGCACCAGCTCGGTCCGGGCCAGCCCGTCTGCCAACTGGTCGAGCCAGTAGTCGACACCGTCCGAGTCTCCGGAGCGGCCGAGCACATTGTGGTACGCCCGATCGACGAAATCGACGTCGGTCCCGGAACCGAACCGGCGGGCGTACTCGGGTCCGTTGAGGAAGCCGTCGGCCACCGCCTGCAGCGGCAGGCCCTCGACCCTGGCCGCGACCCAGTAGTCGAACCCGGCGGCGTCCGGCGGGCGGTCGAGAATCGAGTGATACAGCCGGTGGATCTCACCCTCCTCGGGGCGGCCGATGGCAGAGACAACACCGTCGGCCGCCCCTGCGGCGCCGGTTGTGGCCGCGCAGCGTCGTGGCGACGGCGAGGCAACGCGGCACCACCGCCGCTCGGATTCGGAGAGACGGGACTCCTGTCGGTTCTGGTTTGCCACCTGCCGAGCGTAGTTTCGCTCGACGATCGATCGACGTCTTCGGCGCCGGCGCCGGCCAATCAGAGGACCAGAACCGACTGCTCGGCGGGCGCCGGAGGACACCACCGAGCACAATGGCGTCGTGAACTCCCGTGTGCTTCTCGACCGACGGCCGGACGGCCCGATCACCACCGACATCTTCCGGCTCGACCAGACGCCGATTCCCGAGCCGGGTCCGGGCGACGTCGTCGTCCGCAACGTCTACCTCTCCTGCGACCCCTACCTCGTCGGACGGATACAAACCACCTTTCCCCTCGGCCAGCCGGTGACGGTGCGGGCGGTCGGTGTCGTCGAGGCGTCGGCCAACCCCGATGTCACCGAGGGCACGATCGTCTGGGGTTTCCTGGCCTGGGAGGAATACAGCCTGGTGCGCGGTGGACGGGGCCTGACCGTCGTCGATCCGTCGCTCGGCCCCATCTCCCACGCCATCTCGGTCCTCGGCATGCCGGGCCTGACGGCCTACGTCGGCGCCATCGAACTGGGGCGGCCGACGCCGGGCGAGACCTTCTATGTCTCATCGGCGGCCGGTGCGGTCGGGTCGGTGGCCGGGCAACTGGCCAGGATGGCCGGGGCCAGGGTGGTCGGCAGCGCCGGTTCCGCGGCCAAGTGCGACCATGTCACCGAGACGCTGCGGTTCGACGCCTGCTTCGATCGCACCACCTCGGTCGGCGACGGCCTCGACGAGCACTGCCCGGACGGCATCGACGTCTACTTCGACAACGTCGGCGGGTCGACGCTCGACGCGGTGCTGGCCCGACTCAATCCGGGGGCCAGGATCGCGGTCTGCGGCCAGATCTCGACCTATGTGGATGAAGGCGAGGGACTGCGCAACATCATGAACATCCTGCGAGCCCGGGCCACGATGACCGGCTTCTCGATCTATGACCACACCCACAAGCTGGAGGCGTTCCTGCCCCGTATGAGCAACTGGCTGGCGGCGGGCGACGTGGTCTACGTCGAAGACATACACCACGGCATCGAAGCGGTGCCGGACGCCTTCGCCGGCATGCTCGACGGCGACAACATCGGCAAGCGCCTCGTCCAGGTGTCACCCGATCCGACCCGATGAGGTGAGTCCCGGCCGGTTCGGAATCGGCGACAACCGGGCCCGTCGGTTCAGAGCGGGTTGCCGTCGGCATCGAGATAGCCGTCGGCCAGGTGCCGTTCCGCTCGCAGCGCATCCATCTCCGCCTCGGTCTTGCCAAGGAGCTCGCGGTACACGTAGTCGTTGTCGCGGCCCATCATGTTGAGCTGATCCCAGCGCATCTCCGGGCCTCCCCACCGCCACTGGTGACCGGGGAAGAGGATCGTGTCGACGTCGTCGCAGTGGTTCGGCCGGAACCACCGGCGAGCCGCCAGGTGAGGGTCGGCGAACAGCGCCTGCTCGTCCAGCACCGCTGCGGCCGAAACACCGACCGAGTGGCAGACCTCGACCGTTTCCGCCGCCGATCGGCCCGCCGTCCAGCCGGCCAACCGCTCGTCGAGCTCGTCGTGACGGGCTCGACGACCGGCCTCGGTCGCCAGCGCCGGGTCACAGGCCCACGACGGCGAACCCATGGCCGCCACCAACGCCGACCACTGGGCGTCGTCGGCCACGGACAGCACCATCCATTGGTCGTTCGATCGGTCGCTGTCGGCGCAGGGGTATGCCCCCTGCGGTGCCCGATGGGGGTGGCGGTTGCCGTGACATTCGTGGGCCTCGCCGGTGATCGACGCCTCGATCAGGTATTCGCCGATGTAGTTCATCAGGTTCTCCGCCTGGGCGAACTCGATCAGTTCACCTTCGCCGGTGACCTCCCGGCGACGCAGCGCACACAGGGCGGCGAATGCACCGGCGACACCGCTGGCCGGATCCATGTAATAAGTAGTATCGAGCGACGTTGGATCGAGATCCCGATAGCCCCGCAGGGACGAGAAGCCACAGAGGGCTTCCATGTGGGCACCGAATCCGATGTAGTCGGCATAGGGGCCGCTGAGCCCGAGCGACGGCATCCGCAGCGCGATCAGCCGGGGGTTGCGGGCGTGGAGCACGTCCCAATCGAGACCGAGGTTGGCCACCACGCGCACCGAGTTGTTCTCCACGATCACATCGGCGGTCTCCACCAGTTCGAGGAAGGTCTCCCGGCCGAGCTCGGTCCGCAGATCCAGGGTCGCCCCCAGCTTGTTGCGGGAGTGGCTGACGAACGCCGCCACCCGATTCCAGGGTCGCTCCCCGCCCTCGCCGTCGGGGAATCGACCCCAGAACTGACCGAAATCGGCTTCCTGGCCCGCCTTCGGTCGGGGAACCGCACCCCGGGTGGCGGTTGGGAACAGGTTCGGATTGTCGAGCCGTATGACCTCGGCCCCCAGGTCACCGAGCAACATCGTGACCAGCGGGCCGGCCCACACCACCGTCATGTCCAACACCCGGACACCGTCCAACGGCAGCCTGGCCGGTGAGGCCGACCGAGCCGTGGACCCAGCGGCCGGCCCGGGTTCGGCCGCTGAGGGCCCGCTCGATCCGGCCGCTCCGGGTTCGGCCGCTGAGGGCCCGCTCGATCCGGTCGCTCCGGGTTCGGCCGCTGACGGTGCTGCGGTCGCAGCTCTTTCTGCCAGTTCGACCAGCACCTCCTCGGTGTGCTGGCCGAGGGTGGGCGGCGGACGTCGGGCCTTCCAGCCGTTGGCCATCCGGAACGGGGCGCCGGGAGACTCGTAGCGGCCGACCACCGGATGGTCCCACGGCTGCCAGAAGCCGCGTTCCCGAAAGTGCTTGTCGGCCAGGACGTCGGTTGTCGAGTTGACGGGGGTGATGGCCAACTGGCGGGCCTGGGCATCCTCCATCGTCTGCTGCTTCGATCGCTGCAGGGTCCAGCCGAAGATGGCTGCGTTCAACAGGTCGGGGATCTCGTCGTCGTCGTACCAGTCCGGGTCGGCGATCCGTTTGCTCAGCTCCTCGTCGCCGAGCATCTCGGCCACCCGGGGCATCCAATTGGGGGCGAAGACGATCTGGCAGTACCCGTCGGCGGCGGGATAGATACCGGCCGGGATGGCACCGACCCGACCCCCGCCGACCCGGTGGCCGTTTTCGCCGTCGTACTGGTAGCCGACGGCCAGGGTGGCCCGGCGATCGATCGATGCGGCCTGGGTCTCGAAGTTCGACACGTCGACGTGCGTGCCGTGACCCGAAGTGGCCGCAACGGTCACCGCGGCGAGGCTGGCCAGGGCCGCCACCGCCCCGCAGTGGTATTGGACGACGTCGCCCGCCATCTTGATCGGTTCCCGGTCGGGGTCGCCGGTGGCCAGCATCGGGCCGCCGAGGGCGTAGCTGACGATCTCGGACTCCGGCAGCTCGGCGTATGGACCGTCCTGACCGAACGGTGTCACGCTGGTGATCACCAGCGACGGCTTGTCCCGCCGCAGCGCCATCAGATCGAGCCCCAGTTCGGCGAGGTGTCCCGGGGTCGACGATTCGATGACCAGGTCGGCTGAGGCGATCAGCGCCGCCGCGGTCCGAATGCCTTCCTCGGTGCCGAGGTCGATGACGACCGAGCGCTTGTTGGTGTTGAGATGGAGGAACAACGGGCTGGACTCCGCTGCCGGCCGCCGGCCGACTGCGGGCACCCTCCCGGCGGCTCCAGTCACCGTCCGGGGGCTCGACCTTGACCACGTCGGCTCCGAAATCGGCGAACAGCTTGGCCGCATACGGTCCGGAGACACCGGTTGCCAACTCGACAACGACGAGTCCGGCCAGCGGCTGGCGCAACGATCGATCTGTCACATCTTCTCACTCATGGTCGCAGGAGGAATCCCGGACCGAGTCTCCAACGATGAGCCGACGGTGGCAAACCGGCGCGCCGACCTCGAGTCGATACCGGTGGGTCAGCGGCCCATGCTGGACACGATGGCCGGGCCGAGGACCATGATGAACAGCGCAGGCAGGATGCAGAGACCGAGGGGAAAGATCAACAACGTCGGCAACCGCTGGGCCTTGGCCTCGGCCCGGTAGCGCCGCTTCTCCCGCATCTCGTTGGCCAGGGTGCGCAACGTCCTGGCCAGAGGCACACCGAGCGAATCGGCCTGCCGCAACGTCAGGACCACCGACTTGAGGTCGTCGACCTGCGACCGCTGGGACAGCGCCCCGAGCGCATCGGACCGGCTCGCCCCCAGGCGGACGTCCTGGAGCATCCGGAGGAACTCCTGGGCCAGGGGATGGTCCTGGCCGGCACTGGTTCTGGCCAGCGCGGCCTCGAACCCGAGGCCGGCCTCGACCGAGATGGTCACCTGATCGAGCATGTCCGGCAGGGCCCGGGTGATGGCCTCGGCCCGGCGGTCGGCTCTTGCCCTGGTCAGGATGTCCGGGGCGAAGAAGCCGATCCCGACGCAGACCACCAGCAGGAGCACCAGACGCGGCTGGGGATCGCCGATGAGCCGGAGGCCGAGCGTGGCGGCCAGCAGCGTCGGCAGCAGCAGCTTGGCCCCCAGGATCTGCTCGGCGGTCACCCGGCCGGACAGCCCGGCCATGGCCAGCGCCCGGTTGCGCCGCTCCACCCACCCGATCGGAGTGAAACGGACCAGCCGGAGCCCGACCTGACGGGCCACCGGGAGGACCAGGCGTTCGATCGGCGAACGCCGCAACTCGGTCTGGCGCAGCGTCGGGTTGTGGCCCATCAGGTTCTGGCTGATCCTCTGACCGGCCGGGCGGTCGCTGAAGATCGCCCACCAGGCGACGGGGATCGAGGTGAACACCATGGCCGAGGCCGACCAGACGACGATGGACATCAGCAGCGCATCTCCTCTCGGGGCGAGTCAGTACTTGAGCTTGACCAGGTGACGGATCCAGAGATGCCCGACCGTCATACCGGCCACCGCAGCGGCCAGGAGCAGGCGACCGAACGGCTCGGTGACCAGGGTTTCGATGCTGTCCGGGGTCCGCCACCAGGAGAACAGGAACAGCACGATCGGCATGACCAGGAGCACCCATCCGGTGGCCCGCCCCTCGGCGGACAGCGCATCGATCTGCCTGGCGACGGTCCGCCGCTCCCGGATGGTGGCGGCCACGTTGTCGAGGATCTCGGTCAGGTCGCCGCCCAACTCCCGGTTGATGTCCACCGCCTGGGCCAACCACTCCAGATCGGGGCTGGCCATGCGGCGGGACGCCTCCCGGACCGAGTCGGTCAGGTCCCGCCCAACCCGGATCTCGAACGAGATCCGGTGGAACTCCTCGGCCGTCGGTGACGGGGCCTCCGACGCCACCAGCTCGATCGACCGGGCATGCTCTGGCCGGCCCGGAGGCTGCTGGCCATGATCCCCAGCGTCTCGGTCAGCTGGTCGGCGAAACGGGCCCGGCGGCGACCGGCCCGGATCCCGAGGAACACAAAGGCCACGGCGGCCGAGGCCGGCACCACCAGCATGCCGGGGGCGAGGCCGGCCAGAGCCCACACCGCCGTTGCGGCCACCGCCGTTGCGAACAGCCAGGCAACGAGGAACTCGCCGGGCCGGAGGTTGATGTCGGCCGCTTCGAGCCGGGTGTCGATGCGGCTCCCGGTGTCGTGACGGGAGATCAGCCGATCGGCGGCCTGGCCCAACCGGGCGTTGATGCCACCGAGGCGATCGGCGCCGGCCGCGGCGTCCAACCGGACCTGGGCCGCGGGGCGGGCCACGATGAGCCCGACCAGGGTGAGGGCGGCGAACATCGAACCCAACCCGACCAGGAGCAGCGTCGGCCCGGTCACAGGGCCCGGCGACGGTGACACCACGGCCCCGAGCACCGGTCGATCTTCGATGTTGAGCACCGGAGGCGGATCGCCGGCCGGGGCCGCGGGCGGCAGCGCCGGCGGCACCGACGAGGCGCCGGCCGATGGTGGTCCTGGCGGTTGCCACCCGGCCGTCGGCGGCCACCGAGACCACCACCGAACGTTGCCCCTCCTGGGTCGGCGCGAACCGGATTCGGTAGCGGTTGGCCAACCGACCGGCGATGTCGGCGTACAGCGAGTCGAGCCGACCGATGTCTGTTGTGGCCAGGAACTGACCGCCGACCAGTTCGACGGTCTCCTCCAGCGCCGCCAGATCGGTGTCCGGGCTCTCGATGGCCACTGCGTACAACACGGTGGAGCCGGCGCCGAATCGGCCGGCGACGTCGGCGGGCCCGTCGTTGCTGGCGGTGTCGTCACCGTCGGAGAGGACGACGACCGAGGACTGGCCGGCCTGCGATCCGCCGGCCATCTCGGCCGCCTCCATCAGCGCGTCCCACAGCACGGTCTGCTCGCCGCCGGCGGTCAGACCGTCGAGATCGGCCAGCAGACCGGCTCGATCCAGGGTGGGAGTCCGGTGGGTCACCACCGTGTCGCCGAAGCTGATCAGACCGACCCTGACATCATCCGGGAGCGCCCCGACGAAGCCCGCAGCCGCCGCTTTGGCTGCCGCCAGAGCCGATCCCCGCATGCTGCCGGACGTGTCGATCACCATCACGGTGTCCGCCGCGGTCCCGACCGGGGCGACCTCGATGCCGACCAGTTGGCCTCCGTCGGTCACGCCGAAGTTGGCCTCGACCGGCGCCAACCGGCCGATGGCCGGTGGCACGGCCACTTCGAGGATCACCTCGTCGGGGGTCTCCTCGACGCCGAGAATCTGGATCCGCTCGTCGAGGCCCGCGTCGGCGGCGGTGGTCGATGGCTGGGCCCCGGCCCCGGTCCCGACCGCCATCATCACCACCAGGACGGCCAACGGCCGGCGCAACGGGCGGCCGCCGACCCGAGCCCCGCGTCCGGCGGCATCGACCGAAGGGGTCGTCGGGAGGCAGGTGTTTCACTTCCACCAGTCCTCCTCGACCTCGGTGTCTGGGAAGGCCCGACTGAGCTGATCGGGGCGATCGGCGCCGTGACGCTGCAGGTCCTGCATGAACCGGGTGCCATTGGCGGTTCTCCGTAGGACGCCGATCGTCTGGCCGGGATCTTCGGGATCTTCGGAGGCTGCGGGGCGCGGGCCGTGCCGGTGCTCGAAGCCGAACAGGGTCGAGATGCCGATCGTCTCACCCTCCATCCCCGTGACCTCGGCGATCTCGGTGACCCGGCGGCTCCCGTCGCTCATCCGGCTGAGGTGCACCACCAGGTTGACGGCCGATGCGATCTGCTCCCGAATCGAGCGGGCCGGCAGGTCCAGCCCGGCCATGAGCACCATCGTCTCCAACCGGGAGAGGGCGTCGCGTGGGGTGTTGGCATGGAGGGTCGACAGCGACCCCTCGTGGCCGGTGTTCATGGCCTGCAGCATGTCCAGGGCCTCGCCGCCCCGAACCTCGCCGACCACGATCCGGTCCGGCCTCATCCGCAGCGAGTTGCGAACCAGATCCCGGATCGAGACCTGACCCCTGCCTTCGAGGTTGGCCGGCCGTGCCTCCAGACGGATCACGTGGCGCTGGTCGAGCCGGAGCTCGACTGCGTCCTCGATGGTCACGATCCGCTCCTGTTCAGGGATGAAGGACGACACCACGTTCAGCAGGGTGGTCTTGCCGGAGCCGGTACCGCCGCTGATCAGGATGTTCCGACAGCCCCTGACGCAGCCCTCGAGAAAGGCGACCGTCTCCTCGGTCAGCGTCTGGGTGGCGACGAGGTCGTTGGCCGTGAGGGCGGTCTTGGCGAACTTGCGGATCGTCAGCATCGGGCCGTCGACGGCCAGCGGCGGGATGACCGCATTGACCCGGCTGCCATCCGGCAGGCGGGCGTCCACCACCGGCGAGGATTCGTCGATCCGGCGACCGACCGCGGCGACGATCTTCTCGATGACCTGGCGGACGTGCTGCGGGGTCATGAACCGGGCGTCGGTCAACTGCAAGCGGCCGGCTCGCTCGACGAAGATGGCGTCATCGGAGTTGACCATGACCTCGGTGACGGTCGGGTCGGCGAGGAACGGCTCGATGGGACCGAGGCCGAGGACGTCGGCGCCGATCGAGCGGACCATGGTCCGCCGCTCCTCGTTCGAGAGCTGGGTCGCCTCGGCCGACAGGATCTCGTCGAGCTCCCTGACAACGTGGGCATGGAGCTGCTCCTCGCTCATCTCCGGATCGAACAGCCGGTTGCCCAGCCGATCGAACAGCGCCTTCTGGGCCCGGGACCGGAGCCTGAACAGGGGGTCGCTGGGAGGCGAGGACTCGCCGGGATCGGCGACCATGCCGTGACCGACCGGCTGGCGGGACTCGGATTGACGCAGCAGCTGGGCGATGTTCATCGGTGGCCTTTCCGCCGGGTCCACCGCGACGATCGGCCGTCATCGTCGGGGGTCGGGGCGAAGAACTCGGCGATCCGGTCGAAGCGACCGGCCACATTGCCACCACCGTTTCGTTCGATGACGGGCACGCTCTCGTTGGTCGAGACCGGGATCAGCCGGGTGCTCGGGATCTGGAAGCTGGCCTCCAGTCCCACCGCGGTCTCGATCTCGGCCACCGACAGACCGACCCTGGCGTTGGCCCGGTTCAGCACGAAGGTCCGCCGTTGCGAGACATAGCCCACCTCGTCGAGCACGTTGAGCTGGCGACGGACCGCTCTGATCGATGGCACGTCGGTGGTCGACACGACGAGCAGATCGGTCGACTGCTCCATGGCGGCCAGAGCGAAGCGATCGACACCGCTGGCGGTGTCGACGATGACGAACGGAAACTCCTCCACGAAGGCGGCAACGGTCCGCTTCACCGCGTCCTGCTCGATGTCGTCGACCGCCACCAGATCGTCGGGCGGGGCCAACACCGCCAGCCCCGACGGGTGACCGGCCAGGAACACCTTGAGCGCGCTTCGCTCGTGACCGACGGCGTTGACCGCCTCGACGAGCGAATACTCCGGCCGGAGGCCGAGCGCCGAGGCGCAGTCGCCGAACTGGACGTCGAAGTCGAGCAGCACGACCTGCTTCGGAGCACGGCGGGCCAGCCCGATCGCCAGGTTGACCGCAATGGTGGTCTTGCCGCTGCCCCCCTTGGGACTGACGACGGTGATGACCCGCCGACGGACCTGGCCGACCGACTCCCGTCGCTGCCGGTGGCGGGACTGGGCCACGGCCAGGACCGGTTCGACCGCGGTCTGGAACTCCCGCCGGGTCCCGGCCTCGAGGAGCACGTCACGGGCTCCAAGCCGGAGCAGGGCCAGCGAGGTGGCGACATCGAGCCGGGCCACCAGGCACAAGATGGTGGCCGAGGGAAACAGCCGGTCGATCTCCGGAACCACGAGTCGAGTCATGTCGGCCGGGGCGTCTGCTCCCAGTACCACCAGCTCCGGATCGGCGGCGCAGGCGTCCATCGCCACCTCGATCGGATCTCGCCACTGGTCGGACCAGATCCGGCGCACCGGGATCGCCCGGCCGTAGAGGTCGACGAAGACGTCCTCCAGGCCCGGGTTTCCGGACAGGATCGTGATTCCGCTCATGTCGCCCTCATCGGATTCGCCGCCATCAGTTCGCCGCCATCAGTTCGCCGCCATCAGTTCGATCTGATGCGATCGAGGAGCACGCTGCCCCTGGTCTGGCCCGGCTCGTCGGTTTCGGGAACGGTCTCCCGCTCGATGGCCAGCCAGAGGGTGCCGAACTCGGCGCTGAACACCAACCGCTCGGCATCGAAAGGGAGCGACGGCCAGCGTCACGAACACCGTGCCCTCGGGGGCGGTGGTCAGCTGAAGATCCTCCTCCGATGCCGGGTTCGACGGTTTCTGCACCGCGGTGACGAGCACCTTGCGCAACAGCAGATCGGTGGTGTTCGGGGTGGTGCCCTCGACGTCGTCGCCGACCGCCGATGGCACCGGCACCGCCTCGCCGTCGATGGGGATCACCGTCCGGCTCAGCTGGAACGGGTCGAACGAGGCGAGGACGGCAACGGTCTGGCCCGCTTCGAGCAGTCCGCCGATCGCCCGCTGGGCATCGAGCTCGACGGTGATCTCGACCATGTCCTCGGGCACGTCGATCCCGATCTCCCGGTCGGCGAACTCGGACCGCTGCACGAAGCGACCCGTCACCAGTTGCTCACCCGGCAGAAGATCGACGGCGGCCACGAACCCGGCCAGGGCCGGGAGGCTGGCGACGGCTCCCTCGGCCCGGATCTTGACCGGGACCTGCTCGACGGTCACCAGCTCCTCGATCTGTTCGGTTGCGGTTCCGCCGGCGATCGGGGCCGCGACCACGTAGACCTCCACCAGCTCCTCGCCGGCCAGGGCCCGCTGCTCGGCGCTGCTGACGTAGGCCACCAGCGCCACCGTTCCGACCACGGCAAACAGGACGGCCACGAGCATCCCGAAGACGCGCCTGGTCATTGGACCACCTCTCGACTCATGGGTCCTCGCTCGGCTGGCAGGCCACGAAGGCGGCTGCGTCGACGCCGCAGATGGCGATGACCTTGTTGCCGGAGAGGACACCGGGTTGCCCGCAGCAGGTGCCGGTGACGAGCCCGGGGTCGACCTTCAGCTCGAGTCGCCAGGCTCCCGGCCAGCCGTCGAGCTCGAAGGCGTAGAGGCGGGCCCGGACCATGCCGACGAGGTGGACCTGATCGGCGTCCGCGTAGTCGAACACCGGGAAGGCCACGTAGGTCCGGTTGTTCCGCAACGACTGGAGTTCCCCCATGATGGCGTTGCTGGCGTATGGGCGCTCGTAGCAGGTCACGCCGCCGTCGCAGTCCGACTCGGTCGGCGGTTCGAAGCCGATCCGGCCCGGATAGCCGTCCAGCGTCCATTGGCGGATCTCATCGATTCCGGTGCCCCCCTCGAAGTCGACCGTTGCGAAGTTCCCGGCGCTGGCCGCCCCACCGCAGGCCGCCGGATCGTCCTTCGTGTAGGCCACCTCGACCCACGTCGGTGCGCTCGGCGGGTTGTCGATCAGCTGACGCAGCCCGATCGACCCGTCGTAGCAGAGGGCGAGGGGGCGGAGCCCGGAAACGGTCGAGGGGTGGCCCCCAGGTCGCGGTCGACACCGACTGAACCGCCGTGTCCTCGGCGCCGACGTCGGCGAAGGTGGCCTGGAGATCGTCGGTGGCGCTGACGGTGACCCGACCGCCGGCGGTGCCGAGGGAGGTGACACTGCACTCGCTCACGGCGGCGGTCGGGTCGTTGTCGTTCACGTAGGTTCCGGCGGTGACGCAGGCCCCTTGCTCGTCCCACGGCCGGTGGACCAGGTCCTGGGCCGCGGCGAGGGCGGCAGCGTCGGTGGCAGGGATCAGCGTCTGGCGGGTGAGCCAACCGTCGCCGATGTCGACCACCAGCGCCGCCAGACCCACGATCCACACCAGGGACAGGGCGACCAGGGCCAGCGAGGCGCCCCGCTCATCGGACCACATGGCCCGAAATCGACGTCGCTGCCGGCCGGCCGACGTGGTCATGCCTCGCACCGGAACACCGACCGGCCGGTGAGGGTGACCTGGCGGTCGAACACGAAGGGGATGGCGATCCGGTGGGGGGCATTGACGGTGACCGTCACCGATGCGCCTTCCCGACCGTCGCAGCCCCCGGGCGGGACGACCGCAACCTCGTGCGGTCCGTCGAACGTCGTGCCGCCCAGGGTGGTGTCGACCCGGTTCGAGATGTCGGCCGCCGTCGTCGACGACAGCGACGCCAGGCGGCCACCCTCACGAGCGGCAGCCTCGACGGCCTGGGCCCGGCTGAAGGCCAACCCGAACTCGATGATCCCGAACAGGATCATCAACAGAACCGGAAGCACGAGGGCGAACTCGGCCAAGCCGGCCCCTCGCTCACCTGCCACACCGAACCGGCCACCCGGTTCCGTCCTCCGCTGTCGCCTCATTGCGTCCTGTCCGTCGGGCGCTCACGCCCAACTCTCCGGGCCCGCACCCGTCCAGGAGCAAACTAGCCAGAGATGACACGCTTTGACAAGGGTCAAGGGTGATTCGTTTGGTTGTTTTCTTTTGAGGTTGCTGACCACACCAAAGTCATGTAGGAACTGGTGCTATATCGATCTGTTGATGGCAGTTCATAGACATGGATCAACACACAACTAGGGGTGTGACAAACCATGTCGGCGGCATGTTTTTCTAGAAGGAGGTATACCTACACCGATGAAAGCGGATGGTGAAAAATTGTTAGACAAGAGAGATCCTTCTGGTCTATACACCCACTCACCACCGGTCGCTCGTCACCCGGCCGGTAGCTGGGGGAGCACCCTGTCGCCGCGGCGGTTGCGACAGAGTGCTCCCTCTTTCCGGCGGCCCGAGGGCTGCCGGACCAATCGGAGGATCAGACGAGTCACCCTTCAAATGCCCTCCGATTGCGACTGTTCTTACGGCCCCTGGGTGGGGAGAGTGTCTGTGGCCGTCTGGAAGGCGGCGGCGATGTCGTCGCCGAAGGCCGTGATGACGGTGGCTGCCGCCACCGCAACGACGAACAGCAGTAGGGCGTACTCGGCCAGGCCGGCTCCCTGCTCTCCGCTCAATTTCGCCTTCAACCATTCTGTCCAAAGAACCATTTTGATCATGAGGTGCTCCTCGCCTTGTAGTAGCTTGCCTCTCCATACTGCGTCCGATCTCCGGGCAGCACATCCCCCAAATTTGGTATTTGATGGTGCTGAACCGAGAAGGATCATCTTCCGGACCGATTCATGCACCGCGATGCTTCGACAACTACATGGGTATGTACCCAACCCCTTTCTGGGGTGTGGGGTAGACATGCAACCACCGGAGCATTATGGTCAAATGCGGCGTGGCATGAAAGGGCTCATTGATGGAGCTGTTACATGACCACGTCGTTGGTCGCTGAGTACGCCGCGGATAGGCCGGCAACCCGCACCGGTCCGCCGGTCGGCCGCGCTTTTATCGTCTTCACCTCGGTAACAGTCGGTCTCCTGATCCTGGCCGGGGCCGAACTGGCCGGCCCCCTCCGCCTGCCGATCGGTACCTCGTCCCAGTTCGGCGTCGTTGCCACAACCACCTTCGCCATCGCCGGCATCCTCGCCGCCTACCGGGCGCTGGCGATGCACAACTGGTGGGCCGGAGCCATCGCCACCGTCCTCATCGGTCCGGGGGCCGCCTGGTCGTGGTCGACCTTCGTCGCCGATGGGCCGCACTCACGGATCGCCAGTTCCCTCGTTGTGCTGTCGGCCGGTGTGCTGGCGGTGGTCCTGTTGACCAAAGGGCTGCGGCTGGCCCACTGGCTCGAGGTGTTCGGAGGTCTCGGCTCGTGCGGGTTGACGATGGTGGCCGCCCTGGTCCGCCTCGACCCGTCGGCCACCGAATCGGTGTTCGCCGCGCTCCTGGCCGCCGTCGCAGGCATGATCTGCCTGTACGGCCTGCTGGTCGATATCGAACTGGCCGAGCACCGTTCGCTCGTCGAGCTGATCGAGTCCCGGAAGCGGATCGAGCACGAGGTGTCGCAGGTCGAGGACCTGCTCCACGATCTGCGGGGCGGCCTGCTGGCCATCGAGGCCGCCATCGGCTCCTTCGACGGTGAGTTGGCCGCACCGCTTCGGGCGGAGGCGGCTCGGCTCCGCCGCCTCACGATCAACGGCGCGCGCACCGTCACCGAGTTCGACCTGGTGGAGCGGGTCGAGAACCTGGTGGCCGCACGGCGGGCGGCCGGGGTCGGCATACGCCTCCGAAGTCCCACCGAGGCCAGCGCCCTCGGTGAGGAGTCCGAGGTGCTGGCCATCGTCGACAACCTCCTGTCCAACGCCGAGCGGCATGGAGGCCCGGACCCGATCCAGGTCGAGATCGTCGGCGATGGAACCGACGGCGTGACCCGGCTGTCGGTGAGCAATCGTGGTGAGCTCCCGGCCGGAGCCCCGGACGCCGTGTTCCGCCGCGGGATGACCACCCATCCCGACGGCCAGGGGTTGGGACTGGCCAGGGCCCGCATGCTGGCCGACGTCAACGGCGCCGATCTGCGGATCGGTCCTGCCGAGGCCGGGCACACCACCTTCGTCCTCAGTCTCAGATCACGGCACTCGGCCGCGGTGGCATGATCGACCTCCGGCGGATCGCCATCATCGACGACCATCCCCTCCTGGCAACCGCGCTGCGAGCCGAACTGGAGCAGTCGGGGGTCGAGGTCGAGCATCTCGACCCGACGATCGGTGCCGAGCAACTGCTGGACGCGATCTCCTCCAGCGCCCCGGACTGCGCGGTGGTCGACCTGGGGCTGCCGTTCCCGGGAGGCGGGGCGGCCCTCATCGGGCCCCTGGTCGACAGGCACATCAGAGTGGTGGTCCTGACCGGCGAAACCGAGCTGCAGCTCCTGGCCCGGTCATCGGGGGCCGGGGCCGAGGCGGTGCTGTCGAAGTCGGAGCCGTTGACCGACATCGTCGAGACGATCCTCCAGGTGGCCGGGGGTCAGGCGGTGCGGGCCGCCCAGCGGGCCGAGCTGGCGACCGAGCTCCGCCGGTTGCTGACCGAACAGGACGAGCGTCAGGCGCCGTTCGCCACGCTGTCACCCCGTGAGCGGCAGGTCTTGGCCGGGTTGATGGACGGGCAGGCACCGGCGGTGCTGGCCGAGCGAAACTACGTGTCGGTTGCCACCGTCCGGTCCCAGATCAAGAGCGTGCTCGGCAAGCTCGGCGTCAGCTCACAGCTCCAAGCCGTTGCCATGGCCCACCGCAGCCGATGGAGCCCCAAGGACGACCAGCCTTGAGCCTGACCACCGACCATGTCGCGGTCCGGGTCGGTATCGGCGTCACCACCCTGGTTGCGGCGATGGCCGTGGCCACCACGTACCGCGCCGAGCCGGTCATGGCCGCCCTGCTGTCGACGACGGTGCTGTGGTACGGGCTGCTCTCGGCCATCGACACCGCCGAGCAGCGACTGCCGAATCGGATCACCTTGCCCCTGGCCGGCGTCACCGCAGCGGCCGTTCTCGTCGGTGGCGTCGCCCGCTCGGACACCGGTGACGCCCTCGGCGCGTTGGCGATCGGCATGTGCTTCGCCCTGGTCTTCGTCTTCCTGCGGTTCGGGATGGGTGATGCCAAGCTGGCGCTCACCGTCGGTACGATCGCCGGCTGGCTCGGTCGGGATGCGGTGGCGACCACCGCATACGTCGGCGCGATCTCGGGGGCCGTCGTGGCCCTGACACTCATCGTCATCCACCGCCGCCGGAACGTGACGTTCGGCTTCGGGCCCTTCCTGGCCCTCGGCTCGGTGGCCGGCATGCTGGTGGCCGGCCCCTGATCCGAGGCTCGCCGCCGGGTCACCCCGGGCCGGATCACCCCGGGCGGCCCCGGGGCTCCGAAATCGAGTCGGTCCGAGCACCGCCTCGGGCCGACTGCCGGCTCAGCCGGCGGAGCCGGCGGCGGCCGACCGCCTCGTGAACACCAGTCCCGCCAGCATCAGGAGTGCGCCGCCGGCCAGGAGCGCATAGGGCAGGACCGTGCCCTGCCAGAACAGGTTGCTCCTGGCGTCTTCGGCGTCGGCCACGGCGTCGGCCACCGAGTCGTCGGTCTGGGCGTACTCGAGATGCATGACCTCTGCCACCGGCACCGTCTGATCGCCGAGACTGACCGCCACGGTTCGGGATTCCAGCTTGTCGTAGTCGATCAATACGCCGGAATCCGGCTCCACCCAGTAGTTCGTCTCGTATGTATAGGTGTAGCTCAGCGGGATCGGGTCCGGTAGTGCCGGCAGCACCTCGGCCAGCCCCGCCGCGGCGTCGGCGGGGAGGTCCAGGGCAGGGATCAGACCTTCGATCACCGCCTTGGGCAGCGCCGGCGGGAACATGGCGAGCAGGTCGGGATCGGCGATCGGGTCCGGCCCGGAACTCGCAGCGAATCTGTAGGTGTCGAGGCCTTCGTGTTGCTCTTTCCCAACGTAGGAGATGGTGTTGGTGGTCAATGTGTCGCCGTTGAAGCCGATGTAGTCCTCGGCGTCGGTGCCGATCGGGAAGCCGACGACGAGCCCCTGGCGATCGATGACCCGATCATCGTCTGTGAAGTTGGCGATGCTCTCCATCGTCTTGCGGTCGATGGCGTAGACGTCCTCCGAGTCGAGGATCGGGCCGGACGGGCCGGAGACCACCGAACCGTCGAACACCAGGGCCTTGCCTCCGTCCACCTCGAGGGTCTCGATGGACCGGTCGATCGTGATCGGCACGTCACGGATGAAGACGTTGGCGAGATCCCCGCTCGCCAGCGCATCGGCGTTCAGCATGAGGGCCAGGTCGCCCTCGTAGTACCGCATCCTGGCCACGTCGTCCGGGAACTGGGCTCGATCCGGAACCACGATCAGGAGGACGATGAGCCCCGCGGCCACCGCCAAGGCACCTACCGTCGCCATGATCACCCCTGCTGCTCTGCCTCGCATGTGCACGCTCCTCACGCTTACTTCGAACGATCGTCGACGGATGGTCGTCGACGGGTGTCGACAGCAACGGGTCCGGTGCTCACGCGACCTCTCCGACGCAGACCTCCACCGTGACACTGCTCCCATTGCGGATCGGTTCCTAGGGGCATACGTCCCCACTGACCGATCCGGTCAGCCGGTCCGGTCAGCCGATCCCGCGCCGGACATCGACCGCCGGACACGGACCTTCAGCCCTACCGGTTCCGTGGCTGCTGCGCTGGGCTCAGATCATGGGTGCAACCCGATCATCGGACAACCTCAACCCCACGGACGCAACCCTGTGGGCGATCAAGCGGGACCCCGAGTTGCGTACCACGATCGTCGGGCTCGGTTTGCTCGATGGCCGGCCGACGTGGAGCACGCTGCAAGCCGCGGTCGAACGGGCTGTCGATCGCATGCCCCGGTTCCGACAGCGGGTGGCGGAGCGGCCCCTCGGCTTCGGCCGGCCTCGCTGGGTCGACGCCACACCGGACATGGCATTCCATCTGCGACGCAGCGCCGCTCCCGAGCCGGGTGACCTGAGGTCCGTTCTCGACCTCTGCGGCCTGCTCGCCGCCGAGGACTTCGACGAGACCCGCCCGCTGTGGCAGATCCACGTGGTGGAGGGCCTGGCCGACGATCGGGCGGCCATCGTGGTCAAGGTCAGCCACTCCCTCACCGACGGGGTGGGGGGAATGGAGCTGCTCCGGCTGTTCGGCGACGAGCCAGACCAGGACGATGCCGGGGCCGATCGCGACGAGACGGTGGACACCACGTCCCACGTCGCAAGCGGTCGGCCGGCGACATGGCGCGGTCCGGCCATGGCATCCTCGGTCATCTCGGCCGGCGTTCGAGCGGCCGGCCATCCGGTCCGATCGATGAGCGGCGCCATCCGATTGACCGGCTCGGCGGCCCGGCTCATGGCTCCCGCCGGGCGACCGCTGTCGACGCTGATGACCGAGCGGGGACCGGGTCGGTGGGCCGGGGTCACCGAAATCCCACTGGATCGACTCCGGCGGGCCGCCCACCGGGCAGGGGGCTCGATCAACGATGGCCTCGTCACCATTGCGCTGTCGGCGCTGGCCGACTACCACGCCGAGCTGGGGTCCGGGGCCAGACGGTTCCGGGTGACGCTGCCGGTCAACCTGCGGCCGAGCGACGGGCCACCCGGCCCGGCCAGAGCCGGGCCGGGCCGGAGGCGAGCGGGCAGGGGGCGATAGCCGCTCCGGCGGGTCCGGTCGGGAAGGCGGGGGCGACCGAGGGGACCGGGGACGGGGTGGCAACCAGTGGGCGCCGGCCCGCCTGGTGCTCGACGTCGACCCGACGGCCCATCCCTTCGCCGAGCTCGGCAGACATCGCCAGGTCCTGCAGCGTGCCATCCACGAGCCGGCCATCTCTTTCGGTCAGGTTCTGGCCGCCGGCATACTGGAGCTGCCACCGGCGCTGACCACCGGTATCGTCGGCGGCATGGTGAAGGGCTCCGACGTCGCCATCAGCGACGTGCCCGGTCTGACCGACCCGCTCACCATCGCCGGGTCGTCGCTGGTTCGCTTCTATCCCTTCGCCCCGCTGGGCGGGGCGGCGTGCAACATCGGCCTCGTCTCCCATCTCGGTGTCGCCTGCATCGGATTCAACATCGACACGGCGGCGATCACCGAGCCGGAGCGGCTGGTCCGCTGCTTCGAGGCCAGGGCCGCCGATTTCCTTCGCCGGCGGCGACCGCCGGTCGTCGGCCGACCCGACGGACCGGCGACCGACGAACCGGCCCCGTCCGGACACGATGAAGCGCCGGCCGAGGAACGGCTCAGCGCACTCGACACGAGCTTTCTCCGGATGGAGGCAGCGACGACCCCGATGCACATGGGCGGCCTGTTCGTGATCGACGGTTCGGGCTTGCTCACCGAGGACGGCCGGTTCGACATCGGCGCGCTGCGTCGCCACGTCGACCACCGAATCGAGCGGGTCCCCCGGCTCCGAAAGAGGCTGCGGGAGGTTCCGCTGGAGCTCGGTCGACCGGTCTGGGTCGACGATCCACGTTTCGACATCGCCCAGCACGTGCACTATCGACCGCTGCCGGCCCCCGGGACGAGGGCCCAGCTGTTCGAGCTGTGTGAGGACCTGCAGATGCAGCTGCTCGATCGGACCAGGCCGCTGTTCGATCTGACGTTCGTCGGCGGCCTTGACCCGAACGAGTTCGGCCCCGATGCGGTGGCGCTGGTCGAGCGGGTCCACCATGCGCTGCTGGACGGGATGTCGGGGGTCGAGATGGTTGCGCTGCTGTTCGACACCGACCCGGCCATCACCCTCCCCGCAGAACCGGAGGCGGTCCGGCCATCGACCACGGCGACCGGCGCAGGCGGGCCCGGCCCGCTGCGGCTGGTGGCGAACGCCGCGGTCGAACAGATGAGAGAGCCGCTGGAGTTGGCAAAGTTGGCCGGGCGAGCGATCGCCGCACCCCGGGAGACGGCGTCGGAGCTCGGCCGGGTGGCAGGGACCATGGCCACCCTGGTCGACCCGGGCCATCTGGCGGCTCGACGGTTCGGCCACCGGTTCGGCCGGGCGGTCGGCGGCCGATCGGTCGGCAATCGCCGCAGGCTCCGGGCCATCTCGATACCGCTTTCGCAGGTCCACGACACCGGGGCCGGACTGGGGGGCAGCGTGAACGACGTTGTCCTGACCGCGGTCTCCTGCGGTGTTCGCGCACTGCTGCAACGGGAGGGGACCTCGCTCGACGGTCCGTTCACGGCCCTCGTTCCGGTCTCCACCCGCCGGGCCGGCATGGACGCCGAACACGGCAACCAGGTGGCGGCGCTCGTGGTCGAGCTACCGATCGACGAGGCTCGGCCTCCGACGATGTTCACCACCGTCGCCGACCGGATGACCCGCCTCAAAGAGGAACACCTTGCCGATGGAAGTGCGCTGCTGCTGGACGCCAGCGACCATCTTCCCCCGCTGGCGGTGGACCTGGTGTCGCGACTGATCGCCCACCAGGGGTCGGTCGACCTTGTGGTGACCAATCTCCCAGGCCCACCGATGACGCTCTACCTCGGCGGCCGCAGGGTCCGTGAGATGCTCCCCATCGTCCCCCTGGGGGCCAACCTCCCGATCGGCGTCGCCGTGCTCAGCTACGACGGTCGGTTGGTTCTGGCGTTCCACGCCACCGACGAGGTCGGAGAAGGGCTCGACACCATGGTCGCGGCCACAAGAGCGGCGTTCGACGAACTGGCGGCCGCCGCCGATGTGATGCCGAGGTCGACCCCCACCGTCGGCCAATCCGAAGTGACGTAGGATTTCGCTCACCGAGTACCACGATGCGGGATTCCGTGGTCGAGGCCAGGAGGCATCCCGTGCGACGGGAAAGACAGATCGAACTGCTGCAGCGGGTGGCCGATGCGGGCCCCCATCTCGAGGGCCTCTACGGTCCGGCGTCGATCGAGGAACTACTTCGTCAAGAACCTCGACCTGTTGCTCTCGGTGACCGGCACGGAAGACTTCCCGCTGATGGAGGAGATCCAGCGGAACCTGGAATCCGGTGCCATCGACCAGCTGGTCTACGGTCGAATCGAACAACCTCTCATCCACTTCCACACCGAGATCAACCGAGCCGTCGGCGCGGCCGCCGGGCCGGGGGTTCGCCGATGACGTTGGCCATCGAGTTCGGTCCGGAGAGGATACGGGTCAACGCCGTCTCGCCCGGAGCCATCGACACGCCGCTCACCGTCATGACGACCGGGAACCCCGAAGCGGTGGCGGCCTTCGCCGAGGCCATCCAGACGTCCTGGCGCTGTTCGACCGGGGCCGACCGGGGTCAAGCGAGTGCCGGTCAGAGACCGAGGCCGGGCACGTCGTTCCGGCTGAGCCCCCAGTCGCGCAGCGCCTCCTCGCCTCCTTCACCGGGGTGGGGACTCCGGCGGACGATGGCCGAAGGTGTCCTGCTGAAGCGGGGCGCGGGGGCCGGCTGCGTCGTGCCGTCGACATCCACGAACGACCGGCGAGCCTGGTGATGGGGGTGATCCGGGGCCTCGTCGAGCTCGAGCACCGGCTGCACGCAGTCGTCGTCGCCGTCGAACAGCGCCATCCACTGGTCCCGGGTCCGGCCGGCGACCAGGTTTGCCATCCAGGCCCGGAAGGCGGGCCAGTTGGCCCGGTCGTTGGGGTCGCCAAGCTCATCTGGCGGCTCGACCCCGGCCTTGGTGAGGAAGCTGCGAAGGAACTTCGATTGAATGATGGCCAGGGAGATGAACCGGTCGTCGGCACAGCGGTAGACGGCATAGCGCCAGTCACCGCCATCGATCAGGTTGGCCTGGCGCTCGTGGGCCCAGGTTCCGCCCTGGAGGTTGCCGTAGACATAGGCCATCAGGTTCAGCGCTCCGTCGACGATGGCGGCGTCGACCACCTGACCCTGGCCTGATCGCTGGGCGTCGAGCAGGGCGGCCACCATGCCGAGGGCCAGGAACGCACCTCCCCCTCCGAAGTCACCGGCCAGGATGAGCGGCGGCACCGGCGGCCGGGCGGCCTCGCCGATGGCCCACAGCGCACCGGTGAGCGAGATGAAGTTGAGGTCGAAACCGGCCCGGTTGGCCAGTGGACCGTCCTGGCCGTAGCCCGTCATCCGGCCGTAGACCAGGCGAGGATTCCGGGCCAGGCACTCGTCCGGCCCCAGACCGAGTCGCTCGGCCACGCCGGGCCGAAAACCCTCGATCAACCCATCGGCCCGCCCGACCAGGGTCAGCACCGCCTCCCGACCCTCGGGAGTCTTGAGGTCGGCGGTGACCGACCGCCGGTTGCGGTACAGGAACCGGTAGGGATGGTCCGGGTAACCCAGCTCCGGCTCGACGGGCCGGTCGACGAGGATCACGTCTGCTCCCATGTCGGACAGGAGCATCCCGGCGAACGGTCCCGGCCCGATGGCGAACAGCTCGACGATCTTCAGACCACTGAGAGGACCCATGAACCGGACAATAATCTAACCGGAATTAGGGAACCAGTTCGGCACAACGCGTTGGGCGCTCCACGCTGGCGTGGAGCTCGGATCGAGATCGTTGCGGTGGGGCCGGAAGGGGTGTCGAGCATCGCCGGAATGGTCGCCCTGCCGGCGGGAGGCTTCGCCGAACACGCCCTGATCCGAGCCCCTACCGCACTCGCCTTCCCCACCGGGCGTCTCGTCCTCACAGCCTGACGATTCGCCGCTGCCCGCTGTCCAGCAGGTCTTGGCGATCCATGAACCCCTCGGGTGCGGTGTGGCGGCCTCCGGGAGTCGGCTCAGGCCGGGGTCGCGAGCAGGAGCGCCAGCAGGGCCGTGCGGTCCAGGGTCGCCTCGATGTCGATGTACTCGTGCTGGGCGTGAGCGCCGTCACCGACCGCTCCGAGGCCGTCGAGGGTCGCGGTGTGGAGGCTGGTGTGGTTGCCGTCCGAGCCCCCTCCGGCCGTGTCCTCCTCGAGCTCGATCCCCAGGGAGTTGCCGCACTCCTGGGCCAGCTTCCACAGCGTGCGGTTCCGGTCGGTGTACTCCATCGGCAGTCGCCCGATGCGGCCCTCGACCTGGATCTCGACCCCTGGTGTGCTGGGCTTGAGATTCCGTATGGTTTCCTCGATCCGGGGTACGTCTTCCTGGTGGAGCACCCGCACGTCGACCGTGGCCGTGCCGTTGGGGGCCACGACGTTTGGCCGCAGGCCACCGTCGATCATTCCCACGTTGACGGTGACGCCGCGCTCGGAGTCGTTCAGGGCGAACAGCTGCTGGATCAGGAAGGACAGCTCGAGGATTGCGCTGGCCCCGGCCTCGGGATCGAGGCCGGCGTGGGCGGCACGGCCCTTCACGGTCAGGATGAAGCGCCCGACCCCCTTCCGGGCCGTCTTGAGCTTTCCCGATGGGCCCAGTGACGGCTCCAGCACCAGGGCTCGCTCGACTTCGCGGGACAGGTCCATGATGTGGGCCTTGGACTCCCGGCTGCCGATCTCCTCGTCGGAGTTGATGAACACGACCGGCGGCAGCGCCGGGGCCACACCCACCTCCCGCAGAGCCCGGAGGGCGAACACGATCTGGGTCAGCCCGGCCTTCATGTCGTAGACACCGGGCCCCCGCATCCGGCCGCCATCGATCTCCAGCGGCATGTGGTCGAGGGTCCCCAACGGCCACACCGTGTCGCAGTGACCGATCAGCAACTGTGCGCCCTCGGTCCCAGACGGGGTCCGGGCCAGGAGGTGGCCGCCGCTCTCCTGGCCTGGCAGGTACTCGACCTCCAGGTCGACGGCTTCCAGCTCCGCGGTGAGCACGCCCAGGATCTCCTCCTGGGCGGCCGGCACCAGCGACGGCGACTCGCTGAGCACGAGCCGGCGCAGCAGGTCGAGCTGCTCGTCCCGGACGCGGCCGAGGTGATGGATGAGCGATGCCGCCAGGTCGTCCACTACCGGGCCCGCCTCACCGCTCGAACCCGATGGGAAAGGGGAAGGAGTCACTCGCCGCGATTTCGCTCCAGCGACCAGGGGCCAGGTAGGCGAGCAGCGGGGCTCGCTCGACCACCTCCCGATCGTCGCCGTCGGAGATGCGCAGGGCGGCCTCGTCGGCATAGGCGGCGGTGACCTGGCCGACGACGAGACTGTTGACCCCGAATCCGTCGACGATTCGCTCCCTGCGGCACTCGAGATAGAGAGAGCCGCCGCTGACGAAGACGTCACGCCCGTTGCCGGCCGGAAACGTGTCGAGGACGTCGACGATCGGCTTGGAGTCGTCCTCACAACGGGGGGCGGCGGTCAGGCTGGACAGCACGACCTGGTCCGGACGCAGGTAGCTGACGGTGAAGGTGCCCTCCCGCTCGACATTGCGGTAGGTCCCGTGGCGGGGCGTACAGACGAAGCCGAAATACGGGCCCCACCCCATCGGGGTCACCATGTGCTTGGGTGCCAAATCGACTCCCCCACCGGGATCGACCGTCCCGATGAGCACGAGCGGAGCGACGGTGAACACCCGCTCCCAAAGACCCGCAGTGGGATCGAGGGAGACGTAGTCGGCAAGCGAGACGCTACCCATCCGGTTCCTCTCTTTCGTCTCCACACTAACCCATGGCGGCAACGGACTCCTCGTCGGCCTCGACGGCTTGCGGTTGAGCGGGAAGCCGCCGGCCACCGGGAGCCGACGGCGACGGCCAACGGGAGCCGACGGCGACGGCCAGCGGTGGCAATGCGCCACTCATCGGGACCCTCGGCCCTTCGCCGACGGCGAAGGGAGTGGTTGACTCATGGTGAAGGCCACCCGGGCCCCGGCTGCTCGCCCCCGGGGCGTCGGCAGGAGTGATGTATTGATCCCTATCACCGAACGCATCGAGAAGTTGGGCGGCGAGCGCTTCATCCGCGACTTTCAGCCGGTCTGGGAGGGGAGGCTGGAGGCGCTGGGCTTTCGCCTGGGGACCGGACGGCTTCCCGTCTTCCTGGCGATCGACGAGACTCCTGCATCGGCCCTGCGCCTGGCCCGCGCCCACCTCCCCGATGTGACGAGCGCCCTGCACAAGGCATTGGCCCGTTCGCTCGAGCTGCCACCGTCCCGGGCTCGCGTCATGGCGTCGCTGCAGAACCCGCAGGTGGTCCGGCTCCTCGACGTCGGGCGTGGACCTCGAGCGGCCGACCTCATGGGCCGTTACGACACCTTCCTCGAGCGGCACGGCGGCCAGCTCGTGCCCCGTGTCATCGAGGCCAACTTCAACAACGTCGAAGGCTCGGTGTTCCAACACCTCACCGTGGCGGGTGTGCAGGCTCTGGCCGGTGAGCTGGGCCTGCCGGTTCCAGTGGCGTCGCCGACGCCGTTGCAGCAGCTCTGGGGCTGGATGCTGATGCGCTTCAGGGCACACCGGACTGCGCCCGAGGCACCGGTGATCGGTATCGCCTGGGACCCCGGACACCTCGTAAAGGACATCGAGCTGCCCGTCGCCGCCGAGTGGTTCCGAAGGTGGAGCCACGGGACCGGTATCGAGGTGGTCACCGGGGACGTCCGCTCGCTCGAGCGAGCACATCGAGGTTGGGTGCTCGACGGCCGCGGGATCGACCTGCTGTGGAAGAACACAGGGCCGCTGTACCCCGATGGGCTCGACCAGCTGCCGTTCGTCCACCTCCCTCGAACCGATCCCGACGAGCTCGTCGTGCTCAACGACATCGTGGGGCGCCTACTCGGATCGAAATGGCTCCTCGAGGTGCTGTGGAACCCGGAAGCACAGGATCTCTTCTCGGCCCGTGAGCTGGCCGCCATCCGGCTGATGGTGCCATGGACCGCGGAGCTCCGCGACGGCCGGTCGCACCACCGCAACGGCTCCGTGCTCCCCGACCTGCTGCCGTGGGTCAGCCAGAACCGAGACCACCTCGTGCTCAAGCCCGCCCTCGGGAGCCACGGCGAGGGAGTGCTCGTCGGCCCTTCTGCCACCCAGAACGACTGGGATGAGGCCATCAGCCGTGCCGCATCGGGAGGGTGGATCGTCATGGAGTACGTCGCACCCGAACAGATGGTGCTACCGGTGGCCGACCCCATCCACGGATGGCGAACGACCTGGCAAACGGAGCTGGTGGACTGCAACTTCTACGTGTATGGCAATCGGGTCGGCTCCTCGATACGCAGGGCAGCGGCCGGCCCCATCCTCAACGTCGCCCAGGACACCTCGGACGGTCATCCCGGCGGTGGCCTGCTGATCTCCGTACCGGAGCGAAGCGCCTGATCGACGATGTCGACGGCGAGGGCGGATGCGTCAATCGATCCGAAGTGGCTCCGAAGATCAGGGGACTCGAGACCTGCGGCGGAACTGCCCCCAGAGGCACCCCCGTTCCGCTGACGAGGTTCGCCAAAGGCGAACTCCGTGCCCAGCTGGTCGGACCGACCGGCACCGCCGGACCCAAGCGACCCTGGCCGAGCTCGGCCCAGTGGGAGTTGATCTCGTGGCAGGTCTGGCAGGCTCCGCTCTCGCCGGACCGCCGGCGCTTGATGGTGCCGGGAACGCCGAGCCGACGGGGTCCGGGGGTCGGTGACAACCGGATGACGGCAGGGTGACGGCGTCACTCCCACACTGACTCCGTGTCGGACTTCGAGGTGATCAGCGACGTCTCGACGACGCTGAAGCAGGTTTTGAGCGACGCCTTGGCCGCGACTCCGCTGGCCGCGACCGTGGTCGACATCAACAACCTGGCCGACACCGTGTCGACCACACCCCCGAAGCTGACCATCTTCCTCTATGAGCTGGCCGAGGATCCCAGCCAGCGGAACCGACCCCAGCGCCGCACCGACGTCGGCACCGGCATCGAGATCAGCAAGCCACCGATGGCCATGATCCTGCGCTATCTGATCACGGCCTGGGCCGGCGACATGCTCACCGAACAGCAGCTGCTCGGTCGAACCCTGCAGGTGCTCTACGACGGGGCGGTCCTGTCGGGTCCCCAACTGAGCGGCGATCTCGCCGGCACCGACGAGGCGTTGAAGGTGGCGCTCGTACCGCTGACCCTGGAGGAGAAGTCGAGAGTCTGGTACGCGGTCCAGCAGCCGTACCGCCTTTCGCTCAACTACGAGATCCGAGTGGTCAACATCGACCCCCTCTCGAGCGAACAGGTCGCCCCGGTCACAAGTCGCATCATCGACGGTGCCGTGCCGACGGAATCGCCGTGAGCGTGACACCGCCCGGAGTCACGGGCGGTTGCCGGCCGTCGACCGTCGAACGGCCCGACTATCAGCGGCTGGCCCACCAGGATCTCCGGGCCAACCTACGGGCCCTCAACGGGCTGCTTCGGATCGCCGTGGAGCGACAGATGCAGGAGGCTGCGGGGCTCGACCGCCCCGAGGTGGCCCATCTGGCCATCACCGATCGCCACGCCGACCTGATGCTCGACCGGGTCGACCGGGTGGTCGCAGCCGACGGTGTCGCCGAGAACGCGCCGCCCGCCAACGAGCCGCGCTGCGACCATCGGGTCGACGACGAGGAGACCAGATCGGCGGCCGAACGTCGCGGTTGGATGCTGCCCCTCGACCGGTTGACGAGACACTACGGGCTGGGTGAGATCGATCGCCTGGCGCTGCTGGCGTGCACCGCCCCCGAGATCGACATCGGCTACCACCGCCTCTACGGCTATGTGCTCGACGACATCAACCGAAGCAACCCCTGCCCGGCGTTGCTCTCGGCCCTGGCAGCGGCGGCGTGGGGCGAGCCGTTGACCGCCCGGCCAATGCTCGGACGACACGGTCGCCTCCGTCGGCTTGGGCTGGTCGAGACCCACGGTGACGCTGCGACCGATCTGCTCCAAGATCTGCGCCTGGCTCCCCCGGTACTCGAGTTCCTCCTCGGCGCCCCGATCGATATCGAGCTCCTCGCCACATCGGTGCCCGGTAGCTCGAAGGTCACCGGCGCGGCCGAGCTTCCGCCCCACCTGGATCTGGAGCGGATCGATCGGCTGGCGGCCGGGCTCATCGACGGGCGGGTGGAAATCGTCGGCGTGCGGGGCGGCGACGAATCGACCCGTGAGGGCGTGGTCATGGCTCTGGTCGAGCGGACCGGGCACCACTGGGAGAGGATCGCACTGACCGGCCGGACGACCGCCGCCGAGGTCGGACCGGCCGTCCACGCCGCGGCTCTGGCCGGCGGCATGGTCTGGCTGGACGAGACGGACGAGGGCCTGGACCGGCCGGGAACCGCCACCCCGGACGGGCCGGTGGGGTCCAACGGCAGCGCCGGGCGGCGCGCCATCGAGGACATCGTCATGCGCACGTCGGTACCGGTGCTGGTCAGCGGCTCGTCGCCATGGCGGCCCCGTAGGGCGATGCGGCACCGACCCTATGCCGAGATCGAGGTGTCGACCGCGACGCACGCCCAACGGTGTCGACTGTGGGAGCGGGCGCTGCCGGCGGCCGGCGAACGCGAGGTGGTCGAGCTGGCCGGTCGCTATCGGCTGAGCCCGGCCGAGATCGAGGCCGTTGTCGCCATGACCCGCACCGAGCGGGCGCTCGGGCAGGCCGGACCGGTTGACGGCGTCGAGGCCCGCCACCACGAACTCGACCTCGTCTCGATCGCCGGCACCATTCGCACCATGATGCGCGACCTGTCCGATCGGTTCACCACCACCGTCACGCCCCGGCGTTGCCTCGACGACCTCGTCCTACCGCCGGCCGAGTTCCGCCAGATCGTCGAGATCGGTCGCTTCCATCGGGCCTGGCCTGCGGTGACCGAGCGTTGGGGGTTCGGGGATCGGACCGGTCGAGGCGTCAAGGCGCTGTTCGTCGGCGATCCGGGGACCGGCAAGACGATGGCGGCCGAGGTGATCGCCGAGAGCCTGGGGGTGCCCCTGGTCAAGGTCGACCTGGCCCAGGTCGTCTCCAAGTGGGTCGGGGAGACCGAGAAGAACCTCGAGGCGGCGTTCGGCGAGGCCGAGTCCACCGACTGCGTCCTGTTCTTCGACGAGGCCGACTCGTTGTTCGGGAAGCGGGGTGAGGTGCGCCACGGGACCGACCGCTACGCCAACCTCGAGGTCGGCTACCTCCTGCAGCGGCTCGAGGACTACGAGGGGCTCGTCATTCTCGCCAGCAACCTGCATGACAACATCGACGCCGCCTTCGGCCGCCGGTTCACCTTCGTCGTCCACTTCCCCCGCCCGGACGAGGAGCAGCGCCAACGGCTGTGGGCCAAGGCGTTCCCTCCCCAGGCGCCGGTCGCCGACCTCGACATCACGGCCCTGGCCCGGCTCGATCTCACCGGTGCCGGCATCGCGTCCACGGCCCAGACCGCGGCCCTGCTGGCCGCCGACCAGGGGGCGGCAACGATCGATCCCTGCCATGTGGCCCGGGCCGCCAGCCGCCAGTTCCAGCGGGAGGGTCGAGCCCTCCGCCCGTCCGACCTCGGGCCATACGGCGCATTTCTCTGAGGCGGTGGTTGTGTGACGCTGGTCGCCGAATCCGCACCCCAGACCGAGATGGGCCAGACGCCCACCGCCGGGTCGACCGCCGGTCGTGACACGACCTCGGTGTCGAGCGGTTCGAACTCGGTGACCGCCCGCTCCCCGGGTGGGGACCCGTCGTCGTCGAACGCGGTCCGCCAGCGCCAGGATCTCCAACTGCCGGCCCCGCCCGTACCCGCAGCCTCGGAGGACGACTCCGACAGCCTGTTCCCGACCATCCCGACCAGCCTGGCCGACCTCGCCCCCTACATCCCCGGCTTCGATCTCCTCACCCTGGTGATCGGAGCCAACCCGCTCACCGGCGAACCGGTCGAACCCACGGCGGAGAACATCCTGGGCGGTCTCGTCGGCCTGGCGCCCGGCGGGGCGCTCGTCTACGGCGCCCTGTGCGACATGGGCATCGTCGAGCGTGGTCTGGCCCACGTGCTCGGCCAGCTCGACGCCTTCGGCCTCGACCTCGGAAGGTTCGAACGTGTTGCGACCGAGACGTTGGACGAGATCGCCGACCTGGAGCTCGGGCTCGACATCATCGACAAGGCCATCGCCATCGTCCGATCCAATTTCGGGCAGCTGGTCGACGACGTCCTGGGCTTCGTCGGCTCACTGATCGCCGGGATCATCGACCTCGTCAAGGAAGCGGCGGTCGACTTCGCGGCGGCCATCGTCGACGGCAGCCCGACGTGGGAGGTCCTCAAGAAGATCATCCACTACGACCCGCTGACGGGCGAGCCGGTCGAGGCACCAACGGCCGAGATCCTGGCCGAGGTGCTCATCGTACTTGGCAAGCAGACCGAGCTCGAGCAGATGCAGGCCCGCGGGACCTTGGAGCGGACCGCCCAGTGGCTCGACACCCAGTTCGCAACCTTCGCCTCGCTGCGGGACGAGCTGGTCGGCCTGGTGGTCGCCGTCTGGGAGGCCATCGCTCCGGACAACCTGCTCAACCTGGCCGGCGATCTCGAAGCTCTGACCGGGCGGGCGCTCGGCTTCTTCAGCCGGGTCGTCGAGTTCGGCTGGACGCTGGCCACCACGGTGTTGGCATTCATCAAGGACGCGCTCCTGGGATGGCTCAGCTCGGTGGCCAACCACACCCCCGGGTTCCATCTGCTGACGGTCATCCTGGAGAAGGACCCGTTCACCGGTGAGGCCGTCGCTCGAACGCCGGAGAACCTCATACGGGGCTTCATCACCCTGCTGCCCGGGGGCGAGACGATCTACACCCAGTTGTCCGAGGCCGGGGTCATCGCCGAGGCCGGGGGCAACATCGAGGCCGCCCTCGAATCGCTGGGCATCACCTGGGACCTGATCCGCTCCACCTTCCTCGGGGTGTGGGAGACCCTGACCCTCGAGGCCCTCATCGAACCGCTGGAAACGTTCGCCTCCATCGTGGCCCGATTCGGCGAGCCACTGGCCCGGATCTTCGAGTTCATTCGGGTGGTGGTGACCGAGGTCTTCAAGCTGATCGTGGCCCTGACCGGATTCCCGGCCGACATGATCGCCAGGATCGTGACCAACGCCCTGCAGGCCTACGAGGACATCGTCAACGACCCGGTCCAGTTCTTCATCAACATGTTGGAGGCCCTCAAGGCGGGCTTCGTCGGCTTCTTCGACAACTTCCTGACCCACATCGTCGGAGGATTGGTCGACTGGCTGCTGGGGGCCGTCGCCGACGCGGGGCTGACCCCACCGGCCGACTTCAGCCTCGGTTCGATCCTCGACTTCGTCTTCGAGGTGTTCGGGGTGACGATGGAGCGTCTCTGGGAGAAGCTGGCCGACCGCATCGGGCAGGAGCGGGTCGACCAGATCCGCGATGGCCTGGATCGGCTGACCGGGGTGTTCGGCTTCATCCGGGACGTGACCGAGCAGGGCCCGGCCGCCATCTGGTCCTACATCGAGGGTCAGATCTCCGGGCTGTGGAGCCTCGTATTGACATCGGCCACCGAGTGGATCATGCAGAAGGTGATCATCAAGGTCACGACCTGGCTGCTGGGCCTGCTCGACCCCACCGGGATCATGGCCGTGGTCAACAGCTGCATCGCCATCTACAAGGCCATCGAGTCGGCCGCGCAGTACATGTACGAGATGCTGGAGATCCTCGACCGGTACGTCGCCACCCTGGCCGCAGTGGCCAAGGGACAGATCGAGCCCGGCGCAGCCATGATCGAGGGCGGGCTGGCGGCCGCCATCCCGGTGGCCATCGGCTTCCTGGCCAACCAACTCGGCCTCGGCAACCTCGGCGAGAAGATCGGCGAGATCGTCGAGGGCATCCGGGAGCTGGTCGACAAAGCCATCGACTGGCTCATGGACCAGGTCTTCGCCGCGCTCAGCTCCCTCGCCTCGATGCTCGGCCTCGGCCCCGCGGCGGCTGGGGAGACGGCAAGTACCGACGAGGAACCGAGCGATGTCGATGTGACCGATCATGGCGTTGTGGCGGCCGCCGTCCTTGCGCAGTTGCGGAGCATCGACGCCGACGACCTCGAGGAAATGCGTGCACAGGCGACGGCCAAAGCGGGCGAGTTGGAAGAGCAGTACACACCGTTGTTGGAGGATGGCATCGGCCTCTTCGTGCGTTTCGAGGACGGCCAGTCGGAAGCCGGCGGGCTCCACGTCATCGTCACCATCGCGCCGAACACAACCAAGGTCGAAGAGGACCTCCCGTTGGAGGACGACCGGTGGTCGGATTGGTTCGAGCTCCACGCGGCACTCTATGCGGAGTACCTGCAGTGGCTGGAACTGGCGGCCGATCCTTCCAGGCTCGCCGATCAGGTCGTCGGGGACCGCCGTAGTCAGACCGTCGCGTTGCGATCAGGTGAGCCGGCGGAGCCGGCTCGTGTCGCCGGTGGCGCCACCCAGATGCTCGACGAAGCACAGTTGCACACGATCTCCATCCTCGGGCTGCAGCCGGTACTTGGCCAGCAGGGCGATCACGCGGAACTCCAGCTGCTTCTCGAATCACTGGGTGGACCGGGCCTGTCCGACTGGGTTTTCTCGAGCAACAACTTTTGCGAGCTATGCCGAGAGATGATCGAGCGCACCGGTGGTCAGATAGTGCCTCCTTTGAGGGGTCACTACGAAGCCGACGGCCGACCGAAGGCGAAGTTGGCCATCTTCGCCTCCCAACTCCAGCAAGAGGACGTCATGCAGTCCGTCGTCGTTCGGCTGCTGGAGATGATCGCGGAACTCGAGGCCCAAATTGACGGCAAAGGCTTGACTCTCATCGACGGCATCGGCGCGGCCCGCGCCGAGAAGCTGAAGAGTGCGGGCATCGAGAGCAACCAGGCGCTCACCACCGCCGACGAAGCGCAGCGGAAACGGCTCGGCGACCTCCAGGGCTTGAGCGTCAAGATGGTCGAAGGATTCGTGGAACAGGCCAAACAGCTCGCCGCGGGAGAACCAGCCTCCGACAAGCGGCAAAGGGTGGAGGAGAAGGCAATCGAGTTGAGAGATCGCGCCATCGAGCTCGGGGAGCAGGTCTGGCAGCTGCTGGTGGGCCGGGGCTGACGATGTCATCGTTGGTGACGGCATCGTCATGATCGGGTGATGTCGACCTCCGACGATCGTCGTCATGGAGGCAAACCGCAGCGCCGACCCTGAAACCACGGGGAGCAGCTGGTGACGGATTGGGCCGTGCGAACGGAGACCCGCTTCGTGATGTACGCGCCGATCGGGTTGAAGCTGGTCGACGACCTGACCGGCGGGGGCCCGATCGGGCTGCGCCTGGTCGACACGCTGCGTGGACCGGCCCGCGGTGACCTGGCGGTCACGCTGCTGGAACGCGTCGGCACCGAGCTGCGAGCCACCGGCATTCGACCGACGCTGACCCCCAGCACCATCCTGAGCTACCCCGGACTCGGCCGCACCGCCAACCCGGCGGCCAGCCCACCCAAGGACTACGAGATCCGGATCGAGGCCGACTTCTACCGCCCTCTCTACCGGACCACCAAAACCGGCATCGCCTTCACCGCCTTCCCCTACGACGACGAGCAGCATCCCCCGGCCTCGGTGCCGTCCGGGCCGGTCGAGATACGCCTCCTGCCCGGGCCCGCCTATCCCTTCCCCAACCACCTGCCGGTGGTGCGGGGCGTGGTGACCGACGCCGGCGTCCCCACCGCCGACGTGCTGGTGTCGTCGACCACCACCGTCGGCGGCGTCGATCTGGTCGAGCGGGCGGTGACCGACGACGCCGGCCAATACGCACTGACGCTGCGCTGGGCGGATGTCGGGGTGGCCGACCACCATCGACGCCGTGGCCACCCCGCCCATCGGCTCCGGCAGGCAGGGCAGCATCGTCGTCACCCTCCCAGACGCCATCGGAACGAACCAGGAGATCCCACTGACATGAACCGACCCATGCGAAACCAGAGGAGCAGAGCATGCCCGAGTATCTGAGCCCCGGGGTCTACGTCGAGGAGATCGACGCCGGCCCCAAGCCCATCGCCGGCGTGGGCACCAGCACCACCGGAGCCGTCGGCCTGACGGTCCGGGGCCCGACCTCCGAAAAACCCCAGCTGGTCACCAGCTTCGCCGACTTCCAGAGGACGTTCGGGGGCTTCATTCCCGACCCTGAGGCCTCGTTGGTCAACAAGTGGACCCTCGATGGCGCCGAGGGGGGCCGATGGTGGACCTTTCCCCTGGCGGTCAAGGGCTTCTTCGACAACGGCGGGCAGCGGCTCTACGTCAAGCGGGTGATCAGCTCGACGGCCACCGCGGCGACGGCTGATCTGGGGCGGGGCCTGGTCAGCGAGCTGACCAGGGACGCGGCCCTCGGATCCGACCGCATCACCCTCCGCCATCTCTTCGGGCTCAGCGACGTGGCACCGAACAACACGCTACGGCTGTTCACCGCCGACGGCGAACCGATCCTGAACGGCACCGGGGGCACCGACTTCACCGTCACCGCCTACGACTCCGGCAGCAACCAGGTCACGCTCTCCGAGGTCCTGCCGACGGCCCTCAGCGCCGGCGGTGACTTCGCCGAGTTTGCGGCCCGGACCGGTACCGGCAACCCGGCCGACATCACCCTGAGCTTCTCGGCAAAGGCACTGGGGGCCTGGGGTCAGGACCTGTCGGTCCGGGTCCGACCGGTGCTGGCCAACACCCTCACCGTGCTCCCGAACCCGACCTCGGGTCCGGCCTTGACGGCGGCCCTGGCCGCCGACGCGGCCCCGGGAACCACGCTGGTGGTCGACGCTGATCCCGGCTTCGACGACGCCACCGACGGCGACTTCTGGATCCGGGTCGGCGGCACCGAGCACCACGTCACCGCGCTGGTCGAGGACACCCCGGCCGCTGGACAGTCGACGCTGACCCTCGACGGCGGCACCCCGACCGCGACGGATCTGGTGACCGGCACCACCGTCACCCGGCTCCGCTCGGCCGCCCTGGCCCAGCCAGACCAGCTCAACCTCGGTGGCGCATCGACCCGGCTCTACGGCGGCGCCGTCGTCGAGCTCGACAGCGGTCGGGGCAAGGAAACCCTGGTCGTCGACCAGACCGCAGGCGACCTCGTGACCTTCACCTCCGACGTCGCCGGTGCCTATCTGGAGAACCACAAGGCCCGGGTCATCGAGGCCGAGGTCTCGGTCCGCTACGAGCCGGACATCGGTGACCCGACAGACGAGACCTTCGGTCCGCTCCGTCTGGTCGAGGACGACAGCGCCAGCAGTCTGGTCAACAACGTCAACGCCCGCTCCAACCTGGTGACCGTCGCCACCGGGGCCGGCTACAGCGACAGCATCGTGGCGTTCCCCACTGCGGCCGGTGGCGGCTGGGCCAACGCCGCCGGCGGCGACGACGGGAACGCCGGGCTGTCGGTCGACGACTTCATGGGTATCGACCCGGTCACCGGCGACCGGCAGGGGATCGACGCCCTGGAACTGATCGACGAGGTCGCCATCTGCGTCACCCCCGGCATGTGGTCCCAAACCGTGCGCAACGCACTGACCCAGCACTGCGAGCTGCTCCAGGACCGCTTCGCCATCGTCGACCCCCGCGACGCACTCGACATCGAGGGAGTGCGAGAGTTCCGGTCGCCCATCGACACCAGGTACGCCGCCCTCTACTACCCCTGGCTCAGGGTCCGGGACCCGGCGGCCGGGCGGGAGGTGACGGCCCCACCGTCGGGCCACATGGCCGGCATCTACGCCAGGGTCGACGTCGAGCGAGGCGTCCACAAGGCCCCGGCCAACGTGGTGGTCCGTGGCATCAACGGCTTCGAGAAGGACGTGACGAAGCGGGAACAGGATCTGCTGAACCCGCAGGGCATCAACGCCTTCCGCTTCTTCCCCGGTCGGGGCAACCGGGTGTGGGGGGCTCGAACCCTCACGTCCGACTCGGCCTGGAAGTACGTCAACGTGCGGCGGCTGTTCATCTTCGTCGAGGAGTCGATCGACGAGGGCACCCAGTGGGTGGTCTTCGAACCGAACGCCGAACCACTGTGGGCCCGGGTCCGGGCCTCGGTCACCAACTTCCTCACCACGGTGTGGCGCAGCGGCGCCCTGGAGGGCACGACGGCCGAGCAGGCGTTCTTCGTGGTCTGCGACCGGACCACGATGACCCAGGACGACATCGACAACGGCCGGCTCATCTGCCTGGTCGGCATCGCACCGGTCAAGCCGGCCGAGTTCGTCATCTTCCGGATCCAGCAGAAGACCCTGGAGGTGGTGGCATGAGCGCCGCCCCCGACAACCCGGCCGACAACCACACGAGAGAGAGATAGGCCATGGCACCGACCAAGCGACCCGACCCATACGGCGGCTACAACTTTCAGGTCCTGGTGACCGGGATAAGCGACGACGGCCTGGCCGTCGGCGGTTCGTTCACCGAGGTCGGCGGTCTCGAGGTCGAGGTCCCGGCCATCGAGTACCGCAACGGCTCCGACGACATCACCGTCCGCAAGATCCCCGGTCTGAAGAAGTTCACCAACCTCACGTTCAAGAAGGGCATCACCGGCGACGTCGAGTTCTGGAACTGGATCGTCGAGGCCATGAACGGGCAGGTCAACCGGACCGAGGGCTCGATCATCCTCCTCGACGAGAACCGCCAGGAGGTCATGCGGTGGAACTTCAGCCGGGGCTGGCCCTGCAAGTTCACAGGACCGACGCTCAACGCGGCCAACAACGAGGTGGCGATGGAGACCCTGGAGGTCTGCGTCGAGGACCTCCAGATCGACGTCTGAGGCGATGGTTCTCCCCGGCCTGACCGCCGTCGTCGAACGGCCACCCGCTCCTCCCGAGCCGCTCCGCAGCGACATCGCCGTGTTCGCCGGCCGGACCCTGCGGGGCCCGGTCGGCGTGGCGACCCCGGTGGCCGGCTGGCGCGAGTATCAGGCCCGTTACGGTGGGCTGGCCGACCGCGCCACCCCATACGCGGTGCAGGCCTATTTCGACAACGGCGGCGAGCTGGCCTGGCTCCTCCGGCTGGAGGGACCGGAGGCGGTCGGGGCGACCGGCCGGTGGGTGATCGGCGAGGTGACCGACCAGGGCGTCTGGGCCCCCGAGGCGCCGTCGCGGGCCGGCTTCCAGACCGATGTGTACCGGATCGAGGCCACCAGCCCCGGGAGCTGGGCCAACGGCATCGAGGTCCGCTTCGAGCTCCGGGTCATGGGATCGGACGGCCGGCCCGAGCTCGACGTCCGGGTCACCGTCCCCGGCCAGCAGCCGGAGCACTTCGATCGGCTGGCTCCCGAAACGGTGGCGCAGTCGCTGACCGCATCGGGCTACATCCGCCTTCACCACGACGGGGTGGCGACGATCCCGGTGGCCGGACCAACCCCCGGTCCCCAGGCCGCGGTCTGGATCGTGACGCTCGACGGCGGCAGCGACGACCGCCCGACCGTCGCCGAGTACCTGGCCGGGGCCGGGACCATGGCCGACCTCGACGAGCCGGCCCTGGTCACCATGCCCGACCTCAACACCGACCTGCTCTCGCCCTTCGATCGGGCCGAGGTGACCAACCGGGTGGTCGGTGATGCGGCCGCCTCACTCGACCGGCTGGTGCTCCTCGACGTGCCCCCCGATCGGCTGGCCCCCGGCGAAGCTGCGTCCTGGGCCGACGAGCTCCGCTCCACCCTTGGCGACCCCCAGCTGTGGCGGGCCGCCGCCGTGTACCATCCACCGCTGCGGGTCGCCGACCCCCTCGGCGGTCCGGCCCAGCCGCTGCGAACCATCCCGCCCGGCGGCGGGGTGGCCGGCGTCGTCAGCCGACTCGACCGTGAGCGCGGCCCGCACCACACTCCGGCCAACGCCGTGATCTACGAGGCCACCGACGTCGTCGAGGTCTTCGACCGGATCGGCCAGGACCAGCTCTACCGGGCCGGCATCAACAACCTCCGCTGCACGCCCGGGCGGGGCATCGAGATCTGGGGCGGCCGGACCCTCGACCGGGACCCGCCTGGCAGCTTCGTGGCCCATCGCCGGCTCCTCCACCGCCTGGTGCGGGCGGCCCACAGGGTGGCCGAACCGCTGGTGTTCGACGTCAACGGCCCCGAGCTGTGGTTGACCGTCGTCCGAGCCCTGACCACCGTGCTGCTGGAGGCCTACCGGTCGGGTGGGCTCAAGGGCCTGACCCCCGAGGAGGCCTTCCGGGTCCAGTGCGACGAGGAGCTCAACCCGCCGACCGAGCGCGATGACGGTCGGGTGCTGTGCCTGGTGTCGCTGGCTCCGGCCAGCCCCATGGAGTTCATCGTCCTGCGGCTCACGTTCGGGCTGCAGGGGGCGTTGGAGGTCGTCGAGGCATGATCGAGGACCCGATCCCCGGCTACCGGTTCCTGGTCACCCTCGACCCGGCCGACGCCTACCTCCCCCCGGCCCAGGCCGTCCTGTTGACCCTGGTGGCGGCCGGGCAGTTCCAGACCGTGTCCGGCCTCAGCGGCTCACTCGAGGTGATGGACCACGCCGAAGGGGGTCGCAACGACTTCGTCCACAAGCTACCGGTCCGTCACTCCTGGGGCCCGATCACCCTGTCCCGGGGCGTGGTCCGGCTCCCCGGGCTGTGGTACTGGTACCAGGCCGGGCTCAACCAGTCGCTGGGGGCCCGCCGCGACGGCGCCATCGTGCTGCTCACCCCGTCCGGGGTGCCGGCGGTGGGCTGGATCTTCCGGGCCGGTCTGGCGGCCAAGTGGACGGGGCCGGAGATGAACGCCACCGAGGACGCCATCGCCCTCGAATCCCTGGAGATCGCCCACCAAGGCCTGCTGCAGGTCCCGCTCTCGCCGCCGGGGGTCAACTGATGGGCGACGACGACCAGGTGATCATCCAACACCTCGAGATCCGCTTCGACGTGGAGGGCGACGACGACGACCAGGCCTTCGGCCGCCTCTTCGGTCGCTACATCGACCTGTGGACCCGGGCCCAGGAGGAGCAGCAGATCACGCAGCGACGGGCCGCCGCCGACCGGGCCCTCGGTGACCGGGAGGCCGGGCCATGACACTCACGCCGTTGCTGTCGGCCGGGGCCGAGTTGGCCGAGGCCTACCTGGAGATCGTCAAGCCGCCGGAGGACGAGGCCCGAATCCCGCTGCGCTTCAACCCGTCCGAATACCAGATCAAGAAGGCAAACAACTTCGCCGAGATCGCCATCCCCGGCCTGGAGTCGCCCCCGATCCAGTACATCCGCGGCGGAGCAGAGACGCTGTCGACCGAGTTCCTGGTCGACACCTCCGACTCGATGGACGACGTCCGCAAGAAGTACGTCGACGCCATTCGAGGCCTGATGACGCCCAACTCGGCGCTCCATGCGCCGCCCATCGTGGCCTTCGTCTGGGAGGACAGACGATTCGAGGGGGTCCTGGAGTCGCTCGACATCACCTACAATCTGTTCGACCAGAAGGGCGTCCCGCTCCGGGCCCGCCTGGCGGTCACCATCAAGGAGTACCGGCCGGCCGCCGTTCAGGTCCAGGATCCGCCACGGTCGTCGCCGGACGTCGACAAGTCCTGGCTGGTCCGGCGGGGCGACACCCTGCAGTCGATCGCCGGGGCGGTGTACCGCGACCCCGGGAGATGGCGAACCGTGGCCGAGGCCAACGGCATCGCCGACCCCCGCCGGCTCCAGGTCGGGACCGAGTTGCGCATCCCGAGGCTGAGGTAGGAGGCGGCGATGGGAAACGCATCGGTCTTCGAAGGCAACATCCTCTCCGACTACGAGTTCTACGCCCCCGAGTTCCTGGTCGAGATCAACGGCCGGGAGCTCGACCCGGCCACGAAGGGCGACATCCTCCAGGTCAAGGTGGTCATGGACATCGACAACATGACCGGATTCGAGCTGACGCTCAACAACTGGGACGACGACGCCTTCGACTTCAAGTACACCAACGACCGCGACCTGGTGGACCTCTGCGGCCTGGTCAGCGTGAAGATGGGATATGCAGAGAAGCTGCTGTCGATGGTCGAGGGCCGGATCACGTCGATCAGCCCCCGCTTCCCCGAATCGGGGCCGCCAAGCCTCGGGGTGAGCGGCCAGGACGGCATGATCGTCCTGCGGGACCGCAAACCGGCTGACGGGGAGCCGATGTCGTACCGGAACCTGACCGACGGTCAGATCGCCCAGCGGATCGCCGAGCGGAACCAGTTGGGCGTCGAGGCCGACACCGACGGCCCGGTCCACGAGCTGGTGGTCCAGCGCAACCAGGACGATGCGACGTTCCTCATGGAGCGGGCCAAGCGGATCGACTACGACGTGTTCGTCCGAACCGACCCCGACAGCGGCGAGAGCACCCTCCACTTCGTCAAACCGACCGACGGGCGGGACGGGCGTCCCATCCGGGTCTACGAGTTGGTGTGGGGGGAGAGCCTGATCAACTTCACTCCGACGATGACCGCGGCCCATCAGGTGTCGTCGGTGACGGTCCGGGGCTGGAACGCCAGAACCAAGTCGGTCATCACCTACACCTCGACCGAGGACGACCTCCCCAACGCCGGCTCCGGGACGAGTGGCCCGGCGGCCGCCGCCTGTCTCGGACCCGGTCGCCAGGAGGTCACCATCGATGCCCCGGTGGCCAGCGAGGACGAGGCCAGGGAGCTGGCCCGGTCGCTGCTGCGGGAGCGGGCCTACGAGTTCATCACCGGCAACGGCCGGGTGGTCGGCCTGCCGGACCTCCGACCGGGCGACAACATCTCCCTGCAGCGCCTCGGCCCTCGCTTCAGCGGCACCTACTACGTGACCAAGGTCGACCACTCGCTGGGCGGCTCTGGCTACTTCACCACGTTCGACGTCCGCCGGACCCACGAGGAGGAGGCCTGATGCCCGCCCCCCGCTCTCGAACCACCGACAAGCGATACTACGGCATCGTCGAGGGCATCGTCGTCGAGAACGAGGACCCGGAGGGCGAGGGTCGCATCCGGGTCAAGTTTCCCTGGTTCTCCGAGGACGAGATCAGCGACTGGTGTCGGGTGGCTCAGCTCTACGCCGGGGGCGGTTACGGCAGCCTCTTCGTCCCCGAGATCGACGACGAGGTCTTCGTGATCTTCGTCCACGGCGACATGCGGCTGCCGGTGGTGGTCGGCGGCGCCTACAACGGCGTCGACAAACCGCCGAGCGCCCGCACCTCGTCTGTCGACCAGAAACTGATCCGCACCAGGGCCGGCCACCAGATCGTGCTCGACGACAGCGCCGGCTCGGAAGCGGTGACCGTTGAGACAGCCGGTGGCCACACCGTGACGCTCGACGATGCGGGCGCCACGATCACGGTCGAGACCTCGGGCGGGAACCGGATCGAGCTCGACGACGGCTCGGGCACGATCTCCATCACCGCCACCACGAAGCTGGTGCTGGAGGCCCCCCAGATCGAGATCACCGGGTCGACCTCGGTTGCCGTCAGCGGCGGACAGGTGAGGTTGAACTGATGGGACAACCGGCAGCCCGCCAGACCGACACCGTGGTCGGCATCGACACCCACATCGTGATCGTCCCCGGCACGCCGCCGACCCCGACCCCGCTGCCCCACCCCTTCAGCGGCACCCTGACCGGCGATCTGTCGAGCGACGTCTTCATCGACGGGCTGGCGGCCGCCACCGTCGGCAGCATCGCCAAGAACCAGCCACCCCACATCCCGACCCCGCCCGGCACCTCGTTCCAGACCCCACCGTCCAACCAGGGCACGGTGGAGATGGGTTCCACCACGGTGCTGGTCAACGGCAAGGGAGCGGCCCGGCTCGGCGACACGGTCCGGACCTGCAACGATCCAACCGATCTCCCGGTGAGCGCGATCACCTCCGGGTCGACGACGGTGCTGATCGGATGAGGGCCGAACGGGTGACGGCTGACCGGGTCAGGGCCCAACGGGTGACGGCCGATCGGCTGAGGGCCGATCGGGTGACGCGTTCGCCGGGCGACAGCGCCGATCGCGATGGGGCACCTCGATGGACGCTGACTTCCTCGGTACGGGCTGGCGGTTCCCGATCCTCCCCGACCGGGGCGGCGGTCTCGGCTACGTGTCGGGTCAGGCCAATGTCGAGCAGTCACTGCTCGTCCTGTTGCAGACCACGATCGGGGAGCGGGTCATGCGGCCCGACTTCGGGACCGAGCTGTCGCGCATCGTGTTCGCCCCGGGCAGCCGGCAGAACCTGTCGCGCATGGAGAACTCGGTTCGGGAAGCGGTCCGGGACCACGAACCGAGAGTGGAGCTCGAAGAGGTCAGGGCCGAGCTCGATCCCCAGGACGAGACCCGGGCGGTGGTCTCTGTCCGCTACCGGGTCCGCCAGTCCAACACCCGATCGAACCTTGTGTTTCCCTTCTACGTCGACAGCGCCGAGGTCGGACCATGACCTTGGAGCGGCTCGATCTCGACGACCTGACATGGTCCGACCTGATGGACCAGGTCCGGGCCGCAATCCCGGCCGAGTCCGATCGCCACTGGACGCTCCACGCACCGGTCGATCCCGGCATCACCCTGCTCGAGCTCTACGCCGCCCGCCTCGAGGAGCAGCTCTACTGGCTCGACCAGGTGCCGGACGATCTGGTGCGGGCCCTGCTGCGGCTGCTGGGAACCGACCCGCCGCGACCGGCGGTGCCGGCCGCCACCGTCTTGACCTTCCACGGCCCCGGCGTGGAGATGGCGGCCGGCACGGCGGTGCGGTCGCCGGGGCTGGAGCCGGAGATCCTGCTCACCACCGATCACGACCTGACGGTGCTCGACGGCGTCGAGCTGCGGGTGGTGGTTGGCGGGGTCGACCGGACCTCGGAGCTCGGTGGCGGCGGGGCGCCAACCGCCACCGGTGCGCCCTTCGGAGCGACCGACTCCCCCAGCCGGGCCGGGATCGATCTGCTCGCTTCGAGCGGCCGGCCCGAGCACGCCGAACTGGTGCTCCGCCGGGCCGATCAAGGCCCGGTGGCCGACGGTGCCCCCCTGGCGATCGCGCTGCTCCTGGAGACGCCGGACGAACTGGAGCCAGGGTGGGCGGTCGACGCCCCGGACGACGTCCCCCCACCGGCCGAATTGCGCTGGGCCTACCGGGACCCCGACGGCCGGCTGATCGACTTCGATCACGACCGGGTCCACGACGGCACCGGTGGCTTGCGACGGTCCGGCCTCGTCCGATTCCCGAACCCGACCGACGCCTGGGTGCCGAGCGACAGCGGTCCGGTTGAGCTGGTCATCGACGTGTCGACGGAGGCCGCGACCTTCTCCTCTCCTCCACGATTGATCGGCGCCTGGCCGAACGCGGTGGTGGCCCGCCACCATCGGTGGATCGACACCGCCACCCGGCCGGACGTGGCCGAAGACGTGGCCGACCAGATCGGCCGGTGGCTGCCGCTGCCCGACCTGGAGCTGATCGTCCCCCAGGCTGCCGGACAACTCATCGGCGGTGCCGACGGTGTCCGGTTGCGCCTGGTGGAGGGCGATGGCCAGTCCCACCCCTGGCACCCGGTCGACGACTTCGCCTTCGGTGGCCCCGGCGACCGGGTCTTCGTCGTCGACCGGCTCCGCGGTGGGCTGCGTTTCGGCGACGGCTACGCGGCCCGCATCCCGGTGCCCGGCATCGGAGCCGGTCCGGAATCGGCGGTCGGCGTGGCGCTGGCCTACCGGCTCGGGGGTGGGACCAGCGGCAACCTCGGTTCCAACCTGCCGTGGGCCGTCATCGACGAAACGCCCGGCCCGGCAGGACCGCCCAACCCGGTCGACGCAGTGAACGTGGTACCGCTCACCGGAGGGTCAGACCCGGAGACGGTGGCGGCGGCCCGACAGCGGGCCCGGGGCGAGCTGGCCCGGCGACACCGGGCCGTGACCGGCGACGACTATGCCACCCTGGCGCTCGACACGGAGATCCTCGGCGTTGCCGTTGCCCGGGTCCACGTCGGCCCGGGCCGCCATCCGGCCTTCCCCTGCCACCGGATCCCCGGAGCGGTGACGGTGGTGGTCGTCCCCGACGTCCCCATCGACCCGGCCACGGCCCGGCCGGTGGTCGAGGCCCCCCGGCCCGATCCCGGCCTCATCGCCGCAGTGGCCACCCGGCTGGAGGCGGCCAGACTGCTGGCCACCGAGGTGTTCGTCGAGGGACCGACCTACCGCCCGATCGAGGTGGTGGTGACACTCGACGGCGGGGTGGCCGACCTCGGCGCGGCCAAGGCCGCCGTCGCCGACGCGCTGGCCGATCACCTCGACCCACTGGTCGGAGGCGGCGGCAGCCGGTTGGCCGTTCGGGGCAACGGTCCGACCGTCGGGACTCCTGGGCGTGGTGCAGCGGGCCCTCGGTCCGACCGCCACGGTGGCCGGGGTCGCGGTCGGCGTCGATGGCGGCGAGCCGGGCGGCGACTGCGACGACATCACCCTGGAGCCCCACGAGTTGGTTCACCTGATCGGCGCCACCGTCGTTCCCGGCCCCCACCTCGGTTCGCCGGGAGGTCTCCGATGAGTGCCCCCTGGTGGACTCGAGGCTCCTCGGAGCAGGCTCCGGCCCGACCGGAGGAGACCGACGCCAACGCCGACTTCCGGCTGGTGGCCGACGAGCCGGGCGCGGTTCGGGCCGACGTGGCCAGACGGATCCCCTCCTACACACCCGAGTGGACCAACTTCAACTCCGGCGACGCCGGTGTGGCTCTGGTCCGGCTCTTCGGCACCGAGGCGGCCCTGATCCTGACCAGGCTGAACCGGCTGCCCGAGCGGGCGGCCATCGAGCATCTCGACATCGCCGGGACCGAGCGCCTCTCGGCCCGAGCCGCTCGTGTCGATCTGCAGATCACCCTGGCCCCGGGCGCTCCCGGCTCGATACTGGTTCCCGCCGGCTTTCAGGTCGCCGCCGACCCGGTCGATGACAGCCAGGAGCGGGTGGTGTTCGAAACCGAGTGGGACGTGCACGCCGCCCCGGCCGAGATCGACATGGCGTTCCGGGAGGAGCAGGGTCGGGGAGTCGAGCTCGATCTCGAACGCCGGTGGATGCCGTTCGGGCCCGAGCCCCGGCAGGGTACGGCACTGTGGCTTGGCCTCGCCGGCGAGGTGGCTCCCAGCGGCGGATTGAGCATCGGTTTCCGTTCCGCCGCCGCCGGCGGATCACCGTCGCCGGTGCTGCGCGGTGGCCAGTCCGGCGGGGTCCTACCGCCTCCCCCTCTGCTGTCGTGGGAGCTGCTCGACGGTGGCCGGCTGGTCAAGCTCGAGGTTCGTCGCGACGACACCCGATCCCTCCAGCAGAGCGGGATCGTCGATCTCCGGTTGCCCCGAAGTTGGGCGGTCGGTCGACCCTCGGGCCTCCCGGCGCCGCCGCCCCGTCGCTGGCTGCGGGTCGGCCTGATTCACGGGCTGTATCCCGATCCACCGGTCCTCGACCGCGTCCGGTTGAACGTCGCCCCGGCGGTGGCGGCCAGAACCGTCCGCGACGAACCCCTGACCCGCCTCGACGGCGCCGGGGGCGGGGGTCGGGTTCGCATGCAGCTGGCCAACCGACCGGTGGTCCCCGGCTCGGTCGAGATCGAGGTCGATGCGGTCGCCGCCGATGTGTTCGGCACCGGCGTCACCGCCGGTGAGCCCACCCGCTGGACCGAGGTCGACGACCTCTCCCTGGCCGGCTCCGGTGACCAGGTCTTCACCCTCGATCCCCACGCCGGGATCGTCGAGTTCGGCGACGGCGTCGACGGGCGGGCGGTGCCGGACGGCTTTCGCAACGTGCGGGCCGTCCGCTACCGGGTCGGTGGGGGGCGGGGCGGCAATATCGACGCCGAGGCCGGGCCGTCCCCACTCCGCTCGCTACCCTTCGTGGCCAAGGTCGACAACCCGGATCCGGCGGCCGGAGGTGTCGACGCCGAGTCGCAGCAGGGAGCGGTGCGCCGAGGGCCCGAGGAGCTCCGGGCCCGGGGCCGAGCGGTGGCACCGGCCGACTACGGACTGTTGGCCCGCCGGGCCGAGGGTGCCGAGGTGGCCCGGGCCTATGCGGTTCGGGGCCTGCATCCCGACTATGCCGGCACGCCGGTGCCGGGTCTGGTCGGCGTGTTCGTGATTCCTCCCGTGAGGGGCGCCGGTCCGCCCATCGCCGGCGAGTCGACGCTGCGGGCCGTGGCCGACCATCTGGTCGCCGAATCGGCTCCCCTCGGCGTTCAGGTGGTGGCCGCTGCACCCCGCTTCCACCAGGTCCGGGTCGAGGCCCGGGCCCAGTTCTCGCCGGAGGCCGAGCTCGGGGCCCAGATCGACGAGGTGCTCCGGGCCCTCGACGCCTACCTCGACCCGCTACAGGGTGGTGAGCACGGCACCGGCTGGGAACCGGGGGGAACGCTGCGGGTGGTGGCCACCATCCGGCGCCTGCTGGCCGAGGTCCCCGAGCTGCGGGCCGTCCCCCAGCTCAACTTCGTGGTCGACGGCGTGCGGTTCGGTCCCTGCCAGGACGTGCCGATCTCCGATCATGCCCTGGTCTGGCCTTCGGGCCACGAGATCATCCCCATCGACCCGGAGGTCCGCCGATGAGCTGCGCTCCCGGGCCCGGTCGGTACCGGCTGCTCGATTCCCTGGTCGGCTGGGAGCCGGCCGACGTCGACGGTCTCGTCGGCCTGGACGGCCCCGGTCTCGAACTGGCGCCGGTCGGCCCGGACCGACTCGACCTCGACGCCCTGGCGCCGTACCTCCCGCCGCCCCGGTTGGCCAGGGGATGTGGGCCATGCGACTGGTATCTGGCGACCACGGCCCCGCCACCGGGCCGAATCCTTCGCCACACCGGCTGCGACGACGGCTGGACACCGCTGTGGCGGGCCGACCTCACGGGCCGCGGTTGTGGCGGTCCGGCCCCGGTCGAGCCGGTTGCGGTTGCGGCCTCCGAGCACCGGTTGGCGGTGGTCGACGCAGGGCGGGATCGGGTCGACGTCTGGGCCCGGGAGGGCGAACAGCTGGTGGCGTCCATCCCCGTCGATGATCCGTCGGCGGTGGCCTTCGCCCCGGCCGGCGACGTGTGGGTGAGCGCCGACGGCGGACGACGACTGGCGGTGCACGACCCAAGCGGCCTGTGGCGATACGACGTCGACCCGGGGCTGAACGATCCGATCGACCGGTTGGCCTTCGGCCCGTCGCCCGGTGCCTCCCCCGATCAGGGCTGCAAGCTGTGGCTGGTCACCGTCGGGCCATCCGGCGCCGCGTCTCTGTGGCAGGCCGAGACCGACGGGTCCGATCTCGTTCCCGCCACCCTCGACGAGCTGGTCCGTTCGCTGACGCCGAACGGGCTGGTGGCCGCCGATGATCGAGGTTTCTGCCTGGACTGGAGCGATGGTGGCGAGCGGTGCTTCGATTGGTACGGGCGACCCGTCGACCCGTCGGCCATCCACCGGTCGGCCATGGTGCCACTGGTCGAGCAGGGTCAGCTGATCACCCTCCCTGATCGACAGCGGCGTCCCCCGGTGCCAGTGGCACCGGGTACGGATCGACGCCGATGTCCCCACGGGGACGAGCCTGACCGTCTCGGTCTCCTCCAGCGAGGTGGCCGACCCCCCACCCCAGGGTCAGGTTGCGGTCGATCCGGGCTGGGAGGACTTCGAGCCGGGCGTGCCCCACCCGGCCGACTGGCAGATCCTGACCGACGGCAACCTGGACGCCCTTGTCGGCCAGCCCCCCGGTCGGTACCTGTTCGTCCGGATCAGGCTCCGGGGCGACGGCGCCACGACCCCGACCGTCCGCCGGATCCGACTCGACTTTCCCCGATCGACCAGCCTCGACTCGCTGCCGGCCATCTACCGCTCCGACCCCGCGGCGGCCGAGTTCACGGCGCGATTCCTGTCGCTGTTCGACGCCGAGCTCGAGCACATCGACGGTCTGGTCGAGCGGCACCCGGCCCTGCTCGATCCGGCAGCCGCACCCCCCGAGGTCCTGGCCTGGCTGGCCGAGCTGGTCGGGATGACGTTCGCACCGGAATGGGATCTCGAAACCCGCCGGGCCCTGGTTGCCGCCGCCCCCGAGCTGTACCGGACCCGTGGCACGGTCGACGGTCTCCGCTCCGCGGTGGCGCTGGTCTTCGGCGTCGACCCGGCCGTCGACGAGATCGGCCCGACCCGACCCTGGGGTGCACTGGCCGCCGGCGGCGACGGAGCCACCGAGCAGGGCTCGCCGTTGGCCGCCCGCCTCCGGCAGGTCCGGCTGTTCGGCCGGAGTCGGAGCCGGCTGCGGCTGGGAACCTCGGCCCTGGGCCGGACCGCGATCAAGAGCTTCGGCAATCCCGACGACGATCCTCGCAACTCCGGTGCCTTCCGGATCCGGATCTCGTTGCCGTCCTCGGGGTCGAGAGGTCCGATCGACCGGGTGCAGGCCCGCGACCTGGTGGCCGCGGTCAGCCCGGCCCATGTGGTGGCCGACGTGCGCTTCGGCGGCGACGGATTCTTCGTCGGAACGGCCGCGGCGGTCGGGATCGACACCACCTTCGCCCCGTTGCCGGCCCCGGTACTGGGCGAAACCGTGCGTCTCCGCCGACGAACGGTGCTGTGGCCGTCGCGCCGCGGCCCGGCCCCGGGAATCGGCCTCGACGGTGGAGCCATCGTTGGCCATACGACCTATATGGAGTGATTCGACATGAAAGCGACGAGAGGTGACAGCCATGAGCGGTGAGACCGGGACGTTGAGCCTCCCCGCCTTCGAGCGCCTGAGGTATTTCCATGGGCAGATGCTCGGGGCCCGGGATTTCCGGGCCGAACAGGACTACTTCCGGGAGAAGATCAAGCTGCTGACCCGCTGCCTCGACGGCTACGGGATCGTCTGCGGCTTCGACGTGACCCCGGCGGACCGACCCGACGATTGCGAACCGGCCGAAGATGAGCGGAGACGGGAGTTGGAGGCCCGGCTGGCGCAGCTCACCGAGCGGCAGCATGACCTGGAGGCCCGGAGGTCCGGGGCCGATGGTCAAGAGGCCGAAGACATCGACCGGCAGCTCGAGTCCATCGCCGCCGACATCGAAACCACCCGCCGGGAGCTGGAGGCAGCGGCATCGGCATCGGTATCGGCGAGGGGGCCCGGAGGCGGAGGCGGTGGCGGTGATCGGCGGACGCCGAAATCACGGTCCCCGCTGCTGACCATCGCGCCGGGGATGGCCGTCGATTGCGCCGGAAACGTGCTCCTGCTCGGGGCTCCGGTCGACATCGATCCCCGGACCCTGCTCGACGGACCGGATGCCCGGCGGGTCGAGCGGGGTGAGGCTGTCGAGCTCCACCTCTCGGTCTGCTACTGCGAGCAGGGGATCGAACCGACCCGCCCGGTGGTGTCGCACTCGTGTGCCACCGCCGAGTCGTGCGAGCACGCCAGGATACGGGAGTCGATCACCTTCCGGGTCACCGCCGATCCTCCGCCGGCCGACGAGCGTTGCGATGCCTGTTGCACCCCCTGCGACGATCAGTGTGGAGGAGGCTGTCTGCTGCTGGCCACGATCGATCTCGGCCGGGTTCCCGACGGCGGCGACCACGGCGACCCAGATGATTCCGGTGGCTACGGCGACCGGCGTCAGGTCGTCGCCCCATCCGCCATCCACAACGAGGTCCGTCGGATGCTCTCCCGCCACCGACCGACTACCATCGCCGCCGTCAACTGGTGGCACGGCGCCGACTACGGGGTGTCGGCGGCCAGCGGACTGGCCCGCGACGGATTCGTCTTCGAGCTGTCCGACCGGATCCGAACCGACACGCTCCGCCCCGGGGTGATCGACGTCATCGTCCACCAGGGCGGCAAGGGGAACGTGGGGGGCATCTACTACGTGACCGGCGGGATCGAGGTTCCGACCGGGGAGTGGGCCGACCGGATCGTGTGGCGGTCATCGAGCGACGAGACCTTCCAGAACGGCGATCGGGTGCTGATCATCCTCCGTGGCGATTTCGTTCTGGATCGCTGCTGCCGACCGGTCGATGCCGAGAACACCGGCGGTCGCGTTCCACCGTCGGCCGATGCCGTCGAACCACTCGACGCCGTGCCCATCGACACCTGCACCTCACCCCCGGACCGGTCCGGCCCCTGGCGATCGGGCAACGGGACCCCGGGCGGCGTGTTCGAGAGCTGGCTGTACGTCACCACCGACGCAGGAGAGACGAGATCATGACCGCAACATCGACCCCTGACACTCGGACATCCACCCCTGGCAACTGTGGCTGCGGCCGCGGCTCATCCAGCGGCTGCGGTTGCGGCTCGTCCAGCGGCTGCGGTTGCGGGCCGGCGTCGGCCCTGGCCGCCACCGGCAACTTCCGTCGACCACGCTTCTTCGCCGGGCAGCTGCTCACCGAGGACGACCTCGGCCTGCTCGAGGACTACGTGGTCGGCAAGAACCGGCTACACAACCGCCATCTCTTCGGCGACGGCGTGGTATGCGGCCTCCGGGTCTTCTGCCACGACTGGGACCGCGGCAAGGTGACCGTCGAGCCGGGCTACGCCCTCGACTGCTGCGGCAATGACCTCGTCGTTCCCTGCGCCGAAGAGGTCGACGTGCTGGCCCTCATCGAGGAGCTCCGCCTGGAGCACGGCGGGGCCGGTTGCGGCGACCCATGCGCCGTCGCCGGGGAGGGCACGAGGGACGGGGTCACCCGCCACTACTGCCTCTACCTCAACTACGCCGAGCAGCTCGAGGAGCCGGTGGCGCCATACGCCACCGACCAGTCCTGCGACGGGCCGTGCGAGCCGTCTCGCATCGTCGAAGGCTACCGCTACGAGCTGCGCTGTGGTCCCCACGAGCCGGTGACACGACCAGACGTGCTCACCACCATCCGTCAGTGCATCGGCGATCTCCCAGACCTCGGCGTGCAAACCGGGCGGATGCTCGACCACCAGCGGGTCGGCACGTCGTTGACCCACGCCCAAGCGGCGCTGGCCGCCGACATCCCGTACCAGTTCGACGCCGCCAGCGCGGACCGGCTGCGCCAGGCCGGGGAAGACCTCGACGCATTCGACCTCGGCAGCGCCGACACCGCGGTCGACACCAGCTATCGACTGGTGGAGACCGTGCGGCTGTTTCGTCAGAACCTGGCCCTGGCCGTCGACGCCACCGCAGCGGAGCGGGAGGCTGCCGACCTGGGGGACGACGAATTGGCCGGCCTGTCGGCGCAGCTGGCGGACACAATGGAGCGGATTCCGGCCGACCGGGTGCTGGCCCGGTTCGTGGTGCACGATCGGGCCTCGGCCGGCGCCGTACTCCGGCTGTCGGATCCCGGGGCCGACGAGTACCAGACCCGCCTGTCGGCCACCATGATGAAGGCCGGCCTGGCCTTCGACAGCCGCTCCCGCCGTGACTACTCCGACAGCCTGGAGCGGCTCCGGGAGTGGCTGCTGTTGCGGCTGGAGAAGTCGGGCACGGTCACCTCGTGCCGGCTCCGGGACGAGGTGCTGGCCATCCGGGTCGACTCGTCGGTCGACGTGGGAAGTGAAACCTGGGCCAGGGCCTTCGGCCGGGCGGCGAAACGGCTGGCCGAGGCGATCTTCAACTACCTGATCGACTGCATCTGCGCTGCGCTCAACCCGCCATGTCCGACCTGTGAGGATGAGGGTGTGCTCCTGGCCTGCCTGGAGGTCGAGGACTGCGAGGTGGTCGACATCTGCAACCAGGTGAGGACGAACGTGTTGGCCCCGACCGCCTTCCGCTACTGGTTCGCCACGCCCATCCACCTCGTGAGCCAGGCCATCGAGTTCCTGTGCTGCGAGTTCGGCCTGCGGCTGGAAGATCCGGCCCCGGTCGCCCAGACCGACATCGACGGAGGGACCGTCTATGTCCCCGTCGACTACGACCACTACGTTGCCCCGTCGACATCGACGGCGACTGCGGTGTCCGACCGGCTCGGCCTGTCCGGCGAGTCGGTGGTGGCGGTCGACGCAGTTATCGGTGGCTATCAACGCACGTCGGCGGCCAGCGGCGCCCCTGTGCTGGAGGCCCTCGGCCTGCGCCAGCTGGCCGCGCCGTTCGAGACCTCGATGCTGGCCGTGCCGGCGGTGCGCTCGGCCACCGACTCGGCGCTCAGCGGTTCGGTTCGACGGGCCCTGGACGATCGGCCTGTCGACGAGCAGCTGGTGGCCACCGTCGCCGACCGTGTGACCGAGACGGCGATCAGACCCGCCATCGAGGATCTGGACCGGGTGAGGAACCAGGTCAACGGATTCCGGGGTCAGAGCACCCGGCTCCGCAACGACATGGAGGAACGGCTCGAAGCTGTCACCTCCCAGCTCGAGGCCACCAAGGCCCGGCTGGCCGAGCTCGAGCAGCGATTGGGTTCCGATGACTGACCAGACACGACCGAAGGGTGCAGACATGATCGGAGAGGGGACATCGTGAGCATCATCGAACGACCCAGCTTCTACGAGGGTCAGATTCTGGCCGCGGCCGACCTCCAGGCGTCGGTGGCCCACGCCCGCAATGCGCTGGCCCGCCATGAGCGCCTCCAGCACACGTACGGCATCGTCGACGGCCTGGCCCTGACCGGTGAGGACCGGACAGACGCCGCCGGCAACGACTACAAGGACCTCACCCTCGGGCCTGGAATGGCGGTCGACACCGGCGGTCGGCAGATCGTGGTGACCGAGCCCCTGGCCGTGGAGCCCGACGGGTTCCAGCAGGTGAACGGGGCCGACGTCGACGAGGGGGCCTGGTATCCGCTGTTCCTGCGGGGCAAGGACACCGAGCAGCCGGCCACCCAGCCGTTCGGCGCCGAATCGTGCGGCTCGGCGTCGCAACCCAGCCGGGTGTCGGAGACGGCGACCATCGAGTACGGCAGGTTGGGTGACGTCACCGGGCTGCCCGATGACTTCGCCGGCGACGTCGGCCAGGGCCCACCGGCGGTGTCTGGGCGGATTCTGGTCGGATACGTCAAGTGGTCGATCGACGCCGGTCGGTTCGCCGAGCTGTCGACCGGGGCCGAGAACGGCGTGGCCCCGGCTCGGGCCGGCCTGGCCGGTGACGAGGTGGCGGCCCATGACGGTCGGCTGGAGCTTCGCACCAGACTCGACCGGGTGGCCGGAACACCGACGGTCCGGCTCGACACGACCGACGGCGGGCGTCTGGCGTTCGGGTTCATCAACGGCACCGGGGGCGTCGACGAGGTCTTCTCGGTCGATGCAGCCGGCAACATCGACGCCGAAGGTTCGTTGTCGGAGGGCACCCTGATCAGCGGGTCGGCCCACGTGGCCTCCGGCATCGCAACCGACGGCGTGGTCCTACCCCTACCGGCCGGGGTCACCCAGCAGGACGTCGACGACGGCACGGTGGTGCTGCACACCCAGGTCACCCCGCTGACCCCCGGCTCCCCTCCGCCTACCACGGCCGACACCGAGGTCGAGATCGTGGTCGAGTGCGAGGTCGACGCCGATCGCCGGGTCCGCTGCCGAACCCGGTGGATCAACATGGTCGACCCGGTCGATCCCCGGATACCGGGCCCGGCGGCCTGCAACTATCTGGTGATCGCCGCCGTGCCGGCCAGTGGAGGAGCCTGACATGTCGGATGAGATGATCGTGCTGTACCTCGAATCGAGCGGCCAGATCCTCGGTGCACTGAGCAACGCCGCCCCGCCATCGAAGGAACCGACGGTGGCCGACGTGGCCGGTGAGGCCTTCGTCTATCGGGACTCCCGGGACGAACCCGAGGTTCTCATCCCGGCTCCGGAGCTGGCCGTGGCCACCGTGGAACGCGACCAGGGAGTCCTGACCGACCCCCACGGCTACCGCTACGCAGACGGCGAGCTCGTGGTCCTCCAGGGACGCGTCGAGGCGCTGGCGACCGGTGCCGGAGGCGTCACCGTCGAGGTGGACACCGAGCCGGAGAAGCTGGCCGACCCGCCGACCGAGCCGCCTCAGGTCTGGGTACTGGCCCGGACCGGGGCCACCGGCGAGCCCCAGGTCTCGACCGCCACCATCGCCCTCGACCAGAAGAGCTCGACGCCGATCCAGCCGCCGCTCGGTGGCGGAAGCTACGACCTGGTGGTCCTGGCGGTCGGCTACCGCCCGGCCGTCACGACGTTTCCATGACGAACGTCCCGGAGGAGGTATGACCGAGGTCGTCATTCGCCGTTGCACCACCTCGGTGGTGCGGCGAGGGGGCTGGAGCTGGGGTGCCGACACCCGCCGCCTCGTCGACGGCGTGGTGGCCACCGTGCCCGAAGTCATCCGGCGCGAGGTGAACGAGGCGCTGGATCAACACGTCGGCGGCACGGTGACCATCGACGAGCCGGTCCGCCTGATCGTCCCGGTCCGCATCGGTGAGCTGGCGGCATCGCGGGCCGGTCCGCCGTCGCTGTCCGACATCCTGTCCCGGTATCGGCCGGTGTTGGCCGACGCCCTCCGCCGGGCCGCGTCCGAAACCGCTGCGCCGCAGGAGCACCAGCCGCCAGGTCCGCGGCGCGAGCCGGCCGGGTCCGGGGACGGAGGCGACACCGTCGAGCCGGCCCCGGACCGGCCGATCACCTCCGATCTGCTGACGCTGCTGCTGGCGGTGCACCGCCGGGGCGGCCTGGCCGATCTGCTCCGTCTGACCCCGGCCGTCGTCGTTGCGGCCTGGCTGACGGCGCTGGGGGTCGGGACCGGGCCGACCGGGGCCGACCCGAGCCGAGGGAACCGTCCCTCGAGCGGGAGGGGGCGGGGTGACACCGAGTCCGGGTCCCCGACCACCGCTGCCGGGGACCCCGATGTCGGACCGGGCGATCGTCAGGGTCGCGGGGAGTTGCCGGTCGCCGCTCGTCGACTGGCAATGGCCATCGCCATGGCCGACCGGCTCGATCTGACGCCGGACGATCACCGGGTCGTGGCCGCCCTGGACGGACGGTCTGCGTCCGAGGAATCCCGGGCGGAGCGGGCCACGTCGTCGATGTCAACGTCGCCGGCCAATCAGGTGCTATCGGCGGAGCCGGTCGGCGTGACCCACGTTGCCCCGACCGGGCGGCGGGGTGGAGGCGAATTCGAGGCGTCCGACGTCCCGGTCCTGCCCTTCCTGCTACTCGGTCCGCTCGACGAGTTGGGGCTCCTGGAGGCCATCGGCGCTTCCTTCGCGGCGGCCGATGCCACCGCATCATTGCCGGCCTTCGCGGCGGCGCTGGCCCACAAGACGCTCTCGCCGCCCGAGCGGGGTTGGCGCCGTGCAGCCGCCGACCACCACGGGGCCGCGGCGTTCGCCGGCCGACCCGAGCCCCTCGCCGAGGGAGAACTGTCGAGCCTGGTCGGTGACGCTGCGGTTCTGGTCGGCGGTCCCGCCGCTGTCCTCGGCGCCGCACTGGTGGCACGCCATGTTCCGGGTGGCCCCGTCGTGGTCCACGGCCCCCGCAGCGGGGGTGTGATGGTGGCGGCGGGCCAAGATCTGACCATTCTCGGCTGGGGCGACGATGACGCCTGGTTGACAGCGTTGTTGACCCAGCTCGGAGACCCGCCGGTCTTCGTCGGTCCAGGCGAGCCGAGCCTGCAGTCGTCTGCGACCATCATGCGGCCGGAGCCGGGGCCGCCGCCCGACACGTCGCAACTCGACCGCTGGCGGCTCCTTGTCGATCTGGCCGAGGCGCTGGCCGCACGGCCGGCCGTGACGTTGAGCGCCGAACCGATCCTGGAGCGAGCCCTGACCGTGATCGCCGCCGCCGGGCTGGCCGTCCTGGCCCGCCGGCTGTGGGCTGAAGTCGAGCCAACCGATCCGTTGCTCGTGTTCGAGCGGTTCGGCGATTTCCGCGGTTCGGTGATTGCCGAAGGCGACCGGTTGCGGGTGCTCCTCCCGATGGGTCGCCGCCGGTCGGATCTCTTCGACCGGGGCCTGATGGAGGAGGTGACCGGTGTCCCGTGGTTCGGAGGTAGGCCGGTTCTGTTCGACGGAGGGTGACCGAACGTCGATGCGCTGGAGGTGCCGGGCAATGTCAGCAGGAGAATCGGATGAAGAGGTGGGAGGCAGTGCTCCTGAGGGTGTGCTCGTCCTGTCGGTGTGGAGCGACGATGAACCGGCCGACGACGATCACGACGCCATCCGGGTGAGGGTACTGGTGCACCCTGACCTGCCTGGTGTAGGGCGGTTTGTCTACGCCGCGACCGTCGAGGACGTCCTGGAGATCGTGCGGCGTTGGCTACAGCTCCTGGTCGGCGACGGTGGTCCGGACGTTGGGGCGGACGATGGTGGCGATGCCTGACGCTCGACGGCGCCACAGCCGCCGAGATCCGACCCGCTTACAGGCCGGTATGGCGGCCCCGCCGCGGTCAGAGCTGGCGGGGGTCGAGGCCGCTCGCCTCGATCAGGCTCGTCATGAGCGGTGTCGGCTCGACGCCGAGCTCGATGCTGAGCAGCTGACGATAGTGGCGATACTGTCGAACGGCCTCCGACAAGTTGCCTTGGGCGAGGTGGACCTCGATCAGTTCCCGCTGGCAGCTCTCCCGGAGCGGTTCGAGGCGGATGGCCATCAGCGCATATTCCGCGGCCTGGCGGAAGTCGCCCTTCCTGCGCCGATCAGCCGCCAACTGATCGAGGGAGTTGAGAATGGCCAACCGGAACCGCTCTCGTTCGAACACCACCCAATCGTCGTACCAGTCCGGTAGCAACTCGCAGGCAAACCAGGAGAACGGGATGTCGCTGGTGGGGAGATCGGTCACATTTCGTTCCGGCTTCGAGCAGCAGACGGCGAGCAGCGAGTCGACGTCGACCTCCACCGACCGGGCCAGCCCCAGACATTCGTGGTGGCACTCGATGATCGCATCGCAGGCCCGCCGCACCCGCCACAGCGCCGAACGGAGAGATGCCTGGGCCTTCTCCTGGGTGGTCTCGGGCCAAAGGATGCCGGCGACCGTCGGGCGGGATACAGGTCGCTGCTGCAGCGCCAGGTAAGCGACGAGGCGGGATCCTACATGTGGGACATCGATCGCCCCGGCCGGTGACCGGACCTCGAAGCCGCTCAGCAGCCTGACCTGGATTGTGGTGGCGGGATCGCAGCGGATCGAATCGGCCAAGGTAAGCGTCATCCTCAGTTCCCTTCAATCGAGGGATCGTTACTCCTTCTTAACTTCCAGATGTCACCACCGCGTCACCTGATACATCTTTGTTGCTGCCCGCTTCGTTTGCCAGCAGTTTGATGGTCGGCTCGGCCGCACCCAGCAACGAAGTCCAACACGAACGAAGGAAGCCAGATCGGTGGGACCGAGATCGCCCGACCAGCATTTCCTGCAGTGGAACCCCCATCTGCCGTAGCTCCCACGGTTGGTCCCAGCGGATCGCCAGGGCCGTTCGTACATGAGCGGGTAGCCCTCTGTTGAGCCGGGAGATCCAGCCTCAGCCTCAGGTCTCCGTGATGGGCTGTTGCAGGCCGACCCCGAAGCTCGTTTCGACAGTGGATCCCATCGATCTCAAAGTGGAGGCGGCGACGGCGGGGGCGGTTGTTGGGCATGGCGGCAAGGCTTACTGGGAGGTTTCAGCGGATTGGCCCGATCGATTTCCACCGATCGGTGACCTCGCGCCTGTGAGGGCAAATCAGACCGGCCGGTAGCGGTCGCCGTGAGCCGCAGATCGGTGCAGGAGCAGGCCGGGTCGTGCGGCGGTAGTAGCTCCCGGGTCGTCTGCTCGCGCCTCACGTTGGGCGCTCACACTCCCGCAGCCGCAACGGGACTGACCGTGAGCGAGCCCCTCGCGGATGTGCTCCGTCACATAACCCATGGCATGGTGAAGTAACGCTGGCCGACAGCATCGTTCAACCGTAGCCAACCAGAAGCGGAGACAAGTCTATGGCCAACACGAGCCCGCCCGCGGCAAGCGGCACATCCACCGCAGAGTACGACGCCATCATCATCGGAACTGGCTTCGGTGGTCTCTACGCGCTGCACCATCTGCGTGACGAGATGGGTCTGTCGGTTCGCGCCTTCGACGGCGCGGGCGGCGTTGGCGGCACCTGGTGGTACAACCGCTATCCGGGGGCGCGTGTCGATGCACCGAGCAGCCCGTTCTACGCCTACACGTTCTCGAAGGAGCTCGTGGACGAATGGGAGTGGACCGAGACCCAGATCGCCGGCCCCGACGTGCTCGCCTATCTCGAGCATTTCGCCGAGCGCTTCGATCTTCTGAAGGACATCCAGTTCGAGTCCTGGGTCACCGACGCAACCTACGACGAGGCGACCCAGCGTTGGTCGATCGAGACCGGCCAGGGCGAACGCTCGTCGGCGCGGTTCCTGATTTGCGCTGTCGGCGCGCTGTTCGTCGCCCACAAACCCGACTATCCGGGCATCGACGACTTCGCCGGTGAGTGCTATCACACCGGACGATGGCCCCACGAGCCCGTGTCCTTCGCTGGCAAGCGCGTCGGCGTGATCGGAACGGGGTCGTCGGGCATCCAGTCGATTCCCGAGATCGCAAAGGAGGCTGCGCATGTCACGGTCTTCCAGCGAACACCGCAGTATGCGCTGCCGGCCCGGAATCGGCCGCTCACCGGCGAAGAGCTCGCTGGATACCGAGACGATTGGGAGAACTTGCGCGAATCGATGAACCGGCGCGGCGGCTGGCCGTTCAAGACGAGCAGGCTCGAGGCTTCCGACTACACGCCAGAAGAGCGCCACGAACGCTACGAGCAGTTGTGGCAGGTAGGCGGCATCCACCTCGCCATCAACAGCTACCGCGGCGTCCTCGTCGACGAGGAGCTCAACGAGGAGGTGTCCGAGTTCGTCAGGGGCAAGATCCGGGCGATCGTGCGTGATCCCGAGACGGCGCGCAAGCTGCTGCCCGACTACTACTTCGGCACGAAGCGACTCATTCTCGACAACGGCTACTTCGAGACCTACAACCGCGACAACGTCTCGTTGGTCGACCTGCGCGAGGACCCGATCGAAGCGTTCACGTCTTCGAGTGCGTGCACGAAGCACGGCGAACACCCGATTGACATGCTCGTCCTCGCCACCGGCTTCGATGCCGTCAGCGGCTCGATGCTGCAACTCAATCCGAAGGGCCGCGGGGGCGTGAGCCTGAAGGAGAAGTGGGCCACCCGCTTCGACACCTACCTCGGCATGACCATCGCGGGCTACCCGAACCTGTTCATGATCCACGGGCCCGGATCTCCGGGCGTGCTCTTCACGATGCCACTTGGGGGCGAGCGACAGACGGCCTGGATCGAGTCCTGCATCCGTCACCTCGACGACGCTGGACTCGGCACCATGGAACCAACCGAGAAGGCCGAGGCCAGCTGGGACCGCGAGATCAACGCGCTCGCGGATCAGACGCTCTATCCCCGCACCGACTCCTGGTACACCGGCGCCAACATCCCTGGCAAGCCCCGGCAATTCCTCGCGCACCTACGCGGCTCGCAGTACTTCGACCGACTGGCCGAGATCGCCTCGAACGGGTTTGAGGGCTTTGTCTTCGAGGAGCTGCGGTGACGTCAGCCAGATGGTGTCGAGCGCCTGGAGAGGCACCAGCTCGACGGCATCTGTGCCAAGCCGATAGGCCCGAGCCCACGAGCGATCGGGAACAGGCCCCCTGAACTCCTGCGAAGAGCTGCTTCAGAACGTTCGACGGAGGCTCCTGTGATCCGTCGTGGTCCAGGATCGTTGTCACAACGCGATCCGTCACGCGGCTCGGCAGTCCCTCGGCTGGTCCGACCGACCACGAGGGCCGCTGATATCACGGGGGACGCATGTCGCTCGACGTCGGTCGGGATCCGAAGGGGCCGTCGCCCCGTCCGCCGTCGCCCTCGCGGGCGGCCGACAGAATGGGTCGGGGTCGGGACCTGGGGCTAGCGTTGGGCTCATGGACGTCTTGGACGGGATCCGGGTGATCGACTTCGGGCGGTACATCGCCGGCCCGTTCTGTGCGACGCTGCTGGGCGACCTCGGGGCCGACGTGATCCGGGTCGAGCGGCGGGAGGGGGGAGAGGACCGCTGGGTCACCCCCGTCACGGCCGACGGTGTTGGCTCGCTCTTCCTTCAGGTCGGCCGGAACAAGCGCAGCCTCACCCTGGCCCCGGAAACAGACGACGGCTACGAGGTGGTGACCCGGCTGGTGGCGACCGCTGATGTGGTGGTGGCCAACCTGCCACCCCCGACCCTGCGCTCGATGAGGCTCGACTACGACTCGCTACGGGCGATCAAACCCGACATCATCCTCACCACCGTGACCGCCTTCGGAAGCGGCGGGCCCATCAGCGACAAGGTCGGCTTCGACGGCCTGGCCCAGTCGATGTCGGGCAACCTCCACATGACGGGTCAGCCCGGGGTGCCGACCCGGGCCGCGGTCCCCTACGTCGACTTCAGCACCGCGGCGTTCAGCGCCTTCGCCACCATGGCCGCTCTCCGCCACCGCGACCTGACCGGCGAGGGCCAGGTGCTGGAGGGGGCGCTGCTCCGCTCTGCCCTCACGATGTCGAGCTCGATGCTGACCGAGCAGCAGCTGCTCGGTGTCGACCGGGAGGCCAGCCTCAACCGAGGCCAGACGGCCGGCCCCTCCGACGTGTTCCGGACCAGGGACGGCTGGGTGATGTGCAGCGTTATCGGGGCCTACCAGTTCGAGCGATGGTGCACCCTGGTGGGGGCGCCGGAGCTGGTGAACGACGAGCGGTTCAAGGACGATCGGGGTCGGGGCGACCACGGCGAGGTGTTGTCGGCTCGCATGGCCGAGTGGTGCGCCCAGCGGACCAACGCCGAGGCCCTCGACGACATGGCGGCCAGCAAGATCCCGGCCGGCCCGGTGTACCGGCCCCAGCAGGCGCTGGACGACGACCACATTGCGGCCATCGGCGCCCTCCAGGCCGTCGGCTATCCGACGATCGACGAGCCGGCCCGGATAGCCCCGTTCCCCGTTTCGATGTCGGCCACGCCGGGCCGGATTCAGCGCCGGGCCCCCGAGCTCGGTGAGCACACCGACGAGATCCTGGGTGAGTTGGGCTACGGCGCCGAGGCGATCGCCGAGCTCCGGTCCCGGCGGGTCGTCTGAGCGTGGCCCCCAGCCGACCGGCTCCGACCGAGACCGGTGCCGACGTGCCGGCTGGGTGAACATCGAGCTGATGACGAACGTCGCCGAGATGTGCCAGCTACGCAGGATGATGCCCTACTTCACCAGTCGCTGACTCTCCTCCGGGACCGCCCGGGGTACACGGATCCACTTGACGTGATCATGATCATGCCTGATGACACCAGCACGGTTGTTATGGCAAAGACGACTGCACCCGACGACCCAACAGCCGATAGGCCTTCAGTGAGCAAGATCACGCTCAACAAGCTGACGCTGCCCGAGATCCCAGAAGAAGGTCTTGGCTCGGGAACGTGATCAGCGAGCTGCCTGGCGACGATGACGATCTCTTGAACCGTCGCGACAGGTTGGATGCGATCGCCAGGCGGTTGTCAAGGCTCACGTAGCCCAGCACAAGTCTTCTTGATACGAGCAACTCGCTGGAGCCGACAAGATCGCTGTGGCTTCACAGCGGGGCTCACAGCGGGGCTCACAGCCCGTCCGGGGGCAGTTGCGAGGCGATTGAGGGACCAAAAAACCCGCTGTTTCCAGCGGGTTTCTACGTGGGGCTAACAGGAGTTGAACCTGTGACCTCACCCTTATCAGGGGTGCGCTCTAACCAACTGAGCTATAGCCCCAGCGGGAGACAACGGTATCGGTTTGCCGCGCGGTCCGCTACTGGATTCACGGCGGCTCGTGGGCTGGGAGTGGCTGTGTGGCGAGGGCGCATGCGGAGGCCGGAGGCGGGCCGTGAGATAACAGCCTGCCGGGTCCCTGACCGCGAGCGATCGAGGAGCCTCAGGGAGTCTGCTTCTTGCGGCGGACCCGCACCGTCTCCTCTTCGATGACCGTGAGGCGGATCCCGCCCACCAGGTCTGAGATGAGGTTGAACACCACGGTCAGCAGCACCAGGAGCACCGACGACGCCAATGTCAGGATGCCGGCGATGGCCACGGCGGCCCGGAAGACCACATCGCCCTTGATATCGAACGTCTCGTAGTCGCCCAGCTCCAGGATGAAGGCTTCCATGTTCTCGATCGTGCCCGCCGCCTCGGCGGCGTTCCAGACCAGCACACTGGCCAGCAGCAGCGCAGCGAAGACACACAGGTGGAACAGCACCGAGAACGTCAGCACCGACCACGGGTCGATATGGCGAATGACCCGACGGACCTTGCGGGCCTGGACGCGACGCTTGCGGCGGAACACGTTGGGCAGCACGGCCAGATCGAACCCCGATCCGGGCGCGGTGAGGGCACGGGAGGGTTGGGACGCCGGTTCCGGTGGCACGTCGCCCTTGAGCTCCAGCCTCTGCGTCGGGGCCGAGGTGGCAGGCGAGGCGTCGCCGGACGCGGGTGGCGTTTCGGTGGCTGGGGTGATGGTCGGTGCCGCTTCGGCCAGTGCGGCTTGGACACCGACCTCGGCAGCGGCAACAGCAGCGGCCGCCTTGGCGGCGGCAGCGGGTGCAGCGCTGGCGGCGGCTCGGTTTGCGGGCCTTGCTGCGTCGGCTGTCGGGCCCAGCCCGGGCATCGCCGGCGGTGCGGTTGGCACCGCATCGAGCTGTTCGGTGTGAGCGCCACCAGCGGCGTTCGAAGGAGCCGCCGAGAAGGTTTCGGTGGCCGGGATGGCGATCGCGTCCGCCGCGCTGGGAGGGGGCGGGTTCGCACCATCGGTTTGCGGCTTGACGAGGTCGAGCAGCTCGCCGGTCACGGCGGCCGCAGCGGCGACCGACGCTGCACCGGACGTCCCGGAGGCGGCATCGGCAACCGGCCGTCCCGGTGACGATTCGCTGCTGCCGGCGGCTCTGCCGTTGCCGGCCGGCCCTGCTACATGGCCATTGCCACTCGGCCTCGAGCTGGCGTTCGACGACGGTGGCCCAGGCGGTGCCGGGGCGGCGATTTCGGTTGTTCTGTCGGCCGCGCCGGTGGCACGGCCTACCGTTGACGATGGGGTGTTGTCGTCCGGCGACGTCGACACGCTGGGTTTTGCCGCAGACTTGATGTCGTCACGAGCCGAGCGTTGCCCGCCGCGACCGCTGGAGCCACCGGACTGCGCTGCACCGGCTGCGGCGCCGGCATTGGTGTTGCGCTTGCGCCGCCTCTGGCCCTTCTTCGCTGCCGAGGAGGAGCGGTTCCTGGAGCCGGTGGCCCTTCCCGCCGAGGCGGCGGCCGCGGCTGACGCGGAACCGGAGGACGGCGCGCCGTTGGCGCCCTCCTTCGACCGTGAGGAGCCATCGTGGCCAGACGTGGTACCGGACCCATCGGCGGCCGCGGTGGCGGTGGGCTTCCCCGCTGCGGCCATCTCGTCGAGCGCCCGCAGGCCATCGTCGCCCGAGGTACCGACACCGACATCGGTGTTGGTGGCCACCACTGATACTCCGTCGTCGAGCTTCGGTCCATCGATCAGGTCATCGATCGAAGCCGACCGGCCTCCGCGTCTGCGGCCCTCGGTGGGCTCGAAACCGAGCGCAGCGACAAGGGCCTCGCCAACGTCGGCCGGTTCAGCCGATGGATTGTCATCTGCGCTCATACAGCCTCTCAGTGTACGGTACGAATATGCCACATGGGGGTCGCGAACGGACGCATCGCGACCGGATCTTTTGCATGCCTGGCCACGCCCTGATCAGGGGTTCCTCGCTGTAACTCGTTGTGCCGCCGCCGAGGCCCGTAGTCCACGGTAGTCGACCAGTACGACGACGACCGGCCATCTCCGTGCGCCGGCAGAAGCGAACAGGTTTCTCTCAGATCGGGACTCGTTTGACCGGTCTTGTTGGCTCGTAGTGGCGTCGAAGACCGAGACAGAAACGAGCGTGGCCCCGTTCGCCTCGGCGACCGTGACGGCCACACCATGGCCCCCGTCCGAGACACCGACCGCGGCCGCGGCCAGCGCTGCGGCATCGGCCGCCCATTGCGCCTTGGCCGACCGGACCTCGTGGCGGGCCGTGACCCCGATGAGCATGATCGCCAGACCGAAGCCGGCCAGCACCATGGCCAACAGCGGCAGCACCGAGCCCCGATCGGCGCCGACATCGAACCGGGGCCGGACCTCATCGAGGCCGTGGGACTGGTCGGGATCGCCGATCTTCTGGCCGCAGGACATCCGCCCGTAGGCGGACCGACCTGGTGGACGGCGTCGAAATCGAGGCTCGCAACCCAGGCGGTCGCGCAGGGCACGAGATCTGATTGTGGCACACTGAGCGGCCGCAGCTACCAGCTGAGGTCGAAAGGGACGTGGTCGGTGGAGGGGACGAGCATCAAGGCTCCGCCCACTTCGTGGGCTCGATGACTGGATCTGCACTGGGACCGCCTCGCAGGTACGGTGGCAATTCGGTCGACCGTGGTCGACGAGGCGGTGTGGGCGGTGTCAACGGACGGGGCCGCCGACCCGAAGGCTCAGGCTGAAGGGTCCTGGTTCGATCCGTTCGATTCCGGTCCGCCCCGGGGGGCATCCCCGGTGTCGTCGGCGTCCGCTGCATCGCCGGCGTCCGTGGCGCCGGTAGCGGCATCGATGACGGGATCGGCGTCGGTCCCAGCCGCATCGGCATCGGCATCGGCATCGGCATCGGCATCTGATGCATCGGCATCGGACGCTTCGGCATCGGCATCGGCATCGGCATCGGCATCTGACGCATCGGCATCGGCATCGGCATCGGGCCCGCCCGCTTCGGCATCGGGCCCGGCCGGCTCCACATCGGTTCCGGGCGCCGTGCCGGCCTCGACATCGGTTCCGGGTGCCGCACCGGCCTCGTCGGCCTCGACGGTGAACAATCTGGCCACGGCCGAAACCTGCTCGCCGCTCCCCAGGTTCATCACCGTGACGCCGGTGGCGTCGCGACCCTGGACCGAGATGTCGCCGACCGTGGTCCGTATGATCACCCCGCCGTCGGAGATCAACAAGATCTCGTCATCGGGGGCGACGAACATGGAGCCGATCACATGGCCCTTCTTCTCGTTGACCCCGATGGCACGGACCCCGAGACCCGACCGCTTCTTGCGGGCGAACTGTTCCGGATCGACCCGCTTGCCGAAGCCTTCGCTGGTCACCACGAGGAACTCGGTGTCCCCGGAGAACACATCGCAGGAGACCAGTTGATCGCTTTCGCGGAACTTCATGCCGACGACCCCGGCCGCGGTTCGCCCCATCGGTCGCACATCTTCTTCCGAGAACCGCAGCGCCTGACCGCGGCGGGAGGTCATGAAGATGTCGTCGCTGCCATTGGTCGGCACCACAGACACCAACTCGTCGCCGTCGTTCAACTTGATGGCGATCAGTCCGGCCTTCAGCGATGAGTCATAGGCGGTGAACAGCGTCTTCTTGACCCGACCGAAACGGGTGGCGAAGAACAGGAACCGGTTGGTCTCGTAGTCCCTGGTGTCGACGATGGCCTGGATCTGCTCGTCGGGCTCCAGCTGCAGCAGGTTGACCAGCGCGGTTCCCCGCGACGTCCGGCTGGAGATGGGTATCTCGTGGGTCTTGATCCGGTACACCTTGCCCCGGTTGCTGAAGAACAACAGGTAGGCGTGGGCCGTGGTGTGGAGCAGGTGGTCGATGAGATCGTCGTCGTCGTCCTTGAGCTTGGCCGCGGTGACGCCACGGCCGCCACGACCCTGGGTCCGGAACTCCTCGACCGACACCGACTTGATGTAGCCGCTCGAAGACAGCGTGACCACCAGGTCCTCGTCGTCGATGAGATCCTCGATGTCGATCTCGCCCGGGTCGTTGATCAGCATGGTCTGACGAGGGTTTGCGAACTCCTCGGCGATGGCCGACATCTCGTCCTTGATGACCTGGTTCAGCATGGCCGGGTCGGCCAGGATCGACTCCAGGTAGGTGATGGTCTCGGCCAGCTCGGCCAGCTCGTCTTCGAGGGTCGATCTGGCCAGCCGGGTCAGCCGTGCCAGTTGCATGTCGAGGATGTGGTTGGCCTGGATCTCGGAGAACTCGAACCCCTCCCCCATCAACCGTTCCCGGGCCTCCGGCCGATCCTCCGAGGCTCGGATGGCGGCGATGATCTCGTCGATCAGATCGAGGGCCTTGAGCAGACCCTCGACGATGTGGGCCCGGGCCTTGGCCTTCTGCAGCCGGAACTCGGTGCGGCGCCTGACCACTTCCTGCTGGTGCTCCACATAGGCCACCAGCACCTCACGGAGATTGAGGGTGCGAGGAATGCCGTCGACCAGAGCCACCATGTTGACGCTGAAGGTGGTCTGCATCGGGGTGTACTTGTAGAGACTGTTGAGCACCACCAGCGAGTTGGCGTCCCGCTTCAGCTCGAACACCAGGCGGGTCTTGCCCTTGGCCGACTCGTTGCGGATCTCCCGCAGCCCGGTGATGTCTCCCCGCTCCACCAACTCGGCGGTCTTGCGGGCGATCTGATCGACCGACGTCTGGTACGGGACCTCGGTGACCACGATCTGATCAGAGGACGATCCTCGGGAGGAGCTCCCTTCGACGATCTCGGCCACGGCCCGCATCCGAATCGAGCCCCGACCGGTGCGGTAGGCGTCGCGGATGCCGACCCGCCCCAGGATCTGGGCCTTGGTCGGGAAGTCGGGGCCCTTGATGAACTCCATCAGGTCATCGGGCGTGGCCTCGGGATGGTCGATCAGATGAAGGGCCGCATCGACGGTTTCCTGCAGATTGTGCGGCGGGATGTTGGTGGCCATGCCGACCGCGATCCCCTGGCTGCCGTTGACCAGCAGGTTGGGGAACCGGGCCGGAAGCACATCGGGCTCGGCGTGCTTGCCGTCGAAGTTGTCGGAGAAGTCGACCGTGTCCTCGTCGATGTCGGCCAGCAGCTGCATCGCCAGCGGCGTGAGCCGGCACTCGGTGTAGCGGTAGGCGGCAGGAGGATCGTCGGGCGAACCGAAGTTGCCGTGGGGGTCGATCAGGGTGTGTCGCAGCGAGAAGGTCTGACCCATACGGACCAACGAGTCGTAGATCGCCGTGTCGCCGTGGGGGTGGTACTTGCCGATCACGTCGCCGACCACGGTGGCGCACTTGACGTGGCTCCTCGTCGGGAAGTGTCCGGCGTCGAACATCGACCACAGGATCCGGCGGTGCACCGGCTTCAGGCCATCGCGGGCATCGGGCAGCGCCCGGGCCACGATGACCGACATCGCGTACTCCAGAAAGGACTGCTCCATCTCATTCTGGATCTCGATCGGCTCGACGTTGTCCCTGGCGTCTTCGTTCTCTTCGTCGGTATCGGTCGGTGGAGGTATGTCTGGACATGGATGCGCTCGATGACCTCGATAGTCGAGAAAGCGGACGTCGTCGGCGTTGGTCTGGATGAAGTGCTTGCGGCTCTCGACGTCGTCGCCCATGAGGACGGCGAAGACCTCGTCTGCGATCGCCGCCTGCTCGACGTTGACCTGCAACAGCGTGCGCTGCTCGGGGTCCATCGTCGTTTCCCACAGCTCGTCGGCGTCCATCTCACCAAGACCCTTCAGCCGCTGGAACTCGGCGTTGGGGTGCTCGGCGGCGTAGGCGTCGCGAGCCGGATCGTCCTTGAGGTAGATCTTCGATCGACCGACCTCGGTGGAGTAGAGCGGCGGCTGTGCGATGTAGATGTAGCCGGCGTCGACCAATGGCCGCATCTGGCGGAAGAAGAATGTGAGCAGCAACGTACGGATGTGGGAGCCGTCGACATCGGCGTCGGCAAGCAGGATCACCTTGTGGTATCGGGCCTTCTCGACCTCGAACTCCTCCTCGCCGAGTCCGGCCCCGATGGCTTGGATCAGCGAGATGATCTCGGTGTTCTTGAACATCCGATCGATCCGGGCCCGCTCGACGTTGAGGATCTTGCCCCTGATGGGCAGGATCGCCATCGTCCGGGGATCTCGGGCCTCCTTGGCCGACCCGCCGGCCGAGTTGCCCTCCACGATGTACAGCTCGGACTCCGCCGGGTCCTTGCTCTGGCAGTCTGCCAACTTGCCTGGCAGCCCGGCACCGTCGAGGGCGGACTTGCGGCGTATGTTCTGGCGGGCCTGGGTGGCGGCGATACGGGCCCTGGCGGCGTTGGTGGCCTTGGTGACGACGGCCTTGGCCTCCCGGGGATGCTCCTCGAACCACTCCCGCAGCCGCTCGTTGGTGGCCTTCTCCACCAGGGACCTCACCGAGACGTTGCCCAGCTTCGACTTGGTCTGGCCCTCGAACTGTGGCTCGACCACCCGGACCGAGATGATGGCGGTGAGACCCTCCCGGATGTCTTCGCCCTGGAGGTTCTCCTCCTTCTCCTTGATCAGGCCCTTGTCCCTGGCGTACCGGTTGACGGTGCCGGTGAGGGCGGAGCGGAACCCCTGCTCGTGCATCCCGCCTTCGGTGGTGTTGATGCCGTTGGCGAAGCTGTGGATCCCGTCGGTCTGGAAGCCGGTGTTCCAAGAGAACGCCAACTCGACCGCCTCCTCGTCGCCCTCCTCTTCGTACCAGCCGACCTCGTCGAACAGCGCCTCCTTGGAGGCGTTCAGGTGTTGCACGAAATCCTTGATGCCGCCGTCGTAGCGGAGCACCACCTCCTCGAACTCCGGATCCCGGCGATCGATGAGGTGGAATTCGAGCCCGGCGTTGAGGAAGGCCATCATCTGGAATCGATCGACCAACGTCTGGATCCGGTATTCGATGCCCTCTTTGAAGATCGAGGGATCCGGCCAGAATCGGACCATGGTGCCGCTGCGGGGCGTGCCGTCCTCGTCGAGCGGTGAGTCCCCGATCACGACCAGTTTCGTGTCGGGCTCGCCGCCGTCCTTGAACGACATGGCGTGACGCTTGCCATCGCGGTCGATCTCCACTTCGACCCTGCTGGACAGGGCGTTGACCACCGAAACACCGACCCCGTGCAGGCCGCCGGACACCTTGTAGCCACCGTCGCCGAACTTGCCGCCGGCGTGCAGCACCGTGAGCACGACCTCGGCCGCGGTCAGCTCCTCGTACTTGGGATGGACACCGACCGGGATACCTCGACCGTCGTCGGTGACCTGCACCCCGCCATCGGCCAGGACCTCGACATCGATGCGACTGCAGTAGCCGGCCATGGCTTCGTCCACAGCGTTATCCACAACTTCCCACACCAGGTGGTGGAGGCCGCTTGGGCCGGTGGAGCCGATGTACATGCCAGGACGCTTGCGAACGGCCTCGAGTCCCTCGAGAACCTGGATGGACGATGCACCGTAGGAATCAGCGGGCATCATGTCATCGATATGAGAGTTACTCTCGCTATGGGAGTTCTTGGTCATACAGAAATCAACGTTCCGATCAGCCGGGAAGAAAGGGCCAGAATGCTGCGCCCCGAGCGGGAAGGGAACCCGATACGGATCCTGCGCTCTCCCAGGGCTTCCAGTCTACCACTTCCGAGCCTCCGAGCGGTGAAACGGCGCCGCCCGAAATCGGCTGAACCTCTAGTATTTGAGCCGGTTTTGATCGACCGGGCCGCCGAGACGAGCCCGGGGATCAGCGGTCGATTCTCACGACGACCCGATCGAGCAGGTCGGCGCCGAACACCGCCTCGAAGCGCTGCTTGATCTGGGCTTCCATCCAACCGACCTGGGCCGCCCAGGCCGCATCTTCACAGCCGATCGTCAGCACCCTGTCGACCAACTCGACCGGGCGGGTCGGCCCCGCCAGTCCCGGGCCGACCAGCTCGGGCCAACGGTCCTGGAGTTGACTGAGGATGCTGATCGGCGGGGCGCCGAGATTTCTGATCAGCCGTTCGAGGGGCTCGGACAGCTTGGACGGACCGGCGGTCTTCCCCAGCTTTTGCCGCAACTCGTCATTTTCTTCTTCTCGTCCGTCGAAGCGTCGGGTCATCGGGGGTTCCCGGCCTCGTCGAAATGCAGAACCCGATCCGGCTTGGTCTGGGGCGGCAGCGCCGAGGCCGAGGTGATCACGGTCTGCCCGACCGGCAGGTTGGTCAACAGGGCGCTGGAGCGATCCGGATCGAGTTCGGACAACACGTCGTCGAGCAGCAGCAGCGGCGGCTCACCGAGCACCTCGCTGACCAGCAGGTGCCCGGCCAACCGCAGGGCCAACGCCAGCGTGCGCTGCTCCCCCTGTGACGCTTCGGTCCTGGCGGACAGCCCGTTCAGCGTAAGGGCCAATTCGTCGCGGTGGGGGCCGATCGACGTCACCCCCCGGCGGACATCGGTCTGGCGCTCGGTGGCCAGCGCCTCGGCCATGGTGTCGGTGGTCCACGAGCGGACGTAGTCGGCCCCCACCGGCACCGCTTGGCCGGCCAGCACCTCGTAGGACTGGGCCACCAGGGGAAGCAGGCGGTCGACGAGTACCTCCCGCCGATCGGTCAGCTCGGTGCCGGTGGCGGCCAGCTTGGCGTCCCACACGTCGAGCGTGGCCAGCGCCGCCTCGTCCGGTCGACCGTGCGACTGGCGGAGCAGGGCGTTGCGCTGCTTGAGAATGCGATCGATATCACGCAGCACCGCATCGACCCGCGGATCGAGGGCGACCAACACATCGTCAAGATAGCCACGACGGATCGATGGTCCGTCTTTGACCAGGGCCAGGTCGTCGGGAGCGAACACGGTGATTCGCAGCGCCCCCAGCAGGTCCCGGCTGCGCTGCAACCGCTGCCGATTGACCTGGGCCCGGCTGCGGCGCCTGCCGAGCTCCAACTCGATCAGCACGTCCCGATCGTCACGGACACCCTCGGCCCGGACGATCGCCGTATCGGCCCCGCGGCGAATCAGGCTCTCGGTCGGCGCCCCCCGGAACGACTTGAGCGTCGCCAGCAGGCCGAGGGCCTCGAGCAGGTTGGTCTTGCCGACACCGTTGGCCCCCACGATGGCGGTCAGGCCGACGTCGAGCGGCAGCTCGAGCGACTCGTAACTGCGGAAGTCCTGGAGCCACAGCTTGGTGATCCGCATCGCCGTTGCCAACTCCTCGGCCGGTGGTGGAGCCCGGGCTCTCGCCCGGTTGCGCCACCGCCCCGGGGCGCCGCTCTAGGAGACCCGGACCGGCATGATCAGGTACAGGAACTCGTCGGATCCGACGGAGCGAACCACCGCCGGTTTCAGTTCGTCGATGGTGGCCAGGCTGATCTCGTCGCCAGTCGCCACCTCGATGCCCTCCAGCAGGAACTGGGGATTGAACGCCACGGTCAGATCGTTGCCGTTGTAGCTGCCCTCGACGCTCTCCCTGGCGGTGCCGACATCCTGGGTGATGGCGACCAGCTCGACACTGCCGTCGGTGATCTCGAGCCGGATCGGGGTGGATTCGCGGGCCAGCAGCTTGACCCGTCGCAGGGCGTCGAGCAACGAAGTCCGGTCGACGGTGAGCAGGTTCGGATGCGACTCCGGGATCAGGCCCCGGTAGTTCGGGAACTCACCTTCGATCAGGCGGGTCACGAGTTTGACGTCGCCGACCTCGAACGAGGCCTCCCGTTCACCGAGCTTCAGCTCGACCGCTTCGCCCTGACCGAGGATGCGGTTCAGCTCCCCCAGGGCCCGGGAAGGGATGAGCACGCTCTGCCCCTCGTCGAGTACCGAGACGCCGGCCACGTCCCGCATGGCCAAGCGGAACGAATCGGTGGCGACCAGGCGCAGTCCGTCGGCCTCGGCGGCCAGGAGCACACCGGTGAGGATCGGGCGGGAGTCATCGGAGCTGGCGGCGAGCACGACCTGCTTGAGCGCCTCGGCCAATTGCTCCGACGACAACGACACCGACTCCGATCCCAACTCCGAGAGCTGGGGGAACTCGTCGCCGGCGATGAGCCGGATGCTGAACTCGCTTCGACCGGCGGCGATGCTGAGCGACTCGTCCGCCGCGGCGAAAGACACCGCACCGGGCTCGAGGGCCTTGACGATGTCGGTGGCCAACCTGGCCGGGATCACTGCCACGCCGTCGGACTCACCGGAAACGGTGACGGCGATCGAGATCGTCAGATCCAGGTCGCTGCCGGTGAGGGTCAGGGTGTCTCCGCTCAGTTCGGCTCGGACTCCGGCCAGCCCCGGCATCCCGCCCCGACCGCTGACGGCGCGGCCGGCAATACCAAGCGCTTCGACGATCACGTCTCTCTCACATCGAAATTTCATCGCGCCGGCACTTTCAGGTCGATCTCGGACGGGCTGGTTTCGTGGCAATCGGTGGCTGCCATCGTGGTCTGCATTCTGGTGTCTCGTGGCGAGCGTAGTAACCATGCCCGGAAAATCACCGGGACACAAGAGTTTGGTTCTGTCTTCGGGTCCGGTCTCGGGAGCGGAGCGGGGCGAGGTGGGTTGTCCGCAATTGATACCAAGTTCCGATTTGTAAACGGTGGTAGGTCTAGTAGCGCTGTGGATTGTGGATGAACCGCTGTCGTGCCTGGTCAGCGGGCGTTTGGTCATCCAGAGGGGGTGCTGAGATGTCCCCAGGGTGGAGCCGCCGGCCGACGGGACCTGTGTAGGACCGGTGCGTCATCCACCGTCGCAGGGGTACCGGTGCACACGATGGTCCACTAGTACTCCCCAGCGTGGGCCTGGTTTCGCACAGTCTTTTCCAGAGCCATCACGTGGTTGTAGATCTGGGACCGCTCCTTCATGAGGGCCGAGATCTTGTCGCAGGCGTGCATCACGGTGGTGTGATCGCGGCCGCCGAACTCCTTGGCGATCAGCGGAAAGCTGAGATCGGTGAGCTGGCGGGTGACGTACATCGCCATCTGCCGGGCGATGACCAGGGGCCGTCGCCGGGACTTGCCGGTGAGCTCCTCCAGCGTGAAACCGAACTGTTCGACGGTGGCCTCGAGGATCATCGCCGCGGTGATCGGGCGGGGCTGACGGTCGGCGATGAAATCGCCGAGCACCTGTTCGGCCAGGGCGGTGGTCATCGTTTCGCCGTTGAGGTTGGCAAACGCCGTGACTTTGTTCAGTGCCCCTTCCAGCTCCCGGATGTTGTTCGTGATGTTGGCGGCGATGAACTCGCTCACGTCGTTCGGCAGCGGGATGCCGTCCCGTTCGGCCTTCTTGCGGAGGATGGCCATGCGGGTCTCGATGTCCGGCGGCTGGATGTCGGTCAACAGGCCCATCATGAACCGGCTTCGCAACCGTTCCTCGAGCGTGGGGATGGCGTCTGGTGGGCGATCCGACGACAGCACGATCTGGCGATTCGAGCCGTACAGATCGTTGAAGGTGTGGAACAGCTCCTCCTGGAGGCGGTCCTTGCCTTCGATGAACTGGATGTCGTCGACCAGCAGGACATCGATCTGCCGGTAGCGGCGCTTGAAATCGTTGCCAGACGAGTTCTTGATCGAATCGACGAATTCGTTGAGAAACGTCTCGGTCGAGACGTAGAGCACCTTCTTCTGGGGTTCGAGGTCGTTGATGAAGTGCTCGATGGCCCGCAGGATGTGGGTCTTGCCCAAGCCGGCGCTGCCGTAGATGAACAGCGGATTGTAGGAACCGCCGGGGCGCTCGGCCACCGACAGGGCGGCGGCGATGGCAAAGCGGTTGGACGGACCGGTCACGAAGTTCTTGAATGTGTAGCGGTTCGCCAGCTCCACGCCGATCGATGCCGACTCGGGGGCGCCGCTGATGTCGATCCCGTTCCCGTCGATCCCGGCCAGCGATCCGTCCTGCAAGGGATCCCGTCTCAGCGGCGTACCTATATGTAGTGGGTCGGTTCCCATGCCGTCCGGCCGCCGGCCTGCCGATCGATCGGCGTGGACGCCGCCGTGAACGCGCTGCGACGTCGACGACGTCGACGGTATCGATGGCTCGCCGAGGCGACCGGTCAGGGTCTGGGTGCGCCCGTCCCCGGCGCCAGGTGCCCGTCGATCGAACCGATTGTCTTCCCCGGTGAGGTCGATGTGGCCCTCGGCGTCGTCGAACAGGGTGGGGACAACCAGGCGGAAATCGATCTTCAGGTCGTAGCCGGCGGCCTCGGCCACCGCGTCTTCGACCAGTGGGCGGTACCTCCCGTCGAGGCGATCCCGAATGATGCCGTTCGGCATGGCCAGAATGAAGGTGTCGTCGGCGAGCTCGATGGGGGCAACCTGTGCAAAAGTGCTCTGCCAGACCCCGTCCGAGACCTGACTGCGAAGCAACGCGGCGGCGGTTACCCACAGTTCGCCCGCCGTCAGCACGACTCGGCACCTGTTTGATCCCGGCCGAGAATCCCGGTTGGGCTTGCCGCTTCAATGACGGACGTCGACCGGGTGGTCGGCTTCCATAGTGGCCCTTTTGAGAGCTTTTTCACTAGATGACTCTTCACTGGCTTCGGATTCGAGTGGTCTACGGTTGCGCCGATCGAACCGGGACGCAACGTCGCGAGCCGGGCAGAACAACCTGTTTTCCCAACGTCGTTTGGGGATTTCTCCCCACTCCCCACAGATTTGTCCACAGGGTGCCGAAAAGGGGACCGACCGGCGATCGGGCGTCGAGAATGCGAGACGCCGAAATGTGTCGCCCAGTTGTTCCCCTCCTAGCAGCAACCCTGCGGGGCTGCGGGTGATAGAACGCTAGCAGCGACGAACGATGGCCCCACCTGCGCTGTGGAAAAGCTTGGCCGCCCCCCTCCGACCGAAACGGCGTACGTGACCGGTCTACTACAACCCGCAAGGCGGCACCACCGGAACCGGCGATTGTCCGATCCGGTCGGTTCGGGGTGGTTGCGCTCTGGGTCATTAGTTGGTAGCGCCACCGCGCCGCCGTAGCCTGGTGTTCTGGCCGGCATGGCGCCGCAACCGCATTTTGGTTGACTGATGCCCTGTCGGGTCTGAACGAGATGTGCCCCCCGCTCGCCATCGGTACGCCGACTCGGGTCGAGTCCGGGCATTGCATACCCCTCTTCGTGTGTTGGACGTGTGAGCGCTCCCGACCCGTAAGAAACCTGACGTGCAAGAAACCCGCCCGGAGAAGCTGTCGTGAAACGTACTTTCCAGCCAAACAACCTCAAACGAGCTCGCAAGCACGGTTTCCGTGCCAGGAAGGCGACTCGCGGCGGCCGAGCGGTACTGCGGTCCCGTCGGGCCAAGGGCCGCCATCGTCTCAGTGCGTGATCGTTTCGATCGCTCGCCGTCGAACGTTCGCTGACCTTCGCCGCCGGGGCCGTCGGGTCCGGAGCGGGTCGGTCCGCTTGACGTTCCTGCCGATGCAGACCGTCGAGCCCCAGGTCGCCTTCGCAATCGGCCGGTCGTTCGGGAACGCGGTCGAACGCAACCGTGGCCGGCGCCGGCTTCGAGCCGCATTCGTCGAAGCCCTCGGGCGACGATCCCTCCATCCCCAAGGCGCGTTCCTGCTCGCCGGTGATCGAGGCCTGCTGACCGACCGGTTCCCGAGGTTGGTCGAAGACGTCGAGGTCTGCCTCGACAAGGCGGGGGCCGCCACGCCGGGTTCGAAGCGAGCCGAGACCGAGAAGGTGGCCGCCGGGGTGGCGCCGGCTCAGGCGGACGGAGCGATCGGACGGAAACCACAACCATGAACGACGTAGAACCCACGGCTCAGGGCGGCGTTGTCAAACGCCTGAACGACGGAGAACCCACGGCTCAGGGCGGCGTTGTCAAACGCCTGATGTTGTCGGCGATCGGGCTGTATCGGATGACCGCACCGGCCCGCATGCCCCGATGCCGCTACCTCCCGACCTGCTCGGAGTACGCCGCCGAGGCGATCGAACAGCATGGCCCGGCCCGCGGGCTGTGGCTGGCCATCCGGCGCCTCGGCCGGTGCCACCCCTTTGGATCATTCGGCTTTGATCCCGTCCCGGAGAAGTAGTCATGTTCAACACCACCAAAGACTTTTCCCTCGATGCGGTCGCATCAGTGCTGGCCTTCTTCTATTCGCTTCCGGTCGTCGGCGGATCATACGGTTTGGCCATCATGCTTCTCACCGCGACGGTGATGATCGTGCTGATGCCGCTGACCTTGAAGGCCACCCGTTCGACGATCAAGATGACGCAACTGCAGCCGGAGCTCAAGAAGCTGCAGAAGGAATACAAGGACGACAAGGCCAATCTCAACCAGGCCATGATGGCGCTCTACCAGGAGCACGGCGTGAACCCGGTCGGGGGCTGCCTGCCGATGCTGGCCCAGCTCCCGGTGTTTCTCGTCCTGTTCAATGTGCTGCGGGGCGTGACCAGGCGGGTTTCGGAGAAACCGTACTTCGCGGTGTCGGAGCGGGCCCATGAGCTGATCGGGGTGGCCTCGGGCCCGGCAAACACCTTCGACCCGAGGCACCTCGACAAGGGCACCAAGCTCTACCAGGATCTTTCCACCAGCACCGAGATGCTGTTCGGGCCCTTCGACCTCGCATCCACCACCTGGCAGGTGGTGCAGGACAACCTCCTGCGGGCCACGCCGTACATCCTGTTGATTCTCTTCGTGGTCGGCTCCAGCTACTTCCAACAACGACAGGTTTCGGCTCGTCGGGGAGCGGTCCCGGACAACCCGACGCCCCAACAGCAGACCCAGCAGCAGCTCCTGAGAATCCTGCCCCTGATGTCGGGTGTGTGGAGCTTCCTGTTCCCGGCCGGCCTGGTGTTGTACTGGGCAACGTCGAACCTGTTCAGGATCGGCCAGCAGGCATACATCACCCGGGCGCTCTACAGAGAAGATGCCTCGGATGGAGATGGGTCGGCTGGCGCTGCCGAGGAATCGAAGCCGGTGAAGGCCGACGACGGACCGAAGGCGGCGGGCACCGCCGGCAACGGCAGGCAGTCGAAGAAGCCGACCGCGGCCGGTGGTGCGCCCAAGAAATCGGGCAAGGCCGACTCGGCGAACGGTGACAGCGCAGACGCCCTGATCGGCGACGGTCGGCCGGGCCGCAAGAACACATCGGCCCGCAACGGCACCGCGGGGTCGGGAACCGGTCGGGTCGACAGGGACGAGGCATGGGCCCGCAGGCGGGAGCAGCGGACCAAGGCAAAGGCCACCAGGAAGAAGTCTTCGGCCGAAGGTTCGAGCCGGGTCACCCCGAAGGGGACCAAGCCACCGGCGGCGAAGAAGAAACGAAAGAGGTAGAGCACGCGTGGAGTGGGTAAAGACAACGGCCAAGACACTGCCGGAGGCGATTGATCTCGCACTCGACAACCTCGGCGTCGATGAATCCGAGGCCGAGATCGTCGTCCTCGAAGAACCACGGCCCGGCCTGTTCGGCAGGATGCGGGGCACCGCCAGGGTCGAGGCCAGGGTGAAGCCGAAGGCCATCAGGCCGAAGACCGAACGCAATCGAAATCGCCGCAGCCGATCCGAAGGTGGGTCGAAGGGCAAGGGCGGCGATCGAGGACGGAATCGGTCCCGGAGTCGCAGCGGCGGTCAATCCGACACTCGTGGTGCCGGCAGCGGTCGCGATTCCGGCGGGGGCGGCGGCCGGGGTGAGCGAAACGACGACACCTCAGACCGTGGCGACGATCGGGTGATCGGACCGAAGGACTCCGACGACACCGCCTCCAGCCGGGGCGGTCGGGGTTCGGACGATGGCGGCGAAGGGCGAGGGCGCAGCCGTGGAGGCGACGGCCGGAAGCGCTCGCAGAGGCGGTCCAGCAGTAACGACCACGACACGAAGCCGAAAGAGGAAACGCCAGTGGAAGAAGTAGCAGAGCACCTACGGACATTTCTCAGCGGTCTGACCGAGGCCTTCGGCTTCGACAGCGACGTGACGATCGACAGTTCCGAACCAGACGTCCTGATCGGTCGCATCGAAGGACAACACGGCTTGCTTGTCGGCCCGAAGGGTCGCACCCTCGACGCCATCCAGGAACTGGCTCGGATCTCCTGCCAGCGGTCCGTCCCCAGCAGCATCCGCATCAAGGTCGACGTCGGTGGCTACCGCGAGCGGCGGATCGCAGCACTGGCCGAGTTCGCCCGCAAGGCTGCCGACTCCGCGGTCGAGGGATCGGTCGAGGTGGCGATGGAGCCGATGTCGCCCGCCGACAGGAAAGCCGTTCACGATGCACTGAGCGACGACGACCGGGTGGAAACCCGTTCGGTCGGCAGCGAACCACGACGGAAGGTCCTGGTGGTCCCTCTCGAAGATGCGGGCAGGGACGGCGACGAGATCGACGACGACGAGGCGGCAAGCGGCTCGGCCGGAGAGAGCGACGATCACCTCGAGGAATCGTTGGAAGCCGGCACCGACGATGAGCACGAAGGCGACGCTGATCTCGTCGACGCCGGCGGTGGTGACGTCGAGGACTAGGCGCTCGACGCCCGACCCGATGGACTCGGCGCTGGCCCAGGTGCTCGACCGCTCCCGAGCCGTCGGATTCCTCGGGCCCGGCCCGGTCGAAGACCACATAGGACACGCCGGACGATTCGGCCGGGCCATCGGCTCGGCCGAATGCCGTTTTGCCGACATCGGCGCCGGGGGTGGGGTCCCCGGCCTTCCGATGTTGATCGCAGCACCGGGCCTGTCCGCAGTGCTGATCGACGCCTCCCGGAAGCGCTGTTCGTTCCTGGTGTGGGCGATCGCCGAGTTGGGACTGGCGGCCAGGGCCGAGGTCTGGTGCGGCCGAGCCGAACAGATCGGCCGAGAGGCTCGGGCCCGTCAGGCGTTCGATGCCGTGGTGGCCCGCGGATTCGGCCCACCGGCGGTCACGCTCGAATGTGGTGCTCCGCTGTTGAAGGACGGCGGCAGGCTCGTGGTCAGTGAACCACCGGTGGCTCGCCGTTGGCCGGTCGAGGCGGTGGCGTCGATCGGGTTGCGCCAGATCGACGCCGAGCCCGGTGTGGCGGTCTTCGAGCGTGTCGGCCAGCTGCCGCCGTCACTCCCCCGCTCGACGAAGCAGCTCAAACGCTCGCCCCTGTTCGTGATCTCCTGAGCGATGAGGAGCACACGGCCGGGGGGAGGCCGGATCCCCTTCGTTGGGGCGCTTCGGGCCCGACACCGAGCGTCCTTTACGGCGCCGTGGCCGCCACTCGCAACCCCAAACAGGTCGACCCGACCGCAACCTTCGAGGTGGATTGACCCGTTGTTGAACCCAAGGAGGTCTAATCTCGGTAAATGGCCAGGGGTAGGTTGATGTTGGGTCGAGAGCGGGCGAAGATGACGCCAGCAATGAGGAGTGTCCGTTGACCGCCACCGAAGCAAGTCGAACCACCACCCCGCCCGAGCGCCGTTCGGGGGCGCGCCTGATGGCCGTGGCCAATCAGAAGGGCGGCGTCGGCAAGACCACCACCACCGTGAACCTCGGTGCCGCGGCGGCCGAGTTGGGTCACCGGGTCCTGATCATCGATCTCGACCCGCAGGGCAACGCCAGCACCGGGCTCGGTATCAATCCGCGGACGCTGCAATCGTCGATGTACGACGTGCTGTTGCACGATGTCCCGATGGACGACGCCATCGAGGCGGCGGCGGTCCGGAATCTCTTCCTGGCACCGGCCAATCTCGATCTGGCCGGCGCCGAGATCGAGCTGGTGCCGGCCTTCAGCCGGGAGATGCGGTTGAAGAACGCCATCGCCAAGATCGCCGACGACTTCGACCTGATCCTGATCGACTGTCCCCCATCGCTCGGCCTGCTCACGGTGAACGCGCTGGCCGCGGCCAAGGAGGTGCTGGTCCCCATCCAGTGTGAGTACTACGCGCTGGAAGGCCTGGGTCAACTCCTGCGGAACGTGGACCTGGTGCAGCGCAACCTCAATGCCGAGCTGCATCTCTCGCACATCGTGCTGGTCATGTTCGACGCCAGGACGAACCTCGCTTCGCAGGTCGCCACCGAGGTCAGGGAGCACTTCGGAGACCTGGTCTGCAAGACCGTCATCCCCCGTACGGTCCGCTTGTCCGAGGCGCCCAGTTTCGGGCAACCGATCACCGTGTTCGACACGGCGTCCCGAGGTGCGCTCTCCTATCGCGATCTGGCCCGCGAGGTCGCCGGTGTCCCGACCTGAATCGGATCCCGGGCCCCGCCCGGATCTTGATTCACTGTTGTCCCTGCGAACCCCACCGGCCGAGCCCCACGCCGGCGTGCCCGCTGCTCGTCCCGCCCCTCCTCCCCCGGTGCCGACGACCGCTTCGGTTGGCGAATTGCGTGAGCTTCCTGTGGACGACATCGTCCCCAACGAGTTCCAACCTCGTCGCCGGTTCGACGATGACTCGCTGGAGGCGCTGACCGAGTCGGTTCGTGAGCTCGGTGTTCTCCAGCCGATCCTGGTCCGCCCCGACGGCGAAGAGCGCTATGAGTTGATTGCCGGGGAGCGGCGTTGGCGGGCCGCCAGGCTGGCCGGTTTGGCGACGATTCCGGCCGTCGTGCGATCGACAGCAGATCAAGGCGCATTGGAGCAGGCGATCGTAGAAAACCTGCATCGAGAGGATTTGACCGCATTGGAGGAGGCGCACGCCTATCAACAGCTTGTGGATGACTTCGGGCTGACGCAGGATGAGGTGGCGTCCCGGGTCGGGAAGAGTCGGTCGGCGATTGCCAACACCCTGCGGTTGTTCCAGCTGCCGGTCGTGGTGCAGCGGATGGTGGCCGAGCGGCGACTCGGCGCCGGCCATGCCCGGGCCATCCTCGGCCTGATCGACCCGGCCGCGGAGGTGGCCCTTGCCGAACGGGCGGTCGCCGAGGAGCTCAGCGTGCGAGCCGTTGAGCAGGCGGTGCGCTCGGGTGGCGTTGAGGATGATGGGCTGGGGTCCATCGGCGGCGATCGGCGGGTCGGGGATGAAGCTGTTCACGGTGCCGGGTCGAAGTCGGTCGGTGCGTTGGAAGTGGAGCGGGTGCTCGAGGAACGCCTGGCGACCCGAGTGGAGGTCGTGGAGACCGACGGCAACGGTCGCATCGTGATCCGTTTCGCAGACGACGAGGATCTCGACCGGATCTTCCGTCTGTTGGCTGATTGACGACTACGGCCACGGCGTCGGCGGAGCGCGCCGCACCGATCGCACGGATCGCACCGATCGCACCGATCGCACGGATCGGAACGGATCGCACGGATCGGAACGGATCGCACGGATCGGACCTATCGCCTCGACAGCACGGACCGACCCCAGCACGGACTGACCACAGCACGGACCGACCACAGCACGGACTGACCACAGCACGGACTGACCACAGCACGGACCGACCACAGCACGGACTGACCACAGCACGGACCGACCACAGCACGGTGGGCGGAGGTGGTCGAGGGTTGCGGATTGCGATGCCGGCTTCCAGCTGCACCCCACAGGGTGTGGAGAAGCTGTGGGAATTGCCCAGCAAGGCGTTGGATTGTGGCGTCACGGTGTGGATAGTGGGCGCTATTACCCAGACGGGACCGGCCCTGAGCCGGAGATTTTCTCTAGCCCTGCCGGCTCGGGCGTGGCGAGAGCAATTGTTTCACGTGAAACGCCGGTCGAGCACGGCTGCATGGCCGGCCTCGCCGAGGCTTGATGACTACCCCCAATATACCCACAAGCTGTGGATGGTTCGGGCGCAGGCAGGCGGTATGGCTGTGACTCGTCGCTTGGCTCATCGGGCGATGGGGCGCAGGCGATTGGAGAGCGATGGTGAGAGCGATGTTGAGAGCGACGGTAAGCGCGGTGGTGAGAGCGTGGGCAGTGCTCACGGTATGCCCACCGGGAACCCGCGGTTGGGTTTGAGTGGGTATGAAGTGGAGAACGACGGGTAGTGGCCGGGTACTAGATGGTGCGACCGGGGTGAATTCCGGCGCAGATCGATGCGGTGTGGGACGCGACCGGCTTTGTTGTGCGGCGATGGGCGAGCGGGTGGGGACGTGGCGCCGTGAACCGGTGGGTTGCGCGTCGAGGGGCATCGATGGCACCGAGAGAATGGAGGGCGCCGCAGTGGCCCGGAGAGCGGCGCTGGCGGTCGCTGCGACGCCGCACGATGCGTCGAGCGTCGATCTCACCGTGCACGTCATGCGGGGGCTTGGCGGGCCTTCTGAACGGCGCCAGGGCCGCGGGGAGACGGTTTGGCAATCGCAGTGGTTGGTGGTCGAGATTGCCCGTTGGATCCACGGTTCCTCGGGCTTGGAGTTGCGGTCCGGGCATATTCCTTCACGGTCCCCCAGGGCCTCGGGCGGCGCCCAGACGAATCGATCCACCCGGCCCTGTCGGTCCGACCTACCCGCAAAGTACCTGTCCTGTACCCGCACTGTGGGGTCCAACGTGGGTGCCGCGGGTGTAGATGGGTGAAGTTGTGGGTTGATGACGGGGTTCGTTGGTGGCGAATCGGGTGGTTCCGATGGTCGAGACGTCGACCGGCTCGGAAGGGCTGGACCGATCTTTGCTGGCCGGTCACGGGACGGTGGGCTTGCCGGCGCGGGCCGGCAACGACCGAGTGGGCGGCAACGTCCGAGTGGGCGGCCGGCCGATCTCGGCCGAGAGCTCAGGGGTGAGATTCCACCAACGGCCGGTGGTTGCGGCCCTTGGGGGAGCGGTGAGAACCGCTTCGTGGGCGGTCGAGTCTCCCGGGCGCTGGGCGTGGGATGAGCCGGAGTGGGGTGGGGTGGACCGGGTAGGAACAAGCAGTGGATGGGTAAGACCCGGGGCCCACAGTGGTAAAGGCAGGTAAGTAATGGGGTCGGAGCGGTGGTGTGCGGGTCACGACCGGGTAGTGCCAGTGTACGTGACGGGTACATCTGGGTACGGCGTGTACGTCTGGGGGGCGGGTACGTCTGGGGGGCGGGTACATCTGGTTATGGTGTGGGTAGGTAATGGAGGTGCCCGTTGCCGCGGCCGGCGCCGTGGACACTCCCGGTGGACCGCAGCGCACCACGGCCTCCCATTCGGAGGGGCGGTCGGGCGGGTGGCGTTGGCGGGCCGAGCACTCCGAATCGGCCGGTAGAGGTCCATCCCGGGCACGTTGTCGCGACAGCGGCTCGGCGAGGGCCCGACGCGGCCGCTGGCACCTGGTGGGATGGGGCGATCGTTTGTGATGCAACGTCGAGACGCCATGCGGTGCCACCGCCATCGGGCCGGGCACACGTCCCGGCGGCCGTCGGGTCGAATAGGGGGAAAGACGGGTAGCAGAAAGGTACGACTGGGTAGGAAACGAGGATGAGCGTGACTTCCGGGGGGCCAACCGGGTATGAACGGGTGCGTCCTGGGTCACCGATCGAGGTCGTGGCGGGGCGACCGGCAAACTACGGCCGTCAGCCCGGCACGTCGGTTCCGTGCTGCGCCGGCAGCAGCTCCATCGTCAGCAGAACCGCCACCGTTTCCGAGCGATTCCAGCCCCGGGCCTCCCCGAGCCTGCTGATCTTGTCGAACTCGGCGTCGGAAATCGACAGCCGAAGCCGTTCTCGACCCCGCGATACCAGCCTCCCACCGGCGCCGGCGAATACTGCGTCCGAATGGGTCCGATAGGCCGACATTACGACATCGGCCGGATTGATTCCGGTGGCGGCCAGTGCGTCAGCAACCGGAACGGGGATGGAGAGCTCCCGTCGTTTGCGCCGGACACCGGGCACAACGGCCCGATGTGGCGTTGGCGGCAAGTCCAGCGAGGCCGATGGTGCGGCGCCACCCTCGAGCCCGTTGCGATCCTCGGGCCGCGGCGGTGGGGGAGCGGGCGGCGTGTCGTGAGGTCCGTCCGACGGCGTCTCCCGGCGACCGCGGCTGCCTTTGAACTCGGCCGGATCGGCAATCGAATTGAGGCCCCGTGCCTTTCCCAGGGTCTGTTCGCTCACGAGACACTTCCTTCCAGCAGACGTTCCGCCAGCGCGATTCGATCATCGACCTCGTCGGCCAACTCATAGAACTCACGGGCCAGGTCCGCCAGGTTGGTCGGGATCTTGATCTTGCTTCGGATCTGATTGCCGATCGACACCGTGGACGCCCATTCCGCGTATTCATGGAGGAACAGCCCGGCCTTTCGGCTGTCGTCATAAGCCGCCCCGGCCTCGCGAATGATCGTCTGGAACGGATCGGCCACCCCGGCCAGGATCTGGGCCACGTCCTGGCGGGCCTCGGCTCGTTTGCGGGGTGCGGCGGCGCTGATCTTCATCAGTACGACACCCAGCAGCAGGATGTCGGACTCCAGCTCCTCGAGTTCGCCGGCCAGGACCCGCAATCCCTCGATGTTGTCGACGCCGCTGCTGGTGGGCACCAGCAGGTACTTCCCGGTTTGCATCGCCATGTCCGCCAGCCGGGACGAACCCGATGGCGGCAGGTCGAACACGATCCGGTCGAAGCGCCCGGATGCCATCACCTTCTCGAACGGCAGGGCGAATGATTCGGGGCCGTTGGCCGCCGTCACCAGGTGATTGGAGAGCGTCTTGGTGTGGCGCCCGGCCACCACGATCTCCAAGCCGTCCCTGGCCTTGACCGTGATCAGCTCATCGCCGTACATCACCGAGTCCATCAGGTGGCGGCCGTCGCCGTGCTGGGTCGGGTCCAGCCCGACGACCTTGGTCGCCGACGCCTGCATATCAAGGTCGGCCAGCAGGATCCGCTTCCCCTCGCTGGCCCAGATACCCGCCAACTGCGTTGCGAGCGTGGTCTTGCAGCTCCCACCCTTGCCGATACCGACCACGACCGAGTGCGGAATTGTTCGCATCCTCTACCACCTCTTCGAGTCCTCTCGGACGCAACTGTAGTACAGCGAGGGGTGGTTACGGGGCCGTTCCAGGGAGATCAAAGGGACAGCGGGGGTGTATCCAGGGGGTAATTGCGGGGCCGAGCGGCGCGCCCCGCCGTCGTACCCCCCACCCGGTCGAGCCTCGTGCCGGGCCGTCTTCCCCCACCCGGTCGAGCCTCGTGCCGGGCCGTCTTCCCCCACCCGGTCGAGCCTCGTGCCGGGCCGTCTTCCCACCCGGGCGAGGGCCGCCCGGTCCCGTCCGGCCCGACCGGCGCCCGAAAACCAGAACGGAGCCCCCGCAGGGGCTCCGCGCATCGATGGGAAGTGAGGGCTGCGGCCTACAGGCCGAGCTCCTCGATCAAGTTGGCCTTCGACTTGGCGCCGATGATCGTCTTGGCGACCTCACCGTCCTTGAACAAAAGCATCGTGGGGATGCTCTGCACCTGGTACTTCAACGAGCTGTTGGGGTTCTCGTCGACGTTGAGCTTGGTCACCTTGATCTTGCCGTGCTGCTCTTCGGCGATCTCGTCGAGGATGGGGGCAACCATCTTGCACGGTCCACACCATTCCGCCCAGAAATCGACGAGAACCGGCTCGGCGGAGCTGTTCACGACTTCGTCAAAGGTCGCGTCCGTGAGATGGCTTACTTTGTCTGACATGGGTTACGACCTCCGTCGTTGCTTCAGGTAGTCCCTTGGTGGCGGCCCTCCCGGACCGCCGGTATTGCGATCGAGACCAACACAGTGTCTAACACAACACCTGTTCTCAGCTATTCCCGTGAAGGGTGGCTTCCAACCATCGTTCTGCGTCGATGGCGGCGGCGCACCCCGACCCGGAGGCGGTGATGGCCTGGCGATAGACGTCGTCCTGGACGTCGCCGCAGCCGAACACGCCATCGACGCTGGTGTAGGTGCTCGGCGCCTTCGTCACCAGGTAACCATTTTCCTTCATGTCGAGCTGGCCGATGAACAGATCGGTGTTCGGTCGATGCCCGATGGCCACGAACAGCCCGGTGACCGCGAGATCCGATCGCTCATCGGTTTTGACGTTCTGCACCACCAGGCCCTCGACCTTGCCTTGGCCCTTGATCTCGCGAACCTCGGTGTCCCACAGGAACTTGATCTTGGGATTGGCGAAGGCCCGCTTCTGCATGATCTTCGACGCCCGGAGCTCGTCCCGGCGGTGGATGAGGGTGACCGTGGACGCGAACTTGGTGAGGAAGGTGGCCTCCTCGATGGCCGAGTCCCCACCGCCGACAACGGCGATGTCCTGGTCGCGGAAAAGAATCCGTCGCACGTCGCGCAGGTCGAGACCCCGTGGCCGATCAGTTCGGTTTCGTTCGGCAGGTTCAACATGAGCGACTTGGCCCCGGTGGAGATGATCACCGATTGCGCCAGGTAGCTCGGTTCTGCGCCGTCGGGATCGCCGACCCAGATCTTGAACGGGCGCTGCGAGAAATCGACCTTCGACGCTTTGGTCGTCTCCAGCTTGGCCCCGAACCGCTCGGCCTGAGCCCGAAAACTCATCATGAGTTCCGGACCCATGATCCCCTCGGGGAAGCCGGGGTAGTTCTCGACCTCGGTTGTCAGCATCAGCTGGCCGCCGGGTTGGTCGCCGGTCGACGACGGTTCCCCCTCGAGCACCAGCGGCGCCAGGCTGGCCCGGGCGGCGTAGATGGCCGCGGTGAGGCCGGCGGGACCGCTTCCGATAATCACGACATCATGCAGTTCCGACACGTTTCACTCCGTCAAAGCTCCGACGAGCCATTCTTCGTCTTCAACCGCCGGCGGTCGCCGACCATTCCGCTCTGGGCCCGGCCCTTCGGCTCGGCCCTACCGAGGCTCCTTCTTTCGCCACAGGATCGCACCGACCAGCACGAAGATCGCCCCCAATATGTAGTACGCCAGCCACGTCTCGCCGTCTTCGACGAACGGCAACTCCGCAGTGGACGAGACCAGCAGCCGAACGAACAGCACCAGCAGCAGCACCGCAAGCATCAGGGCGATCAGTGCCATCGCCACGGCGTACACCGCATAGCGGGAAGCAACGAGCGCCGGGCCGGTGGTCTTGGCCCTGACCGTGCCGACGTACTGGACGATCGTGGCCGAGGCCTTTGCCGGCCAATCGTCTTGTGCCTCCTGCGGGGGGCTGAGGGGATCGATAGACATCACAGGGGAGCCTATCGTCCCGACTCAACATCGTCGGCTGGACCGGGCCACAATCATCCCATGCCAGAAGGACACGTTCTCCACCGGGCGGCCAGACTCCAGGGCAGACGATTCAACGGCCGGACCGTTGCCGCCCAGTCGCCGCAGGGTCGCTTCGACAGCGGCGCGGCCCGGCTCGACGACCAGAAGCTCGACGGGATCGACGCCAACGGCAAACACATCTTCTACCGGTTCGCCTCCGGTGACGTGCTGCACGTGCACCTCGGGCTGTTCGGCAAGTTCCGCATGCAGACGCCACCGTTCCCCGACCCTTCGCCAAACGCCAGACTCCTCCTGTCGACCGACTGCGACCGTCTCCACCTGGCTGGCCCGACCACCTGCGAGGTCATCACCACCGACGAGGCCGACGAGGTGGCCAACCGGCTGGGGCCGGATCCGATCCTGGCCCCGGCCGACGGGGCCGAGCAGATGATTGCCCGTCTCGCCCGGCGATCGATTCCCATCGGCGCCGCCATCCTCGACCAGAAGGTCGTGGCCGGCGTCGGCAACGTCTACCGGGCCGAGCTCCTCTTCCTCATCGGTCTCCACCCCTTCACCAAGGCCAAGGAGACCCCGCCGCAGCTGGTCGAGGACCTGTGGCGGCTTTCGGTCCGCCAGCTCAAGGCGGGGGAGCGGTCGGGCCGGATCGTCACCGTCGACCCGGCCGAGGTCGGCGCACCATCGCCGGCCAAGCTCAAACGGGGCGAGCGGCTCTACGCCTACAAGCGGGACGGCCGCCCCTGCCGGCGCTGTGGCGATCTGATCCGATCGGCCGACATCGACGGCCGGTCGATCTGGTGGTGTCCGACCTGCCAACCAGAACAGGCTCGCCGATAGGCGCGTCGACGGTCGGCGGCGCCGGTCAGCGATCACCGTCGACGGCGATCAAGCGGAGGTCCGGGGTGAACAGTCCCCGCATGCCGCTCACCACGGTGATGATCACCGAGGTGGCCACCGCGCCGAGCACCAGGTACATCACGATCAACTGGACCAGTACCGCATCGATCGGATCGGCACCGGCCAGCAGCAGGCCGGTCATGGCCCCGGGAAGGGCGATCAGCCCGACCACGTTCGTCCGCTCTATCTGGGGGATCAGCGCGGTTCGCACGATCTGGCCGCCGCTGAGGCGGATGATCTGGGCCCTCGACAGTCCCAGCGACAGCATCGCCTCCAGTTGGCCCCGATGCTCCTCCAGCTCGGCCATCACCCGGTTGGCCCCCAACACCTGCGACGGCATGGCGTTGCCGATGGTGATGCCGGCGATCACGATCACGTTGACCGGCGTATAGTCGAGGACCGCCAGGCCGAAGATCACCGCCAGGCAGACGGCGACGGTCACCGCCACCGCCGCCCCCGCCACCGGACCACCGCCGGGCAGCTCCGGGGCTCGTCGCCGGGCCACCAGCGCGGTGATCGCAACCATCGCCGCCACCCACAACCAGGCCAGCACCATGGCCCGGCCGGCCTCGGCGATGAAACCGAACAGCAGCCCGACGGCCAGCAGCTGCACCGCGGCCCGGGCCACCGCCACCATCAGCCGCTTCGTCACCCCCAGGTCGAGCACCAGCCCGAGCACCAGGGCCAGCAGCACCAGGGTCAACGACGCTAGCACCTGCAACGGGGTGACGTTTTCGATCATCGTGGGACAGCATCCCTCAGGGGATCGACCCGGTCCAGGGTCGTTCGCTCGCCGACCGTTCGGTGGCCGAACCCGACCCGGAACGAACCGGGGTACCTAGGCTGTTGTTGTTGTCGGGGCGGGTGTTGGCCCGCCACCATCGACAACCGAACCGGGAGGATCTGATGCAACCGATACGAATCGCCACTTGGTCGGAGTTGGCCGATCGTGAACCGGTCGGGACCCTGGTCGGCAACGTCGATCTGGTGATCGTGCGTTTCGACGACAACCATTCGGTGCTGTACGGTCGCTGCCTCCACCGGGGGGCGCTGATGGCCGATGGCCACATCGAAGGCGACAACCTGATCTGTGGGCTGCACGGATGGGACTACGTGTTCCACACCGGGGTGTCGAGCTATGACAACTCGGAGCGGTTGCACAAGTTCTCTTCCTGGGTCGACGGCGACGAGTTGCTGGTCGACCTCGACGAGATCCTGGTCTGGGAAAAGGAATTCCCCCAACCCTACGACCGAGCCTCCTACCAGGGTGCCTATCAGGACCCACACGGCGACTCGACCGAACCCCATGTCGGCTTGATCCGCCAGCTGGCGGACGAGGGCCTCGAATACCTGGGCCACCACGGCCCGGTCGCATCAATGGGCGTGCCTCGCGACCAGCTGCCGAAGTGGGACGACATCCAGTTCGTCACCGCCCAGCTGTCCCGAAAGCCGCAGCTCGACGAGGTACCGGTTTCGACCGACGTCGTGATCGGGCCGAACGCTCAGCGGCCGCTTCGGCTGGAGATCCCGTTGTTCGTGAGCGACATGAGCTTCGGCTCCCTCTCAGAGGAGGCCAAGGTTGCGCTGTCGAAGGGGGCCGAGCTCTCGGGGACGGGGATCTGTTCCGGCGAGGGCGGGATGTTGCCCGAGGAGCAGGCCGAGAACTCCCGCTACTTCTACGAATTGGCCAGCGGTCGCTTCGGTTGGTCGCTCGACAAGGTCGCAGATGTCCAGGCGTTCCACTTCAAACTGGGCCAGGGGGCCAAGACCGGCACCGGCGGCCATCTGCCGGGCAACAAGGTCGATGGCAAGATCGCCGAGGTCCGTGGGCTGGAGCCCGGCACCGATGCGATCTCACCGTCGACCTTCACCGATCTCAACCACGAGGAGGACTTCCGCCGGGTGGCCGATGAGGTCCGGGTGGTCTCGGGCGGGATCCCGATCGGGGTCAAGCTGTCGGCCCAGCACATCGAGGACGACATCGACGCCGCACTGCGCATCGGTGTGGACTACGTCATCCTCGACGGCAGGGGAGGGGGTACCGGCGCCGCCCCGGTGTTGTTCCGTGACCACATCTCGGTGCCGACCATCCCGGCCCTGGCCCGGGCCCGCCGCCACCTCGACGCCCGGGGTCGGCGCGATGTCACGCTGGTGATCACCGGCGGGCTGCGAACCCATACCGACTTCGCCAAGGCCCTGGCCCTCGGTGCCGATGCGGTGGCCGTCGCCAACTCGGCCATGCAGGCCATCGGCTGTCTCGGCATGCGGGCCTGCTCGTCCAACAACTGCCCGGTCGGCATCGCCACCCAGAAGTTGGAGCTGCGGTCTCGCCTGCCGGTCGACGAGGCGGCCGAGCGGCTGCACAAGTTCTTCTGTGCCACGGTGGAGCTGATGTCGGTGCTGGCCAGAGCCTGCGGTCACACCCGGCTCGACGAGTTCTGCACCGACGACCTGACGACCTTCGATCGGGAGATGGCCAAGCTGACCGGCATCGCCTACGGCGGGGTCACGCTGTAGGGATTGCGCCAAACTCCGGACCCATGCCGCCGGTCGGTGCAAGAGATCATCACGCCCCGTCGATCCTCGGGTCGATGGCCAACAGGAGCGCGTCCGCCACCAGGTTGACCACGGCGAGAACGGCGGCGGCCACGAACACCGCTCCGGCCACCGCGGGAAGATCCCGGCGGATGACGGCCACGATCACGTAGTCGCCGAAGCCGGGGAGGAGAAAGATGCGTTCGATGATGATCAGGTTGCCGATGATCAACCCCGACTGGGCGGCGATGGCAGCCACCACGGTGGGAGCGGCCGGCCGAAGCGCATGGTGCCGAACGATTCGACCGGGGGCAATCCCCTTGGACCGGGCCAACTCCACGTGGTCCAGCATCAGCTGTTGGATCAGCTCCGAGCGAAGCAGGACGAGATAGACCGCGGCGGTGCTGAGCCCCAGGGTGAGCGACGGCAGGGCCATCGACTCGAGGTGGTCGCCGAGTCCGGATCCGATCGGCACGTAGCGCCCGGACGGCAGGATTCGTAGGCCGACGTCGACCCCGAAAACGCCGAACTCGCCGACAGCGAACAGGAAGACCAGGATCGGGCCGATGACGTAAACCGGCGTCGACAGCCCCATCAGGCCGACCGCCCGGGCCGCGATGTCGCTGCTGCGTCCCCGATACAGCGCGCCGATCAGAGCGCCGGGTACCGCCACCAAGATGGCGATCAGCTGGCTGTACAGCAGGAGTTGCATCGACAGCGGAATGGTCCTGGCGACACCTTCGCCGACGGATTCGCTGTACGAGGTCACACCCCCCAGGTCGCCGACCAACAGATCCCCCAACCACGAGCCGTAGGCCTCCATGGCCGCCACCAAACCGGTGGGCCTCGGGTCATCACCCAGGCCCATGCCCGGTCTGATCGGCCCGGCGATCGACTGATCATCGGAGAATCGGATCGACGGCGAATCGGGGAAGTTGAAGATCAACAGCCAGACGATGGCCATCGCCGCCAGCATCGAGACGAGAACCCGGCCGAGCCGGCGCAACAGATATCGCCGAGAGCCGCCGGGCAGGACACCAAGCGCCAGAATCGCCGCTCCGCCGAGGCCCGCCAGTAGCGGCACCCCGCCGATGGCAACCGCACCGAGCGTTGCGGTTGCGGCAACGCTGACCACTATCAGGAGCCGGCTACCCACCGGCGAAGGATTGCAGCCGGCCCGGCCTCGAGCAAGCGGGCACCGACCGGCCCGAGTCGATCGAACCTCGGACCCGTTTCGGATCGTGGCCGGCACCGCCGGGCCGAGGCCCGGGGCCGGAGTTCTTGGCACCCGGGTTCAGCGGTCGGCGTCGAAGTTCTTCAGGATCCACCAGGCGGTGGTGCCGAGGGTCGCGGCGGCGAGACCGTTGATCATGGCGAACCAGATCCTGGCCAGCACATCGCTGTAGCCGAGGGCCAGCGAATGGAACGATGCGGCGATGCCGAGCAAGGCCACCAGAGCGGCCATCCGTCGAGACGCCTTGATCACCGCCGGTGTGATGCTGCCGGTGGGGGACAGCACGATCAACAGCACCGCACCGAGGGCCAGCATGCCCACCGTCGAGCCGATCGGGGCGAACAGTCGATCGGCCAAGGAGCGGGCGGTCCACTGCTGGTCGATCTCGTCGACGAGTTGGAGGACCCCGGCGCCGATGCGAAGAACGACGGTGGCGAGAATGCCGACGATGGCGATCTCGCGGGCCTCGTCTCGGGAGATACTCATGGCCCGGTCAATATACCGGCGGCCAACCGACACCTCGGAGCGACCGCCGACCGATCGGTCCCGGCGGCCACGGCCGGTATCGAGTACGGTACAGGCCGGCAGCGTCGCATCGGCCGGTCGGCCGTCCGCTGCTCCGCCGAAACCGATGACCGACCCCGCCGCCAAGACCTCCCCAGCCGCTCCAGCGCCCGATGCCCCGACGTCGAATGCCGGCCCGAACGCCGTGCCCGCGGGGCAGGACGCCGCGCAAAACGGCGGGCCGAACGTGGTGTTGCTCGTGGCCCTCGGGCTGGCGCTGGTGGTTGCCATCGGGTTCGTCGGCTACCGCCTGGCGGCATCGCAGGACTCGGTCGACACCACCGCAAGCGGCGATGCATCGAGTGACCAACCGGGCGCTGCCGTGCCAGACGACGGCTCCGGTGCAACCGCCGACCAGTCCCTGCCGGCGCTGGTGTCGTCGCAACCGGCCGACGGCGAGGTCGAGGTGGATCTCGAAACCGACTTCCTGTTCCGGTTCGACAAGGCGATCGCCGATCCGACCGATGTGGTGGTGGAGATCCGGAACAGGGGTGTGGTCGCGCCGGCCGCGGTCGACCGGTCGTCGATCGCCTTCGACCCGGCCGGAGGGGCCCTGTCGTTCGTGCTCGATCGGCCAATGGTTCCCGAGACCGCCTATTCGATGGCCGTCCTCGGCCTGCGCTCGTTGGACGGAACGGCGATGCGACCGCTCGAGATCACCTTCACCACCACATCGGTCGGCGCGGCGGACACCACCGGCTGACGGCGGTCGGGGCCCGCGGTGGACGCCGAGCCCAGCCCGTCGGGGGGGCCGTGGTGGACGCCGAGCTCAGCCCGTTGGCGGCAGCTGGATCACGAAGCGGCACGAGCGGGTCCGGCGGGCGGCGTCGACCAACTCGTCCGGTGTCTCGGCCGTCACCTTCGGCTCGGTTTCCGACATCAGCTTCTCGCCGAGCAGGAACACCCGGTTCACCGCGCCGGCCCGCTGGTCCTGGGTGACGGTCTGGTAGCTGTCGCGGAATTGCCCGGACTCGGCCCGAAGTTCGGACAGGATCCGTTCCCGGCGGTCTGCGAGGCCGATCGTCAACGCCGCAGGCTCGGTCGGCACCTCGGCCGCCTCCGCCAGGGCGATCATGTCGTCGATCCCGTCGGCCAGGAGCACGGCCCGTTCCGGCGGGTCGGCGTCGACCTCCTTCGACGACATCTCGTTGACACTGTCGATGATCGAGCTGTGGAGGGCCACCACCGAGTCGCACAGGGCCATCACCTGGGCCTCCATCGGTTCGCCGGCATCGTCGCCCGACGCATCGTCGCCGCAACCCGCGGCGACGAGTGCGACGGCGACCAGCAGCGGCGGCCACCGCTCGGGTCGACCGATCGAAGAGAGCAGCATCGCACCACCGACGATACTGCCGGATGGCGGGAGGGTGCTCAGCGCTTGTGCCAGGCCGGTTTTCCCGTCTGGTCGCCGTCCCAGCGGAACGAGTTGACCTTGCGGCTGGTGACGGCCTCACCGTCGGCCATCGTTCCGAACACGTGGTTGACCGTGACCACCGGTGCGCCGTCACCGAAGTCGAGGTCGACGATGGCCATGCCGCTGAGATCATCGATCTTGGCCATGACCGTTACTGCGGCCTGGGGCTCCCAGGTGCCGTCCTCGGCGAAACGGGGGTAGGACACGGTGCTCGTTGGGGTGGCGATGCCGGGTCGCAGCGTCTCCTCGCCTCGTCGGAGCAACGACTTGGCCATGCCCCAGGTCGTGGTGGCCAGGCGCCGGGCCCCGGCCCAACCTCGGCGGGCCTTCTGGATGGGTGCGTCGTGGTCGAGCTCTCGCAACACCGACAGCGGCGAGCTCACCACTTCGAGCAGGCCGTCCTCGTCGGCGGTGGAGACGGCGTGACCGTGGACGTCGCCGCCGATGATCAGCGTCGGTCGGCCGTGGCGGCGCCGCTCGGCCAGGGCCCGCCACAGCACGGTGTACTGGTCTGCGTAGTCCTCCGGTCCGTACTCCACCTTTCTCCGCAGCGCCCCCCGGTGGGGGAGGTACCCGATGAGCGGTTTTGCCAGCGCCAGACCGACCAGCCGCTCGTCGGTGGCGAGGATCCGGGTCAGCCGCTCCAGGTCGGTGCCGGCCATGAAGCCGGCCCCGGGGCCGCTCTTGCGGATGGTCCGGTGCCACCGGGTGTCGACCATGACGACGATGGCGTGGTCGGTCTCGATCGTCTGGAGAGCATCGGGGGACACCGATTCGTCGAATCCGTCGAAGTCGACGTGGGAGGCGAACAGCGTGAACGCCTCGCCCGCAACCGCGCCCCACGGGCCCTGAGCCGCGGGGTGGGGCGAGGCCTTTCCGGCAACCCGACCAACCTGGCGGACCATGCGGGCCGCGGTGTGCCAGAACAGGGTCAGCCAGCTGGGGTGCGGATAGCCGTTCCAGAACTCGTGGTCATCCGGCAGGTACCAGTTGCTGGACCGTCGCATGGCGTGGCCGAGACCCGAGCTGTCGGTGAAGCCCCAGGAGCGGAGGTAGCGGTCGAAGATGATGCGGCGGGCGTGGGTCGATCGGGTTGCTTGCTGCCAGGGCGCGTCGACGTAGACCTGGTCGCCGAGCCAGAGGTTGTAGACGAGGTCTCGTCCGGCCACCAGCTGGTCATACGCCGTTGCCAGCACACCGGCGTGCTCGCCGTTGATGTCGAAACAGGAGCCGACCGCCAGGCTGAGGCGATCGCTGTCGCCCGCCGGAGCGGTCGTCACCGTGGCCGTCGCCACTCGCCGCCCGCTGCCGTCGACCATCGTGACCACGTACCGTGTACCGGGCTGGAGGCCGCCGATCGTCGGCTTGGCCCAGTACAGGTAGTCGGACGGAACAGGGCGGATCCGGGTGGCGGCCCGGTGCCAGTGCTCCACCGGCACCCGTCGGACGACCGCTCCGTCGAGCCCCGACACTTCGATACTCGGGTCGGCGGCCGGTGCCGGCCCCGCCACCAGTAGCCGCACCGTGTCGGCGGTCGCCGACAGCCCGGTGATCCCTGCGTCCATGGTTCATCCCCTTCGGTCGGCGGCAACGGCTCCCGTGGTTCGGCCGGCCCCGAGTGGTTGCGGTAGTAGGACTCGCCAGACCCGTACCTGATACATCGACGCGCCGTCAGCTTCCCTGATTTTGGTGAGCTTCCCTGATTTTTCGTGAGCTTCCCGGCGGGCGGTTGCGGGCGGAGCGGGGGAGCGACGCTCAGCGCCGGCGCGGCCCGGAACCGGTTGCGTCGGGATCGACCCCGTCGACGTAGAGCCACGAGCCGCCGACCCGTTCGAACTCGCTCAACTCATGCAGCTCGAGCTGTCGACCGGACCGTTCGAAGCGGGCACGAAACTCCACCGTGCCACTGCGTTCCAGCCCACCTCCTCCGGTGGTGGCTTCGATCGTCAATCCATGCCAGCGATGCTCGGAGTCGAATCCGATCGTGGCCGGACGGGTGTCGGGATGCCAGGATCGCAGCAGGAAGTCCGCATCGTGTCGAACGTAGGCGCTGTAGCGGGCCCGCATCAGTTGCTCGGCGGTCGAACCGAGCCCTGCGCCCTCGGCGTGGATCGGTTCGCAACACGAGCCGTAGCTCGAGCCGCTGCCACAGGGGCAGGCTGCGTGGTCCTTCATCGGTGCCCGGTCGCTGGTCATCGGATTGGAATCGTAGCCGCGGCGGATCACCGCGTTTTTATGTCCGTTTTCTTTGCCTCCGCTTTCGCCCCCGGTGAGTACGTTCAGGACAGGATCGAACAGGAGAACCCGATGTCGCCCGTCCCCGCTTCAACGCCGAATATCGCCAGGCCTCCCGCCTCCGGTGTGGCCGATGAGCTCGAAAACCGGGATCCGGCACCACACCCGCCGTACCGTCCGCCGACCGGCGCCGTCCCCTCCGGCGCTGCGCCGAGCCCTGCCGTCGCCCCCCTTGCCGGGCGTCCGACGGGGTCATGGCTCCCTCCCACCGCACCGCCCCGACCGGCCGTCGGCGTCGGCGACTCTCCCGGCCCCGCCGGGTCCCCCCTCGCCCACGGAGTCGTCGCCGCCCTCGGCCGGGAAGCGCCGATCGTCGGCGTTGATCGCCGCCATGGCCTTCCTGGTCGGCGGTGCGGTGGGAGCAGGTGGCTTCGGCCTCGGCATGCGCTACGCCGAGGAGCCCGTCGATTCGGCGGGTTCGGTCGTCAACACCTCGGCCCCGGCGATCGGTGCCGATACCGCCGTTGCCACCGCGGACACATCCCCGGGCGCCGAGAGTACCGCCCCCCGGGCCGCGACCCCCTCCGGGGTCGAGCCCGCGGCCGACGTGGCACGAATCCTGGGACCGTCGGTCGTCCAGGTCGAGACCAATCTCGGCCAGGGTTCCGGCGTGGTCTACGACGACGGCCTGCTGCTGACCAACCACCATGTGATCACCGGAGCAGACCAGGTCCGGATCCGGACCGCCGACGGCCTGGTGATCCCTGTCGAGGTCCTCGGGTCGGATCCCCGCAACGACATCGCGGTCCTGTCGGCCCCGGACGGCGACCTGCCCGTCGCCACCATCGGGTCCAGCGCCGACCTCGAACCGGGCCAGCTGACCGTTGCCATCGGCAGCCCCTTCCAGTTGCAGCAGACGGTGACCGCCGGCATCGTGTCGTCCACCAATCGCCCGGTGCCGAACGCCGACGGCAGCTTCAGCGCCATGATCCAGACCGACGCTCCGATCAACCCCGGCAACTCCGGTGGGGCGTTGGCCAACCGAAACGGCGAACTGGTGGGGATCAACGCATCGATCCGCACCGACGGCACAGGCAACTCCAACGTCGGCATCGGCTTCGCAGTACCCGATCGACACCGCCATCGAGGTGGCCAATCGAATCGTCGACGGCGAGTCGTTGGATCCCGGTGTGCTCGGGGTCAGCGGCCAGAATCAGGACGGTGCGGCCGGTGTGCCGGTGCTCGGGGTCTTCGAGGGCTCGGGGGCCGAGGCGGCGGGTCTGCAGGTCGGCGATCGGGTGCTGACGATCGACGACGTGCCGGTGACCAACATCAGGGAGCTGACCGGGCTGGTGCAGAGTCGCTTCAGCGGCGACAGCGTCGAACTGGAAGTCCAACGGGGCGACACCACGCTCACCCTCACCGCAGTGCTGTCATGACCGCGGTAAGGCCACGGTCCGGCAACGGACCGAAACGTTCATCCCGGGGCGGACTTTCGCCCGACCGCACCCGGGAGCTCACCGATCGCATCGTCCCTTTGCGGTGGTGAGCCCGGCTGAGGCGGCGGTCAGCCCGACAGTTGCTCCAAGAGCTTCCAGTCGGGTTGGCCGCCGCCCTCCGGATTCAACGGAATGACCACGACCCGGCCGGCCCCGGCATCCCGCTGGGCGTCGAGCCGGTCGCGGATCTGGGCCATCGAGCCCCAGGCGATCACCGAATCGATCAGACGGTCGCTCCCGCCGCCGGCGAAATCGCCGTCGTCGAAGCCCAGCGTCCGCCACGCCCGGTGGTAGTAGTCCAGCCCGGTGTAGTAGCCGATGGCCTTGCGACACAGGCGCCGGGCCTCGTCGGCATCCTCGCAGCGCAGGCACATCATCATCGGTGAGACCTGGCTCCCTTCCGGGAGGCCTTCGCTGGTTCGGGCGGTGTGTTCCGGGTTCATCAGGTAGGTGAAGATGCCGTCGGCACCGTCGGCCGCGGCGGCCAGCATCTTCGGGCCGTGCGCGGCGACCCACACCGGGTAGTGGTTCGCCGGAATGGCGATCTTGGCCGCCCGTAGGTCCGCCAGGTAGGCGGCCATCCTCGGTGCCGGGGCGGTCCAGTGGTGGCCCCGGGTTTCGTTCAGCCCCCGATTCGACACCCCGAGGCCGAGCTCGAACCGGTTGCCGCTCAGCTCGGCCAGCGTCGCCGATCCCGCCGCTGCGGCCACCGCGTCCCTGGCATAGATGTTGGCGATGGCGGTGCCGACCTTGAGCCGATCGGTCGATGCCAGCAGCGCCCCTGCGGCGGCGAACGGTTCCCGGCCGAACAGCTCGGCCAGCCACAGGGAGTCGATGCCGGCCCGCTCGATCCGCTTTGCGTAGTCCACGAATTCCGAGCCACTCATGCGGTCGGTGTTGAACAGTACCCCGATCTCCATGGCTCAGAGGCTAGTGGTCGACGGCGCCGGCGGCCTCACGTCCGGTTCGGCCCGATCCCGGCCCGGCGCCGCGGCCAGTGCCAGCGCGGCCACCGGCCCCACCACCGACAGCCACAGGGCCCGGCGATAGCTGCCCGCTGCGGCTTCGATCCAGGCGAAGAAGAACGGGCCGAGGGCGCTGCCGATGACGAGTGCGCTCATCTGGGCTCCGGCGATGGCCCCGAGGTGGCGGCGGCCGAACAGCCGGGGCAGGGCGGCGGCCATCAGCGCCGCCCGCAGACCCGACGACGCTCCCCAGGAGCCGATGGCCACCAATCGCCACAGCGGATCGCCCAGTTCGCCGACCGTCAGGTACATGACGATTTGCAGCAGTCCCATCGCCGCAGCCAGCCCCAGGATCGGCACGGTGTCGGCCAGCCAACCGCCGACCAGCGTGATGGGGATGCTGATGAGGGCGATCGGCACGAAGATCAACACGATGCTCGACTCGTCGAGCCCGACCTCTTTCCCAGGTCGATGATGTGGAACGTCAGACGCGGTGCCGACGACCGACATCGAGAAGATCGGCAGGGTGACGATCCAGAACCTGCGATCCCGGATCGCCTCGGCCCTGGTGAAGGCCGGTGCCGCCGGCCCGCCTGCTCCGCCTGGCCCGCCCGGGCCCGCTCCACCACCGTCACCCGACGGGTTTCCGGCGGTGTCGCCCGTCCGCGGTGTCGTTCGGCCCGCCGGGCCCGTCGCCACCTGCCGGTTCGCCGCCGTCGATTTCCAGGCCGCACTCCTCGGGCGTGCTGCGATAGAACACCAGGATCAGAGCGCCGAGGCCGATGGCCAGCCCCAATGCCAGCTGCCGCCAGGCCCAGCGGAAACCCGACAGCTCCACCAGGGCGAACAGCAGGGTCGGGGTGAGCGAGAAGATGAAGGCGAAAGCGGCGCTCGATCCCGACGACACCAGCCCCCGCCGGCGATCGAACCACTGGGAGATCATCGTCCGCGACGACAGCGTCAGCAGCCCCTGGCCGCAGAACCGCAGCGCCCCGAAGCCGATCGACATCACCACCAGCCCGACGGTGCGGTCCATCGGCCCGACGAAGCTCAACGAGGTCAAGGTGGCGGCCAACCCCAGCGTCGCGCCGAACGCCACCACCCGTGAACCGAAGACGTCGATCCAGCGCCCGCCCATGGGCAACGCCAGTCCGCTCGATGTGGTGCCGATCAGGTAGGCCAGCGCCAGCTGCAACCGGCTGAGGCCGGTGGCATCGCTCAGGTGCTCGGTGAACACGCTGACCCCTGCGGTCTGCCCGGGGAAACTGGCCAACATGCCGACGGTGCCGACCGCCAGGATCACCCACCCGTAGTAGAACCGCAGCCGGCCGGGATCGAATGGTTCTCGGCCTGCCACCCATCCGTCCTATCAGCACCTGGCGGCCAACATGCGCCAACCGCCCGGCCCGCACGAAGATCCGGACCATGACCGAACTCGAGATCGATACCCCGGCCGGGCCTCCGGCGTCGGAACACACCGGCCCCCGAACCGGCGGGTCCCAACGCGCCGGGCCGCACCACACCGGGTCGCAAAACACCGAGCCCGGGTCCGGGGTGTACTCGCAGGCCGCGACCTGGTACGCCGAGAACTGGGACCCCACGATCTCGTTGGGGGCGTGGTGGGAGCGTCTGGCCGACGCCGGTTCGGCGTTCCCCACCTGGCCGATCGGCTTCGGCGGCCGGGGTCTCTCCGGCGCCGAGGCCAAGCAGGCGAATCGAGCCAGGGTCGGGGCGGGGGCGTTCGGCCCACCGAACGGCGTCGCCACCTTCCTCACCGCGCCGACCCTGTTGGCCTACGGCACCCAGGATCAACTCGATCGGTACATGCCGGGCATCGTTCGAGGCCGGGATCGGTGGTGCCAGCTGTTCTCCGAACCGGGTTCGGGGTCGGACATGGCCGGGTTGGCCACCAGGGCCGAACGGGACGGCGACGAGTGGGTGATCACCGGCCAGAAGGTGTGGAACTCCGGCGCCCAGTTCGCCAAGTACGGCATCCTGATCGCCAGGACCGATCCCGGTCGCCAAAGCATCGGGGCATCACCTACTTCCTGATCGACATGGAACAACCCGGGGTCGACGTTCGACCGTTGCGGGAGATGACCGGTGACGCCGCCTTCAACGAGGTCTTCCTGGCCGAAGCCCGGGTGGCCGATGCCGACCGGCTGGGCGGGCTCGGTGAAGGCTGGCGGGTTGCCATGACCACCCTGTCCCATGAGCGGGATCCGGACAACGCCGGCATGGGTGACGGCGCGGCGTTCGGCGAGGTCGATCTCGACACCCCGGTTGGAACCTACGCCTCGACCATCGCCGGCGGCGTCGACGGTTTCTCACTGGCCATCGGCGGTGGCGGCCCCAAGATGTTGGACCAGATCGTCGCCGATCCCGGGTCGTCGGGCACCCCGGTCACCGAGGACCCGGTGACCCGGCAACGGCTGATGGAGATCCTGACCATGCGCCGCACCTCGCGCTGGTCGAGCGAGCGGGCGGCGGCGGCGGTGAAAGCCGGCGGCCAGCCCGGGCCCGAGGTTTCGACGCTGAAGCTGGCCGGCTCCCACATCGCACGCCAGGTCCGCGACACCGGCCTCGAAGCGATGGGGGCCGACGGGATGCTGTGGGGCGAAGACGCTCCGCAGCGGGGCCTGTTCCACGCCTACTCGATGTTCACCCCGGCGTTGTCGATCGCCGGTGGCACCGACGAGGTGCAGCGCAACATCATCGGTGAGCGGGTGCTCGGCCTACCCCGGGAGCCGGGCGAGGCCGAGCAGCGGCACAAGCCGTGGTCGGAGCTGCCCCGCGGTTGACTCATGACGTCGGCGCTGCCCCGGCAACACCCTGCCGGTGCAGCTTGGCGGTGCAGCTTGGCGCGGCCCGGGGTCGCCGTCGATCAGGATTCGGGCTGCCGGGCGCCGGCCAGGCCCGGCGCCGCAGTCGATCAGGATTTCCGGCCGGAGGTGGCCGTGGCTAACGTGGCGTCATCAACCGCATCGGCTCGGCCGAGGTCCGGAAGGGCGCCATGAGCACACACGTCCGCTATATCGACCGCACCCGGGACTACTACCTGGGGCAGGGGTACGACAAACCCTACGAGTGGGCCCATCACAGCGATGCTCCGTTCACGCCGCTGACCAAGCCGTTGCGCGAATCGAAGGTGGCTATTGTGTCCACCTCGGACATCGCGATCCACGGGCCGGACGGCTCGAGGGACCGCAGCAACGAGTTCGCGGTCGGCAATGTGTATTCGCTGCCGTCGGACACCCCGGTCGACAAGCTGTATTCCCGTCAGGAGCACTACGACCAGCATGCGACCACCCTCGACGATGTGAACGCCTACTATCCGGTGAGCCGCCTCCAGGAGCTGGTGGCGCAGGGCCGGATCGGGTCGCTGGCGCCCAGGTTCCACGGTGTCTACACCGGCTACTCCAAGCGCAAGACGGCCGAGGTCGACGCCCCCGAGGTACTCCGGCGCTGTCTCGAGGACGAGGTCGACCTTGCGGTGATGACACCGGTTTGACCGGTCTGTCACCAGACCGTGAGTCTGGTCTCCCGCCACCTCGAGGCCAACGGCATCCCAACCGTGGTGTTCGGCACCGCCAAGGACATCGTCGAGCACTGCGGTGTGGCCCGATTCGTGTTCGTCGATTTCCCGCTCGGCAACTCCTGTGGCCGGAGCTTCGACGCCGACCATCAGCACGAGGTCATCGAGTTGGGCCTGCGGTTGCTCGAAACCGCGGTTGCCCCTCGAACCACGGTCCAGGCCCCGGCGGTCTGGAGCGACGACGACAGCTGGAAGCAGCTGATCTTCACCGACGACCAGCCCTTCCTCACCGGTGAGGCGCTGGAGAACTGGATGGCGGCCAAGCAGCGCTACCGGGACAAGAAGGCAGCGGGAGAACTGTGAGCCGGCCACCCCCGCTGACCGTCTTCTCCTCCCCGTTGTGCGGGCCATGCGAACGGATGAAGGCGTGGTTGACCGAACGGGGCCACACCTTCACCGTGCGCGATGTCATGATGGACGAGGAGGCAGGGGAGCTGCTCGAATCGCGAGACATCCGCACCACCCCGGCCCTCCAGGTCGGTGACGAGTTCATCGTCGGTTTCGACACCGCCGCCATGGAACGAGCCCTGGCCGGGCACTGACGGCGGTCCGAAAGCCTACGAGCCCACGAGGTTTGGTCCGTGCTGATCTCGGCTGATGCCATCCTGTTCGACAACGACGGGGTCCTCGTCGACTCCCACCGAGAGGTCGAGCTGGCATGGCGCAAGCTCGCGGCCGAGTTCGATCTCGATGCGGAAACCCTGTTGCCGGAGCTGATCGGGGTCCGAGCCGTCGACACCCTCAGCCGGTACCTGCCACCGGATCGTTGCCGGGCCGCAACCCGGCGACTCGAGCACCTGGAGGTGGAGCTGGCGACCGAAACCGAACCGCTGGCCGGGGCGATCGATCTGCTGGCTCAGCTGGACGGCCGACGGTGGACCATCGTCACCTCCGCCACCCGGAAATTGGCCGAGGCCCGATGGGCCGGCGCCGGTATCGCCGTTCCCGACAAGCCGGTCACCGCAGACGACGTGTCCCGGGGCAAACCCGATCCCGAACCGTTCCTGGTCGGCGCCCGCCTCCTCGGCGTCGACCCCCGCCGCTGCCTCGTGTTCGAGGACTCACCGTCGGGTGGGGCTGCTGCGGTGGCGGCCGGCGCCATGGTGGTGGCGGTCGGCTCGATCGAGTGGCCGACCCCGGCGGTGGCCAGGGTCGGCGATCTCACCGCGGTGTCGGTTCGGGCGGGCTCGGAGCTCGAGATCGCGATTCAGGCCGACTGATCGGCCAGTGCGATCACCGAGAACACCGCCCCCTGGGGGTCGGCGATGACGGCCTGGCGACCGATCGGCAGATCGAACGGTTCGACCACCACCGCGCCGCCGGCCGTTCTGACCGTTGCCACGCATGCGTCTGCGTCGTCGACGGCGAACACCGTCGCCCAGTGGGGCGGGATCCCCTCCATCGGCGGTGCCATGCCGCCGGCCACGCCGTCAGCGCCCAACATGAACACGGTGTAGGTGCCCTGGTCGCCCATGTCCATCTCTTCGGTGGTCCAACCGAACAGCTCACCGTAGAACTTGGTGGCGGCGGCGACGTCCGGGGTCTGGACCTCGTTCCAGGTCAGTGCTCCGTGCTCGTTGACCACCTCCGCCCCGATGTGGTTCTCGGCCTGCCACAGGCAGATGACCGCACCGGTCGGGTCGACGACCACCGCCATCCGGCCGGCATCCATGACCTGCATCGGCGGCATCATGACCGTCCCCCCTGCCGGCTCGACCTTGGCCACCGCACTGTCGATGTCGGTCACGGTGACGTAGTTGTTCCACATTGGCGGGATGCCCATCTGGGCCTGCTCCGGGGCCTGCTGCATGATGCCGGCCGTTGCCCGCTCGCCCTTGCGGGCCATGATGTAGTCGCTGCCCTGATCGGTGGGCTGGGCATCGAAGTCCCATCCGAAGATGGCGCCGTAGAACTCCTGCGCCCCTGCCGGATCGCTGGTACTGAGATCGATCCAACTCGGGGTTCCGTGGGCGTACGATTCGCGTTCGGGCATGATTGATTCTCCTCTTCAGGGACCTAGCGGGAACCCCTTGGGCTCCGTCGAGTTTCTCGGGCCTTGCGCCCTCGACACAAGACCGTGAGGTGTCTGGCCCAAGGAGACCTGCAGCAGCCGGCGGACCCAAGGTGTGGATTCACCAGGGACAAATCATCCTTGGAGCAATGACGCTACGCCCGTGCGGCCGGCCGCACAAGGGCTTCGGCAACGAAGCGATCGCCGGCCCCGGCGCGATCACCTGTCGAGCTCGCCGGCGACGGCGATCCACACCTGCCAGCCGACGTCGGCCCCGGTGGCCCGAGCGTCCTCGTATCTTTGGTGGCGGGCCAGGTACTCGGTGTCGCCCGGGAAAACTCGAAGCCAGTGTTCGATGCCGTCGAGCACTCGATCGTCGTAGTCCCGCCACTCGGCGGCCGTGGTGGGGATGATCACGAGCTCGGTCAGGCCGGCGTCGAGGAGCGCGGTTCGCTGTTCTTCGGTGGTGAGGGGAGCGCCGTACTCCGCGTCGAGTCGGATCCTGACCTCCGGGGTCGGTACCACGACGTCAGCGACGACCAGCCTGCCGCCCGGTCGGAGCAAGGGGGCCAGCGTTTCGACGGAGCCGGCGAAGCCATCCCAAATCCAGGGGGCGCCGATGAGGGCGATCACGTCCCATCGATCGTCTGGGTGTTGGTCGACGAATGCACGACCGTCGCCGAGCACCAGCTGAACCCGGTCGCCTGGGGGACCGGGTTCGGCCAGCCGGGCCCGGGCCCGGCGGACGGTCCAAGGCGAGAGATCCACGCCGACGATTTGTGGTCGGTCCCCGAGCCAAGGCGGGGCGTCGGTGTCTCGGTCCGGTTCGACCGATGGGGCGATGCGGGCCAGCAGCTCGCCATGGCCGCAGCCGATGTCGAGCACACGATCGCCGGGAGCGAGATCGAGCTCGGCGATGAGTCGATCGAGGTCGGTCGAGGACAACGGGTTCATGATGGTCATCCGGTGATGACCGGCTTCGTAGAAGCGGAACGATTCCCAGAGCGCATCGACGTCGGTTCCGGCCAGCACGTCGATGTCGGATTGGAGCGGCGCCACGACGCCGAGTTGAGGATTCGGCACCTCAGGAGTGTACGGCGGCCAGGACGGGCCGTCCCGGGAATTCTCGGCGTCCATCTCGGTGGCGACATCGGCCCTGGTTCGGGGTCTGCAACTCCTGGTGGGGGAGAACGGCCACCCTCGTCAGAGGGGCCAGGTCGGGGTTTGACCGTCGGGGAGGGGGATTTCCAGGGCGTTGAGCGTCAGCGAGATCAGGCTGTAGTAGCCGATCGTGGTGATCAGATCGATCACCCCCTGCTCGCCGAGGAGGTTCTTGGCCGCATCGAAGGTGTTCTGGGGAACCCGACCGGTGCCAACGAGGTCGGCGGCGAAGCGATGCACGATGGCCTCGTCCTCGTTGCCGAACGTGGGGGTGGTGCCTTCGGCGAGGGCGTCGATGACCGAGCGGTCGATGCCGGCGTCGGCCGCCATGCGACTGTGGGCGTACCACTCGAAGTTCGAGCGCCAATGGGCGCCGACGGTGATGATGGCCAGTTCCAGCAGGCGATTGTCGACCGAACTGCGGAACCGTACCGCCGATCCGAGCTCGCTGATTCGCCCGCCGATGTCGGGGCTGGCAATCATCGAGTTGAACGGTCCGACGAGCGCGCCGTCCTCGCCGACCAGGCGGGACGGGTCGCCCCGGGTCGCGAGCAGGCTCTCCCACACCTGGCGCTGTTGGGGTGTGGTCTGGTCGTAGGTGATCGGGGTGATTCTCATGGCAGTCCTATCGAGGGGTCACGGTCACCGGGCAGCGTTCCAGTCCCCGGAGCACCAGCCGCTTCCGGTACGGCCGCTCGCCTGCGGGCTCGACGGTGGTGAACCGTCGGATCAGGCCGGCGAACACCTCCTGGCCCTCGACCTTGGCCAGGTTGGCGCCGAGGCAGTAGTGGATGCCGGATCCGAAGCTCATCACCGGTTCACCTCGCCGTTCGACGTCGAACGATTCGGGATCGTCGAAGTGGGCCGGGTCGCGGTTGGCCGCGCCGAGCAGGGTCAGCAACCGGTCACCCTTGGCGAAGCGAACACCGCAGGCCTCGGCGTCCTCCAGGCAGACTCGACCGTCGAGCTGGACCGGGCTGTCGAAGCGGAGGATCTCGTCGACCGCGCCGGCCACCAGGTCGGGATCGGGGTCGGGACCGCGCCACAGACGGTCGAGTTGCTCGGGGTGGTTGAACAGCGCATTGAGACCGTTGCCGATCAGGTTGGTGGTGGTCTCGGCCCCGGCCGCGAACAGCAGGTTGGCCACCGCCAGGATCTCGCCCTCCGACAGCATGTCCTGCTCGTCGCGGGCCTCGATCAGCCCGGACAGCAGGTCGTCCTGCGGGTCGGCCCGGCGGATCGCCACCAGGTCGGTGAAGTAGTGCCACAGCTCGCTCGATGCGAACTCGGCCTTCTTCAGATCCTCGACGGTCGCGCTCGGCTCCAGCGCCTCCACCAGGTCGCTGACCAGGACGCGGATCTCCGGCCAGTCGGTCTCGGGTACCCCCAACATCTCGGAGATCACCGATACCGGCAGCGGTTCGGCCAGCAGGTCCATGGCGTCGCCCGTCCCGGCATCGGACAGCACGTCGAGTCGCTCGTCCACCAGCTTGGCGATCCGCGGCCGAAGCCCTTCGATCCGTCGGGGGGTGAAGGCCCGGCTGACGAGGCCTCGCTGACGGGTGTGGTCCGGCGGGTCGAGTCCGAGCATCGACTGGGGCCGTTCCCGGCGGCGGGCCTCCATCTCCTTGCGATAGGCGAGCGCCTCCGGACCGCCGGAGCCGAACGATTGGTTTGGGCCGGCGTCCCCGTTGCCGAACCGGTTGTCCCGGAGGATGGCCCGGCAGTCGTCGTAGCGGCTGAAGACCGTGCCGCCGAACCCGGAGATGTGGACCGGTACCTGGTCCCGGAGCGTACGATAGAAGGGGTTGGGGTCGGCCAGGCCCCGGGCCGAGGCGAACACCTCGAACAGCGCCTCGTCGCCCAGCTTCTGGTGGTCCGGATCAACCGGACCGGTCGACAGTTCGGCCATGTCCCGTTCCTTTCAGGCCGATCATCGACCACCAGGTCAGGGTACCTGGCAGCCGTTCGCCGGCTGTAACCCGTGGCCTCACGCCGTCCGCCGGGTCGAGAGGATCTTGCGGGCTTCGACCTCCTCCCTGGAGGTGGGCGACCATCGCCGTCACCGTCTCACCGGCGTAGCCCCGACCCCAGAACCGGGAGCCGAAGAGGTAGCCGATCTCTGCCACGTTGCCGTCCTCGGGGGATGGCCCAACTCTGGTACCGGGCGACATCGGGATCGTTCCTGCGGGCGATCAGCGCGGCCAGGTCTGCCATGGTGGCTTGGCGAACCACCAGCCGGTCGGTGCGAATCGACAAGCTCATTCCCCTCGCCACGGTAGTCGGCCACCGGCCTGCGGCCCGCTGGATTTCGGCCCCTCGGTAGAATCGGCGGGGTGCGCCTCCATCACCTGGCCCAGATCAACGTCGGCCGGCTCCACCATCGGCTGGAATCGCCTGAAACATCGGAGTTCACCAATGCCCTGGACTCGATCAACGCCCTGGCCGAGGCCAGCCCCGGTTTCGTCTGGCGACTGAAGGACGAGGACGGGAACTCATCGAGCTACGTTGCGGTACCGGGCCACGAAGACCCGCTCGACATCGTGAACTTCTCGGTGTGGGAGGATCTCGATGCGCTGAAGAATTTCATGTACAGGACCGACCACGTCGGCTTCCTGCGCCGCCGGACCGAATGGTTCGAACCGTCGCCCCGGGTGGTCACCGCCCTGTGGTGGATCCCGGCCGGCACCATCCCAGACATCGCAGACGGCTACGAACGCCTGGCGCACCTGCTGGCAAACGGGCCGTCCGAAAAGGCATGGCCGCTGACCGCGCCACTGCCGCCACCGACCGGCGATCGACCCGGGAACTGATCGAGCCGAGCTAGAGATACCGCCCGATCTCGGCCGCGATCTCCTCCGGCGTGGCCATCGGTTCGTAGCGCTCGAGCACCGACCCGTCCCGGCCGACCAGGAACTTGGTGAAGTTCCAGGCGATGTCCGAGGACTCACCGTCACCGGGTTGTTCGCTCCGCAGGAACCGATAGAGCGGCGCCGCACCGTCGCCGTTGACCTCGATCTTTTCGAACATGGGGAACGTGACGCCGTAGTTCGACTCGGCGAACTCCAGGATTTCGGCGTTGCTCCCCGGCTCCTGGTTTCCGAACTGGTTGCAGGGAAAGCCGAGCACATTGAAGCCGGCGTCGTGGTTCTCGTCGTGGAGGGTACGCAGACCTGCGTACTGAGGGGTGAGGCCTCACTTGCTGGCGACGTTCACCACCAGCGACACCTGGTCACGGAACTTGTCGAAGGCAACGGTCTCGCCGTTGATGTCGTTCATCTCGAAATCGAAGAAGCTGCTCATCGCCATCGAGCATAGGCGTCTACGGCGCGCCGTAGGCGTCCCGCAGCTCGCGCTTGAGCACCTTGCCGGTGGCGTTGTGGGGGATCTCGGCTGTGAACACGACCGACTGCGGCACCTTGTAGCGGGCCAGGTTGGCCCGGCAGTGGTTGATCACCGTCGACTCGTCGAGCTCGGCACCGTCCTTGCGCACCACCACCGCCCGCCCCACCTCGACCCACCGCTCATCTGGCACGCCGATCACCGCCACCTCGCTCACGCCGTCGAGCTCGAAGATGACGGACTCCACTTCGGCCGGGTACACGTTCTCGCCGCCGGAGATGTACATGTCCTTCCACCGGTCGACCACATAGTAGAAGCCGTCCTCGTCCTGGCGGGTGGCGTCGCCGGTCTTGAGGAAACCGTCGTCGAACGATTCGGCGGTGGCCTCGGGGCGGTTCCAGTAACCGGGGGTGATGTTGGGCCCCCGGACCCACAGCTCACCGGTTTCGCCGGTGGCGACGTCATTGCCCTCGTCGTCGACCACCCGGACCTCGCAGTGCATCGCAGGCAGCCCGGCCGAACCGATCTTCACCGAGCAGTCCTCGGGCTTGAGGGCCAGCACCAGGGGGCTGGTCTCGGTCATGCCGTAGGCCTGCTGGAGGGGCAGCCCCTTGGCCTCCCAGGTCTTGATCAGCGGCAGCGGCGTCGGCGACCCGCCGACGCAGGCCGCAGTGATGGTCGGGAAGGTGGCGTCGGCGAATGACGGGACCTGGCTCATGAACAGGTAGTTCGCCGGCACCCCGATGAAGTGGGTCACGCCGACCTCGGGATCGCTCAGCAACCGCAGCGCCTCGGCCGGATCGAAGGTTCGCATCACCAACGTCGTGCCGCCGAAATGGAAGCCGGGGTTGGCGAACACGTTCAGTCCGCCGGTGTGGAACAGGGGGAGGAACGCCAGGTTGACCATCTCGGAACGCATGCCGAAGAACTCGGTGCAGTTCACCGCGTTGTAGAAGGTCATGCCCTGGGTGATGATCGCCCCCTTGGGGCGGCCGGTGGTGCCCGAGGTGTACATGATGGTGAGGGCGGTGTCGTGGGTCGAGGGGTACGGCTCGACCCCGTCCGGGTCCGATGCCACCAGCAGTTCCTCGTAGTCGGCGACGACCCGGGAGGTATCGGCCGCGGAGCCGCCCTCCCAGTTGATCTTGTGGCCGACGCCGCACAGCTTGGCGATCTGGTCGGCCGGCTCGGCCATGTCGTCGTCGAAGATGATGACCTTCGGCGAGCAGTCGCCGACGATGAACTCCAGTTCCGGCACCGCCAGCCGCCAGTTCAGCGGCACGAAGATGGCGCCGAGCTTCCAGCAGGCGAATTGGACCTCGAAGAAATTGGTGTTGTTGTTGGCCAACACCGCCACCCGGTCCTGGTGACCGATGCCGAATTCGGTCGACAAGGCGTTGGCCAGGCGATTTGTCCGCTCGTTCATCTCCACCCAGGTGAAGCTGCGATCGGTGGCCAGGTCGCGCTGGGCCAGCTGGTCCGGTCTGATGTTGGCGTGGTGGGCGATCCAGTCGAACGATCGGGTGCTCATTGCCGAGTGCTCCTTGACATGTTTGCCGTGCTGACCGGCGGCCGGATGATTATCGCCCGGACCCGTCGGCAAGGCCAATGGTCGCACTGAGGCCCGCTTCGCCGCGGCCCGTTGCCGGTGGGTACCATCCAGACATGGCCAGCACCGACACCTCCGTGCCCGAAACAGCAGCGCCGACCGAAGCAGATGTCGACCGGATGGTCGCCGACTGGGTCGACGACAACTGGGACCCCGCCATGACGCTTGGCGAGTGGTGGCAGCGCATGGCCGACTCCGGCTTCGCCCACCCAAGCCTGCCGGAGCACGCAGGAGGCAAGGGCTGGAGCCCGTCCATGGCGGTGCGGGTGATGCGGGTCTTCGCAGAGAAGAAGGTGGTCGGCCCCGCTCCCGGGCTCGGCCATATGCTGGCCGCCCCCACCATCGCCGACCACGGCACCCCGGAACAGATCGAGCGATACATCCCCCAGATCCTCAACGGCCGGGAGGCGTGGTGCCAGCTGTTCTCCGAGCCGAACGCCGGTTCCGATCTGGCCGGCCTGCAGACCAGAGCCGAGCTCGACGGTGAGGAGTGGCGGATCACCGGCCAGAAGGTCTGGACCTCCCAGGGCCACTACGCCGATCTCGGCATGCTGGTGGCCAGAACCGATCCCGAGTTGCCAAAGCATCAGGGCATGGCCTACTTCGCCCTGCCGATGCATCAGGAAGGGGTCGACGTTCGACCGCTGAAGGAGATGACCGGCCGCACCTTCTTCTCCGAGGTGTTCATGGACAATGCCATCGTCCCGGCCGACGCCATGATCGGAGCCCGGGGCGACGGCTGGCGGGTGGCCAACACCACCCTGGCCTACGAGCGATCGACGATCGGCGTCGGCTCGGCGGGCAACATCCTGGCCGCCCCCGGCAGCCTGGCCGACAACTTCGACCGCAAGGTGGGCGACATCGTGGAGGCGGCAGCAAAACCCAAGGTCGGCGGCCACGCCCCCGGCGTTGGCATGAAGCTCTACGAACGGTGGACCGAGCTGGCCCGCTCGCTCGGTCGAACCGAAGATCCCGTCCTGCGCCAGGAGATCATGGAGCTCTACACCCTGCTGCGGCTCAACCGGTTGAACCTGCAGCGGGCCAGGGACAAGAACCAGCGGACCGGCGGCGAGGCCAACATCGCCAAGCTCTACGACGCCGAACTGCACCGCCGGTTCCGCGACGTCAGCCTCCGCATCGTCGGCGCCGACGGCATGCTGGCCGGCGCCTCGTCGAGCACCGACCCGGGCATCGCCGAGCTTGCCCTCCACGCCTCGGCCCCCAGCATCTACGGCGGCAGCGACCAGATCCAACGCAACATTCTCGGCGAACGGACCCTCGGCCTGCCCAAGGAACCCGGTCCCGACCGCAACACCCCGTTCCAGGACCTGCCGAAGAACCAATAGGCGGCGCGGACTCGGAGCGAGTCAGGGGGGCGCTGGCGCTGGTGACCGTCGACGATCCGACCGGCATCGCCAGCGACGTGTTCGTGCTCGAGCGCTCGTCCGGGCGGTCGGTCTCGAACGTGCCGTCGACCAGCGGCGGTCGGCTGCTGTTGGGAGCCGGTGCCGATCGGGAACCGTCGCTCGACCTGCTGGCGGTCTTTCTCTGAACGGCCGACGGTGATCAGGCGTCGAGAACTGCGTCACGCCCACCGGTCGTTCAGATGTCGGCGCCAAGGCCGCGGATGATGAACTCTATGTATGCCGCCACCTCATCCTCGCCCAGTGGCTCCGACGACATGAACATCCGGGCCAGGAACGGCCCCTCGACCAGCACTGCGGCGACCTCCATGTCGGTCTCGGGGATCTCGTTTCGCTCGACGGCCCGGCGAAGGATCTCTCGGATCGGCCGCATGCGCTCGCCGACCATCGCCTCCTTCACCGCCTCCAGCTCGGGATCGCGGGCCGATGCACCGGCCATGTCCAAGAAGAGCTGTCGCGTCCCCGGTGTGTTGATGATCGTCCGCATCGTCGAGAACAGCCGGTCAAGATCGCCGTGCAGCGTGCCGGTGTCCGGGGTCGGGATTCGTTCGACCTGACAATCGAGGGAGTGGACGAGCAACTCGTTCGCCGAGTTCCAGTGCCGGTAGAGGGTGGTTTTTGCCACGCCCGATCTCTTGGCGACACCATCCATCGTGAAACCGTCGATGCCGCACTCGGCGATGAGCGTCTGGCTGGCCTCGATCGCCTTGTGTCTGGCCTCTGCGCTCAGTGGACGGGGCATACATTGACTTCCTTTCGCTACGCCATCGTAGCGATAATGATGTCGGTGCTCATCGCCGGGGGAGAGGCGGAAGTCCCGAGGGGGCGTCACTATGCTGTGATATCGGGCACAAATCGTTGCGCGAGATGGATCGCCAGGTCTATAACGCTACTTTGACGTAGCGTTATAGACCCTTGCGTGCAAGAGGGTTCTCGTAGAAGGAGACGCCGATGTATCGCTCACTCGGCCAGTGGTCGTTCAGGAACTGGAAGCCGGTGGTGGCGATCTGGGTGCTGGTGTTCATCGGGATCGGGGCCGCCTCCGGTGCCATAGGTGGTGCATTCGACAGCTCGTTCGAGATCCCGGAGTCGGAGAGCCGCGACGGATTCGACGCCCTCGACGAGTACTTCGGCGGCTTCGGCAGCGGCCAACCGGGCTCCATCGTGTTCCGTTCCGAGCGAGGTGTCGACGATCCCGAGGTCGAGGCGGTGATGACCGAGCTGTTCGTCTACACCACCGGGCTCGACGAAGGTATCCAGCTCACCAGCCCCTACGACGGCGGACCGCAGCCGCAGGTCGCCTTCGCCGGTGAGGAGGCGGGCAAGATCGCCTTCGCCGACCTCTCCCTCTCCCTCGACATCGACCAGGTCGAGGCCGGTCTCTACGGTGAGCAGATTCGCGACCGGGCCGCCGAGCTGATCGCGGAGAACAACCTCGAGGGTGAGCTGCAGATCGAGACCGGCGGTGCCATTCTCGGTGGGTTCGAGCCGCCGGAAACCGAGTTGATCGGCTTGGCCTTCGCGGTGATCGTGTTGATCCTGGCCTTCGGGTCGGTCATGGCCATGGGCCTGCCGATCGGGGTCGCGGTGGCCGGCGTCGGCACCGGTATCGGGATCATCACCCTGCTGACCAACGTTTTGTCCATCCCCGACTTCGCGGTCCAGATCGGAGCCATGATCGGACTCGGCGTCGGCATCGACTACGCCCTGTTCATCGTGACCCGCTACCGGAACTCGCTGGCCGCGGGTCACATCCCGATCGATGCCGTCGGTATCGCCATCGACACCGCAGGTCGGTCGGTGATCTTCGCCGGCTTGACCGTTGTGGTCTCGCTGCTCGGCATGTTGTTGATCGGCCTGGCCTTCATCTCCGGTCTCGGTATCGGCGCCGCCTCGACGGTGGCCGTGACCATGATCGCCTCGGTCACCCTGTTGCCGGCCCTGCTCGGCATGGTCGGCAACAGGGTCGAGGTCACGCGGATCCGGGGCATTGCGGCCGCCGGGCTGGTGTCGCTGGCGTTGCTGTCGCTCGGCCTCGGCGCCGGTCCTGTGGCCCTGGCCGCGTTCGGTGGTGCGCTGCTGGTGCTCGTCTTCGGCAGCTTCGTCCCGTTCCTCAAGCGGGCGGTGCCGCATCGGCCCGAGAAGCCGATCAGGGAAACCCTGGCCTACCGCTGGAGCCGGGTCATCCAGTCCCACCCCTGGTTTGCCATGCTGGTGGGCGCCGCCGTGCTGCTGACACTGGCTGCACCGGTGCTCAGCCTGCGAATGGGGTTCTCAGACGAGGGCAACTTCCCCGAGAACACCTCCACCCGCAAGGCCTACGACCTGATCGCCGAGGGTTTCGGTCCCGGCTTCAACGGTCCGGTGCTGATCACCGCCGTGCTCGACGAGCCGGCCGCCTTCGGTCGGGTCCCGGCCCTCCAGGAGGCGGTCGAGTCGACCCCCGGCGTCGCCGCGGTGTCGCTCGTGCCCAATGACTTCGAGGACCCCGCGGCCTCGGACGCGGTGCTGCTGCGGGTCATCCCCGAGACCTCCCCCCAGGACGAGGCAACCGACGAGCTGGTGAAGACCCTGCGCGACGATGTGATCCCCGGCCTCGACGAGGGGCTCGCGGTCTCGGTGACCGGCGCGGTGCCGGCCAACATCGACTTCACCTCCTATCTGGGAGCGAGGATCCTGCTGTTCTTCGGTGTCGTGCTGGCGGTCAGCTTCCTGTTGCTGATGGCGGTGTTCCGCTCGGTCGTTGTGCCGATCAAGGCGGTGATCATGAACGTGCTCTCGATCGCATCGGCATACGGCATCGTGGTCGCCATCTTCCAGTGGGGTTGGTTCGGGGACTTCTTCGGCATCGCCGGCGCTCCGATCGAACCGTTCATCCCCATGATGCTGTTCGCCATCGTGTTCGGTCTCTCCATGGACTACGAGGTGTTCCTGCTGTCGCGGATCAAGGAGGAGTACGAGAAGACCGGCGACTCCCGGAACTCGGTGGCCGATGGCCTGGCCGCCACCGCCAGGGTGATCACCGCTGCGGCGGCGATCATGATCGTGGTGTTCGGCTCGTTCATGTTCGAGGACAACCGGATCATCAAGCTGTTCGGCCTCGGTCTGGCCATGGCGGTGTTCCTCGACGCCACCCTGGTCCGCATGTTGTTGGTGCCCGCAACCATGGAGCTGCTCGGTGACCGGAACTGGTGGCTGCCGAAGTGGCTCGATCGGATCATCCCCAACCTCAACGTCGAGGGAACCGAACCCCCGCCGCCGGCGCTGGTTCGCGAGGTGGAGGAACCGGAGGCCGAGCCGGTGCTCACCTGATAGGTCATCCGTTCGTCCAAACGCAATCACCAACGATTCGATCGGGGTGGCCTCGGCCGCCCCGATCGGCCGTTTTTGCTGCTCTCCGACCCTTTCGAATACTGGTACAAATGTCAGGTTTTCTGAAATACTTTCACCAAAGCTGACGTTACAACAAGATGCGATCGAGCGATCGCGGTCCGTGAACTACGAGATGCTGTCCACAGACGAAGGGACAAGGAGCAAAGACATGTTGACCCAAAACGATCCATTCCGGGATTTCGACCGGTTCTTCCAGGCCCTCGGTACTCGAGGCGAGAACTTCACCACGGTTCCGATGGACGCCTACCGGCGTGGCAATGATGTCTGGGTCCATCTCGATCTGCCCGGTGTCTCCCCGGATTCGATCGACGTCAGCGTCGAGCGCAATGTGCTCACCGTCACCGCCGAGCGCAATTGGCATCACGAGGAGGACGATCGTGCATACATGATCGAGCGGCCGACCGGCACCTTCCGGCGCCAGGTCCACCTCGGTGACAACCTCGACGTCGACGGCATCGAGGCCGACTTCGCAGACGGTGTGCTGACCCTCCGTATTCCGATCTCGGAACGGGCCCAGCCGAAGCGGATCCAGATCGGGACCAAGGCCCCGGCCATCGATGTGGAGGCTTCCGCCTCCAACTGACCCGGCTGCACCGCACCAGGACAGCCGAGGTCCGGCCCCCGTTCCCCCTCCACGGCAGCCGGACTATCCGGGCCCCGGATGATTGCCCAACGTCAGCGGTCATCCGGGGCCCATTCGCGCCTGCACCGCAACCGGCTCCACGGAGGCTTGGCCTGGTCTGGCCCGGCCCCTTCTTGGCTTGGCCCCTGCCCGGTCCGGCGACGGCGATCGTCAGTGGGAGTCCCGGGTCACCCGGTCCGGGCTGTTGCCAACCAGGAAGTCGAAGTCGCATCCCTGGTCGGCTTGGAGCACCGAGTCGATGTAGAGCCGGTAGTAGCCCCTGCTGTACGGCGACGTCGGCCGGGTCCACAGCTTGAGGCGCTTGTCGAGTTCCCGATCGTCGATCTCGAGCGTGAGCGAGCGGCCCGGCACGTCGAGGCTGATCATGTCGCCGTCTCGCACCACCGCCAGTGGACCCCCGGCCGCCGACTCCGGCGCGGTGTGGAGCACCACGGTGCCGAATGCGGTGCCGCTCATCCGGGCATCGGAGATCCGCACCATGTCCCGGATGCCCTTCTCCAGGATCTTGCGGGCAGCCCGAAGTTGCCGACCTCCGGCATGCCGGGATACCCCTTCGGACCGCAGCCCTTGAGCACGAGCACACAGTTCTCGTCGACGTCGAGGTCGGGGTCGTCGATGCGGGCGTGGTAGTCCTCGATCGACTCGAACACCACCGCCCGACCCCGGTGGGTCATCAACGCCGGGGTGGCGGCGTTCGGTTTGATCACCGCGCCGCCGGGGCAGAGGTTGCCCCGCAGGACCGCGATACCGGAATCGGCCAACACCGGATCGGCGGGGGTTCGGATCACCGCCGGGTCGGCGTTCTCGGCCGCCACCGGATCGGCATAGGTCGAAAACGGCCGCCCGGTCACGGTCGGGGCGTCACCGTCGATCACGTCGCCGAGGTGGGCCAGCACCGCCGGCAGCCCACCGGAGTAGAAGAAGTCCTCCATGAGGTGATCGCCGGAGGGCTTGAGGTTGACCAGCAGCGGCGAATCGTGGCTGAAGCGGTCGAAGTCGTCGATCGAGAGCTCGACTCCCAGGCGACCGGCGATGGCCAGCAGATGAACCACGGCGTTGGTCGAACCGCCGATGGCGGCAAGGGCCCGAATGGCGTTCTCGAAGTTCGACCTTGGTGAGCACGGTCGAGATCCTCTGACCCTCCCGAACCATGTCGACGATCCGCCGGCCGGAGAGGTGGGCCAACCGCAGACGCCGCGAGTCGGCGGCGGGAATGGCCCCGTTGTGTCGGCAGGGCGATCCCCAGCGCCTCCGACATGCAGGCCATGGTCGAGGCGGTCCCCATCGTGTTGCAGGTGCCCCAGCTCCTGGTCATGCAGCTCTCGAGGTCGGTGAACTCGTCGATGTCCATCACCCCGGCCCGGACATCGGCGGTGTAGCGGATCAGATCGGTTCCCGAACCCAGCTCCCGGCCCCGGTAGTGGCCGTTGAGCATCGGCCCGCCCGACACCATGATCGTCGGCAGGTCGACGGACGCCGCGCCCATCAACTGCGCAGGCGTTGTCTTGTCGCAGCCGCCGAGCAGCACCACCCCGTCGATCGGATTGCCCCGGATCGACTCCTCGACGTCCATCGACATCAGGTTCCGCAGCAGCATGGCGGTCGGCCGGATCTGGGTTTCGCCGAGCGAGGTCGTCGGGAAGACGAGCGGCACCCCGCCGGCTTCCCAGACGCCCCGCTTCACGTGTTCGGCCACGTCGACCAGGTGACCGTTGCACGGCGTCAGGTCGGACCAGGAGGATGCGATGCCGATCATCGGCCTGCCGTCGAACGCGTCATCGGGCAGGCCCCGCTTCATCCAGCTCCGGTGGCCGAACCCGGCCAGTGGCCGGCCGTACCAATCCTGGGACCGCATACCGTGATCGTCGTCGGCAACCGGGCCCTCGGTGGCCCCGTCCCCGGTGGCCCCGTCGCCGGTCGGTTCGTCTGCCATCTCGGCCCCCTTTTCCACCGAGCCGCTGCGGCCCGGTCACCGCCAGAGCCTAGTGGTGGCCCCGTCGCCGGTTCGAGCCAACGCGACGCCGTACCGACCGATCGGCGGCGGCCCTGACCCTGCCGCCGCTCCTGCTGCTGCTGCCGATGGCGATGCCGCTGCCGCTGCCGATGCCGATGCCGCTGCCGCTGCCGACCCCGATCGCGACGCCGGAGCCCGATGACCCGCATGCATCGTCGGAGAGCCGCTGCTGCTAGACAGGAGTCATGACCCAATCCGAGACCATCAACCGGGCCTGGCTGGACCCGACCTGGTTCATCGACAGCGACCATCCGGCAGTCATCGAGTTCGCAGAAGCGGCGGTCGGCAAGCGCACGGAGCAGACCGAGCGGGCCGTCGCCCTGTTCCTCGCGGTTCGGGACGGGATCCGCTACGACCCCTATGTGATGACGAACGAGCCAGAGGACTACAAGGCAAGTTCGGTGGCGGCATCGTCGGCCAACTGGTGCACGCCGAAGTCGGTGCTGCTGGCGGCGGCGGCCAGAAGCCAGGGCATCCCGGCCCGGCTGGGCTTCGCCGACGTTCGCAACCACCTCACAAGCGAGAAGCTGTCGGAGCGTATGGGCACCGACCTGTTCGTCTGGCACGGCTACGCCGAACTGCTGCTCGGCGACCGGTGGTTCAAGGTCAGCTCGGCGTTCAACATCGAGCTGTGCGAGCGGTTCGGGGTCAAGGTGCTCGACTTCGACGGCACCGCCGATGCGCTGTTCCACCCCTACGACGAGGCCGGTAACCGTCACATGGAGTACGTCAAGCAGCGGGGGAGCTTCGATGATCTGCCGCTCGATTCGATCACCGCCGACTTCGCCGCGCTGTACGGTGAGCAGAGCGGCCAGGACGCCCCGTCCGGTGCCGACCAACTCGCCGATGAAGCCTTCCACTGAAATCGACCCGCCCGGCCAACCCACCGACATTGTGGGTCACGCCACAACGGTCACGCCACAACGGTCACGCCACAACGGCCGCGTCAGAACGGTCCCGACTGAACAGTCAACAGAACATCCGGTAGAGCACCCGGCTGGCCTGGGCGCCGAGGGCATCGGGGCACCGGGGTGCGGTGAGCACGCGGGTGAGGACAGGCAGGGCCCGGTCGACCTGGCGGGCCGACCACGACTTGACCCCACCACCCCGGCGCAGCACCACCACCTCGCCCCGACCGGTGGCGTACTTGTTCTTGTATCGGATCAAGCCAGGCTGGTCCAGGTCGCTGACCCCGAAGTCGAACCAGCGACACCCCCACCGTCGGGCCTGGACCATGGCTTCCCACATGACCGCGTCGTTGGCCCTGACCGACCAGCCGTGCTCGGTGGAGGCGTTCAGCTTGTAGTAACCCCAATCACCGTGGCGGAGCAGAACAACCCCGGCCACCGAACCCAGCTCGGGTCTGTCCTCAACGTAGGCCAGCACCACCCGGAGCCGATCGGGGGCGAAGTGGCGGTGGAGGGCGGCGAAGAACGACCAGGGCTGGGCCAACAGCCGATACTTGGTCTTGCGCAACCCGACGTGCAGCCGACGATACTCGGCAAGTGCATCGAGGTCGGAGCGAACCTCCAGCCGCACGCCTGATCGACGGCTTCGTCGCACGTTCTGGCGAGCCCCCGACGCCAAGTCCGACCACAGCGGATCGTCACCGGATCCGTCAGGGACGAGATCGGCCCAGTGCCAGGCCAGACGATCGACCTCCTCCAGCCCCAGCCCGGTCCGATACCGATCGAGATCGGCGCCATGTCCGAACCGGTCGGCCACGAGGACCCGCACGGCGACGAGTGGGTCCCCCGGCAACGGTGCCGACAGTGCGGCCGCCGGTCCTTCCGGACCCATGAGCCCGATCGCACCGGCGAAGTCGGTGAACGGCAGCGACACCAGCCGGCGGCCTCGAACATCGTCGACTTCGACCCAGGCGAAGCCACCTCCGTCGGTCATCACAGCCCTCGGCCGTCAGCCGGTAACCGTCGCGGAGGACCCGGAGCCAGGCCGCGGAGTGGAACACACTTCCCTGGGCCAAGGCCAGCTCGGCCCAGCCAGGATCGTTGCACGGGTCGACGACCATCGGGTCGACGACGAGGGCTGAGCCCATCGTTTGCTGCGTGGTCGTCATGTCCGCCGGATCCAGTTCACGATGCGACCTCCAAGGCCGTGGTCGTCGAGCAGGCGGGACGGCAGTCGATAGGCCAGATGGCCGATGGGCCGAATCACCTTCTCGTAGGTGGTGGGATAGACGGCGACCCGACCACCCCAACGGTGTTTGAACTCCGATCGCCGTGCCCCGAATGGTGTCGTCCAGTCCATCGACGAGTGCCTGTTGGGCAAGGTCCCGGGGCAGTCCGCCGAGATCGAACCACCGGAACCCATTGGCGTTGGCCCACGACATCATCTCCCAGTTGAGGGCTTCGTTCACACAGGCGTTGCGGGCCTCGTCCGAACCGTCCCAGCCCGTCAGCTTGAACTCGGCCCACGGTCCGAACGCCAGCATGGTTCCCGCCGCCCGTACGGTTCCGTCAACCCGGGCCACGAAGAGGCGAAGGTGGCCCGATGGACCCAGGGCCTCCCACTGCCGCCAGAGGTAGTCGGCCGACATGGGGAGGAAGCCCTGCCGTTTGGCCGAGGCCTGGTGCAACCGGTACAGCACCTCGACGTCATCGGCGGCGCCCTCCTCGACAACGACCCCCCGGCGGTGGGCCCGCCTCACATCGCGGCGGCGGGCCTTCGACAGCTCGGCGAAGATCTCGTCGTCGGCTCGACCCAGTTCGGTCTGCAGCGTGGCCGAGGTGCCAACCTCGATCGGCGCCGGTCGATAGCCGTCGGCCTCCAGGACCCCGGCGCTGACCCGATCCCGGCGAGAGGGCTGGATGAACACAACCGAACAACCGGCCCGGCGGGCCTCGTCAGTGACTGCACTGACAGCCCGGGCGGCCACCGCCGCATCGTCGGTCACCCCTTCGGCCATGAGCGGCCCGTAGGGCACATAGGCCGCCACCGTGCCTGGGGCCATGCGGCGAATCAGGAGTTGGGCTCCGGCCACCGGCACCCCTGTATCGTCGGTCAGCACCACACGTCGTGGCGTGGTTCGAGGCCCCTTGGCTCTGGCCCAATCCGAGGTTTGGTAGACGGAAGCATCCGGAAACTCCGCAACCACGGCGTCCCAATAGGAGGCCGACGTGGCAGTGTCGATCACGGTCATGGACCATCACCTCCAGGTGGTTGTTCGAGTGCTTGGCCCTGGTTCAGGCCGTCGTCGGCTCGAGAAGCTGCCCAGCTCAGCGTCAGCCAGAGCAGGGCCACATACAGGACCGAGCTCAGCAACGACGCGTAGACGGCGCCTCGCCAGCCCAGCCCCGGAATCCAGGCCAGGTTGAGCACGATGTTGAGAAGACCGACCGCAATGGTCAGCACCACTCGTTGACTGTGGTAGCCGGAACCGGTCAGGGCGGTGGCGGCAAAGACCTCGAGCACAAGCAGGAGGGGGACCACCCCGACCCATGGCAGAATGACGGCGGCCTCGGCATAGTCAGGGCCGAGCAGCCGAGCCACGGTGCCGCCAAACATGATCCAGGCCACGGCCACCACGAGTCCGTAGACCGATCCCAGGGCCGTGAGCCTGAGGGCGAGTCGACGGGACGCAGCGGCCTGATTGCGAGCCTGGCCGCCGGTGCGCCACAGCTGAGCGCTCACGGCATGGAGCCCAGCTATGACCGGGGCGATCGACACGGTCAACAGGCGACGGGCGGCGGCGTAGAGCCCGGCATCGGCGGCGTAGTCGAGCCGGACCAGCAGCACGTTGTCTGATGCCGACAGCAACCGCTCGGCCCCGAACCCGACGCTGTATGGCAGGCCATCGGTGATGTCACGCCGCCGGGGTCGGGCTGCACCCACCGGGCGGCCGACGGTGAGGAGCTGTGCCACCACCAGCACGACCACCCCGATGCCGATCGTCATGACGATCCACAACCCCAGTCCCGGGTCGTCGACAACGAGGACCAGGGCGACCGCGGCCCCGGCCCGACCCAGACCGTAGACCGACCAGGCAACCGCCTTTGCCATCAGCCGTTCGGTGGCTTGGGCCGCAAAGAGTGTCGTTTCGACCAGACCGAGCAGCACCATCTCGCTGATTCCGACCCCGATGAACCACCGAAGGGGCATCTGGGGCATGATCAGAGGCCGGGCCACGATCGCCAGCAGCCCGAGGGCGGCCGAACCAAGGAACATCATGCCGTTGGCCGTGGCCAGCGCATCGGACGCCGCCCACGATTCCGTCGTGACTCTGCGCAGGACCAGCCAACCGCCACCCATGCCGGCGAACGGGAACAGCATTGCGAACAGGCTGGTGGCGGCCACCAGCAGACCGAAGTCGGCCGGTGGGAAGATCCGGACGAGGATGAGGAAGGCGCCGAACGAGCTGACCAGGCGCACCGCCTCGCCAGACAGACTCCAGAGGAGGTTGCCGACCGCCGAGCTACGAAGCCTGCCACCGAGCCGACCTTCGGCGTCGGGCCCGCCAACAGCCGAGTCGTCGGTGGTGATGGTCACTTGGCCCGCTCCTCGACCCAGAGCTCGGGGTGGCTGCGCAACCATGCCATTTCCTCGGCCAGCCCGGTGGCCAGCGGAATCGACGGTCGGAACCCGGTGGCGGCGATCAGGCGAGCGGGATCGACCACGAGCGACACCGGATCCCGGGTGGGCTCCGACACCACCGGGGACAGACCGTCGGCCTCGACCCCGGCCAGGTCGAGGAGGATCCGGGCCAGCTCCAGGGTGGTGGTCGGGATGCCGGTACCCAGATTGAGCTCGGTCGAGCCGGGTCCGATGTCCCCGGTTTCGGTGGCGGCCACCAGCGCGGCCACGCCGCGGGCCACGTCGGCGACGTGGATGTAGTCGCGCTCGATCGGCCGCCACCGCCACCTCCGGCCGACGACCGGCCAGAATCCGGCGGATGAAGTTGGGGGCGGCCCGAGGAACGGTTTCGGTCGGCCCATAGACGGTGGCAAGGCGAACAGCCACTGTGGTCCGGCCCCCGGTGGTCCACCAGCGCAAGGCCTGTTCCAGATCGTGCTTGGCCTGGCCATAGGGCGAATCGGGTCGGACCGGTTGGTCCTCACCGATGGGGCCCCGGTGACCACGGCCGTAGACCAGGGAACTGCTGGCTACACATACCGTCGTCGTCCCGGAACCGAGCCGACTCAACAGATCGATCGAGGGCAGTGTGTTGTCGACCATCTCCTTGCGATACTCGGTGTATGGGCCCGGGGTCTTGGGCTCGGCGTAGCCCATGTGGACGACGGTGTCGACGTCGGTCAGCAGTCCCGACCGCACGGTGTCGGTCCACCATGATTCGGGATACGGCCATCGGGTTCCCGTCGGTACGAACCGGACCCGTCCGGTGTCAACCAGCGTTGTCAGTTGCGATCTCGGTCCGGGATCACGATCGAGGGCCAGCACTGTGGCTCCTCGGCCGGCCAACTCGGCCACCGTGAAGGCGCCGATGAACCCGGCTGCGCCGGTCACAGCCACGGTTCGACCGGTCAGATCCTGCGGCGGCGTTGGCTCGAGGTCGGTCACCAATTTCGCTGCTCTTCTTCCTCGAGCCACTTCTCGACGTCGATCTCCTGATCCACGACCCAGTCCACGTACCGCCTCAGCCCCTCGTCGATGGACACCACCGGTTTCCATCCGAGGAGGCGGTAGGCCTTGGTGGTGTCGGCGAAGTGCCGTTCGACGTCACCGGGCCGGGGGGCGTCGAACACCGGATGCTCCCCGCCACGGCCGAAGATGGTCAGCACCTTCTCGGCCAGCTGCCGGATGGAGATCTCCTGACCCCGGGCGATGTTCACCGTGTCACCAACCAGAGCGTCCGCGGCTGCGGCGGCAGCGATACCTCGTGCCGTGTCCTCGACCCAGGTGAAATCCCGAGTCTGCAGACCGGAACCAAAGATCGCCGGTCTGCCACCGGCCATGGTCCGCAGCACGAATTTGGGGATGACCTCGGCCCGCGTTCCGAGGTGGTATTCCCGGGGCCCGTAGGTGTTGAACGGTCGGATCACGATCACGTCCATGCCGTAGGTGTGGCGCATCACGCGGCTGTAGGCCTCACCCACCAGCTTGGACGCCCCGTACACGGTGGTCGGATCCATCGGGTGGTCCTCGTCCATGGGCACCCTACGGGCAGAGCCGTAGGCCTCGGACGACGAGACGTACACGAAGCGTGGAATGCGGTTTCGCTGGGCCGCCAGGGCCACGTTCAGCGAGCCGGAAGCATTGACCCGGTGAACGTACTGCGGCCGACTCAGGCAGCTGCGGATGCAGGCCACGGCCATGTGGATGACCAGATCGGCGTCGGCGATCACCTCATTCATGGCGTCGGCGTCGGTGATGTCGGCCTCGATCAGCTCCACGCTGGACACCGGCTGGTAGCCGTTGCGGTGTCCGCCGCCCGATCCTGTGAGATGCCGACTCAGGTTGTCGATCGATCCGATCGACAGGTCGTCGACCACCACCACATCGTTGGCTTGGTCGACGAGAAGATCGACCAGGTGGCTGCCGATGAACCCGGCACCACCTGTGACGATGATCCGTCGATCTTCCAGTTTCATGGCTGGTTCCTTCCGGGTCTCATTCCGCCGTTCAGCCCGCCCAATCGGGCGACAACAGCACCGGTATCGTTCGGGCCAAGATGCCGATATCTGTGGCAAGCGACCACGTGTCGGCATAGACGACGTCCAGTTCCAACATCTCCACGAACGACAGGTTGCTCCGACCGCTGACCTGCCACAGCCCGGTCATACCGGGGACGACGTTGAACCGCCGGTAGTGATGAGGCTGGTAGAGCTCGAGGGAATAGGCCAGATCAGGTCGGGGGCCCACCAAGCTCATTTGCCCCTTGATGACATTCACGAGCTGCGGCAGCTCGTCGATGCTGAGGCGACGGATGATCAGGCCCACCGCGGTTACTCGGTTGTCGTCGGTCACCTTGAAGTGTTGAATCTCCGCTTCGCAGCCTTCCGCGCCGAGAGCCAGCTGGTGGTTGAGGAAGCGGCGATGCACATCGGGGTCGGCATCGACCCGCATCGACCGGAACTTGTAGACGGTGAATGGTCTCCGGTCGAGCCCGAGCCGGCTCTGGCGAAAAATGATTGGACCCCTGGACGTCGCCTTGATGGACACCGCCACTGCGGCCAGCAGCGGAGCGAGCATCACCAGTAGGATGGTGGCCCCGACGACATCGATCCCTCGCTTCACGCGGAGCTGAACGGGCCGCAGCATCACCTGCGGCCGTTGGGTGGTGGCGACGCCACGGCGGACTTCGGCGGTCATGATCCGGCCTCCGGTTGCTCCCACGGTTGATGGAGCTCGACCCAAGGTGGAGTGGCACCGGGGCCGGTCTCGAGCACCGGGTCCGAGGACGCGTCGGCGGTGGCGTTGTCCCACAACCACCAGTCCGAGCCCGGTCCCGGCAGCGTCAGCGTGCCGTCGAAGCTGTTGCCCGTGATCCAGACCCGGCCGCTGGTTGCTTCGTCGCCTCGGATGACAACGGCGGCCGATCCGTCGGCTGCCTCCACCACATTGTCGGCTACCCACAGATCCCGAATACCAGTCCAGGGAAAACCGCTGGATTCGTCGATGCCGAGATCGAGGCCTGCGGCCGATGACGAGAAGCGGTTGCCGACGATGGCCAGGCGGGCCGATCCGTAGTCGGCGGGGTCGGCCACTGCGGCCTGACCGTCATCGACCCCGCCCCAGCCACTCCAGGTCACGCAGGCCTGTCGACAACCGGTGGACCGGTTGCCGGCAATGACGACCCCGTACGGGTTCTCGACCATCAGCACATCGACCACGTTGTCGACGAACCGGTTGTTGCGGATTGCGGTCTCGCCTCCGAACCCCCAGGTGTCGTTGCCGAGCAGGATTCCGGACCAGCCGGACGGGCCGGCTCCAATCCAGTTGTTCTCCACCACCAGGTCCCGGCTGCCGCCCCCGTGCTCGTTGACGCTGTAGGTTCGACTCTGGCCCAGCACGGTGTTGCGAATCAGACCCCGGTAGACGAACTGCATGGTGATGAGCGACATGTTCTCGTCGCTGTCGGCGGAGCCGATCTCGCTGTCGACCACGGTCACGTTGGTGGCCGGACCGAAGCCGACCTTGTACTTGCACGGCTCGGGTTCATAGCCGGCGGCACCACCCTCGATGGCGGTCAGGTTGACCACGGTGATGCCGTGGCCGCCGGCATCGATGGCATTGCGGTTTGGCCAACGGGCGGTGACGTCGGCCACTCGGAAGTCGATCTGTCCGGTGGCGTCGATCAGTCGGTGGTAGGAGGTGTCGTCGGGTCCGCCGCCTTCTACTGCGAGCAACTCCACCCCGTTCCCATTGCCCAGGGGGTAGCCGTACAGCTCGGATCCTTCGGTGATGATCGGGCTGAGCGGATGGTCGAAGGTAATGGTGTTGCCGTCGACCGCAGTCACCGTTCCGGCGTCGAACGGATAGCGCTCGTCCTGGCCGGTGGACGGGTCCTGGGCGATCCCCATCGATCCGTACTCGTCGATGGAGAACTGGCCATCCACCCCGTCGACCTCGACGAAGTCACCGACCTCGACCGGGGCCGGGCCATCCAGGGTCAAGCTGGTGTCGCCCCGCTGCGCTGTTTCGGCCACCGCCACCCCAAGCTCCTCCCAGTTTCCCCTGAACAGCAGGAGTGGGGTGACCGGACCGCACGAGTCGTCGCCACCCTCGAAGGCGGGACGGATGACGGTTCGATCCGGTCCCGCCCCTCGCAGCAGAACCCCGTTGCCCGATATGAGAAGAGAGTCGGAGAACTCGTAGGTGTCGGGGCCGAACAGAACAACCCCTCCCCCGGCCCCCTCGGCGTCGTTCACCGCCTGTTGGGCCCGGTCCAAATCGGAACCCTGATAGTCGTCGACCGAGAACACCGGTCCGATGTCGGCCGTGGCCCGCACCTGCACGGTCACCGGCTCCGACCATGGTCCCGGCCCATCGGCGAGGCGGGCCCGGACCCGGTACTGAGCGTCACCCGGCGTCACCGTGTCATCGCGGTAGGCCATGTCGTCCCACGGCTCGTCGTCGACGGTGGTGGAGCCCACCACTTGGCCGTCGCGCTCGATGTCGTAGCCGACGGCCCGGGGTGGATCGTCGGGGCGGAAGCTCAGGTCGACATGACTCCAGCTGACCGAGACGTAGCTTGCCGACTCCTCGACCGGGCCTTGGACCGCCACCAGCCCCACCGGGGTCGGGCCGTCAACCGCCGCTTCGTCCCCATCGGCGACGGTGGTCGTCTCGGCCCCGTCCGACCCCGAGCCGTTGGCCTCGACGGACGACGTCACCGGCGCCGCCGTCGCCTCAGCATCGTCACCGGGGTCGTTTCCGTTTGACGCGATGGCGATGACAGCCACGGCGACGGCCACAATGGCACCACCGGCGGCGATCGGTGGCCACCTCATGGCAGTCGGTTCCAGTCAATGACCGGCCGGCCGACCACGGCCCGCCGGTACTGGTCTCGATGGGCCCAAACCGCCGGCACCGAGATCAGGGCCAGGAGAGGGAACAGCATGTCGGCCGGCCCCCGGAGGGTGAGATGGACATCGAAGATCATCAGTACGAACATGACCGAGAAGGCCACCGTGGTTCCAATGCCGAGCCCGATACGGAACCGATCTCGTTCGCTCCGGCCATCAGCCCGGTCAAGGTCGTGCCGCTGGCCGAGGGCCAGCGACGCCCGATAGGAACTCCAGGTGAACCAGGCGAAGGCCAGCACCATCGGTATACCCCCAGTCCACAGTAGCCAGGTGTGGCCGCTCTCGATGTAGACCCACTCCCGCCACGGCTCATACGACGGTAGCCGAGCGGCGGGCCGTACTCCGAGAATCCAGTTGCCGTCCCGGAACAGCTCGGACCAGAAGTAGTTCGTGAGGTTGAAGCGTCTGGCGGCCCAGCTCGACGGGAGACCCGTTTCGTCGGTGGCCGTCAGCCGGGCCTGGACCACTGGCCACAGCAACAGCCCGGCCGCGACGATGGCCGGCACGGCCACGGCCACGGTCCGCCACAGCCGGCGCGCCAGCCAGCCGAAGGCGACGGCGACCACGGCCAGTGCCACTGCGGCCGAGAACTGTCCGGAGGCGAAGCAGGCCAGACCGAACAACAGGGCTCCGGCGGCGGTCAGCCAGCGGGGGCCGACACGCAGTCGCCAGAAAGCCAGGCAGAAAGCAAGGTCGAAGGCCATCACATCGGCCACACCATGCGAGGTCCCCAGTGTCGAGGAGCCACGGTTGTTGGTGACCGAGCTCAGTGGCTCGTCCTGCAGTGCCGCCAGCGCTTCGGGAACCCCCGGGGTGTTGACGGATTGGGCGATGGCGATGGCCCCGACGACGGCTCCCACCGACAGCATCACGGCAACGCAATTCCGAGCTTGCCGATCATCCACGACGACGAGTCGGAAGAGAACGAACACCACCAGGTACTTCCACAGGGCGGTGGCGAAGAGGACATCGTCGAGCAACGGCCGGAATCCCCGGGCCGCCCGCCAGGTCAGCGGAATCACCGAGCTGAACACGGCCATGGCCAGTATGGAGCGGTCGAGGTTGGTGATGCGATAGGTGCGAACGGTGTCTGCCAGCCGACCACCCAGTGCGTCGGTCAGGTACCGCAACGCCACCCCGGCAACCAGCAAGGCCAACAGGGCCTCGCTGGGCCGGAGTTGGGCCACGAAGGCCCCCCGGGGAAATCCGGCGACCAGCGGGGTCAGGGCCACATACAGGTATGCGGCCCGCACCGGGCGGGCCACCACGATGGCCAGCACCGACAGTCCCGCCAGTGCGCCCATGCCCAGGCCCGGTTCGAAGGCCGATACGGCGACGACGGCCACCACGACGATGGCCGACCCCCCTATGAGGGCCGCCAGCTCGATTCGAGGCCAGACAGGGGCCGGACGGGCAAGCACGTAGTCTCCTAGTGTTCCTTGATCCGCCGGTGCTTCGTGACCCGGCGGGAGGCCAGCAGGAACAGCACGATTGCCGCCACCACCAGCCCGACCAGGAGACCCAGAGCGGTGAAGACCAGGGGGTTTGGCCAGGTCGGTTCGCTCAGGATCCGGGGCTCGGTCACCACCATGGCGTCGGTGCGTTCCAGAGTGGCCACCTCCGCGGCCAAGACGGCACCGTTCAGCGTGGAGATCTGGGCCAGCAGCTGCTCGGATTCCAGGGCCATACGTCGGACCTCTGCCGGATAGGGCAACGGCTGCTCGTTGACCTCGGCTTCGGCGTTGGCCGCCTCGAAGTCTCGCAGTCGACGCTCCAGCTCCTGACGCTCGGCGGTCAGGTCCTCGATGCGTTGGAGGTAGATGGGAGTACTGAAGTCGGCCATGACCACATCGACCTCGGCCATGAACGAGCCGAGCACGGCGGCCACCACGTCCCGAGCCAGCTCGGGATCGGGATCGACGAAGTTGATGCCGAGGGCGGTGCTGGCCTCGATCGGGAAGACCTTGAGCTCGTCCTCCACATAGTCCCGGTCGACGGGCAGCTCCCCAACCGCTCGATCGAGGATCACCGAGCTCTCCATGAGCACCTGCTGGGTGGCCAGGTGGCTGTCGGGCGTCTGCGTGCCGGGATCCAGCACCACCTCGGCCTCGGCCGTCCACTTGTCGGGCAGGTAGAGGGCGATCCCATAACCGGCCCCTCCTCCCAGGGCAACCAGACCCAGGGCAAGGGCCAGGGCCCAGATGACGGAACGACGGCCGTGGCGGGTCGCGTCCGGATTCGCCTCCGGTGGGCGAAGACCCCACCAGGTAGTCGTCATTGGCGGTGGCGACTGGTGTCGGTTCCGTGAGGACCTCGCCGTCACGAACGTCATCGATGTCCTCGTGATAGCCCCCGGGCTCACCCTCGACCACCGGCTCGTCGTCAACTGGAGAATCAGCCTCCGCCACCACCACACCGGCCACAGACGATTCCGCAGCCTCGACATGCTCCTCAGTCGATTTTCGATCGTGGTCCACTACGGCTTCATCGACGGCGGTCATGGTGGTGGTTTCCCCACCCGTTTGCGGTTGGACTTCGATGTCGGAAGTAACAGTGAACACCTGTTCAAGCCAGTCGTCCACCGGGATGGGCCCGGCCGAAGGCTCTTCGATCTCGGGCCGGGAGTCATGGAGCTCGGCCTCGGGGGCGTCGGTTTGGGGCGGGGATTCGTGGACTGGGGGCTCGGGGGCGTCGATCTCGGGCCGGGAATCGTGGAGTTCGGCCTCGGGGGCGTCGATCTGCGGCGGGGAGTCGTGGAGTTCGGCCTCGGGGGCGTCGATCTGCGGCGGGGAGTCGTGGAGTTCGGCCTCGGGGGCGTCGCTCTGGGGCGGGGAATCGTGGACTGGGGGCTCGGGAGCGTCGATCTCGGGCAGGGAATCGCGAAGTTCGGCCTCGGGAACATCGATCTCGGGCCGGAAATCATCGACTTCGGCCTCGGGAACATCGATCTCGGGCCGGGTTTCGGACGACGTATCGGTCATGGCCTGCTCTCCTGTTGTGCTCATCGGACCGGGCTTGCCGTTGACGAAAACACTGGTTCTTTCCCGTTCCCGTTGCCGATTGCCAGCGCCGCATCATCGACCTCCATGCCGAGCAACGACGACCACAACCCGACGTAGGTCCGGGCCTGGCGGGGCCAGTTGAGGTAGAAATCGATTCGCTGCCGCCCGAGACGGCCCATGTTGGCCATCTGCTCCGGATCATCGAGCAGACGGTGCAGGCATCGGGCCAACCCGGCGGGCTCACCGGTCTCGGCGTACACACCGGCCGGTCCGGCCGAGACCCGGGTTTCGTGGAGATCATGGGCTGCGACCGGGAGGCCGAAGGCCATGTATTCCATGGTCTTGTTCATGGTCGACTTGTCGTTGAGCGGGCCGGGGGGATCGGCACTCAGACCGACGTCGGCTGCCGACAGCCACTGGAAGGCTTCCTCGTCGGGGATCCAGCCGGTGAAGGTGACATGGCCGTCGAGATCGAGATCGCGGGCCAGTGACCGGCAATCGTTCAGTACCTCACCGGTCCCGACAAAGACCAGGTGGGTGTCGGTTCGACCGATGTCATGCACCAGATGGGCCATGGCCCGGACGGCATCGTCCACCCCGTCCTGTGGGCCCATGTTGCCCATCCACACGACGAGATGACGGCACTCGGGAACCTCGATCGTGGTCACGGGCCGGGGCCGCATACGATCGGGGTCCGGTCCATTGCGGACCACCTCGACATCACCGGGGGGCATGGATCCTCGCTCGATTGCGACCCTCCGGTACGACTGGTTGGTGGCGATGACCCGGGTGGCGGCTCGGTAGGTGGCCCGCTCACACCACCCCAACAGCCTGTGGAGGCTCCGCGGCCAGCCTTCATCGACCGGTCCGAATCGGGTCTCGAACAGTTCAGGAGTCAGATCATGCTGATCGAAGACGAAGGGCACACCATGCCAGCGGGCCCACCAGCCATGGGGGAAGAAGATGTCCGGCGGGTTGCAGGCCTGCAGACCGTCTATGGAACGATCCACCCGGCATTCCTGGAGGGCTCGCGTCATCTGGACCCAGGCCACTGCATACTCCCAGATGAAGCCGGCCGGTCCGCTCCGCTCCCGGGCCGGGGTGAAGGCCCGGATCTCCACACCGTCCACGGTTGTCGGGGTTCGCAACCCGTGGCCGTCCGGGTCCTCGGCGGGGCAGATCACGGTCACCGCCATCCCGGCATCGATCAGCGCCTGGGCCTGTCGCCAGACCCGCCGGTCGCGCTGGACCGGCAGGTTCTCCAACAAGATCACCACCCGTGGTGTTCGGGGCGTCATTGCACAATCCTCCGATCCCGCACACGAACCACCCAGTGGGTGTCCGGCAATCACCACGCCACCCCGATGTAGTCATCAGCGGTCTGGTCCACGTCGAGGCTCGGCGAGCCTGCGGCGTCGATCACCGGTATCGAGACATCGGCGGCCAGAGCGGCCAGGGCTTCGGGATGCGATGTTCCCAGCACACAGACGTCGGCGCCCGGCAATGCCTCGTCGGCCGACGATCGCAGCAGGGCGGCCAGGTGGGGCAGACGATCCTCGATGAACCGTCGGTTGCCACCCCGGAGTCGGGTCGGGTCGAGGTCGGGATCCCAAATGGCGACTTCGACACCCTTGCCGATCAGGGTCTCCGCCAACCGAACATACGGGCTCTCTCTGACGTCGTCGGTCCCGGTCTTGAAGGTCAGCCCGAGCAGGGCGACCCGTCCCTGTGCCGGGCCCTGGACGACGTTGAGGATCAGCTCGATTGTGTGATGGAGATGGTTTTCGTTCGATATCAGCACACTGGTCAGCAACGGCAGTTCGAGATCGAGCCGTCGACCGTGATGGGCCAGGGCCCGCAGGTCTTTCGGCAGGCAACTGCCGCCAAAGGCGAACCCCGGTCGCAGGTAGGCGGCCGACACGTTCAGCCGATCGTCCCGGCAGAAGATGTCCATCACGGTGCGCCCGTCAGCCCCCGAGGCCTGGGCCAGCCGACCGACCTCGTTGGCGAACGTGACCTTGAGGGCGTGGAAGGCGTTGCAGGCGTACTTGATGGTCTCGGCGGTTGGCATCGTGACGGCGAAGAATGGTCGGTCAAGGAAGCCGAACAGATCCTCGACCACATCGGCAGTGCGCTCATCGACCACGCCGGCCACCGTGAACGGCGGGTCGAAGAAGTCGGCGACGGCCGAAGTCTCCCGTAGGAACTCCGGACACATCGCCAATCCGTAGTCGACGCCGGCCTGCACACCGTGGCGTTGTTCAACGTCTCGGCGCAGACGATCGACGGTCCCCGGCAGCACGGTCGACCGAATGACGATCACCGGGAAACGTTCGCCTTCACGATGACGTCGATCGGCGATGGCAGCCGCCAGCTCGTCGACGACAGCGGCCACAGCGGCGGTATCGGGAGCGCCGGTGGAAAGTGACGGGGTGCCGACGCACACGATGTGGACGTTCACCGAATCCATCAGTTCGGCTGTCAGCGAGTGGTCGTGGCCAAGAGCGGTCAGACGCCCAGTGGCCACCGATCGGGCCACGATGTCGTCCAACCCGGGCTCCACCACCGGAGGCGAACCGGCTCGGAGCTGTGCCACCTTGACCGGATCGAGATCGATACCGATCACCTCGTGTCCCTGGTCGGCCAGGCAGGCTGCGGTCACCGTTCCCACATAGCCGAGTCCGTGAACGGCCACCGTGGTCGACCACCAGGCTTCCCCCGTCGATCCCTTTGAACCGGTCACCGGTTGTCCTCCTCGATGACGGCGGTGATGGCATCACATACCCGGTGGACCTGCTCGTTGGACATGGTGGGGAACAGCGGCAGCGATACCAGTCGGGCGGCGGCCCGTTCCACCGTCGGCAGGTATCCCGGCCCGAACCGTTCGTACGCCGGCTGGCGATGGCAGGGCACCGGATAGTGGATGGAGGTCTGGATGCCACGATCGGCCAGCCGCCGGCGGAACCAGTCCCGGGCGTCGACCTGGGCCACCATCACGTGGTGGGCGGGTTCGGTCCCGGGACGGATCTGGGTCAGACTGAGCGGAGCGTCGGACAACCGACTTCGATACAGAGCAACCAGTTCTCGGCGACGGCGGTTGAAGCGGTCAAGATCGGGCAGCTTCGTATCGAGGAAGGCGGCCTGCAATCCGTCGAGTTTGCTGTTGCGGCCGACTTCGATGTGCTCGGTGGCGACAAGACCCCGACCGTGATTGCTGAGCGACCGCACACGCTGGGCCAACACCGGGTCGTCCGTGGTGACAATACCGCCGTCGCCGAGGGCCCCGAGGTTCTTGCCAGGATAGAAGCTGAAGGCTGCGGCCCTGGCCAGTGAGCCGGCTCGCCGGCCGTCGGCGGTGGCGCCGTGAGCCTGCGCCGCGTCTTCGATGATTGCGATGCGGTGGCCGCTGGCCACGGCGATGATCGCATCGACATCCGCCACCTGGCCGTAGAGATGGACCACGACGACTGCGGCCGTGGCCGGTCCGATGGCGGCCTGGACGTTGTGTTCGGTGATGAGCAGCGTTCCCGGGTCGACGTCGACGAACACCGGCGTGGCTCCGGCGGCCACAACTGCGGCCGGGGTGGCGACGAAGGTGTTGGCCGGCACCACCACCTCGTCACCGGGTCCGATGCCCAGACCGCGAAGTATCAGTTCGATGGCGTCGGTGCCATTGGCCACCCCAATGGCGTGGGCAACCCCGCAGTAGTCGGCCCAGCGGCGCTCGAAGTGATCGAGCCACTGGCCGCCGACGAAGGCATTGGCCTCGACCACCCCGTCGAGTTGCTGTCGGAATTGGGTCAGCAGGGGCTCGTGCTGGGGCCACAGGGCGTAGAAAGGCACCATGTCCGCGTCGTTGCCGTCAATCGGCTCGAGACGGGCGGGCGAGGCGTTCACGGTCGTGGCCTCCACCCGTTGGCCGTTGCCGCCACCGAGTCGAATTGCGGATCCGGGTCGGGTCCGAGATGGGATTCCAGACCAGGTTTGCGATCGGAATCGAGCAATGGACTGTAGGTGACGTCGACCGGCCGGCCCTGGCCCTGCCTCAGGGACTCTTCGGCCGCGCTGAGAATCTGGACCACGGCCAGGCCGGAGCGCCCATCGGAGGGCGGCCTGGATCCGGTCAGAGCGGACCGGACGAAGGTCTCGTCTTCCACTTCCAGCGGCTCTCGAAAGTCAACGAACGGGCTCTCGATGCCACCGTGGCGATAGGCCGCGGGTCGACGTCCGCCATCGGACGAACCGGCGCCATGGTGAACGTCGTTCAAGGCCACCCCTTTGTCGAAGACCTTGATCCGCTCGTCCTCCGCCAAGTCGTCGTAGACCGCCATCTTTCGGCTGCCGACCACCGTGACCCGGCGGACCTTGCACGGATCGAGCCAGCTGACGTGAACCTGGGCGGCCAGACCCAGGTCTTCGAAGTACAGCCGGAGATACGCCACGTCCTCCACGTGATTGTGAGCATGGGCGCCGGCCCAGGCCGACACCGTCGTCGGCCGGGCGTCGAGGATGAAGTTGAGAATCGACACGTCGTGGGGAGCCAGATCCCACAACACGTTGACGTCGCCCTGAAACAAACCGAGGTTCAGACGAGCGGTGTTGACGTGGAAGACCTGTCCCAGATCGCCCCGCTGGATGATTTCCCGCAGCTTCCATACCGCCGGGTTGTATTCGAAGGTGTGCCCACTCATGAGGACGAGATCCTTGTCGTCGGCCAGGGTGATCAACGATTCGGCCTCGGCAACCGACGTGGCCAGCGGCTTCTCGACCATGACATGGCAGCCGGCTTCGAGGGCATCCCTGGCCACCGTGGCGTGCGTGCGAGGTGGCGTTGCCACGATGACCGCATCGGCGGTCTCGACCACCTCCTCCAGGGAGTTGGCACATCGAATCGCTGGATGGTGAGCCGACAGGTGCCCGAGGACCCGGTCGTCGCAGTCAACGGCGATCACCCCCCGCACACCGGCGACGGAGTGGAGGACCCTGACGTGTTTCGAGCCCCAGTAGCCACAACCGACCACGGCCACCGTGACCGATCGACATGACGACGGTGTCGTTCCAGTCGATTCTCCGATTTCAGTCATTTCCCTCCAATTGCTCAGCCAAAGACTCCGGTTCACCAGGTGAGTCGCCGAAATCCAAGTCCTGAATTTGGACTGTCGACTCAATGCCTATCATGCGGCTGATCTTGTCTTCATCGCGCCAACATGCACTTCTCCATCAAGGACCCATGGACAACGGCGACTCCGATGCATTTCGGATTCATGCCTTTCAAGTCGCGCCGGTGTCACCATCGCGTCACAGCGGAGGCCGACCACGACCTATGAGACGAGATACCGGACGAGGTACGAGACGAGCCACCAAACAGCGCAGGAAATGATGTACGAGATGAGGTCATCGGAGGACTCAGCCTATGAGCTTGACAAATCTTGTTGACCCACGCTTCACTGGTTATTGGCGTTGGTGCGAGAGGAAATGATGCCGCCACCACGGCAAGCGAACCTGCCCCGTATTTCACTGATCCCTGGATTCAGTTTCATCTCGGAATCGGAGCCGCAGGATTTCGGTACATCTTCATCAAAGTTGCTGGCCTATTTGGCTTTGCAGCGTGCTCCGCTCGAGCGAACGGCGGTAGCCGCCGCCTTGTGGCCACATGTTCGTGATGCTCGAGCGGCGGCCAATCTCCGCACCGCGCTGTGGCGGCTCAGCCAGCTCGATCCCGATCTCATCGAAATCACCGGAAGTAGGATCGGCGTGAGTCCCGATGTTTCGGTTGACCAGAAGGACTGCGAATCGCTGGCCCGACGAGTGTTGACCGGGAGACCGCTGAAGGAGCTGCTCGACGACGGCGAGTCGCCCCGAGTCGACGCCCAACATGTGATCCGTCGCCTGACCGGCGAGCTACTGACCCATTGGTACGACGAGTGGCTCACTCCTTCACCAGGAGCGTTGGCGCCAGTTGCGTCTCCATGCGCTGGATTTGCTTTCGTTGAAGCTGACCGAAGCCGGTCTCCATGCCGCCGCCGTCGACGCCGCCACGGCTGCGGTCGCGGCCGAGCCTCTCCGGGAGTCCGGCTACCGCTCGTTGATGGTGGCCCACCTGGCCGAGGGTAATGTGAGCGAGGCAGTCCGAACCCACGACCGTTATTGCACATTGCTGGAACGGGAACTGGGAATCGCACCGTCGCCACAGATGTACGAGTTGTTGAAGCAGGCAACCGGCACCGCCTCGGCCCGATCACGACGGGCCAGTGACCAGGCACGGCCCCGGGGATCGGCCCGTCGAACGCTGACAGACGGGCGAGCGGTGGCCCGCCCCCGACAGCGATAGAGCCGGTGACGGCGGCGCCCGCCCCGACCTCACTGCGGCCAAGGCGCCCGTTGCTCGATCGCCTGCACCATCGGGCCCTGACCACGGCCACCGCGGCCGTGGTCGAGCCGATTCTCGGGGCTCGATACCTGTCGCGGGCATCGGAGATCGAAAAATGGTGGCTGCAGACCGATGCCTACCAGGAGGCGTGGCGAGCCGGTGCTCTGGATGACATGCTGCGTTACTGCATCGAACGGGTGCCGGCATACCGCGACCGGGAGCCGACGCTCGTCGACTTCCCCATAGTCGACAAGCAGGACATCATCGAAGCCACCGATCGGTACCTGTCCGACGAGCATGCCTCCATCCCGGTGGTGGAGAAACACACCGGGGGCTCGACCGGCGATCCGTGGAACTATCCGCTCGATCGTCGAGCGTGGGCCGAGTCCTACGCCGCCCAGATCCATGAGTTCGCCCGCCACGGCATCGCCTACGGGGACCGGCGGTTGTTGCTGGGCTTCCCGGCCTCGCTGGGCCTCCAAGGCATGGGGCCGAGCAAGCGGCTCCGGCTCATGGCCGAGCGAACCGATGCGTCGCTCAGCGGATTCGAGGTCGATCCCGAGGCCAGCCTGCGGCGGGCCGAGCAGGCCGCCATCAAGGATGCCCGGCTCTGGTACGGGTATGCGTCGACCATTGCCGCCATGGCCTCGGCCGTGCTCGATGCCGGGCGACGGCTTCCGGGGCCGGACCTGATCGTCACCATGGCCGAGCCGTTGATGCCGGCCTGGCACGACGACATCGTGGCCGCCTTCGGCTCGCCGGTGATCGAGGAATACGGCTGCAATGACGGCGGAATCATGGCCCATCGGTGCGGCGCCGGCAACCTCCACCTGGCCGACCACCAGTCCCTGGTCGAGGTGGTGGACGACGAAGGCCGGCCGTGCCCCGCCGGGGTGGACGGTGCCATCGTCATCACCAACTTCCATGCCAGACACATGCCCTTCATCCGGTATCGAGTCGGCGACATCGGGGCCTTCGGACCCTACCCCTGCCCCTGTGGTCGGCCGGGGCGAACCGTGGCCCGGGTTTCGGGTCGCAGCGGCGATTTTGTCCTCTTGCGGGACGGAACCGAGCTGACGCCGGCCACCTTCTTCAACCCGTTCAATGAGGCCCGGGGAGTTCGGCGATGGCAGATCGTGCAGCCCGATCCCCGGCATCTCCTGGTCCGGATCGAGGCCCGTGACGGCTGGAGCCACGAGGACCGGTCGATGATCCTGAACTGGACCCGGGAGCAGACCCGGCATCAGTTGGAAGTGGAACTGCGGGAGACCGAGCCCTTCGCCCTGACCAGGGGGGGCAAACACCGGATCATCATTCGGGAGTTTTGAGCTCGCCAAAAAGCCGTTCGCAGAGGTCGGTCAACGACGTCGGCGATTTCGAAACCATGGACACCATGGGTTCGATGAGGGCGGCGTAGGCCGCGGGATCGGCGATTGCGGCCGTCGCCTCCAGCCGCTGGAGGCCGGACGTCATGGCCGCTCTGGTCTCGGTCGCCAGTGGGTGCCCGTGTTGGATGTCGTGATAGACGTGAGCTTCGCCGGTGACGATGCGAGCCAGCAGCGCCAACAGGGTCAGATGCGGGGGTGGGGCCAGCCGAGAGACCTGCTCCATGTCCAGGCCGAGTTCGACCATGGTGGCCCCGAAGGCCAACACGGCGGCATGGGTCGCCACCTGCAACCCTGCGGTGAGCCGATCATGATCGTTGGCCTTGACCGGCACCAGGCAACACCCGGTGGCGGCCAGCACATCGAGGAACCAGCCGGCCCAACGGTCGTCGCCGCCGACCGGCGACGGAAGCTCGACAACGGCAACCGGTCTTTCGGCGAACCCGAGAGCAGGGGCGAACATGGGATTGATGCCGAGCACCGATGGCCGGTCCCGGGTTCCCGTGACGAGCCGGAACCAGCGGTCCTTGACCGAAAGGGTGTCGACCACCACTGCATCGGGCCCGGCCAGGGCAAGCACAACCGGTCCGATGGCATTGGCCACGGTCTCGGGCACGGCCAGCACCACCACATCGGCGTCCGGCAAGGCCCCGGCCAGGGCATCCTGATCGGCCAGCACATCGACTCGTGACCGGTCGTCGCCGTTCCGATCGAATACGGTGATCGTCGCCGCCCCTCCGTGGTCGACGATGGCTTCGATGATGAGCCGCCCGACCTGGCCGGCACCACCCACCACCGCCACCCTGGGGCCGACGACCGGTTCCGGGCCAGGCTCAGCCCGTTCGGTGGCCATGGACGATCTCGTCCTCGACCCGGCACATCTCATCGATGATGAGCCGGTACATGGCCCGGACGAAACCAGGATCGAGTTCGTGGCCGACGGCATCGGTCGCCACTCGATCCAACACCTCCTGCACCCGGGAAGGCTGCATGACCGGCACGTCGTTGTCCCGTTTGTACTCGGCCACTCGGCGACCGATCTCGATGCGACGACCCAGCAACTCGAGGAGGGAGGCGTCGATCTGGTCGATTTGGCGACGATGATCGGCCAGGCGGGGCGATGGCGATGACGCAGTCATGGGACGACCGTATCGGTGGCCATCATCCAACCGGGACAGCAGCCGGGTCGGCCACGGCCCAGTGACCGTCTGTGGTCGGCAGGCGAGGGGTGAGGTCTGTCTCGGAGAGAGCGGCCACCACGGCCTTGGCCTTGAGCAGCATCTCGTCGACCTCATCGTGCGGATCGGACAGGTCGACGATGGCGCCGCCGACCCCGATGGTGATGTCATCAGCGGTCATGACGATCGTTCGGATCACAATGCTGAGGTCGGTCGAGCCGTTGAGGCCGAAGAACCCGATCGAGCCGGAATAGATGCCCCGGGGTCCGGCCTCCAGCCGGTCGATGATCTCCATGGTCCGGATCTTGGGAGCCCCGGTCATCGACCCGCCGGGGAAGGCCCGGCGCACGGCATCGACCGCGGTGACCTCGGGCCGCAACCGACCACGGACCGTTGAGACCAACTGGTGCACGGTGGCATAGCTCTCGACCGAGAAGATGCGGGACACGTGAACCGATCCGACCTCGGCCAGCTCACCGATGTCGTTGCGCAGCAGGTCGACGATCATCAGGTTCTCCGAGCGGTCCTTCTCGTCGGTCCGCAGGCTCTGGTAGAGGTGTTCGTCCTCCTCCGGGGTGGTGCCCCGGGGTCGGGTCCCCTTGATGGGCTTGGACTCGACCTCGCCGTCAGGGCCAACGGTGAGAAAGCGCTCGGGTGACGAACTCAGCACCGACACCTCGGGGAACCGGAGGAACGTGGCGTAGGGGGCCGGGTTCCGTTCCCGCAGGGCCCGGTAGGTGTTGACCGGATCTATCAGGACATCCTGACCGATCATGTTGGTCAGGCAGACCTCGTAGGTCTCGCCCTCGGCGATCTGCCGCTTGCACTCGGCGATGAGATCCAGGTATTGCTCCTGTGTGTGGCGGAAGACCTGGGGAACCGGTTGGGGATGCAGGGTGCGGCTCCAGCGGGGGACCGGTTGCAGATCGGCCAGGGCTTCGTAGGTGTCGTTGATCCACCGTCGGGCCCGATCCCGGTCGTCGATCCCGTCGATGCAGACCAGGTAGGCCACCTCCTCCTCGTGATCGAAGGCGATGAGCCGGTCGGCGAACACGAATGCTGCATCGTCGGTTGGCGAAGCGTTGGCGGCTGAGCCACCGCAGTGGGCCTTGAGCTCATAGCCGAGGTAGCCGGCGTAGCCGCCGTTGAAGTCGAAGGGCAGACCCTCGGTGCGAACATGGCGTTCGGCCAAGGTGCGGTTCAGATAGTCGAAGATGTGTTCGTCATGGCTGACGGTGGCGCCCCGATGAGTGACCTCGGTCGTGCCCCGGGCGATGGAGTAGGTCACGAACTCGGCGTGGGGACCGGTGGCGTCACCCATGTAGGAGAAGCGGGAGAAGCCGCGGACCAGTGCCGAGTCCAGCCAGAAGGCCGGTTCGGCGTCGGCGTACAGGGTCATGAACGCCGTCTCGGCGTCGACCTTGAACGGGATACGCCGGGTGTAGACCTCGAGTGGACTGCCGTGCAACTTCGGTCGGGTGCCGTGGTCGTAGCGCACCGGTCGCCTGGCCGGTTTGGTGTCGGCCGGGGGCGTTGCCGATGCCCTGACCTGGCCATGGGAGGTGGTGGACTCGGGGTGCCGAAGCTGGAACCGTTCGGTGATATTACGAAAGTTGGCCAGCAGGCGGTGTCCGAATTCGGTGCAGATCGATTCGGGATGAAACTGCACACCGTACACCGGCCGCTCCCGGTGGCGGACCGCCATCAGTACCCGGTCGTCGCTGCCTTTGCCGGTGGAGTTGCCGTTGCCGTCGACATCCAGGCCCGGCGCAGTCCACGCCGTGGCCTCGAGCTCGTCTGGTAGATCACGGACATGGAGCGAGTGATAGCGGGTTGCGGTGAACGGTGAGGGAATGCCCTCGAACAGCTCGCTGCCGTCGTGGTGTACTGCGCTGCCCCGACCATGCATCACCCGGGGGGCGTAGTCCACGGTGGCTCCGTAGTGGTGGCACAGGCCCTGATGGCCCAGACAGACGCCGAGCAGGGGTAGTTCGGTGTCGGCCAGGACATCGGCGCACACACCGAAGTCGCGGGCCACCTCGGGGCGGCCAGGACCGGGAGAAATGACCACGTTGTCGAAGTCGAGCTCTTGTAGCTCGTCCCAGGTCGCCTCGTCGTTCTTGACCACAATGGGCCGCCGGCCGCAGACGGCGCTGAGGATCTGATAGAGATTGAACGTGAACGAGTCGTAATTGTCGATAAGCAGCGTCTTCACGTGAACGTCCCTCCTGCCGCCGCACCGTGTTGGCTGCGACTCTATGTTTCGGTCCCGGTCCCAGTCCACGAATCGACAGAGGTGTGATGGGATTGGTGATGATGTCGAGTCGACTTGGTGACGGCGCCGATGGCCGGCCCGGACCCGGCCCCCGATGCCAACCCCGCCATCGGAGCCTGGCAACCGTCTCATGGAGTACGTCGAGCAGCGGGGGAGCTTCGATGATCTGCCGCTCGATTCGATCACCGCCGACTTCGCCGCGGTGTACGGTGAGCAGAGCGGCCAGGACGCCCCGTCCGGTGCCGACCAACTCGCCGATGAAGCCTTCCACCGATCACACGACCGTTGTCGTAGCAGCGGTCATCAGCCACCCCGTCGCCTCCGGTTCCACTTCGTGGTCCGGCGCCACACCGGTCGCCGGAACCGATCGGCACGGTTCGTCTGAACCGATGATTCCGGACACGGTGCCGTCGGTGGCCGCGGTCCTCGGGGTCGTTGTGCTGGGGGTCACCCTCCAGAACTGGATCGCCATCGCCGCGGTGGTGGCGATCACGGCTGCGCTGTTCCTGATCTACCGGCGGGTCCAACGGGCCGTGGTGCGCCGGTTCGGACTCCGGGTCTACACCGCGGACATGATCCGGCGAGGCCTGATGGGACTGACGGCCATCGTGGCCGTGCTCTACATCTTCGGGTTGCTGGAGTTCCAGATCGGCCCCCTGGTCGGCGGGCTCGGTATCACCGGCCTCGTCGCCGCCATCGCGCTACAGCCGGTGATCGGGAACTTCATCGGCTCGATGTTGCTCCACAGCACCCGGGCGTTCCGCCCCGGCGACGAGATCGAATCGAACGGCATCAGCGGTACGGTGATCGACATCAGCCACCGGGCGGTGGCCCTGGAGGACTTCGACGGCAACTCGGTGTACATCCCGAACCTCAAGGTGCTCGACTCGACGTTGATCAACCTCACCGCCGACGACCCCCGTCGCACCCTGATCTGCTTCCAGGTGTCATACGACAGCGATCTCCGGCTGGTCCAGCGGGTGGTCCGCCCGGCGCTGGAACAGCTGGAGGGGGTGGCCGAGCGGCCGGCGGTTGAGGTGCTGGTTCGATCCTTCGGTGACTCCGGCATGAACATCGAGGCTCAGATCTGGCATCCGGCGGAGGAGATCCTGGCCAAGCGAACGGTCAGCGAGGCGGTGATCGTGATCCGCGAGACCCTGGCCGAACACGACATCACGATTCCCTACCCCCACCTGGTGGTGGAGGGCGCTACCGGAGCCCGGGATCGTGGTCCGGATCAGCCGATCGATCTTGCTCGGTCACCGGATCCTCGTCCTCATAGATCGCAATGAGGGCGGCGTTGACGATGCTGTCGGTGGAGATGCCGGTGATCTCGTAGAGATCCTCGATCGTGCCGGACTCGCCGAAGCGGTCGACCCCGAGGCTGTACTGCCGGGTGCCGAGGGCCGAGCCGAGCCAGGCCAGGCCGTGACTGGCGGCGTCCTGCACGCTGACGATCGGCCGCCGCCGCTCCGATTTGGGGACGAGCCGGTGGAAGTGGCTCGGCCGGCGAACGGCTCGGCCGTCGGCCACCGCCGCGGCATGGGTTCCCTGCCAGCTGCGGTAGACCCGGTCGGGGCTGGTGAGGTGGATGACCGTTGCCTGCACGCCTTCCAGATCGAGTTGTTTTGCGGCCTCGATGGCCTCGGGGGCGGTCACCCCGGTGGTCACGATCGTGACCCCGGGCCGACCGTCGGCCGGGCCGTCGATGAGCCGGTAACCGCCGGCCAGCACCTGGTTCCGCAGCGACACCTCACCCTTGGCCTCCAGCGCCCTGGCGAACGGTGTCTGGTCGATGGGCCTTGTCGACAGCCGGAGGTAGCAGCTCCGGCCGTTCGGCCGGCCCAACTCGGCCAGGGCGTCGCACAGCAGCCAGTCGACCTCGGTGGCGAACGCCGGCTCGGCGTAGTGGACCCCCGGCAGCTCGACGCCGACCGAGGGGGTGATCGTGGACTGGTGGGCCCCACCCTCGGGGGCCAGCGTCACCCCCGACGGCGTGCCGGCAACCACGAATCGTGCGCCGTTGTACAGCGAGTAGATGAAGGCGTCGAGGCCACGGAGGACGAACGGGTCGTACACCGTGCCGACCGGCAACAGGTGCTCACCGTGGTGGTCGTGGCTGAGGCCGAGCTGGCCCAGCAACATGAACATGTTCATCTCGGAGATGCCGAGCTCGATGTGCTGACCAGTCGGGTGACGGCGCCCATTTCAGCAGCCGCTCGGCGCCGCCGTGGTCCTCCTGCTCGGTGGGGGCGTAGACGCCGGTCTTGTTGATCCAGCCGCCGAGGTTGGTGGAGATCGACACGTCGGGTGCGGTGGTGACGATCCGTTCCGCCACCCCCTCGGTGTCGCCGAGGCTGTTGAGCACCCGCCCGAACGCCTCCTGGGACGAGACCATCCCGGTCAGCACCGGTGGACGGGCTTCGGTCGGGATGTCGAGCTCCGGGCGGGGGACGGGCTTCGGGTTGTTGATGTCACCGCCGACGGCGGCGCAGGCCAGACCGGCCGGGGACTGCGGATCGAACCGATCCCACTCGGTCTCCTCGGTGAGGCCGACCCGGCGGCGGAGGTCGTCGATCTGGTCCGGGGTCAGCAACGCCGCGTGGTTGAGCGGGTCGCCGGCCATCGGCAGCCCCCACCCCTTGATCGTGTAGGCGAACACGACGCTCGGTCGGTCCGTCGCCCGGTCGCAGCGGGCGAAGGTGTCGAGCAGCAGGCCGAGGTCGTGCCCGCCCAGATCGGTCACGAGCGCCTTGAGTGCGCCGTCGGGGTGATCGGCCACGAACCGCCGGACCGCCTGATCCGCTCCCTGGAGGAACTTGTGTCGCAGCTCGGCGCCGTTGAGGGCGAACAGCGACTGGTATGCCTCGTTGCTCATGCCGTCGATGTGGGCCCGCAGGGCGTCGCCGCCGGGCAGGGTGAAGGCCGCCGTCAGCTTGGAGCCGTACTTCGCTTCTGCCACGTGCCAGCCGGCATGGTGGAAGAAGCGCTCCAACCGGGTGGCGGCGATGGCCGGGATCACCCGATCGAGGCTCTGGCGGTTGAGGTCGACGACCATGGTGAAGTTGCCGAGACCCTCGGCCGCAGGTTCGGCCACCGCCTCCCAGACGTTGCCCTCGTCGAGTTCGGCATCGCCGACCAGGGCGATGAACCGGGCCTCGGGTTGGGGGCCGAAGTGGGCTTCGACGTAGCGGCGGGTCAGCGCCGAGAACAACGGGGCCACCGCCCCCAGGCCGACCGAGCCGGTCGAGAAGTCGGCGACGTCGGGGTCCTTGGTCCGCGACGGGTAGGCCTGCAGCCCGCCCCGCTGCCGCAGGGTGGTGAGGTAGGAGCGATCGAGCTCGCCGGTGAGGTACTTGATGGCGTGGTACACCGGCGAGGCGTGGGGTTTGACCGCCACCTTGTCGGCGCCGCCGATGTGGCCGAACCACAGGGCGGTCATGATCGACACCATCGACGCACTCGACGCCTGGTGCCCACCGACCTTGATCTGCCCCCCCGGTCGGCGGTTTGCGACATCGACGATGCGGCTGGCCAACCACAGCACCCGCTGTTCGATCTCCGCCAGCACCGCCAGGTCGACGTCGCCGTTTCGATCCGGCCCGGGGATCCGCTCGCCCACCATCGTCGGGCCCCGGCCGCGGTGCAGGTCGCTCGGTGCCAGGTCGATCGGCGGGTCGGTCCTGGTCGGCCCGGTCGCCGCCGCCGGTGCGAGGTCGATTGGCGGGTCCGACCGGTCCCGATCGATGGCGGGTCGGTCCGGCCTGCCGGTCGCTGGTCGCTCACGTTGCCGCCCTGGCCAGATCCGGTACGACCTCGGCACCGGGGTGGCCGGCCAGCGTTGCCGGCGGAACCAGGAGCTTGCGGTCGCGGCTGCCGCCTCCGATGATCAGTCGGTCCCGCTCCATGACCCGGGCGTCGATCCACAGATCGAGCGGTGTCGTGGAGCCGAACGGGGTGACACCACCGATCTCCATGCCGGTCAATTCCCTGGTCTGGTCGGCCGAGGCGAACGAGCACTTGCGGACACCGAGCTTCTTGCGGACCACCCTGTTCACGTCGAGCCGGGTGTCGGCAAGGACCAGGCACATCACATAGCTCGGGGGCTCGGACTTGCCGACAACGACGATGGCGTTCGCAGACTCGTCCATCGCGTATCCGTAGGCCTCGCAGAACTGGGCGGTGTCGGCCAGGTCCGGATCGCAGGGAACCAGCTCGTAGGCCAGATCGAGTTCCTGCAGTTGGGCTGTTACCGGATCGTCCACCCGGTCAGGTTAGTCTCTCGGCCCGGCGCCGGTGACAGCGGCTGCGGCGGTGGTGTCGGCTGCGGTGGTGGAGGCAGCGGCCGTTGTGGTGGTCCATGCTGCGATGGCCGGGATCAGCGCCGGATCGAAGTCGAGCGCGGGGTCGTCGGCCCGCCGATCGTGGACGACGAGGTCGGTGAACCCGAGATCGACGATCCGGCCCGCGAAGTCGGTGAAGGTCTCGATGTCGGCCATCGGATCGGCGAACGTCGACGGCAGGAAGCAGAGCTTTCCCGGGTCGGCAGGGTCACGGCCGGAGCGCTCGCAACCCTCGACGAAGATCGCCATCTGGCGTTTCAGGACCGCCTCGAACTCGGCGACGTCGGCCGCAGCCGATGCAGGGTCGCCGAGGGTGATCCAGGTGTCGGCAACGGCGCCGGCCAGGCGGATGGTTCGAGGTCCGCCGGCGGCTACTGCGATCGGGACTCGAGGCTCCTGCACACAGCCGGGGATCACCCGACCCTCGTCGACGGTGTACCACCGGCCCTGGTGGTTGGTCAGCGCTCCCCGGAGCAGGCCGTCGGTGACGGCGAGGTACTCGGTCAGGCGGTCGGCCCTGGCCGGTCCGTCGAGCGGCTCGTGTCCGAACACGGTGGCATCGAAGCCGGAGCTGCCGGCGCCGAGACCGAGGATGAACCGGCCGTTGGAGATGTGGTCGAGCGACATGGCGTCCTTGGCCATGGTCAGCGGGTGGCGGAGGTTGGGGCTGGCCACCATCGTTCCCAGCCTGATCCGCTCGGTGTTGGCGGCGATCCCGGTCAGCCATGGCATCGTGGCATGCCAGTCGTGGTCGCGATAGCGCTGCCACGAGAGATGGTCGTAGAGCCAGAGGTGGTCGAATCCCATCTGCTCCAGTTCTCTTGGCCCGATCGACGGTGACGCCCCACGGATCCACCGGCATCTGTACGATTCCCACCCGCATGACCTCATGGTAGGAGGTGTAGCTGCCGGGAGCCGCACCGGGAACCGGTGGCGACGGCCGGGGTCTACCTCTGCTTGCGTGGTCAGGTACCGTGACCACCCCGGATCCGGAGTCGATGACCTCGATTTCGCCCCACGGCAGGCCATCGTCGGGCGATGCGGTTCGACGACCCAGTGGTCGAGCCCGTGCCGTTGGCAGAAGTCCCGTTTGGGGCCCCGATCCTTTGCCCTGGTCGACGGCGACAGCACCTCGGCCAACAGCATGAGGTCGGCCGGATCGAGCATGGCAGATCCTGATCGATCAGCTGCTTCGGTGCCACGATGATGTCCGGCACGATCCACGTATCGCCGTGTTGCACCCTGGGCTCGGTGAGGACCTCCAGATCGTCTGGGATCGATTCGGTCAGTGCGATCAGGAGATTCGCCTGCGTGCGCTGGTGAAGGGTGCGCGGCCGGTTCAAGGTGAAGCTCCCGCCGATGTGTTCCGCTCTGCTACCGGGGGAGGCATCTTCCATGGCGTTGAGGACGGCCTCGATGTCCAGATCGGTTTCCGGCGGATCGCCTTCGAGCGCTACGGCCATGGACATGATTGTAGGTTGGGCAACCGCTGTGACAGCGAGCGGCCTCTCCCTGAGTTTCGCCTCCAGCGAGGATCTGGTGGTCCGTATTGCGTCTTCGCTCCGCAAGTTTCGCCTTTGGCGGAACTTGGTTAGCGAGCGGCGCCGTCAGCGCAGCGAGATGCCGGCGGTCTTGATCTCCAGGTACTCGTCGAGACCCTGGTGGCCGCCCTCTCGGCCGATGCCCGAGTCCTTCATGCCGCCGAAGGGCACCGATGCCGATGTCGGGTTGACGTCGTTGATGCCGATGATCCCGAACCGTAGGGCCTCGAAGGCGCTGAGGGCGGTTTTCATCGAGTCGGTGTAGACGTAGGCCGCCAACCCGTAGTGGGTGTCGTTCGCCAACTCGATCACCTCGTCGACGTCGTCGTAGACAACGACCGGTGCCACCGGCCCGAAGGTCTCCTCCCGGTACACGGTCATCTCCGGGGTGACGTCGGTCAGCACCGTCGGGGCGTAGAAGAAGCCCTGGTCGAGGCCGTTCTCGGTCAGCCGGTGGCCGCCGACCGGCACCGATGCCCCCTTGGCCCTGGCATCGTCGACCTGGGCCGACACCTTGTCCACCGCCGCATCGTCGACCAGGGGGCCGACGCCGACGCCGTCGTCCATGCCGTTGCCGGTGACCAGTGCCGCGACCCGCTTGGTCAGGGTGTCGACGAAGACGGCGGCCGCACTGCGGTGGACGTACAGGCGGTTGGGGCTGATGCAGGCCTGGCCGGCGTTCAGGAACTTCAGGGCCGCCGCCCCCTTGGCCGCATTGAGCGGATCGGCATCGGGGTAGACGATGAACGGGGCGTGGCCGCCCAGCTCCACCGAGACCCGCTGGAGCGATGCGCCGGCCTTTGACGCCAGAAGCCGGCCGACCGCGGTCGATCCGGTGAAGGTGAGCTTGCGGACCCGGGGGTCGGTGGTGAACACATCGCCGATCGGGACCGGATCGGCGGCGGTGACCAGGTTGATGACCCCCGGCGGGACGCCGGCGTCGCTGAAGACCTCGAAGATCGCCTTGGCCGACAGCGGCGTGGCCTCGGCCGGTTTCAACACCAGGGTGCAACCGGCGGCAAGGGCCGGCGCCATCTTCCTGGTCAGCATCGACATCGGGTAGTTCCACGGGGTGACCATGGCCACCACGCCCACCCCCTGGCGGACGGTCAGGAATCGCTGGTCCGGCCGTGCGGACGGTAGCCACTCGCCGGTCAGCCGGCGGGCCTCTTCGGCGTACCAGCGGATGAAATCGGCCCCGTAGCCCACCTCGAACGTGCTGGCCCGAAGCGGCTTGCCCTGCTCGGTGGTCATCAGCGCGGCCAACTGGTCGGCCCGTTCGGTCATCAGCCGCCAGGCGTCCATCAAGATGTCGGCCCGCCGGTACGGGGTGGTGGCCGACCAGGCGACGAACGCCGCATCGGCCGCGGCGATGGCCAGCGTTGCGTCTTCGGCCCCGCCGTCCGGCATCCTGTCGATCTCCTGGCCAGTCGCCGGATTGAAGACGGGAAACGTCCCGCCGGAAACCGCATCCACCCACTCACCGTCTCTGAACATGGAGCGAGCGTACCGGCTGCCGATGGCTGCCTCCATTCGTCGCCGCTCCCGGGCCATGCCGGCCACAACGGCCGGACCCGACACCGATCGTGGCGGCCGGTTAACCTCGGCGGCCGACACCACCAGGAGGCGGTCGCATGAATCTACAAGGCGCATCGGTGCTGCTGGCCGGAGCGAGCGGAGGGCTGGGCTCGGCTCTGGCCGCCGAGATGCATGGCAGAGGGGCGAACCTGACGCTGGTGGCTCGGCGCCCCGAACCCCTCGATCGGCTCCCGGTCCCCGGTCGGCGCTTGGCCCTCGATCTGCGATCATCCGACGCCTGCATCCATGCGGTCGACCAGGCGGTCGCCAACGGCGGCCGGCTCGATGTTGTGGTCAACGCGGTCGGGGTGGTGGCCTTCGGTCCGGTGGCCGATCTGTCCGTCGATGCCATGGAGGAGCTGTTCCTCACAAACACCTTCGTCCCCATCATGCTGGCCAAGGCCGCTCTGGCGAGGATGACCGACGGCGGGGCGATCGTCACGATCTCCGGGGTCATCGCCGAACAGAACCTGCCGGGCATGGCCGCCTACGGTGCATCGAAGGCCGCGGTCCGCTCGTTCGACGAGGCATTGGCCAGGGAGGCTCGGCGAGTCGGGGTTCGGGTGCTCGACGCCAGACCTCCCCACACCGAGACCGGGCTCGCCGATAGGCCGATCGAGGGCACGGCCCCGGCCATGGCCAACGGCCTGGCTCCCGAGGCGGTTGCCGCCGTCATCTGCGACGGGCTGGAGGCCGAGGCCAAGGATCTGCCGAGCAGCGCCTTCGCCTGACGGGGTACCGGAGGACGCCGATCGGTCCGATCATCGTGGGGTCGGCAGCGGCCACGGCCGTCCCGGGTCGAGCCGGTGCCCCATCCACACCTCGATCTCGGCCAGCCAGGCCGCAACCGCCGCCGGTTCGTGGAACAACATCGTCTGTTGTGTGAGGGCGGCGAAGGCCGGATCGTCCTCGAGGCAGCGGACGACCAGCTGGTGGGCCAGTTCCCCGATCACCACCACATCGTTGGCCCGGGGACCGAGCTCCCGGGGCAGCACCCAGGGTGCAACGACGGCGGTGGGGGCCGGTGGGGCATGGCGGAACGGCGGCAACGGTTCGCCGACCGGCGCCCAGCGAAAGCCGTCGTGGCGCATCAACCGTCCGACGGTCATGGCGACCCGGTTTCGATTGCGGCGCTGCTGCGCTCGGGAATCGACATCGCAGCATTGTCCCTCGCCGATGGCCGGGCACGCCCAGTCGGCCACCGTGGGTTGTCGGCCGGAGGTGGCCGGTCCGCCGGCCGACTGCGGCCGACGGACCTTTGATCAGCCCTTGACCGAGCCGGCCAGAATGCCCCGTACGAAGTAGCGCTGAAGGGCGAAGAAGACGATGAGTGGTATGAACGCCTGCACGAAGGCGCCGGCGGGGAGGATGTTCTCGTTCCGCCCGAAGTCGCCGGCCAGGTTGGCGATCACGATCGTCGTCGGCTGCTCACTGGCGTTGGCTCCGATCATCGTGTTTGCGATCAGGTAGTCGTTCCAGGTCCAGAGGAACTGGAAGATGGCGAACGCCGCCAGCACCGGGATCGACAGGGGCAGGACCAGTCGCCAGAAGATGGTGAAGTGATCGGCGCCATCGATCCGCGCCGCCTCGAAGATGTCCCGCGGCAGGGAGCTGATGTAGTTGTGCAGCAGGAAGATGGCGAACGGCATGGCGAACCCGGTGTGGGTCAACCAGACGGCGGTGGTCGTACCGGCCAGGTCGAAATCGGGGATCAAGGTGATCGTCTTGTCCAGCAACGGCAGCGTCAGGTGGGCGCCGTTGTTGAACATCTGCAGTGCCGGGATCAGGGCCACCTGGAGCGGGATGGCCAGCAGCGAGACCGTTGCGATGAACAGGCCCTTGCGTCCCCTGAAATCGATCCAGGCGAAGCCGTAGGCCGCAAAGGCGGCGATGGCGATGGGGATGACCGTGGCCGGAATGGCGATCGCCGCCGAATTCAGCAGTGACTGGCCGAGCCCGGCCCGGGCGGCGAAGATCTGATCGTAGTTGTCGAACGTCAACTCGCTGGGGCTGACCTTCCACCAGCCGGTGGCTCGCTGGGCGTCGCGGTCGCGGACCGAGTTGACGAACAACCCGAGGGTCGGGATGCTCCACACGAGGACGATCAGCCACAGAACACCGGTTGGGATCGACCGCAGGAACCCGTAGACCCGGTTGACGGCGCCGCCGCCGCCGTCGTCGCCAGGACCACCGGCCGGTTCCGCATTGGTGACTACTGGTGCGCTCAGGGTCATCGGTCAGCCTTCCCTCTGCATACGACGGATGTTGGAGTACATGATGGGCAGCACCGACAGGAAGATCAGAATCGCCAGCGCCGCTCCTTTGCCGGTGTCGTTGAAGCTGAACGCCTCCTGGAACATGTTGTTGGCAAGCACCTGCGATCCGAACTGCCCATTGGTCGTGACCTTGACGATGTCGAAGACCTTCATCACCCCCACGATCGTGGTCGTGACCACCACGCCGATCGTGGTTGCGATCTGAGGCAAGGTCACCCTCCAGAACACCTGGGCGTCGGTTGCACCGTCGATCTTGGCCGCCTCGATGTACTCGGTCGGGACCGCCTTCATCGCGGCTGACAAGATCACCATGGCGAACCCGGTCTGGATCCAGACCATGATGATCATCAGCCAGAAGTTGTTGTACGGCGTCTCCTGGACGAAGTTCACCGTCTGGGCCGAGATCTCGCCGTCCTCGGCCACCCTGAAACCGCCGACGCCGACGGTGCCGAAGAGGCCGACGAAGCGGACGAAGAACCAGCCGACGAGCAGGATGAGCACGGCGGGAACCACCGCCCGACCGATGCCGTGCCTGGTCAGGTTGACGGCCAGCATCACGAACAGTCCGAGCAGGATGGCGATGAGCACCGCAGTGATGATGAGCGTCGGCAGCCCCGACCCGGTCGACAGCCGGCCGAGACCGACCCACAGGGCGATTGAGGACACCGGTCTGCTCGGTGGAGGTGTCGCGGGCGGCGTAGACGAAGCGCCAGATGATCGAGGCGCCGACCAGCGAGATGGCCATCGGCATGAAGACGATCGATTTTGCCACCCGCTCGCCGGCCCGCTGATCGGCGAAGACGGCGATGGCCAGTCCCATCGCCGTCGACCCGAAGGTGACAACGACGACCCACCACATGTTGTTGATGATCGTGCCCCGCAGTGCGGTGAAGATACCGAACGACAGGAGCAGGAGCCCGACGATCAGTGGGGCCATCGTCGGGTTTCCGATCTCGACGGCGTAGCCGGTCGTCCGTTTCATCACGATGCCGACGACGAGGGCGATGAGCAGCACGCCGACCCCGATCAGGAACGGGATGCTGGTGAACATCCAGGTCCAGTTCTCGAGGTCGAGGCTGTTGCGGTCGGTGAACACGGTGGTGTAGTTGTCGAGGCCGACCCACTGCTCCGAGTCCCGACCGAGCAGCGAGAGGTAGGCGGTGCGGATGGCGGGAATGACGAGGAGCACGAAGATGAAGAGCAGGGCCGGGCCTACGAAGATGGTGGCCCTCGATTTCGCATCGAGCGCTATCCGGCCGCCGTAGTCGAGGTTCTTGGACAGTCCGAGCCGAGCTCCGATGAGCAGGGCCGCAGGGAGTGTGGCGACCACCGACGTGAGGATGGAGCCGTCGCCCAGATCGGCGCCACCCCAGGCTCCGAGAGTCCAGCCGATGGCTGCGCCGACCAGCACACCGGCCACCGGTGGTCGTTTACGAAGCAGGCTGAGTCCGCCACCGATGCCGGCCAGCACCACCGTGTAGGCGATGATGGCCACGACGTCGAGGCCCGGGTGGTAGACGTCTCGGATGAGGAGGCCGATCGCCAGCCCGATCACCCCGCTGCCGGCCAGACCGATCGCCAACCGGCGCGCGCGGATCGTCGCTGAGCGCCAGCCCCAGCCCGACCGCGCCGAACGAGGCCGCTCCTGCCAGCGGGCCGAGGATCCAGGGAAGGAAACCGGCTCCTGACCCGACCGTGAGCAGGTTGCCATGGATCACCACGCCGACCAGTGCGCCGACTGCGGCAAAGGCGATGGCGTTGAACCGCTGGTAGCTGTCCCGCACCTGGTCGAACAGCAGGTTGGCGCCGACCCACAGTCCGCCGCTGGCCGCCACCGCCACGACCACGGTGAAGAAGGTGGATCGGATCTTCGGCTCGTAGAAGGACCAGATGATGAGGCCGACCACAACCACCGCCGTGGCGGCGATCACCAGGTTCTCCCTGGTGGTCCGGTTCCTCCGGAGTGCACCGTTGCCGGAGCGCCCGGCCGGTTCCTCCGATGTGCTGTCGGATCGTTCGAGTGTCTGCAACGCTCTGGCCCCCTACCCATTGTCGGTCGATGGCGACCGAACCCCCGTGGTCATCGATTGTAGAGCAAACGGGGCACCGACACCGTAGTGCCGATGCCCCGTGACATGTCAACGCTCACCCCTTGCGGGGTTGGGCGTCTGTCATCAGCCCGGCCAGGACTCCTGGATCCGTGCGGCTGCAGTGGCGACATCCTCGTCACCGTTGACCAGCGAGGTGCCTTCGGTCCAGAACGTACCGGCGCCGACGTCGGCCGGCATCAGGTCGGAACCGTCGAAACGGGCGATCTCCGAGCTCGTCGAGGATCTCCAGGAAGCTCTGCTCCAGCGGCTGATAGACACTCGGGTCCTGACCGATGGCCGCCGAGAGATAGCCAGACAGGCCGCCACCGACCGCCTCGGTCTGGTTGCGCTGACGGGTCTCGGCGTAGTCGGCGGTGGCGATGTACTGCATCACCGCGTCGGTGGCCGGGTTGTCATTGAAGGCCGCGGCATAGATGCCGGCGGTCAGCACGGGCCGGTCGCCGTTGATGTCCGGGAAGTAGAACACGTCGACGGCTTCCGGGTCGGCCGGATCGGCGAACGTCGTGCCCTCGGGGAACAGACCGGCGAAGAAGTTCGCCTGGCGGTGCATGTAGCACTGCCCGTCGACCAACGGCTGGCCGTTGTCTGCGAAGTTGGTTGCGGAAATCGAACCACCGGCGGCGAAGACGTTCGCCTCGGTCCACAGATCGACCGGGGCCTGCATGGCCTCCTGGATCCGGGGATCGTCGAACGGGATCTCGTTGGTCACCCACTGGTCATAGACGTCGCCGCCGTGGAGGCGCAGCACCATGTCCTCGACCCAGTCGGTGTATGGCCAGCCGGTGGCCTGACCCGACTCGATGCCGACGCACAGCGGCTTGGGACCATCGGCGGCGGCCATCGTGTCGATCAGGGTGGTGAATTCCTCGAAGGTCTCCGGCACGGTGTAGCCGGCGTCGGTGAACTTCGCCGGCTGATACCAGACGAGCGACTTGAGGTCGGTCTTGGCCGGGATGCCGTACTGCACACCATCGACGTTGCCGTACTGCTGGAAGCCGTCGGCCCAGAACTCGTCGACCACGGCGTCGGCGGCATCGCTCAGGGGAACGATGCTGCCGGCCCTTGCGAAGTCGGCAAGCTTGCCGGGCTGGGGGAAGAAGGAGATGTCAGGCGGGTTGCCGCCCTCGACCTGGGTGTTGATGTTGGCCTCCCAGTCGGCGTCACCGGTGTACTCGATCACCAGTCCGACCGTCTCGCCCCAGGCGTTGAGTGTGTCATTGATCGAGGCGATCGAGGGGTCGTCGCGCTCGGGGCCGGTGATGGTCACGGTTTCACCGTCGAAGCTCATCGACTCGCCGCTGTCGCCCGTGGTCTCGTCGGACGACCCGTCACCCGTGGTTTCGTCGGTTGATACATCCGACGAGTCGCCAGACGAACTGTCTGATTCGTCATCGCTACTGCACGCTGATGCGATGAGTCCGAAGATCATCAGCAACGCGAGCAGCTTGGTCCATCGACTCTTGCTCATTTGTGCTCTCCCCATCCAGTGGACTTAATCGTGCAGCGCCCGTACTGGAGGACCGGCCGCCGCTTTTGGCATAGTTTTCTAGCTGATGCAGGCTACTGGGGCCCTGATCGGTCCCACAACATCCGGGATCGGTCGGTCCACGCGCGATTCCATGACACCGCCGACGCATGGTTGAACACCGGTAACGTGTGAGCTCCCCGGGCAGCGGGTTGGAACGGATGGGCAGGATGGGCACGAGCCAGGAACGGGAACCTCGGCCGGAGCCGGTGGCGGCGAGCCCTCGGATCGAGTCGTTGCATGCCAGCGTGCCCGTCGATCGCATCGAGCTGGTGGACGGGGTCGAGATGTACCGGATTTCGACCGTCGACGAGATGGATCCGTTTCTCATGACGATCGTCAGCAGTTCCGATCTGTGGATGTTCCTGTCCAGCTCGGGCGGGCTCACCGCAGGCCGGGTCGAGCCGGCGAACTGCCTCTTTCCCTACGAGACCGACGACCGGCTGCACCTGGCCGGGGGCCGGGTCGGGCCGGTCACGGTGGTGTCGGTCGCCAGTGGCGAGGCGACGACGCGTGGGAACCATTCACCGCAACGGGCTCGCCGGTGCGACGCAGCGTGCTCAAGAGCCTGCTCGGCAACGCCGTGATCTTCGAGGAAGAGCACGTCGGGCTGGGGCTGGTGATCCGGTATCGGTGGGCGCCGTCTGATCGTTTCGGCTGGGTCCGCACCGTGACCCTCGACAATCGCCGATCGGATTCGGTGGTTTCGGTCGACGTCGTCGACGGGCTCCTCGGGGTCATGCCGTGGGGCATCGACCTGGCGCTGCAGCAGCAGATGAGCAATCTGGCCAACGCCTACCGGCGAAGCGAGATGACCGGATCGGGGATAGGGATCTTCGCCCTCGAGGCCCGGATCGTCGACCGACCGGAGCCGGCCGAAGCACTGCGGGCCACCACGGTGTGGTCCACCGGTGCGGTCGAGCCCGGGCTCAGCGTGGATCCCGGGGCGGCGGAGCGGGCCCGGGAGGGCCGGGACTTCGTTCGTTCGGCGCTGCGGACCGGGCGTCCCGGGTCGTTCCTGCTCAACACCACCTTCGATCTCGAGCCCGGTCAGCGTCGCCGATGGCACATCGTGGCCGATGTCGGCCAGAGCCACGGCGACATCGCCGGGCTCGATCACCTGCTGGCCTCCGGTGAGGATCTGGCGGCTCTCCTGGAAGCCGACATCGCCCGGTGCTCCTCCGAGCTGCGGGCGATCGTTGCCGGGGCCGACGGCTTGGCTTGCACCGAGTCGACCAAGACCGACGCCCACCACTTCGCAAACACGCTGTACAACGTGATGCGGGGCGGTACCTTCCCCGGCGGGTACTCGGTACGGGCCGATCTGTTCGCGGCCTTCGTCGACGACCGAAACGCCGATGCCGGCCGCCGCCACGCCCACTGGCTGGAGCGGCTACCGGAATCGATCGATGTGGCGGACCTGCGGGATCGAGCCGGCGAGCCGGGCGACCCGAACCTCGTCCGGCTGGTGGACGAGTACCTGCCCCTGGCATTCTCCCGCCGTCACGGCGACCCGAGCCGGCCCTGGAACCGGTTCGCCATCCGGGTCGAAGACGACAACGGCAACCCCCTGCTCAGCTACCAGGGAAACTGGCGGGACATCTTCCAGAACTGGGAGGCGCTGTGCCGCAGCTTCCCCGCCTTCCTGCCGTCCGTCATCTCCAAGTTTCTGAACGCGTCGACCGCCGATGGGCACAACCCCTACCGGATCACCAGCGACGGCATCGATTGGGAGGTCCCGGAGCCGGAGAACCCGTGGAGTGGCATCGGCTACTGGGGTGACCACCAGATCGTCTATCTGCATCGCCTGCTGGAGGCCCAGGAGGCGCACAGTCCGGGGTGGCTGGCCGGCCAACTGAACCGTGTCGCCTACACCTTCGCCGACGTGCCCTATCGGATCGTGCCCTTCGCCCGGCTGATCGGCGACCCCAAGGCCACCGTCGACTACGACGTGGCGACCGAGCGTGCGGTGGCGGCACGGGTGGAGCGGATCGGGGCCGACGGCAAGCTGCTGGTCGGCGGCGATGGCCAACCGGTGCACGTCACCCTGCTGGAGAAGCTGCTGGTGCCGGCCCTGGCCAAGCTCTCAAACTTCGTTCCCCGGGGCGGCATCTGGATGAACACCCAGCGGCCGGAATGGAACGACGCCAACAACGCCCTCGTCGGCTACGGCCTGTCGATGGTGACCCTGGCCCACCTCCGCCGGTACCTGCAGCGGTTGGCCGACCTGGTGGCGGAGCCGACGGAAACGCAATCGTTGTCCGCCGATGTCGCGACCTGGGTCGTTGCCGTCGCCGACATCCTCGAATCCCATCTCCCACTCGTCGGCGCTCCCGACATCGACGAACGGGACCGGTCGCGGGTGCTGCGGGAGCTGGGGAGCGCCTACGACGCCTATCGAACGAAGCTCTACACCGCCGGGCCATCGGCCCAGCAACCGTTCGACCCGGCAGCGGCCCGCCGCCTGTGTGTGGTGGCGATCGCCCATCTCGACGACGCGATCCGAGCGGCTCGTCGCCACGACGGCCTCTATCACTCCTACAACCTGCTGCGGCTGTCCGACGACGGTTTGCGGGCATCGGTCGACCACCTCCCGCCAATGCTCGAAGGCCAGGTTGCATTCATCAGCTCCGGCCCGCTCGACGTGGATGCGGTGGTCGCGCTGGTGCAGGGCATGTACCAATCCGACCTGTACCGGCCGGACGTCGACAGCTTCCTGCTGTACCCGGCCCGTGCCAGGTCGCCGTTCCTGGAGCGAAACCTCGTGCCGTCCCGCTCGGTCGAGGCCAACCCGCTGCTGCAGGCGCTGCTGGAAGCGGGCTCCGATCGGATCATCGAGCGTTCCGTCGACGGTGGTCACCACTTCAACGCCGACTTCGCCAACGTCGGCGATCTGAATGAGGCGCTCGACGAACTGGCCGGCACGCCCCTCGGTCCGTTGGTGGTCGGACACGGTCCCGCCACCCGGGAGCTGTTCGAAACGGTCTTCGACCACCACGCCTTCACCGGTCGATCCTCGACCATCTACGCCTACGAGGGCATCGGCTCGGTCTACTGGCACATGGTGGCGAAGCTGCTGCTCGCCATCCAGGAGCGGATTCTCGACGCCGATCCGCAGCGCCCGGCCACCGCCGAGCTGATCGGCCTCTACGAGCGGGTCAGGAGCGGGCTGGGGTTCAACAAGTCGGCCGCCGAGTACGGGGCGTTCCCCACCGACCCCTACTCCCACACCCCGGCGCACGCCGGGGCGCAGCAACCGGGCATGACCGGGCAGGTCAAGGAGGAGCTGCTGGCACGGTGGGCCGAGCTGGGCCTCACGGTGGCGGACGGCGCCATCCATTTCGTGCCGACGCTGGTGAGCCGGCGGGAGTTCCGAACCGAACCTGGCCACCTCGAGTACCTCGACGTTGCCGACCGGGCCCAACGCGTCACGGTCGGGTCAGACTGCGCAGCTTTGACCCTGTGCCAGGTGCCGATCGTGGTCAACGCCGGGGGTGGCCAACCCAGGATCGTGGTCACCACCGGCGACGGCGCCGAGCGGCAGATCGACGGCTGGTCGCTCGACCGGCCGACATCGCAGGAGGTGTTCAACCGTACGGGCCGGGTGACGAGACTGGAGGTGTACGGGCTCGGTTCTCCTTGACCGGCCTCGGCCCGGCTGGGTACGCTCAGCCCCGAGTTTTGGGGGTTTCCCCTGACCGATCGGGGGCACGAAGTGGCGGCAGTGACGAAGACCGGGACCGGGACCGTGGTGAAGTCCACGCTGCCGAGGCTGGTGGTGGCCATGGCGATGTTGGCCGCCATGCTGCTCGCCGCGCCCGGTGAGTCCTCGGCGGTTGCGCCTGCGGGCGCCACGGTGATTGACGATTTCGAAGACGGCGATGCCGGCGACTGGGGCATCTTCAGCGGCAACAACGCAGGCGGTGGCTACGGCGTGCTGTCCGACCGGCCCCAGGAGGGCGGCTTCTATCTCAGCACCGGTTGGGGCGGCGAGGGGACCGCCTCCGGCTTCTATGGCGGGATATTCAAGAACCTCGCCGATACGGCCCAGGTGGCACTGCCGGCCGATCCCTGGTTCAACGTGTGGGTGCTCAATCAGAGCGATGCCACCGTCGACGCCCACACCCTGGAGATCACGATCCGGGAGGACCTCGACGGCAACGGCTGGACCAGCGGTACCGAGGACTCCTTCCGCCTCGACACCACCTTCACCTCGTCGTCCTTCGACGACCAGTGGACCCTGGTGGCCGCCCCGGTCAGCTCGTTCGCCGACCTCAGCACCGGTGGCGACGGCACGTTCGACGGGGCGCTCGACGAGGTGGTCCTGGTGATCGCCGGCGTCGCGGGGGCGAACCCGTCGACCGTCGAGGTTGACTTCGACCTGCTGGCGTTCAGTTCCGGCGGGCCGCTGACGGACGACGGCCCCGGAGGTCCTGGCGGCACCGTCGTCGACGACTTCGAGAGCGGCGTGGACCCCGGTACGCCATGCGCGCCGGCCGCACCGCCGCTCGGGTTCTGCACCTTCAACGGCGCCGGCAGCTCGGTGGTCCTTGCCAACCCGGCGACCCCGCCGGCCCCGGTCCTGCCGGCGGTCGGCACCCCGAACTCCGTGCTCCAGATGGACGTCGATGCCACGTCGTTCGCCGGCTTCATCCACGGGTTCGCCGACCCGGCCGGCGACACCTGGGTCCCTCAGGACTGGTCGACGAGCGAGGGCCTCTCCCTCTGGTTCCACGGCACCGGGTCCGGCACCGACCTGTTCCTCGACATCCTCGACAACCGCAACCCCGGCTCGACCACCGACGATGCCGAGCGGTGGACGGTTGCCTTCGTCGACGACTTCACCGGCTGGCAACTGCTCGAGTTCCCGTTCTCCGGCTTCACCCGCAAGGAGATCGGCAACGGGGCTCCCAACGACGGGCTCGGCCTGTTCGAGATGCACGGCTGGGCGCTGGGCACCCTCGGCACCGGCGGGCCTCGCACCTACTACGTCGACGAAGTGAGCCTCTACGGCGTGGCCGAACCGGCGGCGCCGGCGGTCCAGTTCTCCCAGCAGAACACGCTCATCGAGGAGGGCACCACCGGCGACGTCGGGGTCAGACTCAACCGGCCTCTCGGCCCCGACGATCCGGCCCAGGTGAGCATCGATTTCGCCACCGAGCGCTCAAACGCCGTGCCCGGCCAGGACTTCACGCCGACCTCGGGCACGCTGACGTTCGTCAACGGTGGACCAAGCGAGCTGACGTTTCCCATCGTGACGTTCGACGACACCAAGTTCACGGGCGATCTGCAGATCATCATCCGGCTCTCCAACCCGGTCGACGTCGAGCGGGGCGCGCTTTTCCAGGGCTCGGTCCTGATCGAGGACAACGATCCGTTCGATCCCGACCTGCTCGACGACTTCGAGCAAGGGGCCTTCCTGTGGGACATCCAGGGACCGGTTCAGCTCGAAGCGATCCGGACCGAGAGCGGCGATCCCGGGGCCCGTCCCGGTCAGGATGCTATCGAGAACGTCGGGGTGGCATCCGTGCCGATCGGCGTCGCGGTCGAGTTGAAAGGCAACCCCTGCAAGAAGGGCAACGGGGTCGTGCCGGTGCACCTTTTCAGCACACCGACCTTCGACGCCACCACGGTCGACCACACCACCGTGACGTTCGGGAATGCCACCGAGGCCCACGGCAAGCGGCACGTCGACGACGTGAACGGCGACGGCCTCGACGATCTCGTGTTCCACTTCCGGGGCAAGGACATCGGCGTGCCCTGCGGTGACCCCGTGCCCTTCATCGGGACCACCTCCGACGGCCGGCCGATCACGGCCGGCGGCTCCGATGCGGCGCTGCTCCGCGACTTCCCGATCGGCCAGGACTGGACCGGCACCGAGACCCTCGACTTCTGGTACCGCGGCGCCGGCGGTGGCGAAGAGGTCACGGTCACCGTGAAGGACAACCGGGCGCCGGATCCCGGCCCGTCCGGTTGGACCCTGGCCTGGGCCGACGAATTCGACGATCCGGCGGGGACCCCGCCGAACCCGGCCAACTGGAACTACGAGCTCGGCGACGTCACCCCCGATGGCAAGAACGGGTGGGGCAACGAGGAGCTGCAGTACTACACCGACGACCCGACAAACGCCGCCTCCGACGGCAACGGCAACCTGGTGATCACCCTCGACGAGGCCGACCCGTCGCTCGAGTGCTACTACGGCCCGTGTGAGTACGAGTCGGCCCGCCTCATCACCCAGAACAAGGCCGAGTTCGCCTACGGCCGCATCGAGTCCCGGCTCAGGGTGCCCGACGGCGGCGCCGGTCTGTGGCCGGCGTTCTGGAGCCTGGGGACCGACATCACCTACAACCCGTGGCCCGGGGCCGGCGAGATCGACGTCATGGAGTACGTCAGTCGGCTGCCGAACGAGATCTTCGGGACGATCCACGGTCCCGGCTACAACGGCGGCGGGAGCTTCGGCGGCATCTACGACTTCGGTCAACCGGTCTTCGACGACTACCACACATTCGTCGTCGAGTGGCAACCGAACCTCATCACCTGGTACGTCGACGGTATCCAGTACCACCAGGCCACCCCGGCCGACGTGCCGGGGCCGTGGGTCTTCGAGAAGCCGTTCTTCCTGCTGCTCAACTTCGCCATCGGTGGCAACTTCGGTGGTCCGGTCGATCCGCTCACCACGTTCCCCCAGCAGTACGCCATCGACTATGTCCGCGTGTACCAGGGCCCCGACACCGCCGAGCGGTTCGAGGCCGGCTTCACCGACTCGGTGGCCGGCTGGCAGCAGGTGTCGATCCCGGTGAGCGACTTCGTCCGCAGCGCCGACCAGCCGGCCGGTGCGCCGAACGACGGCCTCGATCTCGACGAGGTCTGGGGTTACGGCTTCGGGTTCCCCAACGGCACCGCCAGCGGTGAGGCCGGGATCGACTACGTCCGGCGCACGCCGATCCCGCCGCCGACCGAGCTCACGGTGACGACCCTGGCCGACGCCGGAGCCGGGTCACTACGGGAGGCGCTGGCCCTCATCGCCGACGGCGGCACGATCACGCTCGACCCGGCGCTCGGCGGTGGCACCCTCACCTTGAGCTCGGGTCAGCTCACGATCGGGAAGTCGGTCACCGTCGACGGGCCGACGGCGGCACCGGTCACGATCAGTGGTGGCGGGAGCTCCAGGGTCATCGAGGTCGGCGCCGGAGCGGATGTGGCCATCGACGATGTCGTGATCGCCGGGGGGGTGGCGGCCCCGCGGGGCGGCGGCATCCTCAACCGCGGCACGCTGAGCCTGGACCGGGTCCTGGTGCGGGACAACACCGAGAACAGCGCCGGACCGGCATCGTTCGACCTCGGCGGTGGCGGCATCTACAACGCCGAGGGTGCGACCCTGAACCTCACGGACAGCACGGTGGCCGACAACGTGAGCCTCAACCAGCCCGGTGGCGGGATCTACGGCTTCTTCGGGACCACGATCAACATCACCCGCAGCACCGTCAGTGGCAACGCGGCAGCCGCCGATGTGGCAGGAGGCATGCGGTCGCTTGGCAACACGACCGTTGTCAACAGCACCTTCAGCGGCAACACGTCGACGGCGTGGCACGGCGGTGGCATCTTCCACACCGACGGCCAGCTGGTCGTGACCAACTCGACGTTCACCGCAAACAACGCACCGGCCGGCACCGCGTCCGGCATCGTGGTCGCCACCTTCGGGTCGCCGGCCAACCTGACGCTGACCAACAGCGTGATGGAGGGCAACGGTGGCGCGTTCGCCTGCGCCATCGAGGGCGGTGGGGCGGCCACGATCACATCCGGCGGCTCGAACGTGATCGCCGACGGTTCGTGCAACCCGAACGGCACAACCGATCAGTCGAGCACCGATGCACTGATCGGCCCGCTGGCCGACAACGGAGGACCGACGCTCACCCACGCCCTCGGCACCGGCAGCCCTGCCATCGACGCCGCCGCCGGGGCTTGTCCGGCCACCGACCAGCGTGGCATCGCCCGACCCCAGGGGGCGGGTTGCGACGTCGGCTCGTTCGAGGCGGCCACCCCCTAGCGCCAGCGGGCCGATTTCGGTGCCGGTCGTTGCGGTTCGCCCGCCGAGCCGCTGCGGGGGCGGTGCTCGGCCGATCCGGCGTCGGTCAGGCGCTTCGGTGGGCTCGGTAGCGGCGGATGATGGCCGTGGCGTCCATCCGGTTCTCGCCGGCCTGCTGGGTCTCGGCCAGATAACCGGCGGTCAAATCGGTCAGCGGCGTCTCGGCCCCGAGGACCTCGGCTTCAGCCTTGACCAGACCCAGGTCCTTGGCCATCCAATCCACGGCGAAACCGAAATCGAACTCGTCGCGGATCATCGTCTCGCCCCGGTTCGACAGGTACCACGAACCGGCAGCCCCCTGGGTCACGGCCCGAAGCACCAGATCCATGTCCAATCCGGCCTGCTCGCCGAACGCCAGCGCTTCGGCCGCCCCCTGGATGGCACCGGCGCACAGGATCTGGTTGACCATCTTGGTCTGTTGACCGGCCCCGGACGGCCCGAGCAGCGTCACCGCTTTCGCGAAGTGATCGATCAGCGGCCGGGCCTTGTCGAAGTCGGCCTGAGAGCCGCCGCACATGACGCTCAGCTGCCCGCTCTCGGCCCCGGCCTGGCCACCGGAGATTGGTGCGTCGACGAAGCCGACATCTCTTGCGGCGCAGGCCTCGGCCAGCTCCCGGGCCAGGGTCGCCGAGGCGGTGGTGTGATCGACGATCACCGCGCCAGGCTGGAGGGCACCGAGTGCCCCGTCATCGCCGTAGACCACGCTCCGCACGTCGTCGTCGGCTCCGACGCAGATGAACACGAAGTCCGCGCCATCGGCTGCGGCGGCCGGCGTCGGATGGTGCGAGCCCCGGGCACCGTCATCGCCGTGCTCCCCGACCCATCGTTCGGCCTTGGCCCCGGTGCGGTTGTAGACCCGCACCGTGTGGCCGGCGGCCGCCAGGTGCCCGGCCATCGGGTAGCCCATGTTTCCGAGACCAATGAACGCGCAGGTTGCCATGGCAAGCACTCTGCCACTGCCGGCCGCCGGTTCACAACGAGAGATCGGCGCCGCCCCGGCTCGCGGCGTCAGGACGGTGTCGGTTCCTGACCCTCGGCCCGCAACCGCTGCAGGCCCCAGCGGCCGGCTTCGATCATCACGGTGACGCCGAGGGCCAGCCCGAAGGCCAGCCACAGCGCGGTCGACTGGTTCTCGACGACGTCGCCGACGAAGTAGCCGAGCAACCCCGCATAGGACGCCCAGATCGAGGTTGCCAGCAGATCCCAACGGGTGAACCAGGCCAGGAACGGCTGCTCGGTCAGACCGCAGGAGAAGGTCATGGCGGTTCGACCTCCGGGGATGAATCGGGCGGTGACGAGCAGCATGCCTCCCCGTTTCCGGATCTGCTCCTCGGTGGCCTCGAGCCGCCGTGCACCACTGTCGCCTCGGAAGAACACCCGTTTGAGCAGTCGATCCGAGCGCTTGCCGATCCAGTAGGCCAGGGAATCACCGGCGTAGGCCCCCATGGCCGCGACGACGATCACCAGCACGACCGACACCACCGGCCGATCGTCGATCAGTGTTCCGGCCCCGGCCGCCACACCGCCGGCTATCACGCTGAACTCCGACGGAACCACCGGCACCACGGAATCGAACAGGGCGACCGCGAACAGCAGGGCGTAGAACCACGGGCTGCTCGACAGGTCGACGACGAAACCCTCCATCGTGTCGAACAGTTCGAGCGCCCAGGTGATCATCCGGCGTCAATCCTACGGTTCTCGTCCCGCCACCGGACCGGTCCGGCGTCGGTCAACGAGGGTCAGGGGGCCAGGATGTCGCAGTTCTCGTCGACGACGGTGAACACCTGCTCGCCGTCGGCATCGACGGCCACGAAGACCTCGGCCGGGCCACCATCGACCTCGATCGGCAGGTACCCGAGCGTCTCCCGGTCCGGCGGTGCCTCCAACACGTCGGCGCAGCGGGATTGCGACAGGTCGGGTCGCGGCGGCGGCAGATCCGTCAGCAGGTCGTCACGATCGGGCAGCCCGGAGAATTGCAGCACCGGTTCTTCGGGGAAGAAACCACCAGCGGCGGGGCCCGTTTGGCGTTCGGCGCCCGATGTTTCGCCGGCGGCGGCCTCCTCGGCGCTGTCTGCTTCGTCCTGGTTCATCTCCAGGTCGGCCAGCGTCGTCGTGGACGCTGCGTCGTCTGCCGCCTCATCGGCGGCCTGGTCCTCGGTCGGCGCCGCGGCCATCGACGCCGTCGCATCGCCATCGCCTCCGCCGTCGGCCGCGGCCTCCAGCTCCGCCGTCTCCTCGCTCCCGGCGTCGGCTGCTTCGAAGTCGTCGCCCCCGCTCCGGCCGGCCAGCCAGATCACGCCCCCGCCGAGCAGAAGGAACGCCGCCGCGACGGGCAGCCACTGCGGTATCGATCGGCGCCGGGCCCGCTCCGGACGCCGGACCCGTTCCCGGAGATCGACGACCCGGTCGGCGGCTGCTGCGCCGTCGACCTCGGGGTTTGCGTCGAATGCCGCCAGGGCGGCGCTCAGGTGGCGCTGCTTCAAGGATGCCGGCGGGTCGACCGTGGCTCCGAGCCGTCGGCCGACCCCACGCAACTCCTCGACCCTGGCCAGCAACTGCGGGTCGCGCTCGACCGTCGCCACCTCTTCCGAGGTGGCTTCACCGTCCAGGTATGCGGACGCAAGGAGGTCGAGTTCTTCTTCGGTCATCTGTCGGTATGACGCTGGTCGGGGGTGCTCTGGTTCCCGAGAATCTCCGCCAGCTGCCTGCGGCCTCTGGCGATCCGGGAACGCACCGTTCCCGGCGGGATGGCAAGCGTTTCGGCGATCTCGGCGTAGTCGAGGCCGGCGACGTCGCGCAGCACCACCGGTAGGCGAAAATCCTCGGGGAGTCGGGCCACCGCATCATCCAGGGTGATCCGGTCGGCGGCCCGCTGATCCAGCAGGGGATCGTCCGAGGTCGGTTCCGGCGTGTCCACCACCGTGATCGGTCGCCGCTTGCGCCGCCGGATCTCGTCCAGGCAGGCGTTGGTCGCAACCCGATAGCTCCAGGTCTTGAACGAGGCCCGCCCATCGAATCTCGGCAGGCCCCGAACGATGGCCAGCAGCGCCTCCTGGCAGCCGTCCGCCGCGTCGGCGTCGTTCCCCGAGACCCGGCGACACACCGAATAGAGCCGGTCGTAGTGGCGCCGCAGGAGCTCGTCCAATGCGCCCTTGTCGCCATGCTGCGCCTTGCTCACCAGCTCGTCGTCGGTCCGTTCGATTGGCGCAGCTTAGAGGTTCAGCGGGTAGGTGCGCTCGCTGCGCCAGGCCGGCGCATCAGAACCGATCAGGAGGCCGTCACCTCGAACAGGACGAACCGGTGGACCTCCCGATCGTTGATGTCCAGTGTCGTGCCGGTCTCGGTGATCCACACCAGCACCTTCGAACCGGTGGCGCCGCCGAGTGACGCGGTCTCCGAGGTGCCACCGTCGTCCACGACGGCCACCGGATCGCCGAGTGGTTCGGTGCTGAAGCTGGAATCGTTTGGCCCGAAGTCGTCGCCGACGTAGATCTCGGCCCGCCAACCGCTGCTGGCGGTGAGGAACTGGATCTCGTCGAGCGCGGTGGAGCGGTCAAGGGTAAGGATGAGGCCCACCCCCGGTTTCAGCCCGGCCAGGCCTGCCCGGTCGTAGGTATCGGTGCGCCACATGGTTTCCGGGTCGCCGTCGATGGCCCGAGGAGCGATGTCGGCCCGCTCCGATTGGTCGCCGCGGGGATCGAACGGCTCGGCGGAGACGATCGTGGCCGAACCGGCGCCGCCTGGGCCACCGGCGCCCGGGTCGAGCAGCGAGGTCAACAACAAGCCAGACACCACCAGCCCGCCGACGATGAGGGCGGCGACGATGGTCTTGGTCGGCCGCTGCCGGCCCTCGATCGGCATCGGTCCAGATCGTGGCCTCTGTCCCTTCCCCTTCTTTGCCTTTCCGCCACGCTTGGCCGCATTTCTGTCGGCCTTGCGCTGCTTTCGACCCGGTTGACCGCCACTGTCGAGGGGTGGCCCGACCGGCAGGGGCTGTCGGTTCGACGGGTCGATCGGGGTGGGGAGAATGGCCGTTCCCGAAGGCGACGGGTACGGCGGCGGCACCGGTGGGCCGGTCGGTGGTGCCGCGGTGGGGACGATCGGCGGGACGACGGGAACCCAGCCGGAGGCGGCGGCCGCAGCGGTGGAGCCGTTTCCGGAGAACGACGGCCGCAGGTCGGAGGTGTCGGTCCGCACGTTCGACAGGTCGATCGCGGCCAACGCCGCCCGGAACGCCGATGCCCGCTCGTAACGCTGCTCGGGGTGGCGGGCCATGGACCGGGCGATCACCTCGTCGAGGCCGACCGGCACCGTGGCCCGACGCTGCCGGCAGTGCGGCACCTCACCCTGGAGCCGGGCCAGGGCCGTTCCGGCATCGCTTTCGGCCTGGAACGGGGCGGTCCCGGTCGCCGCCTCGAACAGCACGACACCGAGGGCGTAGATGTCGGCCCGAGGGTCGACCGGTTCGCCTGCAACCTGTTCCGGTGCCAGGTACTTGGCGGTGCCGAGCAAAGTGCCGGTATGGGTCAGGTCGGCGTCCTTCTGGGCCTTGGCGATGCCGAAATCGGTGACCATGATCCGCCGGTCGGACCCGACCATGATGTTGGCCGGTTTGATGTCTCGGTGCACGATCCCGGCCCGGTGGGCCGCATCGAGGGCATCGGAGATCTGAATACCGACATCGACGACATCGGCCGGCGGCAGCAGGTGCGCTTCGTCGAGCACCGCTCGAAGGGTTCGGCCGTCGATCAGCTCCATGACGATCGCCTCGACGCCGTTCTCGCTCAGGGTGTCGTAGATCGCCACGATCGAGCGGTGCGACAACCGGGCGGACGCCACCGCCTCCCGACGGAACCGGGCGACGAACGCCTGGTCGGTTGCCAGATGGGGGTGCAGGATCTTGATCGCAACCCGACGGATCAGCGAGACGTCCTGGGCCTGCCACACCTGGGCCATACCGCCCGAGGCGATGGGGCTGACCAGCTGGTAGCGGCCGCCGAGCATCAGGCCGGCCTCGGCCTTGGAGATCGTGGGGTCCGGCCCGCCCATCCCCGCGCCGAGATCGGCGGCGAGGAACCGTCCGGGGTTTGGCGGGGAAAGCACCTCTACACGCTACCGCTCGATTCGACAGGCTTCATTTCGGATCCGCCGGCGCTCGGAACCGCCCCGGCCACCGGGGCGGCACGCCGTTTCCTGACGTCGAGAACCCACCAGGCGGCCAGCAGGCACACGGCTCCGATGGAGACCAGCAGCCCGAGGCCGGGGACCGCGGTCGACCTGATCTGGTACCGGGTGTCGGCCAGCAGCCGGACCTCGTCCGGGGTCCACACCGAGACCTCCAGCGGGGACACCCCCAACGACCTGGTCTCCAGTTCGACCTCGAGAGCGCTGGTCCCCGGTTGCACGGTGATGAGCTGGCGATCCTCGGTTGCCACCACCTTGTCGCTGTCGAAGCGGAGCAGGATCTGGCGGGGTCCTCCGGAGTTGTTCTCGACGATGATCGGGATCGGGGCCGACCTGGCGGCCAGGGTGACCGGCCGCCCATCGTGGAGCTCGATCACCGACAGGTCATCGTCGAGTTGGGAGTCGAGCAGTTCCAACGCCCGGCGTCGGTCGGTCGGGTTCCGTTGCCGGGTCAGGGCCGACAGGATCTGCTGGCGGTAGTACGTCGGCGTGTTCCCACCGCCGCTGAAGAAGCCCTCGTAGGTCACCACCTTGGCCTGCACCGCCACCAGCAGCTCGGCGACCGGCACGAGGTCCTGCTCCGGCCGCTCGGCCAGTCGCAACATCGGCACGGCGGTGGCATCCGACAACAGGATCGGTCGAGGTGCCCCCGGTTGGGTCAGCGCCCGGAGCAGGGCGTCGATCGACGGCCCGGGGTCGACGCCGAGCTCGGCGCCGCCGAGTACCACCGGTGCGTCGCCGACCAGGCCTCGCATGGTCAACCGGGCCAACACCCGGTTGGCTCGATGCGGCCCGTCGGTCCCGCCGCCGAGGATCCTGCTCAGCTCCTGATCGATCCTGGCCACCTGCAGGCGCCGGCCCTGGCTCTCGAGCCGGCCACTGCCCGACGCCACCGTCCCGGTGTCGAGCACCGAGCGGATCCCCAGCCGGTTGATCACGTTCATGCCGGCCTCGGTTATGGGGGCGTCGAGCATGGCCACGTCGGCCGCCACCGTGAGTCCCAATGCCGCCAGTTCCGCTCTGGCCGACTCGGTCGCCGAGAGATAGAGATCGGCCTGATCGATCTCGGCCAGCGCCGATGGATCGAGGTCGACCGGTGGAACCGCCAGCACCGGCCGCCCGGCCAGCGCCTCGACGAAGCCGACCGCCAGCTCGGGATCGGACCGCAGCTGATTCTCGACCCCCTCCTGGAGGATCACCGTCATCGGAATCGACGGGTGGTCGACGAGCAGCCGGCGAACGTCGTCGACGGTCAGGCCCTCCGTGGTCGAAACGCTCAGCACGATCGCCACCGGCAGCGGGCCGTCGACCGGGCCGTCCTCGCTCGTCACCTGGGGCAGCCTGACCAGATGGGTTCGGGTCGACGCCAGCGAGCCGTCGGGGGAGCGGAGCTCGACCGCCAAGGGATACACGCCGGGGTTCGGCAGCAGCACCCGGTCGAGCTCATCGAACTGTGGACCGGAGCGGATCGGGATCTCGAGCCGGTAGCGGCCCGGACCGTCGCTCGGCACCTCTGCCAGGGAGCGGACCGGGAGCCGGTTCAGCGGCTGGGTCAAGGACTCGTCGACCTCGGCCTCCGCTCCCAGCAGTCCGTGAACGGTGATCGCCAGGGAGGAGTCGGCGGCCGCCGGCCCCGGCGGCGGCGGGGGGTCGATGGCCAACTCGAGGGTGAACGTGCCGTCTGCGGCGACGAAGGTGGTCTGGTCGACCACCTCCATCGTGGCCA